>NZ_WEHZ01000028.1 GCF_012641745.1 Pseudoalteromonas peptidolytica
TTTCAGTCTCATCATCAACTCGATTTTTTATATTTGGTGCTCTACGGCTTTTATTTACTAGAGCATCCAAACCACCATCTTCAACTAATTCCTGATAGCGATAAAATGTATCTCGTGAGACGCCCATAACTTTACAGGCTTTAGAAACGTTACCTAATTCCTCCGCTAAATTAAGTAAGCCAGCTTTGTGTTTAATGATTGGATTGTTAGTATGTAACATGAGAGTTACTCCTTAGTTGTTTTGAGCAAAGATTCGACACCTTTATCAAAACGGGTAACTCTCAATTTTTCAAATCAAAATGTCAGATCTTGTCTGAACTAATTCAACTAACTCTAAACTGAATTAGTGTGATTACCAAGGGATACTGACGGTATAAGTACCAAACGATTTTGGCGTAATCTGTGGCTCTCTAAACCTCGGCTGACAAGCCATGATCAAGCTCTCATTTTCGAAACTAGAATCTCATAAGGCGTTTTCCCTTTCAAGCCACCATGTGCCTATGGTAGTTGTAAAACGCCTCCCATTCAGCCAATTTAGCTTCTAAATCAACATCTCCTTTATAGTTTAATAGCTGATAGAATTCTCGTTTATCAGTCAGGTGAGAGCGCTCAACTTTACCATTGAGATTGGGGCTAGCAGGCTTTATATATATGCTGCATACCAAGGTCTTCACAGTGCCAATGAAACTTAGACTGGAACTCGTGACCGTTATCTGTACGTATCATTTTTATGCGGAAAGGAAACTTATCAACAACGTAATCAATAAAGTCGATAGCACATGCTTGGTTGTGTTTTTCATAGACTTTTAATGCTCTGATACGTGTAGCATCATCGATAGCCGTATATTGGAATCTACGAACTTTTTTACCCGATTTATCTTTGAAGGTAAGAAATTTTACGTCTACTTGAACATGGTGACCCGGAACTTGTTTCTCATATCGTTTTACGGACTTAACTTGCCGAGTTTTTAAGTTCTGAGGTAGGCGATTAAGCCCATGCCTACAAAACACACTATAAACACCTGAGATAGAGACTTTAAGTCCATGATATCGAGCCAAATACCAACTGATTTTAGCTTGCCCAAAGTGATAGTTCTTACGCAGATATAAGATTTTTTCTTCGATGATAGGGTCAACTCGAATAGCTGGGTTTTCAGGGCATGGCTTGGAGTTAATTAGACCTGCTTCTCCTTTAGCTGCATAATCTTTTTTCCAACGATAAAACGTATCTCTGGATATCCCCAATAGCGGCAGGTTTTACTAACGTTTCTGGTTTCTTTCGCGTGATTTAATATCTTAAGCTTACGTCTAACTTCTTGTTCTTCTTTTCTGTTCATCTGAAACCTCAACTAACACATTGCAAATATACAAAAATGTGTCAGCCAAGGTCTAAATATTCACAATTAATTATATAAATACTTCCCCCAATAAAACCTTTTAATCCAACCACAACTTATGGCAGGTTCGCTCTGAAATCAGCGTGAAGCGCTCGACCCATTCGATCAAGCCCTCAATTGCCATTGGTTTTGCATATAAGTACCCTTGAACATACTGACACCCCAAGTTTTTTAGACTGTCCAGCTGACCTTGCTGCTCTACACCTTCTGCAATCACCTTTAATGAAAGACTTTTTGCCATAGACAATATTGCATTGACTAAAACCGCGGCATCTTGGTTTTGATCAATATCTTGAATAAACCCTCTGTCTATCTTTAATGTATTGATTGGAAAGCGTTTGAGGTAACTCAGCGAAGAATAACCCGTTCCAAAATCATCAATGGCTAAATTCACGCCAGTTGCTCGCAAACTTTGTAACCACTCAGTAACGGCTTTATCGTCTTCTAATAATATGCTTTCGGTAATTTCAAGGGTCAGATTTTCAGGATGAAACCCTGATTGCTGCATAATTTGCTTAATAATAGTGGCATTAAAGCCTAACCGATATTGTTGACTCGATACATTTACCGTCAGGTAGCAATTGAGTCCGATGGCTTTATTAAGCCTACGAATATCTCCACAGGCCTGTCCTAATAGCCACTCCCCCAAAGGTGCTATCAGACCACTTTCTTCAGCCACAGGAATAAATTCTGCGGGTGAGATATATTGACCAAAATCAGTCGGCCAACGCATTAAGGCCTCTACGCCATATAGTTGGCCTGTCACAATATCTATTATGGGCTGATAATGTACGGTGAGCTTTTTATGTTCTAACGCCACTCGCAGATGTTGTTCTAATTCAACTCGGCGATTAACCTGCTGCTGCATCTCTTGCGCAAAGAAATGGTACTGATTCCGCCCAGCCTCTTTGGCTTTATACATCGCTAAATCTGCCAGCCTTAGCAGCTCTTTTTGATCTTTTGCATCACCTGGTAAAATTGCGATCCCAATACTTGCGCCAGTGAAAACCTCAAACCCATTAATGACAAAGGGCTCACTCAATGCCTTGACGATTTTGTCGGCAACTTGTGCTGCGTGATCTGGGTGTGTAATTTGGCTAAGCAGCAGCACAAATTCATCACCGCCAAAGCGGCTTAATGTGTCGCTTTTGCGCAGTAATTCATTTAACCGTTTTGCAACAGAGATAAGCAATACATCACCCGCTTCGTGCCCCATGGTATCGTTGATGCGTTTAAATCTATCTAAATCAATAAATAGCACCGCACTTTGATGTTTTGTGCGACTCATTCTTTTGATGTCTTGCTCAATTCGTTCAAGTAACAACGTTCGATTTGGCAATCCGGTTAGCACATCATAATAGGCTTGGTATTCAATTTGTTCTTCTTGGGCTTTACGCTCTGTCATATCAGACAAAATAGCCACATACTGCTGTACAAATCCTTTATCGTCATAAACCACACTAATCGCTAACCATTCTGGATACAGCGTACCATCTTTGCGCTTATTCCATATTTCGCTTGCCCATTGACCTTGGGTATTCAGCGTACTCCACATTTGGTCATAAAAATGTCTGTCATGCTTTCCTGAACTCAGAATATTTGGCCGTTGGCCTAATACTTCATGTTCTTCGTATCCTGTGATTTTGGTGAATGCGGGGTTGACGGCTGTGATCTCCAACTTAGCATTTGTTGTCATGATCCCTTCTTGCGTCGCATTGAAAACCGCTGCCGCAGTTTTGAGCTGTGCGCTTGCACTTTTCTGTGCGGTTATGTCTTCTTTAATCGCGATAAAATTAATTATTTCCCCTTGCTGATTCTTAATCGGAGAAATTGAGGCATATTCCCAATAATAATCACCTGACTTACGACGATTAAAAAACTCTCCGCGCCAAACTTTACCTTGCTTGATAGTTCGCCACAGTGCTTTGTAGTCTGTAAAGCCTTGTTTAGACCCCAACACCTTCGGTGTCTGACCTTTTATTTCCGCAAGTGAGTAACCTGTTACTTGCTCAAACTTAGGGTTCACATACTCAATTCGAGCTCTTGGATCGGTAATAATGATAGAAGCAGGACTTTGTTCAATTGCATGGCCCCACTTTCTTAGCTCTTCTTCAGCTTGTTTAAAGGGGGATACATTAACACTGACAAATACTTGCCCATTATTGTGCGTCTTTGTTTGCTTTATTTGAAGCCAAGTACCCAAAGCTGTTTGATGTAAATTGGAGTCAGCGTTGAATATGTCACCAAATTGATGCTGCCATTGTTCTAGTTTACGGGGCATGGAAGATTGGTCTTCAACAGCAAAGTGTTCACACCAAGCGCTATTACAAAGCAGTAAATTGCCAGAGCGGCTAAATAATGCAAACCCCTCCGTCAGGCGCGCAACAGCGTCAGATAATGTTCTGCTGGTGCTTAGAATTTTATGTTTAGCTGCATATAAACGATTTGCAAACACAATAAGCAATAAGAACAGCACAATTGCCAGCGTCAATAGTAGTTCATTTTGTTGTTTGGCTTTTTCTAATGTCTGGCTATGGTAACGATTGTAACTACTGTAAAGCGCAGTGAAAGTATCGCTACTGGGTAAATTGAGAAACCGTTGCCTTGCCTGCTTTAACTCTACACTCCTTGTCACCGCGACATTAAAATGCTGATAAATTAGCTTTGCTACGTCACTTTCAGATGGAATATGTGGGATAGATTCAATAGCAAATTCATATAGCTGCCCAAGCATTAAATTTGCAAGCGCTCGATTAGCCTTTGTTGCAAGTTCGGGGTCGCTTTGTTCGAGCTCTTTCACTAACTCAGGAAGGTAGAGCAAGCTGTTTTTAATACTGGCAGCAGCTGTTTTTATCGACTCAACTTGTAATACTTTTTCACTCAATAACGCCCGATACGCTTCATATTGCCGCAGTACATCTGGATCTGTATGGTTAAATAGCTCATGCTTCTGGGTTGTGTTTAGCTCATCAATGGCGTGTGCAAGTTGCGCTAACTCATCATATTGATTGAGCTGCGCACTCAACATTTGCAGTACCGCTGCATCAAGTTTGGCATCTATGCTTTTTGCTTCAATCAATAGTGAAACTCGAGCTTGATGCACATGACTATTTATTTCTTGTTGCGAGTAAAAATACGCAAAAAGCGCAATCGGTGCACACAGCAATAATGCTTGTACACCAATAAAAGCTTTATTCCTCATTTTGTCTTTCCAAATCCATTTCGTGATGATGTCCAGCTAAACTATTAATGAATGCAACTAACTTCTGCATGTCTGTGTCAGGGATTTTTCTGCCAAGCTGGTACCTGGCCATTGCCTCGATTGCCGACTCTAAACTTGTATGACTACCGTCATGAAAAAAGTACGCTTGTTTGCTCGCGAGTCGCAAGCTCGGCACCTTAAACACAAAGCGATCTTGCTCATTTCCAGTAACGTTAAAACGGCCAAAATCCGCTTTTTTAATTGGTGTATTCCTATCGCCAAAATAATCACCAAACGTACCCATTCTGGCAAACATATTACCGCCAACATTACGTCCCTGATGACAACTAATACAACCATAGCGCTTAAATAGCTCGTAGCCCGCGATTACCGACTCAGGTAATTTTACGCTGCTATCTTTGAGCCATAAATCGAACGGTGCATTGAGCGTAATTAACGACTCTTCAAAAGTCGCTATCGCATCTTTTACTGTGTGCGGGGTTATTCCTCGCGAGTACACTTTAGCAAACTGTGCGACCAACACTTTATCTTGATTTAACTTAGCGACGACTTCTGGCCAAGTCATATCATGTTCTTTTGGGTTTAAGATAGGAGAGTCAACCTGATCATACAGCGATTGTGCGCGGCCATCCCACGCTTGACGAATATTTAAAGCGGCATTGTAAACAGTGGGAGTTTTTAGCTCACCGAGCGCGTTATTAACTCCTCTGGAAAGGGGCTTTACATCTGCACCATGACTGGGCAATTGGTGGCATGATGCACAACTGACTTGATCTCCTCGAGAAAGTCGCTTATCAAAAAAAAGCGCTCTACCTAAGCTTACTTTATCCGCATTAAGCCCCGTTATAGGCTCAAGTGGCAAAATTGGTTCATTTGCAATTCCCAATAATGGAAACGCAAAAAGCAATAAACTCCAAATTCGCATACACTTCGCCCAAGTTGCCATCTTAATGTAAAAGATAGCAACATTCGGCGTTGCAAATTTTGATTTAAAATAAGCTTAGTAATAGAAGTTATGTTTTCTTATTCACTCCCCCCGTACGGCTAAGCTTGTCACTTCACTTAGCCAGTTATCAATGACCTCTGAAGTTGCCAAATGGGCAGGGCCAAATAACGTGTATTGCGTTGGTGCTATGCCACAAAACCCGAGCGTTCCATGTGTAAGCTGAGTAATTAGTCCTTCAGCAGCCTGTTCCAAATGCGTTTGCGGCGCGTCAGAGGTTAGAATAACTCTTGCTGTTTTATTCGGTAAAAGCTTTTCAACTTCAGTACCTGTTTCACTGTATTTAAAAGCAAACCCGGGGAGTAATGTCCTATCGATTAGCCCTTTAAGCTTAGCTGGTAACGCCAGCCACCAAAGTGGGCTTACTATTACAATATGCTCTGCCCACAGTAGGTTTTGTTGGAATTGCTGTAGGCATGGCTCTACAACTTGGTTCGCTTCATAGCCATACATCAAATTGACTTCGAAGTGCATCTCATGGAGGTCCATTCTACGCACTTGATGTTGAGTGCTTGCTGCTCTAGCGTAACTTGTGGTGAGCGCATGACACAGGCTTTTGTTTTTGGGATTACCATTCAGTAACAGTATCTTTTTCATTTTCGTTTCCTTATCCAGTGACTAAGAAACGATTGTACTGTCTCCCCTTAACGGGAGAGTCAAGTTACTCTACCTGTGGCTGCCATGGTGTTAACTGTGGACATTCATCGAGCGATACGATGCAGTGTTCAATACGCTGTATCTTTTGCTGAAGCTCTGTAATTTGCTTTATGAAAGCAGCTTTAAGTTCGACTAGAAATGTGTTGATTTCGAACCAGTTAACTTGCCGCCCTGCAATTTTAATCACCTGCTGTAATTGCTTAATCGACACCCCAAGCAACTTTGCTTCTTTTATTAACAACAGCAGGTCGACATCCACTTGCGAATAAACACGATACTTACCAACTCGCTCAGGCGTAGGAATAAGCCCTTTCTCTTCGTAAAAGCGAATAGCTTTGGCTGACAACCCAGTTAGCTCAGATAGCTTGCCAATATACATTTTTAATTCTCCCTGCTAAAAGCAAAATAATGGTTTACAGCCTCTGTAAAAGTTGTAACTATCGGGATGAAAACCAGCCACACGCAAATTAAAAGTAGCATCAAGGAATAGCAAAAGATGTATCAGTTATTTTATACCAATTTTCTTAATTAAGTGGTCTATTTTGAGGCAAGAAAATCTTGTCGATAACGAGGCAAAAATTTTACTATTTAGTTGTTCTAAATGAGAAATTTTTAACGCTGTTAGCGTCAGATTTACTCCTTCAAATTGAGCAAGTATTAAGTCAAATTGGTATTACTATCCGCGTAATGCCAGTTGGGCACCACACCTTGTACTTGAGCACCTACAACTAGAGAAAAAACTGCTCTTAGTCGATAGAAAAACACAACAACACAAGTCTACGACCTATTTAGAACTCAACCCAACAGGACGGATCCCAACATTAGTCGACGGCGATGAGGTCATCTTTGAAAGTGCAGCAATTTGTTTGCATTTATGCGAAAAGCACCCTGAAGGCCAGCTCATCCCAACCTCACAGCGAGCCACATTTTATCAGTGGCTTTTTTATTTAACCACCACAGTTCAGCCAGAGCTCATGCTGTATTTTTATCCTGAAAAGTATCAGCTGTCACCAAAGAACAATAAGACTATGTCTCAAGTCGCTGAGCAACGAGTCGGCGACATGTTTGCACTCATCGACAAGCAGTTAGCAACACATACCTACTTAGTTGGTGAGCAGCTCACGCTTTGTGATTATTATTTATTTATGTTGGCTCATTGGGCAAGTGGATTCAATACCGCGCCAAAGGACTATGTTAATTTGGGACGATTTATGCGGCTGATGGCACAGCACAAAGTGGTAAAAAGAGTGTGCGAAATTGAACAAACCGATCTAAGTTATTATAACTGAGTTATTATCCTGATATACCAAGGAGGAACGATGGAAACCTTAGTTAAAAACTATATCTCAGCCTACAATCAATTTGATATAGAGGGAATGTTAACCCTGCTCACCGATGATGTTGTGTTTGAAAACCTCGCCAATGGTGAAATTACAACACGTACAACCAGTAAAATGGAGTTTGCTGACTTAGCAAATCAGTCCGCAAAGGTATTTTCTGAACGCACTCAATCTTTAACCGCCGCCACGCAAGACAACGATCTGTTTATTGTTGATGTGACCTACAAAGCAAAATTAGCCCAAGACTTAGCCAATGGCATGAAAGCAGGGCAAAGCATTTCCTTGCAAGGCCGCTCAGAGTTTGCTTTTCGCGATGGCAAAATTTGTTTGATAAGAGATATAAGCTAACTTATTACGCTAAACTCGGGTTATTAATTTGGCAAAATCAGCGTGCTTTTCTATGCTGGTTTTGTCACTTTCATCATTAATTCACTTAGCAATGATAACTATTGTGTGTTCAGCCTAAGAGCAATTTAAATCAAACGGAGAAGAATAATGGGACTATTAAGTGGTTTACTTGGTAATGCGAGCGAAGTAGACAGTAACGAAGTTGATAAGTTATTAGAAGATACACTTATCACCGGAGAAGAAGTTGCACAAGCTTACAAGGTGATCCGCGACTTATTTATTTTTACCAATAAACGCCTAATTTTAATCGACAAACAAGGCATGACTGGTAGCAAAGTAGAAATGCTCAGCATCCCGTATAGCAAAATTACGAAGTACAGCAAGGAATCTGCGGGTCACTTCGACCTTGATGCGGAATTAAAAATTTGGATCGGCTCAGATCCAACACCAATTAGTAAAGAATTTAAAGCAGGCGACAATATCAACCAAGTGTATAAGATCATTTCACAATATTGTTTGTAGCTGCGCTGTAGTAAAAAGGCACATGAGTGTTGTGCCTTTCTTTTCGGTAAACAAATTAAGTTAGTTTTCGCTCTGCACGCAGGCAAAAAACCGCAGAAAAGAGCAAGGAAACAAACACTTGATTCCAAAAGTTGGAGACAAAGGGAGCAGCAACAAACTGAGATGCGATATGCCAAATACTGAGGTTTAGCAGAAAACCAAGTACAAACCCATAGCCTTTGTATTGTGCAAGCAATTGCCCCAGCTCTTGCCTAAAGCGCTTATATTTAGCTACTTTGCTCATTTTTATACTCCAGTTATTGATTAAACAGAACTCAGTTTAAATAAGAAATTTTTAACGCTGTTAGCATCAACTTTACTCCTTCAAACGCAGCAAGTATTAAGGCTAATTGGTATTAGATGAACACATTATGTGACTATATCAATGTTGCACTATGACTTATCAGACGCCACTTATCATCACTGCAGCGACACCAAGTAGAGTGCCTCTGGGCATGGTATGATCTCTCACCTAGAGCACTCTCAAGTGCTGAGATGTATGTAATGATCACCTGTGTACGACTCTGAGACACCAATTTATAATCCTCACTGACTATTTTATGCTTGCTAAGGTCTTCATGCTTTAACCCCGTTAGAATATCAGCTTTGGTCATCCCTTTGCTAAATAGGCCATCTTCATAAAATTCATCGTGAATATAATCCGAGATCCGTTCAATATCACTGCGCATTTGCGGTGTATGTAGCCCTTGTTCTAGGGCTACAATTTTTTCGAGTATGTCCATAAAAATAAGCTTGCTTTAAACTCAAAGCGTTTACTTTCTAGGCCATACACCAGCTAAACAAACGTCTGCAAACTTCTCAGCTTTTACTAATTCTATCACTACTTGAGCATGAGCCGCTTTGTTACTTTTTGCTCGATTTTTTAAATATGACATGTATATCTCCTTTACTCGTTGATCATAAAATGGTGCGCCCCAAGTTTTGGTAGCACAGATTGAAAAAACTGAATATCAAACAAGACCGCATGTTCTTTTGGTAACAGTGAGTCAACTTGAAATAAATAAGGGACTTGCGTTGTTGTGAGGGGATCTAGGTCTGAAGCCTGACAAGCAAGACAGTATGTTCTAATAATTGCCTGATAATGCTCGTTATATTCGATATTTTCTAATGGAGTTTGATGACCACGTACTTCGCGCTTGCGCACTGGGTAGTGGTGAATAAACTGCCCAACCCCCTCGCAAAAGGACGCGTATTGATGTGTATGTAAAATAAAAGCATGAAACAGTTCGTCAACCAGCTTGCTTGCAGCGGCCACTTTATGAGGCGAAATGATGGTAAATATCAAGTAGTCTTTTAACCCTTCAACAACTACTTGTATTTCCTTTTCAGATAACCTTTGCCCAAAATGAGTTTCCACATGCCAATCAAACCACGCGAGCACAGCCTCATCAAATTCATAATTTTCGATAAAGCTCACAGCACTTTCCTTTCCTGCAATTGCTTTCATCAGATCCCTTCTCCGTATTAGCAATCAATTTAAAATATACAGTTCCTACTAATTAGTCAAAAGGGAAATACAAACTATTAACATCAGGTAGTGTCTGCAAGCGCCTTACTGTGTAATATCACAACCTTTTGACTAGGCATACTATCAAGCTCTTGACATTTATCTAAGTGTCTGCAAAATATCGTTTGAGTACTATTTATATTCGTCCACTTTCCCCTTATTAGGAGCTGCCATTACAATGAACAACTAAGCCCTTTGTAACTGACGAACTTATTATTAATTTTCAGTGCAAGGCTTATGGTTATCGTTGAGGCTTCTCAGACTAATCTATAGACTCTCATTTTCTATTTTACTGTTTATGGCTTTTACGAGTCTTTGTGCCTTTAGCCTTTAGCCTTTTGCACTGCTGCAACTAGGAGCAGTAATTATGCCTTGGATACAGTTAAAGCAGGCAAGTTTTATCCTTGCAAATGGCCAATGTTTATTTTGCGATGTCGACTTAACAATAGAGCGACAATTTATTGCGATAACAGGCCCTAATGGGGCGGGCAAATCACACTTACTCAAAGCCCTATCCGGTGAACAGCCTCTAACCTCGGGCGAGCGCCTGACTCAGGGGGAGTCCTTTTATCTTCCACAAGATTCGAATACCCGTTTTAGTCACGTTTCAGAGCTACTTGGGCTTGAAGAAAAATTAGCAGCACTGCATCGCGCCCATCAGGGGTTAGCCTCTGAGCACGATTTTGACTTAATCGCAGATGATTGGCAGCTAGAATCAACTTGGCAAGCAGCACTTGCGCCGCTAGAACTCACTTTGGAAACCCCCTTTACGCAGCTAAGTCCAGGGGCAAAAATGCGAGCCTATATCGAAGTATTACAATCCCAGCCAGCAATTCTATTACTGGATGAGCCGAGCAATCATATGGACAGCAACAATAAGCACTGGTTAGCTGAACAGCTAAAGCACCACAAACATGGTGTGGTTGTCGTCACACACGATCCCATTTTATTGGATGAAGCCGACCATATACTTCACCTAAAACAGGGGGAACTAACTCATCACTCACATGGATTTAACGCTTTTAAAGAGGCGTTACTTCAAACCCAGACCCGACAAAAACAACAGCATTTAGCAAATCGCGCAGAGCAAAAAGCACTTAAACATGCTTTGATTGCAGTGGGTTTACAATATCAAAGGCAAGCCAATAAAGGGAAAGCACAAGTGCGCGCTGGTAGCCAAAGTAAACTGGTTGCTGACTTTAAGTCAGACAGAGGAAGTAAGCGTCATGCCGGACAAACCCATAAAATTCAGCAAGCTCAAGATAGAGTGAAAGAAAGTGCAGTGTATTATCGAGAAGACAAACAGCAGTTTCACTTTAATACCACTACTAGAGCGAAAGAAAAAATCCGCTTATGTGAAGCCGAACTGTGCTTTGGACCAGAAAAGACACTAAACCTTTTTGCGGATACAACACAAAAACTCAGAGTAACAGGAGATAACGGCATCGGAAAATCCACTTTGCTTAAAACCCTTGCCGGTAAGCTAGAGTTAAAGCGTGGAGAAATTCAGCGCCCCACAACATGTATTTACTTAGATCAGCATTGTGCTTGGCTTGAGCAAGGCAATAGTATTTTAGACATTGCCGTGCGCTTACTTGATACACCACATCATAATATCATCACCAGCTTTGCAAGCGTTGGCCTTAAATTAGATAAAATATCTTCGCCTATCATGAAACTAAGTGGTGGTGAAAAAATGAAAGCCGCGATTGTGTTAGTAGTGCAACTGCAAGGTTTTTTACTGCTTGATGAACCCGACAATCACCTCGACTTAGAAGCACAGCAGGAGCTGGCTATCATGCTCAATCAGCTTCCTTGTGGATTTATACTGGTCTCTCACAATGAGCATTTTTGCGCTCAACTTACCAACATAAAAGCACTACCGCTGTGTGAGCAATAGTCAACTAAGGAAGAAAAGGGGGAGGAAGGAACGCCTCCCCCTTTGGGCACTTAGTGGCGTCTCTGTTATGACCACTAAATTAAATGGGCTGAGACGACTGCACGTCTCAAACCACATGGGGACCATGGGTTAAAACGGTAATACCTCAAGGGTAGTGACATAGCTGCCGGCACGCTTTGTAGCAGGTAGTTGTGCTTTGTCGTCTTCATATTCCACTTCAAACCAATACATACCTGGCTCAGATAGCGTTAGCGTCACTTCACCTTTGGCATTCGTTGTATATTTGCTTGGTTGACTGTTGTCACGGTACTTTTCATCTTGGCGTACCACTATCACTTCTGCATCCTTGGCAGGTTCACCATCCATCGTATATTGCAAGGTAATGGGTTCACCGGTGTACAAGTCATTAGGGTGAGTTACCGGGTTTAGTTCTAGCCCTTTGCCCGTTGGCTTAAGCGCAGTGTTATTGGGTGCCCCCAAAGTTACAAATACTTCTAATCGTCTTGCAACGTCGGTCACACTTAAATCTTTTGCCGTTTTTGGTACTTCTTTATTAAAGGCCTCTACTGAGCCAGTTTTTCCGCGTCCTGGCCAGTAGTGCTTTTTACCGTTTTCATCAGTCCAGCGCGCCACCAGCGAGCGACTTTGATTAAACACTTTGTAAGTGCCTTGCTGATTGAGCTCAATGTCAAATACACTGCGATACTTAAGTTTTGCGGCGTTCTTAAGTTCGACCTTGCTACCAGAAGGAGACAGTGCAGATAGACGCTCTAGTGGATAAGCATAATGATCTGGGTTAAAGATCCCATTGGCGATGGCAGCATCAAACGTGATCCATTCGCTGTCACCAGACACCACGGTGGTACTTGGCTTGATCCATACTCGGTGCGCTTCACTTAACGGGCTATATGCGGCTAAGGCAACTAAGACACCAGAAACTAACGTTGAAATTTTCACGATTAAGGCTCCATTGTTAAAATTGTTGTAGCGAGTTCAGATTTACCTTCTGCAATCACAGTGACAGGTGCAGTGATAGGTAAGGTCACTGGCAGTTTCAATACTTCACGACCTCCAAGCTCACGAGCAGCCTCGACAAACAGCGTGTACTCACCCGCAGGTAAAGCTTTAAACTCGTTGCGCCAAGGGGCTAAATCAATCTTTGCCGTACCTGGACGCCTTGTCGCACCAGTCACGCCGTCTACAGGCATGGATAGGCTACGGCCGCTTCTACGCCACCATAGGCGTAAGTCTTTTAGCCACTTTTCACCTTCTTTATCCGCCATGTTTACGTCATACCAAACGGCAATATCGGCAACTCGCTGTTGTTTGCTGTTCGCCAGCCATACTGCTATGTAAGGTGGGTGATATTCCGCGACGTTTAAACGCGGGATAGTGATTTCAACTTCATCAGCTTTAGCGTGCACGGGTACCATCAGGACTAGAACAGGTAATACAAAGCCTGCTGCGACGAGCGGCCAAGTCGACTTTCTTCCTCGTGAATGCTTGTATAAAAGCCATAATCCTGTAACCGAAAACACTATACAAGCTACTGAAAACACATCAATAAACATACGCCATGCAAATCCTGTATTACGTCCTTTGTGAAGATCGTTAAGGTATGATAGCCAACCACGATCTGTGATCTCTTGATAAAACTCACCGCTATCAAGGGCGACGCTAAACCAGCCATCACCACCAGCTCTTGGCAGCGCAACATACAATTCGTACTCGCTCCACTGCACTTGCTGTAGTGCAGGTAACGCCGTACCTGTGTGTGACTGATACCAAGATTGAAAGCTGCGTGGCAGCGCTGTTTGCTCTGCTGCCGCGTTAAGCTGGGTCAACAGAGCACTTGGCAGCACCGCTTCTTTAGCATATGTGGTAGGTGCAGCTTCTATCTGGCTTGCGTGATTTAAGGTGATCCCAGTCACGGCAAATAGCAGCATGCCCACCAAACACACGGCAGAGCTCATCCAATGCCAAGTGCGCCAATCAAACAGCTTTTTAAGTCGTCGATTCGACGACTTAGCCACTGAGCGAACTCGTGTCATTAAAAGCTCCACGCCAATGAAGCCCAATAGCGACGACCGTCTTCAAAGTAGCCGTATTCTGCTTCAGTAATTTCTTCATCGAAGAGGTTGTAAATCCCAAACCCAAGCTTGATCGCTTCGTTCAGCTGATAATTTGCACCTAAATCGGTTAGGTTGTACGAAGGTGCGACTAAGCTACTTTGCGAAGGCCCTGTTACCGGCTGGCTTTCTTCACCACGATAATGAAAGCGTAACCACGTGTTTAGCTCATCCGAATACTGATAATTAAGCGACGTTTGGAACAGATGTTTAGGTAACTGATTTAATGGGCTACCAGCGTACACTCCAGTTTTTTGCTCCGAATCTGTGTAGGTATAGTTTGCGCTAAGCGTTAGTTTTTCCGTCAATTGACCCGAGAAGCTAATTTCACCCCCTTGGGTTACGGCTTCATCAACGTTGACATAAGTTGTCGGTAACGAGCCAAACTCGTTAGGGCCGTCCGTACATTGAGTTAGTGGACACGACACCCGTGAAATTTTATCGTCAAACTCGTTATAAAATACCGTTGCGGAGGTGCTAACCCCTTTAGCAAGCTCAACGTACACACCTAGCTCATAGTTAATCGAAGTTTCAGGGTTTAAATCTGGATTACCGTAAATATTGCCACCACGGCTCACTTGACCCCACGCTGCCGTACTTTGACGTAAGTTCGGCGCTCTAAAGCCGGTTGATATCCCTCCTTTAACCGTCACCGCGTCTGATGCAGTATAAACACCGTATAAGCGCGGGCTAAGATGGCCGCCAAAGTTACCGTCTTTGTCGTAGCGTAGTCCCATAGTCAGGGCAAATGGTTCAACGATACGCCACTCATCCTCAGCAAATACCGACCACTGATCGTTGTCGACTTGCTGCAAATCACTAATGCGATTACTGGTTTTGTCGGTCAAATCTTCATTAAGATAAGCAACACCGATTGAGCTGGTATGAGACTCACCAAGCGGTAACGTCCAAAGAGACTGGAAATCTAGGTTTTTAACCGTCATCTCGCGGGATTTATTGTCAAACTCTTCATGTTTTAAATAACTACGAGAACTACCAAATGACCAGTAACCGTTATGCGTCAAAGAGATTGACTCACTATCGTATTCGGTTGTAGTGGACTCAGGACAACCACGGCGGCCACACGACTCATCTGGTGCAAGTGGTGCAACCGTTTTACCGAGTGTTGCATCAAGCGTTTGTGAGGCAATGCCATAATCCAATAACCATTCGTGTTCATCTGATGGGGTGTAGGCCAGCTTTACCTTCAGCGTGTCGGCATCGCGACCTCTAAAGCCAGACACGATTTCGTCTTCGTCTCTGTGCGTAGTTTGGCCGTAGATTTGTACCCCTAAGGTATCTTTGATTAGCGAGCCTGCAGCAAAAAAATTAGCCTGATATATATCACCTGAGCGGCTGCTCTCCTGGCTGGTTGCATCAACTCTGACTTCTCCATGCCACTGTTCAGGCGTTTTTTTAGTGATAATGTTAATTACACCACCAATTGCATCAGAGCCATACAGCGAAGACATAGGCCCACGCACAACTTCGATACGATCGATGGCAGCAACAGGAGGCGTCCATGCACCTTCAACACCAGGGCCGTCACTATTTGGCCGAGTCTCACGCGAACTTTGTCTTTGCCCGTCGACTAAAATAAGCGTGTACTGACTGCCCATGCCGCGAAGGCTAATATCTTCCCTGTCTCCGCCTCCAGTTACTACAACTCCGGGAACATCTGTCATGGCATCAGTAAGATCTCGATAAAAGCGCTGCTGAAGCGCTTCTTGATTGATAACGCTAACGGACGCCGGCGCATTTTTTAGCAGTTGCTCAAATCCAGAAGCGGATACGACGATCACATCCACCTCTTCTTTTATTTCTGATTTTGCATCACTTTGTGCAAGTGAGGAAAAAGGCAGGGCAGCTGCAACAGCTAAAGAGAGTGGCGCCAAACTACGACAGGCCATCAACATCGAGAAACCTCCATGATAGAATACAAGATAAATAACAATTATTTTCATTTGTAATGGTATGATGATTGCGTATTTTGGAGCAATGCGGTTTTTCTTAAAGGTATTTTAAGCAGGTCTTAACAATGAATCAGAAATTGACTCGCGGACTCAAAGTGTTCGCCAAAACGGTAGAAGCTGGCAGTATGAGTAAAGCCGCTGACTTATTGCATATGACCACCTCGGCTGTCAGCCAGCAGATCAGCAAATTGGAGCAAGATATAGGTCTGAGCTTATTTAATCGAAATACCCGTAACCTCACGCTCACCGAAGCGGGCACTATTTATTACAACTCTGCGATACAAATACTACAAACCACAGAGCAGGCCGAGCATGAACTCGAGTTATTACAACATACGCCATCTGGCATATTGAAGATTTCTGCCCCTATCGGGTTTGGAGGAGGGTTACTCAGTAAGCCGCTGCGTTACTTAAGTGAACAGTTTCCACAAATCAAAGTTGATTTGATCCTAACCGACGAGCCCATCGACATCATCACTGAAGGCGTCGACTTAGCTATTTGTATAGGCCCTTTACAGGACTCAAACCTTATCGCCCGTCATCTTGCTGACTGGCAGCTAATTCCATGCGTAAGTTGCCATCATCCTTTATCAAAACTCAATATTGAACATCCCGATAGCTTAGCGCCACATGCGCTCATCGGCCATACTAGTAGCAAACAGAATCCTTACCATTTAAGCCATCTACAAACCCACCAGCAAGTAGCGCTACCTGCTGCACGATTTATGGTAAACAATATGCAGGCTTGCATTCAGCTCACCTTAGATGGCATCGGTTATGGCGTATTACCAGAGCCAGAAATTAGGCATCACCTCTCATCAGGCAGGCTAAAAAGACTGTGTCCTGACTGGTCGCTAAGGGAATATAGTGTGTATGCAGTGACACCGCACCGCGATACGGTCGCAGCAAAAACGACCGCAGCAATTGAGAGTCTAAAAGAGTGGTTTACTGAAGTATCCAACGATAGCCAAGTGTTCGTTGGCGACTTTAATTTCATTTAGACTGAGTTGAGGTAAATGCCATTTTAATAAAAAATAGCGAGCCAAATAGTGGGCTCTGAAGTGTCGGTGTAGCTCACTTTATGCTTTTGATGTGCGGGAATATTAAGGCTATCACCAGCCTTTAAGGTTACCTTGCTATCGCCTTCAAAAGTTAATTCACCACAGCCCTGTAATACCAATACCCATTCATTTTCGTCTTGGTCGTAGTATCCAGAGCTTGGGGAGGTATGACCGTTTGATACTATTCGTTCAACTCGGATGTTTGGATGAGAGAGTACCATTTCAAAAACTTCTTCAGTTAAATCAGCTGAAATATCTTTAAGAAAGTTCATATTGTACTTAACCTGAAGTTTGGATAACTTAGTGGCACTTGCGTTTTGCTACCGCCCTGATACTTATCCACTATAAATACAGCATATTTGCGCCAGCACCAAGACCTAGTAAGACATTAATTCTCCTAAGCTTAGGTTACCTAGTCAACGATCGAGAAATAATTTGCCGCAACAGCACGTCCGTTTATCTGGTCGCGGCAAATTGGGAGAATGGTACAACTTGATTAATAAAAATGTTCAATATATTGTTCTCAGTATGTCGAAACAAGCAATCAGGGGCGCACATCTCACCACCTAACTAAGTGACTCCACTCGGATTTATTACCCAGTTGTACAGTCACCAATAAAGTTACACAATTTAACAATGTTTGTAAAACAATATTTAACATTAAATAAACAATATCGTTTTCTGCACTTCACTTTTCCACTACACCAAAAAATCCAGCCAACTTTCCCGTCACTCTTTTAGTCATACCAGTTACTTATACCAATTATCTTAATTAAGTGGTCTATTTTGAGGCGAGAAAACCGTGTCGATAGCCAAAAAAAATACCAGCCTAAATTAGGCTGGTATTTCGGTCATCATCAAGTGACGCTTACAAAGCCTTATAAATCGAAGGTCCTTGATAAGGACAAAACGATACGCTCGTCAGCGGTATCCCAGTCTAGGCTGGTATTCTCTGCTGCTACTTCAATGTTAAAACCTTGCAATGCCGTTTGATAAGCTAATCGATAATGGTTGTATGACTTACCAGTGCCATCCCAACTATACTTATCTCCATCAAGGGAGTTGGACACATCAAAGCTAGCTCTTAACGCATGGCCTGGTGCAATTTCAAAAGTATGCGCCACCATCGCAATAGTATGACCCGCCTCAGTACCAAAGTAATCCCAGCTATACCAAAAGTTAAATTCTGTTTGGCCAAACTCACTGCTGTAACCAAATTTTGTGTAAATCTCAGGATAGTTGCCGTCACTCGAATCATCACCACCATGATATGAGTAATAGGCAATGCCATAATCAACACTCCAGCTTTGGTTCAACTCGACGAAGCGACCAACATAAAAATCCCACTCTACATCAGTGTCACCACCAAAATCGACATTAGACGCCCAGCTTCCAGCATATACACCGTTGGCAAACGCTTTATCAATGCTGCCTTGTAGCGCAGGGTCGTTCTGAGTTTGACTCACACCGTTAAAAGTATAATCAGACACACCTGTTAGTGTTGCTGACCAATCAGCCAGTGCACAATTGGATGCAAATACAAGTGGTATTGCACAAAGCGTTTTCTTTAAAGTTGTCATATCGTTGTATCCCTAATTTACAGATTCAATTTTTCTAAAGTCGATAAGGTTGTCTTTTGGTGAGCTATCAATCTTGCTCACGGTTTTGAATTTGCTATAAGCAATGTACGCAAAACACGAGAAGAACAAGCCAATGACCAGCGCACCAACCCATTGGATCTGCAAAAAGTTTAGTTTAAATAACAAGGTAAGCAGCGATAGTGCAACTATGTTAAGTAAAATATAGTTCCTTTTACCAAGGCGACTAACTGTTAAATTCAAATTATCAGTATATAAACGGATCAGCGAGTCAAGTGAGTTGATCACAAACACGATACCCACAAACACCATTGCAAAGTTCTTAATGCCAGCAGTTGGGATCCCAGCCTCATGATAGTGATAAAGCACACTAAACCATGCTGCGATAGGGATAGAAGGGAATATAAGCATCGCCGCCAACACTTGATACGTCTTCAAGCCGCCAACAAAACGTGATGTAAATTGCCCTATCATGATACTCCAAGCAAACCACCAAAATAGATAAAATTCATGATAATCATTAAGTGGTAATATGAACTGATCAATATTGGCAAAGTATCCACCGATGAGCGCCAGATTATTGGTATAACTCGACATTGCACTGTCACCAAAAACAAACGCTGATGCCCACATAAAGGCGATCAGGCCAATAAATACCCAGGTCGTCGTGATGCTTAAAAAGCGCACGTATTTAAGGCTGGTACTTGAGTAAACGGCAAAGGCGATCGCTGCAAACACGATTAAATAGAAACTCGGAATAATTGACTCGCCATCTCCTAAGCTAGGTAAATACCAAGGTAGATTAGACAATAATAAGAAAGCGGTAAACGCGCAAGTTCCAATAATAACGATGTTATTAATGAATTTAACCCAAGGAATTTCAAAGAACTTCACTTTGGGCTCTATTACGCAGAAATAAAAACACGTAAGAAAGTAGAACCCCCAGATTAAAAACCCCCAAAAGCCAAACTCTATGGCCAGAGGATTTGTAAATGCGTACTCTGGGCTTGCTTTTATGTCTGCGTAACCCGCAAACTCCGTAAGCGGAAACATGATCAGGCCAACATCGAGGCCAGAAGTAAATAAAATAGCAATAAAAGTGAACGTTTTAACTGGTGTAACACCAACGCACTGAACATTTCCCCATTTTAATAAGATAAAGGCGACTGCTAATAGGGTGAAAATGATGCCTGCACTAAGCCATACTGTCATTGTCACCCTCCCAAAATAGATAGAAGTAACTCATTTTTTTCTCCGTTGTTTTTATGTACGTTATTCCCGCATTAATACAGTGCAAACTACTTGCACTGTATGCCACTGCAGGCCTCATATGGGGCACGAACTTTCCCATACGAGTGGCGAAACTACATCTCCGAACTACGTTGAACTTGTTGCCAGTTTTGTGTCATGACAACCTCTGCTTCCTCAAGGGCTAATGGCGGATTATCAAGGATCATATCCGCAGCCTTTTCCGCAACCATAATGGTTGGCGCATTGAGGTTACCGTTGGGGATTGTGGGGAAAATAGAAGAGTCGACAACGCGTAAACCCTGTACACCGTGAACGCGAGTTTGCGAGTCTACAACGGCCATTTCATCTTCTCCCATTTTGCATGAACAAGAAGGGTGGTAGGCACTTTCTACCGCTTGACGCACAAAGGCATCAATCTCTTCATCGGTTTGGATATGCTCACCAGGTTGGATCTCGCTTTGTCTAAAATCATCAAATGCACTTTGCTCAATGATTTCACGAGTCAACCTAACACAAGCTCTAAAGCCTTCGATATCCTCCTGCTCAGCTAAATAGTTAAACTGTATTTTCGGTGCAACCCTTGGATCCGCCGATTTAATCGTGACTTCACCACGGCTCTTTGGTTTATTGTGGCCAACATGAACTTGAAAACCATGACCATCAAATGCACTTTTTCCATCATAGCGAATAGCAGCAGGTAAAAAGTGGTACTGAAGATCCGGCCACTCAACGCCCGCTTTCGAACGAATAAAGGCACAAGATTCAAAGTGGTTAGTTGCACCTAGACCTGACTTATCAAGCAACCACCTGGCACCAATTAAGCCTTTAGAAATCAGTCCCAACTTACCATTTAAGGTGATCGGCTGCTTACACTTATATTGAAAATAGAATTCTAGGTGATCTTGTAGGTTTTTACCCACACCTGGTAAGTGATGTTTCACTTCAACGCCTGCGGCAGTCAACGCGTCTTTATCACCAATGCCAGATAGTTGTAGTAAATGTGGTGAGCCAATTGAACCTGCGCTCAAGATCACTTCCTTCGCCGCATTCGCGGTTTTCAGGCTGCCCTTCACGCTATATTCGACACCCGTTGCAACTTTTTCCTCTAGCAACACTTTTTGTACCAGTGCTCCCGTTACAATCGTCAGATTGCTACGATGCTTGATAGGGTCCAAATAAGCTCTGCTTGATGAGCAGCGTTTACCGTCTTTGACGGTCATGTGCATTGGGCCAAAACCTTCTTGCTGCTTACCATTGTAGTCTTTGGTAAAGGCATAACCTGCTTGCTCTCCTGCACTGATAAACGCGCGATAGAGCGGATTTGCCATTTCATTACCATTATTGGTGCCAAGCGGACCTTGTTCACCACGGTACTGATCGCCACCTAAATACCAAGACTCAGCGCGCTTGAAATAAGGTAAGCAAGCCTGATAATCCCAGCCTTGTGCACCGTGGTCTTGCCACTCATCAAAATCTTTTGCGTGACCACGCACATACACCATGCCATTGATTGACGATGAGCCGCCAAGCACCTTGCCGCGAGGGCAATGCATAACGCGGTTGTCTAAATGCGGTTCAGGCTCTGTATGGAACTGCCAAGCATATTTATCGGTATTCATTGGAATAGATAGCGCGGTTGGCATCTGAATAAAAATGCTCTTATCACTACCACCCGTTTCGAGTAACAATACTTTGTGCGCGGGGTTTTCTGACAATCGGTTTGCAAGCACACAACCGGCAGAACCCGCACCTACGATAATATAATCAAAATCAGTCATAGTACTCCTCGATTAAAATGGGCTTTCAATATCACTCATACCTACATACACAGATTTTGTCTGGGTATATTGGTCTAGTGTCTCTACGCCATTTTCACGACCGATCCCAGACTGCTTATAGCCACCAACTGGCATTTCAGCGGGCGAGTTACCATAGCTATTGATCCAACAAATACCAGCCTCTAGCTGGTGGATCACACGGTGTGCACGTTTAATATCTTTACTAAATACACCCGCAGCCAGACCTAAGTGGGTGTTGTTCGCACGCTGAATGACTTCTTCCTCGTCATCGAATACCAATACAGACATCACTGGACCAAAGATTTCTTCTTTCACAATAGTCATCTCATCATGACAGTCGATAAATATCGTCGGCGCAACAAAGTAGCCGTTTGGTGCAGATGCAGGACTGATGGCTTCACCGCCTGTCAGTACAGTTGCCCCTTCGGCTTTACCTTTTGCGATATAGTCCATCACCAAGGTTTGGTGTTGTTTTGAGATTAACGCACCAAGGTTAACGTTTGGATCGAGTGGATCACCGGCAATGATATTTTGCTCAGTGCGCTGTTTTAGCTCTGCCAAGAAGGCATCATATACACTGCGATGTACAAATACGCGCGTGCAGTTAGTACACACTTCACCTTGAGTGTAGAAGTTGCCCAACATTGCCGCACTTATTGCTTGAGAGATATCCGCATCTTCGAAGATGATAAGAGGAGATTTACCACCAAGCTCCATGGTCACTTCTTTTAAGTTGCTCGATGCGCTTTGCATGACTTTTTTACCCGTGCCAACTTCACCGGTAAAAGAGACTTTTTCAATATCAGGGTGTGTTGTGAGCCATTGACCCACTTCAGCGGCACCTTGCACTACATTGAATACGCCCGCAGGGACACCTGCTTCGATAAATATTTCAGCCAACTTTACCGCGCCAAGCGGCGTTTCTTCAGACGGTTTAAAGATCAGTGCATTACCAGCTGCCAGCGCAGGGCCTGACTTCCAGCATGCAATTTGCAGCGGATAGTTCCACGCTCCGATGCCGGCACAGATACCTAATGGTTCTTTACGAGTATAGAAAAAATCACCGCCGACAGGTTGCTGGCTTCCAGTCTGAGCGGGTGCCAACCCTGCAAAATATTCAATCACGTCAGCGCCAGTTTGAATGTCTACACATTCTGCCTCTTGCCAAGGTTTACCTGTATCCAACACTTCAATTTTGGCAAGTTCATCATTACGCTCACGTAATAACGACACAGCCTTATGTAAGATGCGGCTGCGCTCAATTGGCGTCATTGCCGACCAAAGGGCAAAACCTGCTTTGGCACTTTCAATTGCAGCTTGCTGAATATGGCTATCAGCAACTTCTACTTCGTAGATCACTTCATCCGTTGCTGGATTTTTTACTGCAAACTTTTCGCCTGAGTGGTTCGCCAAAAATTGGCCATGAATAAAATTTTGATATACAGGGACTGTCACATTATCCTCCAAACTGCTTAATAAGTGATTGAATGTAGCGTTTTGCGAGCGTTTCGCTGTGATGAAACGCGTGATGGTCGGCTTTACTTAATACGGCTCTAAGCCATAGCCCGTCAATCATGCCTGCGGCAAGTTCTGCCGCTTCTTTTGCCTCAGCTCTTGGCATAAAAGCAGCCAATGACACTGCTAAGTTACTTTGCAATCGGCGACTGTTGACGTGCTGTAGTCGGTGTAATTCATTATCGTGCATAGATTGGGCCCAAAAGCTTAACCAAGTACGCGTCGTGTTGGACTGCTGCTGCACCATGGCAAAGTTAGCTTCCACGATGTACATCAATCGCTGTTCAGCACTACAACCGCCATAGGTTTTATCTAACAAACTATATTTTAGACTGTTTAATAAGTAGCGTACGGTTGCTTCAATTAAGCCTTGTTTACCACCAAAATAGTGGCTGATTATCCCCGAAGAGAGCCCCGCTCTTTTGCTGATACTATTAATTGTGGTTGCTTGTAATCCTAACTCGGCAACTGACTCTAGCGTGGCGTCAATTAGCTGCTGACGACGAACAGGTTCCATTCCGACTTTTGGCATAGCTTTTATTAATTGACCGTTCAATTAAAATAAAGCTTAGGGTGATCAAGATGAGACTTCAAGGTTGACTTTTTGTAAAAAGCCAATTTTTTGACGTTTGTACCTAGGTTAATCCCATGATAGCTAAGGGGTTTTGAAGGATTACAAAAAATCTCAAAAAAAATTTAAAAATCTGATATTTTGCAGGTATTTGCGATAACTTATCGCTTTAACAACTAATTCTCTTCGTGAAGAGCGATGCGCTTTACTGTATAAAATTCCCACATTTATTACTATTTTTAGCAACAATGACACAATACTTATATCACGAATACGCGACATTGATTACTGCTTAACACTTGACCTCATTCATGGTACAGTCACCACAAACAAACGTTATATTATATCATAATGAAGGATTGATAATGACTCCCTTTCACTCTACTTGCCGTTTAAGTGTGATTGCCGTGTCTTTACTGGCAGCATTCTCAGTATCTGCCGATAATGGCATCGAAACCATTGAAGTTACAGGTGAACGCCAAGCCTATCGTGGTGATTTTACCCATCTAATGTCTCCCGAGGCTATATTCGAGTTTGACGCTGAGTTGATGGCACAAACGGGTATCACAGATTTAACACAGGTACTGGACATGTCAGCCTCTGTAAGTCGCCAAAATAGCCTTGGTGGCCTTTGGGACAGCTTTGCTATCCGAGGCTTTTTTGGTGATGAAAACGTCCCAAGTGGTTATTTAGTCAATGGCTTTAATGCTGGACGAGGATTCTCAGGGCCAAGAGATGTTTCTGGTATCGAGCGAGTTGAGGTATTAAAAGGACCAAAAGCGGCTTTATTTGGTCGTGGTGAGCCAGGAGGTTCAATTAACCTTGTTACCAAAAAGCCAACTTTCCAATCATCTAGTGAAATAGAGCTCACCGCAGGCAGCAGGGCTCACCGTAGAATAGAAGGTGACATAAATACTGTATTTTCTGATTCAGTCGCAGGTCGCTTCATTGGTTTCTACGAAGAAGAGGAGAGCTTTCGTGATACCATCGAAACCCAAAAACACGGGATGATGGCATCGTTTGTGTTTGATCAAAGCTCAGACTCAAGCTGGCAGTACGATTTTGAGTATGCAGAGCAAGAGATCCCGTTTGACCGCGGGATCATAGCACCCAATGGCAACTTTGATTTTATGCCAATCGAGCGCTTTCTTGGTGAGCCAGGAGATGGCCCCACCACGACAATGGTGCACGGTCATCAACTGCAATGGCTATATGATTTAAATAATGACTGGCAACTGAGCTCTGCACTGGCTTTTAGACAAACAGAATTAGATAGTCTATCGAGCGATGCCGATATTTCACCGTCAAGACAAAAACTGTATCGTGATTTTCAAACGCTGACACGCCAACATCGCCAACGTGCTTACGATACCGATCAATATGTTGCACGCTTCGAACTCGCTGGAGATTTAGTGACAGGGTCAATTAAGCATCATATCATTGTTGGTGTAGATTATGACCGTTTTGAATTCGACCGTGATTATCGCGTTGCTCGAGCTCCCGCTTTAAGTACTAACCCAACCGATGCACAGTTGTATGCGATTAACATCCATCAACCAGTGTATGGTCAATATCCTTCACCAACCCCAAGCCCAGTCATTATTCGCCAGCAAAATCAATGGGCGACAGGTATCTATATTCAAGATCAAATCGCTCTGACTGAGGCACTGCAAATTCGTATTGGTGGTCGCTTCGACTGGCTAAAACAGACCACCGATGACAAGATAAGCATGAAAAGTGCAGATCAATCTGAACAGCACTTTAGCCCACAAATGGGTGTGGTGTATCAGCTCAATGATAACTGGTCGCTCTACTCAACATACGGTGAAGGATACCGCTTAAATTTTGGCACTGATCATCTAGGAAACGGCTTTGATCCAAACCAAAGCGAATCAATAGAGGTTGGTAGTAAGTGGTCATTATTAGACAACAATGTCGACATTACACTGACATACTTTGATAGTGAACAAAGCAACATCATTGTGGCGGACGTACAAAACCCTGGATATAGCGCGGCGATTGGTGAAGCCACAAGTGAGGGGGTTGAGTTGGATATCATCGGTCAATTGCCTGCTGATGCCCAAATTCAATTTTCGTATACCTATCTAGATGCGCAGGTCAGTAAAGATTCTATAGATACAGGATTAGGTGTAGCCATCAGAAAGGGTGATGATCTACTTAATATTCCAGAAAATGCGGCGAGCATACAATTACGACAGCAATACACCGTGTATGGTAATACTTTGTCCGCAGGTGTTGGTGCGCAATATGTCGATGAGCGATTAGGCCAGCGTGGTAGCGATTTTTACCTTCCTTCTTATGTTACAGTCAATTTATTTGCAGAGTATGCAATCAGTGACAGATGGTCTGTGAAAGCGCAGGTACATAACGCCTTTGACCGCGAGCATTTTACTAATTCATATTCACAGATGTGGGTACAGCCTGGTGAGCCTCGTAAGGTGCTGCTATCGACGTCTTATCAGTTCTAATTAACGCCATTTTGTGTGTCCACGCTCTCCCTTGACTGGACACACTCTTTTTACTTCAACAAGGCACATGCCTGACCTTTAAGTCTCAAGCCCAAATACATTTTGGGCTTTTTTATGCGCTAAAAGCAGAGCTTGGAGTCCTTAAGCTGCGCCATCGACAGACTTTTTAAATCCATAGAGAAATACCTGCTTAATATCTTCTAACATCATGTACAAGCACGGCACCATTATTAAAGTAACAACCGTCGCAAATAATACTGAAAAGCTCAAAGAAATCGCTGTTGGGATCACAAATTGAGCTTGTAAGCTTGATTCAAACATAATGGGGACGAGTCCCAGAAAGGTTGTCAATGAAGTAAGTAAAATGGCACGAAAGCGACCAATCCCAGCCTGGAGCACCGCTGATTTAGTACTTTGACCTACGGATCTCTGCGTGTTCACAACATCGGTCATGACTAAAGAGTCATTGATCACCACCCCAGCTGCAGCAACGATGCCAAAGACTGACATCATACTCAAGCTATAGCCAAGGAAGTAATGCCCCCACAATGCGCCCACAGCAGCAAAGGGGATCACAGACATCACGATTATTGGCTGAAGGTAACTTTTAAGAGGAAGTGCCAATAAACAGTAAACCACCAACAATCCAATCAGCCCAAACGTCAGTACCTCACTTTGCTCTTGGCGCTGATCTTCAAGCGCTATTCCAGGCTGAGTGGTAAGCCCACTGTGTGCTTGACTGAGTGCAGGTAAAAGTTGTGATTCAATCTGTTCGACCACCTTACTAATTGTATTATGCTGCTCATCAACGTCCGCGCTGATTGTTGCGACTTGATAACCTTGCTCCCGAGTGATGTCTGATAAGCCAGGCACCGCTACTGTGTTGGCAATATCACCAAAAAAGACCTGTTCGCCGTTATCTAAAGTAATCAGTGTATAGGCAAGGGCGCTCAATTGATGACGCTGGGCTTTTGTTCCGCGTACTTTAAATACAACTTCTTGGCCTTCACGCATTACTCGCTGCACCTCAATACCATAAAAATGAGCAGCAACTTGTCGTGTCACCTCTTTTGCACTGAGCTGTAACTGATATGCGAGTGGCTTTAGCTGGATTTGATATTCAAGCTGCGCACTATCTAATGATGAGTAAACCCCATAAACACCAGCGGTCCCATTAAGCCTATCAACAAAGTCACGACTGGCAGCATACAATGTGCTTGCGTCAGGGGCATATAAACGGTATTCAATATCACTTTTCTCAGCAATATCAATTACGTCAGACTCTATTGTCAGCTTTTTCACCCCTGGTATATCTGGTAATTGCGCTCGCCAGCGCTTTGCCAGCTCAAACGTATCAAAGGGACGTAACGCTTCGGCTACTAGAGGTACTACTACCTCAGCCTCTTTTAGGTGGTCAATACGGGTATACATTGCGTCCATCATAGGTTTGCCCGTCTCGGCTTGAATATCCTGCTCAACTTGCACGATGAGAGCTTCAATTTGTTCAACCGCAGCAAGCGTTTGCGCCTCAGATACAGCGTGATCCATCTGAATATTAATTGAAGGGTAATCGTGTGGTACTTTTGGTACCGCAGTAAAGCGCAGTAAACCACTGGCTAATAAGCAAATAGAAAATACTAACAGGCAAACAAAACCTACTATCACAGCATAACGATAGTGAATACAGCGTCTCAGAAGGGGCGCATAATAGTGGTGCAATAGGGAATAAAAACGGTCATTAAAGCGTTGACGCCAATGCGTCTTTGGTTTTGGCGCGAGTTGAACTGAGGCTAGATGAGCGGGCAAGATCAGCTTAGATTCGATCAAGCTAAATAATAAGCACAAAATACAAACCCCTGCGATAGCAATAAACTGTCCGGAGTTCGGCCCACTACTGAACATAAACGGCATAAAAATAGCGACTGTCGTGAGCACGCCGAAAGTAGCTGGCATTGCCACTTTTTTTGCACCTTGTACCACTTGTGCTGGAGAATGGCCGTTTAATTCAGTCTGCTCACAGATACTCTCTCCAATCACAATAGCATCATCCACCACTATGCCCAGCACCATGATAAACGCAAATAATGAAACTAAATTCATAGTGATACCAAATATCGGCATTAACCAAAATGCGCCAAGCATCGCAACAGGTAGACCTAACATCACCCACACAGCCAGTTTGGTGCGTAAAAACACGGCCAAAACAATAAATACCAAAAGGGCACCTTGCGCAAGATTATTCAGCATCATGGATAGTCGACCATCAAGGTACACTGTGACATCAACAAACTCGTACACTTGAAGATGTTCAGGCAAAGCTTGTCGTTTGAAGTCAATGTAAGCTTTTACTTGCGCAACAACATCGGTGAGCGATTGCGCCTTTTCGCCAAGCACCATTATGTAAACTGCTTGTTGGCCATTAAAGCGCCCCGCATCTAACGTTTCTTGAAAACCATCTTTGATAATTGCAATATCGCCAAGTCGAACAATTTCCCCCAACGGTCCTGTAATAATGGGTATGTTTTTCAGATCATTACCCTGATAACCACGCTGTGCTAGTCGCAGGTAAATATTACCTCTAGCCGTTTTTATTTGACCCGCTGATAAGTTATCTGCATTCATTTGAATTGCCTGTACGACCTCAGATAGGCTCAGCGCGTATTTTTGTAGTTTGAGTGGAGTCAGCTCAATGGCTACCTCATAATCAGGGAGTGCTGATACCTCTACATGTGATATTCCCTCTAGTTGCAGCAGCTCCTGTTTAAACTCGTTTCCGAGCTTTTTCAGCTCAAGTGGGTCATCAGCTCCAGATAACACAACACTTAATGCCCGTTGACGCTGAGCACTTTCAACAATCTGCAACGGTTCCATAGCGGTAGGAAATGTCGCGATAGCATCTAATTTCATCTTGATTTCGTCTAGGCGATACGCCAAATCTTGGTCATTTTCTAATTCAATTTCTATCTTTGCTCTGGAAGCTGAAGCAAAACTAGTGAGACGCTTAATACCAACCTGTGACTGTAGTGCTTGCTCTATTTTGACCAGTATGTTTTCTTCAATTTCGTTAGCAGGTGCACCCAATAACGTGGCTGTAACGACGATTTTATTATTTTCAGATACCGGAAAGGTTTGTCGTTGGATCCCTTGATAGCTCAATAGCCCCATACAAACAATAAACAGCATTAACAAATTAGCCGCGACAGGGTGGTGTACAAAATAGCTAATGAGTTTACCTTGCGAACCCATTATTCATCTCCTTTAACAGCCAATTGCGTATGCGCCGTATTAGTGCGAACTTGCATGCCGGCTTGAGGATAGTCAGGTAAGTGAGTAACCAGCTGGTGGTCGGTATACGGTGGTGCGCTTATCAATACACTATTGTGCTCCCTGCGTAGCACATTAACAGGAAACTGTACTAGCTGTTGCGTTGGACTCACTAACCAGAGCATTTCGTTTTTTATCCACTCCTGCGGAATTTTCAATACATTTTTCAGTATATTACCAGGCACTTGTGCCTGTAAGAACTGACCAAAGTGTATCGCGGGTAACGTGCTGTGTAAGGCATAAGGATCTTCTACTTTTATTAGAAAGTAAGCCATTCTCGTGCGCTCACTTAATAGCCCTGTATGGCGTGTTAGTGTGCCTACACGCTGTATATCATCAGCTGTAATTGTCACTTCAGATACAGGCAAAGGTGGCAAAAATGGCAAATCAAATTGAGCGATAGGTACGTGCAGCTCTCCATAGCTCAGATTAACCACAATACCGAGCTGCTGACCGATGTTAATCACCTGCCCAAGTCCAGTATCACGACGTGTGACTAACGCATCATAGGGTGCGTAATACTTTGTTCTAGCTAGATTCTTTTGTGCCTGAGCAAGTCCAGCTTCAGCCGCTTTAAGATGTGCTCTAGCACTGGATACTTGAGGCTCTCTCAGCGCAAGCTCTGTAACATGAGGGTTATTTTCCCACTCTTTTTTTGCAACCTTTGCCAGTGCTAACTGTTCAGATAAGTGTGATTGTGCCAATGCCAATTCAGCCTGCTTGTTTAAAAGTTGGGTCTGATAATCAAACGGGTCTAGTCGCGCCAGCACCTCCCCTTTTTTAACTATTCCCCCAACAACAAACGCCTCATGCAGCCATACAACCTTTCCTGAAACTTCAAATGCAACATCTGTTTGCTCTGCGGGCTTTAATATTCCCGATAGTGACAAGCTTACTTGATGATCAGTAACAGCTATGGGTACACTTGATACCAAAGGAAAAACCGCTTGCGATGTGTGCGTATTGGCAGGTACTTTTGTCACCCCAAACAATGCAAAGCAAGCTGTGACCCCCACCAACAATACGAGTATTAGGGCAGATACTCTCCCCCTAAACTTATGATAAAGAGACTTATTTTTATTTTCTTTCATCAAAAATTCTCAACATGATGCCTTGTGAAAATAGTAAATTATTTGTTTTTAAATTAACTAAGCCTCTCACTTAGATAAAAATTTTTAAATAATTTTGTTTACACATAAATAACCAGTGAGTTATGTTATAACATAAAATAGGAACAGTATAGTAGTGACTTACTTATGACTTTAATGAATCACGTTGAAGACCATGCTTCACAAATTGTGGCAATGTATGAGCATATTCACAGTATGGAATCGTTGACGATAAATGCGCAAACAATGGCTACGTTTGACCAATTTTTAGGGTTGTTATCGAACGAACATGGCAGTGAATTTGCCACACAAGTGTTAGCACAAGCCAAAATAGAAGCAGTGAAGCCACAAATCCAACATCTGTTTAGTATGGCATCCAGTTTATATGAACAGCACTGGGCACAACGCCTTGTGGCTAGTACCGCAGCTCAACAACTCCTGATTGAAGAGTATCCTTATTTTAATCACTATCAGCGTGCGACAGGGCTTGAGATAAACGCCGTCAAATCTTTAGCAGAGCAGCCCATAGAGCATGTACTAATGGTGGGCTCAGGCGCGTTGCCACTTACTTCGCTGGCACTACATCAGGCGGGCTTACAGGTTGATAACCTAGATATTCAACAAGATGACTTATTGTTAGGCAAACAGGTTTGTGATGCTCTTGCCAGTGGCAACGAAATGAATTTCATTCACAATGATATTTGTCAACAACAGAATTTGGCGAAATACGATGTGATCTGGCTCGCCGCTTTGGTCGGTGATGAGCAAATTAAAAACAGCATCATCACTCATTTATTTGAGCAAATGCGCCCCGGCGCACAACTCGTGGTAAGAACAGCATTCAATTTACGGACATTGTTATATCCAAGTGTTGATGAATCAGGGTTAGCACCGTTTCAACTGAAACTAAAAATTCAAACCTATGCTGACAATTTCCATTCTATTTTGATTGCACAAAAACCGATTTAGCTATGATCTCTATGTTTAACACCTACCTCAAACTTAGCAGTGAATACCGCTGGATGCTGTTTGCAGCCTTTATATTCAACCTTGGCTTTTACATGCTAATTCCATTTTTAGCAGGCTACCTAAAACAAGATCTATTACTAAGCGCGACACTGGTTGGCTTGGTCTTAGGTGTACGCTCGTTTTGCCAACAAGGGCTATTTTTAGTTGGCGGATTATTGGCTGATTTATTTGGAGTGAAAAAGCTTATTGTCGTCGGGTGTCTCCTACGAGCACTCGGTTTTTGTCTGTTTTTGTTTTCTCATATTGTTGAACTGCTTTTCTTAGCTGCCTTTTTAACCGGGTTTGCAGGGGCGTTATTCACTCCTGCTGCACAGTCTTACTTTTCAAAGCAAACCGAGCTGAGTCGCGCGCAAATGTTTGCGCTGGTTGGTGTTGCCAGAAATGGGGGAGAATTACTCGGCCCAGTCTGTGGTCTGATGTTGATAAGTGTTAGCTTTGATACCTTGTGTATAGTGTCAGCACTGCCTTTTGCACTCTTTGCGCTCATTTTTACTGTATTACTAAACGATAAATCCACAACCAAACACCAAGAAACCGCACAACCTAACGCAGATAGCACGGGTGTACGGGCAATGATCCAAGGTGTGTTGAGTAATCGCCCGTTTATTCTGTTCTCACTGATCATGTCTGGCTATTTTATGTTAATAAATCAGATTTCGTTTGCGATCCCGCTTCACATTGTAAGTCAGTCAGGTACAACAAAAGAAGTCGCTTGGGTATTAACATTATGCGCGCTGATCTCAATCTGCTTTCAGTTCCCGGTCACCCGTTTATGTGAACGCTGGTTGTCACCGAGTCAGTGGATCAGTATAGGTATTGCACTAATGGGATTATCATTTGCCACCTTGCTTGTAGATTGGCCTTATCAATCGGGCATATTGTATTACTTACCACTTAGTCTATTAGCGACTGTATTTACACTCGGCACTATGGTGAGTTTCCCATTTATCATGAGTCAAATATCTTTACTTGCACAAGATAAATCGGTCGCAACACATTACGGATTTTTCTATTTATTTGCAGGTGCAGGGTTAATCATTGGTAGCAGTGTAGTAGGGGCAGCCTTTGATTACACGGCTCATCACGACTATCTCGCTTGGTATAGCCTGATCATAATCGGTGTCGGCACGGCTTTACTTAACACTATGTTTATGTCTGCACACCAAGTTAACAACCACATTCAAACAACCAATCCATCTACATCAAAGTAAGGGTTAACCATGATTCAACTTACTCAAGCGCAGCAACGAGCCTATATGTCAGACTATCTTGAAAATGGCTGGCGTGAAGAGCGCATGTCTTTCAGTTCCGTGTCGTTGGAACCTGGATATATTGAGGGGCGCGTTAATGTTGAGCACTTTCAAATGCCAGGAGATGGTCGTTTTCATTTCAGCGCACAAAGCGCCATGATTTGGATCTCTCAGCTCGGTATTATTTATGGGTGTTGGGATAACCAACTAACCGAAAAAGTAGGAGAGGTCTACCTAAGAGATCTAGACATTAAGTTCAAACGCACCATCAATACCACTGAAGCCGTCAAATTTGAGGGGTTTTTTCCTAAACACTGCAAAAAACAATTATCAAACGACCTTGTTTACTATAAAAATGCACAGATCCGTGTAGAGGGTGGTGCTTTTGCGGGCACGGCTAGCTTTCTGGTACCAATATGCTAACGCAGCAAATAAAAACTGTTCCTATTTAGATAAAAGATGATATGTTATAACCAAACATGTCATTCTACAATTTGACCACATGCGCTCTGTATTCCTACCCCCAAGGCATCACTTTGCACATGTGGTTTTAATCACATCAGGGAGTTTTTTGTGTTAGAAGCCAAACAATTAACAAAATCTTTTACGGGAAAACGGGTGATCACGGATCTGAGCTTTAAAGTTGAGCAAGGTGAGATCATGTGTTTGTTGGGTGCAAACGGCGCGGGAAAAAGCACAACATTAAATATTTTTCTTAACTTTTTACAGCCCGATAGTGGACAGGCTCTGATTGATGGTGTGGAGGTAAATCAGCATACCAATAGCAAAGATAAGTTGGTGTATCTACCAGAGCAGGTAAACCTATATCAAGAGTTTAATGCCATTGATAACCTCAAATACTTGGCAAGCCTTGCTGGGCTAACTGTCAGTGAAACCCAAATTCATGCGGCGTTAGATGAAACAGGGCTTGAACAACAGGCAAGAAAACAGTCTTTAAAAAACTACTCTAAAGGAATGAGACAAAAAGTAGGGATAGCGTTTGCGATTATGCGCCAAGCAAAAGTGCTGTTATTAGATGAACCTACTTCAGGACTAGATCCAAGTGCAACCCTTGAATTTATTCGCATCATCGAGAGGCTTGCAAATAAGGGAGCTGCTATTTTAATGGTGACTCATGACTTTTATTGCGCACACACGCTTGCAGATAAAATCGGCATTATGGATAAAGGAAAATTGCTGACCCTACTGGATAATAAAAAGCTACCGCTAAGTAGTTTAGAAACCACTTACCACGAACTTATCTCTGGAACCGCGACGATCCGTGCAGCTAGTTAGTCTTTAAATAGGAATTGTCCCGTCTATGAATAATAAAATAATACAAATTTGTCGTCACGAGTTGGCTAGTAAGCGGAAAAGTCCGGTCTTATGGTTATTATTTGTGATGATCCAATTATTGCTGGTTGTTGCACTTTTTACTGGTTGGCAGCAGTACCAACAAAGCATGAATATGCAAACCAAAGCGCAGCAGCTGGTCGAGCAACAATGGAATGCACAACCTGATCGGCACCCACATCGCGTCGCGCATTTTGGTCACTTTGCATTTCGACCACCTAGCGCTCTTAGCTTCTTTGATCTAGGTGTTAATGCCTGGGTAGGCGACAGTATCTTCTTAGAAGCACATAAACAAAACAGTGCCAATTTTGCCACCGATCAGGACGGAGGAACATTACTGCGTTTTTCTGAGCTAAGTAGTGCCAATATTTTATTGCTGATCTGGCCGTTGCTGATTATTGCACTGGGCTTTGCAAGTGTTAGTGGAGAGAAAAAAAGCGGTACTCTTCGGCAATTAATGTCAATGGGTGTGCCATTTCGGGCACTGATCGCAGGCAAAAGCCTGAGTTATTTATGCTTGTCTGTTATTTTTATCTTGCCAGTGTTTGTGCTCGCACTCGGTCTTGCTGCCAGTACGGGCGCTCAGTTTTCATCGGAAGCCCCAATTAGACTGCTACTACTCTTTGCGCTTTACCTTGTATACTGCCTGTTCTGGATAGCTATTACCTTGCTTGTATCAAGTACGGTAAAGGCACCAAAACAAGCATTGGTATTACTTACGTCAATATGGTTTATCCTCACAATACTTATGCCAAGAATGCTTGCTGAGTTTGCACATCACCAATATCCACATCAAAAGCGCAATGATTTCGAGCTTGCTGTAAAACTAGATAACCGGAAAGTCGGAAACAGTCATAACCCAGATGATCCCTATTTTAGTAAGTTTCGTGCAGATACACTGGAAAAATATGGCGTATCAACCGTAGAAGAACTGCCAATTAATTACAAAGGGCTAGTAATGCAAGAGGGAGAAAGGCTCAATGCTGAGATCTACAAAAAGCATTATCAGCAACAACTAGAAAAGTTTGAGTCACAGCAACAATTTGTCAGTCAATTCTACTGGTTAAATCCATACCTGTTTGTTCGAGACTTTTCGATGGCATTAACACGTACCGATACACGTCATTTTCTGGACTTTGAGCAACAAGCTGAAGCCCACAGATATGCCCGTATTCAAAAGCTCAATCAGTTGCACACTCATGAAATCCACCACCACAACGACAGGGCACAACGGGTTGATAAATCCTACTGGCAAACATTTGAAGCATTTACCTATGCCACACCACGCTTAAGTTGGTCTCTCAAGGTATTTTCCTTATCTTGGTTTTTGCCACTCATTGTTGTTGTGCTGCTATTTACTTTCTTAAATTCCAACAAGATGCAAAGGAGAATTTATGCTGCTGTTTAAACTCGAATGTAAGCGCTTGTTTGCAGGTACGGTTAATAAACTAGTACTCGTACTGTTTCTCCTATCTGGTATTTTTGCTATCTACCAAGGTGCATTGGGATACAAGTCTATACGTATTGACCAATATAAATCGACAGTGGTATTTCAAAAAGAGCGCGAGCATGTCAGTAGCCGTGAAGCTTTGCCTGAGCCTGGCTCTTTGGCTTATTACGCCAGCGCACCAACACAATGGCAGCTAAGTCCATGGGCTGCATTATTTGTGGGGGAAACTTCCTCTTCAATGGTCGCAGCGAAGATCCGCGCCACCGCATTACAGAGTCAAATATATAACCGTGAAATCGTCAATCCAAGCCAACAGCGCGCTGGTGGCTTAGATTTGGGGTTTGTATTGGTTTACTTTTTACCTTTGGTGATAGGGATACTCACTGTCACACTCATTTCTGATGAGCAACATGCTGGGCGCTGGCGCTTACTCAATGCCATGCCTCGTAGTGTATTTTCATTAGTGGGAAAACAAATTGCATTACGATTTGTTGTGATCTGGTTCATGGTTGCCCTGTTACTGATCAGTGCAGCACTATTATTGTCTTTACCTTTCGATATTTTCTTCTGGACAGTACTTGGTGCAACTAGTCTGTATATGGTGTTTTGGTTTGCACTGGCAGCCATTATCATGAGCTTCGGTAAAAATAGTGTGTTCAATAGCCTAACTTACCTCAGCAGTTGGGTGGTATTAGCGCTATTGTTACCAGGGGCTGTGCACTTATATTTGTCAAATCAGTACCACAGTGATGCGCCTCTTGAAATCACGCTACAGCTGCGTATGACACTCAATGATGGCTGGGATCAAGACAAGCAAGCAACGTTAGATGCTTTTGTGGCTAAAGAGAGCAAATGGAGTAATACAGCACCACTGGGGGAAGCATTTGATTGGAAGTGGTACTATGCCCAGCAACACATGAGTGACATTGCCGTTCAAGATCAAGTGGAAGCATATAGGCGCAGTAATGCAGCTCGTCAAAATCAGTTACAAAAGCTCAGTGTGCTATCTCCTGCACTGTTTTTTCAGCTTTCGTTGAATGAACTGGCCAAAACCAGTGGCAACTTTCAAATCAAATACCAACAACAAATAGCTGATTATCACCAAACAATTCGCCATTATTTTTACGACTTTTTGTTTTTTGATAAACAGGTAAGTCGCCAAGATATCGCTGACTTTCCAAAATTTGAACCACAGACCATGGTAGCGCAAGGTGGTTCATGGAAGTTGCCTTTAAGCACCGCAGTGGTAGCGCTGATGTTAATGATAGCTATTGTGAGGATCCGCAAAGTAAAAGTCATATAACCTTTTAACGTATATGGATAAGCACCGTCCATATACGTTATTCACCAAAGTATTGAAGAGTACGTAGCCCAAACTCAGGATAAGAAGTTAGTTAAGCTGAGGTTTGAATAAGAAACTTTTAACGCAGTTAGCGTCAGAGTTGCCCCTTCAAATTGAACAAGTATTAATGGTGTTAATGCGACTGCACTGGCAACAGATGAGTAAATTGGTTGGGTTCTGTCGTTGTATCAAGGATGAGATTAGATTGGTAGGTACTAACTAATAGCTCTATTTTGGGTTTTAACTGCACTATCGCATCGTTAATTTTACTGATTAATCTTGGGCTAAAAACGCCATTTCTGAGCAAAAAATGTACTTGATTATCGTGTACCACGTACGGCCAAGCTTTTGCAGAGTCTAACCCCTGCTCATTAATAAAATAACTACCAGTTATCACATCATCAACCACAAAGTCGACTCGGCGCTTCATCAGCATTTCTATCCTGCGCTTCGCGCTAGCAATACCAACAAACTGTTCTTTGTAGCGCGTATCATTTTTTAACGTAGCAAGCTCTTGACCATAGAAAGAGCCAATGCTTAACCCAATCGTTTTTGTCTGTTTGACAAGTGACTCTAAACTGGGAATTTCCATCGCAGGAGACAACGAGAATAAGCGCATTCGCTCAAAACGGTAGGGAAGGGTAAAATCACCGTAGCGCTCCCTATCTTTGGTATAGCTGACCATCACAGCAACATCAATGACCCCTTTTGTCATTTCTTCAAACGTCCGAGCGCTTGAAGGCAAGCGTATATAATTAGTACATATCGAGACATGTTGAAACACCATTTCAGCAATATCAACATCCAGACCCCAAGGCCCTAACTGATCAAAAGCCGTTAACGGTGGCCAATCTGCAACAACACCGATATTAACTGTTTTGCTGCATTCACTGGCATATGCAGGGGTAAATACCACTCCCCACACCAAGGTAGCCATGCCAATCAAGTTATTCACTGATATGTAATGCTTAACCATGGCACCTCGTGAGCAAGTCTATGACAATCGGCCTTATAGCATGACACTCCGTTCATTACATAGGCACAATCGATGTTAGTAACGATATATTTACCTAAAGCCTAGATTACAATGCCTGATTATTAAACTATTTAAATCAAAAAACACAACGATGCTCACTGGAGCAAAAGAGTGTGACGTAACCTCCCCGTTACATCGCGCATGTTTTAGCAACTCATGGCAGGTATTCGCATACCTCTGCAATATAGATATTAAATAGATGATCGATTCTAAAGGCGACCTCAAACGAAGGGGAATACTTGACAGCTTCAATGATCATAACCGCTCGCTTCGTAACGCCCAATTCGCTTAGCAAGTTCTTTTTGTGTCATCTTCCGCTCATAAAACGTAGCATTTTGCTTTTGTTTTTTATTGGTAAATCAGCCATAGACAGCTCCCAAACAATCTTTGACGAGCAGCCTTCCTTAACTGACCAATTCAGCGAGCAGAAATGCAATCACTAAAATATGAAGTGGTGCAAATAGTAGTTCAAATGGAAGTGCTTGCGGCCAATTTTGCGCTTCAACAGAATACTGGAAAATCGAGATACACACATCAACCTAAAGTACCCAATAGGCAAATTTTCCCCCTGGTAATGCAATCAACTTTCCCGCTCATCTAACGGCTTATCCATATCTCTATCGCTAACAGGGGGCAGTAGTAGCAGATCTACAATAGATGTCACCATAGCAATAACAATCACCTTGGGTAATAATCCTGACACCCAACTCGGAGCTCGACTTAACGGCTCCGTAGCCGCAGTTATTTCGCCTAGATAAATACAAGATATAGTAATCGTTAAATCACGGAAACTCTGCAAGTCTAAAAACGCTTTAATCTTGTTGCTGCTTTCCATATTATCTTCAATTTACTCAGGGCTAAGTATTTTTGCTTCAGGTAAAGTTCAAATAACTAGAAACGTTTTCGAAACTCGCTTGGCGTTAAGCCCATATACTTATTAAACACCTTACGGCAGGCCGTCGTATCTTCGTATCCTACCTGGTGCGCAATCCAATCAAATGGTTTGCTCGTGCTTTCTAATAAATCACACATTTTTTGCACCCGAAACCGTTGCAAATATTGATTAGGATTGAGTCCGAGTACCTTAGCAAAACGTCGCTGTAGGGTTCTTTGCGTTAGTAGGGCGATATCAGCCAGATCTGCAATTGAAATATTGTGGCCATAATGGATATTAATGTATTGCTGAGCTCGCTGCACAGCATCATCACCATGTTGAAAATTCGGTTGAAATTGATGATAGTAGCTCTGCTCCCGCTGAGCAGTATCTACCACTAGCGTTTTGCCTAACTTACGCATAACTAAGTGACCGCTGTATTTTTTGACTAGCTCTAATCCAAGATCAAGCCATGACATCATGCCACCAGCAGACATAATATCATTGTGATCTATTAAAATTTTACGCGTATCAACAGGCTGGTTAGGAAAGTGCCGTTTAAATTCCTCAGTTAACCCCCAATGCGTAGTAAGCAAACGCTGATGACTTAGCCCCGAGGCAGCGAGTATAAATGCTCCCGCACAAGCAGAAGCAATAACAGCACCTTGTCGATGTTGCTTATTTAACCAAGCAAGTAATTGAGGGTCAGGTGTAAGATAAAAATCAGAACTAACACTCGGCGGTAATAACACAATATTGTAATCCCCCTTTACAGCGCTAGTGAAGGTGGCAACATGTGTTGTAAATCGGGTATTCAGCGACTCTTCGATACAAATTCTATCAGCTAGAAAAAACAGCTCTTCTAGACCATACACAGCCGACTTCATCACATGAGGGTAGTGACAAATCGCCACTTTGATTAGTTTCATCTGTATTGTCGAATTTAAACTCAAAAATGTCATTTTAGACACTGCAGTCAAAGTTACAACTCCAGCACAATACCTCTGTAAATTAACTAACGAGGTAAAAGAAATGAACAAATGTGCACTATTGGTGATCGACATTCAAAATGATTACTTTCCTGGAGGGCTTTTCCCGTTATGGAACACCGAAAATACACTAGCAAACATCAACAGCGCTATCAAAAAAGCAGCAGAGCAAAGCATGGAGATCATTTATGTCCAGCATATCGCTAATCCAGAACAAGAAAAAGCACCATTTTTCAATCCCGGCACTCGCGGTGTCGAACTTCATAATTGCCTACGCCAAGCACAAGAAAACGGCCACCATATCGTAAAGTCCTACGCTGATAGCTTTGAGCAAACTTCATTAAACGGTTTGCTCCAATCTAAAGATATCGATACTTTATATATCTGCGGCATGATGACACAAAACTGTGTAACACATACTGCGCTATCTAAATCGGCGGAGCAGTACAATGTTTGTATTCTCAGTGATTGCTGCACAGCCCCAGATGAAATGATCCACAAAATTGCACTCAGCGGTGTTTCAACACGAGTACCTTTTGTCACCGTATCGCAAATGTAGTCTATCACTACTAAATATAAGCAGAAGCTCGTAGTGATAAATCACGACCTACAAACCAAACGAAGATCGAGGTTTACCTCTACACAAGCATAACAACCAAAAAGGCCAGATTAACCAATCCTTGATTTGAGTGACATCGAAATGAAAAGGTACTAATTCGCCTGCTGCTTATAAGCTTGCCGATAGGTGTGAAGCAGCGGCTCGGTGTACCCATTGGGTTGTACTCGGCCTTCAAATACCAAAGATAATGCAGCTTTGTATGCAAGGTTTTCACTCAGAGGCTGATGCTCATTGAGCATTGGTTGGTAGAGGCTGTCACTTTCGTTTTGACCATCAACCACTGCAGCCATTCGCTTAAACGTCTTTTCTACCTGCTCTTCACTACAAATCCCATGATATAACCAGTTAGCAATATGCTGGCTTGAAATCCTAAGTGTTGCTCTATCTTCCATTAATCCAACATGATTGATATCTGGCACTTTTGAACACCCTACGCCTTGGTCTATCCAGCGTACCACGTAGCCCAAGATGCCCTGCGCGTTATTGTCTAATTCAGCTTGGATATCCTCAGCAGACAAATCGTTTTCTAACATCAACGGGGGCGTAAGTAAGTTATCAAGTGACGCCTGCTGGCGTGTTTTTATCTCAAGTTGGCGTGCAAACACATCCACATAGTGATAGTGCATCGCGTGGAGCGTTGCTGCGGTAGGAGAGGGCACCCACGCAGTATTAGCACCAGACTCAGGATGACCTTGCTTTTGCTCCATCATCAGCGCCATTTTATCTGGCATTGGCCACATGCCTTTGCCGATTTGTGCCTTTTTCCTAAAACCGGTTTTAAGACCAATATCCACATTTTGATCTTCATAAGCAGCTATCCAGGACTGGCCTTTAATCAATGTTTTTGGTAATACTGGGCCTGCTAACATTGAGGTATGAATTTCATCACCGGTTCTATCCAAAAAGCCGGTATTTATAAATACAACACGCTGTTTTGCAGCAGCAATACAAGCTTTTAAATTCACTGAAGTGCGACGCTCTTCGTCCATAATGCCCATCTTGATGGTATTTTTTGGCAGTGAAAGTAATGCTTCTACTCGACTAAACAAGGTATCAGTGAAGGCAACCTCTTCAGGACCATGCATCTTTGGCTTCACGATATTGATACTTGCTGCCGTCGAGTTTTTAAACGGGCTATTTCCCTGCAAATCATGCAGTGCTGCGGTGCTTGTCATGATGGCATCTAAGATCCCTTCAAACTGCTCATTTCCTTCTGCGTCCAGCACCGCTGGTGTTGTCATTAGGTGGCCAACGTTACGCACAAACATCATAGCGCGACCTTTTAGCGTAATACGCTGGCCTTGCGTATCTACGTAACTTCGGTCGGTATTTAGCGTCCTGGTCAATGATTTCTCTGACTTTTCGAAGGTCTCACTCAAGCTCCCTTTCATCAGACCTAACCAATTTTGATATACCAAGACTTTGTCTTTAGCATCCACCGCCGCAACAGAGTCCTCACAATCCATAATAGTCGTAAGTGCAGATTCGAGAACGACATCTTTGATCCCTGCTTTGTCAGCTTGCCCGACCGGATGATGTGGATCAATTTGGATCTCTATATGGAGATCATGATGACGCAGCAATATTGCACTTGGGTTTTGTGCTTCCCCCTGATAGCCCACTAGCTGCTCAGGCTGCTGCAATGATACTTGAGCGCTATCGTTTAGCGTGATCACCAAGTTTCCGTCCAGAATTGCATAGTTCGTACTTTCTATGTGAGAGCCCTTTGCTAACGGCAGCGCGTTATCAAGAAACTGCCTAGCATAAGCCATAACTTTAAATCCACGCGTTGGATTATAGTCTTGAGTACGTTCAGCGCCATCCTCTTCGCTAAGAACATCAGTACCATAGAGCGCATCATACAAAGATCCCCAGCGGGCATTAGCTGCATTTAGCGCAAATCTAGCATTACTCACAGGTACCACTAATTGCGGCCCTGCAGCACTGGCAATTTCAGGTTCTACATGTTTAGTTTCAATGACAAAATCTTCAGGTTCTGGCTGCAAATAGCCAATTGATTCAAGAAATGTCCGATATTCAGCAGCTTGCCAATCAGGGTGAGAGAGGTGGTAATCGTCAATTTGCTGTTGCAGGGTATCACGTTTGTTTAGTAACGCTTGGTTTTGCTTACCAAGTGCCGAAAAAATATCCGCAACACCTTGCCAAAATTGATTTACCGCTATCCCGGTGCCGGGAAGTAAAGATTGCTCGACAAACTGCGCCAGAGGAGTCGCAATTTGGAAGCCTGAATAAGTGACATACTTGCTCATGGAGAGTCCTTGATTAACATTTTTTGAACGGGATAGATCAAACATAAAACAATTTTTGGAAAAACGAACCCCTTTTCTCATTCACAAAAAATATACTCGTAATAATAACTATAAATTTAAAAAATCTAATTTATCGGCCTAGTGTTTAATTAAGCCCGCAGCCAACCACTCTCACATCAGGTGGCTTCGTGTAACAAACAACCAGAACTTAATTTGATTTATAGTACCCGTTCGAAGGAAGCTAATTATGTCTCAGTATCAAACTCAGTTAGATCATTTCTCTAGTCTATGTCAAAGCCAAGGAAAAACTTGGCAGTCTATCAGTCCTGAGTATGCCAGCCGTATGCACCTACAAAACCGCTTCAAAACCGGTTTGGACATCGCAAAATATACAGCCAAGGTGATGCGTGAAGATATGGCAGCATACGATGCTGATAGCAGCCAATATACGCAATCCCTTGGTTGCTGGCACGGCTTTACAGCGCAACAAATGATGATGGCAGTAAAGCGTCACAACAAAACCACGAAACGCTCTTACGTATACTTAAGTGGCTGGATGGTTGCTGCGCTGCGCTCAGAGTTTGGCCCACTGCCAGACCAAAGTATGCACGAAAAAACAGCAGTTCCAGCTTTGATTGAAGAGATCTACACCTTCCTCAAGCAAGCCGATGCGCGAGAGCTAGACCATCTCTACAAAGAGCTTGATGCAGCAAAAGCCAAAGGCCAAGACACAACCGAGATCCTTAACAAAATCGATAATTTCGAAACCCATGTAGTGCCTATCATTGCAGATATTGATGCCGGTTTTGGTAACGAAGAAGCAACCTACCTATTAGCTAAACAAATGATTGAAGCAGGTGCTTGTGCTATTCAAATCGAAAACCAAGTATCGGACGCAAAACAGTGTGGCCACCAAGCAGGTAAAGTAACGGTTCCCCATGAGGACTTTTTAGCTAAGATTAACGCTGTTCGATACGCATTCCTTGAGCTTGGTGTTGAAGATGGCGTGATCGTTGCCCGTACCGACTCATTGGGTGCAAGCTTGACGCAAAAAGTACCAGTCTCAAAAGCTGCTGGCGACCTTGCGAGTCAATACACCAGCTACTTAGACACCACGCCTGTGACCTCAGCCGCTGATTTACAAGAAGGTGAAATGGCAATTAAGCTGGGTGGCGAATTACAAAAACCGGTTCGCTTGGATAACGGCCTATATCAATTCAAAGCAGGTACAGAAAAAGATCGTGTGGTCCTAGACTGTGTAACTAGCTTGCAATCAGGTGCAGATCTATTATGGATTGAAACCGAAAAACCAAATATCGAGCAAATTGCCGAGCTGGTTAACCGCGTCCGTGAACAGGTACCTAACGCAAAGCTTGTGTACAACAACTCGCCTTCATTTAACTGGACATTGAAGTTCCGTGAGCAGGTATACCAGCAATGGCAAGAACAAGGTAAAGACTTATCAACATACCCTGATCCAAGCACAGATGCGAAGGTATTGATGGCTCCAGAATTAGACACAACCGAATTAGCTACAGAAGCTGATCGACTGGTGCAAAACTTCCAGCGGGATTCCGCAAGAGAAGCGGGGATTTTCCACCATCTAATTACACTGCCAACTTATCATACAGCAGCGCTAAGCACCGATATTCTGGCTGAAGGCTATTTTGGTGACGCGGGTATGCTTGCCTATGTACGCGATGTGCAACGACAAGAAATCCGTCGCGAGCAAGCATCAGTTAAACACCAAGACTTAGCTGGTTCTAATATAGGTGACACCCACAAAGAATACTTCTCTGGCGAAAATGCACTAAAAGCTGGCGGTGAAGCCAACACCATGAACCAGTTCTAACATTTGATTTATTTAGTTCCAAAATCAGTAAGGGCCGCAAGGCCCTTTTCAGAGCTTGAGATTATTAGATCAGGTTTTTACTAGCTTATCAGTCTCAGATCACCGCTTTACTAACCTTTGCTAGACAGATCATGTTTTTACTAACAACAATCAAATTTGGATCAGGATTTTATTAACCCAACAACAAACGATCCCGATCTTTTTATGAAGATCAAAGATCCTAGCTCAAAAATACTCACTTTTGACTTAAGCCACTTTTACAAACCAAAATTTTACTAACTAAATCTACGACAGGTCACATTTTTACTAACTTACTTAGTAAAATTTTGTTCTGAGAATATTCCAAGTCTTGTTCATCATATTATTAGCGCATGATTGATAAACATCAATTGTCACTGTAAACCCCCTTTACACTTTCCATATTTACCTCACTTTTTTGTGTAATGCTGCATGACAGACAAAAACGATATGAACTTAAAAGATGACTCTATTTAAGAATCTCACGCTTGCAGTGCTTATATTTTTTGCGCTGAGTTGTAATGCTGAAAATATAACGATAAAAGAAGTACAAGCACTAGAAATTGCCGGTCAGTACACCGAAGCGCTTGAAAAAATCAAAGAGCTGAGTAATACCGAAAATGATGAAACACGCTACCAAGCTATTTTTCTTCAAGCGATGATATATAGAAAGCAAGATTTATACGAAAAATCGATATCAACGCTTAACTTTATTGAAAAGCAATTCTTCCTAACTGAGATAAGAAAATATGAGCTATACCGAGAGATCGGCATCAACTATCGCAGCATCAGCAAATTAGCACTTGCTGAAGACTTTTATTTAAAAGCATTAGACTCAGCACAGTCAATGAACAAGCCAAACTTGATTGCACAAACCTATAATAACTTAGGAGTTGTCGCTGATCACAGGAACCTGCTCGCACAATCAATGCAGTATCATCTAAAGGCATATGAACTGCTTAAAGGAACAGACCAGTATGAAAAGCAAGGTGCCAATTTTTACAACCTTGGAGATATTTCTGTGCGTTTGGGGGACAAGGAAAATGCGGAGTATTTCTTTCAACAAGCGTTGATAGCAGATAAAGCATCCAAGGAGCTACGTAATGTTGCTGGTACAGCACTGCGGTTAGGGGAATTAAAATTCAAAAACAGTAAAGCTGATGAGGCACTACTTCAAATTAACGAGGCCATCGAACTTTTACGCCAATTAGATGCTCGGGTGTCGCTCAGTCGCGCACATCGAACCGCGGCATTGATTTATATTACTAAATCTGAGCTAGACAGTGCATTAACAGAGGCACTATCTGCGATTGAATATGCAACACAAACGAGTTCCACGTTACAACAATTTTATGCCTTTCTTACAGAGCTTGAAGTCAGACTTGCAAGAGCTGAACTGAAAGAAGCAAAAACATTACTGCCCACACTCGATAAATTAATAAAAATTGAAGCAGCTGAAGTACTGCAAGAAAAATATCACCATTTAAAAGCACAAGCCTTAGCACTTGACGGCAACTTTGCGGATGCGTACCAATTTATGTATTCAGCTGCAGAGCTGCAATCGAACATCCATGCTGACTACTTACAAAAACAGGTAAGTACTTACAAAGCTAGTATTGATGCCTTAATCCAATCTCAGGAACTTGAAAAAGCTCAGGCCAAGCAGGCTATAACAGAAATTAACCTTAAAAATGCTAAGCTTTCTACACAAATGTGGTTAGTCACTGCTATCGCCGTTTTTTTAATGGGGACTTTCTTTATCGGCTTTTTTATAGCAAAACATAGAAGTGCAACTTTGAAAGCCAAAATGTATCAATCAAACATTGCACAAAAAGACAAAATGCTGGCTGATATTTCTCATGAGCTTCGTACGCCTTTAAGTGTACTAAAACTTCACATTGAAGCCATGGAGCATAACCTGATAGATGACAGCACCATCGCTTATGCAAAAATAAACAATAAGATAAATCAACTTAACGACCTGATATCTAATGTCTACCAGCTTTCCCAAGCAGATCATAATGCTTTAGTGATCCACCCTCAGCTTTACGATGCCAAAACTGTAATACAAAGCTATGTGTATGATGTTGAGAGGTTAGTAACTAGTAATAAGTTGCAATTTATTGCTGACATTCACGTTGACGATATGGATATTCATATCGATAAGCCAAAGCTAGACCGAGTGATTGATAACCTAGCAAAAAATGCCTGTTTATATACAGATGTCCCTGGCAAAGTGCGCTTTAAAGCTGTGGTTAATAAATTTGGATTCTTCTTACAAGTTGATGATAGCTCACCTGGGGTACTGGAGCGCGAGCAAAACAAATTATTTGAACGCCTGTACCGTGTTGAAGCTTCAAGAAGCCGGGCAACAGGGGGATCAGGGCTAGGTCTTTCTATTTGTAAAAGCATAGTAGAGGCAATGAATGGAACAATTAGGCTTAAGTCAGGAAAGTTCGGTGGTCTGTGTATCCAAATAAACCTTCCCCATGCGGTAGATAGCAATTATAAATAAAAAAAGGCCAAGCGTTTGCTTGGCCATTGATTACTTCAAATCATATTTAAAAGCGATAGCTAATATTGCCATATACGAAACGGCCATCAGTGTTGTATGCCGAGAACGCTGAGTAAGGGAAGATTTGGTTAAATGTTGTAAAACCAATATTACTCACCGTATCTTGAGGATACTGGTCAAACAGGTTGTTCGCGCCGACGGCGAATTTCCAGTTGTCACCTAAATTATAGGCCACTTCCAAATCTGTAATCCATTTGGCATCTAATACTTCATCACCTGTAACCGAGCTTGAAGAATCAGTTGTTTCACCATAACGTGTTGCGCGTAGGGTTGTTTGCCAATCACCAAACTGCCAAATTGCTGCTAAGTTCCATTTATCTTTTGGTGTACCATCTTCAAATCGAGCTATTTCACGACGAGCAAAATATTCATAGCTGTCACCTAAGGCTTCTAGCTCTGCTGGGTTCGCTTTGACATCCGTTACTTCGGTATCGTTAATATTGACCGCAGCACTTAATCTCAAATCACCAAAGTCAGAGAGGTCAAAGCTGTACGTCGCAACGATATCAACACCTTGAGTGCGAGAGTCGATGGCATTTGTGAAGTACCTGACACTTTGTGTGTTAAGCTCGCCTGCTTGGCGTAAAATATCAATAACCTCAGGACCATTTAGATTCTCAGAGAGTACAATGCGGTCATCAATATCAATTCGATACGCATCTACCGTGAATGAGAACGCATCAAGTGTGTACACAAAACCCACAGTAGCATTCACTGACTCTTCAGCTTCTAGCTCGCGAGCACCGAGTGCTTTAGCAGCAGGCGTATCAACCGGAAAATGTCCAACTTCACTCGGTACGCCATTTTCAAATACGGTTGCTACTGATTTATATGATGTTTGAGCTAATGAAGGTGCTCTGAAACCGGTACTTATCGCACCACGTAACGATAGGTTGTCTGAAACCACATAGCGCGATGCAAGTTTGCTAGTAAAGGTGCTGCCAAAGTCGCTATAATCCTCGAAACGACCAGCCAAGACGATATTCCAGTCTTGTGTTAGATACGTATCGAACTCTGCAAATAAAGCGATATTGTGGCGAGATTCATCTACCGCACTTGCCGGTGAAAACCCGGCCAGTACTTGCGCACCACCAGCGGCCACAGGATTACCTTCGGCATCAAGCACCGTTAGATAAGACGCCTCGTCACCAACTTCAATTTCGTAATTTTCACGGCGATATTCAGCACCAACGGTGAAAAAAACATCGTCTGGTAAACCCAAATCCAATGCTGTTTTCGCGTCCGCATTCACTAACCACTGTGAATAAATCAACGCGCCATTATTAAATTCAGTTGGACTGGTTACGCCCATTGAGGTGTTTAGGCTGTTTACAACTCCCAAACCAAAGTCATTCACGCCATAGTTGCTGCTAATATCATAGTCCCAATCACCGCGAGTTCCTTTTACGCCAATAGCGAATGAGTAATCATCAACATCACTGACAATTTGCGGTAAGAAACCGTCTGGATAAACCGCAGTTAGATTACGGCTGTCTTTTGCACGGCGATAAAACCCACCAGAGTTACCTTCTCGTGTTGAGTAACTACCAAATGAATAAAGCTCTGTATCAGTATCTAAGTTGTAGCCAGCATTGAAAAAGAGCGCAAAGTCTTCCACTTCAGCTTTACCAAAACGATGATTGTAGCGGTCAAAAGTAAACTCTCGAGCGTCCAATTGACCGTTGTCGTCACGAGCATATTGTTCTCTTGGATCAAAGCCCGAACGATTCGTTGGCTTTTTGTCTCTATATTCGGCTGAAAGATTAATAAAGCCATCATTGCCTAGCGCAAAACCAATATTAGCACCAATGGTTGTGGTGCCGCCGTCATTGCGTTTGCGGTCATCACCTAATACAAAATCTAAATCGCCCGAAGCATCTGTACGGGTGGCTAATAAGTCAGGAACACCTGCCATCTGGGTATCGTGTTCACCATAGGTAACGCTTATACTACCGCCTTCTTCTGCATCTTTAAGTACGATGTTAATCACTCCCGCAATTGCATCTGAGCCGTACTGTGCAGCAGCACCATCACGTAAGACCTCAACACGTTTGATTGCGGCAGCAGGAATGGTATTCAAATCCACAGCTGTTGAGCCACGACCAACTGTACCATTTAAATTCAATAATGCACCTGCGTGGCGGCGTTTACCATTTACAAGTACTAAAGTATGGTCTGGTGCTAACCCGCGAAGCACAGCAGGACGCGCGTGATCAGTACCATCCGCGAGTGTTGAATTAGGAAAGTTAAAACTTGGCACCATCGTCGTGAGTACCTGGCTTAGCTCCAGCTGACCTGTACTTTGCATATCATCTAGCGAAATGACATCGACCGGAACGGTACTTTCAGCCACACTGCGCAGACTTCTTCTGGTACCTGTGATCTCTATAACTTCAACACTGTCTTTAGCTTCAGTGTTATTACTTTCTGCCTGTGCGTGAATTGAAATAGTTGAAAGAAGCGCGGCACCGACAGCCAACGAGATTGGCTTGCGAACAGCGCTGTCTAGCTTGTTATTAATAAATTGCATAGTTTGTCCCGTGAATATGTTGAACGCAGAGTCAGTGAAAGACCGACTAGTACTTAATTTAGTCAATAGTGGAGTAAATCAAGACTGAATACGAATACCATCCGATTTACGATTAAAATGTTGGCACTTACTTATTCGATACCAACCTAAAATTAAGTAACTCTCGTAAGAAAAGACGCGAATTTTAAAATTATTCTTTCACCCACAATAAAGAATTTTTCGATCTATCTTATACCCTCAATTGGCACTGGTCTGATGTTTATTCACTCCATCTTTACTCCATATTACAACGCTTAAATATCAGCATATGAAAACGGAGAGAAACGATGACACAACGGACGCTTAAACATGCTGACTGGCTGAAAATTGTCGAGTCTAGAGCTAAACAGCAGCAACAACAGAGTAAGCCAAAGACCAAGCTGTCGCCTATGGTGATTTTGACTTTTTTGCTCGCGATGACAATTTCATTGCTGAGTGCGTGGGCACTTTTGAAAGATACAGCTACTCCCGCTAACTTAGTGCTGAGTGAAGAATCAGAAAAACGCCTCAATCGCTACTTTACTAAGCAATACATGGTAGGCAGTTGGCAATTTTCGCATATGAAAATAAGTAAAGACGACATAAACGTGTTCATTCGCATTCCCTCAGAATTGGCATTAACGGGGCAGGCGCTAAAAGGCTACATAGAACAATCTCTGTGCCCACCAGCGACGAATAATATCTGGCGTGATGTAAATCAGTTTACGCTATACATGCACTTATACTCAGGCTCACCGCGTCATAGTGATTACGCAAAGTGCAGCGCCCCGTAACTTAGTCCGATTAAAACAAAAGGCCCAGTATGTGGCCTTTTTTTGGAGTTTATACTCATTGGTATTAGATCATTACGAGCTTTTAGAAGAGAGAGAAGGGGATTTAGGCTCGAGCTCCAGTTTCGCTTTTTCCTCTAGATCTGCTGGCAGCTCTTTAACTACCGCAACACCAAGCTCTTTAAACTCAGCGGCCTGTTTGATTAAGTTTCCTTTGCCCATATACAACTGGGAAAATGCCCTTTCATAGCTTTCTTTCGCTTTATCAAGTTGCTTGCCCACATTCTCCATACTATGCAAGAAGTTATTTAACTTGTTATAAAACTTCTCTGCTCGTAGTGCCAGCTCTCTCGTATGCTTACTTTGATCTTCAAAACGCCATAGTTGCTTCACGATATTGAGACTCGTCAATAAAGTCGTTGGCGTCGCAACCAAAACATTATGTTGTAGCGCGTCTTGATAAAGGGTTGGTTTATGCTTTACCGCTTCAACAAATGCCGATTCAATCGGAATAAACATAATAACCACTTCCGGAGAATTGAGACCAGGGAGGCGCTCATAGGATTTACTTCCAAGTTCTTTTATACGCGCTGTAATAGCTTCGCTATGCGCTACGATAGCCTGATTGGCCTCACTGTCAGTTGTTGAATTAATATAACGCGTATAGGCGTTTAACGATGTCTTCGCATCGATGACTAAATGTCGAGATTGCGGCAGATAAACCACCACATCAGGGCGAAACTTTCCTTCATCTGTATTAAAATTAACTTCTCGCTGATAGTCATAACCGGGTCTTAAACCAGCACTATCGAGCACATTTTCAAGCATCAATTCGCCCCAATTACCTTGTGCTTTTTTCTGTCCCTGTAGCGCAGTAGTTAAGCGTTCAGCCTGCTCTGTCATCACTCGATTATTAGCTTGTAGATGGAGTAATTCAGTTTTCAAAGAAGCCCGCTGTTTCAGCTCTTCGCTATGGATTGCCTCCATCTTATCCCTAAAGCCTTTTAACTCCCCTTGGACAGGTTGCAGCAATTGTTGGATTTTTTCTTTACTTTGATGGCTAAAGCGCGCTGTCTTTTCATCAAAGATCTGGTTGGCAAGGTTATGAAACTCTTCTTTTAACTGTACTTTGGCTTGTTCAAGTTGCGCTAGTTGCTGCTCAAAATGGTGTTGCTTTTGCTCTAATAAGGTTTGTAAATTCGCCATTTCAATTTCAAGCCCATGAGCATGGGCTTGAATTTCTTCTTTGGCGTCGAGCTCACGCTGCCAAAGCTGTTGATACTCAGTAGCTTGACGTTGACGTTCGTTAAGGCGGGCTTGCATTTGCTGTACTTGGCCATGACTTTGTAGCTGCTGTTCACGGAGCTCCTGAACTACCTGTTCAGCTTGAACGATTTGAGTACGCAAGGCATATTCTGTTGCTTGTTGAGTATGCAGCTGACTTTTTAATGTACTGCGGATCACCCATACAATAGGAAGGAGGGTAGCTGCACCGCCTGCAAACAGTACCAAACTATACCATGCAGGCGTTGTTGAAAGCATTGACCAAAGCATATTGAAATCTCATCAGTTGTTCTGCTTTGATAATACCTTAGATATAAATTTCAATCACTTAGTCATTCAGTGATCTGTTGGCCATTATAACGGTACCCGGCGCCATACACCGATTCAACAATTTTAGGGGAATGCTCTAATTCTTTGATTTTTTTTCTAATATTTTTAATATGACTGTCAATAACTCTATCTGAAATATCAAAATTATCTGGCTGAATATGGTCAAGAATTTGTTGTCTTGAGAAGACACGATTAGGCGCATCGTACAACAAAGCAAATACATCAAACTCAACTTTAGTGAGCCCCAAAGTACAACCGCTCAACTTTACACTCAATTCATCACGGTTAACTTCTATCGGCTTTTGGTAGGAATGCGTGTTCACGCAACGACGTAAGATAGCTTTTATTCTCATCACTAATTCAGCTGCGCTAAATGGTTTACAAACATAATCGTCTGCACCAACCTCTAGTCCTTGTAAACGATCAGCTTCTGTGACTTTTGCTGTTAACATAACAATAGGAACTTCGGAGAATGTCCTAATTTGCCGCATACATTCCACACCATCTTGGTTTGGTAGCATGATATCCATTAAAATCGCATCCGGTTGATTTTCGCGTACCCAAGATACCACTTCTGCGCCATCAGCAATATGGAACATCTTAAATCCTGACGCTCTAAAGAACAGTAATACTTGTTCTGCAATATCTTGATCGTCTTCAACGAGTAAGATGTTTGGAGGTGTAGACATAGGGTTTATTTACTCTTTGCTTTTAAACTTTTCAATTGCTGTCGGACTTGACGCTTCAAAGTATCCGACAGTGTGTCATCGAATAACAACATTGTCAGTATACTAGACAAATCCTCTGAACTCGCCACTTCATTTAACAGATCATAATCCGTTTGTGATTGTGTCTCAATAAAGTTTAAGTGTGTAATCGTCGCATCGTAGCAAAGCATAGCATTATCCTAATTGGTCTATGGCGTTTCTCCGTTATGAATATTAAAGCGCGACATTATGGAACAAAAATGGAGTGTGATGATGTTTTTTTCATCAGAAAAAGAAAAGCCAGCTTAGTTAAGCTGGCTTATTACAATCAGTAACAAAGGGGGAAATCAACATACGCCTATTACACCAACATGTTCGCAATAAGCATAATCATAGACCTACGAGGTTTTCATTTAGTTCAATTTTATTTTTAACTTTTTATCAATGCGAGCATTTGTGACTCATCAAATTGGCTCAGGTTAACTCCAGAGTCTGCAAACAAAGCGTCAACTAGCGCCTGTTTGTCTCTTTGCATCTTAAATACCTTTTCTTCGATGGAATTAGCCATAATTAATTTGTAAACAAAGACCGGCTTGTCTTGGCCAATACGATACGCGCGATCAGTAGCTTGATTTTCAACAGCTGGATTCCACCAAGGATCAAAGTGGATCACGGTATCAGCTTGAGTAAGATTCAAGCCTGTCCCACCGGCTTTAAGGCTTATTAAAAAGATGCTGCACTTACCTGAAGTAAATGCTTCTATTGCCTTATCCCTTTGTCTGGTTTGACCGGTTAACATTGTATACTTCAGCTGTTGTTGTTGGCACTGCTCCGCAATGAGATCAAGCACACTGGTGAACTGACTAAAGATGATGATCTTACGACCTTCACTTAATAGTGTCGGCAGGTGCTGTGCAAGCCATTCAAACTTTGCACTGCTATGCTCTGCCAAATCCTTATCCACGAGTTGAGGGTGACAGCAGATCTGACGCAGCTTAAGCAGTGCATCAAGAAACGCCAACTTACTCCTTTCAACGCCATGCTCTTGGAATAAGTTCTGTAATTTACTCTCTACTTGATGCTGCACACCTTGATACAGCCTATGCTGCGACTCTGAGAACTCTAACTCTTTAATAAGTTCTGTTTTATTAGGTAGCTCTTTTACTACTTCTGACTTTGTTCTTCTTAGAATGAACGGTGCAATTAAAGATCTCAGTTCGCTCGCACGAGCACGATCTTGCTCTTTCTCGATAGGGATCTGAAAGTGTTGTTTAAACTGTTGTTTGGTCCCCAATACATCCGGCATTACAAAGTCCAGTAACGACTTTAGCTCAAGTAAATTGTTTTCAATCGGTGTGCCACTCAAACAGAGTTTGAAACGCGCAGAAAGTCCCTTCACGCATTTGGAAATTTGTGCAGTTTCATTTTTGATATACTGCGCTTCATCTAACACGATAGAGTCGAAATCCAACCCTTTGTAATAAGCAACATCTCGTTTTAACAATGGATAAGTGGTCAGTATAAAACGAGCACCCGATAAGTTAGTTAGTGCTTCCTCTCTGTTAGCACCATGAATAATCGTCAAGGGTAGGTGAGGAGCAAAGCGCTTAAATTCATCTCTCCAATTTCCAACTAAGCTAGTAGGGCAGACAATTAAACTTGGTTGTGTCACGAGGGTGTTATGTTGCGCAATAAAGTATGCTATTACTTGTAACGTCTTACCAAGACCCATATCGTCAGCGAGAATACCACCTAGTTGATGACGATTTAGGAACTTAAGCCAATTAACTCCCTGAGCCTGATAATCGCGTAAAGTAAAGCACTGTCCTTCACTAGCCGGAATAACTTCATTTTGTTCAATCGGCTTTTCTAATTCCGCTAAATATTCAAGTAGCTTTTGATCGCTTGACTTGGTTTCAATATGCGCCAGCTCAAATAGCTTTTTAGCGTACGAAAGTGGGAACTTAAACTGAGAGCTGGATAGGTAATAACTAAAGCGAGATTTTAATGTCAGCAATTCATCAAATACGCTGCGACTGATTGCATAAAACTGCTCTCCGATCTCCACATAACGATACTCATGGGCTAAATTGTTTAGCTCGTGAACCGGATGTTTATCCCAGTTTAAAGTAATAGGTTTATCATCCAGCATCACTTTACCCAAAACATGGTGTTGTTTGTCACGTTTAAGAGATAAGATCACTTTCGGAGTAACAACATGACCATTGCCTGGCAGCTCATCCACAACCCAACGTTTACCTTGCAGGTAAGGTCTAACTTCTTTGTTGAACCAATGTATTTCGACACCGTCATCTGTAGGCAGCAAAAAGTCTTCGCCTTCGTGTACAAAGCCCAGTCCTGTAAGCACTTGTTCAAGACGCGATAATTGTTTTTTCGACCCACCTTTTCCTAGTGCCTCAATGGTAAACCTAATTTTGTTTGCACGCTCTGATTTGATCAGTTTGGCGACTGTTGATTGCGGGTTTACGAGTTGAGAAAAACCAGATGGCGGTGCAATAATATCGTCAGTAAAAATATCTTGAAAGCGCGACATCACTTGCTCAAGTTTTTCACCTGTGATCGGTGGCATCGTATGGAGATGGGCAATTTCAGATGCGGTTAATTCAGATTCAATCCTACCAATGAGTAGATTTTCAGTATCCAAATAAACTGGTGGCTCGGTTTTAACTAATCGCCAATGCTCAACACCAGCTAAACGGCTCTTTAGCTGATATTCGTCATTCTCTTGATGCCAATAAAAGTCTAATGTTTGCTTGTGACCCAACTCCAATGGCTGACGATGATTACGATAAAAACAGCGATGTGTATGTATAAGCTGAGTCAGAGCATTAAAGCCCCACGCACCAAACAACTCAAAGTGGCCAGGCGTATTTTGGGAGCGGATCCAACTGAATAAGCGAAAATCACTTTCTAATAATCCGGCGGGAGCAACTTGGCTGTTGAGTTGTTGCTCTGTCAGTGCACGGCCAAGAGGATACAGGCCATCTGGACGGTTTGGTGATACTTTAGGGCTTACTAATACTTCATTTGCCCGAGGCTCTAATACAAACAACAACACATTATCAGCGTCAGCTTTATCTGTTTGCTGTAGCTGCGCTAATTCATTAAACCAATCGTTAACTAAAAAAGCTTCGCCAAATCCACCGGAGTGTTCGATTTTTAGTTTCAGCAATACGGCTGCGATATGTCGACACTTAGGATTATTAGAACAAGAGCAATTTGCTTCGACAGAGACAGCCCCCTGCTCCTGATTGATTTTGATATGCTGGGTAAACGTATTACCATAATTGCCCAATACTTGCGCATCTATCTGAGCGAAGTTATCACTATGCTGCAAAAAGCAAACCTGTTCATCTTTAAGATATTCCTTTGCTTTTGCTAACAAGCCGGAATTAAAATATTGACGAAGAAATCGCTCAGATAGCGGAAACTGACTCGCTTGCTCCTGTTTGATTTCTTCAAATAAGGCGAAAAGTTGCTCTTTAGATAACTGCGAAGACATTAAGTGCACGTCAAAATCAAAGTAAAAAGCCAGTATATGAAATTAGTGATATGAGCTAAAGAGCCAAATGCGAGAAAATAGGTAAAAAACGACTGGTTGGAGGTCAAGTGACCATAAAAAGCACCGAGTTGAAGTAAATTTGTTCAACTCGGTATCGGTAACGTTTAATTGTAGCTACTCAGTAGTTTTTGTAATTGTTCCAAACGTTTATCGGTAAGAACACGATTATCAATTTTTACGGTAACATCGCCGCTTTTTAAGTTACGCTGGATCCTAATATAATCGCTTTCGAGCATAGATTCGACTCTAGCCGAATCGCTATTGCCAAATGTTGTCAAAAATTTAGTTATCTGTAGTGCTCTTTTTTCATCTGACATTTCATCGGTCATAAACTCTTGGTTTGATAATCCTGCCAATTGTTCAGCGAAAAACTGAGGCTGTTCTTGCTTCGCTGCAATCAATTTTTTTGCCGCCTCTCTGCCTAAATGGTTTGCGGTTGGATAATACTTTAGTACTTCTACTGGAATGCTTTCAAATGCCTTTAGTGCGTCAGCTACAGCGGTATGAGAAACTCCCTCAATTGCTGCTATTTCTCGATAAGATCCTTTTTTACCTTGTTGGATCAAAGCATGCTTAGTATCGCTATATGCTTTACCCAACTCCCATAAACTAGGCGCAATATACTGATCAGAAGAAACCGCCAGTGTTTTAGCATCTTCCTCGTTAAAATCTTTGGAACTCAGAACAACGTAATCAGCTTTAGCTAATAAACAGGCCTTGCGGCGTCTTGACCCTGATAATACGTGTAACTTGCCATCGTGCCTCCAGCATAGAGCTGGATGCAAATTACGCTTGTCTTTTTTGATTGCAGGTAAAATATCAGCAACTGCTTTTTCGCTTAACAAAGATTGCTCGCGGCGATTTTGTCCAAATACTGTTGTTTTATTCTCAATATCTGAAAATGGAATGATCTCACAGGTCAATACAATCGTGCGATTAGGATCGCTTGGAGCTGGCATTGTAACCACATCACCTACTTTTGCCTGATCCAATAGATCGTCCAAACTACTACCCTCAACAGCGGTTGCAAAAGGGTCTATTCTTGTGTCATTTTTGCGTTTTCTAGCCATTTGTAGATACCTTTTTTATTCTGCTAGCGAGGATTGTGTTGAAGGCCAATTTGAGCGAATAAGCATTTCAAGTTCATCGACTACGTCTTTGATATTTTCTTGTGCTTTAAGTAAAGACTCTCTACTTGCAAGGCTATCAGAAGTCTTTTGATCGAATATCGTATTAAACGACGAGGAGCTTGCGGTGATAGCGGAACTGTGGTTGATCGGGTAACTCATTACTTGCCTACCAAATGCACTACGCACATCCTTAACAATATCCCGTTGTGAATGGTTTCCTTTTACGTAATTCGTTACCAAAAATTGCATAAAATCCCACCCCTCGTGACCTAATGCTGCAACAGTGTGATAAATTTCACCGAGGCGTTTCAGATATTTATTGTTTGCATCGAAGTCAACCGCTTCTGGATGAACAGGGATCAACATTGAAGTAGAAGCCATCAGTGCATTGTAGAACATGAAATTAAGTGATGGTGCAGTATCTACAAGAATTATGTCAAACTCGTCTTGTACAGGCTCTATAACCTTTTCTTTGAGCTTATGATAGTGTCTTGTTGATTCATAGCTTGAGCTTTCTTTCAATTCGGTAGCAGTTTCATGTTCAAAGTAAAAGTCATCCATACCTGATGGTAGTACTCTAATATTTGGTATGTGGGTTGTCTGAAATGCACTTGAAACTAGATCTTCCCATGTTTCGCCTTCATCTAAATCAATACAATCTCTCATTAAATCACCGACTGTGATCGGCTCATGATCGTTTGATGGAAAAAAGCTGGATGAAGATCCTTGAGGATCGAGATCGATGATCCCTATGCGATAGCGCTTAATATTTGTAGTGGCTAAGGCTGCTGCAATATTTACCAAACTCGTTGTTTTTCCACAGCCACCTTTTAAGCTATTAATCACGATAACTTGAAGTTTGTCTTTTTCTTTACGTTGGTCTGCACTTACACCTAATACTTCGGCCATAGCGAAAATATTTGATAATGTATAGGCATAATGGCCGTTAGCACCTTTCTTAATGTTTATATTGTCAAAGTCACCTTGGTCATGACGTCGTTTGAGTGTTCTGTTATTAACACCTAAAAGATCAGCAGCTGCTTTTTGCGTATAAGTTCGAAGTTCTTTTTCTTCGGTTTTTAAATGAGCGCGATAGTGTTGTATCCGACCAGCAAGAGATTGTTCGGCGACTTCAGCTGTTGCTTTTAACAGTCTGTACGTTGAGAGCGCATTGTTATTTATAGACATACACATTATCCTTCATTTGATGCTAATAATTATAATGTCCATTCAATTTGCTGTAAACACAAAAAAACAAAGACATTTGTGATTTATGTTTACATCTAAGAATAAATAAGAAAGGTTAGATATGGCTAAATATATAGGTATTAAAGGCTAAGGTTTAGATTTTAGTATGTATCTATATGTTTTATATAAATTTTATTGTTTTTCTTAGATCACAATATTACTTGGTTAAGATCAGATCTCTTACAACTAACAGATCTGATTTTTACTAACTAGTATTTTATTTTTATAGTTACTCACATCTTACCCACAGGTATATGCTATTTTTTTATTAATGAGATCAATTTTTTACTAAGAAAAATCAGTTGGTTATTCACAGTAGCGGTAAGATCCGATCGTAAAATGTAAGTATAGATCTGATCTCTTCTAAGTAGAGATCAGATCTATACTAATTTAGGTTGTAGTTTTCCACAGGGGCGTGGTGTAGTGGGTCAAAATCAGCAAAAAACTAGATTATTGAGAGGGTTTTTATGGGCTTTTAATGCTAGCTTAGTAAAATGTTGATCTGAAAATTGAACCAGTTAGTAAAAAAATGATCCAAACAAAAAAAATGACCTCAGATCACTTTTATACTAACTTTAATCATTAACTTTTCCTGCTGAATATGTTGTTATTAGACGTCATGAAAATTTGGAAGTAAAACAATGAGCCGGAAGGTGAACATCTCTGTTGACAATTTGCCCGATTCACTTCGTGGACAGATCCATGGTGTAGAAAGTGCTATCGATAATGAAAGTTTGGCATTGTTCACTGATAATAAAGATGTTCGGGTATCAATAGAGCATGCAGCTCATGGTTTGAGAGCCTACTCAAATACCTTTAATCATTATGACTTATGGGGTCGTTTTGTTCGCTCTGGTCATAAAAAACTACCATTAGAAGAAGCGCCAAAAAAAACGATCGTTACTAGAAAAATTTCAGAGAAAGTTGATGGGATTTTGTATGAGGGTGAGATAAAAATTACGCCTGCTGTTGTGAGTACGAAAAAAGATGGCGATGACGAGGAATTTTTGGTCTGGCCTTCTGATCGTGAAGAAAAAGTTGAACGTGCACTTATTCGTCTTGCTTCAAAAGGGAAAATAGTAAAGATTAATTTTAAGTCCGGTATTCAATATGCTGTTATCTTTTCTATGAATGAACTAGCCCAAGAGCTCAAGGCCGTTGGACAGTCGATGCCGTACCCTCAAATTAAGGAGTCACTAGAAGCACTTCAAGGTTCAAAACTTTCTTTTAAATACACCGCAACAGATACTAAGAATCCAAGTATTGATGATTCTTTCTACGAATCAAACATGAACTTTTTGTCTTCGCTTCATTTTAGTGGCAAAAAAGGACAGGGTGGAAACATAAAATGTGTAGCTTGTCTTAATGCTTTTGTACACAACATGATTGATAATCTGGAGTATAAAGGTTATTACTTTAATAGTGCGCAAGAGTTAAAACGCGGTTTATCGCGTTGGATGATGTTGCGTCTCTATCACCTTTGGCGATATGCAGCTCCTGGTAAAACATATCATTTTCGTTTGATTTCAATCATGGAAAAGTATGGCTCTATCTATTCTGATGATGAAATTACAGAAAATAAACTAAAAGCCCTACGTCGTGATATGACTACAACAATGAAGGATTTGATCGAAAAAGGGGCTATATCTGAGTACAACATTTCAAATGTTAAAGATGAAAAGTCTGGAAAAATCATCGATTATGTTTATGAAATGCACCCTTCAGCACAATTTTGTGATGAAATTTTAGCGCTTAACAAACACCACAAGCGCATTGAGATTCAGGGTGGTAAGCGTATCGTTGAAAATGCAGAAGTAATAGATGAAGATACATTAGAAGAAATAGTGAAAAAGTAATGTCATGGTATTTGTTCGAAAAATGCCATATAAACATTTAATAAACGCCTCTGCTGATCTCTGTTTTCCAACGGCTACACGATAGAAAACTTTTAACTAATCATATTTAATTAACAGGAATCTGCTTCAAAATAATAGTATTTGGAACAAATAAAAAATCTGAAGAATAGTAGATTCGTTATTCTTCAGATTTTCCCTGAATTTAGTTTTTAAAACTTAAAGTGCGGTTAGCTGTATCCACTATTATTGTTCAGATACAAGTGCTAGTTGGGACGATGTTAAAAAATTGCCATCTAAAAAATAACAAACTAGCTTCTCTTATATTTTATCTGCTATTACGCATTTCGAGCATAAATATTGAAATAGAATTACTATAAAATTTGCTTCAATCGCTATAAATTGGTTTCTCACTCATCAAACTTCTTTTTTACTACTAATGCCAATTAGACTTAATACTTGCAAAATTTGAAAGAATAAATCTGACGCTAACAGCGTTAAAAATTTCTTATTTAGAACAACTAAATAAGAAATTTTTGCCTTGCCTATATGGATGTAGGTACCTTAGCGATAGCAGGAGGCGGTAGCGGAGTTATCGATAAGATTATCTCGCCTAAAAATAGACTACTTAATTAAGAAAATTGATCTAAACTTTCATCAACTTGATGTCTAACGCGATTATTATTTTAGTAGATTCAACTTATACTTTGATGATACAAATCTAGGTGTTTAAAGAACACATCATACTAAATGGAGTTATCGCCGTAACCCTGTTATGTTAAATTAGCTGAAAATTTTGGTCATGAAACTTATTCCGCGCATAATCACACATAAATACTGATTAATCACAGCGTTCTAGGTAGATTCTATCAACAAGAAAATTATACTCTCGCTTTCTAGGGTGGTCATCTTTTTCAATAAAATTGGAGAGTTCTCCAATTTTAGTATCAGGGTGTGGGTTTAATAAAATAAAAGGCAGTGCAGCACTGACATGATAACGGTTCGATGCGGTATAACGGACATTTACTTCAGGTGTTACTCGAGTAGGCCTTCTTATTCTTAGCTTTGCACTTTCAGAAAGGCTCGATACACGGTATTTTTCTTGTTCAACTAATTGTTTCCACTTTTCTTGATCTATCATTCTCGGATTAGAATAAATAGAGGAGCGATTAAGCATTTCCAAAGCGGCATCTTTTGTTAGCACTCTAGTCGCATGCTTTTTCATCCAGGTAAAGCGAACAGAAAAAGGCGGCTCTGATTCACAATGAATCTTTCGATAGGCTGCAAGAGTTATTAAATCAGGTACGGCATTATGCACAGCCTCGAACCGCGCATCGTTGTTAGAAATTTCCAAAATCGTATTTTTAAAATTTTCTTTTGCTAAATTAACTTCTGCGACTCTTGATTTTATTGTGTCTCTCGGATCGTTGACAAGTAAAAGACCGGGAAAGCGTTGTAGTAACTTGCCACTCTCACGACCACTTAAAAAAATATCACGGAACGAGTTTATACATTTCTTTTTCGCATCTTCACCGTCTAACTTTAAAATAGGAATCTGCTTAGGTGCGATTTCCTCATCTTGTTTTTTTACTGCTGGTAATTCATAAAAATTAGCTTTGATAATTTCGCTATGCTGTAATTCATGACATAACTGATCAATATGATGTATTAATACATCGAAAGTAGAACGGATATTAAATTTATTCATGTATGATGTGTTCTTTTTGAAGTTAGCATTATTATATCAGATCATCAACTATGTAGTATAGCTGTTTGACTATAAGGGTAATTTTGGACTGTACTAGTGATGTATGAAAGATGACTTTCTCATATGATGTGTTCTTGCGCTTATCTTTGGTTGTTGTTTTGCAGCTCTGGAGAATATTGATTTTAAATGAAGTATGATGTGTTCCTCTCATTCCTCGCGATAATATCTCTTTTTACGAAGTAAAGTCAATTCTAATGTAACAACGCTAAATGTATGTTACCGAAAGACCTAGATTGATATTCTTTATGATAATAAGGACAGTAAGGGAATTGTCTTTTAGCGACTAAATGAATTTTTCACAGAAAAGAAGTAGGGTAGCGATCGCTATTGTTTATTTGATAACTCTGAGAAGGTAGAATTATACATTGTCATCAATAAAATATGCTAAACCTGAACGCAAGCAGGTTATGAATAAATCGGGTTATTAATAATTTTTCCTACGTTTTTAGGCCCAAAGTGCTAGAAGATGCAGAATATGTTGTATGATAACAAGATTCGATTTTTCAATGGCGAATGTGAGATTGGTTTTAACTTTTGACTTACTGGAAGATCGAGAAGTAATCCTTGATGGCATTATTGCTATGATTCTTTTTTCTCAAAAAAGTTTTACCAGCTCCAATATCATGTCTTTTACTTATAAGTGACCTAAGAAAGCTTATCAATTCTATGCGATAGGTATAGAAGCCTCAAAAATTAAACGTAATCTGTCTTACATTTCAACTGGGTTGACAATTGACTCAAGTTGATGATTGTAAATCTGTCTGAATAGATGATTGCTTTAGTTAGTGGATCTGACATTTAACCGTTTTACTTATCGGTACTGGTATGTCTAGTGTTTATTGGTAAAACCATGCTGCTGTAGAGATTAGACTAAAAAACCTATCATTCAAAATAATCCCGAAAGAACGTTATAAGATAAAAAATAGAGTTAATACTGCTGTGGCACATTTTAAAATGTTGCTTTCATCTTAATAATTGAATTTTTAAGCTACGTAGGTAAAGGTGCGCTTTGAAAGGTATCAATCAAGTGGTAACTTTTTTTGCTTGTTTTAAGATTTGCTTAGAGACTTTTTCATAACTAGGCTCAAGCTAAGATTTGATAATTTAGATTATGCTTAGTAAAACTTCCTTTTTATAGCTAGAAATTATACAAACTCAATCTTTCAATAATATTGTAAAAGTAGGTGGAGAAAACTTTTAGAAGTTATCGTATCTAATTTATCAATCAAAAATACCTAAAACGAACTAAAAGCATATTTTATAGTTTGATCTAGTGCGAACAGAATAAAGTTAAATACTTTATCGTCAACCTTAGATTAAAAGTCTTATTTAACATAATAACCCCTTCGTTGGAGAAGATGTATCACTCTAAACTTTAATCAAATGAACAATTGATAGACTCTGCTCAAAGAGACGATGTCCGTAAATAAACACAATATTAAAGAGGTTTATCTTTTGTGCTTGGAGAATTTTTATAAATCCTTTCGTAGGTATTGATTCTATTAAAACTTACTAAAGTATGATGTGTTCTTTGTTTTATTAAAATCTATATTTCCCTTGATGAAAATTAGCCGTTAGGGTACTGTTCTAGTGTGTTTACACATATTGGAATGAGGAATTTTAAAATGGCCAATTGGAGCCCAAATAGCTGGAGAGATAAGCCCATCTTACAGCAACCAGAATACCCGGATTCAACCAAATTGAGTGCGGTCGAGAGTGAACTCAATTCAGCACCGCCGTTAGTCTTCGCTGAAGAAACACGTAGTCTATACAAAAGCCTAGCGGATGTATGTGAAGGAAAAGCTTTCATATTACAGGGTGGAGATTGTGCTGAATCTTTTTCTGACTTTAGTGCTGCAAATATTCGCGATACATTCAAAACCCTACTTCAGATGGCTGTGGTTTTAACGTATGGTGGTAAGTGTCCTGTTGTCAAAATAGCAAGAATGGCTGGCCAATACGCAAAGCCACGTTCGGCTGATTTTGAGACTATAGATGGTGTTTCTTTACCTTCTTACCGTGGTGATATCGTGAATAGCTTCGAGTTTACAGAAGATGCTCGTATCCCTGATCCAGATAGGTTGATGAAAGCATATCATCAATCAGCGGCGACACTCAATTTGCTCAGAGCCTTTGCACAGGGTGGTCTTGCCGACCTGCATCAAGTAAACCGCTGGAACATGAGTTTTGTCGCTGCGAATCCTCTAAAAGATAAATTTCAACAACTAGCAGAGCGTATTCAAGAGGCGCTCGAATTTATGGAAGTCTGTGGTATCGATTCCACTGTAGCGCCGAGCCTTAAAGAAACGCCGCTTTATACTTCACATGAAGCGCTATTACTAGGTTATGAAGAAGCGTTAACTAGACGTGACCATCTTTCAGGCGACTGGTATGACTGTTCAGCTCATTTCGTTTGGATTGGAGAGCGAACGCGACAATTGGATCATGCTCATATCGAGTTTTTCCGTGGCATCAAAAATCCAATAGGTGTTAAGGTTGGCCCAGGAATGCAAGAAGATGAATTAATTCAGCTTGTAGACGCCCTCAACCCAGACAACATACCGGGTCGTTTAACGCTGATCACTCGTATGGGAGCAGATGTACTTCCGGAAAAATTACCTAAACTGGTACGTCGAATTCAACAAGAAGGTCGCAAAGTTATTTGGACATCCGATCCCATGCATGGAAACACTGAAAAATCGACGACAGGATATAAAACACGTAGTTTTAATAATATCCTTCGAGAAATCAGTCAGTTTTTTGCGGTTCACAAATCTGAAGGCAGTTACCCTGGTGGTGTGCACTTAGAAATGACAGGACAGCACGTGACTGAGTGTGTTGGTGGTGCGTACGGTCTTTCGGATGAAGACTTGTCACAGCGATACAGAACTCAATGTGACCCACGCTTAAATGCAGATCAAGTCTTAGAACTTGGATTTTTAGTCGCAGACTTACTTAAAGACGCAAGAAAAGCAAGATAAGAATTTGTGTTCCAAAAGGCCGCACACGCGGCCTTCTTTTAGTATTTTCTGCGTTTCAAGCCTGTTTCAGAAATTATCTTGGCTGATATTTCTTCAACGGAATATCGCGTGCTATTCAAATAGGGAGTTTTATTGCGCTTAAATAACATCTCAACTTCCTTCACCTCAATACGACATTGCCTTATAGACGCATACTTTGAGTTTGCCATCCTCTCCTGTCTGATAGCAGCTAATCTCTCAGGCTCAATAGTTAAGCCAAAAAGTTTCTTTTTATAATTATCTAAACATTTTGGTAGCTTACCGCTCTCCAGATCTTCTTCTGTCATCGGATAATTCGCAGCTTTAATTCCATACTGTAGTGCTAAATATAAGCTGGTTGGCGTTTTACCACTACGACTAACACCGACTAAAATAATGTCAGCTTCATCGTAATTTTTAATATTTGCACCGTCATCATTTGCTAAAGCGTAGTTAACAGCATCAATTCTAAAGTCATAAGTAGACTCGTGAATACTATGCGTACGGTGTATTCTCGGCACAGGGCAAACTTTTAGTTCTTCACCTACAAGTTCACCCGAATACGATAAAAAGTCATAACAAACACCCTTAGATGAAAGAATAACTTCAGATAGCTCAGGGTTAACAAAAGTAAAGAACACTAATGGTTTTTCTCCTGAAGCTTCAGCTACAGAGTCGATCAAGCTTCTAATTTCATTAGCTTTTTCTATTGTTTCGACGAAAGGAATTGTCTGGTGATTAAACTCAACAGGAAACATAGAAAGCGTAGCATGACCGAACACTTCAGAAGTTATCGCTGTGCCATCGGAAATATAAAATGCAGTTCTCATTTTGATATTATTCATTTAGAAATTGTTTAAAATAAGCCAACGCGGTTTACGAAGGCAGCCATACCGTTGTAGAATGCCTGTGACCTAGTGGAAAGGTCAATTAATCTCTCACATTTAATACAATTTGTTTTGGAGACAGTTCCGTGCAAGACTACGTTCTCTGGTATCAAGAGTTAGGTATGCAGGATGTACCTCGAGTTGGTGGTAAAAACGCTTCTCTAGGTGAAATGATATCTAACCTTGCTAACGCTGGTGTACAAGTACCTGGTGGATTCGCAACAACCGCTGATGCGTTCAATGAATTTCTTGAGCAATCAGGGCTCAATGAAAAAATCCACTCAATCCTAGATACTCTCGATGTTGATGATGTCAACGAATTAGCCAAAGTCGGCGCCCAAATAAGACAATGGGTTATCGATACACCATTCCAACCAGAATTAGATAAAGCAATCCGTGAGGCTTACAGCCAATTACACGGTGATGCAAGCCAAGATGTCTCCTTTGCTGTTCGTTCTTCAGCAACAGCAGAAGATATGCCAGACGCTTCTTTCGCTGGCCAACAAGAAACTTTCCTAAACGTTCGCGGCATTGACGCCGTGATGATCGCGATAAAACACGTGTTTGCTTCGCTATTTAATGACCGTGCCATATCTTATCGTGTACACCAAGGCTATGACCACAGAGGCGTCGCGCTTTCAGCCGGCATTCAACGCATGGTACGTTCTGACAAAGCCTCTTCTGGTGTAATGTTCTCAATCGATACTGAATCAGGTTTTGAAGACGTTGTTTTCGTTACTTCTAGTTATGGTTTAGGAGAGATGGTAGTTCAGGGCGCAGTAAACCCTGATGAATTTTATGTACATAAGCAAACGCTTGCTAAATCAAAACCAGCTGTTCTTAAGAGAAATATTGGCTCGAAAGCAATCCAAATGATTTATTCAAGTGATGAATCTCATGGTAAGCAAGTTGAGATTGTTGATGTAGACTCAGCACTATCTAACCAATTCTCGATTACCGACGCAGAAGTAGAAGAACTTGCCAAGCAAGCTGTTATCATCGAAAAACACTATGGTCGTCCAATGGATATCGAGTGGGCAAAAGATGGTAACGACGGTAAGCTATACATCGTACAGGCCCGTCCAGAAACCGTTCGTTCAAACGAAGATGCGAACGTAATGGAACGCTTCCAGTTAAAATCAAAATCAGAAGTTATTGTTGAAGGTCGAGCAATCGGTCATAAGATTGGCTCGGGTGTCGTTAAAGTTTTGACTTCTATTGACGAAATGGATTCAGTAAAGCAAGGTGACGTACTTGTAACTGACATGACGGATCCTGACTGGGAACCTATCATGAAACGCGCCTCTGCTATCGTAACAAATCGTGGTGGTCGAACTTGCCATGCAGCAATTATCGCTCGAGAGCTTGGGATCCCAGCTGTAGTCGGATGTGGTAATGCAACTGATTTGATTACTAATGGCGACACCGTAACTGTCTCATGTGCCGAAGGTGACACAGGTTATATCTACAAAGGCGAGCTTGAGTTTGATGTTATTTCTTCTCGCATCGATTCAATGCCTGACATCCCAATGAAGATTATGATGAATGTGGGTAATCCAGATCGCGCATTCGATTTTGCTAAGTTACCGCACGCAGGTATCGGCCTTGCTCGTCTTGAGTTTATTATCAACCGTATGATCGGTATTCATCCTAAAGCATTACTTCATTTTGACAAGCAAGATGCAGAGCTACAGGCTGAAATTAAAGAGCTTATCGCAGGTTATGAGTCACCAGTAGAGTTTTATATCAGCAAGTTAGTTGAAGGTATAGCAACACTTGGCGCTTCATTTGCACCTGAACGAGTTATTGTTCGTATGTCTGACTTCAAGTCAAACGAATATGCAAACCTAGTTGGCGGTCAACAGTATGAGCCGGAAGAAGAAAACCCAATGATCGGTTTCCGCGGTGCATCTCGATATATTTCTGAAGACTTTAGGGAATGTTTCGCTCTTGAGTGTGAAGCGATTAAACGTGTTCGTAACGACATGGATCTAACCAACGTCGAAATCATGATCCCGTTCGTTCGTACTCTAGAAGAAGCAGCCCAAGTGATTGAAATTCTCGAAGCTCATGGCTTAAAACGTGGCGAGAACGGGCTAAAAGTCATCATGATGTGTGAACTTCCATCAAACTGCCTGCTAGCAGAAGAGTTTTTAGAATACTTTGATGGTTTCTCTATAGGTTCAAATGATTTAACTCAGTTAACTCTCGGTCTTGACCGTGACTCAGGTCTTATCGCACACCTTTTTGATGAGCGAAATCCAGCGATCAAGAAACTGCTTTCAATGGCTATTCAAACCGCTAAGGCAAAAGGCAAGTATGTAGGTATTTGTGGTCAGGGCCCATCGGATCATGAAGATTTTGCTGCTTGGCTGGTAGAAGAAGGAATTGATTCTGTCTCACTAAACCCAGATACAGTGCTTGAAACTTGGTTATATTTAGCTGAAAAGTTCACTAAATAACATACCATTAGCCCCAGTTTATTGAACTGGGGCTTTATGCTTAAGCAACTTTTTGCAGCATTTTAATGACCACTTCGCTATCTGTTATTCTCAGCGAATTACTATACTAGCCACTTTTCCAATCAAGTCATATCGATGTAGATACGAGTAAAAATCATAAAAGTGAACAAACTAATTTATTAATAACTTTCATGTTACTTTCTCCCTATCAACAAAACTGTACAATAGTATCTAAAATAAACTATTTTCATTTTTAACAAACCCAAAAATTCTCAAGTTGTTCATGGAACCTTCGTGATACAATTAATGCAAAGCAAGTAAAATATACCGTCATGATCGAAAATATTAGTCAGCAGGATTCTGCAAGTGAGCTCATAAGCCAGTACCACAAAAAACTCAGTGAATCAGGGTTTTCTGGGGACATAGATAATAGCTATGCCACACGCTTAGTAACGTCAACTGATAATAGTATTTATCAGCAAGTACCTCAGGCCGTCATTTTTCCAAAGTCAAATAGAGATGTACAAGTTGCTTTAGAACTTGCGCAACAGGATCCTTTTCTTTCTCTTACTTTTGGTCCCCGCGGAGGTGGCACAGGTACTAATGGTCAATCATTAACTCCAGGTATAGTAATTGATCTCTCAAGGTATATGAGAGAAATATTAGAAATTAACGAAAAAGAAGGGTGGGTCAGAGTCCAGGCAGGGGTTATCAAAGATCAACTCAATGATTTTCTGAAACCTTATGGCTTCTTCTTTTCACCCGACCTATCAACAAGTAATAGGGCAACTATTGGTGGTATGATCAATACCGATGCGTCAGGTCAAGGCTCTCTCGTTTACGGTAAAACCAGCAATCATATTTTAGGCTTAAAGACTTATCTCATTGACGGTACTGAGCTCAACACTTCAAAGCTTCCAATTGAAAAAGCGGAACTTTTAGCTCAGCAAAATTCAAGAACATCTGATATTTATGCTCATGTAATTGAAGCATGCCGCTCCAATCGCACTCTCATACTTGAAAAGTTTCCAAGGTTAAATCGATTCTTGACAGGTTATGATCTTGAAAATGTCTTTGACGAATCTTTATCTACGTTTGATTTATCAAGAATCGTTGCAGGTTCAGAAGGATCCTTGGCGATAGTAACAGAAGCTAAACTAAATCTAACCAAGATCCAGCCATACAAAACATTAATAAATATAAAATATGATTCTTTTGAATCCGCACTTAGAAATAGCCCATTTTTAGTGTCAGCAAATGCCACTTCAGTTGAAACTGTGGATAGTAAAGTACTAGGGTTAGCAAGAGAAGATATTATTTGGCATTCAGTATCGGACTTAATTACAGATGTACCTGGCTATGATATGCAAGGTTTGAACATGGTTGAGTTCAATGGTGAGTCAACACAAGAGATCAATTCGAAGGTAGAGAATCTTTGCAATAGGTTAGATACATTAATTGCAAACAAAGAAGCTGGAGTCATTGGATATCAGTTAATAGATAGCAAAGAAGATATTCTAAAGATCTACGCAATGCGTAAAAAGTCTGTTGGTTTATTAGGTAATGTTAAAGGAAAGCGTAAACCAATCGCGTTTGCTGAAGATACCGCGGTTCCGCCTGAAAATCTTGCTGATTTCATAATGGAATTCCGAGATTTGCTAGATAGCTATAAATTAGATTACGGCATGTTTGGTCATGTAGACGCGGGGGTTCTTCACGTTCGTCCAGCACTTGATATGTTTGACCCAGAGCAAGAACAGCTACTTAGGTCAATTTCTGACAAAGTTGTTGCACTTACTGCAAAATATCGCGGCTTAATGTGGGGTGAACATGGTAAAGGTTATCGTAGTGAGTATGGCCCAGAGTTTTTTGGTGAGCAGCTTTTTAGCGAGCTTAGAAAAATAAAATCTTTATTCGATAAAAACAATCGCCTGAACCCAGGAAAAATATGTACACCTATTGATTCGAACGACCAATTGGTATCGGTTGACGGGCAGAAAAGAACATGGCTTGATCGAGAGATACCTGTACAAGTACAAACAAGTTATGAGCCCCCACTCAATTGTAATGGTAACGGCCTTTGCTTCAACTATGATGAAAACTCCCCCATGTGTCCATCATATAAGGTGACTAAAGATAGACGTCATTCACCAAAAGGAAGAGCTGGTCTTTTTAAAGAATGGTTACGATTACAAAGTAACAAGGGTGTCGATTTAGTATCAGTAGAAAAGCGACTCATTAATGGTGAGAATACAGTCACATGGTGGGAGCGATTTTTAAATAGTCGAAATAAAGACGAGTATGATTTCTCCCATGAAGTAAAAGCATCCATGGATGAGTGCTTGGCTTGTAAAGCCTGTACGACCGCTTGTCCAATAAAGGTTGATGTACCTACTTTTCGCGCTAAATTTTTGAATTTTTATTACAGTCGTTACAATCGCCCAATAAAAGATTATTTAGTTGCCAATATTGAGCGCTTGTTACCGGTAATATCAAAATTCCCAAATTTGAGTAATTTAGTTCAAAATAACAGTATATCGAGTTATCTACTTGAAAAGCTTATTGGCTATGTGGATTCACCATTACTAAGTAAAGTTCAACTACATAAATTAGTACCTAAGGAATATCACTATTCTGACGAAGTATTTAACAGGCTTAGTGCTGAGGAAAAGCTACGTGCAATATTTATAGTCCAAGATCCTTTCACCAGTTTTTATGAAGCTGAATTAGTATCGGACTTTATTCAACTCATAAGAAAGTTAGGATATTATCCACTTCTTTTACCCTTCAAACCCAATGGGAAGCCTCAACACGTAAAGGGTCTTTTAAAACAGTTTAAGTCAACAGCGACAAATGCTTCTGAATTTTTAAATAAGATAAGTGAAAACGGCAGACCTTTAGTGGGATTAGACGCCTCGTTAGTTATGTGTTATCGAGATGAATATAAAGATATACTTCAAGAAAGTAGGGGAGAATTTAATGTACTGTTGGCCCATGAGTGGCTTGCAACTATTGATATTCCAAGTATAGACACGCTAAGTCCATCAAAGTTCAAGCTGTTAAGTCACTGTACCGAAACCACCTCGATGCCCGAATCGAAAAGAGTATGGAAAAGTATTTTCACAAAATTCAATTCTAACTTAGATACACCAAGTACTGGATGTTGTGGCATGGCTGGTACCTACGGTCATGAGTTACAGAACCAAGAAAATACGAGGGCTCTTTATGATGCTTCATGGCGATCGCATATTGAGGAAACTAAAGATGAAGCGATTCTCGCCACCGGCTTTTCCTGCCGCTGTCAGGTGAAGCGTTTTTCAGGTAACAAGCCCAGACACCCAATACAAATACTGAATAGTCTATTGGATTAAGTGTAGAATGTGAGCATTTAACTATTTAATGTTAGGTGCTCACTCTGGCTATATTTTGAAGTGTAAAAATCAATTCACTCCATATTATATTAACTGGAAAGAATCTTTTTAAAATAAACTATAATCAAACATCCTTATTAAACGCTTTATTTTTATCTTAGAACGTTTTCCAAAACCCTCAAAATCACATCCAATTTTTGTCACGATAACAATATTTTTATAAACCAGTTCTAATAAAATTTAAAATATGTCAGGTGAAAATGAATGTTTTCCCGAATTCAGATAATAAGTGCACCACTCATGGTTAATCGGTGAGGAGAGATCAACTGCCTGTTGGTGGTACTCTGTAATCGCCAAAAAACAAGAGTAGTTACCATGAGTTACAAGCAGTTGATCGA
>NZ_WEHZ01000029.1 GCF_012641745.1 Pseudoalteromonas peptidolytica
TTTTGTTAATATCAGAGCGAGTTTCTTCTACAACTGTAAGGTGTTCAATCAGGTTCATTGGTTGCGCCTAGCAATGGGATTGGCGCTATTTGATCATAAATTAGCTAAAAGTGCGATCCCGCCCTGGCTTATCTCCGCTGTGCCACTTATTAACTGCGGCACATCGGTTCCAATTACTCGTTGTAGGTTGGAGCTTTTTAACCCAAAACGCGACGGTAAAATCACCATTGCCAAAGTTTAAACTTTCATTATCAGGTATAATAGCGGTATCATTTACACCATCAAATTTTATTCCAAGATTATTTTTCCCCTGCGTAGTTACAGGGCCATTGTAAAATGTACCGTGATTTTCACCAACAGAGTCGATAACAGCCTGAGCATTGTCTAGCTTCCACAAACTTACAAGTCCATCTGGGTTTTTATCTAATGCGTAAGAAAAGAACGAGAAAAAAGATATAAAAATAATAAGAAGCCTTGGGAAATAACCAGTTAAAAGCATAAATATCCTATATAAAGTTTTTAATTTATTATAATACATTTCAAAATTAATAAATCCAACTAAAAGCTCATTCCTATATATGCAATAAATTCAGGAGATATGAAAAGCACCTATTTCCCCTCTCAACACTATCGTAACATAAGCAACACACCAATAAGCTGCTATATTATTGAGGGGAACTCAGGAGGATAAGATGTTAACAGCATTGAAAAATAGCATGCCTGTGCTGATCGTGACAGCTGACTGGAAGGTGAGCCACTCAACCACTGTAGCTCAGCAGCTACTTCACTCTCCAGATACACTTATCAACCAACACCTAGAAGACCTATTCATATTTCCTTCTTGTACCACCGAGCATCGTTCACTGTCGGAAGGTGCACTCATACAGGTATCACTTCGCGAATCCCCAACAGTACAATTTTTATTGTCTTTTTATGATGTAAAAAGCAATGAAATATTTGTGCATATTGCAGAATTATCAACGTATTACTGCCAGAACCCATTGGAAGATGAGCAAACTCGAATTTTAAGGTACGCTGTAAATAGCGCCAACCTTGGTGCTTGGTGTTACGACTTAGTCAATAAAAGTGCCTATTTTTCACCAAAATTTAAATCCCTAATTGGCTTACCTGTGTCAGCAGCTTTGGATTGGGGATCACTACAAGACATGATCTATGATGAAGACCGGCCACTGTTTACTGAATTTTTATCACACCATATAGAACTCGGCTTGATGTTACACTTTGAATTTAGGATTGAAGTTAAAGGAAAACTGAGGTGGTTTGAGTTAAAAGGCGAGCAAGTAAAGTACTGCGTTCGTACCCATAGCATATATGGTATTTTGGCAGATTGTACACACGAAAAAGACATGTTAAGTGCTTTGCATGATGCAGAAGAAAGTAAAGCCCTGGCAATGCAAGCAGGAAAAATAGGCACATGGCGAGCGACTAGAGTTTCAAAGCAGTGGCTTTGGAGCTGGGATCATCAAGCGAATAAAATCTTCAAACTTCCAGAAGATGCTATAGGTCAATTAAGTCAGTGGGAGCAAAGCTTACACCCTGAAGATAAGCCTCGTGTTATCAAAGCACTTGAACACTCGCTATTAACTGGTGAAGTGTTTGAACAACGTTATCGCGGTTTGCTCAGTGATGGAGATATTATCGTCGCCTATGCTAAAGGTGTAGTAGGGAAAAATGAAGCTGGAGAGCCTGCTCGTATCGACGGTGTGGTTATCGATCAAACTGATGTTTATATCGCGCAAAAAAAATTACAGCACATTAATCAAGAATTGGAACAACGCGTCGCTGAGCGTACCGCAGACTTGCAAGCGGCAATCAGCAAGGCTGAGCAAGCAAACTGCACCAAATCCGACTTTTTATCAATGATGAGCCACGAGCTAAGAACGCCTATGAATGGCATTATCAGCTCGCTAGACTTAATCGGATTGTCAGAGCTTGATGAAGATAACAAAGAGCTGTTAGAAACAGCACAGATCTCTGCTAATAACTTAGTTGCCATTTTAAATGACATTTTAGATCTCGCCAAAGTGGAACAAGGAAAAATGGAGCTCGAAAGCTACCCATTTTCACCTTCGAAAATGATCCACAATATTCTTAAGACATTCGAGGCTCATGCCAAAGAGCATCGCGTACAGCTCCTTATACTTGAAGATCAGAGCCTTCCACTAGAGGTAGTAGGTGATGAAAACCGTACTCGGCAAATTATTTTTAACATTCTTAGTAATGCCATCAAATTTAGCATGCCCGAGCGTGACGAGGGGGCTTTTGTCAAAATATCGGTTCATTGGGAGTCTGAAGGCGTCGCGTTGTCTCACCTTATTTTTGAGGTAGAAGACAACGGTATAGGCATCGCAGCTGAAGTACAAAAAAAACTGTTTACCCCCTTTACACAAGCAGAACGCTCCACCACAAGGAAATATGGCGGAACAGGGTTAGGACTTGCAATTTGTGGCAAACTAATCGATTTAATGGGTGGCAAAGTAGCATTGGAAAGTCAATTAGGTAGTGGCTCTACGTTTACTATTAGTATTCCCGTTTGGCAAGCAAGCCCTGAGCAACCAAAAAATAAGATTTTCGAAACGTTATATTGGTTTTGTGATATTTCGTGGCAAAGCCAAGTAACGCTTAAACAACTTTATCAGGCATGTTTACATTGCTGCCATAAGCTAGTCGCTATTGATGCAATAGAGCAAATGGAAGAGACAAACAATTGCGCATTAGTTCACGTTATCGTTGGTAGAAACAATACCGGCAGTAATATAGATAGTTATCAAGTGCCGACATTACTGTTTGTTGATGGGCGGTCAATGCGGTCTGCTGCTAATTGCCCACCTTTGTCTCAACCGTCCAAACCCGTATCGCCTCAAACATGTTATTCAATAAGGCAATTGTTAGAAAAGCTCGCTGAAAAGACAAAGCAATGTGAAGTAACAAAGCTAGAAAATTTAAGCGATTTCAGCGCCATTGATGAGTTTTTATTGCATCAAGATGCTGCTGTTCAAAGCGGCTGCCCAGCTGTCGACAATAAGACAGCCGTTCATATTTTACTTGCTGAAGATAATCCATTTAACCAAAAGCTCCTAGTCAAGCAGTTAACTAAGCTCGGATTATCGTGCGATATTGCCAACAACGGCAGCGAAGCGCTAGCTATGTTTAAAAAACAAAGATATCAGTTATTGCTTACTGATTGTCACATGCCTGAACTTGATGGTTACGAGCTTGCTAAGTTGATACGTGCATTTGAGTCTGCCAACACGCTCAACCCAACTCCCATCATTGCTGTAACTGGTGCAGCAATGAAGGGTGATAAAAAGTTGTGCCTTGATAGTGGTATGAATGACTATGTCAGCAAACCTGTCAGGTTAACAGAGCTTCAAAGTACATTGGGCAAATGGTTAAAGATGGAATTAAAGTTATGAGTAAAACCCTCAACCCTAATGTGCTGATCGAACTAATCGGCGATGACTTTATTACGGCTAAAAAGTTTTATACTGACTTTTTAATTCAATCAAAATCGAGCTTTGCAAAAATGAGGGCAACGTATCAAGATAACGATTTAAAGCGCTTGAAAGATGAAGCGCACTATCTTAAAACCTCAGCAAAAGCAGTCGGTGCTGAGTTATTAGCAGACTATTTACAGGAGCTAGAATATGCTGCAATGGACGGCAACAGCAGCCTATGCGCCGAAAAGATAAAAGCTATCCACCATGAAATTGGCAGCGAATTTGTCAGGGAATTAAAGGCATACCTCTCCTCTCACCCCCATAGTTAATACCTACTAGGTAACCTGAGGTTTGGGTAAAGAATGTTCCAACTCATTGCTGCTAATGCACAACTTAGTTTTTCCCCTGCCTAGCCATAGAGTTTTAGGGAAAACACCGCTCCCGCATCCTGCTCTCGCTAAGGTACCCACATCCTGTAGGCAAGGCGAATTTATGCACCAATAGCTGGTGGCTATTGGAAGTGAATTCAACGCAGTTAGCGCTAAGGAGTAAACCTGGCGCTAACTACGTTAAAAGCTTCTTCTTTAAAAATACTAAATAGCAAAATTTTTGCCTACCTACATATGCTTAGGTATCTTGGCACTAGCAAAACGCAGAAACGATGTTATCGACAAGATTTTCTCGCCTCAAAATAGATCTCTTAATTAAGGCACATGGTATAACCTGCTCAGCCTCGAGCTGCAATATTATGAGTCCTACTTTATTACCATCAGCCACACTGTTGCTGTGCGGACATTTTATGATGGTTTGAGACTTATAAAAGTTACTAGTGACACCAACTAGCGATTGAAGATGAGCCTAATTCACAGGGGGATCCGTGCCAATAAATCAGTTTCTCCCATATCGATGTCGATTTGATTAAGCAATGTTGTTACCTGTCCTCTATGGTGTGTCTGATGATTAAATAAATGGAGTAGTAACAAGCTTAATTTGCGAGCGAAAGTCTTACCTTTTGTGTTCTGATAGTGAAGCTCTGTTGCTAGGACTTCATCTGTTACCTCTTCAACAAAATTTATAATGATTTCATCCATTGCTACCCTCGCAGCCCTCAAGGTCGCAAACTCATCATATAGTAGGTCGTCTAATTTTGATGGTATTGTCATATCTAGTAATGGATGCAATGTTTTGAATTGATGGCTACTTGTAGAAAATCGTTTGAGCCAAATAACATCTGCAACAAGAATGTGATTTAACGACCCTATGATAGAACTAAAAAAAGCCCCCCGAGGTTGGTGTAATTCAATGTCGCTTAATTCTGCAATTGCCTCAAACATCCTTTCATTCATCCAGCAATTGTAATCTGCCATTAATTCAAAATGTGATTTCATCTACTATTCTAATTCCCTAAAAAAGCCTAACTTGAATTTTTGGACAAGAAGCAAACAACTTCTCTTACCCAGGTATGAAAAGGAGGCTTGCTCTCACTAAAATAGCGCCTACACTTGCAACAAGGCGGGCATCAACTATCCAAAATTCAGATTAACAATGTTCATGAAGTAGATCAAAGTTAACGGTGTTCAAAGTCCCAACCAATCTATTTTACTGTACGATTCAATCAAAACAATCAATTATACAAATAGATAAACTCTCGGCATACTAGCCACATCAACTTAAGAAGGAAAGCAAAATGTTAAAGAATATTGAAGGTCAACACGTACCACAGGTTACATTTCCAATCAGAGAAAATGATCAGTGGAAGCACATCACCAGCGATGAAATCTTTAAAGGTAAAACCGTCGTTGTGTTTTCATTACCAGGTGCATTTACACCAACATGTTCATCGACTCATCTGCCTCGCTATAACGAACTTGCGAGTGTATTTAAGCAAAACGGCGTTGACGAAATTGTATGTTTATCTGTGAATGATACCTTTGTAATGAATGCGTGGGCCCAGTATCAAGAAGCGCAAAATATAACACTACTCCCTGATGGTAATGGCGAATTCACTGACGGCATGGGGATGTTAGTCGATAAAAATGATTTAGGCTTTGGTAAACGAAGCTGGCGCTATTCAATGCTAGTTAAAGATGGTGTGATTGACAAAATGTTTATTGAGCCAGAGAAGCCGGGAGACCCATTTGAAGTGTCAGACGCAGACACCATGTTAGAGTATATTAACCCAAGTCAAATAAAGCCTGAACCCGTGACTATTATAAGCAAAATTGGCTGTCCGTTCTGTGAAAAAGCCAAGGCATTACTAACGGAAAAAGGGCTAGCATACGAAGAGTTAGTACTAGGTCAACAAGCATCACTAACCAGCCTTAAAGCGCTGTCTGGACGTGAAACTGTACCACAGGTATTTATTGGCGGTAAGCATATTGGTGGCTCAGACGACTTAGCCGAATATTTTGCGTAAATAACTTCAATAACCTTATTACACAGTGACTTGGTATATACAGATATCAAGTCATACTGCCCCCCCCAACACGAGCAAATAAGACAGTGAATCATATATTGTCAAGGGGGTTTACACTTTCAAATTTTGGGTTCAACAAATGAAAAAGATAAACACTGACGTAGTCGTGATTGGTGCGGGAACTGCTGGTCTTAGCGCCTATAGAAATGCTAAGAGATATACATCAGAAGTATTAATGATCGAATCAGGTGTATATGGAACTACTTGTGCTCGCGTTGGGTGTATGCCCAGTAAGCTACTAATCGCAGCGGCAGAAGCTGCACATCAAATTGAAACTGCGCCAAAGTTCGGTGTAAAAGTACCACTTGCCACAATTGATGGCAAAGCAGTAATGGCAAGAGTAAAAAGCGAGCGTGACCGCTTTGTAGGCTTTGTTGTGGATGCCGTTGATGAATTACCTGAGCACGATAAACTCCAAGGTAAAGCCAAATTCATAGACAATCACACGGTACAATTAGATGAGCATACGCAGATCACAGCCAAACGTTTCGTCATCGCCACAGGCTCTAGACCAAGTTACCCTGAGGCGTTTAATAACTTTGGAACACGCTTAGTCATTAATGACAACGTATTTGACTGGGACGACCTGCCGCACTCTGTCGCTGTATTTGGACCTGGAGTAATTGGCTTAGAACTTGGCCAAGCGCTGCACCGCCTAGGTGTGAAAGTCAAAGTATTTGGCGTTGGCAAAGGCCTTGGCCCTTTGACGGATCCCATTGTAAAAGATTATGCGACTACTGTATTTAGCAACGAATTTTATCTCGATACCGATGCCAACGTCTCACAGATGAAGCAAGTGGGCGATAAAGCCGAACTCACCTATATAGATAAGCAGGGTTACCCACAAACAGAGCAGTTTGATTATGTGCTAGCTGCCACGGGGAGAATTCCTAATGTTGATAATTTGGGGCTAGAAAATACAAGCCTTGAACTTGATAGTAGAGGCGTTCCTATAGCTGACCCACACACTATGCAATGCCTTGATGGCTCAGGTAACGCGCACATTTTCATTGCTGGCGATGCCAGTGATCAAATCCCATTGTTACATGAAGCTGCGGATCAGGGCACCATTGCAGGTGAAAATGCCGGTCGCTTTCCGGATGTTAGAGTCGGACTACGCCGAGCCAAACTTGCAGCAGTCTTTAGCGATCCGCAAATAGCGATGGTAGGGGCAAGTTACAAGGAGCTAGAAAAACAATACGGTGATTGTGGCTGTTTCGCCATCGGCGAGGTGAGCTTTGAAAATCAAGGCCGCAGTAGAGTCATGTTAAAAAATAAAGGACATATGCGCGTTTATGCTGAGCAAGGGACTGGGCTATTCTTAGGTGCGGAATTTGTTGGCCCTGCGGCTGAGCATATCGCTCATTTACTGGCTTGGGCGCTGCAAAATAAGATGACAATACCCCAAATGCTTGAGATGCCGTTTTATCATCCAGTGATAGAAGAAGGCTTAAGAACTGCGCTTCGTAATCTCAATGCCAATCTAAAGTTTGGGCCCGACATTATCGCTCATTGTTTAGAGTGCGGACCAGGTGCCTAAGCATTTCTTGATTTAATAGCTGATCGGCGGGTAAACCACTACTTCACTGGTTTACCCGTTAACGTCTTGCATCTACTTCTCTGGCGAGATCTTTGTTTATTGCTCTTATAGTATTGATAACTGAGGACTCAGACACAGGACTTGAGAAATAATAGCTTTGAACTTTATCAACATTAGCCTCTTTACAAGCATAATACTGCTGATATCTTTCAACACCTTCCACCACAATACTTAACTGCAAGCTTTTCAACATATTTATTAAGCCAAAGAAAACTCTTTCCCCCATTTCATCTGCTTCTATTCTATCGGTAAGGGATTTGTCTACCTTTACAATATCAATTGGATAATTTAGCAGGTGAGAGATAGACGAATAACCGGTACCAAAATCGTCTAAAGCAAGTTTACAACCAATATCCTTAATGCGATTTAAGCTAGTCATTACTCGCTCACTATCATTAAGCAGCGCGGTTTCGATCAGCTCGAATGTGAATAACCCCCCTTCCATGTTTGCACGCTCAAGACAGTCATTGATAAAAGCAGGTAAGGATATATCCACCAGCTGCAACGGTGAAAGGTTAATGGCTAAACGGATCGGATAGCCGAATTTCGAGTTAATTTGTTTTAATGTGTAGATCGCATGCTCAATAATCCATTTTCCTAAAGGCTCTATTAACCATGACTCTTCCGCTACCAAAATAAATTCCTGCGGACTGCTAGTGAATTTAGCAGTAGGCCACCTGATCAGCGCCTCAAGTGATACTACCTTCCCTTGGCGAATATCTACGATAGGTTGAAATGCAAGCTCGAGCTCTTGTTTGTCGATTGCTCCTCTTAGGTCTTGCTCAACGTTATATTTCATTTGAAATTCAGTCTGCATGTTATCTTCAAATATACATGCCGCACTGCTCTTAGCTGATTTCGATCTAAAAAGTGCAATATCAGCGAAGCGGATAAGGTCATCTGCTCGCTTACCGTTTAGAGGATAAAGCGCTAGCCCCATTCGTACTTGGCAGCGAATATCCTTAGACATAATAGAATAGGTACGACTTAATAGCTTTATTAACTTTTCTGCCTCAATTTTTATTTGTAATGGGTTGTCGCAAGATACCAGCAAACAAGCAAACTCATCCCCCCCAAAACGGCTTACTATATCTTCGGGTTTGGTATGCCGATTAAAGCTTGCACCAAGCTCAACCAGCAATTGATCGGCTGCCTCATGACCAAACCGGTCATTGATTTTTTTAAAATCAACAATATCTACAATCAAAACCCCAGCACAGCTATATCGACTTTTGCCTGCTTGCATCAGCCGTTGACAAGTTTCTTCAAAGTAATAACGATTATACAAGCCGGTGAGCGCATCCAGCTCAGCCATTTCTTTTACTTGTAAGTAACTATTGTGGAGCTGGCTTTCAAGTTCAAAGCGCTTTCTCGCTTGAATAATTGAGCGACTCAATATTGAGGCTGTGACTTCTTCTTTTAATAAAAAATCCTGAACCCCTAAATCAAGGCACTTTAATACTAGCTCATCAGATTGCGCATTACTGATCATAACGATAGTTAGATCTCGAATATGGTTAATCCGTTTCAGCTCTATCAATAGGTCTAAGCCATTCTTTGCTGGCATATTGTAATCAAGAAGCAACAAATCAAACGAAAGCTGCTCAAGAGCAATTATCCCCTCTTCAACACTCTCCACTTCGGTAAGTTGATGCTCGATACCTCCCTTTATTAAAGAGCGGCGGATCATTTTCCTATCAACAATATCGTCATCGACCAGCAATATATTCATATATGCACCATTTACTTCGCCGGAAACTGCACTATCCGCCAATATCCATCCAACATATCCACTAAACTCGACATCGAGTCACTAGCCTGCTCTTTAAAAAAATAACCGGCAACATTATTTGCATAGCTGTGGTGAATGTCATCCTCGTCTTTTGACGTAGTAAGCACAAATACCACCGTTTCTTGTAACTGACTATCTGCTCTTAACTTCTCTAAAAATTCAAGCCCGCCCATCCGTGGCATCTTTAAATCAAGAAGAATAATAAACGGTAATCAACTTGGCCACCTCGCAGTAATTCGAGTGCTTCAACGCCGTCAATTGCTCTAACCATAGGATTCATGATTTTGCACTTTGCGAAGCTTCTTTTTACTGTCATATAATCAACGTCGTCATCTTCAACAACTAACACTGTAATATCGTTATTTTGCATCTCTTATTCGCCTAAATAGGATTCACTCTGGTGTCTACTTTTGGCCACTTAATTACAAATTCGGCGCCTACATCTGTATCCAATATCTCAATGCTACCACCATAATAATCTAGTACTTTTTTAATAATCGCGAGCCCCATACCACTGCCTTCTTGTTGATCTCGGGGTTTGAGTGTTTGAAACATTTCGAATACTTTTTCTCGATACTCTTTGGGGATCCCGGGGCCATCATCAGTAAAATGCAACTGGTATAATTCTGGCGTCTCTTTGATGTCTATGATCAAATTACCTCTCTCACAATGGTGATGTTTCAGTGCGTTACTGATCAGGTTTCGCGTGACAACCTCAAGGGCTGTTTTTGGTAAAGTGACCATTAGTGACGCACATTGCAGTGTTAGCGTTGATTCGATATCAATTGAGTCATAAATTTCTTGTGAAAACTCACTAAATTCAAAAGTTTCGCATTCACTATGCTTGCGATTAACCCGTGAATATATCAACAAGTCATGCAACAGCTTATTCATTCTAGAGACGCGCTGCTGGATCAACGCAAAGTTTTCTTTTGCCCCTTCTGGTAATTCATCTTCATCAATCCAAGTTACTAGTTTTGAAATCGCATTGAGTGGTGCTTTTAAGTCATGTGAAGCTATATATGCAAATTCATCTAATGCGTCATTTGAGCGTCTGAGCTGCACAACCAAATGCTCTCGCTCGGTAACGTCACTCGAGAGCCCCAATATAAACGCTTCCACCTCCTCAGGGTGATACGACTCTAAAGTGGTGTAGCCGATAATTTTCTCACGGGCAGACTCTGGGTACATTGAACGAAAAGCGTCATTTGCTTTCACAATCCTGAACTTGTCATCTTTAATGAAGGCATAGTCAGGAATATTGTCAAAGATTAGATCAGAGAGCGAGTCATCACCAACAAACCGCTCTGCTTTGGCGAGGGGGACTGAATTTGTCATCGTTATTCCTTTAAATCACGTATACTTTTGCATAGTAAAAATCGCCGTTTATTCAAGCAAAAACCGCTCTTTTGTTATAAAAGTGTTTTAATTCATGAATAAAGCGTATACTTCCATTAAGGTACAACCTTGGTATGACGTTGACATCGCAGCAAAGCAGGTTTAACGCTATATTAAACCTTGAGCCATCATGATTGGCAGCCTCGCGTAGGAGTAGAGCAACACAATGTTTGAAGAAGTGACTGAGCTTAATGATTGCACCGTGGTCATTATTGAAGACTCCCCGCTGACACAAAAAGTATTAACAGCTTGCCTTGATGATATGTGCACAGTGGTTGCATTTGAAGGCGCTGAAAAAGCCATTGACTATATTAAACTCGCTCTGCCGGACTTAATCCTAATGGGTTGGATGCTCGATGGGCTCACTGGCATTGACGCCTGCAAAGAATTGCAAAAGGATCCGATCACAGCGCAAATTCCGGTTGTATTTGTTACTTCAAATATAAAAGAAAATCAGCAAGAAATGTGCTGGGATGTGGGGGCGGTCGATTTTATCAGTAAACCTATTGTTGCTCGAACACTGGTAAACCGCGTAAAAACCCATTTAAAGTACAAAAAACAGGCTGATCAGCTAAGAGAATATTCTTATGTTGATGGGTTAACAAAAGCATTTAACCGTCGGCTTTTTGAGTCAGATCTTGAAAAACATTATCGCGGTGCAAAGCGAGCCGAGCATGCTTTGAGTGTTATTATGCTTGATGTTGACTACTTCAAACTGTACAACGACGAATATGGACATCTTATGGGAGATGACGTATTAAAGCATGTGGTTAAGTCTGTCAAAAGCCATATCCGTCGCCCAATGGATGCCGTGTACCGCTACGGTGGCGAAGAGTTTGTGATTTTACTCCCAAGCACCCCGTACGACTCGGCAATTAAGATCACCGAGCGTATTATCAAGCATTTTTTCGATGCCAAAATCGAGCACAAGCATTCCCCTTTTAACTATGCGTCCATCAGCGCTGGAGTTGCAACTTACAATGCACAAAGCCATCACGAGTCAGCCGCCTCGCTGGTACAACAAGCTGATGATGCACTGTATGAAGCAAAACATGGCGGAAAAAACAAAGTCTGCGGCGCAAACAGATAAAAGGCCTCATTTAATGTGAGGCCTTAACGTTTTTATTCATATCGCAATGAATTGATAGGCCTTGCCTGCGCAGCTACCATAGTTAAAGAACCTACTGTCACCCAAGCTATTACAAAGGCTATCACGGCAGCGGCCAAAAATGGGACAAAAGATAGCTCAATGCGATAAACAAAATTATTCAACCACTCTCTCATCACAATGTATGCCAACGGCCAAGCAATCAGGTTTGCAATCAAGACTTGTTTTGAAAACTCTTTGTTGATCAATAAGACAATGTCCATCACCGAGGCACCCAACACTTTACGCACGCCAATCTCTTTTGTCCGACGTTTCGTTGTAAAAGAAGCAAGGCCAAAAAGTCCAAGGCACGCAATGAAAATGGCAAGGAGAGAAAACAAGTTAAACACAGTGATTTCTTTATCCTCTTGTTGATACATCTGTTCAAACTCAGTTTGAAGATATGTCAACTCCATCTGTTGCTCGGGTATCAGCTTACGCCAAGTCGCCTCTATAAAATCGCGAATAAGCGACGCATCTCCTTGGAATTTAATTGCCATAGCATTCCCCTCTCCTTCCCTTAACAAGTGATAGGTTGGACTTATTTCTGTTCTGAGCGACGAGAAGTAATAGTTCTGTGTGACGCCAATGATGGTCGCTGTTGCACTCGAGTGTCGAGTTAATCTCACTTCAAACGTTTTACCGATAGCCTCATCAGAGCTGAACCCAAGACTCTGTGCTGCTTTTTCATTTATCACAACAGAAAAGTGAGGGTGTGGATTGGTCTCACTAGGCAGAGTAAATATATCCGCAGGAAAATCACGGCTAAACCCACGGCCAGTTAGTAGTTTGATGTTGTAGCTGCTAAAGTAATCTTCATCGACTGCTAAAGTAGGCATAGTTTGCGATAATTGAGTCTTAGGGTTAACCATTCCAAAGGCATCAACTATGCTTTGTGTTGGTACAGCAGAGCTTGCCGTTACACTGTTAATATTTGGATGTGAGAGCAGTTCTGTCTTCAGTGCACTGCGTTGCTGGCTTGCAATATCGGTATAGAGACGATTCAGTACAAAAGTGTTGTCTTTGTCATAGCCCAACTCTATCGCTCGGGCGTATTTTAATTGTTGGTTTGACACTACAGTGGCAATAATAAGCACGATGGCAACACTGAATTGGAACACCACCAGCCCTTTGCGTAACAGTGCCCCTGACCTACCTTGTGTGATTTCTCCTTTGAGTACCTTGGCGGGTTTAAAGCCGCTCAGATAAAAAGCAGGATACGAACCTGAAATGAGCCCAACGACAAAGCCTAGTAGCAATAGAATAGCTAAAATAACGGGCTGTGAATAAAAATCAAAACTAAGTGGTTTACCAATAAAGCTTGCGAACATAGGTAAACAAGCCTCAACCAGTGCCACGGCTATGATCAAGGCAATATAACTTAACATCATCGCTTCAACGATGAACTGTACAACCAAATGCTGCTGCTTCGCACCCAAGGTTTTACGCACCCCAACTTCTTTTGCTCGCTTAGTAGCAGTCGCGGTAGATAAATTCATAAAGTTAACACAAGCAATAAAAAGAATAAGTGCCGATATCACACTAAATGAATATACCGTATTAATGTCACCGTTTTCTTTCATCTCGCCATACATTTGAGAGTGAAGATAAATATCGCTGACAGGCATTAATGTAAAGTCTAACGTGTCACTCGCACCATGGCCGTAGCGGTTCTCTAAATAACTTGGGATTTTTGCCTCTACGTCGTGCCCCGACACGCCATCAGCAAGCCTAACATAAGTGAAATAGTTAAAACTTGGGTCACGCTGCCAACTGGTATCACCATAATAAGTTGTTGCCGTTTCCATACTGATTAGTGCAAACACATTCAAATGAGTGCGCTGTGGTAAATCTTTGATAACCGCAGTGACTTTCAAAGGTAACTTTCCATCACCTAGTAACGCTTCGCCAACAACAGAGGTGCGGCCAAAATAAAGCTCTGCGGCAGCTTCTGTTAGCACGATGGAATTAGGATTATTGAGCGCAGTTTGGCCATTACCATGTAGTACTTGCAAAGAAAAAAAGTCTATAAAGTTCGCATCAGCAAGCAGTACACCTTCATGAATAAAGCTCTCCCTACCTTCACCAAGTGCTACCGTCACCTGTCTAAATCGAGTGGCATCGACGACTTCTTCAAAATGTGTTTTGTAGTTTGGGGCATTAAACACTTGCCCCTGAGCATAATAGATTTCAGGCGCACTAGGAGGCATCCACTTTACTGACGAACGATACACTTGCTCGTGGTTCTGGATAAACTTGTCGTAGCCAAGCTCAGATTCAACAAAAATTGCCATACTAATACAAATAGCAAGACCAATCGCCAAACCCAAAATATTAATAGCCGAATAAAGCTTTTGTTGTAGCAAGCTACGATACGCAATCAAGAGATAGTTTTTAAGCATAACGTACCTCCTGCATTTGGCTGGAAACGATATGCCCATCCAAAACGTGAATCGTTCTGTGTGCATAATTTGCATGGTGCTCAGAGTGCGTTACCATCACAATTGTCACGCCTTCTTGATTGAGTTGAGCCAGCAACCCCATCACCTCTTCACCATTTTTGGAGTCTAGGTTACCAGTTGGTTCATCCGCTAAAATCATTTTTGGCTTGGCGACAATGGCTCGTCCAACTGCAACTCGCTGCTGCTGACCACCGGAAAGCTGTTGTGGGTAGTGATCTTTACGGTGAGCAATATTCACTTTCTCTAATACCGCAGTGACACGCTGCTGACGCTCCTTTTTTGCAACTCCCTGATATACCAAAGGTAGCTCAACATTTTCGTATACTGTTAGTTCATCAATCAAGTTAAAGCTTTGGAAAATAAAACCAATATTGTCTTTGCGAATATCCGCCAATTGTCCCTCTGTTGAGTGGCTGATGTCACTACCATCAAAAATATACTCACCACCATCAAGCTGATCTAGCATGCCGATAATATTCAGTAGGGTAGATTTACCTGAGCCTGATTGCCCCATAATGGCCACAAACTCACCGCGCTCAATTACCAGCGAGACGTCCTCTAGCGCGTAAGTTTCAACCAATTCTGTACGAAAAACTTTATTTATTTTTGTTAGCTGTATCATATTCTTGTGCCTTCTAAATCTTGTTAACTTGGGGTTTGGCTTACACTTAGTGCGTCAGGCTTACTGACTGCATATCCTTGAAGCTACCGTAACTTGAGGTGATCACTCGGTCACCCACTGCCAGTCCATCTAGTACTTCAATAAATTTGTTATTACGCAGACCAAACGTCACCGGCTTTTTCACCGCCACTTGACTGCCTTGCTCTAACACAAACACCCATTGACCACCGGTATCTTGATAAAATCCGCCATTTGGCAACAATGTTGCTGACTTAGCATCTGCCAGTAATAAATCCAACTGTAAGCTTTGACCTCTGCGGATCCCACTCGGTAAGGCATCATTAAAGGTTAACTCTACCTCAAATCGCCCATTTGACACCTCGGCATACACTTTTACTAGGGTTAACTCATATTGTTGACCTTGCAAAGACAATCTTGCAGCTTGTCCTGCATACACACGGCCAAGGTAAAATTCATCGATTTGTGCCGACACTTTATATTGAGAAACGATATCAACTTGACCTAACCGCGCTCCCCTTGCTTTAGATGCACCCAACTCTGCACTGAGTGCAGTCAACTGTCCATCAATAGGCGCTTTGATTATCAAATTCTCTAAGTTCTTACGGGCAAACGCTAAGTTTTTATTTAATTGCTTAACACTGTCTTCTAGCTGCGCAATTTGTGCGGTACGGATCTTTTCATCTTGTTGTTGCTGCTCAATAATTAGTTTGCGGCGATTTTTCAAATACACGGTTTCGTCTTCGGCGGCTTGCAGTTCATCTTTTGAAACCAAGTTACCATTACCTAGGCGCTTAAACTGAGCAAGCTTTCGTTCGCTTTGACTAACTTGAAAGTCCAACTCCAATAGATCCCGTTTTAAATTTAAGCGATTTTGATCTATTGCTAAGCGTGTATTGTGCAAATTATTCAGCTGCTCTGAAATTTGCGCCTCGCGAGAAATAACATCAAGCTGCAAGCTGGTATTGCTTAGCGCAAGTAGCTTGTCGCCTTTTTTTACCATGGCTCCCTCTTCTACAAAGCGCGCCTCTACTCGCCCTCCTTCTATGGCGTCTAAGTACACTGACTTACTTGGGGTAATATTACCTCTTAGAGGGATCAGATCATGAAACTCCCCTTCTGTGACAGTGCTTATTTTGATCCGATTGATATCAACATTAAATCGATTCCCGCTACTCGTCGCAGCACTACCGAATGCAAAGTATGCGACTACAACCATAGGCAGAGCCAACCACCAAAGTCGGAATTTTTTGTTAGGTGTTATTTTTCTATCCATTTTGTCACTCACTTGAATTTAGTTGGATTTAATAACTCAAGTTACATGCCAAATAAAAAACAGCATAAAAATCATAAAGATAAGTTTAAACAATAAAATAAAGGAACAAAAGAGTGTAAAAAAATTAAACACCTAGTGTACGATATCGTACAGTTTTACGAGGTAAGGAGACCCTATGGCGGTCAATAACAAAGCGATTTTAGTTGTAGACGATAACACCGAAATACTTGTCGCCACGAGAATGTTGCTCAAACAATATTATAAAAAAGTGGTAACGTTAGATAATCCCCATGACATTAAAAAAGCGATGTCTGAACAAGACTTTGCGCTAGTACTGTTAGACATGAACTTCACTCGAGAGTCTACCTCGGGTGCTGAAGGTTTTTATTGGCTAAAGCAAATAAAAGCAATCGATGAAGATGCTGTCGTTGTGCTCTTTACCGCCTACGGTGACCTAAACATGGCGGTTGATGCTATTAAACTTGGCGCCAATGATTTTGTACTTAAGCCTTGGCAAAATGAGAAACTTCTGGCCACAGTCGCAAACTGCATTGAACTGAGCGAACAAAGACAAAAGTCCAAAAAACTGACGCAGCTCGCACAAATTTCAATGGCTGCACAACATAAACCGTTTGAACACTTAATTGCGTCAAGTCCCGCCATGGAGCAAGTCTTTCAAACCATAGAAAAAGCGGCAAAAACCGATGCCAATGTGCTTATTTTAGGTGAAAGTGGCACAGGGAAAGAAGTCGTCGCGAGGGAGCTACACAAACAATCATTGCGACAAGAGCACACTTTTATATCTGTGGACATGGGGACGATTGCCAGCTCGTTATTTGAGAGTGAACTGTTCGGTCATGTCAAAGGTGCATTTACTGATGCCAAGAGCAATAAGCCAGGCCGTTTCGAATTGGCAGACTCCGGAACTTTGTTTTTAGATGAAATCGCAAATATTCCCTTGGCATTACAAGGGAAACTACTTACCGCTATCCAAAATAGAATAGTCACGCCTGTAGGTGGCAGCAAGCAAGTTGAAGTCGATTTACGGCTGATCACAGCAACCAACATGAACCTATATGATATGGTTCGTGAAGGTAATTTTCGCCAAGATTTATTATATCGCATCAACACGGTTGAGTTGACGCTCCCAGCGCTCAGAGATAGGCCTCAAGACATTCCGTTACTTATCGAGTTTTACGCCGATTTATATAGTAAAAAGTACAAGTTAGCGCGCAAAACTGTCAGCGATAAAGTGATGGCAGAGCTAGTACAGTACCAGTGGCCAGGTAATATCCGTGAGTTGCAGCATTTAGTGGAGCGTGCCGTTATTTTGTCTGACTCGGCACAGCTCGAGTTCCAACTCACTACATCAAAAACACATGCACCTGACAACCTAGTGACAGACTCTTACAACCTGGCAGAAATTGAGCAAAAAACCATTGAACGCGCGATTAAAGACTTCAAAGGCAACATCAGTCACGCTGCTAAAGCGCTTGGCATAACACGCGCATCGCTTTATCGAAAAATGGAGAAGTACGATGTGGAATAAGCCTCTTACTCGAATGATAGCCTTTCAACTTGGGGCTATTTTATTCGCGACGCTTGGGGTTTTAGGCCTACTTCATAGCTACGCTCACCTGTTTAGCATGCTGGCTGTCGCTATTGCCGCAGGGTTCTCTGCTTTATCTATTTCCACATTAAAAAGCCAAAAACAACAATTCGAAGAGGTATTTACTGCGCTCAAATACCAAGATAGTAGCTTTCGGATTAATCATGCACACCCTATTAGTGAGCAAGCGCTCACTGTTTGTCACAAAATGATGCAAAAGGTGCGAGAAGATAAAGTCAAACAAGATGAGTTAGTGACCACTTATGAAACCATGTTACAACATATTGAGGCTGGCCTCATCCTCATAAAAAATGGCCATACTATTATACTCTGTAATAACAGCGCAAAGCAGTTACTCGATATTCGCGGTGCCGAAACAGGAACTTCATTGTTAAAAGTTCACCCAGAGCTTGAACAGGCCAAAGTAGGTAGTCATATTACTGCCGATCTACTATTTAAATACTTCACTTTTTCTAATCATAATAATCAATACGAGCTTTGGCTGTTTACCGCTATCTCAGAGCAGCTTGAAAGTACGCAAATTGAATCTTGGCAAAAGTTGATCCGAGTACTTATTCACGAAATTGGCAATTCAGTTGCGCCCATCTATTCACTCTCTAATACACTTGTGAACATGACTAACAATCATCTCGCAGGTACAGTAGCAGACAAAGAGCTTGTTGAAGACTATCTTCAGAGCTTACAAGCCATAGGGATACGCAGCCAATCTTTGCTCGGGTTTATCGATAATTATAGAAAGCTCACCCATATTCCAGAGCTTGAGCTGAGACCAGTTACAGTCAAAGCACTGTTTGATGATATTGCTCCCCTTGTCCAAAACGAATTTAACGAAGCCAAAATCTCTTTGTCCTTTGATGTTTCCCCTGCGTCACTGACCATCAAGATCGATAGAAAAATGATAGAGCAAGTGCTATTGAATCTCCTCAGCAACGCCAAAGAGGCGCTTAACGCAACATCTAACAAGCAAGAAAAAGTAGTCCAAGTAACCGCTACTATTAATCGCTACGGCAAATGTGAGATAAAGGTCACAGACAATGGTGTAGGAATAGAGCAAAGTGCCATTGATAAAATTTTCGTGCCGTTTTTTACTACCAAATCCAATGGCTCAGGAATAGGACTTGCACTTAGTCAACAAATTCTTCATCGTCATAAAGGCCGAATTAGTGTCTGCTCCGAAATCGAAAAAGGCAGTTGTTTTAGTTTATTGCTATGAAGCGACATCACAAGGCAAGTAGCTTGAGGTAATGGTCTGCGCCCGCATTCGGCATCAGTGTGACTTGATTGAATTACAAAAATCAAGGCACACTGATGGTGCTGCGGCTATGCCTTTTTAATCGCCTTTTTCAGCTTTTTGATTTTAGCTTCATGCTTTTCAATCTTTGCTTTACGGGCTTTTATTTCCTTTTTAAGTTGCTTTATATCGTCTTTTTTCGCCATGAGAGAACTCCTTGATTAATTGATTTTAGTCCACTTAATATCAACTAATTCCTAGCTCAGTTAAGCCAACTAGTTGAGATTATACCAATTTGCTTAATTAAGTGGTCTATTTTGAGGCGAGAAAATCTTGTCGATAACTCCGCTACCGCGTCCTGCTATCGCTTTGGTACCTACGTCCTGTAGGCAAGGCAAAAATTTTGCTATTTAGTTGTTCTAAATGAGAAATTTTTAACGCGGTTAGCGTCAGATATACTCCTTCAAATTGAGCAAGTATTAAGTCAAATTGGTATTACACCTTAGCAAATGCCACAGTGATTTCAACCTCATAGAAAAGGCCAACCAGCGAGGAGTGAAATTCATTTGCTTAATCAAGTAGATTATTTTGACCAAATAGTAGGCTCATTCGTTAAGTTTTAGTGTTTATCATAAAGTCACGTTTTGTTGTTATTTTAACCATTTGATTTTATTAAAAGCTTTCAGTGGCTTAATAATTGCTTAATACCTAGCACATCAACGAAATGGAACCTCATGTTATGTCTGTACCACTACAAGATAGGCCTCTCGAGTCAGTTAGAGAGGAAATCATCGACCAGCTAATACTCAACTATAGCCATGGTGAACTATCAGCTGAGGCGTTCGAGAGAAGATTAGATCAAGCCTACAATTTACAAGAACAACAAAAAATTGCCGCATTGAGTGCCGACTTACCACTCAAGTCAGACCCCAGATATCACAGTGAAAAAGCAGCTCGGTTGGGACCAAAGTTTACCTCATCGACTGAGGATGTCGAAAAAATGCACATGACTTCAATGTTAGGGTCAAGCCACCGCAGCGGTGAATGGGTTGTTCCCAAGGAAATCCATATAAAAAATTATCTCGGTAGTATTGAGTTGGATTTTACTTGCGCTATTTTTAGCCACCCTGAAGTACATATTTACATGGACTGCATTCTAGGCAGTGGCGAAATCTATATTCCTGATTCAGTGGATGTGATAACTGATATAAACAATATTATGGGTTCGGTCGAAAATACACGAAATACCTTAGCGACAAATACCCAAGTAAAACAACGCCCTTGCATATATATTAAAGGTAGAACCATTTTGGGAAGTCTTGAGGTCAGTGTAAAACGCTCAATGAAAATGCAGTTAAAACAGTTTGCAGACGGGCTAAAGTCTTTGTTCAGTGATCAATCTAACTCAAAATACTAAATGAAAAAGCCCCTTAGTTGGTCACTAGGGGGCTTTGGTGTGCATATTCAGTATTACTTTTCTACTGGAAAGCCTCTATCACGCATTAATGCTTCAACTTTGGCATCACGACCTCTGAACTTTCTATACGCCTCGGCTGGATCCATTGCGTTACGTACCGAGAACAGATAATCCACCAGACGCTGTGCAACGTCTTTATCGTAGAAACCGCCAGGAGAGTCAGCAAAAGCTTCTGCAGCATCAGATGTTAATACCTCAGCCCATAGGTAACCGTAGTAGCCTGCAGAGTACCCTTCACCAGAGAATACGTGACCAAAATGTGTCGTGCGATGACGCATAACCACTTCACTCGGCATGCCAAGCGCATCTAACTGTGACTTTTCAAATGCAACTGGGTCGCCAATTTTGTCTGGATCCGTTGTGTGGAACAACATATCCATAATCGCTGAACCTAAGTACTCAGTCGTTGCAAAACCTTGATTAAAGGTCGCTGACTTTTTAATTTTCTCGATAAGTGCCTTAGGCATAGGCTTGCCTGTTTTGTAATGTACTAAGTAACGGTTAATTACTTCATCAGTTGCAAGCCAGCGCTCCAATAGCTGTGACTGGAACTCTGTATAGTCACGCACACCAGAGTTAGAGCTTGGGTATTTCACATTCGATGATAGTGCATGAAGTGCATGGCCAAACTCATGGAAGTAAGTTTCAGCATCAGACCAAGAGATAAGTGTAACTTCTCCTTCTGGTGCTTTTACAAAGTTAGAGTTATTTGAGCTCAACACATTGGTTTTACCATCAAACGTGGTATGACTGCGATACGATAATGCCCAGGCTCCAGAGCGCTTACCTTTACGTGCAAATGGGTCTAGGTACCACAGGCCGATATTTTCACCTGATGTTTTGTCGGTCACTTCCCACACCCGAACATCTGGGTGGAAAACGGGTACCGACCCATCGGTGATTTCAGTAAACTCAAAGTTAAACAGACGACCCGCAACATAGAACATCGCCTCGCGCAGGTTATCCAATTGTAAGTAAGCCTTCACTTCATTTGAATCTAACTGATATTTAGCTTGGCGTACTTTTTCAGCGTAAAAACGATAATCCCATGGCTTAATAGTGATCTTGGCTCCTTCTTTATCAGCGATAGCCTGCATATCCGCAACTTCTTCTTCTACACGAGCAATCGCTGCTGGCCACACTTTCTTCATCAGTGCCATGGCATTTTCTGGCTTTTTGGCCATACGGTCTTCAAGACGCCACTGAGCATAATTCTCGTAGCCCAGTAAATTAACACGTTCGTGTCTGAGCTTTAAGATTTCAGAAATAATCGCTTTATTGTCAAACTCACCGCCATTGTTGCCACGGTTATAGTAGTTATTCCAAACTTTTTCACGTAGCTCACGTTCTGTTGAGTAAGTTAAAAATGGATCCATCGAAGAACGAGAGTTTGTAATCGCGTACATCCCTGACTTACCTCGCGCTTTCGCTGCAGCCGCTGCAGACGCCACAAATGACTCAGGCAAACCTGACAGCTGCGCTTCACTGAGGTAAACAACATAGTTTTCTTCGTCAGCAAGTACATTATTCGCAAATTTTGTGTGTAGTTTTGACAATTCAAGATTAATGTCTGCATAACGCTTAGCGTCATCACCTGTGAGGGTTGCACCATTACGTGCAAAGCTATTGTAGCGCATCCAAGTAATACGCTGCTCTTCCGCAGTTAGCTTTTTATACTCTGCGCTTTCATACACCGTTTTCACTCGTTCAAACAGCTTTTGATTTTGTGTGATCTTAGAGCTAAATTCAGAAAACTTTGGTACTACTCGCGACTGAATTTCTCTAAACTCAGGACTTGAAATATTTGAACTCCACAGACCGTAGTAGGTAAAAACACGATCTAAAGCTGCACCAGTGCGCTCTAATGCCACAATTGTATTATCGAAATTAGGCTCTGCTGGGTTGTTCGCAATCGCTTCAATTTCTTTCAGATTATCTGCCATACCGATTTCAAGAGCGGCTTCTAAATCACTCAGTTTCATTTTATCGAACTGAGGAACACCTTGATAAGGGCCTGAAAATTCCTGTAACAGCACATTATCATACTGTTTGTCTTGAACTAGTTTGACCGGCTCAGCCGTTTTGTTAGTAGTACCTGCGCAACCAGCAAGGGCTACACACACTGCAGCGCTTAATAATGTGATAGAAGGTTTGAACATAATATTTCATCGCTTGTTGTTATCTTGAAGGGAAATATTACGGATTGCCTTCAAAAGTGCAATTGCTTTGCGGGTAAAACCTGATTCTACGCGATAGAGCAGCAAGAAGTGCACTCACCGGATGCAAAATGGGTTAATCTCAACAGTTACGCTGTATAAATAGCCCAACGCTTAGCGTAAAACCAAAAGCTTTTTTCATGGATTGTTACAATTTACCTTGAAAAATTAGCTGAAATCAGCCAAGTTAGTAAAAAACTGATCTGTGAGAATAGATAATGGAAGTAGGCATTTTCATATACGATGGCGCAGAATGTTTAGACTTTTGTGGTCCATTTGAAGTATTCAATACTGCAAAACGCTTTATAGATACCCCCATTAACGTCAGCCTAGTTGCACCTACTCATATCCCCGTCACAACAAGGGGTGGAATGAGTGTAAACCCCCATTACAGCATACATTCACATCCTAAATTCGATTTACTTATTGTCGTTGGAGGGCTTCACCACAAAATTTGTGGAAACCACAATGTGCTCAATTGGCTTGCAGAAACCGCAAATCATACTTCACAGTGTGCATCAGTTTGTACTGGCATATTTTTGTACGCAGAGGCAGGTATTATAGATGGCAAACGTGTCACAACACATTGGCAAGATCTCGATGATTTACGTGAGCAATATCCTAGCCTAGAAGTCATTGAAGACACACGATTTGTGATGGATCAAAATTTTACTAGCTCAGCGGGTATCTCTGCTGGTATCGATATGAGCCTGGAGCTTGTGAAAAAGCGCTTTGGGCAGGCTACCGCTCGAAAAACCGCGATGCAAATGGACTACGACTGGCCGAAATATCCTAACGAATAGTTCAGCCTAACTTTATACCAAACCCATTGTATCGCTTTGGTGCAATGACGCCAGAATTTACGGAAGATTTATACACAATAAATTTTGTTAATTAACCCCTTGTGAGCGATAAAACCTCGTGATAGCGCCATCCACGTTTCTTGATGGCAAAAGGGGAACTGTATCCATACAACCAAACATTTTACTAACTCTTGGCGTGTTGTTGTTCTAGCTCTGCAACTCGATTTTTTACAAACTTAAGTACATTCTCATACTCTATTTGCGCAGCTGCGAGGTGGGACTTACATTGACCAGCCTGATGGTTTCGGGCGTATGTTTCAATATTATCGAGCACATCAAACAACTTTTGAGCAGCCAAATCTCCAGCTTGCCCTTTCAGGTAATGACTGTATTTTACAGTTGCGTCACAGTTACTATTTTTAATGCTTAGTATTAGTTGCTGCATTTTACTTTCAGAGTCTTGTAAAAACAGCGCATAAAGCTGTTGTAACAGCTCGTAGTTTCCTGATAACCGCGCAATTACCTCACTCTCTGAAATGGGGAGTTGTTGCCGTACCTCTTCATCGTCTTGGTTGCCAAAATCAAATGGTTGGATAAGCACCGAATCATCTTCTTTAGCATAGATGTTGAGGCTCTCTAGCACTGAAAATAGCTGCTCAATTACAACTGGTTTGGTCACAAATTCGTCCATACCTGCACTGAGACAGCGCTCTTTTTCTCCCGCCAAAGCACTTGCTGTCATCGCAATGATTGTTGTATTGCAAAAACACTCACCACCTTGCCCTTGACGAATAGCTCTTGTCGCTTGGTAGCCATCCATTCCAGGCATATTGCAATCCATAAAGATGGCATCAAAATTAACCCCTTGATCCTCAAATAATAATAGTTTATTGATAGCATCCTGACCATCTACTGCAAATTGCACTTTAGCACCTTGTCCTTCTAAAATACCTTTAGCAACAATGCGATTAATTTGGTTATCATCAACCACAAGAAACTCGCACCCTGCTACCAAGTTGCCTGTAAGCGTTACTGCCTCTCCTGATTTCTTTAAGCTCGGCTGAAGGGTCACAGCTTTATTGAGGTCAAACACAGAGACAAACTCGCCCAACCTCACAGGTGCGGATATATGCACAATATTGTCAGAATCATTGATATGTTGCAGTTCATCGCCAACCAAAATCACCTTTTTGAACTCACTTGCTACTTGCTCTACCTGAGAAAACGCTTGTTTACTGGTTGCAATACAAATATCGCTTGGGCGAGCATGATCAACATGTTGCCCGCCAAACTTCGTGATGAGTTTAATCATGTAGTCCAACTCAACAGTCGTATCGCAAAAAACAGACACGGTTTTTCCAGCAAGAAAACTGGGGAGGTTGATAGCCTTAGCTTGTGATTTAGCAAACGGTAGCTCGAACCAAAATGCACTACCTTTATGCTTTTCACTTTCAAAACGAATATGCCCCAGCATCTTTTCAACTAATTGTTTACAGATAGAAAGACCTAGGCCTGTACCTCCGAACTCATTTGCGGTGTTGGTTGACTCTTGGCTGAAAGACTGGAACAGTTTATTATGGTTTGCTTTGTCTATACCTACACCAGTATCTTCCACTGCAACTTTAAGCCATACCGTATCGTCTGTCAGTTCAGTGGTGGCACTTAATTTAACATAGCCTTCTTTGGTAAATTTAATTGCGTTACTAAGTAAGTTATATACAACTTGTTTGACTCGCGCAGCATCCCCACATAATTCGATGTATTCGAGACCTAGTTGGTCGACTATGTAAATTATCTCTTGCTCTTTGGCTTTGGTAGACATAGACAAGGCTACATGCTCAATCACAGAAAGTGGATTAAAAGGTTCATTATCAATCTCTAACTTTCCAGCTTCTATCTTTGATAAATCAAGCACATCATTGATCAGTGACAACAGTGTGGTTGAGCTAGTTTCCATCATTTCTAAATATTTTTGCTGATGCTTTGTTACAGGCTCCTTTCTAACCAAATTCAGCGACCCCAAAATACCGTTGAGTGGCGTTCTCATCTCATGACTAATAGTTGAGATAAAGGCACTTTTCACTTCTGAGGCTTTATCAGCTTTATCACGCGCATCTACTAGCTCCTTGGTACGCTCTGCGACTTCATTTTCAAGACGCTCATTCGCCAATAGCAATTGTGTTTCAGCCTCCTGTTGTGCGGTTATATCTTCAACAAACAATGCCACACCTTGGATCACTTGTTTACCACCATAAATTGGCGATAAATTCAGCGATAACCAACTGTTATCTTGACCGCTTTGAGTCAGCTTAATCGAGCGAGACTCGACTTCTTTGCCTTCAAGTACTTTACTTGCATTAGCATAAATAAATGCAGATACGGGGTCAGGTAGAAACTGCGGTTCACTCCTGAGCTTGGTATTATTCAATTTGTTAAAAAAAGATGTGGCCGACTCATTAAAACTTGTGAGCCGTAGAGTTTTGTCAAAACCAAGCACCCCATCTGATGCTCCATCTAAAATAGCTTTGAACTCTGCACGCGTTGAGTCAAGCGCTTGTAAACTTCGGGTATATTGCCAAAAAGCAAAGAAAATCAACGCAAATACACCACTGGCAACTGCAAGTAAACTATATGTTGTGAGTCGTTTTTCATTCAAACTTTGCTGGTAAATTGAAAATGAGATCAGATTGACTAATTTCGCTTTCAAGCTGCCAACGTTTACCCCTTCCACTTCATTAATTAATGCTAAAAAGCGTGCATTCGTTTCTTTGTCTTCCACTAGCTGTAGTTTGTTGTTCCATGGTTGCACTTGATAGCGGCTACGAAAATCTATATCCGGATTGAGATCTCTGCTGTAACGCAGAGCAAAGTCTGGATGATAAATAAATGAGTCGCTCTCTCCTAGCACTATCACTTTTTGCGTATTGGGTGCTTGTGAGACAATTTTATTTATCATTTTTTCTGCATTGGTGTTGATCACTAATATGCCGAACAAATCGTTATCAATATCGTAGGTGGGTAAGGTAAAACGCTTCGTGGGTTGAAACGGCACAACAATTTGACCGCGCTCTTTGTTCAAATTAATTGACGTTGAGTAGATAGTTCGCTCAGGCAGTTGCAGTGACTGCGTAAAATAATCATATTGGCTTTTATTTTGCAACTTGCTATCTAAAACCGTAATAACTTTTCCGAGTTGTCGCTCCACTCTGACTAGCTCCAGTCCAGTGTGTGCATCCAATAACCGGATCTGAATCAGACCGTCGTAAGAATAAAGCATAGATCTAAAAATTGTGCTTAGTCGCGCTCGCCACACTTGTAAAGGCGTATTCTCCTGCGGGTCGATGCCATTATTTTTTTCAGCTCTGGCAATACCTTGGATAGGGGGCGTATCAAGTAGAAAGTACAAAAACCTTCTACTGGCATCAATTTCACTTAAATAGATATTATTTTGAGCTAAGTGCACTTGCTCCAAGCGCTGATAAAAACTGTCATTGAGGTCGTCTTGAATGTTATTTTCAAAATATAAAATAGCCCCGAGCAGAACCGCCAACAATAATACAATCGCACTTTTAGCAATATTGGAAGAAGACACGCTTTCTCCTTGATTTTGTGACCGCAGCATGTACTCCCTGCATCACCACTATAGCTCTATACCTAGACAGGCATTGATTTATACCAATTTGACTTAATACTTGCTCAATTTGAAGCATTAACCCTAGCGCTAAATGCGTTGAAAATTTCTTATTTAAAACCACTAAATAGCAAAATTTTTACCGTGCCCGCACAAATGCAAAAACCTTGGCGATAGCAAAGCGTGGTAACGAGACTATCGACAAAGTGTTCTCGCCTCAAAATAGAAAGCTTAACTAAGCGAATTGGTATAACTTAAAATCGCAACTTATCTCGCTTTTTATCCAAATTCAACACTACGCAAAGCTGCGACTAACATTACAATAAACAATCGTATGTGTTGACGCCAACACCGCCTCTCAACTTTCAGAATAGACGATGACGACACCATAAAGCCACATAATCATCGCCTATTTAACTCTAGTCTAAATCAATACAAAGGCAATGTTGGCTCTCTTTTACAATGAAAGTCTGTGGCGGTTATGGCCACTCAGATAGTCAATATTGGGTCCTTCCGGTACTACCTGGGTCGGATTAATCATAGTGTGGCTAAAATAATAATGCCGTTTTATGTGCTCAAAATTGACGGTTTCAGCTATCCCAGCATGTTGATATAAGTCCCGCAAATAAGCACTAAGATTTGGATAATCTTCTATCTGCTTAATATTACACTTGAAATGCCCATGATATACGCTATCAAACCGGAGCAAAGTCGTAAATAGTCGCCAATCCGCTTCCGTTAATTGCCCTGCAACCAAGTACCGAGTGTTAGCAAGCCTAGTTTCAATTTCGTCTAATGCCTCAAACAAATCATGAACAGCAATGCGATAGGCATCTTGCGTTGTAGCAAACCCTGCTTTATATACACCATTATTAATATTGTGGTAAACAAAGTCATTGATTTCATCAATTTCACTTCTCAGCGCATGTGGATAATAGTCGCTACTATCTCCTGTGATGTGATTGAACGCATTATTGAACATCCTGATGATTTCACTCGACTCATTACTGACGATCTGTGCAGTTTGTTTATCCCAAAGTACGGGAACGGTTACTCTGCCTGAGTAGCTTTTATCATTTTTTGTATACAGCTGGTGCATAAATTCAAGCCCGTACACTCGTTCTTCAACCTCAGGTCGTTGACTTAAGAAACTCCAACCTTGGTCAAGCATATCAGGATCCACAACCGAGACATCAATATGCGCTTCTAACTGTTTGAGCTTTCTAAAAATAAGCGTACGATGTGCCCAAGGACAGGCTAGCGATACATACAAGTGATAACGACCAGACTCAGCTTTAAATCCACCCTTTCCTGTTGCTCCCTCACGACCATCGGGCGTGATCCAATTACGTAGCTTTGCAGATTCCCGTTCAAATTTGCCTTTGCTGCGCTTGGTGTCATACCATTTGTCGTGCCATTGACCATCAATTAATAGTCCCATGTAAACCCCCTATACAATGTCGCCAAAGCGACCCATTTGGTAGTCTCTCACCGCCTGTTGCAACTCTTCTTGCGTATTCATAACAAACGGTCCCATATGCGCTATTTTCTCGTTAATCGGTTGTCCAGCGAGGAGCAAGAAACCGACGTTATTTGTCGCCACCATATCAAGCAAAAAGTCTGAGTCTAATTCGATAAGCGTTTGCTCACCATAACTTTCCAATTGTCCGGTATGGATATAGATCATCACTTTAGCAAATTGAGTAATATCTACCTGTAAATGCGCTCCTTTTTGTAGCCACACATCAGCAAGTGCACTTTGACCAGCTAACTCTTGTAGCGCCGTCTTTAGCTGCATCTCTCCAACCTGCCATGTACCCGCTAGCGCTGTAAAATAACTTGTTTCGTCGAGCATTACTTGTTTTGCAGGTTGCTTTGTTGAATCTTGGTATCTGGGCGCCCGCATCTTTTCTTTAGCTGGCATATTCAACCAAAGCTGAAACCCATGCATCCCCTCTTTATCACTTAACGGCATTTCACTATGTATTACGCCACGCCCCGTACTCATCCATTGAACATCTCCGGCTTGGATTGCCTTACGATTGCCCATTTGGTCTTGGTGCTCAAATCCACCTTTTCTGATATACGTTAATGTTTCTATACCGCGATGTGGGTGAGGTGGAAAACCAGCCATAAAATCCTTCGGATCTTCCGACCTTAATTCATCAATCATTAGAAATGGATCTAAACTTTTTCCATCGAAACCTGCCACTCGGTTAATCTTTACACCAGCTCCGTCACTTGTTGCTTGTGCTTTTTGTATTCGACGTATCTTCATAATAATGTCTCAATATCTTTGTTGAGAATTAGCATAACAAAGCTGAAAAAGATTAAAATTAGTCAAATTTGGTTAGTACGTTCGATTTAATAGAATGGAATAAACTTAGCCTATAATTAGATTAAATACTCAGCAGCACTTCACTCTGGTCTGAACAGTGATAATGCACGTCACAAATAACAATTTTTAACAGTAATAACACAATTATCTGACAAGCTTGAGAGGCTACAATTTAACTGCTACTAGGAGCAAAGGATGAAGTCTCTAATTATTTTGATGGCGCTAGCATTACTTACGGCGTGTAGTTCTACCAGTCCTGTCAGTGTAAACGCTGTTGCAGGCCCACCAACTAATCTAACTGTTGAAATTACTGAAGTAAGTAACACTAAAGGACAAATGCTGGTATTGTTATTTGACAACAGCGCCGACTACCACAGTGACAAGAATGTGAATGATCCCGATGCACACTTTTTTCGAAAACTGGTTGTCGCCCCAACTTCTCCCCTAACCACTGTTACTTTTGAGTCGGTACCAGCTGGTAAGTATGCCATTCATGTTATTCATGACGAAGACAGTGATGGTGGCATGGATCGAATGATTTTCCCATTTACAGGCATGCCCAGTGAGCCTTACGCCTTATCCAATAATATTCATGACAGTTTTTCAAAAGGTGATTTTGAAGAAGCGTTATTTACGGTCAAAGCGCCCAATACAAAAATACAACTTACGCTCTCTACACATTTATCAAAAGTCACAGGCCTTTAATATCTGAGGTTTTAACAGGTGTGGTGTTCGTCACACCTGTCTTGCGTTTTCCACCTCTGACAATTGTCATTTTATTTTCTGACAACACTCACTGATATTCATTCCGTTACCTATACATACTGCAAATATACCTAGTAAATGGAATCAAGACCGTGAATAGCGCAATCGATTTATCAAATATCAATTTTGGATACCGAGACAGTAACCCCCTTTTAGCGGGGCTAAACCTTACCCTTCAACAAGGCCAAGTGCATGCTATTTTGGGGCAAAATGGTGCAGGGAAGACTACTTTAATAAACATCATGCTCGGAAGAATAAAGCCAACATCGGGACAGGTTCGTGTACTTGGTCATCCTCCAGACTCATTATTTTGTCGCCAGCGTGTTGGCGCTATGATGCAGTTGGGCGGGCTGCCTCTGCATATCAAAGTGCGAGAGTTTATCGAGCTTTTTTCAAGCTATCATCAACACCCGACCCCATTAGATGACATTATCTCACTCTGTCAGCTCGAAGGTTTTTTACAGCAAACCTTTGATACGCTCTCTGGAGGGCAGAAACAAAGATTGTTTATGGCCATCGCGATGGTGGGCGATCCGGATATTATTTTTTTAGATGAGCCAAGCGTTGGTATGGATGTAGAATCGCGACAACAACTCTGGCAAGCCATTCTCGCGCTAAAGCAACAAAATAAAACGGTGTTGCTTACCACACACTATCTTCATGAAGCTGAGACACTGGCTGATGAATTATTGGTGCTAAGGGAGGGTAAGTGTACAAACCTAACCGATATACCAGAATTAGCTAACATCTACCCCCGTGCTCAAATAAAGTTTACCTGCGATTTGCCTGAGGTCACACTTCTTGACGCTCTCCCTATGGTAAATCTTAGTGTTGAAGGCAATAAGTTCACCATACTAACGAACGAGCCAAACCCCATTCTACAGCGACTATTAACGCAATTTGATGTTCACAATTTACAGGTAGCACCAATGAGCCTAGAAGAGGCTTACCTTTCTTTAATGAATAATGGAAATGCTTAACATGATGAATACAACATCTTTTTTACTAGAAAGCAAAGTTGAACTATTGAGTATTTTTAGAAGCAAGGGATTTGTGATCCCTGCATCAGTCTTTCCATGCTTGTTTTATCTTTTCTTTGGCATCATGTTCAGCCATGACGACTCTCACAATTATATGTTTATCAACTATTTGATATTTGGAATGATAAGCCCGGCGTTATTTTCATTTGGTGTGAACGTGGCTATTGAAAAGCAAAATGGCTGGTTGGTTCTTAAGCAATTATCCCCTGTTTCTGCATACCAATACCTCTTCGCAAAATGCGTAAGTGCCTCGGTTTTTTCATTAATTGTGGCCTGTTTAATGAGTATGTTAGCTTTGTTTTCAGGTGTATCATTAGCCTTGGAACAGTTTCTTATAATTGTGTTAATCGCCTTATTAGGTACCTTTCCTTTATGTCTGTTAGGGCTCGTAATTGGCTTGTGTGTGTCGGCAAAAGCAGCGCCAGCTGTCGTCAACTTAGTCTACTTACCACTTTCACTGTTGTCAGGTCTTTGGCTGCCAATTACTCTTTTTCCTGAGCCTATGCAGTGGTTTGCTTGGCTTCTACCTACCTTCCATATTTCGCAGTTAGCGCTTGGTGTTATTGACGCCGCTTTAGGTTTTGCAATTTATTACCACCTGAGCATATTCACCCTACAAACCTGTCTCCTATGCTTTTTTGCACATACTAAATTTAAACAAGCCTAGCATTGATCCCGCAAGCGCACAGACCCTACCCTGTGCGCTTCTTTTACGACATTCGGCAATTATTTTTTGCAAGGGCAGCTTTAGTTTTGTAACTCGCCTTTTACCTTAATCAAACGTGAGTTATTTAGTTTTTTATCAACACTAAAGTCACCAGCGCCAGTTGCCGCTAATGTCAAAAAGCCTCCGGCCATCGCTATATTTTTAAAAAACATTAAAAACTGGATTTGATCCGCAAGGTCAAAGTGAAACAGCAAAGCACTAACTAAGCTAAATCCGGCAAAAGCGAGCGCTGTTAGTTGAGTAAAAGCGCCAATCAAAATGAAGAGCCCTCCAATTAACTCAAACGCAATAACCAAAGGTAATAACTCACTAGGCAAACCACTGGAGGCCATATATGCCGCGTTGCCTTCGTAAAATTGGATCTTATTGACAGCGGCTAAGATGAAAATCGCTGACAACCCAACGCGGCCAAACAAAGATGCTAACGATGAAAACGTACTACTTGGATTGATGATATTAATGATGTTCATGATACTTTCCTCAGTTGATAAAATTGGGGGCTCGTTGTTGAAGAGCCGATGAGGAAAGTATACGTTCCATTTTAGAATATAAAATTTGTAAAAATCACTAATTTCATTCTAATTATAAGAATGAAAGCGAGTCTTAGGCTGAGATAAGGAAGAAACTGATTTAACCTTTAAGCTCGGACTAACTAGTATAATATATAGCCGCCCCCAAACAGAGAGGACATAACTCATACACAACACCATTCAATACCAGTCTAATTAGCTTGATGTAACAGCTGCATGGCGTTAAGTGTTATCGATGGTTTTCAAGAGTTGAAATCAGTAAGTCTCTACTCACCAAAAATCCACAGATGCTGACCACGACGAGAAAAATCCCATACATAGAACCGATATACACCCAGTCGCTTTGTCCAAGTAATAAGCTGGCTCGCGTGCCATCGTTAACCAATAGTATGTTAACGAGTGATATGCCTATCGCCCCGCGAAAATAAATAGGCCTGTCCATGTGGCTCGCGAATGCAGCAATAATGAGAGAAAACAAACAAAGGTAGAAACCAATAACAGAATACGCACCAGGTTGCATACTTGGATATAATGCAACGATAGAAAGGAGCACAGCGGCCCAACCGGTAGCTTTGTAAATCATTATCAAGTCCTTTGAAAATGTTAAAAAGTGTATGTGATGTAAACAGAGTGAAGTATGGAGTAATACACTTAATTACGCAACCAAATGATGAGAAATATTCACGCAAATTACTGCTTGGCGCAGGCTCAGATCACCCAAGCTTGTTTACTTCTGTCACTATGGCTGCATTGAACGAGCTAATTATTGACCATATATAAGGTTACAAAAAATAAAGTTATATGGAATATCTTATTCCCGAAAGGGGTATTTCAAATAAATGTAAAGTTTCGGTATTTGGAACAAACAGTGGCACGAATCTATTACCCACTTTTTATACCAATTTGCTTAATTAAGTGGTCTATTTTGAGGCGAGAAAATCTTGTCGATAACGAGGCAAAAATTTTGCTATTTAGTTGTTCTAAATGAGAAATTTTTAACGCTGTTAGCGTCAGATTTACTCCTTCAAATTGAGCAAGTATTAAGTCAAATTGGTATTATCGCCGCTTCATGCCCATCTAATGCCTTCCTTACCTTTACTTGCAGTTGTGGAATAACACACTCTTCAAACCAGTTATGCTTTTTCAACCATATTTGGTTTCTAGGACTTGGGTGAGGTAGCGGGATCATGTTTTGGGTTTCATAATTTGCTGCTTTTACCATGTCTGTCACTGATGAGTACTGCGGTAAATAATATCGCTGTGCGTATTGACCGATAAGTAAGGTCAAAGACACTTGTTTCAGAGATGCGAACACCTGTTGATGCCACTTTGGCGCGCACACTGCCTTTGGTGCTAAATCACCTGATTTACCTTTACCGGGATAACAAAACGCCATTGGCATGATGGCAAAGAGATCTGGGTTATAAAATTGCGCCCGCTCCACAGCGAGCCAACTGCGCAATCTATCGCCGCTAGGATCATTAAACGGTAACCTGCTGTTATGCGCTTTCAATCCCGGAGCTTGTCCAATGATAAGTATTTTCGAAAGACTATTTCCCTGAATAATTGGTTTAGCCCCAAGAGGTAACTCAGGTTCGCAGAACCGACATAAGTTCACTTGTGTAAAAATATCCATTTTAGCTTGCTGGTTTTGGCAATAAAAAAACAACCAAGATTATCGCATAGCAACGCTTATCCCCCAATGCACTGAAGCTTTTATTTAATACTTACTTAGTTTAACTCCATTTGAAGCCTGTTGTGTAACCGACTCCCACCATAACAACTAGACGAAATATACAAGTACAGAATATCACCCAACGGTAGCAGCTCAAGTTATGTCAATTGAGTAGCAGGCCATGAAAACAAGTGCGAATCACTATCATTTAGATGCAAATTATTGGATAATAATCTATTACTCTTGTTGTAATTTTAAGGGGTACTATGCCTAATCAGGATAACACTAAAATTGAGGCAGCTTTATACAAATCGCAAGTAATTTCACGTTTTTTAATCGCTATAATCGGCGGCTATTTTGTCACCGTTATGGCTTCGTCTCTGCTTGCTTTAACCTTACCAATAAAGCGCTTAGATGCGCTTTTATACGCATTAACAACAGGCATTCTTTTTTATCCTATCACTTTTATATGGGTATTCGGATGCCGCTCTTTTAGAAAGGTATTGCTTAGCATGATTGGAGTACTTTGTATTCTTTACGGCACGTTGACACTGCTTGGAGGCAAGCTGTGAGGGAGTCATTTTTTCGTGGTATGACTTGGTTACACACCTGGGTTGGTTTACTCGTTTGTTGGTTGCTATTTTTAATCTTCTTTGCTGGGACTGCGAGTTTTTTCAGACATGAAATTAGCTTATGGGCGCAGCCAGCGACACATCATTTACCGCAATATAACCATGCTTTTCAACAGCAAACCGTTACAAAAAGCATAGAACGGTTTCAACACATTGCTCCCACAGCCGAATCTTGGCGTATAGAACTGCCAACCGAGCGCCGCCCGAGCCTTTTACTTATGTACTCTGAGAAACCCGAAGAAGGAGAAAGAAGAGGGAAGCGCCATTCAGAATACTTGGATCCGATCACGTTAGATGCGCTACCTGAGTTTAGAGATACAAAAGGAGGCAACTTCTTCTATCGCCTTCATTTCGACTTACATTATATGAATGCAATAACCGCACGGTGGATTGTATGCTTCGCGACCTTATTCATGCTGATTGCGCTAATCTCTGGTGTGGTGATCCATAAGCGTATTTTTAAGGATTTATTTCAATTTAGAAGCAAAAAAGGTCTTCGAAGTTGGTTAGATGCACATAATGTCTCATCCGTTATTGCTTTACCTTTTCATATAATGATCACCTACACCGGTTTGGTTACGCTAATTTTTATGCTGTTACCACAACCTGCGCAGCAACGCTATGAAGACAAACAAACGCTAAGAGCCGAGCGCTATCCTCTACTTGCGACAGCACCTGCTACAGGGCTGCCGCTTCAGGAGCTTGCGTTAAATAAAGCATTGGATCACTATTATACTAACTCAGGCAATGCGCCACTTCGCCGTGTCGTTATTTCATCACCAAACGATGCAAGCGCAACTATAAAGCTTTATGCCAACGCGGGGCGTGCTGTACAGGATGATCCACCGAGCTGGATGTACAATGCCGCATCTGGTGAGTTATTAAAAACACACAATGTCACCTTATCTGGTGCAGAAAACCTCTACGGCGGCATGATAGCACTACACACAGGACGGTTGGCAGAGCCGACCCTGCGATGGCTGTACTTTATTGCAGGACTCGCAGGCTGCGTAATGATAGCAACAGGTGCTGTCATGTGGGCTAAGCGGCTACGCCAAAAGCTTAAGAGAGATGAAAAGCCAGGCTTTGGCCTTAAACTGGTAGAGTCTCTAAACTTAGGTACAATAATGGGTCTACCAGCGGCAACGGCAGCATTTTTCTATGCCAATCGTTTATTACCTACGGAGCTTGTTGCACGCGCAGACAAAGAGGTACTCGTATTCTTTATTGTCTGGGCTATCGTTGCCATCGCTGCCTGTTACAAATCGGATAGATTAGCTTGGCAACTGACGGCTAAAGTAAACGCGCTCGCATGGGCGGGACTTCCTGTAGTGTCCATGCTCACGATTGAAGGGAACTTGGTGAGTTATTTAATACATAAACAGTGGGTATTATTTGGTTTTGACGCACTGGCTATTGGTATTGCCGTAAGCTTTTTGGTGCAAGCTAGGAAGTTAGGTCGCTCCCAAGTAACACCAGCAGCACCCTCCCGCCGCTCTCAACGCGAGGTTAAGATCTGATGCAATGGCTGATATTTTTATTTTGTCTACTTGCCTTTATGGGATTTGCCATAGCGAAACCCAACCACTATAAAGAAGTACTAGGCAAACGCCCAAAAGGTAATATAACAAGTCACTTAAATATTGCCAGCTGGCTTTGTCTTATAGGCAGCCTGATACTGTCAATCGTAACTCAAGGCGCATATGGTAGCGTACAATTTATTGGTTACATGACAGTAGCAGTGCTGCTACTGGTGGCTATTTTTGCAACCAAGCCTCACTATTTCAGATCACTATTTTACCTAGTGAGCTTTAGCATCGTATTGTGCTCACTATATTGGATCATTATTTAACTAAGGTGCTGCTTGCAGCGCCCTTTTCAGATCACTATTTTACTAAGGTTTCTTAGTTAACCCTTTGAAAGAACAACATTTAGAACAAAATATCGCCAGCACTCCACTTCAAGACGCAAATTTACTAACTCAAACCACATACACTTGGTAAAATTCTGATCCAATTCGCTCTTTTTGATTGGTTAGTTAGTAAAAATATGATCTATATATTTTCTCTTTGCATTAGCTTAGTAAAAATCTGATCCAAACAAGGGAACATAGCCCTAAAGTTACAAACCAACAGAGATGAGGGATGTGCTAACTCATGGCTTTTAAACTCACAGCATATTATTTCTTTATCTAGCGTGTCTATTTTAGGTAATTGAAAAACTGATGGTGAAAGTTAACTTTAATGCCACTGTCCAACTCAGTTAGTAAAATTACGATCTAATACATGATGGGAGTGATGATAGGCCTTGAAGCCGCTATTATTTCCACCGATACGATATTGAGGAATAACAGCGGCTGAAGTCATTGGCTACTGCGAAGCTTACGTACTAGAGTAAACTCACAATGTATCGCTTAACTCTTATGAAATGAGTGCCCTTTTTATCGTGAGACATGCTGGGTTGTTGCCTTCCAGTCTAACTGCATATCCCAAACATATCGGTGTTGGGGGGCGAGTGGTTGCTGCGAGTCATCAACTTGCTCAAGCACGTTTTTTGCTTTCACTAAGGTAGCATCGCGACCAAATAAGTAGCTTTGCTCATGCACAATCGTCAAGTATGCTTTATTCAATGCCAATGCACGCGCTTTTGAAGGTGTAATTAGCTCATATATATTTTCAATAGCATTCACTTTCTCTGTATTTAGCGAGCCATCCTTGTTGAACCAGCGCATTAGCATTTCTTGATTTTGCCTAAACTCATCCCCTCCTCCGACACGCATCATATAAGTTAAAAACTCTCCTTGTACTTCACCTTTATTTGGCACATCTTTTATATCGTGTAAATTGATATAACCCCAACCAAGCTTACCCTCAACTTTTCGCGCAAACGAGAAAGTCTGATCATACGTAGAGCCGATCGTCTTGTGGCAGCCATTACAAAACGCTAATTCTTGCTCATGCTGCGGACGAAGTTGCCCCGACTTGTCTTCGATGTATCCGTTAATGGTCCAGCCGAAGTTGTTGTTAATCCCTAAATCACCAAGGTAAAGTGTTTGAGGGTAGTTTTCAAAAGACTTTTCTTTTGCTTCACGATAATAAGCGGCTCCCAGAGATTGTTTTGACTTAAAGTTATGCTTTTTCATATAGCGTACTTCTTTCATTCTGGGCGCGTTAAATATCTGCCCATTATCGTCTACTCCTATGTAACGAACAGTATGCAAAAACTCAGTATCTTCTGGGTACAGCTGATGGGCAAGTTGAATGCGCTTCGCATCTCCAACATAATGTAGGCGGCGTTTTATTTTATTTACTTGGGCTATTTTGCCATCGCCATTTAAATCCTCACCAACTCGCAATTCTGAAATTAAGGGCGCAGATATTTCGTCAAGCCCCTTTACAGCCATCTCCACTAAACTCAGATTTGTTAAGTACACATCTTGGTTATACGTATCACCTTTTTCTCTAAAAGCGTCGGCAAGCCTTATCATTACATCCCCAGTTGAGCCGTTGGTTGGCCAAAAGGTGCTAGGAAAAGGTTTATAATTAAATGCCACCCAACCACTACCGTCATTCGCTATCCCTAATTCATTGAATGCTTTATCTGGGTATGCCAAATCTTTGATTGGTGTTATTTCGCCTTTCCAGCTCGGGTCATTTTTAAGCTTTTCAATAAAAGGTGTGTAATTGTCTTGATTAACCCAGTTAGTAATATCTTGATCTGAAATACGCTTAATAAGTTCAGAGCGGTCTATAAACAAGTTTTTCCAGTGGTTTTTGAACCCCAAATCAGAAAACTCATAGGCACCTTGTAAGTTTGCATCTCGCATCATGTTCGGCCTACTTTTATCGTCGTATGACTGATGACACGCGTAGCATGGGTTCTTCACGCCATCTGTTTTTGTGTAACACTGAGGTGGGATAACTGATTCAGGGTTATAAACTTCATTATGTTCCATATATGCAGTAGCGGGAATATCATCTCCTGGCTGATAAGGTGGCGAAGCTTGCGCTACTTCTAACAACGTATTGTTCACTATGTTAGGTTGCTCGTTATCGCAACCAACTATGCTAATACAACTAAAAAGTACGGAAAAAAGGCTAACGTATTTCACTTTTATGACTCCAAAATTTGGACAAAAAAATGCAGTGCATCGATAAATGCACTGCCATCTATTTAGTTATTTTGCTTTGGATCATAAAGCCATAGCGTATTGTTTTCTTGGAAGCCATCTTCACCGATAATGATGCGACCATCTTCCATCACAATCACGTTGTCAGGTTGTGAGAGTTGATTCACATCACAGCGCTCAGCACCAGTAAGTGAAGAGCGGTACGTCGATCCCATTACAACTGGCTCAATACGTGTTAAGTTATAGTTATTGTCGATATGTGCTCGATATACACCGCCACAATCTTTCACCCGTGCTGAAAGTTGAATATCACCCTCACCATCAATCATGGTTTTATCTATATCTGCAATCCCGATATACATATACGCTTTATCAACGACTTCTCCAGGCACCACATCTTGTCCGGTTACAGCCTCCAAAACGCGGTTATGATTAATACTAATGCCCTCAAGCTTGCGCCATTCAGCCGTTGCGCCCTTTTGACGTGCAGCTTGTCGTGACTCAAGGAAAATAGCTCTGTTATCCATAGGTTTACCAGCTGTTACTTTGCCGCCACCATTTTCTATGGTTGGATAGGTTGCAGCCCCTGTCGCCCACGCTTTAACGTCCGCAACAGACAAGTAGCTTGTTTGCCCTTCCACATAGTCTGATGTATTAATACCATCATACTCAGCAATCCAAGTTTCAATTTGCGCATTACTACCTCGGCCAAGCTCCACCCAAGAGATGTCAAACCCGGTAACAGCAGGATCTGTCAATCCGCTATCTTGCTTTAATTTTGCCGCATATAGCACACCTGCACTTAAATCTTCAGGTTGATCGGCAATAAACTTAAACAATACTCCACCGGTATCATCTTGTGATGAATAAACAGTGCGACGATCCGGCATCACGACTGAGTTTTCATGTTCATATCGTCCGATTGTGAAGTGCTTCACCACATCTGGAGTGTCTGTTGTCGGGTTTTGGATCTCTGCAATATAGCCGTAGCGATATGGATTAGGAAAGTCAGGTGCTGTCAACGCTTCCATCGTGTCATTCCCTGTTTCGGCAGGGTTATTCCACTGTGGATCTTGTGTCGTATCAACCGCGGACCATACAATCCACTCTTCAGAAGTTAGCGGAGTTCCCCAAGGAGAAACTGAGCCAAAGCAATTCGCCGCAGTGCCTTTAACACCATCAAAATCAACCATCATTGCTTCTTCAATTGACCACTTACCAGTTGTCGATTTGCTCATTTTTAAACGGCTTACGCCACCAGGGTAGGCTTCCCAGTTTGTAAACAGGTAACCAGAATCCGCAGTTACTGGAATAAAGCCATTAAAATCAGGATTGTCGTTTTTAATGATTTCTTCACCTGTGGAGATACTGTAATGTACCCCAAGACCGCCAGCTAATCCTTTGTCACCTAGCTGCGAGAACTTATCACCTGTTTGCCCCAAAATTTGGTATTGGCCAATTGCAGAAACCACCGTTTGTTGCTCCATGGTTGATGCAGGTACTGGAGCACTGGGTATATTAGATGGCAAGTTATTAAAATTCACACCTGTGAGGACACCCACTGTACCTGTATTAAAAGGCGTGTTGTTAAAGTTATCTGTCTCAGTGTTTGTGTCATTTGGATGTTGCACATTAAAGAATAAATCACCACCTTGAGAGAGGAAAAGACCCGTTACCTCTGCACCTGCTGGTACCGTTGCGATACGGACTAGACCAGGAACACTATAACTACCGTCACGACCATCCGTACCGTCAGTACCGTCAGTACCATCCACACCGTCCTTGCCGCTGGTGCCATCAGTGCCATCGACACCATCCTGACCATTGGTGCCATTTGTTCCATCTTGACCCGCAGTTCCTTGCTCACCTTTCGGGCCCGTGGCGCCTTGCGCACCATCGTCACCGTCACAAGCTGTCAGTGCCATGGCAACTGCCGCTGCTATTAAAGAATATGCTACACGCTTCATGAGTTACTCCAGTTCCTAAGTATTATTGTTTTGAAAAGCGTGCAACAGTGTGAAGTGTTCCTGTTACAGTTGACTGAATGATTTATTAACCATTTCCTACAGGAATAAGACACGATGGCCGTTGTCTCACGACCATTGAAATGAAAACCCAAAAAGGGTACTGATTGTAAAGGGGGTTTACACTACTCTTGCTCTATTGCTTCATGCTCCATATAAATAAGTGCTTCAGTGTCAAAGCCATATCTATCAGATGTCGCTTTAAATTTATTCATAACGGCTTCAGACACTTTCGGAGTTCTTGAAAGTAACCATAGATAATCTCGGTTATAGCTTGTTACAAAAGCATATTGATAGTCTTCATCTAATTCAAACACCACATAGCTTCCATAAAATGGACCAAAAAATGATACTTTAAGGTGTGCTATTTCCTTATTTGCAACAAACTTGGCCTTTCCTATCGCTTCTTTCCACACTCGCTCTTCTGTTACATACCCCCGATTAACAACCTTGATAGAGCCATCTGAATTCTGGCTGTAAGTCGCGGTAACATTTTGCATTCCTCTCTCAAATGCGTGATCCAACCTTGCAATTTCGTACCAAGTACCTTGGTATCGCTCAACATTAAATTCTTTGACCGGTCCAATTCCATTTGGCAGTCCGGTGCAGGCCGCCATCGATATGGTCATGATCGCACCCAAAAGTAGCTGTCTTAATTTCATTATTGTCTCCAATTTTGTCATCCTAATCATACGCGCTTATTAATGTTGTAGATTAGATCAAAATATAATTAGTACTTGGTATGTAAAGAAAGTAGTGATTTACCGTTTAGCATGCCAATTTTTCCCGATTTATTTTACACTTATAAAAATTTATCTCAGCAATGCCCCATGGATACAACACAAAACAAAAAAATACTAACTCGTGGCTTTGGTGCAAAGACAGGTCATGTTGCCTTTTATATTGAACATCCACCAGCCATACTTTCCTATAAGAACATCAGTAAAATCATACCCCTAGAGGGTGGAGAGATTGATTATATCAACAACCAATGTGGTAATGGCTGGCGGAAAATATTTAATGTTTTTGCCAAGTTTTTGTTCGCGGCTCAGTTGCCAGATCACAATATTACTAACTTCCCAAGTTGGCAGTCATATCGAGATAGCGCTTTATTACAAGCCTCAAGCCAAGAAGCCCTACTCTTTTCACCACCAGATTTTTCAATAAAATCATACAACTGGCATATAATTGCAGGGCGAACATATGCTAAATCGCTATTGAAAGATCAGATTTTTACTAACAGCTTGATATGGTTAGATGATGAGTTTGCAGTAGATACAGAGTTAAACCTGATCGTTTCACCATTTTTAGACTATCGCCAGCTAAGTAATATAAAAATCAATAGGTTAACAAAGATAATTAAGGGAAACTAAGCTCATTTCTGCCATCATTGACGTTAACTTCACACTCTTAGATCACACTTTTACTAGGTAAAAATGTGATCTAACGTAAAGCGCTTTAGTATCAGATCATCATTTTACTAACCTAATTAGCAGTTATATTGCTTACAAATCGGCTTCTTAACGTCGAAATATAGGATAAAACAACAGAAAGCGAGCAATCTAGATCAATATTTTACTAACACCTCTTATACCAATTTGCTTAATTAAGTGGTCTATTTTGAGGCAAGCAAATTGGTAGTAGACTTGGTAAAAACTTGCTCTATTTTTTGGTTGCAACAACACCTGAAAAACCAAGTGCCTTGAAATAGGGTTTAGCGACCCCAAACCCTGCTGCATCGAGTAATTCCGCTAAGCGTATTTTATCGACTGGAAAAAACTCATGTTCTAAATTGACTCGCATGTGCTGCTCACCTTTCTCAGATAGCCCCAGTTGCTTACAAGCGATAAGCTGTGCGTCACGTTCAAAGGGCGTCACCGGCTTCTCCAAATCAGCAATAAAAAGGTGACCATTGGGTTTTAGCTGCTCACTCATTTGTTTAAATAACCGAGCCTTATCGCCATTGTCTTTCACAAAGTGCATCACCAATAAGCACAGCACAGCATCAACTTGATAGGCCGAAGGCGAAAGCGCACCATAGTGAAGTTGAACACGTGAGTTGATTTTCAGCTTAGTAAAATATTGATCTGCTATTTCTAGCATATCAGCAGATACATCCTGCGCGATAAAACGCCACGTATGGTTAAGCTTTGCTAACTCAACCACTTCCTTTCCTGTTCCAGCACCAACGATCAGAATTGTCGCATCATCAGGATAGAGCGCTAATAATTGAGCGCTACTTAACTGATGAAGTAACTCATAACCTGGTACTAGTTTAGTGATTCTTGAGTCGTAGTTTTGGGCTTCTTCGCCCGTAAAAGTCGGCATCCAAATTTCCTTATGTTTGTGGTACCAAATGTAATGATGAATAGCCTCCAGGCTGTTTATCGACATGGATCCGCGTTGCGATCCGCTCACTCATTTGCGCTACGTGTGAGATCACACCAACCTTACGCCCCTGAGATTGCAGCGCATCTAACGCGTCAATCGCGACTCCCAGTGTTTCTGGATCTAATGTCCCAAAACCTTCATCAATAAATAGAGAATGTATACTCACCTGATTGGAAGATAATGCGGCAAGCCCCAGAGCTAAAGATAACGACACCAAAAACGACTCACCGCCTGATAGCGTATTGACACTTCGCTGCTCATCCGCCATGTCCTTGTCTATTACCGCGATTTCTAATGACTGCTCAATCGTCGTCAACAGATAGCGTCTAGACAGTGTCCGAAGTTGTTGATTAGCGTACTGTAATAATATTTTTAATGTTTGTGTTTGCGCCCAATTGCGTAATTTTTTGCCCGTTGCATCGCCAAGTAACTTATCTAGTAAATGCCAGTGCTCATAGTCTTCTTGCAGCTGAGCCAAAATAGTTGCTTGGTCTGAAAATTGTTGTTTATTCTGCGTATCAATTTCCAAAGTGCTCTGCACTTGTAGTAATTGATTTTGTACTTCCTCGAGTGCTTGGTTGCTCACCTCAAGCTCAGCCTGCACGCGCTCTTTATCTATTCCATCAGGAAATTTTTGTTGTAGCTGTAGCAACTCCTCACGTTGATGTGACAAAAGTATTTTTGTGTCATCGCACATACGCTGGATTTGATGATACTGATCCAACTCGGTACGTGCCTCCTCTGAGCAAGCATCGAGTAATATTAATACCTGTGCATGTTCTAAGCGATTCTCATTTAACCAGTGTTCAAATCGCTGTGTTAGCTGCTGCACACGTTCGCCGTACTCAGCAAGTTGCTCTGTCAATTGTGATTTAGCTTGTGAGGCACTTTCACGTTTGGCTTCCGTCTGACTAATGTCAACTCGCAATTGTATGAGCGATTCTTGGGTCGTATTTTGCTGCGATTTTAACGCAGTAACCCACTCATCTAATGTCGAATGTTGTGATGGTAGATGCTTTTGCCTTTCACACACAATATCTTGTATGTGCTGTTGATGCTGCTGTAGCACATCTTCCAACTCAGCTAGCCTCAGCGCTTCGTCTTGCTTTTGCTGTGCCAATAAATTGCACTGATGCGTCAAACTGTCTTGATTTTGTAACAGCTCATCATAGCGCTTAGTGGTGGTAAGCCAACGTTGTACTCGCGCTTCCAACTCAGCCAAACCGGTACTGCATGATAAATCAAATTGCTGCCACCACTGTTTATCATCAATTAATGACGCTAACCTGTCTCTTAATGATTTGGACTTTTGCACAAGTTTCTCATGTTCAGTACGTATATGAACGATCTGATTATCTAGGTCATGATGCTGTTGCTGTATCGCCTGCTCTTGATCTTTAGCTTTCTCAAGTCTTTGCTGCGACAGCTGAACATGTTGCCACTGTTCGTCTATCTGGCTTCTCAAACGTGTTAATTCAGCGATCTGAGACTGAATTTGGAGTAACTTTTGTTCGGCTTGCGTCGCGTTTTCTACCTGATAGTTGTTCGGTAACGTCTCTAAATATTTGCGACTTTCATCAATCTGCTTAGTGCAATGAGCAATCTCTTGGTTCACAGATTGCCACAACGCATTCTCACGCTCTTTTTCACCCACTTGTTGATTATACCGCTGCAACACTTGTTCGCGAGCTTGCTCCGCAGCCTGATATTGAGCACGAAAGTCCCGCAATAATTGCTCCCAATGTGTATCAATATGCTCAACACCATAGGGGTGCTCTTTTGCACCACACACCATACATTCTTGGCCGGCTTTGAGTTGTGAACGTAAGTCACTGATCCGCTCACTAGCTCTGAGTTGCACTTGTTCTAAATTATCTCGGGTGAGTGCTAGGCGCTGTTTTGAAAGTTCGTCCTGCTGTTTAGTATCTTTTATCTGTAATTCTAATCGCTCTAAACCAATATGATGTTGAGTTTGCTGCGAGCGCAGTTGATGTAAAAGTGCCTCTCCTTCATTGATACTCTTGTGCGCTTGAACACACGCCGTCCAGTTTTGCATATCTTGAGTTAAGTCTCGAGCCGTTAACGGGGCTAAGTTTGCTTTCAACTCTTCAAGCGTTTGAACATCAGTAAGATAGGCTGAATTTAGGGTTTGTGCTTGTACTTGGCATTCCTGTAAACGCGTCGCGAGTTGTTGCTGCTGCTCCGGTAAGCTATCGAGTAACGAAGTGCATTCCTTGAGCTGTAACAATAATTGCTGTAAGTCCTCAAACTGAGGCAGTACTGTGTGCCACTGCGATGCTATGTTGGCAACCGACTGTAAGCCTGCTTGCTGCTGTTTAAGCTGGGTAAGTTCGCTCTCAATGTCTTGACGCTGCGATAGCTGCTGCTGTAATTCAAAGTCATACTGAGCTGCCAACTCCGTGTGTTTTGCAATGATGGGTTTAGTTTCTTGCTCCTGAGCACGATGCAACTTTAATTTGTCATCTAATTGCGTGATTGCATCAAATTTTGTCGCTTGCTGGGTAAAGTGCGCCTGCTGCTGAGCAAGTTGCAATTCTAACGCTTGCTCATGTGTTCGTAACGTATCCAAGGTAGTCTCAAATTCTAGCTCTTGTAGTTCTGAGAGCTGTGTTTGGCACTTTGTTTGGCGTAATTGTACTTGCTCTAGCTGCTCTCTATTATCTCGGATCTCATTCGCTTTGAGTACTTGCTCTGCGTGTTTTTGCTGCGGTTCACTCTGTATCAGTTGCTGTTCTTGTTGCTGCAACTTCTGCTCAATATCAATAATTTTTTGTTGTCGTGTTTCAATATCAACTAACCACTGAAGCTGGGTGTGAAACTGAGTGCTTTTGCTTTGTAGTTGATTTCTGTTTGTCAGCAGTGAGTCTTTTTGTGTTTTAAGCTCGGCATGCTGCTCTGCTGATAACAAGACAATCTGCCCTAACCTTTCTTGCAGTGCAGTTAACTCTTGTTTTTTTACCTTATGCGCTTCAAAAATTGCTTTACCAATCTGGCTGAACTTTTCGGTGCCGGTTAGGCACTCGAGTAATTGCGCTCGCTCATCACCTCCCGCTTTCAAAAATGCGGAAAATTCATGCTGAGCAAGTAATACAGCCCGAGTAAACTGGGCAAAGGTCAGCCCGACTAACTGTTCAATTTTTTGCTCAGTGTCTTTCTTCTTTTCGCACACCAGCGTCATATCAGGTAGACGAAATAGCTCTATCGATGCCGGTTTTAGATTGCCTTTTGGGCTTTTTCTGGCACGCTCAACAGACCAAACCACTTGGTATCGATTATTATCTTGTGCGACAAAAACAACCGATGCCGATCCTGCTGTACAGCCTCTGCGCAGCAAATTTCGGGGATCATTGAGTTTTATGTTGTCGCCGTTAAACGCTACCTTTTCTTTGTCATCTGATTTTAACCTTGCGGTTTTACCATAAAACGCAAGACAAATGGCATCAAGTAAGGTGCTTTTTCCCGCGCCGGTGTCACCTGTGATTGCGTAAAGACCGGTATCTTTGAGAGGCGCTTTTGTAAAGTCTACTTCAGCACTTTCAATGGATGCAAGATTGGTGATCTGTATCTTTTCAAGTTTCATCGTTTAACTCTTCCATGTTAGCGATAACTTCCGCAAGCTTATTGTGTAGACTTACAGGCGCTTTTTCTTCATCAGGCTCAAGTTCCCTGTATGCAATATCGAGTAAACTGGTAACAGACAGTGATTCTACTTTGGCTAGGTCCTCAAACAAATCCTCCACGGTGTCGCGCGCCTGTGTTACACGCTCAATTCCGCAAAACTGTATCGCTTTGCCTTTTAATGCAGCATCAATTTCAGCACGAAAGCGACTACTCGTCTCTGCTGAGGAAAGCCTTAACCTAATATAAGGAGCACTGTCGTACTGGCTAAAATCGTTTGTCGTGATTTCCTCACATAACTCGCGAAGACGCTTTGATCCCGTATCAGGAATATAAAGCACATCTTTGAAGCGTGGAACGTAAAGGGGATTTACAGCCATCAGCCTGTGTTCACTAAATTCTGCCAACAGTACTTGGTGGTTATAATGTCGTTCTGAAAAAGACATAGGTAAGGGTGTGCCGCAATATCTAATCGCATCGTGCTTTGCCACCTTCTGCGCTTTATGCAAATGACCCAATGCAACATAGTCAAACTGCTCGCCAAACACACCCGCTGAAATTGAGTCGAAGCCACCTATGTTGAGGTTGCGCTCTGAATCCTCCGAAATAGCGCCACCTTTGGCATGCAAATGCCCCATCAATATAACCGGGCCTTTGCGTTTGGGTATGGTATCAATCGCCTGTTGGTAAGCGAGTTTAACACCTGTTTGATAATCAAACTCTTCATCTGAGGGTTTAGGAAGATCGGCACTACGCAGAAATGGCATTGCAACGACGTGTAGTTGCTGGGCTGCGACTGTCAGCTCTATCACCACTTTCTCTGGTGCTAATTTGTCAAAGCGACCAATTACATGTGTGTTGAACAGTGTTAATAGAGGTTTTGCAGCTTCAATACGATTAGCTGAATCGTGGTTGCCAGCAATAATTATGATGTGCAGCGCAGGGCACAATTGAGTGGCTTTTTGAATGAAAGTATATAGTTGTTTTTCTGCCGTAGCTGGCGGTGTAGCAGTGTGGAAGATGTCACCACTTACCAATAACACATCGATTTGGTTTTTGACCAACTCATCACATAACCAGTCTAAAAAGCATTGGTGCTCTTCTATCCGATCATGTTCGTAGAATGTTTGCCCTAAGTGCCAGTCAGATGTGTGTAAAACCTTCATTTAGCGTTCCTTTTTCTCAAGAAACGCTAATATAACATCGTCAAGCAATATTCGTCTTGTGAATATTGGCGCTTTACCTACTTATCGAGTTAATTGCCACCACGCAAAAATGATCACCGGTAGAGCGACTAAAAAGAATTTTGCCGGCAGCTTCAAAACGCGACTGTGTTTATCTTGCACACGTTTGATAGCCGATTTTTCATTACATGCTGCTACTTTATCAACGTAAAAATAGCCATCATCTAGATAGTCTTTACAGTTCTGTTCGTCTGCAGGAATTGCAACAAACTTCTCTTGTTTTTTTAGTATGTAGAAATCCATACTGCTCACCACATTAGATTCGCTAAACGGGTATTTAGTACTGAGCAAAACTAACGCCAGTTTTACTCAAATATTGTGAAGTGCGCGATTTTAATGACAAACTTAGGTCAATATCAACAACTAATTTTGATTTCTTTATTTATTTATAAAATGTAGACAATAAATTGGCAGAATACCTTTATGGCATGCAAATTAATTTATCCTAATTTGCCACTTTTCCTTATCAAAAACAAAGAATTGAAAAACATGAAAGTCATCGGTTATCGGAACTTGTTACTTTATCTCAAAACTTTGATCTCTGGTTTTTTCTTTGTCAACTTATTGTCATTGACCGAGCGCCTTCATCACCACGTGTCGACACACTATTCGCTTCGGATTCATATAATATAAAACATTGAAAAATAGAACTTATCGATCAGAGTTTTGGTACGGTAAAACAGGAAATAATAATGAAAATATCAACACGTGCCATCCCTTTGATGGCAATACTGGCTTTATCACAGGTCGCGCATGCTAGTGCGATTGCTCAGACCAAAGGCCATTTCGAAGATAAGTTCCGCCAACTTGACGAAACACTCCCCACCCCCAACATATATCGCAGTGCAGCAGGGGAGCCAGGTGAACACTATTGGCAACAAAAAGTGGATTATGATATTGATGTTCACTTAGATGAAAAGGCTAAAAAGATAAGTGCGAAGCAAACTATCCACTATAAAAATAACTCACCCCATACCCTCAAATATTTATGGCTACAATTAGACCAAAATATTTTTAAAACGGATTCAATTGCAGAGCGCAGCACCACATTTGAGAATAAATTACAGAGTAATCCTGTTGCAAACCCTGCAAAAATTTCACTCAATCAACTCAGACGCCAGCAATTTATGGATGATAACGAATTAGGGTTTATCATCGAAAAAGTTACAGATAAGCACCATAAACCGCTCAATATAACCATTGTAGACACCCTGATGCGTGTGGACCTAAACGAGCCACTAAAACCAGGAAAGGAAACACAGTTAAACTTAGCGTTTGCCTTTAATATTGTTGAAGAAGATGCCGTCGGCGCACGTTCAGGATATGAGCATTTTGATAAAGATGGTAACGATATATTTTTACTTGCTCAGTGGTTTCCACGACTTGCGGCCTATACCGACTACGAAGCGTGGACAAATAAGGCTTTTCTTGGCAGTGGTGAATTTACACTAGAGTTTGGTGATTATAATGTTGAAATTACTGTGCCAGCGGATCATATCGTCGCCGCAACAGGAGCGCTTGAAAATCCGCAAGAGGTATTAAGCCAGTCACAACAACAACGCCTAGTTCAGGCAGAAACAGCACCTCGCCCAGTTTTTATAGTCTCTGAAGAGGAGGCAGTTGCCAACGAAAAAACCGCGACGAATGAAACTAAAACATGGCATTTCAAAGCTAAGAATGTGCGTGACTTTGCTTGGGCATCCTCACGAAAGTTTATGTGGGATGCAAAAGGCTATCAGCAAGGTGGTAGTGAGCAACCACTCGTCATGGCCATGTCATTTTATCCAAAAGAGGGTGGGGAACTTTGGAAAAAGTATTCAACAGAGGCAATTATCCATACCATGGAGGTCTACTCTCGGTTTTCATTTGATTACCCTTATCCAACCGCACAGTCAGTTAATGGACCTGTTGGAGGAATGGAGTATCCAATGATTACCTTCAACGGACCAAGAACTACACTACAAAAAGATGCTACCCGGACTTACTCACTTGCTGAAAAACGCTTTTTGATTGGTGTTGTTATTCATGAGATTGGGCATATTTACTTTCCTATGATAGTCAACTCAGATGAACGCCAGTGGACTTGGATGGATGAAGGTCTAAACAGCTTCTTAGATGGCGTGGCGGGAAGAGAGTGGGATCCCACCATCCCCTGGGGAGTCGAGCCAAGAGACATTGCAGCCTACATGAAATCTGAAAACCAATCTCCCATCATGACTCAGTCTGATAGCGTACTACATTTAGGACCAAACGCTTATACCAAGCCAGCCGCCGCATTGAACATATTACGTGAAGTGATTTTAGGTCGTGAACTATTTGATTTTGCCTTTAAAGAATATGCGCTGCGTTGGAAGTATAAGCGCCCAACCCCAGCTGATTTTTTTAGAACAATGGAAGAAGCTTCAGGCGTTGATTTGGATTGGTTTTGGCGCGGCTGGTTTTATAGTACAGATCACGTCGATATCTCACTGGATAAAGTCTATCAGTTACGTTTGGATACCAAAGATCCAGACATAGACTTTAATCGCCTAAGAGAATTTGAACAAAGCAAGCCCGTGTCGTTGTTTGTTATGCGCAACCAAGAAGAAGGCCGTGAGCTGTGGGTTGATAAAAACAAAGACATTCGTGACTTTTACGATGACCATGATCAGTTCACCGTAACGAACGAAGAGCGTAATGAGTATCAAGAGTTCTTATCAGAGCTAAAACCTTGGGAGAGGCGAACCCTTGAGCGCGCAATCAAAGAAGACAAAAATTATTACGTACTCGCTTTTAGCAATCTAGGAGGGCTGGTGATGCCAATTCTCTTGGAGCTAACCTATCAAGATGGGACAAAAGAGTCGCGATATATTCCAGCTGAAATTTGGCGCCGTAATGCCAAAACGGTGAATAAATTAATCATCACCGACAAAGATAAGTTACTTGCATCAGTCACAATTGATCCGCGCTGGGAAACCGCTGATGTTGACATTGAGAATAATCATTATCCAAGACGGATTATTGAGTCTCGTTTGGAGCTTTATAAAAAGAAAGCCCGCGAAGGGAAGGTATATCGTGACATTATGCAAGATGTAAAATCCGAACTGAAACCACTTGACGAAAACGAGGATAAGCCATGAGAATTTGGTATTTCTGCGGTGTTTTAATACTACTAATGCTGTCTTCATTATGTCATGCACATCAACTAAAAGCGGCAATCACTACTGTGTTATTTAATGAGCGAAGCGGAAACATTGAAATAATGCACCGCTTTTACCTACATGACACTGAGCACGCAATTGAGCACCTTTTTAGTCAAGATGCTGACATTTTTAACAATCAAAAAGATAGAGATAACTTTGCAAGCTATGTCAGTAAACGAGTTGAGTTAAAAGCAACTAACGGTAAAGCGCTCCCATTACAATTAGTGGGTGCTGAAATCGACGGTCAGTTTTTTTGGGTATACCAACAGACCCCTTTATTCTCACCAATTACTGCGCTGAATATGCGTCACGGTGCACTCAGAGATGTCTGGCCGCAACAGGTGAACCTAGTTAATTTTGAAGGTAAAGGAAAAGTTAAGTCCTTACACTTCGATGGCAGCGATGACTGGCTCAAAGTGACATTTTAACCTAAAGCGCTACGGCGCTTTTTACTTTCCCCGTAAATATCCTAGACTAAAACTAACTATAAATTTATCCGATAGTGAGGGCAAGGAATGAACGCCTCAGTGGTATATATACTTATCTTTATTTTGCTAGCGCCTCTTACTTCTGTGGCAAAAGATATGGTTCGCTACAATATTTCCAAAGAATTTGCCGATCCTAAACAAGATTATTATATCGCCTTGTTGCGATTGGCACTTAATAAAAGTCGTGATCAATATGGCCCATATCAATTAATCGAAAACTCCTTTGATCAAACACCTCAAGGTAGGACATTGGAGATTTTAGAACAAGGGAAGTTACTAGATGTCCACTGGAGTATGACATCTATTCAACGAGAACAACACTTAGGCACCGTGTATATCCCGCTTCTAAAAGGGATGATGGAGGCACGGCTTTTCCTCATTCACAAAGATACCGCAGCTAGCATAGCATTACTCAACTCCCCCGTGCAGTTGGCAAGCCTTACCATAGGAAGTGGCATTGACTGGCCTGATACCGCAATCTATGAAAAAAACGGCTTTGATGTTGTTACCAGCGTTGCAACACTATTACCTAAGATGCTTGAGGAAAAACGTTTTGAGTTATTTCCAAGGGCACTGCATGAGCCCTGGACCGAGCTTGCGCACATAGATAACGCAGTAGTAGAACCTCAGTTTGCATTTTGCTATCCCGCTGCCATGTATTTCTTTGTTAATAAAAATAACACACGTTTAAAAGAGCGACTCTCTTTTGGCTTGAAAAAAGCCATTGATGATGGGTCATTCGACAAACTATTTTTTAGTCACCCAGTAACTCGCGAGGCAATAACCAAAGCAAAATTCGAGGACAGGCAGGTATTAAAACTCCTCAACCCAAATCTAAGTGGCCATACAAGAGATACACTTTTTAATCCACGGTTCACTTGGCAACCGATCCATCAATGTATATCCCCTCATTGACCGAAGGCTTGTTTGTTGTCCTCAACTCACTACTCTGATATTAGCGTCAATGCGCTTTCAACTACGCGAATAGAAATGAGGTTTCACATGAAAATTGCAGCTGTTCTGAACTAAAAATAGGAACAGAAATCCCCGCATTACTCATGCAAAAAAATTACAGATGAATCAAAATATTTTAAACATAAGAATCAATAAGATAAAAAAATACACTAGATACAATTATCAAATACTGAAATAAAAGCTAAACGAATCAACCACTTTAACGCAACATACTTTAGTTACATTTGTTTGACAAAAAGGAGATTCAACATGATAAAAACACACGCACTGTAAAGATTTGTTAATGAAAAATATACATACATATCATGAAGATATTTAATCTCAATGAATCCATTTGAAAAAACATCGTAAATTATAAGTTGATCAAGATCCCGCATCATGAATAGTATTTCACTAATTATTAACGTCGTCGTGGTGAATTATGCGGTTACTGATTATTGCATTACTTATTGGTTTTATTGGTATTGCTGTTTGGAAAATGATGCCTGAAACGGGGCAATCACATACAAATTTAATTCAAGTAGAGAATACTCAGAGCAATGAACAAAGTGATGAAATAAGTTCAACTTTAAAGGTCATAGTACCCACATCAACGTCTCAAAAAGACTTACAAGCAACTTCACAACACAAAGACAGTGATTTTTATGCTGTAAACAAAGTATCAGACAAAGCAAAAGCTGTACTCGAAGCCGCAAAAGTGTTGCCAAAAGATCTCAATAACGAAGCTTATATTGAGTTTGATTTAGCATCGCTGAGAAAACTCGAAGGTGGTGATAACTTTGAGCTGCTGATCCCACAAACGCAGGAGTCATTTATTGCCGAAGTTACCGGAATTTCTTCAGCTGAAAATGGTGATAAAAGTGTGTTTGGTAAAGTAACGGGTGCAGATGGGCGCTTTCACACCACAGTATTAACCGTCGGCAAAGATGCTGTTTACGGTCAGCTTACTGCACCTAGTGGGAATTACGTATTTGAGTCCAAAGATCAATACGGCTGGATTGCAGCGAAACGAGATCTGTATCGGTCGCATCAAGAAGAAGAACTTCACCCCCATGATCACCACAAGGACGCGAAACAAGACTTAGTTTCAATAGAAGAAGATATTTTTACACCCAAAAAGTAATACCTATTTGCTTATTTAACTGCTTTATTTTGAAACGAGAGGGTCTTAACTAAAACTTGACGGTAAACTTTCTATCTATTTGTTTTAAATAGAAAGTTTTGACTCTTTTCGCGTCTAATTAGCGCACTGAGATTGAGTAAGTATTATGGCAAATTGGTATAACGTTCACTAAAAGAAAGGAAAAACAATGAAAACAACAGTAAAGGTAGCATCGCTGGCAACAGCACTCGCACTATCAGCAAGCGCATCAGCAGTTACAGTCGATATTGGTATTTTATATACTGACCAATCAGCGGCTGCAACATCAAACATCGATACAAAAATCAATCAATTAATTGCTTTCACAAACCAAGTGTATAGCCAAAATGGTATTGATCTACAACTACGTCTTGCAGGCAAACAAAACCTAGGTAACTACAACATTACTCCAACGAGTGGGTGGTTAGACTCTGTGACTAACAGTAGCTATGTGGCAAACCTGCGTGATACTTGGCGTGCAGACATGGTCGCAGTACTTGGCACTGGTGAACGTGATGGTAACTATATTACCTGTGGTTTAGCGTGGGTAGGGCAAGGTAGTAGCAGCACAGGTAACCTGCACTCATATATGAGTGACCGTATGTTTAGTATTACAGGTATTGATTGTGGCGCAACAACATTCGTACACGAATTAGGTCACAATCAGGGCTTAACTCACTCGCGTGAGCAAGGTGATACGAGTGGCGGTGTTTATGTCGATGGTATGGGCTACGGTGTAAAAGACAAGTTTGCTAGTATTATGGCATACCCACATGTATTTGGTAATGCAACGCAGTATGACTATTTCTCTAATCCAAATTGGTCAGTAGGCGGTGAACCTTACGGCATCGTTGGTAAAGCGTTTGCTTGGAAAACAGTAGATGCAACAAAAACGAGCATAGCAAACTTTAAGTAATACCAATTAGCTCAACCAACTAGGGCCTGCTTGCGAGACAAATGATATTGCGTAAAGCAAGCATGTCCTGATTGGCTTGAGACGAAAAGCCATGAATAATACCAACTTCCTTAATTAAGCGGTCTATTTTGAGGCGAGAAAATCTTGTCGATAACGAGGCAAAAATTTTGCTATTTAGTTGTTCTAAATAAGAAATTTTTAACGCTGTTCGCGTCAGATTTACTCCTTCAAATTGAGCAAGTATTAAGTCAAGTTGGTATACGTACCTTTTTCACCAGCGTCTCAGGTTATTAATAAGGCTGTATTTCCTTAGCACAAGCTAAATCAGTGTAGTGGTATTCGCTATCTATGCTGACCAAAAACTAAAACACCACCAAACCCGCAGGATTGCGGGTTTTTTAATACAGTCAACCAACTATCCGCAAAGCGATAAGCATCATGCAAAGCGAGCTGTGCTACTCAGCTAACCATTGGTTAATGGCATTATACATAAAGTCTCTGATGATCGGCTGTGCTGCTTTATTAGGGTGTAAATTATCATCCTGCATTAGTTCGGGCTTACCTGCTATCTCAAGCATAAAATAAGGCATCAGGTGACTCTTTGTTTGTTCTGTTACTTGTTGGTAGCTTTGCGTAAACATAGTGGTGTACCGCGGCCCTAAATTAGGAGGAATTTGGATTTCCATTACAGCCACTTTCGCGCCGAACTTCTGGCTCGAAACAACAAGCTCAGTAAGATTGGCTCGTAATCGCTTGATTGGGAACCCTCGTAGCCCGTCATTCCCACCTAATTCAATCAGTACATGGGATGGGGCAATAGTTTGTAATTGTTGATCAATTTTAGCTAGAGCATTACCAGTTGTTTGGCCGCTGACACTCACATTGATAATTTCGATCGGATTTTGTTCTGCTTCGTATTTATTTTGTAACAATTTAACCCAGCCATCGTCTTGTTTCAGGCCATAAGCGGCGCTTAAGCTATCACCAACTATCATGAGTTTTTGCTTGGCATTTGCGCTAATAGGCGCCATTAAAATAACAAGTATGAACAACAACTTTAGGAAATAGTACTTCATGTCAGTGCTTTCTCAGTTAAATATGATCCAAGTAAAAGACCTTACTAAACAGGTCTCTACAGTTGAAGGTAATCTAACTATCCTTAGTGATATAAATTTCACTGTCAAGTCTGGCGAGTCCGTCGCCATCGTCGGAGCCTCAGGCTCAGGCAAGTCTACCTTGCTAAGTTTACTCGCAGGGCTAGACATCGCCTCCAAAGGAGAGGTTCACTTGGACGGTGAGCCGCTACAAACAATGGATGAAGAAGCCAGAGCGCAACTACGCGCGGAAAAGGTTGGCTTTGTATTTCAATCTTTTATGCTGGTTCAAAGCCTAACCGCTCTTGAAAATGTCATGCTTCCTGCAGAACTAGCTGGGGACAAAGGCGCAAAAAATCAAGCAACGGAGCTATTAGAAAAGGTCGGCTTATCACATCGCTTAACCCACTACCCATCACAGCTTTCAGGTGGTGAGCAGCAACGAGTTGCCATTGCGAGAGCCTTTGTTGGCAAACCTAAAATTCTATTTGCTGATGAGCCGTCGGCTAACTTGGACAGTAAGAATGGCCACCTTATCGAGCGCTTACTATTTGATCTAAACAAAGAAAATGGCACGACCTTAGTGTTAGTTACACATGATGAGCAACTCGCCCAACAATGCGATCGAATCATTCATATTGAAGCGGGTAAGCTGGAGGTAATAAAACAAGGAGCATCGGTTAATGTGGTTTAAGTTAGCACTCACTTTATTCTCTAGAGAGTTAAGAAGAGGCGAGCTAACCATCATTCTTGCAGCGATTGCGCTTGCTGTACTGACGGTGTTTAGCTTATCTTCGATTACCGAGCGGATCCGCTTGAATATAGAGCAAAAATCCGCAGATTTTATCGCAGCCGATAGAAGGCTATCGAGTAACCATGACTTTGATGACAGAGTCCTGACCACCGCACAAGATTTTGGCTTAAACACCGCAAAGCAGGTCTACTTTGACTCTATGTTATTTGCCAATGACGAGCTCGTTTTAGGCTCGCTCAAAGCAGTGACAGATACTTATCCACTCAGAGGCGAGCTAACATTAAGAGACCAACTTGATGGAGAGAATTACCAAGCTCAAGCTGCGCCCAAAAAAGGCAATGTGTGGCTCAGTGAAGGCTTATTTTACTCACTTGATCTCAAAGTTGGTGATGAGGTAGAAATAGGAGCTGGACAGTTTACTGTGAGTAAAGTACTCATTAACGAACCCGATGCCCCCTTTTTCTCACTCGCGGGGAATAAACGTGTACTTATTAATTATGACGATATCCCTGTGACTAAGGCTATTCAGCCAGGAAGCCGCGTATTTTATCGATTACTGTTTTCAGGCTCCGAGCAGCAGTTGGCAGACTACTACACATGGCTCAAACCGCAACTCAAAAACAACCAGTCTTGGCAGGGAATAAAAGACAGGCAGTCCCCTCTTGGAGAGAATCTAGCCCGATCAGAGAGCTTTTTACTCCTAGCGGGGTTATTCGGGATCATGCTCGCAGCGGTAGCAATGGCGGTTTCTGCAAAGCGCTACTGCGAACGTCAGTATGACCCAGTAGCCATGATGAAAACCTTAGGTGGAAGCAGAAAAACTATTCGCCGTATTTATCTGCTACACCTATCTTTGGTTACGTTTTTTTCTGTTATTTTGGGTCTTGCGATTGGCTATGTATTACAAAGCGTAGGAGCATCTTATCTAGTAACCTTTATGGATACCAACTTGCCGGAAGCTGGCTTTAGACCTTGGCTTCTGAGTATTGCGGTGGGAGTCGTCTGTGCCATGATGTTCTCGTTAAAGCCGTTATTAGATTTATTTGACATTCCGCCGCTACGCGTCCTTAGGCGCAACCTGGGAGACACCATTGCAGTTAGCCGGATCCATATGGCGCTCTCAGTGTTCACTATTTTTGGCTTAATGTGGCTATTTAGTCGTGATATTAAGATCACTGCGATTTTGTTCGGTGCAACTTTACTGCTCATGGCGGTATTGTTCGTTATCTCACGGCTGCTGTTTTCAGCAGGTCGAAAACTTGGACTAAGCCCAGGCTCAAGCTGGTCTTTGGCAATTGCTACCTTGCAAAAACGCGCTAATGCAAACGCGATACAGCTTATAAGCTTTGCTCTGGCTATCAAATTAATGCTGTTTTTAGTGGTGCTTAAAAACGACATGATCTCAGATTGGCAAATGCAAGTGCCACAAGACGCGCCAAATGCGTTCTTTATCAATATCTCGGAACAAGAAATTCAGCCAATGCAACAACAGCTGGATGACAGTGGTATTAAACATGAACATTTTTATCCCGTCTTTTTAGGTCGAGTCAATGCCCTAAACGGAGAAGTGTTTGCACGTCGAGTGTCACTTCAAGAAGGTGAAGAGAAAGACGATGAAGCGCGAGAAGGGGTAGGGCGAGAACTCAACCTAACATGGCTTAATACACTACCAGAGGGCAATGAAGTTGTTGACGGCCAATGGTTTGATGACTCTGATACACTTCAAGTTTCGGTTGCACAAGGACTTGCTGAACGTGTAGGAATTAAGGTCGGCGATACGCTTAGCTTTTTGATTAATAGTCAGACGCTTGACGCTAAAGTAACAAGTTTACGTAGTGTCAACTGGGGGTCGTTAAAGCCAAACTTTGTGATGATATTTAACGATCAAATTGCTGGCCAATTTCCAGTGACCTATTTTACTGCTGCTAAGTTAAAAGAAACAGACACGAAAGTAATCAGCCAATTTTTGAAAGATTACCCGACTATCAGCATGATAGATATTCAAAGTAGACTCAAACAAGCGCAGTCTATGATTTCTCAAGTCTCTTTGGCTATCAGTTTTGTCTTGGGTATTGTACTGATAAGTGGTGCTTTAGTTCTTATATCGCAAGTTCAAGCGAGCCTTGCAGAGCGGATGCAAGAGATTGTTATCTTGCGTACTCTTGGCGCCAAAGGGCGGCTCATTAAATTAGCAACACTTTACGAGTTTTTGCTACTCGGAGCACTCGCAGGACTCGTTGCAGCCGTTGTAAGCGACGTTACTCTGTTGGTGATCCAGATCCAAACCTTTGATGTTGATGGTCGATTGCATCCATATATATGGGTACTTGGACCTGCCACAGGTGCAACATTTGTAGCAACTATCGGCTATTTTATGGTTGCAAAGACCATGAAGCAAAACACCCAAGGCCTCTTACGCAAACTGGCTTAATACCGTTAACCAGAATCTAGACTCACCCATGTAAAGGTGAGTCTAGATAATGGGCCAAAACTCTCTCACCTTGATCTTTACAAACCCCAATTACGTACCTACCTTTAACTAGGGCTGCGCAGTACTAATGCAAAACCAAAGGATATCAAAATGGATAGGATACCGGTTAAAGGCATCATATTTGACTTAGATGGCACATTAGTGACATCGGAACTTGATTTTTCTCTTATTCGGGCACAGATTGGATGTCCGTCAGGGCAAGATTTACTCAGTTATATCAATTCATTGCCATCTCCATATATGCGAGAAGAAGCAATGAATATAGTGCACCAACATGAGCTTTGTGACGCTCAACATTGTGAAGTGATACCTGGTGTGAAACCAGTGCTAACGCAGCTTTCTCAGATGGGTATACCACTTGCTGTGGTCACCAGAAACTTTGCTAAAGCGGCACATTTAAAATTAAAAGCGACGGGACTCCCTATTCCTCTGACACTCACCAGAGATGATGCCCCCGCCAAGCCAGATCCAACGGCACTACTTCGAGTCGCCCAAACATGGCAAGTTCCTTCTTATCAATGTGTATACGTTGGAGATTACTTATATGATATACAGGCCGCACACAATGCTCAGATGCCTTCATGTCTATTTGCTCCTAACAATATACCGCATTACGCTGAGCAAGCAGATGTTGTCATCAGGGACTTTTCACAGCTTGTAGATGCGTTATGCACACTCGATATTAACAGGTGTCGAGATTTAGCTTGATACAAGTAGCAAGTTTTATATTGACTGTGCGCTTGTATCAGCTTTTAAAGCACCGCTATAGCTAACGTGTTTATTGGAGGTATCGCACTTTATCTCTGTATTGTGAGGTAAGCGCAATCACTCAGATCCAACATTATACCAATTTGACTAAATACTTGCTCTATTTGAAGGAGTAAATCTGACGCTAACCGTGTTAAAAATTTCTTATTTAGAACCACTAAATAGCAAAATTTTTGCCTTGCCTACACGGAGGTAAGTACCTTAGCGATAGCAGGACGCGGTAGCGGGGTTATCGACAAGATTTTCTCGCCTCAAAATAGACCACTTAATTAAGAAAATTAGTATTACTTAGTTATTGCATAATGCCATTTTCTTTGTCACGAAAAGTGGTAAAAGTTCATACAGGTGTAGTAAAGTGATGTGACGCTTTTTTGGCAAAAATAGGAAAGTCCGTCTTACTCATTTACTTTGGATGACTCATGCTCTATCCAAATCTTAGATTACGTAAGGCAGTAGTTAGGATACATAATGATAAATAAAAACACGCTAATTGCAGTATATGAAAGTGTATTAATTACACTGCTTAACGAGCGCAAAAGCGCACTACATTTTTATATTAATCAAAACGCTTTTTCACATATGTCTCTCTCGGTTGAATTTTGGCACTATGATATTAATTGGCAAATTCACAGTCATCCAGAAACGCATTTTTCTCCTCACCAGCACTTTTTAGCAGCCCCATTTATTACCTTGTCTGACTTTGAGGAAGATCACTCTCACGTCTATGAATTAAGAGATATAATGGAGAGTTGGGAAAAGCTAGAGCAAGATGGTGATGGTACCTTAGAGGATAGGTTATGTTTACTCTCACATGAAGCACTCGCTGAAGCATTAAATAAAAACACGGTTAAGTCGTTACTATTGACTCTTTTTTCAGAAAACCCAGCTTTACAAACAAAGTTACTGCATGAACTGGTCATCGTAAAGGATCCTGATGGCCGCTTTGATAAAAATTTCATGAATGTTGCCGCATAGCCGCCAACATTCATAAGGCACATCAATTTACCGCAAAATCTAGAGTCACGAAAAAGTGCAAGCCCCCTTTGTAAAGGGGCTTTACATAAACCAAAGCCCTTCCTTTGTATTGTAGCCTGACACTGAGGCGAATAGAATTAGGATTCACCTGATTGTTACCTGTGAGCAAGGAGGTGGTCGTTGCCATCAAGCTTAGACCGTGTATATGACTCCTCGACAGGACAAGAAAAATTAAGTTGGTTTCGCTAGCGTGTTGGATATGTTAGATAGCGAAATAGCAGAGGTATTACCTGTTATAAAGAGCAGCTAGGAAGCTACTTACTTATGGCAGCTGCCATATGGGTTTCTTCAATTCGTTGGGTTCAGAGTAAAATCGTTGAATAACTTTTAGGAAACCTACAAATTTAAAGGAGTTATCTGCGACGTTGCTTAGCGGTTTCGCTCTCATATATCGTAGTATAAAATCCAACAAAAATACCATATTGATAAGTCAGTTCTGAGTTAGGATAATTACTCAGACCATAAGGAGATTGATATGAGAACCCATTTACTTTCTATTATATTGGCTAATAGCATAAGTATGCACGCATTGGCCGACCAGTCGCATTTAGTCAATGCGGATTTTGAACAAGGCTTTAACGAATTTACAGCCTCTAACCCACAAACTGCACAATTAACCTTAAACCAAATTGAACCTATCTCTGGAATACAAAGTTTGCAGCTCTCGTTAACTAACTGGAGTAGCGGTAGCTACAGCTATTTCTATCCTTGGGGGCAAGCACCAACACTTTTAGGCATGACGCTCAGGGCAAAAGTGAAGCTACTTAACCCAGTTCAAGGTGGAACATTACAGCTTCGCAGTTTAGTGAAGGTGAACAGTGGTCAACATATTCAAGACAGTATCAATTTGAATCCGTTCACAGAGCAAATTCAAACAATTTGTCAGCCCATCATATTGTCTGAAGATGAACAAGTTACAGGGTACTCTATCGCCTTAGCGTTGCAAGGAGGTACAGCAGAGGTGTTGCTTGATGATGTGACATTAACCCCTAATTTGCCAAACGAAGCATGTGCCTCAGATATTGATGACGGTATACATAATAACCCCAGTTTAGAGCCAAGTTATTTGCTCCCCGCTGATAGAATAGCTCGGCTTGCTCAAGCCGCTCAGAAAGAAACCCCAGCTTGGCAAACGTTCCAGAGTAAGCTTGCTGCCAACCTTGCAAAAGAGCGTATATATAATACTTGGGACTACGCTGGCGCGTACGCGCTGAGCTATCGAATAACAGGGAATAAAATACATGGCACAAAAGCCAAGCAGCTATTTTTAGAGCGATACGTAAGTGAGCCGATCGTAGGGTGGCAGTATTACAGCAATCGAAACTTGTTTCGCTCACAGGCCCGTTGGTCGCAGTATACGTACGCATGGGCGAAGACCATGTTTAGTGAACAACAGCAACGGGATATTGAAGCGATCTTTGCGTTATGGGGCGACTACTGGCTTGATTACTTGGGCTATAGTGATGACTTTTCGAAAATGCGCTGGCAGGACACAGATGAAGTCACCTCGCTAGCGGAAAACCTTTCTTTACTGGGTATGACGCTACAAAACGCTCATGATCCTCAGATCCGGGAGAAAAGCACACAGTACTTAAACGCCGGAGATCGATTGTTAAAAGAATACGTTGTCGATAAGTTTATGGATGATGTTATGGCTGGCGGCGTATGGGCTGAGGGTATTGATTATAGCCCTGGTACTATGATGCACTGGATGCGCTTGTACATGTACAATAAAGAGCTACGTAATATTGATTATCCAAACGATTACGCAGAGCAGGTGGTACTGGCTTATCTCCATCAAACCTTGGCTGGTGGCACAGGTATGTACTTTTATGGTGATCAGGAGCATGTTGATGATTACGTGCCTCTATCAGGTGATCATCGCTATGCCATGATGCTGCACTTAATCGCCATGGTCGAAAATCCAGAGCGCCGAATTCAGGCTCAAGCTTGGCTTGAACAAGTCATCGAAAAAGAGGGCTATCCAAACGGCTCAATGGATACAGGATTAGAGCGCGTGTTATTCGAACCAGAGGAGCCAATCAGTGAGGCACCACAGCAGCCCAGCACATTTTTTTATGCACCTGGTACAGGGCTAGTCGCATCACGTTCTGATTGGTCTCGTTCAGCAACCAACTTGTATTTCTTGAATAGCCCGGCGATTGTAGACCATCAACATTTCGATACACTCTCATTTGATATAGCTCATGCTGGAAAGTGGATCACCAAAGAGATGACCGGGTATGGTAAATTTGCTATTAACTCAACAGCCCATAATACCATCTTAATTGAGAATGCCACTCATGATGGCTCTTCTAATCCAGCACACAGAGCGGCTGGTCGTGGTCAATATGTTACTTTATACGATAGTCCTAAAATGAGCTTCATCGCAGCACGCGCCGAACAAACCTATAATATGTTGGGTTATTGGCAGGCAAATTACGCGAAAAAAATCGCAAGACAGCTGGTTTTTTTAAAGCCCAATATCGTTCTGGTTTACGATAGCATTGAAACTGAGCCAAGTGTGATCCGTGACTTAATGCAATATCATCAAGAACTTGGATTACAGACGGGTGATCAGTACGTGCGCAGCGTGAAGCAAAATCAACGCTTTTTAGCACAGCCAATGTTCGATGGTGATAGGGTGTCGAGCATAAATGACGGGAAAGAGTTTATCTATCAGCCTATTTTACCAAAAGACTATACTTTATCGATAGTTGACGAGACTCAGTATTATCAAGATGTACTGACCTATCAGGCTCCATTGAACCAGCGTAAATGGCATACTCAATTAGAAGCAAATACCCCCCAAGTTAATAATGAACTGCTGTCAGTGTTAAGTTTTGCAGATGTAGGTGAGGTGCCTGAAGTTAATGTACAAGAACTTGATGAAGTATCGCCTTCTCATTTAGGAGTGTATGTGCAAGCTGCTGGACGGGTAGATGAGATAGTCTTATTCAGCAAAGAATTGTTATCTCCATACGCACAAGATATTTATTTCTCTCAGCCTGTCGAGTCTGGGGCAACGGTCCATATTAATGGATTAGCCGCAGGTCAACGTTATCAATTACTTCACGATGGGCAACAAGTACAATTGCGCGCTGATGAACAAGGAGAGATGCTCGTGAGCGAGCAGGGTATGCTTATTTTCCATCTCTAGTATTATTTTCATGAATTTTAAAAAGCCAGCTAAAGTCATTAGCTGGCTTTTTTGTATTAGGTGTCTATATGACAAGAGCCAAGAGCCAAGAGCCAAGAGCGACTATAGATGCCTTTGATTTTTGAGTTATACCTACTCGCCTAATTCAGTGCGTTATTTTGAGGCGATAAAATCTTGTCGATAACCCGCGAACACGTCCTGCTATCGCCAGGGTACCTGCATCCTGTAGGCAAAGCGAATTTACGCACCAATAGCCGGTTATTGGAAGTGAATTCAACGCAGCTAGTGTCTGATTTGCACCTTCACAATGAGCAATGTATTAACAATCATTGATATTAGGAAGGGTGAATCTCCCATAAATGTGACAAGCAAAAGGGTAGACAACTTCTACCCCTTTGTTTTATTCGTAGTCTGATGCGTAAGTATCTTCATAAGAGTGAGAGTAAAACTCGAATAGGTTACCAAATGGGTCTTCTAAATAAACCATTTGCGCTTGCTTGAGTTCATCTTCGGGGTGGTAGCGATGAATATCCATACGAACTTTGCCACCATATTCTTCAACACGTTTAATCGCAGTATCAAACTGTTCTTTTGGCAGCTGTAAACAAAAATGGAAGATACCAAGGCGAGAAAAATCAACGTGATGACGCTCTTCGCGATCAACCATCTCAAAAAGCTCAACACCAATACCATCAGAAGTGACTAGGTGAGCAATATTGAAGCCTTTGAAGCCCTCACCAAATACCGCAATACACATGCGACCAATCGCTGATCCTCGCTCTTCTATCACCTTGGTGTTATTCATTACCACTCTGAGGCCTAGCGCTTTGGTGTAAAACTCAACCGCTTTGTCCATATTGCCAACCATAATACCGACATGATTCATTTTCATAAATTTCTCCAACATTTTTCAATAGCAACTCGACTTAGTCAGTAAATTCTATGGCGGGAAATTGATTATATAAAATTATCAGTTATTATTAATTCAATAATTTATTATTATGGGTTTATTTGTGCTAAATCCAGTTTGGTTAGAAACATTTATTACCCTAGTTGATACTGGGCATTTTACAAAAACCGCCGAAAAGCTTTATATGACTCAGCCGGGAGTTAGCCAGCATATCAGCAAACTTGAGGAAGCGTGTGGGTATGATTTAATTAAAAGGGAGAAAAAGTCATTCGCGATCACCGAACAAGGTCGGTTAGTGTACAATCATGCCAAAGCATTGATAAGGGATGAAAAGCGCCTCTTTGAGAAATTAAACTTTGACGACCCTTTATCAGGAGAGTGTACTTTAGCATGTTCTGGCTCAGTAGCCTTGTTGCTTTACCCAAAGTTATTACAACTTCAAGTTCAACACCCCAATATTCACATTAATATTAAAGCAGCACCAAATCATCAAATTTTAGCTGACATCAAAAACGGCCAGATTGATCAAGGAATTGTAACCGATATACCCAATGAAAGTTTCTTTGATTTTGAAACGCTTGGTCAAGAAGAGCTCTGCTTGATTTTACCACAACAGGCCAATACTAGTGATCGATACGCGCCCTTACTTTTAGAGTTAGGACTAATCAATCACCCAGATGCCGAGCATTATTTATCTTTGTATTTTAAGCAATCCAAAGAGCAAGAACTCACACAACTAGATGTTAGTAAAATCCCTATCGTTGGTTCAATTAACCAAATTAGTCAAATCTTAGAGCCAATCGCTCAAGGTGTGGGCTTTACTGTGCTACCAAGAAGTGCTGTCGATGGCTTTCATAGTCCTGAGCATTTACAAGTTTTGCGGCCACCACAGCCAGTAATGGAAAGTTTATATTTGGTCTGTAAAAAAAATAGAGCATTGCCCGCTCGTTATCACGCCTTTAATACAATTATTCGGCAGATATGGGCGTTTAACTGATACTAGTACTTAGCCAAAATATCAATAACAGAAGTGAATAACGGAAGGGTGCTGGGTGCCAGCATGAATTTTTTATCCGTATTAAATGTATCAGTGTAAACCTGCATAACCCAAATCATACTGAAAAAGCCATTGACACACTCATCATAAAATTTCCTTTGGCTCGCCTGCGTTTTGAGTAATAACAAGTGTCTGGCTACTCAAATTTGAGAAAAGGGTAGAAATACATGCAAGTTCTGTCCGCTCTTTGGCTGAATGAACACTATCGCAATAAGATTGACAAAGACTGCTGATAATCGGCAACACTGGAAGTGTGAGCACGTCAAAGTAGCTTGGTAATCACACTTATTTATCAAACTGTTTAGTCTAAAGTTTATATTTTTATCGTAGCTCTTGTTGCATTAGAGTGTCACTCTAGACAGCGTGGCTATTCTTTCAGAATCACGACTTGGAAAGTCTGGGTCTACGTAAATGTACATTCTAGATATCAAATTATCATTACATTCAAATACACTACAAAAGCGCCCTGATGATATATGATTATCCGGCCACTTTGTGCCATCGCGCATGACTCCGCCTTCTTGCCCTTCTACCACAACAGTATTCCCAGAGACAATAAAGTTAAATTGCTCAATATCATGCCAAATACTATTAAGTGAGCTACCTATTTTATCACCAAACTCTAGTAATGCTTGTTTGCCAACCGCATCGCCAAATTTGGGGAAAAAGAATGTAACTTCGTCGTGAAACAGGTCTATATAGGTTGGATCTCCAGCATCTATCTTTTCAAAGTAGGCTTTCACCAACGTGATAAGGCTGTTTTTTTCCATATTTGAATTACTCCTTGTAATTGGATTGTCGCCATAGTTAATTAGGGCGAAACGCCAAAAAGCAATATACACAGTTCAAAAACCAGATAAAAAACAAAAACCTCCCCGTTGATTGCGCAATAGGTACATGCTAGTTTACGGATAAGTAAGATGCTGAGCATCTACCAAAAATGCAAACTCAAATACAGCTAGTTGATACTTGCTTTTCATATAGCTTTTGTATTCACTCGAGTTGTTTTTGCAAGGTTTCGGCATCGGGAAGAGACACGATAGCCACTTTGCTCCAATATCAGTCAAGGTGATCTACGCCGAGTGTTAATATAGTGAGATAGACTTTTGTTTCAACTTAGAGAATTTAATACCAACGATGTCGCCCCTCTAGTCGCTATTTTGAACGATCCAGAAGTTACTCGATACCTCTCAACTAAAATTCCGCAGCCCTATACCCAACAGGATGCTCTGTGGTGGATAGAAGAGGGAAGTAAGCAAGGCTATATTCGAGCAATTTGTGATGGTCAGCAACTTATCGGCTGTATAGGTGTCAACCCTGGGGAATTTGAATACCAATGTTCAGGGGAGCTTGGCTACTGGCTCGCAAAAAGTCACTGGGGCAGGGGAATAACACATCAAGCGGTTTTACAAATAGTAACTGCCGTGTTCAATGACACCAACATTGCAAGGGTGTTTGCGAGCGTATTTGATGAAAATCACGCCTCAATAAAGCTACTAAAAAAATCAGGCTTCGAACAAGAAGCCATACTCAAGCGCGCAATTTTCAAAGCTGGGCACTTTTACGATTGCCATATTTTTTCGGTATTAAAGCCTTAAACTAGTACTTAGCTAAAGTGCGGCTAAGTACCATTAATAGCAAGTATTCACCCGCGAATTCAAGTCCGAAGTGCACCACTCGCTATATTAGGTGGATTTACGTAATTCATCGAATATTACCGCTGGTTGCCTAAAGGCCTCGCATTGAGCGTTTGTTCTATACGCGCTATTTGCTTATCTGTCACCGTTCGTAAATCTGTTCTTTTGCGTATCAGATAAAACTTACTTTTACGTTCAACTAAGCTGACGATTGCACCAGTACCATGCTTGCCAAGCACTGTGTCTGCTTCCCAATCACCAAACCGTATCTTAGCGTCAAGATACGCAGGCCTCTGCTCAATGTCAACACGATTTGGGATGATGACACTCTTGCTTTGACTGCCTTTACGATAATATCTGTGGCCTTGTCGCAGATGCTTGTATAGCTTGCCACCCGTCAACTTATCTTTTTGAACATAATCATAAACCCACTCATGACTTACTGGCTGGCCGATAATTTTACTTACACCTGCAATCTGCTCAGGGCTCCATTTTTGTTCCAATCCAAACTCAACGAACGCAATTGTAAATGATGGTATAGAATACTTGGCGGCTAAAGGTTTCCGTTTATACGCCTTTGAACATGCCACCTCTGGCAAATAATGACTTCGAATATTATTGCGCCTAACTTCACGACTGATAGTACTGCAGCTCACTTTTAGTTTTTCCCTATCTCTCGATAGCTAAAACCCTCGAGCAAATAGGCCTCAATCTAGTATCTTTGCCCTTCGATCAACTGCTTGTAACTCATGGTATCAACTCTTGTTTTTTGGCGATTACAGAGTACCACCAACAGGCATTTGATCTCTTCTCACGTTTAACCATGAGTGGTGCACGTACTACTGAATTCAGGATACCGCTAGCTGACCAATTTTAGGTGACTAGCGGGCTAGTATCAGTGATTCATAAATCAATAGTTTAGAACGCTCAAGTATTTAAATGTCACTAAACAGGAATGAGTTAACTTTCTAAATAGAGATTGATAGTGCTAACTATGATTTATCAAGCTCTATATCATTTAGCAAACGCACTAGACTACGCCCTAAAGCTGCCGCCATATTGACAGGAACAGCGTTACCAATTTGTCTATAGACTGCTGACTGTGGCCCTTGAAATTTCCAATTGTCAGGAAATGTTTGAATACGAGCATACTCTCTTATTTGTAAAGGACGAGTTTCTGTTGGGTGACAACGCTCTGTTTGTTTCTGCGCTGGGGAAGTTGTCAGGGTCAAGCTAGGTTCATCTAGTGACAACCTTCGCGCCATTCCAGTTTTACCACCACCAAGGAAATAGCTTCCTTGCATGTATTCTCTTTGAAGCTCATCACTTAAATTCCTCCAATAGCCGCCTTGCGGAACTTTAGCCATGATCTCCGCTTTTCGTTGAGGGTACTTCTGTCCATCTGACTCGGGAACATCCGTTTCAAACAGTTCTCCAGCATAAAAAGCATCCCTAAGCGTCATAACTCTTTTGTAAGGTGAAGGCCATTGAAACTCTGCTTTATCTATTAAGTCTTTGCGAATACCGACAATAATCAACCTTTCTCTTTTTTGAGGGACTTTATAAAAAATAGCTTTTAAAACCTTAGGCTCAACCAAAACATAGCCAAGCTCTTCTGTAATAATTTTCTTAATTGTTTCTAAAGTTCTGCCACTGTCATGAGTTAATAACGCTCGTACGTTTTCAGCCATGAAAACTTTTGGTTGTAATTCTTTAATGGCTCTAGCCATTTCGAAGAACAACGTACCTCTAGTGTCTTCAAAACCTAAACTTTTTCCAGCATAAGAAAATGCTTGGCATGGAAATCCGCCAGTTAAAACATCAACCTCTTCATCTATTTCATGTTTAAAATCAATAGCACTGATATCACCATGCACAACATTCCACTCAGGACGGTTATGTTTTAGTGTTGCACATGCATGTTTATCCCACTCGTTTAGTAAAACACTATTAAAACCCGCTTCTTCCATCCCTAAAGCTAGTCCGCCACCACCTGCAAATAGCTCTACTAGGTTGTATTTTCTATTAGGGGTGATTTTTTCTTCGATGTCCCATTGAGACTCATCAATACTTTTGACTTCTGGGTGATGAAGCACTTGCTGTTTTTCTATTAAACCTGTTTTAGGGCAAGGCAAGATTTCACCTTTTTTCACCTTAGATTCTACGGTTCGCTTTGACATAGAAAGTATGTCTGCCAACACTTCTAAACTGAAAAAGTTATGTTTTTGATCTTGTTCAAGAATATCTAACATATAACGGCCCTTAAGATTTTAACCACTCGAAACACTGTTCAAGTATACAGCCTAAAAAATCATAGGTCCAGTATTTTTTCAAATTAATCTCTAATTAATTCACAAGCCGAACTCAATGATCAATAATATTTTCTTTTATTCTCATGGAGTTAAAATGGATTCTTTTAATAGAGAAAACCTCAAAAAAGCTATTAAAGATAGTGTAATTCGAATGTACGAAGCCCAAGTAGCAGATCTTGATCTTTATCGTAATACTTTGGATTGTTTTTCAGCCTCAATTGATGCCTTATTACAAGGTATTAGTATGGAGGATTGGCTAAAACAAGAAAAAGAACGACAAGTTCAGAAGACTAAGCAAAATGCTATTGGTTCACTACACGAAGATATAATGGGGTCGATTGACGGCGTTACCAGTTTACCAGTTGGAAATCTTGTAGACATTATTTGTGAAGATAAGAAAATTGTTGCAGAAGTTAAGAATAAGCACAATACAACAAAAGGTAACCACAAAGTTCAAATTTATAGAGATCTTGCAAAAAAGATAGATGCACTGGCTGATGGCTATACTGGCTATTATGTAGAGGTGCTCCCTAAAGGAGCTAAATCTTATGATATTGCTTTCACACCATCCGATAATCAAACAAAAACCAAGCTACCTAAAAGAGAAGATATAAGGTTAATTGACGGAAAGTCGTTTTATGCAAAGCTTACGGGAAATAATGGTGCTCTAAGTGAGCTTTATGAATCGCTACCTTCAATTATTTCAGAAATAATCAAAGAGGAATATGGCATAAATCTAGATCCTAACTTAATTATTAAAGAAAATTTATTTCTCAAAAACTTTATCAAAGCATATGGAGATAAATAATGGATTGGACTTTATATAAAGATAGCTTAAAAGCAAATTTAGTAGATTGGTTTAAGCAAATCTCAGCTATCCAAGATCAGGTATATACTGACGAGGAAGCGCTTTTTGAATTAAATAAAAATACTTTAGATGCATTCTCCGCAATGGTAGATGTTTATTCTTCAAACTCAACTTTTAATGAGTGGATTGAAAACGAGAAAGTAAGACAACGGCAAAAATCCCTACAAGGGAAAATTGGTGACATGCATGAGATAATGATTTCTTCATTGAAAACATCAATTAATAAGAGAGAAGCCGAAGTAGGCGCAGACGGGAAAACCTTAAGAATATATGATTTGTACGACTCTGAATCTGACGATAAATGGATCGCAGAAATTAAAAATAAGCATAATACGACTAAAGGTGATGATAGAAAAGCTAGCTTTGATAAATTAGTTAAAGGCCTTGAATTAGTTGGTGATGACTATAAAGCCTACTATGTGACAATACTTAGGGACACTCACGAAAAAGTTAATAAAAAGTTTACTCCTTCAGACAATACTGCAGGTGAGCGAAAAGGCAATGATAAAATCTGGCATGTTGATGGCGAAACATTTTATGAAATATTAACTGGAGAACAAGATGCCTTAAGTAAGGCATTTGATGTTTTAGAAGAGGTTTTATCTGAGCATTACAAGTTAGTAAACGACCCACATAATGATGTACGAAATCAAATTAAATCATTTTCTTTCTTCAAAACAAAAGTGAACATTAATCAAGCAAGTTTATCCGGGCTCTTATATTTACCTCACATAGGAGAAACCATCGCTCAAAACATAATTGATTACAGAGTTAAGAATGGTTATTTTAAAGAGGTAACTGATTTGCTTAAGGTTGATAAGTTAGGGAAAGGTAAATTAGAAAAAATATTACCTTTTATATGTACTAACTTGTACTAGCTCAGACTTGATCTGACAGTTACCCGTTTTTCAATCGGTGGCTGTCAGTTTAGATTTGAGCTAAATTTTTCTCAGCCCAAATTGATTTTCCATCAAGCAATGTTTCAAATGGCGTTCTGCCACAGCACATTTTTCCCTGATGAGTTCGCTTATTATTGTAATA
>NZ_WEHZ01000030.1 GCF_012641745.1 Pseudoalteromonas peptidolytica
TTGAAGACTACAACGTTGATAGGCGAGATGTGGAAGTGCTGTGAGGCATTAAGCTAACTCGTACTAATTACCCGTGAGGCTTAACCATACAACGCCAAAGTGGTTTAGCGACAGAAGTTAATAGACTAAAGTAGACAAAGAATTTAATAGCTTTTTCCAGATTTATATTAATGAAGGATACTTCATTAATGAACAGAATTTCCTGATGACCATAGCGTTTTGGAACCACCTGACCCCATGCCGAACTCAGAAGTGAAACAAAACAGCGTCGATGATAGTGTGGGCTTCCCATGTGAAAGTAGAACATCGTCAGGGCCTTATTAGAGAAAGCCCGATTCGAGAGAGTCGGGCTTTTTTGCGTTTGAAGTAAAGTACTTCCATGTAGTATCTCCCCTTCACGCGTCCTTGCGCTCATTTCCTCGAACTGCGAAGCGGTGCTTCGGTTTCTCGTCACCCAAACTCAGAAGTGAAACAAAACAGCCGAAGGCGAGCCCCGCGAAGGGTCGGCCCCGGTCAATGATAGTGTGGGCTTCCCATGTGAAAGTAGAACATCCTACTTCGTAGCGAGCCAGGGCCTTATAAAAGGCCGATTAACCGCATTCATCCATGAATCTAATCGACATTAGTGCATCCATGTACGTCAAACCCGTTGCAGCAATGCGACGGTTTTTTTTGCTATGTGGGATTTGAAAAGAAAACCTCACAAGATAATCAACACCTCGCGAGGTAAACTCGCTCCCACCAGGACACCACCATAGTGCTGCACTGGTAGGAGGCGGCTTACCCGCCGAGCTGTTGGGTCTATCAAACAAAAAGAATAAAACATCCAACTTTGCAACATCGCGAGGTAAACGCTCCCACTACAACATCAACAAGGTGCAGCACTGGTAGGAGGCGGTTTACCCGCCGAGCTGTGCATCTGTACGACAGAAGAAATAGTAGGCTGTTCTTATTGTATTTTTGCTGGTGTGATCAACTATTCGGTTTTATGTAATAAGGGCTACATGGAAGGGCTAATTAACGATATGATTGACTAAAAACAGAGGGACTTAGTGTGTCATTTCATTTAATTGCGCTATTAGTTATATTTGCACTGTTTGGTACTTCAGCCACTTACCTAATTCGTTTTATGTACAGCTACTGGGTGAAAAAGCGGCTCGAAGTAAAGTACATTATCAATGCAAGTATTTGTGGGCTTTTAGTCATGCTTGTTTCTGTGATCAGTGAACTTGCACGATGATTTAAGCACTTGTCAGTTTAAAGTGGTACTGCTTGGCAAGTGTTGGCAATACATAGTGTTTGCACTGGCATCACTGGCTCACAACTCACCGCTGGTGTTTTTTCTTCGTTATCCAGCTTTTCTTGTCTGGTAATATTGGCGACGACTTTTTCAATTTCTTGTTCATTGGTATGTTTGGTCGAATAAATTATATATTCTCTTGGACCCCCACATGTCAATCGCTCACCTATACCGACCACTTTACATTGGTAGCTTGCATCACACTTAATACTAGCTCTGATATCTGAGAGCGTATATTGGCTATCTAGGCTACTTGTTACACTAGTTGATGTCATTTCACAGCCAGGTAGCACTATAAGGAGTGCACTGATGCAAGTGAGAGAGATAGCTAACTTCATTAATTGCCTCTAGTATGCAGAATGGTTCTTTTGGAGTTTAACACATTTATTTTCAACGCATTGTGTTGCCGGTTCAATTAAATGCTGACAGATACTCATCATTTGATTTTGCTTATTAAAAGCACGCTCAAGCTTTGTGATTTGATCCGCTAACTGCATTACTTGTTTTTCATTCGCAGACTTTGTTGAATACACCAAATAAGAAGAAGGGCCGCCGCAGGCTCGAGCGCCAACTGCGATCACTTTGCATTGTGTATTAGTATCGCAACTTTTGTCAGCACTTACGCCTTCTAGTGATTGTTTGTAGGCGGCAATATCTGAACTATCTAGTTTTTGGCTGTCTACTTGGATGGCTAAGTTTGTCTCTTTGGGTTTTTTATCTTCAGCTTGTAGCCCGCTCTGCGGCTGTGCGTTAGTGGTATTTTGCGTTGTTACATCTTTTTTAATTGCTTCTCCCTGGCAGCCAAATAATAAAAATGTAACCAGTAAGGTGGGGATCATTTTGTTCATTATATGCTCTCCTCATGTTTGCTAATTAAACTACGCAAGTCCTTGAGGAATAGCAAGCTCAACAGCCTGTATCCTTACAGGCTGAAAAGGATTTATTTATAAACCGCCTTTGGTAAGTTTGTTCGGGTCAAGTAATGACTTGAGCTCAGCTTCACTCAGATCGGTTTGCTCCGCAGCCACCTCGATGATAGGGCGACCTTCTTTGTATGCTAGTTTGGCTATTTGTGCTGCTTTTTCATACCCGATCACAGGGTTCAGTGCAGTCACAAGGATCGGATTTTTTGCCAGAGCTTTTTGAATATTTACTTCATTAACTGTGAAGCTGGCAACGGCTTTATCAGCTAGAAGTCGTGCTGTGTTTGAGAGAATTTCGATACTCTGTAATACATTCAATGCAATCACTGGCAGCATCACATTTAGCTCAAAGTTACCAGATTGCCCAGCAACACTGATTGTGGCGTCATTACCTATCACTTGAGCACTGGCCATTGCTGCTGCTTCTGGAATAACGGGGTTTACTTTTCCTGGCATAATGGAAGAGCCGGGTTGGAGCGCCTCAAGCTCAATTTCACCTAATCCAGCAAGGGGACCAGAATTCATCCAGCGTAAATCGTTAGCGATTTTCATTTGCGCCACGGCAAAAGTTTTAAGTTGTCCAGAAAGTCCCACAATCGCGTCTTGTGAACCGATATGGTAAAAAAAGTTACTGCCTTGGCTAAATCGGATCCCGATGTTAGTGCTCAGGTTTTGGCTAAATAATTTCGCGAACTGTGGATCGGCATTAATACCTGTGCCTACCGCCGTTCCACCTTGACCTAACTCGTACACTTTTTCTAATGAATGAACAATTCCCTGACAAGCGTTGTCTACTTGCGCTTGCCAGCCACTTAATGCCTGTGCGAATGTCACAGGCATTGCGTCCATTAGATGAGTTCGGCCGGTTTTGACATGATGACCGACTTGTTCTGCTTTTTGTTCAATACTACGAGATAAGTGTTTTAGTGCGGGTAATAGGTCATATACAGCAGTAATTGCACTACTGACATGAATGGCTGTTGGTATCACATCATTCGAGCTTTGACCCATATTAACATCGTCATTAGGGTGTACAGTCAGTCCGCTAAGTTGTGAGGCTAATGTGGCTATCACCTCATTGGCATTCATATTTGAACTGGTGCCAGAACCAGTCTGAAAGACATCAACTGGGAATTGATCTAAGTGTTTGCCATCAATTAGCTGTTGGCAGGCAGTCACTATTGCTTTTGCTTTGTCACTTGGTAAATGGCCAAGGGATTGGTTGGTTTCAGCTGCAGCTTGTTTGATGTAGGCCAGCGCTTTGATAAAGCTACTTGGCATGGTGATACCACTAATAGGAAAGTTGTTTACTGCACGCTGTGTTTGCGCCTTGTAGAGCGCATGCTCTGGAACATCTAGTGTTCCCATACTATCGGATTCTTGACGAAAAGTAGTCATCGTTGCTCCTAATAAAAAGGGTTAAACTGCTGGCAGGTTTGGCACGCATCTCGCTGGAGCTTAAGAAATTGCTGCGACGAAGTATGGTGATGTTTATAAAACCGTTTTAATGCCAGCAAAGGCTTGAATAATTGATCCATACATTGCTTACGTATGGCTGTATCAACGAGAGGATCGGCAATCTGCTCTAATAGCTCAGATAATGTATTTCTGAGATAAAACTCTTGCAGCAGCGGGTTATTGTGGCGCTCATACCATTTAGCCATGTCTATTCCTGCTGAGATATATTCAGCAACTAAGAGCGGGGCCTCTAGTTGTGGCCGCTGGCAGTGGCGATTAAGCTTCGCACGGTAAGTCTGTAATAAAGTAGCAAGCTGCATAGATACAAAACCAAACGATGTAATGATAACAATTATCATTACATCGTTTGGTTAGCAATTCAAGCTTTTGTATTTACCCTACCAAACTTGAGTTTGGTATTCAGCATAGCAGCTCACTATGAGTCTGAAATGAATTTAAAAAGTGAGTGTTAATTATAACCAAGGAGATACTGCTGTTCGGAATGTTCTTTTTCTTGCTCTTCAAGCTGCATAAGATTAGCGACTTCTTGCCGATAGGCGCGGCTTTTGGTGAACGCGTTTTTTCGCTGCTTCAGGACAAGTCCTTCGCTTTTTAGTTGGCTAGGCATTTGGGTGATCTCTGAAATTTTCATGCTCGCTTCTCCTCTTAGTACTCTTTAAACTTAGCAGAAGTCGTACCAAAATAAATTTCTTTCTGAGTTTTAATCATTTAGTGAAACTTTGGGCTATTTACCTTGCAATTAATATAAAGGCTTGCCTCAATGAGGCGCATAATTTGATCAAAATAGTGCAAACGAGATGACAAAACCTTACTCTCAAGCGTGTGAAAACAATAAACATCCGATTTTAGAAAAGCTTACTCCTTATCTAAGCAAGCCTTTGGAAGTCCTAGAGATAGGCTCTGGTACGGGTCAGCATGCAGTGCACTTTGCTGCGGCATTACCGCATTTAATATGGCAAACAGCAGATAGAGAGGTCAATCACGCTGGTATTTATGCGTGGCTGGATGACGCTGAGCTTGAAAATGTTTTACCGCCATTGGCGCTAGACTTACACCATGGGTGGCCTATTAATCAGCGTTATGATGTGATTTATACCGCTAATACCTTGCACATTGTGTCATCAACCCTCGTGGAACGTTTAATCACTGGAGTAGGACAACACCTTAAAGAAAGCGGCTACCTGATAGTTTATGGGCCGTTTAATTATCAAGGCGAATTTACCAGCGAAAGTAATCGAGAGTTTGATGCCTATCTAAAGTCGCAAGACCAGAATAGTGGTATTCGCGATCAAGAATGGGTATTGGCGCTTGCTAAAGAGCAAGGACTTACACTACAGCAAGACTATGCGATGCCGGCTAATAATCGCTTATTGGTGTTTAAACGGTAGCTTTGCTTGGCACTCGATAAAGTAATGCTCGAGTGCATCAGCTTCGCGCTTGGTAAAGTCTTCAAGCGCCTGCTGAAAGTCAGGTTGAAATAAGCGGTGATACGATTGCCTCCACACCGGCTCAAAGCCCCTCACCAGCTTATGCTCACCCTGAGCACCGGCATCAAAGACTGCAAGTTGGTTGGCAATGGCGTACTCTATACCTTGATAGTAACACAGCTCAAAGTGCAAAAAGTCGTAACTATCCTCAATCGCGCCCCAATAGCGACCATACAAGGTGTCACTATCCACAAGGTATAAACTAGTGGCAATAATGTCGTGGTTTAAGTAGGCACAGCAAAGGCGAAACTTATCTGGCATTGAGGTGATAACTTGCTGGAAAAAGTCGCGCGAGAGATAGCCTTGGTGTCGTGAGCGTTTAAGGTAGGTAAGTTGGTAGCTGAGAAAAAAGGCATCGAGCTGTGCTGTGCTTATTTCTTTGCCATCAATCCAACTGATATTAATACTTTGGGCAGTCACGGCTTGGCGTTCTTTTGTGACCATTTTACGCTTTCTTGATGTGAGTTGCGCGAGAAAATCTTCGAACCCTGCGTAACCTTTATTGTGCCAATGGAATTGTACATTGCGGCGCATCGTTAAATGACTTTGAGCGAGTAAGTCGCTTTGTTGACAAAAATTAATATGGACGCCACTAATACCCAGTGGAGCGAGGCTCGTGAGCGTCGCGTTAATATATTCAAGTAGATCAGCAGAGGGTGCTTTAGTTAAGATTCTTGGTCCCTGCGTGGGCGTAAAGGGGACGCCACACAGCCATTTAGGATAATAATCTACTCCATGACGCTCGTAGGCTTCAGCAAAAGCCCAATCAAAAACGTACTCGCCATAAGAGTGCGATTTAATATAACCTGGCAAAATCGCAATTAACTCACCTTGGCGTTCAATCATTAGATGATGAGGTATCCAGCCCGTTTCTTTGCTGGTGCAGCCGCTTAACTCTAATGCAAGCAGCCACTCGTAACTTGTAAATACATGTGGTGGTGAAACACGTTCCCACTGCGCTTCTGTCACTTCTGTCAGAGAATGAATAAATCTGTGTTGGTACTCAGTCATTGTGGCCGTCAAAAAATGCGAGCAGTGCTTGCTCAAAGTTGCTGTAATCAGGGTTAAATGTGATCCGTGCCAAAGGTTTGTGTTGTTTCATGTTTTCTTCGTGACGCTCACCAAAATGGACAGTTTTACCAGTGCGGCAGTTAACGAAGGCTTGGTCTTTTAAGTGGTAACTGGTGCAGTTACGATAAGGACCTTTTTGGCCATAAAAAATATGATCAGGTGGCTGTAAAATACCAATATGAGACATATCGATAATGTTGTCGGCTCTCACGCTCCGATAATTCACACCCAGCTTAGTCGATGGCGTTTCCGAGTAGATAAATTGGGTCAATGCTGACTTAGGTTGCCACTTTTCGAGTAACTTTGCCGTTGCATGATTGTCTATAGTGGTATCAACATCGCTATAGCTGATGAACATCGGTACATTTGGCAAAGTAGAGAGTGATTTGAGTGGTGCCATAGCCTGATGGGCCAACGTTGCGCCATGCCACGGGAAAGATTCATATTTGGCGAAATCCAAATCAGCGTCTTCATCTATCCAATTGACAAATGGCACGTAATCAATCCATTTGGCGAGCCAACCATTCTTATTATGTGGCTCTGTAGCGGGAGAGATCAGTGCAACAGCTTCTAAATTATTGGGCTTATGCTTCGCTATGCTACTAAGCATCAAAGCGGCACCTGTAGAATAGCCAAGTACGGAAAAATGCGTAAAATCTTTGCTCGTCTGTGAAATGGCATAATCTGTATGTGCTTGCCAATCGTCGATATCGACTTCGGTTAAATCACTCGCTGCGGTGGCGTGACCTGGCAATAACATGGTTCTGACATTGTATCCTGCTTCATAGAGCGCTGCTGCGAGATAGTGAAAAGTAAAAGGAGAGTCAGTTAGCCCATGGATAAGCAGCACAGCCTTATCTTTGTTGCCATGGTCAAGTGTAAATGGCGCAATCAGATCACTTACCTTCGGGTTTGTAAGATTCAGCAATCTTGCTGTCGGTGTCATTAACGGGCATGGTAGTGCGGCGCGAGGATTGCGATTTTCAATAACTGCTTTGGTCGAGCGAATATAATCGTCAAAGCTAGTTATATTCGTTATATCAATAGTGACAGGACCTTTATCAATTGCTTCACGAAATAACCCTGATGCTTTGCTTTTGGTGAATAGCGACATATCACTTACTTGGGTTGTGCAATCTTGGGCAATGGCCAAAGGTGAAACAAGCAAGCTACAAGCTAGTACTGTGGAGGTGAAGTAGTGACGCATATTCAATCCTTTTAAGCTATAGGTTTGAAGCAGTATAGCGAGATCACGTGACAATAAAAACGCTCAACGGATCGGTAATATGCGTTTTGCAAAAGTTTGCTTTAGGACAATCGTTGATTCAATCCCGCTAATGACCTTACAGGCGCCCAGTTGATGTTTGGCAAATTGCTCATAACTAGGTAAATCCTTTGCTACGATTTCCAATAAATAATCATAACTGCCAGAGATCACAGAACAGCTGATCACCTGATCTTCAGATTCTACGTGTTGTTCAAATAACTGGGCAGCAGCTGCGGTATTTTCACTGAGTTTTATAAACGCATAAACCAAGATACTCAAATTAACCTGCGTTCTATCTAGTGCAGCATGATAACCAGAAATCACCCCCGTCTCTTGTAACCGCTTTACGCGTCGTAGACAAGGGGTATCAGAAAGGTTGGCTTTTTCAGCGAGTGAGGCATTACTCAAACGGGCATTATGTTGTAATGCGGCCAGGAGCAGTTTGTCCTTAGCATCAAGATTTTCTGACATAAGCGAAATAAAAGAGTGATTATTGCTAATCAGTATTAAACTTTTAGAGAAAATTGGCAAATTATGCTCTTGGTGATTTGTTAGCCTTAATAATGGAATAATCACGAGAAGTAATCATGAGTTCATTAGCCGTACAATTTGATGCTTGGATCAGAGGGCAGTTTGTTGACATAAACGATAAGCTTGAGCACCTTTACTGGCAGCAACAAGATAAAGCGAACGTTGAAGGCGTTGGCGAAGCACTAAAAATACAGTTACAAGAAGAAGGTAATCGACTGATCCAAGCCTTATTGGAGGAAGGCAATACCGATGAAGGATTTGATCAAGCTTTTGATTTATTAGGCAATGTTGGGCTTTTTATGGCCGCATGTCGGCGTCATGAAATTACCGAACCAAGTCGCGAACAGGCTTCGCCATTAAAACAAGCTTCTGCACTTGCTATGCACATTGGTGCCTCTTTGGGGGTTACACCAAGGTTTGCTACCGCACATCTCACTACCCATAATCGCGCAGTGAATGGGGTATATAAACGCTTTACTTCACACCCCGCAGAGCGCTTATTTATTGACTACAATACTCAGGCTATTCTTGCCTATAAACGAGCGTCCGAATCGTTAATGAAGGTACATCATTTGGGCATTTCTCATCCCATGTCATTGGTGCTACTCAAACAAGTTAAGCAAGCGCTGCTTGAAGTAATAGAGTCTAATCGAGCATTGTTTAATGCCTTAGACGCTGAAGCGTTCTTCTATGTGGTGCGCCCTTACTACAAACCATACCGAGTTGGTAAAGAAGTCTATCGTGGCGCTAACGCTGGAGATTTTGCGGGTATCAATGTTATCGATATGATGTTGGGATTGTGTCCAGCTAATGATATTAGTTATGGTCAAATGCTGGTGGAAAAATTCTTATTTATGATGCCTGAAGATCAAGCTACATTACGAGAGTGTATGCGTACACCTAATCTTATGGATGCTTTTTTGGCAGCATTGAATACACCAAAGCGTGAGTGGTTTGCGCCTGCTGCTAATTTGTTTGTGCAAGTATGTAAACTCCATGGCGATACAGCTATTCAGCATCATAATCAACTGGTAGAAAAGTATATTGCCAAACCTTCGCAGGCGATGCAGCAACAGCATTTGAGTAAGGTGACAGCCAGTGGTCCACCTTTAGAAGTCCTATTGCAGCAGCTTGCGGACTTGCGCGATCGTAGGGCGGCGGCTAACCGCGACGATATCTTTACACGATACAATGACTTGAAACGACTGCGTGAGGCGCTAGGAGAACAGAATGACAACCTTTAAAGATGATTTTCACTTAGCGCCTGGCCATTATTTATTAAGTCACTCAGTTGGTCGTATGTTGAAATCAGCCGAGGCTGATTTTCAACAGAAGTTTATTATGCCATGGCAGCAGCAGAATCAAGAACCTTGGCAGCAATGGCTCGATGGTATCGAGCGATTTACCAGTGCACTGGCTGAATTGCTGAGCTCAGAAGCTAGGCTATTTTGTCCACAAACCAATTTGTCTAGCGGCTTAACAAAGTGGGCGATGAGCTTGCCTGAGAGTGGTATTCGCAAAGTTCGTGTATTGATGAGTGAACAAGATTTCCCGAGCATGGGATTTGCGCTACAAAATGCGTTGGATAATGTCGAGATTGTGTATATTCCAGAGTCATTTGATATGTATGATCTTGCGGTATGGCAGCAATATATCGATGAGCAAATTGATTGGGTTTTTGTGAGCCATGTATACTCCAATAGTGGCCAGCAGGCACCGGTGGCTGAAATTATTCAATATGCAAAACAACAGGGTTGTCGCACCATTATTGATATCGCTCAGTCACTTTGTGTGCTGCCTATAAACTTAAATAAATGGGATGCTGATTGTGTCGTAGGATCTTGTGTTAAATGGAGTTGTGCAGGTCCCGGGGCTGGTTTTATGTGGGTGAATAAAAGTATCCTACCTTATTGCGAACCAAAAGATGTTGGCTGGTTTTCTCATCAAAACCCATTCGAGTTTAATATCCATCATTTTGAACCTAATGAGAGTGCGCTACGCTTTTGGGGAGGCACACCAAGCGTTGCGCCATATATCTATGCAGGTCATAGCCTGAATTATTTTGTAAACGTAGGTATTAACACGGTGCGTGAACACAACGTTACCTTGTTGGCAAAACTCCAAAAGGCATTACCTGAATTTTATTACTCTCCGACAGATCAGAGTATGTGTTCTGGAACCGCTATTCTAGATTTTGGGCCATATCATGAACAAGTCAGATCGCGTCTTAAGCAAGCCAACATTGCAGTTGATAATAGACGTTACGGTATCCGTGTTTCACCTCACATTTATAACGATCAGGCAGATATTGAGGCGCTGCTTCATGTTGTTAATTAGCGACCGAGACCCAAAGCGCGCTTTGTTTTCTTTTTCACAGAGCGCCAATGGGTCATTGGTTGTTTAGGCGCATTTGCGATTAACGCATCGAAATCAATGTCGCTTGCAGGCACTTCTCCTTGATGTGCCAATATCAAGGAGTGAGGCTGCAATGCTTTTACTTTGGCTAGCGACAATCGATATAATCGAGGATAGAAGACTGGAAAGGGTGCAACAAACTGCCCTTTTACCTTGACGGTCAAATCTGCAACATACATACGCCCGCTAGGTTGATGTAGTAAGCTAATGTCTCTGTCAGTATGGCCTGGGGTATGAATAGCTTGCCACTGCTCGAAATAAGGCAGCTTATCACCATCGGCCAAGAAAAAGTCTGGTGCAAGGCGTCTTGGGTACCACAGGTTACGTTTCGCTTTACGCTTTCTTCCTGCAACCCATAGAGCCAACGCCATATCAGAAAGGTGCATCATGACACCATCGATACCACGATACCACTGACTGGGTGCATTTGCCGTCGCTATTTTAGCGCCCGTGAGTTTTCTGAGTTTGTGCGCACCACCGGCATGATCTGGGTGCATATGTGTGACGACAATAAGTTTGAGTGCACTAAGAGGTTTTTGTAGTTGCTGAATAAAATGGCAGACCACGTCAACATCGGCACGACAGCAGCCATCAAGTAACAGTAGCTCTGAGCCGTGCTCAACCAAATAAATATGTTGAATATAACCTTCTAAGGTATGGATTTTCATTAGTCATACTCATATCCCTAATCAGATATCAACATAGCATAGGTTAAAGACATCTGACCAGTTGTCATATGAACGTGATAAATTTCAGGCATAAAAAAACCGCAATTAAGCGGTTTTCTTATAAGTCATGGCGGAGGGGGAGGGATTCGAACCCTCGATAGGGCTACAAACCCTATACTCCCTTAGCAGGGGAGCGCCTTCAGCCACTCGGCCACCTCTCCGGCGCAATACTTTAAAAATGGCGGAGAGATAGGGATTTGAACCCTAGATACGCTATTAACGTATGCCGGTTTTCAAGACCGGTGCTTTCAACCACTCAGCCATCTCTCCATGGGCAAAGATAATACTTAGCGATTTAAGCGCTGTAAACCATTTTTAAACTGTTTGCTTAAAAAATGTTCTAAAAATAGGTTTTTTTTAAAATTGTGCCAGAAATTAGCGGTTTGACAGGGGGATTTTATCAAAAGTACTGGTTGAAGTGATGCTTTTGTGGTCTATTTAAACAAATGCTGACGAGAGCATGGCGGGTTGGGACGCCATGCTCTGTGCAGACTTACTTATACATAATCACGCCTTTTAACGCTAAGTGTTGACCACAGACTGCGAGCCACTTCGTCAAATTGAGTCGACGTTGTTTCGTTGCTTGCGTTTGGTTAAGCGTGTTTTGTGATGGGCTGCAAGGCGCAGCTGAATTAAGCATGTCTGGCTCCTAATTAAACTATGGTTGAAAACAAGGCTATTTTGCACGCAGTTTGTTCAAATTTAAAACGATAAAAATTACTGTTTTCGGATAAAAATAACTAATGTATTTTGTGTTTTTCCCTGTTTGTAAAATTGTGGTTTTGCATATTTATGCGAATGGGTATTTATCTTGTGTTCGATTAACTTCAATTAAATCATTTGTTTGGTTTTCTTTGTTTTGTGTGCCAATTGTTTTATTGGTTGTTTATTCATATAAGTTGATTTTTTGTATTTGAGAGGCTTTATGCTGGTGGTGGTTAACCCTTTATCGGGTGCTGAGGGAGATGCGCAGATCGCATGGTTAAAGCAACAATTAAAACAACAGCAGATAACGGCAACTTGGTTTAATACCACCGGCAACTTTGTATCAGACAGAGATGCAATAGTAAAAGCGACGACGACAGGGACGACAGTAGTAGTAATTGGTGGAGATGGCACCTTACACTTAGTTGCCAACGCCATCGCTCGGCGTAATAATCCACTCGCCTTGCTTCCTGCTGGTACGGGTAATGATTTTGCACGGCAGTTTAACTACTCCAAAGCACAGTGGCGAGCTGCCGTATTTTCAGATCAAGTTACCAATATTGACTTGGGTAAAGTAGATAGCCGCTGGTTTGTTAATGTTGCAGGCGTTGGGTTTAACGCGCATGTAATGAATAATTTGGGGCAAAAGAAGCGCTTGGGAAAGCTTAGCTATACCTATGCGGGATTAATTTCGCTATTTAGTGCAAAATCAATCTGCTATCACAGTAAAACATGGCCTGAGCACGGTATGATGCTGTTGCTCGCCAATGGTAAACACTTTGGTGCAGGGCTAACTCCTGCGCCTATGGCCAGCTTGAATGATGGGCAATTGGAGCTGCTGTGGTTTACACCGAAAACACATTGGCAGCGGGTGGTAGTATTTGCCAGTATGTTGCTTAAGCGCCATATTGGCGCGAAAAATGTGCATCACGACCGTATTACCGAACTTTGTATAGCACAAGCGGGATATGATATTGAGGCCGATGGTGAAATTGTTGGGCGCACACCAGCAACCATCACATGTTGCCGCCAAGCGTTGAGCATAAAAAAAGCGCCATCATAAAATGGCGCTAAAAAGTAAGAAGCCAAAGTATTGGTAAAACCTCAACTTCTAACTGGGGACCGAATGGACAACCATGTGTAAATGCGATCCAAAGGAGTTAATACAATTGCATTGCCAAGGATGACCAAAATAAATCCAATGAACGTATTTTGTTGCCATTCAAAGCCTTCAAACAAAGTGCTCAACGCTACAGCAACAAACGGAAATAACACAATTAAATAACTGGCTTTCTCTGGACCAATATTCTTGAGCAAAGAGAAATAACAACCAAAAGCAATGACGGTGCCAAATACACTAAGATAAATAAGTGACCACCAATAAGATGCAGGAGCTTGGTTGATAAATTGATGCTCACTGAAGGCCACATAAGTGGCCAGCATGATGGCGCTATATAGCATACCCCAAGCATTTCCTGCCATTACATCAATTTGCTGGTTTGAGTTACGCACGCTCACCATATTGCCAAGTGACGCGACTACTGTTCCCGATAGAGCTAATAATAACCCCATGAAGGCATCGCTTTGCAAATCAAATGCGACCAAATCGTGCCAAAATAAGCTGACTATACCAAGCGTGCCGAGCGACGCACCAAAGTAAATACGTTTGGCAATTGGCTTGGCAAAAAACAGCTTTGTATTAATGATATTGACGACTAGCAATAAAGAAAATGCAATCGAAGCCATTGCCGAATTTAAATGTGCTTGAGCCCAATACAGAAATAAATAGTTAGCACCAAAGTTACACAGAGCGAGTAAAATAAAAAAGCCATGATCGCGGCGGCAAAAGCGCATCGGCACCCGTTTGTAAAAAACAAATACCCACATACAGATCGCCGCAAGACCAAAACGGTAAAATAGTGATACAAACTCATTAACGTTGCCTAGCTGATACTCGATGGCCAGCCAAGTTGAGCCCCATATCAACACGGTAATAGTATAGAGAAACAGATTTTTCATGATCGGCTCTAAATTAAAACAACAGTAGATGTGCGTAGTGTACGCTGCTATTCTGTATAAGCTATATACAGAATTTGTTATTTTAAACCTATACAGATTATTTTATTTATGAGTACAGTGATCGAGCGTCAGCAATCCGCTTTTTTATATCAACAAGTAATCCAAATGATTTTATTAATGGCGGAGCAAGCGTCTATTTTGCCGGGAGAAAAACTGCCATCACTTCGCGCAATGGCGCAAAATCTGAATGTCAGTATTCCAACTGTTAAGCAGGCCTATCAAACACTAGAGGCGCAAGGAAAGGTCATCGCGAAAGAAAAGTCAGGTTATTTCTTATGTGAAGATCCTCCTGTAAAACATTCACCGAAACGCGCAAGATTGCCAGCCAACCCTGTCGTTGTGAATAAACAGGCATTGATTGAGCAGGTGTACTGTGGCATTCATCAATCGCACGCTGTGCCACTGGGGATTGCAAATCCAATTGCGATCGCAGGTACAGAGCAGGTGCTCGCAAAAATCATGCGCCGAGTGATGAAAGAAGCTGGCAGTGAGTTGATTAATTATGGTCCGATGGATGGTTTGGATAGTTTAAAAAAACAAATAATAAGGCGTTATTTGGATATGGGGCTGGCAGTTAGCATGGATGAGCTTGTTATTACTAATGGTGCTCAAGAGGCGCTAGCAATTGCGCTACAGGCGGTAACACACCCTGGTGATGTCATCGCTATTGAGTCGCCATGCTACTTCGGCATTGTTGAGCTAGTAGAAAACTTAGGGCTGAAAGCAATTGAAATACCTGTGTGCCCTGACGATGGTATTTGGCTTGATGATTTAGAGAAAGCTTTGGATAAACATGATATTCGTGCTTGCGTCTTTTCTACCAGTATAAGTAACCCGCTGGGAAGTTATATGCCAGATGCTCGACGCGCGCAATTAGTGGAGTTACTGGAGCAGCGAGAGGTGGTGCTGATAGAGGATGATGTATATGGCGATCTCTACTTTACCGAACAGCGTGGTATACCTGCGCAGGCTTACAGTAAAAAGGGGTTAGTGATCACCTGTGCTTCATTTTCAAAAACGGCAGCACCAAGCTACCGAGTTGGCTGGATGGTAGCGTCACAATTTAGTGCAAAAGCGAAGCGTATCAAACGCGCATTGAGTTGTTCATCCTCTTTGATGAACCAATGGGCTTTAGCGGATTTTCTCAGCTCAGGAGGATACGAGCGCCACTTAAAGCTCGTTCGCAAACGGCTCATTGAAAATCGTGATCGCATGATCCTTGCGGTAAATTTTGCATTTGGGGATGAGGTTCGTGTTAGTCGCCCCAAAGGTGGGTGCGTGCTGTGGCTAGATTTGGGTAAGCAAGTAGATGGCGCTGTTTTATTCCAGCAAGCGTTAGCAGCAGGTATTAGCATCACACCTGGCACGCTTTTTAGCGCGAGTAAAAAATATCAAAACTGTATTCGTATAAGCTATGGCTTACCATGGTCAGATGAATTGGAACAAGCCATTGTAACATTGGGTAAACTGGCTGAAATACAAAGAAAAAGGGGGGATCTGACCCCCTTTAATGGTATTACTTAAATTTAAATAACTGATAGGCGGACATCTCAGGAATAGCGTTTGCAACAATGGCTTCGTGATGGGCTATCTGCTCAAACTCACCACATAAGCTGTCGGCTTTTTGCTCGATGGCTTGTGCTTGTTGTGTCACTTTGGTCTCTATTTGTGTCGCAAAGTCTTCCATACGTTGCTCAAAAGCACTCATATCACCATTTGAATTTGACATTTCAGTGCCAATCGTCACAAGTAAGCTGCCGATTGATTGCATCATCGCTCCTTTGATAACGGTTTCTACTTTTTCATTAAATTGCTCATCAAAGTTACTACCAAAGTCATCGAAGGTTTGTTTGCCCATGACGAATGCACCTTGCTGGTAAAATGTACCGTGTACTTGAGTTTCAAAATCGTTTATCACTGCATGAATATCATCGAGATTGGTTAGGTTGAATGTTGTGGCAACCTCGTTGAGCGCAACTCCTGCTAGTTTGATGCCCTCAAAGGCGATATTGGCGACTTGGGGCAGCCGACCTCTTAATTGTTCACTATATTGCGTTAGCATTGCTTGTTGTTGTTGATTGAGGGGGATGGTGTCGCCATTGAGCGTAAGGGTTCCTTGACTGGTGATCTCTGCTGTTGCATGGCTTGCTGTGGTGATAACTAAATTATCCGGTGTGATACGAACGTCATTTTGAAACTCGACTTCACAATTTTCATCGTTAAAGGTAACGGTATGCTGTTCATGCGCTGCAACCGTGGTGCTCATCATTGTTGCGGCGGTTAGTAAGATAATTTTATTCATAGTCAATCCTTATTGGCTCAGTGACAAATATGACATTACAAAAAAGGTGCCAATTAATAAGTTTAATATAATCAGAATGTTGTGGTTTTTAGGTGTGGAGTGAAGTGTTTAAAAAATAATGGAATTGACTAAAATTTAGCTATTCTTATCACTTTCTACAATCCGATAAAAATTTTTTATTGTGAAGACAAAAAAGTCTCACTTTTAAGAATGCAAATTTAACGCTAAATAGTGATCTTGAGAGACGGTTCTCATTTTATTAATGACTATATTATTTGGAGTAAGTTGTGGGTAAGACATTCTCTTACGATGCGCTTGATGATGATTTTGCTGATGATGAATTTGAAAAGTTGGGTCGTAACCAACATGATAAGCAAAAACGTAAAGTCAAAAGAAAGCTAGACGACTACTTAGAGCAAAAACGCCTACGTAGAAATCTAGGCTACGATGATTTCGACTATATTGACGATTGATATTGTACGTCTATCACGAATAAAGTTGTGAATACTATTATCGCTAGGTAATAGGGTGGTTGGATGACGTAAGGCCAGAGGTATAAAGGCCTGAAACGGATTACACACCAGCTCACAGACCTCATAAGCAGCCGCATGCGCGGCTGTTTTGTTTAGTCTTTGAATGACTGGTGGCAGTCTTTGCAGCCCTTCGCCCAGTCTTTAAATGCTGAAGCGATGATCTTCTTATCACCTGATTCTGCAGCTACCGCTAGTGCTTGTGCGTATTCGGCAAACTTTTTGGCTTTGCCATCAAACTCAGCGCGGTCTGACCAAATGGCCGGTAGTGCGTCAGTGCTTCCCTTATCTGAACCTTCGATAAAAGCTTCCCATGGCATTTTTGATAATTGTGCAGCATTTTGTGCGCGTTGCTTAAATGCTTCGGCATCGAAAGGTACTTTGCCCTTTAACATGTCCCCCATGTTACCGATTTGGAAGCGGATCAGCTGGAAAGATGCTTGACGGTATTGAATGGCATCTTCCGCAGATTCAAACATGGTGTTCGCCTGTGCGGTTGCCGCAAGGCAGCTTAATAGTGTGACGGTAAGTAGTTTCTTCATAGTCGTAAACCCCTAATTATTTTCCCTATTGTCAGTGTAACTTTTAAATACAAGCAAACAATTGCGATGAATGTCATCGATAATTTACCGATGTTAGCTCTCAATATCTTTGAATATCATACCTCGACGCATGCTACGGGTAGCAAGAAAAATTTCTGCTAGCAAGGAAACAAATGCACCAATCAGTAAAACCATTGCAGCGATAAAGCAAGCTGACAGCGTAATGCCAAGTGGCATACTGTACAAGTGTGACATGAACAGGAGCATAACCACGGCACAAACTAAAAGTGCACTAAGGACGCTCATACTAAATGCGATATGAATAAAGCGAGAGCGCTTTAATAAAGCTCGCATTTCACGACAAAAGTGCATTTTTAGCTCTTCGTCTTGTGTGCTATTGATTTTTCTATCTAGCAAGCGCGCTCTGTCAGTAATTCTCGCTAACCGATTTGACAGTACCCCTAAGGTCGCTGCAATCCCTGTTATTAAAAACACCGGTGCCACAGCGGTTTGAATCACTTTTGCCATGGTAAGAATGCTAACAACATCAGGCGTCATGGTAGTACCTCATTAATTCCAGCGTAGTTTTGATAATGTGTTTGGCTGCTCGCCAATAAGTGTCTGTAATACGTTATTTTGCTCATCGAGTAATATTAACCTAGGTATCCCTTTATTTGCATAGCTGTTGTAAATCGTACGGTTAGGATCAGCGACAAAGTGGATAGGTAGTGCTTGGGTATCATTGAACTGTTTCAGTGTAGTCTGATTTTGCTCGCGGCCAATGGCAATAATCGTTAAATTTGACATGTTGAGTAATGAAGACGCTTGTAACTCGTTCAATAGCCGCTGAGAGTCAGAACACCAAGTTGCAAATAATATCACCAGTTTTTTGTGCTCAGCTTCAAATGTGACTTTGTTATCGTTAATATCGGTTAGGTTTAGATGTTTAAAGCGCTCGCCCACTTGAATATAGGTTTGATACCCAGATGCAATTGGTACTTCATGAGACGTGCTGCATCCGTTTAGCCCGGTTGTGAGCAAAGTAGCAAGCAGCAAGGGTTTTATTATTGTTTTCATGCTTTGTCCTATGAGCGTGTGAGTATTTTTGAAGTATGACGTGTATTTAAGTATATTGCCCCACTTGGATAATTTCTTAAAACCTAATTACTAACGCAGATTGGTATCACCTTCGTCACTATGATTTATCTTTCGTTATTTGGACTTGCGTTTATTGCTGCTACTTTACTTCCTGCCTCCTCTGAGCTAGCACTCAGCGGCTTGGTGACACAACAACAAGGTGAGTTGCTGTGGTTATGGGTTGCGGCAACAACTGGTAATTTGCTTGGGAGCTGTGTGAATTATTATTTAGGGTGGTTTATCGTCAAGTGGCGGGATAGGCGGTGGTTTCCAATTTCTCAAAAGCAGTATGATGCCGCATGTGCCCACTTTAACCGCTATGGTAAGTTTTCATTGTTATTTGCGTGGTTGCCTATTGTTGGCGATCCGTTGACCGTGGTGGCAGGTTCTTTAAGAACGTCATTTACTTGGTTCTTTTTATTAGTGGCGCTTGGAAAAGGAGTACGCTATGCGCTCGTGATATTCCTTGCCCTACAGGTGATGTCATAAGGCAAGGAAGGGCAACGTTATTTACCGCTTATTTCGGTGCCAATCGAGAGTCAAAGAAACCGAGTCTGCAAATCTGAGTGCATGAGGCTTATCCACAGTTACTTTTGCATAAGTAACATCTTCGTGACGATGGCACTCAGACAGAATGTCGGCAACCAACTTTTCAAGTAACAAAAAATGCCCTTCTTCAACCACGGAGATAACCGCTTTAGTCACGGTTTTATAGTTCAGCGCGTGGGTGACATTATCGTGGTCTAAGCATGCCGTATCCGCCGGATAGTGGATCTCAAGGTTGATAACGACATCTTGCTTTTTTTCTCGCTCTTCAGGGTTAAAGCCAATAAAAGTGCGAAGTCTTAGATTTGTTACTTTAATGATGGCATTGGACATACAGTACTTATCCTTTCACTAACTGCAAAAACTCGTTACGTGTTTTAGGGTCGCTTCTAAAGTTACCAAGCATAACCGAGGTGCGCATGCTGGAGTTTTGCTTTTCTACGCCACGCATCATCATGCACATGTGTTTAGCTTCAACAATGACACCGACCCCTTTGGCGCCTGTTACTTCTTCTACAGCTTTGGCAATTTGGTGGGTAAGTTGCTCTTGGATTTGAAAGCGTCGTGCAAACATGTCAACAATACGTGCAAACTTTGATAATCCAAGTACTTTGCCATTTGGAATATAAGCAATATGACAACGCCCCACAAAAGGCAGAAGGTGGTGTTCACACATGGAGTACAGTTCAATATCTTGGATCAATACCATGTCATCTGCATCTGAGGTAAACACAGCATTGTTGGTGATTTCATCCAATGTTTGTCGGTAACCTTGAGTCAGATACTCCATTGCCTTTGCTGCTCGTTTGGGGGTATCTAGTAATCCCTCTCGACCCGTGTCTTCGCCAACGGCTGCTATGATTGATTTATAACTCTGTCGTAATTCGTCTTGCATAATGCGCTACCTCAAATGACGACCGCCGTCGATTTGTATCGTACGACCCGTCATGTAATTACTATTTAAGATCATTTCAACGCTGTTAATGACCTCTTTGCTCCCAGGCTCTATTCCCATGATAGACTTTTTCAATGTTTTAGCTTTGTATTGTTCACTATCATCTTGATTAAAGATAATCAGTGAAGGTGCAATGCTATTAACTTTGACCTTAGATGCAAATTTGGCGGCAAATGATCGCGTTAGATTATCTAGTGCTGCTTTGCTTGCGGCATAAGCAATATGTTTTGGGCTACCTTTTTCTACTACGTAATCAGTAATGTGGATCACATCACCAATGGCATCGTCGTCAGCCAATAACTCGCCTAATGCTTGATTAATCAAATAGGGTACTTTTGCATGTATTCGCATCATGTTGTCAAACAGAGTTGCGTAGTCAGGGTTATTGGCTTCACAATCCCAACTTGATGCGTTGTGAATAATGGCGCGTAGTGTGTTTGTGCGTGAGCGAATGTCCGTGGTCAGTTTGGTAATTGTATCTGGCTCATCAAAATCAGCATGAATACAAGTGACGCCTTGTGTCTCTAACTCATCGATCACTTGGTGCCTGGTTCTATAGGTTAATATGACCGGCTGTTGGCGCGCGATAAAATGATGCACCATAGCAAGTCCAATGCGCTGGGCGCCGCCAGTTATTAAGATAGGTGCAGCTGCTTGGCTCATAAATCAGTCACCTTGAGAGGTTAAGTAAAGTAATGGCTGTGGTGCAATGCAAGCACTGCACCGTCAGAAATTGAGTTATAACTCGTCGTAAACCGTTGGGATAGGTTGGCGTTTGTGCTGTGTTCGCTGATAAATGGTAATGAGCTTTTCACTCACTTCATCACTGATAGGTTTGCCCTCAAGGAAGTCATCTATATCGTCATAACTCAAGCCCAATGCCTCTTCATCAGCAAGACCTGGGCGATCACACTCAAGATCAGCCGTTGGCGTTTTGTTTACTAGGCCAGTTGGAGCGCCTAGGTATGCGGCTAACGAGCGAACTTGACGTTTCGATAGACCAAACAGCGGGGCGAGATCACATGCTCCGTCACCAAATTTAGTGTAAAAGCCGGTGATATTCTCTGCGCTATGGTCAGTACCAACAACTAGGCCACGAGTAAGGCCGGCAATTTCATATTGCGCAACCATGCGCTGGCGTGCTTTGACATTGCCTTTGATAAAATCGACGCTGGTTTGAGATGGTAGAGTGAGCGCACTTCCTGCCATTGCGCCCAACGCTTGCTCGTGCATAGCGTCGGCACCAGGTTTAATATTCACGGTTAAGCGCTGGCTCGGCTGAATAAAATCAAGTGCAAGTTGAGCTTCATCTTCATCTGCTTGGATACCATAAGGTAGGCGCATAGCGATAAATTGATAAGCACCCGTTTCATGCTCTGCGTTAAGTTCATTAATGGCTAACTGGCATAAGCGTCCGCAGGTTGAAGAGTCGACACCGCCACTGATCCCAAGTACGAGAGTGAAGCAGCCAGAGGCTTGTAACCGCGCTTTCAAAAAAGCGATCCGTCGTTTAACTTCAAATTCTGGGTCAATAACAGGCTGAACTTTCATTTCAGCTATGATTGCTTCACGCATACTGGTTCCTCAATACTTTCGGGGGCTATAAGCTTATATTATGTTGTGATGAGCGTGTTTTTTAAAGTCCTAAATGCTGTTTGATTGTAGCCAGCTCTTGTTTTAGCTGCTCTATCTCAGCCATTAAGCTCTCAAGCTCTGTCTGGCTTTGTACTGCTGGCTCTGAATCGCTGGCGATGGCGCTGGTTTGTTCTGCTTGATCGCCGAATAAATGTTGGTACCTACTCTCTCGCTTACCGGGTTCTCTAGCAAGTTTCATAACGTGTTCGTTTTGCTGCATAGTGGCAAGTGTGGACTCAACCTCTTGGACCGATGAAAATTCGGCTAAGCGATTACTACGAGTTCTCAATTCGCCAGGTGTTTGCGCGCCTCGCAACAGTAACAAGCAAACAATGGCCTTTTGCTTAGCGTCTACCTTCAAGTGGCCAAAGTCACTGTTACAAAAGCGTTGGCTATACTTATCTACGCGACCAGATAATGCCTCGTCACAGGTGATCAGGCGTTTCTCTTGCAAGCGCTTAAGGGTGTCTAAAACTTGATGTTGAGAAAGTTCCATCACCGGATCACGGTTGGACTTTTGGTTACATGCGTTGGTAAGGCTGTTAAGAGACATGGGATATTGTTCAGGAGTTGTGACTTGCTTTTCAATCAAACTACCTAGTACACGTTGTTCATGAGCATCGAGTTGCATCGCTTTCCTTATTGTCATTGTGGTTGCTAGCATCGCCTTGGTAAGGATTAATATAACGCTAATCAATCAGGTAGCAAAGTAGGTGAGCTAATTTTGTTGTGTAATAGAAGAGTCAAATCGGCTGTCTTCTGGTGGCAGCATCTGCCATATTTTCGCTTTCAGGTCATCAAAATTAATTGGCTTACTGAGATAGTCATCCATGCCGGCATTTAGGCACTTTTCTCTATCACCTTGCATCGCATTGGCGGTGAGTGCAACAATCACACAACCTTGATGTACTTTTCCAGCAACGCCTTGGCGTATTTGTTGGGCAGCTTGGTAACCATCCATAATAGGCATTTGGCAGTCCATAAATATCAGGTCATAAGGTACTTTTATTGACTGTAGGTGGGTAAGTGCCAACTCGCCATTTTCTGCGCATACCACAGTGATACCTAGGCGTTCTAACATAGTGGTAGCAACAGTTTGATTGATTTTATTGTCTTCAACCAGTAATACGGTGCGACCGAGCAGCGGTGCTTCATCATTGGAGGTATGGTTACTACTGGACTGCGTCGGATGGGTAAATGTTGCATTGAATACACTGAGTGCGGCATGGGGAGTTATTGGATAGTAAACGCGCTCACAGTAACTAAAAAGATCGATGGCAAGATTATGTTGCTCCTCAACTGCAACCGCATGCACTACCTTGAGTTCGAGCAATGCTGTTTTTAGTGTTTGTTGTTGTGTGAGTGGTGCTGCACATAGCTGTTCGGCATCTAAAATGACGGCTAGATGTGATGGAGGGCTTTGAAGCTGAGTGAGCAGGGTCTCTATTTGATCAACGCGAAGACAAGTAATGTTCCATGGTTTAAGTAGCTTATTATAGTCTTCAGCTGCTTGAGTTAATACATACAAGGTCGCGTCGTCAGCATGTGTCTGTACAGGGATAGGTTGCGCTTGATTCAACAGTACATGACAAGAAAAAGTACTGCCAATACCTTCTTTACTGAATGCTTGCAAGTCGCCACCGAGTAATTGACTAAGTTGCTTTGCGATGGTCAGTCCAAGTCCGGTACCACCATATTGGCGCGTTGTTGAAAGATCTGCTTGTGTAAATGAGTCAAACACCTTATTAAGCTTTTCTTTAGAGATGCCTATCCCAGTGTCTTCAACACTACACCACAAGTGTGTTTGCTCACCAATTTGTTCAGTGTGGCAGCTGAGCGTAACCGACCCATTATGAGTGAATTTGATGGCGTTACTGAGTAAGTTATTGAGTATCTGTTTAAGCCGGTTTGGATCAGTTTGCGCCTTTCTTACCTTCATTCCCGACAAGTCGATATGTAATTTGTTGTTATTGGCATCCGCCGTGCGCACAAAGCTGCACAGCATATTGCTTAGCATTTCTATTAAATCAAACTCAACCAGCTCAATTGTGAGTTTTCCCGCTTCGATTTTGGAAAAGTCGAGAATATCATTAATGATTGTGAGGAGTGATTTTGCAGAGCTATGCGCCAGAGTAAGCTGGTGGTGCTGAGTTGCTGTTAGCTCTGAATGCATGGCAAGTTCTATCATGCCCATTACCCCATTCAGTGGGGTGCGGATTTCGTGGCTCATACTAGCTAAAAACTCTGCTTTCATCTTTGCTGATTGTTCAGCAAGATCTTTATCTATAATGGCTTGGTTTCTTGCTCGTTGATGCGCCTTGTTGATAAATAAGCTACCGAGCATCGCGGCAATAGATTTGGTGAGCCGAATATCACTTTGCCCCCATGCTGGATTGTCAATTTCATACTCTGAACACAGCACACCTAAGGTATTATTTTTATGGCTTATGGGACAGCAAAGCATGGCTTTAATCTCAAATGGCTCAAGGTAAGTTGCAGATAATGCCAGTGTTGCTGGATGATTTTCAGCTTGTTGCGCGACGATCAGCTGTCCAGTTTCTATTTCATTAAAAAAAGCAGGTGCAATGGCTTTTCGCCATGGTGGGAAGTGCACTAGATTATCTACCGTAGCATTAGAGAAGCACACGGGAATAAGAAGCGTTTTATCATCATTAAACTGCCAGATACTGACTTTATTTGCCTCTACCCCTTTTTTACATGTTTCAGCGCATAGCGAAAAGGCCTTATTTAGCTGGTTATTCAGTAGTGCCTCGTGAGAACTTAAATAAGCCAGTAGTTCATTATTTTTAGCAAATTTGTCATGCTCCATTTCCATTAACTTGCGCTTGTTGATATTTTGGATTGAACCAAAAATATGGGTCGTGCGTTTGCCTTTTCGTACTGAGCGCGCTTTTACTAAGACCCATAATTCGTCCGCATTCAGGGTGTGAATGATGAACTCCCCTTCAAACTCGGAGCCGGTTTTGATGATGCTATCAATACACTCTTGCAGACGTCTTCGATGCAATCCAGCTTTAAAAAACTCTGTGGTATTCATCCATGTTGGTTGAAAGTGCCTAGGCACACAGAAAATGCTTCGCGTTACATCTGACCAAATAATATCACGCGTACTCACATTGATTTCCCATGCGCCTACTTCAGCTAATATGCCCATGTTAGTGAGTGCTGCACTGTTTCGTTGCAACTGGGTTAGTAATCGGGTGATAAAGACAAACGCAGCGATAAAAATGATAATAAGTGCGATGATGGCGAGCCGAAAAGGCCATATTGAAGCGGCTTCTGGCTGCCAGCCTATCCTCGGGGCTGCATATAATTCCCACTGCCCTGATGGCACATTGACGCTAAAAGCGATAGGCGACAAAGAATGAATATTGCTGCTGCCGTAAAAATACTCGCCTTCTTGGCCTTTATCATCAACGCCTTGAATCGCAACAAGGTATCGGCTTTCCAGTGCCATTAAGTTGGTTTGTTGATATAAACTCTCCATATCCAGCACGACGGATAACAATCCCCAAAACTGTGTTTTATCCTTGAACACAGGGATTCTAGCAATGAGCCCAGTCCCACCTTGTAATAGCTCTATAGGTCCAGCCATTACTATTTCGCGACTTTCTTTTGCGAGTAAAGCGCCATATTTTTGTGTTGGATGAGTGCGGTAGTCCAGGCCTATGGCTTTTTCATTACCCTGTAGTGGATAGACATAATCAAGCCGCATATCTGGGGCTGCACCAATATTTCTGAGTACTTGACTGGTCTCGAATAGGGGTCTTGCCAGTTGCTCAAAGCGAAGTTGTGAAAGCGTGGTTTGGTCGGCAAGTGCAATTCCAAGCCCTCTAACCAGTTGCACATTTTTGGTGAGCACACCCTCTATCTTGGTACGATATACATTCACTTCTTCGGTAGCTCGGCTCTTTTCCATAGCAACAAGACGGCGATAATTAACCTGATCAACATACCATGCTACGGCTATGATCAAGACGAGCAATAGCCAGAAGCTAGACTTGATAAAGCGAAATTTAAGTGGTGAAGTTGATAGTTCTGAAGTCATGGAGCTATTGTGTTTAAGACGATGCATTAACTATAGTTCAGTACACGCAAAGCGAAATCTAATTGAAAAATAAAATGCTTTAACTTGATTGCCTCATGGTTATGGCAAAGTTGGTCTATAAGTCGATGACGTGCTATATCTTCTAGGCCTAAAATGCGTAGCTGAAAAAATTAAGGATATTCATGTTTACTTGGATTAAACGATTTACCATGGTTGTGTTCTTATTGTTGTTAATAGGAACGGCAGGTATTTATGGTGCTTTGGCGCTAAGCCTTCCTGCGCTAGATGGAAAGGGGAGTGCTACGGGGATAGATGCACCAGTGGTGTTGGCTCGAGATGCGTTAGGCCAAGCTGTCGTATCTGCGAGCTCTCGAGCTGATGCTGCATATGGACTTGGTTTTGCGCATGGACAGGATCGTTATTTTCAGATGGATTTATTAAGGCGCAATGCCGCAGGTGAGCTTAGCGAATTGTTTGGTGCTGCGGCAATCAAGCGCGATGAAAAGATGCGTTTTCATCAGTTCAGAAAGCTTGCAAGACAAATCGTAATGTCTTTACCGCAGTCACATAAGCAAATCCTAACTAGGTATACTCAAGGTGTGAATGATGGCCGTATACAGTCGGGTTTTACCAGCTTTGAATACCTGTTACTAGGCACCGAACCAAAAGCTTGGCGACCTGAAGATAGCCTGCTGACTATCTTTGGTATGTACTTAGATTTGCAAGCAGGCACCTATGAACGTGACGAAGCGCTCATCGTATTAGAGCAAAAATTTGGCCACGAGATGCTTGACTTTATTCTACAGCCAAGTCGATATCAAGCCGCATTAGATAACAGCGTAATAGACTCAGCAGCTGCGACTATTCCAACGTTACCGCAACCGCTGACCACTTACCTTCCCAGCGCAATCGCAGATCAGCCGTTGTATGGTAGTAACAACTGGGCAGTGACGGGCGCGTTAACGAAAACTGGCGCTGCTATGCTCTCTGACGATATGCACTTGGGCCTGAATGTTCCTTCAATCTGGTACCGTGCACAATTAAACTATCAACATCAAGGGCAGGCTGTGCAGGTAACCGGAGTTTCTTTACCGGGTGCGCCTGCGATAGTTGTTGGTAGTAATAATAGTATTGCTTGGGGGTTCACTAATAGCTATGTCGATACGGCTGATTGGGTGGCGTTAGCTGCCGATACTAAAACCCAGTTTATTTCTGAAGTCATTAAACTACCCGATGGTAGTGAGCATATTTATCAATTAGAAATGAGTGCCTTTGGTCCTGTGAAGCAAATCGGTGATGACAAGTATGCACTTAGCTGGGTTGCACATCAGCCTTATGCCGTTAACTTGGAATTAGTGGGAATGGAGCTATTGGCGGATGCAGCGGCGGCGGCTACTCATGCAGCAAGGGTTGGTATTCCAGTGCAGAATTTGATGGTTGTAGATAATCAAGGCGATGCCGCATGGACATTAATGGGGGCGGTGCCTGCGAGAAAAGTAACACATGACACTGCTGCTGCAATGCGTTCATATGAGCAAACATGGCAAGATAACGAAATGAGCCGCCCAGTCATGAAAAATCCACCGAATGGTAAATTGTGGACAGCTAACTCAAGAGTTGTCTCGGTAAAGGACGATCAGCGCTTTGGTGACGGTGGTTATGCTTTAGGTGCACGAGCGGTGCAGATCCGTGATGGCCTAGTGGCAAAACAAGCATTCACTGAAAACGACTTTTATCAATTGCAATTGGACAATCAAGCTTTATTTTTAGCACCATGGCATGAGTCACTTGTTGCTTTGTTACGTCACTATGCGGCATCACAATACCAGCAGGACTTAGCAAAGCTCGACGCATGGCAAGCTTGTGCTTGTGCTGACTCTGTTGGATATACGCTAGTTAAGTATTACCGTAGTGCACTAATTGACACCTTGTACGCACCTGTAGAAGCTGTACTGCAGCAAGAACAACTTTCATTAAAGCCGGTGAAGCGCTACCTAGAGCCTGGGCTATGGCAGTTGTTAAGGCATCAGCCAGATGATTGGCTTGGTCAATATGACTCTTGGCAAGATTTGCAGCTTGCTGCCTATGAGTTGGCAAAACAAAGGCTGCGAGATGCTTATGGTAGCAATATGGCGGCGTGGCGTTGGGGGGAGGTGAATGCACTTCAGGTGCAGCACCCATTTTCGAAGCAGATCCCCGTGCTTAGTGGGTTATTGGATATGCCGACCGTACCGGCATTTGGTGATACGTTTATGCCAGCTGTACAAGGTTCAGCCTTTGGTGCCTCACAGCGTTTTATCGCACAGCCCGGACACCTGAAAAACGCGATTTTAACGGTGGCTGGTGGGCAAAGTGGGCACCCTCTCTCGCCTTTTTATCGTTCAGGTTTTGCTGAGTATAGCGCTGGAAATAACACGCCTTTATTACCGCAATCTTTGATGCACGAGATACGTATTTCACCACAATAACCGTATTTTAGCCATGCTCAGTAAGGTGATATGAGGTTAGCACTTTTAAATGGTAGACATTGAGGGCGCAGTCGTAATGCAGTTGCGCCCTAATTCTTTACTACGGTAAAGTACAGCATCTGCACGATGAATGGCCTGCTCAAAAGACTCGCTGTGATCCCAGCTGGTGATACCAAAACTCATGGTGATTTTGATTATGTTATTTTCAAACTCGATGCTTGCGATGGCTTGGCGTAATTGCTCGATGCGTCGTATTGCTTCATCGCCAGAGCAAGGCGCCAGTACAATCAAAAACTCCTCACCACCCCACCTCACAGCAATATCCGCTGGAAGCATATGTGATTGTATTGTCTTTGCGACGGCCTTTAAAATTTTGTCTCCTTTTCCATGACCAAAGGTATCGTTAATTTTTTTGAAGTGGTCAATGTCGGCCATCACCAAACACAATGGTGAATGCGTCGATATACAGCTTTCTTTCGCGTGAGTGATAAGCTCTTTAGCATAGCGGCGGTTAAACATCTTGGTAAGTGGATCACGTGCTGCTAACTCTGCTAGCTCATCGCGTTGCTGCAGAGTCATTTTACGAATATGACTAATAGTATAAATCATCGGGATACCACATATCAGTACATTGGCAAAATGCACATACGGCACCAACTCTTGGTATCGGTAGTGGTAGGTGACATCGTCAAATAGCAATTTTAGCGTGGCGAAAAGTGTGATAAGCACGACAGAGTATATAACTGCGTGTTTGAGCTTAAGCTGATAGTCCAACAGCATCAAACAAGAAACAGTCCACAAGTAATATTGGAATCCAAGAGACATTCCTAAGTAGGCGCATACTAAAATGGCGTGCAATGCGACCTCTAAGCAGAATACACGCAGTGCGAGAGATGGCTTATTGTTATCAATAAGCTTAATACCGATATACCACATGGTGACACTACCAATATTGACAACAGCAAGCGTCTCAACTTGTAGGTGCCAAAATACCCCGATAAGCATGACGTGCAGCCACATGCAATACAGTGCGACACGACGCAACAAGGCAAATTTCAGTGCCTCGACTTGATCCGGCCTGCTGTAAGGGTGATGTTTAGTCAAACCTAAACTCTTGAGTTATACACAATAAAACAAGTATAGAAGGTTAGTTTTGATTTGCTGCTTATTTCTTCTAAGCTCAGATTAATCTACTTAGTATCGAGTACGGTTAACTAGGATTGAATAGAAACAAGAAGGTAACCTAAGCTTTGGAGTCGACATGTCTATAGAAAAAGCGCGGATCACGCTATGTAACCTAGAAAAGTCCGATTATGATCAAGTAAAGGAGTTAATGGACGAAGCCTACCCTGATCTTGGTGGTGCGTGGCCAAGCCACACTATATTCAGGTTAATTGACCAATTCCCTGAAGGTCAAATTGGCGTGAAGGATGGTGAGCGAATTGTTGGTATCGCGCTGAGTGTGCAAGTCGATTATCAAACATTCTCGAATCCACATACTTACGAGGATATTGTGGATGCACATAGTCGAATTTTTAGTGATAGTAATGCAGATGCCTTATACGGTCTAGATGTCGTTATCGCCAAGAGTCATCGCGGGCTGCGGTTAGGACGCCGGTTGTACGATGCCCGAAAAGAGCTGTGTCGTCAGTATAACTTGCGGGCGATCCTCGCTGGTGGTCGAATCCCATTATACAAGCAATATCGCCGCAGCATGTCGCCGATGGAATATATCAATAAAGTAGATCACAAAGAACTTCATGATCCTATTTTGAGCTTTCAGCTGGCTAACGACTTTCAAGTCAAACGTCTACTCAAGCAATATTTGCCGGAAGATCAAGATTCAGAAGGTTACGCGACGTTATTAGAGTGGAACAACATATTGTTTGAGCCGACAGATACAGTTATTGAGAGCAAAAAAACCATTGTGAGAGTTGGTGCGGTGCAGTGGCAAATGCGTCGTGTGGAGTCGGTAGAGGAGTTGATGCAGCAAGTGGAGTACTTTGTTGATACGGTGTCAGATTACCAAAGTGATTTTATCCTTTTCCCAGAGTTTTTTAATGCCCCCCTGATGGGACTTGGCCAATACAAAAATCAAACTGAAGCTATTCGTGCTTTAGCCACTTATACCGAGCGTTTTCGTGAAGCAATGTCGCAAATGGCAATCGAATATAATGCCAATATTATCACCGGCTCAATGCCATTGCTCGAAGGCGATAAGCTTTACAACGTCAGTTATCTTTGCCACCGCTCGGGTAAGGTCGATGAGCAACGTAAAATTCATATCACCCCACATGAAGACTATGATTGGGTGATAAAGGGTGGTGATAAAATAGAGGTGTTTGATACCGATGCCGGTCGTGTCGGGATCCAGGTTTGTTATGACGTCGAGTTTCCAGAGCTTTCTCGCATTATGGCTGAGAAGGGTTTAGACATCTTGTTTGTGCCATTTTGGACAGATACCAAAAACAGTTACCTGCGCGTTAGGCATTGTGCGCAAGCTCGAGCAATAGAAAATGAATGTTATGTGGTAATCGCGGGGAGTGTTGGTAACTTACCACAAGTGGAGAGTTTAGATGTACAGTATGCGCAATCGGCAGTACTCACACCATCAGATTTTGCTTTTCCACACGATGCTGCGCTTAACGAAGCCACTCCCAATACCGAGATGCTGCTATTCAGTGATTTGGATTTAGATAAGCTCAAAATATTGCATAGTGAAGGAACTGTGCGTAACTTACGAGATCGCAGAAAAGATCTATATTCGGTGGAGTTGAAAGCGCAGTAACGATGGCATGGATTTACTTAATTATGGCTGGCTTATTTGAGATAGGCTGGCCGGTTGGTTTGAAAATGGCGCAGCAAGCAGAGACGAGATGGCTAGGAATTTGTATCGCTGTCGGCTTTATGGCGCTCAGTGGATGGATGTTATGGATGGCACAAAAACAGATCCCGCTTGGCACGTCTTATGCTGTTTGGACAGGCATTGGTGCTGCGGGGACATTTTTGGTCGGGATCGCCTTTTACGGAGATCCCAGTACCTTTATGCGTTATTTGGGTGTGTTGCTGATTATCAGTGGCGTCGTGGTACTTAAGTTAGCATAACCAAAACAGCGGCGATGGCGATCAGCACCAGTCCCGCTGAATCACGCTTTTTTATCGGTGCCTTGAGCCACAAAACAGAGATAAGTAATGTAAAAAAGACCTCTACTTGGCCGAGTGTTTTTACATAAGCAACATGCTCAAGGCTCATGGCGCTAAACCAACCAATAGAACCAATACAGCTACTGACGCTAATTGCAGTGGTCAGCTTTCGGTGCCGCCAAAGTATCAACCATGACTGAGGCTCTCGCAGTGTCATATAAATACTCAACATCAGTGTTTGGCATAATAACACCAGCAGTAACACCAAAGCTGCACTATGAGGAAAAGGTAAACCGGTGGCTATACTAGCCTCACGTACCCACAATGAAGTAAGCGCAAAGCAAGTACCGCAAGCAAGCCCGATAAGTGCGGTTTTACATTCTACAGTGCGTAAACTAAAGCCACTGAGTAGCATCACAGCAATCGCGCCAATAAAAACGCCAAACCACCCGAGTAAAGTTAAGCTAGAACCAAAAAACAGCACACCTAACATAGCTGCAACCAACGCTTCGCTTTTTGCCAGTCCAGCACCGATGGCATAGTTATTTTGCTTGAAAAGCACGACCATCAATCCCGTTGCTAAAATTTGCATGACGCTGGCACCAAAGACATAAAAGAGAAAATGTGTGGAAATGGCAAGCGGTGCTACTGGGTTGAATTGGTAGAGTAGCCACAAATATAACAGGGCTAGGGGACTTGCAAGAATAAATCGCGCGAGGGTAACACTGGCCGTTGAGGCACTGGCGCTCAACTGGCTTTGAAAAGCATTTCGCCAAGCTTGCGAGAAAGCGGCTAACAGCGTGAATACGATCCACATTATACTTGAGCTCTAACAGTCGATGATGCAGCTCAGCATACAATAAAGACTCAATTAAGCATAAATGAATTATAATAATAGTGAAAATAATTTATTTTACTATCAATGGGCTAGCCCAATTTTACTGTGCAGTCTGACGACAAAATAGCGCTGCGACAATTTGCCACATTTTAAATCTGAAAAATCGAGCTAAGATTAATATCGATGCTACGAGATTTGGCCATAGGTAAGAACCGTTGTTCTAGCTTATGGCTTTTCTTTTTTTAACTATTCTGCTCTACTGAGAGTCGCGATATTAATAGTTGAAGGAGTATCTTTTGAACATCTTAATTATCTGTGCAATTCTTGCCATCTTATTACCTTACTTTGCCAAAATTCCAGTCGCAGTTGCAATGAATAAAGAAGGTGGTTACGACAATAAACACCCTCGAGAGCAACAAAAAAGATTAACTGGGCTTGGTGCCAGAGCGCTTGCGGCACATCAAAATTGTTTTGAGTCATTAGCCGTTTTTGCAGTGGCCATGGCGGTTGCATTTGGCACCCAAACTTATACTCCTTTGATTGAGTGGTTAGCCATCGGGCATGTTATGGCTCGGGCGCTGTATTGTGTGTTTTACTGGCTGAATATCGATGTACTTCGCTCTATTGTATGGGCACTTGGTATGGGATGTGCTGTTGCAATCATTGTTGTGTGTGGGTTGTAGTTTGGGCAAAGAAGTCAGCTGCAATTTCTTTTATTTCACCACTATCAATCTGTAATTGTGTCAATTGTAGTGCTGCAATCCGGACGCGATGCAAATCAATAACGTGGTAGCCACAATAATGCGCCATTTTTCTTATTTGCCGATTGAGGCCTTGGCGCAAAATAATCTTAAATCGATCGGGGGCAATTTGCTCTACCACACACGGTAAGGTGACTTGCCCTTTGATTGGTATGCCTGCTGCCATTTTGGCGCAAAATGCAGCATCAATAGGCTTGTCGACTTGTACTTCATATTCCTTTTCCTGATGCTGATCCGGATGGATCAGGCGTTGGCATAGCTCACCATCATTGGTAAGTAGTAATAGCCCTCGGCTATCTTTATCTAGTCGGCCAATTGGGTAAACACGACAGGACTGAGGTAAAACATGATAAATACTGTGCGGGTCGTGTGGCTTTACTTTACAGTCAATACCTACCGGTTTGTAATACGCAAATAGTCGTCTAGGTTCGGGCTTAGCAACAGCAATATTATCGACAGTGATATGGTCTTCAGGTGTGATGTGGTCGATATGATTGGCTAGCCGACCATTGACCATCACGCGTTGACTATCAATTAGACGCGAAGCCTGTCGCCGTGAGCAGACACCACAATGGCCGAGATATTTTGCTAAACGCATTGGGTAGGACATAAACTGAATTGAACTGTTATTGAGTACCATGCGTATTGTAATGTATCTACTTGTAAATTTGGATCTCTTTGCTGAGCATGGCGATATTATTTTCAAAACTAAAACACCATCAACCACTACAAAAAGTCATTGTTCATTCGATAGATTTGGCGCTTTATCAGGTGAGTGTAGTTGTAAACAACGTAGAATATTATGTCAAAGAGGAAAATGGTGAGTTTTTAAAAGCACATAACCCACTGCAAATTCAAAAACGTCTGTCTGATATTAGCTACGTGGAAATGGTGATAAGGCATCAAAGTGCCTACGATGAAATGATAGGGCATCCCGTCTCGGCTAGCGATAACACCTTGGAAGTTCCCTTCGGTCGAAATGGGCTATTTTAGCCCACCGTCAGGTTATGCCTCATTGACAACGAAGCATATGAGTAGACAGTACGTCTGCAACAGCCGTTGCAAAGTCACGCTGGTGATTGATCCCATACTGTAACAACCTAGTGTCTTTGAGCGCACAGTTTTTTGGCCGCTTGGCGTCACCACTCGGTGTCGCTTGTGAAGTCACAAGATAGCTTGGCACATCTAGTATTTGCGCCATGATCGTCGCCATCTCGTATTTAGTGAATGCTTGATTGCCACTAATATGGATGATTCCTGTCACGTCTGGGTTGGCGATAATATCATTGAGCGTTAATGCAATATCATCGACATGTGTTGGATAACGGATAGCCCAGTGGTCATGGCTAGCACTTGGGGAATCAAGTAGCTGCTGGGCGATAATCGTGACCGCAGACTCTTCCAATGTCGTCACTTCTCCATATAACACCGGCACCCTAACAATGGTATGTAACTCACTGTCCGCTATAATTGCTCGTTCTGCAGCTTGCTTTGTTTCACCATAAAAATTAATCGGGTGCGTTGGGTCTGACTCAAGGTATGGGGGGGATGTACCGTCAAAAACATAATCGGTACTGATAAAGAAAAAGCGGATCCCCCGTTGGCGGCATGTTTTAGCTAGAAACTCTGTTGCAGCCACATTGAGTGCCAACGTCCCTTGGTGGTCACGCTCACAGTACTCGGGTCTTCTTTCGGCAGCGGCGTGGATCAAGTAGTCAGGCTGGTGTGTGTCTAAAAAGCTTAGCACCGCTGTTTGATCTCCTAAGTCTAATTGGTGTAACGGGGCCACTGCACGGCTAAAACCACACCCAATAACTGTGTGGTGGTGGCTTATTTTTTGGCACAGTGCGCGACCAAGTAAACCTGTTGCACCTGTGATCATAACAGTCGACATGATGATGCTATCCTTTATGAAAAAAGAGTTTGTACAGTAGCAAAATCGCAATAAAAACTACAGGTTCATATTGGTTTGCGTTAAGTTAATGTCAGGACAAAGAACAAGGAAAAAAATGAATAAAAAAGTTTTGTTGGCAAGCCTAGTCATATTCTCCTCACACGTACCTGCTGCACAAATATGGATGAAAGGCAGTGACTGTGACATTAACGAGAGTGCAACGGTTATCAATGTTTTTCGGCAGCACTTTGATTCAATCACAACGTTAATGGGAAAAGAACCCCGTAGAGAGCAAATAGAAACAGTCGCCACTGACTTGCTAGATGGAGTAAAACGGTCACTATTTGAGGCGCTGATCGAGAAATCTGAAGAGCAAGGTCGCGACCTAATCATAGACAAAGTAGTGCTAAAAGAGAGGTTAAAAGATAATGGAAAACTTGTCGCTGTATCAGGGCGCATATTTGCTTATCCTGTGACAGCATGCCGCACAAAAACAGCCATCACGGCTGATAATTATGAAATGATTACCGCGACCGCTTTTTCCAAAAAGACACACACAGTTTCATCTCAAATTACAATTGATCTTAACGCCAAGCGTGCTGAGCAAAAGGTGACCCAAGTTAAAGATACCGCAATTACACCCACAGAGGTATTTGGGATAGCTTTGGGTGACACCTTTACTGCCGCAGAGCAGCAAATAGGGCGTTTTACACTCGTATGGCCGGTTAACAGTCACCAAAAACTAGCCACGATTGGCCGTAACCACGCATTCTTGTTTGAACACGACAAGCTGGTAGGTTATCAATATGCGTTTACCTTATTGCCCGTAGCATTGGCAAACTTAATTAATATCCACGATATTGATGCCAAGGTGCAAGTCGAAGATGAGTCTCTTGCTATTATCAATCGACCTTTAAGCCAACATCATGTCTCTGCGCTAACTGCACGCTATGCTCATGTCGCTTTCTTTCAAGAGGGGAGATATACCAAAACTCCAAACACTAAGTTGTCTGAGTTAACGATAGGCCGCTTTCACATTGATGAGCCGACTACGCCACCCTGTTATCAAGGTAAAACAGATATAGACTTGTTTATCGAGCAGCAGCAATCTCATCTTATTCAATGGCAAGATGTTGAACACAAAACAATATTGTATACGGGGTGCCATCAGCTTATGGAGTTGAACAAGTTAGGTAAAGTAACCTCAGTAAAACTACAAGAAGCATGGTCTTTGCGTAATGCCAACTTGATTGGTTTGGCATCAATATCTCAGGTGCTATTACCATGGCAGTTTTATGGTATTAGTTATCTTGATCCACAAAGTGCGGCGTCAAAACTAGGTAAAGTTGAGCGTTTTTATGACACCATAGAGGTGGCTGCACCCAAGTGGGTGGGTCACTTTAAGGCATACGAAGGGCAGTTGGTTTCAGCTGAATTTGAGAAGATGTAGGAGCATGACGCCCCTACACTTACATCATGGCGGTTAAGCCGTTTGCTCAGTGAGCGGCTTTTCTGATTGTTTCTCCCAATGCTTGGTTTTTAATCCAAGCACACCTACAAAAACACCAATACCGATTGTGAATAGTGCAATTTGCAGATAGAGGTTTGGAAGATCAGCGATATTATTAGGGTCGAAGCTGCCTGCTAGTAGACCTGAGAAAATATTTCCAATAGAGTAAGTTAGTACGAATACCCCCATCATCTGTCCAGCAAAGCGCTTTGGAGATAACTTACTGACTGCACTAAGTGCAACCGGGCTTAGACATAGCTCGCCAACCGTATGAAGAAAATAAGTTGTGATCAGCCACATAGGTGCTACTTTCAAGCCCTGTGCAGCATATTGAGAAGCGAAAAACATGACAATAAAGCCACTTGCCATAATAAGTAATCCGATTGCACATTTAATACTGTAGGTCGGCGTTACCATACGCTTAGCTAAGTTAATCCAAAGGGCGGCAAAAAACGGTGATAAGATAATGATGAAAAAAGCGTTAGTTGACTGAAACCAAGCTGTAGGAATACTGAAGCTGCCGATCAGGCGGTCTGTATAATCTCGGGCGAATAAGTTCAGCGATGAACCTGCTTGTTCAAAGCCAGACCAAAAGCACGTTGAGGCTACGCAAACCAAAAATAATGCCCACATACGGCGCTTTTCATTGTCATCTAAGTTACCAGCAAAGTAAATGTAGCCATAGTACAAGAAAAAGGTGATCGTAAAGGCGATAGCGACATATTTTGCCAGTATAACGGGGTCGATGATCAGTACACCGGTAAAGGTGGCAATTGTCACAGCAGCAACAGTCGCAACGGCAAGGGCGATTGCGCTCCAAGCTTTAGTACTTTGGCTGGCTGACATAGGGTTAGTTGGAACATGGCCAACAGTTGCAATGTGACGACCTGTTAAGCGGTAGGTGATAAGGCCAATAGCCATACCCACAGCCGCAGCGCCAAACGCCCAATGCCATCCGATATTTTCCATAAAATAGCCACAGACCATATAGCCAATCACAGAGCCTAAGTTGATACCCATATAGTAAATGGCATAGCCACTATCTCGACGATTGTCTTCATCACTATAAAGTTGGCCAACCATTGCGCTGATGTTGGGCTTTAATAACCCAGTCCCACAGGCAACAAAAATGAGCCCGACAAAAAAAGAAAATTGGCTGGGTATGGCAAGAATAATATGGCCGATCATAATGATAATACCGCCATACCAAACGGCACGTTGGCCACCGAGCAAGCGGTCAGCTATCCAGCCTCCAGGTAACCCTAAAAAATAGACCGAGCCGGTATAGAGACCATAAATTGCAGCAGCTGATGCAACTGTAAAACCAAGTCCTTCTTGTTGTAAGGTGGCGGTCATAAAAAGAACGAGCATGGCGCGCATGCCATAGTAACTCATGCGCTCCCACATCTCAGTGAGAAAAAGAGTGAGTAGGCCTTTGGGATGGCCAAAAAAGCCCACATCACTTGTGGTGTCCTGTGATGACATAATTTACTTCCATTATTATCGTTTTTTGGAAGTCAATATTAGTACGTTATTCGAGCACTGAATGCAACCACAGTAGAGAAACATTACATCATGTTTTTTAACATCTGTATGTTATCTATTTCTATATTTGCTAATCCTTGATAGCGGTATTGAGTAAAGTTATTGCGCAGCCAGACGCTTGATGCACCTGCGCGATGTGCACCTTGGACGTCCGTATCTAGGCTATCACCTACATGGAGTAACTGTTCTGGTGTAATATTAAAATGCTGACAAGCAAGGTGATAAAGTTCAGGGTGAGGTTTAGCACGACCATCAATGCCAGCGCGAAGCACTAAGTCAAAGCTATTCCTTAGGTTAAATTTCTCTACCTCTACATTACCGTTTGTGATGGCGATAATATGAAACTTACGACGTAATTGTGTGAGTAAGTCGATAACGGAGTCGCTGACGACGATATTGCTACGGGCATCTGCAAACGCTTGGTAAGCACGTTGAGTAGCATCTGTTGCTGCATCATGTTCATATCCCAGTATGGTGAAACCGAGATGGAGAGCAGCTTGACGCCATCGAGTGGCGTTTTCCGCCAGCGTCCGGTCTTGTTTGAGCGCTTGATCACGACACTGTAACCAAAATGTTTCCCCTTTGGCACGCCATTTTGGGATAGCGTTGAGGTGATCGGTCATTGCTTGAACCGCAGCAATAATAATTGGGCGGTTATCGTATAGCGTGTCGTCTAAATCAAAACTAATCGCGCGGATAGTTGAAATAGGCTTATTAAATCGCATGATTACTCGTCTTTTTGTTTTTTCGCTCTAGGGTGAGCACTATCATACACTTTTGCTAGATGTTGAAAATCTAAATGGGTATAGACCTGCGTGGCTGACAAACTAGCGTGACCAAGCATTTCTTGGACTGCTCGCAAGTCGCCACTAGACTCAAGTAAATGGGTGGCAAAAGAGTGTCGCAGTTTATGTGGATGAATAGGTGTACTTATCCCTTGCTTCAGCCCCCATTCTTTCATCCTTGCGCGCACATGCCGTGGACTTATCCGGCGCTTTAATTTGCTGACAAAAAGCGCGGGCTCTTCTGGCGGAGCATACTGTGAACGGATATTCAGCCAGTCGTCTAATGCGTTGAGCGCTTTGCCCCCAACGGGAACAATACGGGTTTTACCACCTTTACCTAACACTCGGATCTCGCCATCTTTCACATCCAATAGGTTTGCACCAACTAACTCGCTAAGCCGTAACCCACTGGAGTACATTAATTCCATCATGGCTTTATCACGAACAGCTAAAGCATCATCGGATGGAATTTCTAATAATTGTCCCATTTGGTCGACATCAAGATTTTTTGGTAATGGCTTTTGAAATTTAGGGCCTCGGATCCCTTGTGCCGGGTTTACGACAGCTTGCTTTGATTGCGATTTTAGTTTTAGAAACTTGTATAAACTGCGGATACAGCTGAGTTTGAGGTTGATGGTTCTGGGGTTGTAATTTTGGCTTCGCAGTTTCATGCTGTAGCGACGGATCTGTTCGCCACTAACTTGTTGCCAAGCACTGGCGTACTGGCAAAAATATAAGGCTGCTTGAGTGAGTTGCGTCCGATACTGGTTCAAGGTGTGCTCAGAGTAGTGCTTTTCATGGCGAAGGTGTGCCATAAAGGCGGTGATTGGCTCTACCCATTCATCGGTTAGCGGCGTTTGGGTCATGCCAGCGCTTCGAGTTTTAGCGTTAACGTTTGGATAAATGCTGCGATCAACATATTATCATGCTGTGGTGAGAAGTGTTCAGCTGAGCGGCTAGCAAACGCGAGAATGTAGTTCCCTTGTTCCGATGCCGAAATGCGATATAGTGCAACGGAGCCAACCTCAAAGTCGCTAAATAGTTGTGCTGCAAATTGCTGGCTGATACGACCGAGATAGCAGTTACTGCTGGTTAGCTTCGCTGTAACCAATTCAGACACTGAGTCGTCAATACTGATAAGCTTACATTGAATGTCGCTGTAGGCATCAAAGCGTTGTGCCAATGTGTCATTAATCGCGTTTAGCTCCGTACAGCGCATGATGGCCAGCTGGCATTGCGTAAGCTGCTTGAAGATCAGCTCATTGGCCGTTGCATGTTCAATCATGTCGCGGATCTGCTGTTTTAGCGTGTCGACTTCCTGTCGCAACAGGCGCTGTTGATGCAAGGAAAGGTCAGGTAATCCTTGCTGTTGGTGGTGTAATTTCAACTCCAACATAAGATAGGGATGGCGCAATAAAAAGTCAGGGTGCGCGCGTAGGTATTCTACAACGTGTTGCTCTGTCACCTCGCTTTCTTTTTGGGTCATATCGCTATTTGTCCATCAAAAACGTGTTCCGCCGGTCCGGTCATTTTCACCACTTGGCCTTGACCTGCCCAGCGCACCTGCAAGCTGCCGCCAGGTAGGTCAACCCTAACCGTTTCATCCAGCTTTCCTTGCATAATACCGGTAACTACAGCAGCGCAAGCGCCAGTGCCACATGCCAAGGTTTCACCCGCACCGCGTTCCCACACCCGTAACTTTATATACTCTCTAGATACGACTTCCATAAAGCCGATGTTGGCTTTTTGTGGAAATCGTTCATGGTGTTCTAGTAAAGGACCAAGCGTGTGAACATCTGCGGTGTCAATACTGTCCACAATGATTACACCATGTGGGTTGCCCATCGATACGGCACTACAGAACACGGTATGTTCATCAGCTCTTAAAATATAGGTGTTTTCTTGCTTATTTGCACGAAACGGAATGGCTTGTGGATTCGAATTTGGCTTGCCCATATTGACTGTCACTTGACCGTCTTTCTCGATGTACAGAGTAATATTGCCCCCTTTGGTGGATACATTCACCTTGTGCTTATTGGTGAGTCCCTTCATCCGTACGAAACGGGCAAAGCAACGGGCACCATTACCGCATTGTTCAACTTCATTACCGTCAGCATTAAAAATACGATAATGAAAGTCCAAGTCGGGAGAGTAAGGCGCCTCGACCATTAATAACTGGTCAAAGCCAATGCCAAAATGGCGATCTGCAAGCTTTTTTATTTGGTCTCGAGACAAGAATACATTTTGAGTGACATTATCTATCACCACAAAGTCATTGCCTAAACCGTGCATTTTTGAAAAGTTTATAAACATAGAGTGGTTATCTTTTGGTATAAAACCATGTCCTCACTTTGCTAATACTTTGCCATGGATACATCGACTAGGGAAGCGGCTTAATGTAAAGCTTTATGCTGCCCCCTAGGTTATGTACTAAGTTGGGTTATTGTGGCAGTAGTTGTTCATATTGCCACAGAGACTCTAGTGGTTCTCTTTGGCGAATTAAGTGATGCTGGTCGTTATCCACCATAACTTCTGCACAACGAGGGCGAGAGTTATAATTTGAGCTCATGGTAAAGCCATAGGCACCAGCACTGCGTTGTGCTAATAGATCACCTGCTTTTAGTTTTAGTACTCGGTCTTTACCTAAAAAGTCACCTGTTTCGCATACAGGGCCAACCACGTCATAATTTATCGACTCTACATCGTCTCGCGGCGTGACTGGCACAATATTTTGCCAAGCTTGATATAGCGACGGGCGCAGCATATCGTTCATGCCGGCATCAACAATTGCAAAGTGCTTGTGTGCAGTTGGCTTAATAAATTCGACTTTAGTGACTAGAACCCCCGCATTTGCCGCGATGGCACGACCGGGTTCAAAAATAAGTTCTAGATCAGTAAATTGCTCCAGTCTGGCTTTAATTTCTGCAGCGTATGCACTCGGGTGCGGTGGTTTTTCACCATCATATGGTACACCAAGGCCGCCACCAATATCCAAGTGATGTAAGTAAATCCCCGCTTTTTCCAGCTGTGTGATTAGCGCAAGCACTTTATCTAAAGCGGCTAAAAATGGATTAACCTCAACTAACTGAGACCCGATGTGGAAGTCGATCCCAACTACTTTTAAGCCAGGTAGGGCATAGGCGAGCTGGTACACATCAAATGCAGCCTTGATATCAATACCAAACTTATTTTCTTTCAAGCCCGTCGAAATGTAAGGGTGAGTCTTCGCGTCAATATCCGGGTTTACGCGCAATGAAACAGGCGCGATTTTATCTAGCCTAGTCGCTACTTCACTGATCCGGTGAAGCTCTGCAATCGATTCAACATTAAAACACTTTATACCAGTATCAAGCGCAAACGCGATTTCATCTTCTGTTTTTGCGACACCAGAAAAGACGACTTTTTGTGGATCTCCACCGGCTTTAAGTACACGAGCAAGTTCACCCTTTGACACAATATCAAAACCAGAACCAAGCTGAGCTAAGACATTCAAGACGGCAATATTGGAGTTTGCTTTTACTGCATAGCACACTAAGTGGGGATGACCGGCTGCGGCATCCGTAAAAGCGTGATAATGCCTAACGAGGGTTTTTTTCGAATAGACATAACAGGGAGTACCATATTGCTTGGCTATATCGCTAATCGAGACATCCTCTGCAAATAACTTACCATCTCGGTAATTGAAATAATCCATTTTAACGCTCCTGTTGTTCTGCTGCAGGCTGGTTTGCTTGTTCTACTTTCGATTGGTTTGATTTTTTAGCCTGTTGCTCAGGCAAATAAAGCGGACCGCTTTGACCGCAACCCGATAATCCGATTAAAGTAGTAAAAACAAGTGCCGTTACGCTAAATTTATAAGGTGTCGCTTTCATTAGATAATTCGTGTCAGTGCCTTTATAATCGCAGAGTAACAGAATTGATAAAAAAAGCAGCTTTTCGCTATTGAAATTTCGTCTTCATCAAATTGCTCAAATAGCGAGTTAAGCTTAGGCACCATGCCGTAGTGCGTCAGTAAGAGGAAATCACGATGACAGAAAGTGAATATCATGAGTTAGCCGATGCGCTAATGTTGACTATTGAAGAGCAGATCGATGATTGTGACGCTGATTTAGATTACGAATCAGCAGCGGGAATTCTAGAGATTATTTTCCCTGACAAGAGCAAAATTGTTATCAACAAACAAGCACCATTGCACCAAGTATGGGTGGCGACTAAGTTTAATGGTCATCACTTTGAATTGAGTGGTGATCAGTGGATTGATAATCGCTCCGGTGCTGAGTTTTGGCAATTTATGAGCGACGCAGCCACGAAGCAAGCAAACACCCCTATAGAGTGGCAGCACGATTGATGTTGGAGTTTGTAGAACACCCCGCCGTGGGAGAGCATAAAGCGAGCATCATTTGGTTACATGGCTTGGGCGACTCAGGTAATGGCTTCTTACCGATTGCACCTGAGCTAAACTTACCAGGTGAATTAGGCGTACAATTTATTTTTCCACATGCACCAGAGCAGCCGGTCACCATAAATGGTGGTATGGTCATGCGTGCTTGGTATGATATTAAATCATTTGATCTGGATAAAAGAGCGGATGAGCAAGGTGTGCGAGACTCTTCAGCTCAGGTTGAAGCGTTAATTCAGGCACAGTTAGATAAAGGTATTCCAGCTAACCGTATTATTCTTGCTGGGTTTTCTCAAGGTGGCGTGATTGCGCTTCATCTTGCACCGCGTTTGGCTGTAAAACTAGCTGGTGTCATGGCACTATCTACTTATATGTGTGTGCCTGAAAAACTGAGTGCAGAAGCGAAGCAAACTGAACTTGCGATTTTTATGGCACACGGTAGTGCAGATCCAGTGGTTCCAGTGTTTGCTGGTGAACAAGCCTTTAATACATTAAAGCAGCAAGGTTATGAGGTAAGCTGGCAAGACTATCCCATGGAGCATCAGGTTTGTCTTGAAGAATTAAAAGCCATTCGTGCTTGGCTTATTGAAAGACTGAGTGATTAATATCACTTAGTATCACATGCAGGTGACAGATACAGGAGCAAAGCAATGTCACAAAAAATTGTCATAAAAACGTCGGTGAGTAAGCAGCCTTCAAAGCCCTCAGCGGTGACCTATCAATGGCACTGGAAGCGCATTTTTATGGCAACGGTGGCATTTGCTGGCATTGCAACTGCGGGTGTCTACGGTGTCGTCAACAGTGTGAATGCTGACGAAGATGATGGCCAAGTTGTCGCCGCCACGATTGATATCGACAGCGCTGATGATATGGCTGTAGCGTTAGACACGAGTGAGGCTCTACCTAGTGTAGCGCAAGGAACAGCTGACAATGAATCGCCTGTTACAGCTGTGCTTACCACGAATACCGCTTCAGATCTTGCATTGAATGAAGTGGTGCAGCAACCTGTTGGAGAAACAGAAACAGAAACAGAAACAGAAACAGAAACAGAAACAGAAACAGAAACAGAAACAGAAACAGAAACAGAAACAGGGCAGATAAAGCGATTTAACCCAGATGCGCAGGTAGCAAGCGTAGCGCTGGGAGCAAAGATTGATACACAATTTATTAGTCGAGCGGTGTTAACCACGATGGTTGATAATCGCGAGCCGACTAATGTACTCAAAGACATTATCTCCGCAGCGCAAATCAAAGAGAAACTTTACTTTTTCACTGAAGTACATGCTCTCAAGGGGGAGCTTGTATCGCACTTGTGGTTTCATCAAGATGAATTAATGGCTGAAGTTGAACTACCTATTGAAGCGATGCGTTATCGAACCTACTCGAGTAAAAATATTATGCCGAGTCAAACTGGCGACTGGCGAGTTGAAGTAGTAACGAATGCTGGACAGTTATTAGCACAGAAGTCATTTCGCATCGTTGATAATACACAGCAATGATCTGACCCACTCATGCTGAGGCCGTTCATTTGTGCGGCCAAGTTACCAAATATAAGAATATACAGCGACGCTTTGAGTTGCTGTACTAACGCAAAAGGCAAATCATGACAGAACAAGTTTCCGTATTACGTATTGCGACTCGTAAAAGCGCGTTAGCGCTTTGGCAAGCTGAGTTTGTAAAAGCTGAACTTGAAAAACACCATGCAAACTTAAAAGTAGAGCTTGTGCCAATGTCGACGAAAGGCGACAAAATCTTAGATACACCTTTGGCCAAGATCGGCGGTAAAGGGCTTTTTGTAAAAGAGCTGGAGCAGGCAATGTTAGAGGGCAGAGCTGACATTGCTGTGCACTCAATGAAGGACGTGCCTGTTGATTTTCCTGAAGGGCTAGAACTGCACACTATTTGTGAGCGAGAAGACCCAAGGGATGCGTTTGTATCTAATACTTATGCGTCACTGGCAGAGCTACCAAAAGGTGCAATAGTGGGCACTTCTAGTTTACGACGCCAGTGTCAAATTCGAGCGGCACGTCCTGATCTGGTAATTAAGGACTTGAGGGGGAATGTGAACACCCGCCTAGCCAAGTTGGACGCCGGTGAGTTTGATGCCATTATTTTGGCCGCAGCGGGACTTATCCGTCTAGAAATGATTGATAGAATCGCAAGCTATATTGAGCCTGAAGCTTCGTTACCGGCAAATGGTCAAGGCGCGGTGGGCATTGAGTGTCGTAGCAATGATGCACAGACCAAAGCCTTTTTAGCACCACTTGAACATACTGACACGCGCATTCGTGTACTTGCTGAGCGAGCAATGAACCGTCGTTTAGAGGGGGGCTGTCAGGTTCCAATCGGTGCGTACGCTGAAGTTTCGGGTGATCAAGTACACTTACGAGGTCTAGTCGGTGCAATTGATGGTAGTGAAATCTTGCGTGGTGAGTGCCGTGGTACTGTCGCAGAGGCTGAGCAACTTGGCATTCAACTCGCCGAATCGTTACTTGCACAAGGAGCAGACAAGATTTTAGCTGAGGTTTATAAGGACGCTTAAATGAAAGTTGCGCTGACTCGACCTGTTGGAAAATCTGAGCCGTTATCTGGGTTATTGTCACAGCAGCAGATAAGCTCTGTGATTTGCCCTGTACTAAGGTTAAATGAAGTCGCGGTTAGTGACGCGGCTCAGGCGATGATACATGAAGCCGAGTTAGCCATTTTCGTATCACCAGATGCAGTGCGCTATTTTAGCCAATTAGCAGTACCATTAGCGGGGCATTGCGCAGCCTTTGCTGTTGGTGAAGGCACGGCCGATGCTATACAGCAAACTCTTAATATCAAGGCTAAATATCCTAAGCAACCAGACTCTGAAGGGTTGCTTGCACTTCGGCAGCTGTCGTCGGTTGAGGGTAAACGTGTATTGTTGGTTAAAGGCAAAAGTGGGCGTCCCGTTATTGCCCAAACCCTCAAAGCAAGAGGTGCCATCGTTGATAGCTTGGCGGTGTATGAGCGCACAGCGGTAAAGGATACCTCGGATAGCTGGTTAGACCACTGGCGAAGCCAGCAGATTGAAGGTATAGTCATTACCAGTAACAGTGCAGCGGATGCGATTTTTAATACGCAGTCGTCAGCAAGTAAAGATTGGTTGGCTCAGCGTACTTTCTTTGTTGTGAGCCAACGTATTGCTGAGCATGTACAGCAATCCTATAACATTGAACAGTCTCAAATTGTGGTATGTCATGGCCCTGATAATCGTGCCATCGCAGGGAGTATCATCGACTATACCAGGCAGCAAGGGCGCAAAATGACTCAGTCTGAATCGCAAACAAAGCATACAAATACTCAGCAAACACAAAGAGCAGTTGAGCAAACGGTCGCATCACATCAAGCAAAAACAAGAGTGAGTAAGGTTGCGCTCTTGGCGTTACTCGTCGCGCTTGGTAGTGGTACTGGTGCTGGCTATGTTTATCTACAGCAACAACAACAGTTGCAACAAACATTATTGGCTAATCAAGCAATTAGCGCGGAAAATCAGCTCCTAAGTACACAATTGAATGGCGCTAAATCACAACTTCAGCGGGTAGAAAAAGTGCTCGACTCGCTGCAAGGTGATGTCACAAAGCGATTGGCTGAGCAACAGCAAAATGTGGATACACAGCTTATGCAGACGCTTGCTAAGGCGCAGCAGCAAGTAAGTGGTGCAGTTGCCTCAGAAGCTTTATATTTACAGCGCTTAGCTACGTTTAAGGTTGCAGCAGAACAAGATTACCTTGGTGCTGTTGCTATCCTTGAGCGGTTGTTAGAGAGCTTAGCGTCTGAGTCCAACACCGCAGTGGTGAAACAGGCGATTGCCACCGACATTGCTACCTTGAAAGCTTTGCCCAAACCACAAACAGAGTCGCTCTATTTCGAGCTTCATGGCTTGCTGTCTCAGGTTGACGTGCTAACGATTAAAACCAAACAGATCCCCCAAACGAGTGTGAGTGAAGACGCTGTGTTATCGCAACAGGTTGATGATTGGAAAGCAAACTTACAGCGCTCTTGGCAGAGATTAGTTGATGACTTTATTACCATACGCCATCATGACGAAGTGATCATCGACCCGCTCCTTGATAAGAATGAACAGCTACTTATTCGCGCTCAGCTACGTGCTTATTTGACTCAGGCGCAAACGGCACTAATGGATCAACAAGCAGGCATTTATTTTAGTGCCCTTGATGGTGCAGCCGAAACACTGGCGCGTTATTTTGACACCCAGCACCCCTCGGTGAATGCGATGCAACAGGCGCTGCACAAACTAAGCCGCAGCGAAGTGCAACGCCAAGATTCTGTTGAACTAGCAACGCCTGCGGCTGTGAAGGGGTGGCTCAAATGATGGCAAAAATCATTACTTTCGTACTCATTTTCATTGCCTTAGCTGCGAGCCATCTACTGATTGATGAAAAAGGCTATGTGCTTATCTCCTTCAATCAAACTACGATTGAAGGCAGCATAGTGTCTTTCACTATCTTGTTATTACTCGCTATCACAGCTTTAGTGTTGCTGGGTAAGATAGTGCGTTGGTCGTGGCGTCACCTAATAAATACCAAAGGTCACTTTTCAAGAAAGCGTAAATTAAAAGCGCAGCAAGCTTGGGATGAAAGCTTGTGGCTATTAATTAATGGTGAAGTAGAGCAAGCCGCAACGTTGTTAGCAAAAACGCCGCAGCCAGATGAGCGTCAAGACTATGTTCGCGCCATCGCTGCAAAAGCAGCTTTGAAGCAAGGGGATATTGTTAAAGCCAATACTGAGTTAGAAGCGATATCCGATGATAACCAAGGACAGCTTGCGACGCTGTGGCTTGAAGCCAATAATAGTGAGCAAGCGTTGGCTTTATTAGATGACAAAATGTCAGCGGCGAAGCCAACCGCTGCGGTGCTAAGTGGGTATATTGCAGCATGTGTTGAGGCGCAGCAGTCTGAACAAGCCACGACACAAATTGCAAAGTGGCATAAAAAGCTAAATTGGAGTGATGCACAGTGGCAAACTCTGTTTGAGCGCTTGTTTACAGCCACACCAGAACAAGCTGACACTTTGTTTAATATGCTACCTAAAGCTGTAAAGGCACATGCAGTACCTGCGCTAACCAAAGTTAAGTTACAACAGGGGCGTATTGCAGAAGTCACTGGAGACTTGAAGAAGTTATTGAAGCAGGGTCAATATCATCAATTGGCTGAATATCTGCAATACAATACACAGGCTAACGCAGAGCTTAAATTAGCCTTACAACAACAGTTGAAGAAGCACCCTGATGATAAAGAGCTATTGTTTGCACTTGCGTGCCTTTGTAACGCAGAAGCGGATTATGAACTCGCCGCTAAGATTTTTGACTCATTAAGTGCCCACCCATGGGAAGCGCGCTGGAGTAAACAAGCTCAGCTCGCCTACGAAAAAATACATACCTACGAAAAAGCGTATTTAATCGCAAAATCGTAACAAACAGCCTGCCCAGCGATGTGCAGGCTTTTTTGTATTAAAGTTAGCTATACTCAAGACTGACATTTGTCCTTGCTATCTTAGGTTAGGTGCGTATGATCCCAAAAATTTTAACTGCAAATCGAGCCTCTTATGATCAATAACACACTTCCGCTATTAGATTTACATCGCCACTTAGATGGTAACGTTCGTGCGACAACGATTTTAGAACTTGGCCAGCAGTTTAATATGGAACTCCCTGCTACAGATATTGAAAGCCTGCGCCCCCATGTGCAAGTGTTAGACAATGCCCCCAACCTCATGGCGTTTCTTGAAAAACTAGATTGGGGTGTAAAGGTACTAGGTGACTACGGTGCTTGTCGCCGTATTGCAGTGGAAAATGTTGCCGACGCAGTTGCACAAGGTATTGATTACACTGAGTTAAGGTTTAGCCCTTACTACATGGCAAAAACCCATAATCTACACCCGCAGGGCGTGGTTGAAGCCGTAGTCGACGGAGTGCAAAGTGCAGTCAAGGGTCAAGACATTCAGGTTAACCTGATTGGCATTATGTCACGCACATTTGGTGTTGAGAAATGCCAATATGAGCTAGACGCGCTACTTGCCTTTAAGGAGCAGTTAGTTGCGATTGACCTCGCGGGTGACGAGCTGGGCTTCCCTGGCGAGCTGTTTATTGAACATTACAAACAGGTTCGTGATGCTTATCTTGGTGTGACCGTGCATGCTGGCGAAGCTGAGGGCGCGGTAAGTATCTGGCAAGCTATTAAGGAGCTTGGTGCAACACGTATCGGTCACGGAGTTAAAGCAATCCATGACCCTGCTCTGATGGACTATTTACGTGATAATCGTATCGGGATCGAGTCTTGCCTAACCAGTAACATCCAAACAAGCACTGTCGAAAGCTTAACCACGCATCCGTTAAAAGCATTTTTAGATCATGGCGTGTTGGCAACCATCAATACTGACGATCCTGCGGTTCAAGGTATTGAGCTAGATAACGAGTATAGCCATGCAGCTGCGGCGGCAGGTCTAGACTTGAGTGATATCCATAAAGCGCAGCGCAATGCAGTTGAGATTGCTTTTTTAAGTGAGGCCGATAAAAAAGCCTTACTTGCAAAGGAAGCCTAAATTGAACTAGCTGTGTGGGATTATCCCGCACAGCTAAGATAACTTTCTTTGAGTGCCGCAACCACTTGGCTACGCGTCACAATTCCTATGACTTTACCTTCGTTTATGACAGGATAAACCTTAGGGTTATTTTGCTGCATTCGCTGTGCTAGGTCGACAACGGTTGTTGCAGCTTCAACACTCAGGGCAGGCGTTGCCAGTAAATCTCCTACCTGCACTTTACCATCGCAAAAGTAGCTGGAATTAAGCAAAGGCTTGAGCATTTGCTGTTCTGATACAAATCCAACCAGATGACGCTGTGTATCTACCACAGGAGCACCAATTAAATGATGCTTTTGCAGCAAAGTAATGGCATCAGTAAGTTCAGTGTCAGCGGTTAGTGCTGGAAAATCGGGTGACATAATGTCACGAACATAGAGTTTACTCATCATACTTCTCGCGGTCTTTGTGTGTACGAAGAGAATAGCGGGCGAGTGACTTTTGGTAAAATGGATTGTTTTGATTGGTTTGTTCTGTTTTTTCAATGTGTGACTGACGACCAGTCACACATTGAATAAATTGCTATTAAATAACTTAGTTCTGGTTACTTAATAAACGCGAAGGCATCTGCGTACATAAACTCACGCTCTGCGCCATGGTTGATAAAATCATCACGCACGATGCCAATCATGTCAAAGCGCCCAGCCATATAGATGCTGTATGGCTCTAACGAAACAATATCTTTCATCACAGCTTGATGTACATAGCCGCGATGGCCTTGCCAAGCATCGCTGGCATTTTCTACTACAGGAATAAATTGAAAGTGTTTGTTGGATGATGCCCAAGCTTCCATTTCTGCTTTTGCATAAAGTGCTGACTCTTCTTTTACGCCCCAGTAAAACAGTACGGGTTGGTCGTATCCCGTTTCAGCCAGATAGTCAGCCATTGATTTTACGTAAGAAAATCCTGTGCCGCCCGCCAGTAATACTACTGGGCGGTTTTGATCCGTGCGTAACTGCGAGATGCCAAGACCCACCTCTAACTGTACGGTTTGCTTGGTATCAAATGCCTGACGTAGGTGCTCTAAAGATTGCATGGCATAAGAGTCTGCACCAGAGGCACCGATATGTAATTCCAGTTGATCTTGAGTCGATGGGCTACTGGCGATAGAAAAAGCGCGCTTGTCTTTTTCTCCAAGTACGACTTGCAGATAATGACCGGCTTCAAACTTGACTGTCTCTTCAGGTTTTAAAATAACTTTGTGAACAAATTCTGTAAGAGGTGTAATAGAAACAACCTCTGCTGCTAATACTTGCATACCTTACCTTTATTAAGCACGTGGCTAAAGTCTGTGCACTCTAGCATAGCTAAGTGAACAATGTTAGATGATATATGTCATTTGATGTCTATCCCGAGACTGTCCCAGATTTCATCAACACGTTGTTTTATCGTAGGATCCATCACAATAGGCTCCCCCCACTCGCGGTCAGTTTCTCCTGGCCACTTGTTTGTGGCATCCATGCCCATTTTGGAACCAAGTCCTGACACAGGCGAAGCAAAATCTAGGTAGTCAATAGGTGTGCTTTCAACTAGGGTGGTGTCTCTTGCAGGATCCATGCGGGTGGTAATAGCCCAGATCACATCATTCCAATCTCTTGCATTGACGTCATCATCACAAACAATCACAAACTTGGTGTACATAAACTGACGTAGGAAAGACCATACTCCCATCATGACGCGTTTAGCATGCCCCGGATACTGCTTTTTCATGGTGACGACCGCCATACGGTACGAGCAGCCTTCTGGTGGAAGATAAAAATCGACGATTTCTGGAAACTGCTTTTGTAGGATGGGAACAAATACCTCATTAAGGGCAACACCAAGAATCGCTGGTTCATCAGGTGGACGGCCAGTATACGTACTGTGGTAAATTGGATCTTTACGATGGGTAATATGAGTGACCGTCATCACAGGGAAGTCATCTACTTCATTATAGTAACCGGTGTGGTCGCCATACGGACCTTCTGGCGCGAGCTCGCCCGGTTGAATATATCCTTCTAAGACGATTTCGGCACTTGCTGGAACTTGAAGTTCGTTCGAGATAGATTTGACGACCTGAGTTTTGCTACCACGCAGCAACCCTGCGAATGCGTATTCACTCAGAGTATCCGGCACCGGCGTAACGGCGCCTAAAATAGTTGCTGGATCGGCGCCCAGTGCAACTGAGACCGGGTATGGTTCGCCCGGGTGCTCTTTACACCACTCTTGAAAGTCTAGTGCGCCACCTCGATGTGAGAGCCAGCGCATGATTATTTTATTTTTACCGAGTAGTTGCTGACGGTAAATTCCTAAGTTTTGGCGCTTTTTATAAGGGCCTCTGGTAACCGTTAAGCCCCAAGTAATCAAAGGTGCAGCATCACCGGGCCAACAGTGCTGGATAGGTAGCTTGGTTAAATCAACTTCATCACCACTAAGTACAACCTCCTGACATGGGGCTTTTTTTACCTCTTTGGCGGGCATATTTAACACTTGTTTAAATACCGGTATTTGACCCAGAGCTTCTTTAATCCCTTTGGGTGGCTCAGGCTCTTTTAAAAACGCGAGCAGTTTGCCAACCTCTCTTAGCTCGTTGACATCATTTTGCCCCATACCCATAGCAACACGTTTCGGGGTACCAAAAAGATTGGCTAAAACGGGAATATCGAAGCCGATAGGGTTTTCAAATAAAATGGCGGGGCCGCCGGCACGAAGCGTTCGGTCGGCAATCTCAGTCATTTCTAGTTTAGTAGAAATAGGCTGGGTGACGCGAACAAGTTCCCCTTGCTTTTCAAGCTGTTTTATAAAATCACGTAAGTCTTGGTATTTCATTGGCGCACTATGAGTTAAGTTTGGTTTAGTATATCAACTAAGTATATTTTTCCTAGCTGTACGAGTTGGAAGCGTAAATGGTTTAGCAAGCAAATTGACATTATTGCGAATTAGACCATATTTTCAGAATGCACCGTCTTGTCAGTTGGTTTGGTCAGGTGTATAAATTGTTATCTAAAGACGAGTGTGTTGAGTTTTTTTTCATGAAAAAAACAAAAGTCTACATGGCCTGAGGTTTGGATAAGGAATACGCTAAAACTGGCTGCTAAAAAAGCATCATTTATCCAAAGTATAGGGTACTTAATGCCAAAGTTAACGCAGTCTGCGTTGGGTTTACTCCCTTACATGGAGCGAATTTTAAGCGCAGTTGGTGTAAGATGTCGCTCACATGCCCTTTGCTCTATAGCTGCTGCAGTTAGATAAATCGATATCCTAAGGGGTCAGAGTTTGAAGTTGTTGTCGAAAATGCTTGGATGTCTGCTGTCGCTTGTTTGCTTGGGCGCAGGTGCAACTGAGCTGCCATATTATACTTTTTCCAACCATAGTGCTGTGATGCTAATCATTGACCCTGCCACAGGTAAAATTGTAGATGCCAATAAATCAGCAGCAGCGTTTTATGGTTATAGTGAGGCAACGTTAGAGCGTAAAGCTATTCAAGACATCAACTTATTTACTGCCGAACAAGTTGCTAATGAGCGTCAAGCCGCATTAAATGAGGGGCGTAATTACTTTATCTTTCAGCATCAAATCGCCGATGGCAGCATAAAAACGGTGAGCGTGCATTCCACACCTTTTGAAGACTTAAATGGCAACCCCAAGTTACTGTCAATCATTCAAGACATGAGCGAGCAGCGCAAATTACAACAAGACCTATGGCACTATCAAGCTAACCTTGAGCAACAAGTCCTGTTGCAGACGGAGAAGATCAAGCAAGCCAATATGGTACAAGTGGTGCTGCTAACAGCCGTAATTGCGGTTTTGATCCTCTCTATGGCGGTGTTGATGGCAGTATTGGTGAGGCTTAAGCGTTCTAATCAGCGCTCACAAGCGCAAGGGGCAAAGCTTAGTGCTATCTTCGATAGCATTAACGCCTACTTGGTTTTTACTGATGAAACCCATCACATAGAGGCCGTGAATGGCGCGGTACTAAAAGAGTTGGGAGAGTTTGATAGTTTAAAATCCCAATCTATCTATACCTTATTTGACGTGCTGGATTCAGAGCGCCTATTAGAAGAAGGCACGATAGAGTGTAAGTTAGATGAGCGCTTTGACTATTTAAACGTAAGGGTATTGTGTGCACCTGTTGTGAGTGAAAATCAGGCTAGGCTCGGGTTTATCTACGTTATACAAGATATTACCCTAGAGCTTGAGAATGAACGTGAGCAACGCTTAGCCAGCACAGTATTTGCCACAACATCAGAAGGTGTGCTGGTATCCGACAAACACAATCATATTCAGATGGTAAATCGTGCCTTTACTGAGATCACCGGCTACAGCGTAGACGAAGTTATCGGCCAGACACCGTCATTATTAAATTCAGGCAGGCATGATGATAGATTTTTCAACGGATTGTATGAAGACTTAATTCATAAAGGTCATTGGGAAGGGGAAATTTGGAACAAGCGTAAAAACGGCGAAATTTATCCAAGTTGGCTACAAGTGTCTTCTGTATTTAACGAAGCGCGAGAAATTGATATGTATGTTGCGCTTTTCAGTGATATTACGTCTAGAAAGCGCAATGAGCAGCTAATGTGGCAGCAGGCTAACTTTGATAGTTTGACGGGGCTGGCCAATCGTCATCATTTTCATGTGAAGTTTGACCTAGCGCTAAAGCGCGCTGCGCAATTAGACGAACGGATTGCGATTTGCTTTATCGATCTCGATCGATTCAAAGCAGTTAATGATACCCTTGGTCATCATATCGGTGATTTATTGCTAAAAGAAGCAGCAAGTCGTATCCATAAGTGCGTCCGCAGTTCTGACACGGTAGCGCGTCTCGGTGGCGATGAGTTTGCATTGCTACTGCAAGATGTCAGCTCAATTAGTGACTTGGAGCATATCGCGACAAAAATATTGCGGGCATTGGCAAACCCATTCCATTTGGAGGGACATGAGGCCTATGTGTCCGGCAGTATGGGGATCACTTTGTACCCTGATGACGGGGCTGATCGTAAAGTGCTATTGCGCAATGCCGACAGTGCGATGTATAAAGCAAAAGATCATGGTCGTGACTGCTTCCAATTTTATACCTCGGTTATGCACCAACATGCAAAGGCAAGAAGTGTGCTGGAAAGCGCCTTACACAAAGCGCTGTCAAACAGAGAGTTATCATTAGTATACCAACCGATTTTCGCCCAACTAGGCAGCGCAGAAGTAGTGGGCTGCGAGGTATTACTGAGGTGGAAAAGTGAATTATTAGGACATGTTTCTCCTGAGCAGTTTATTCCGGTATGCGAGGAATTAGGCCTTATTTTACCCATCGGTGAATGGGTGCTTTATCATGCTTGTTCACAGGCTAAAGCATGGCAAGACAATTATGGCAATCCTCTTTTTATTGCGGTTAATGTGTCCAGCATTCAATTTAAACGTCAAGATATGGTTGAGCTTGTCAAAAAAGTATTGAGAGACACAAAACTGGAAGCAAAGTATCTGACATTAGAAATTACCGAATCGGTGTTAGTTGATAATTCAGATAAAATATTGGCACAGTTAAAGGCGCTGCGAGCGTTGGGAGTCGAGCTGGCTATTGACGACTTTGGAACGGGGTACTCCTCTTTGAGCTATTTAAAGCGATTCCCCTTATCTAAGTTGAAGATAGATAGAACTTTTATCCGCGATCTGCCTGAAGACGAAGAGGACAAAGCGTTAGTTAGTGCTATTATTTTGATGGCACATAAACTCAATCTGAAAGTCATCGCTGAAGGGGTCGAAACTCCAGCTCAGTGCATGTTCTTAAAAGGGTTGCTATGTGATATGACACAAGGATATTTTCACTCTAAGCCGTTAAACCAGTCGGACTTTGAAGAAAATATACTGACAACTGCCTATCATAAGCAAAACCACAACTAGTTATTCGTAGTCTGGCAGTGATGGGTTTTACACAGCGTATCTAACGCAGCTTTGGCCTTGTGATTTCCTTGCTTTGCGGAAAGCTGTAACCAATGGATTGCCGCTGGAATATCTTTAACACCTCCTTCACCATCACGTAGCATAGTTGCGTAGTTATATTGTCCCCATGGATTGCCAGATTTAGCTGTATCGGCAAACCCCTGTCTTGCGGCTTCAAATTCTTCTCGATGATAAGCTCGAATCGCATCTTGGTTTTGTGCCGAAATGTTTGGCCCATGGTAAAGCGGTTTAGGCTTTTTAAATCTTGGCCTGACTACGCCGCCTAAAACATGAATACCAACAGGGCGATAGACTGACATTATCGTTTCATTATCTAGTAAATCCAGTAATTTACTTTTTTCTAGAGTCTGCTTTTGTGGTTTAAAGTAGCGGTCTGTCATTAGCATACTGACACGAATATCACGGGTAATATTGCGCATGGTACGGTAGGTAAATGCACCTGCTTTTACTTCTATATAGTCATCGGATAATGCGGTAACTTGCAGCACTTGGAAAGCTGGTTCATAAAGGTGCTGAGACCGTTTTGCAGTATCAAAGATAATAATATCATCCACCTCAGGTGCGTTTAATAAAGAACGATAACTAGAGATTTCCTGTTGCTGTCGGTGGTAAAAGTAAAGGCAAACAGTTAAAGCGATAAACACGGTGACAACCAGCTTATTGCGACTGATAAAGTCGAAGAGTGTGTCATAAACCGAAAATAATAAGTTTTTGATTTCCATATACTAATTATAATTGCATCAAAAGGTGTTGTTAAAATAGACAATAGATGAGAAAGGAACAAGCCTACTTGTCCCTTATAAGTGTAAAAGTTTATTTCCCCGCCATCTTGGTTTTGGCATCTGCCGCCATCAAAGCAAAAACGGCGTAAGCCGCAGTATTCTGTTTCAACTTGGCTGGATCGACCTTATCAAGTGTGTCGTCTGCGGTATGATGGTAATCAAAATAATCTGTGCCATCTTGATGCAGTGCAAAAATAGGCGCCGAGGTGCTATTTTTTAGCGGGATAAGATCAGGCCCACCATGTGCGCTATTTTTACCTATGTATTTCACACCTAAAGGTGCTAGCTGCGCTGCGATTTCTCGTACCACTGGTAATGACGCTGCATTCACATTGGACTCAAACGCATACACCACATCCGCCCCAAAGTCGGACTCAGCTGCTGCAACAATGTTATCTAGGTCTGCTTTATGTTTTTTAAAGTATGCTTTTGCACCCCAAAGGCCTAGCTCTTCAGCGGCAAATAACACGACACGAATACTACGTTTTGGACGCTTAACATCGGCAATATGCTTGGCAGCAGCCATGGTAAGCGCAACACCTGCACCATCATCCAAAGCGCCAGTGCCCAAATCCCAAGAATCCAAGTGACCACCGATCAGCACATATTGTGCAGGAAATTCAGTCCCTGTAAACTCACCAATGACGTTGTAACTAGTACCTTGTCCCAGATCTTCAGTTTGAATATTCAGTGATACCTTCACGTCGTGACCGGCATTAATAAGTCGTGCTAATTGATCTGCATCTGGATTGGCAACAGCCGTTGCAGGGATCTTGGTTACCCCAGTCTTATAGTGGCTACCTCCGGTGTGAGCAAAGCGATGGTGGCTAGTACTTACGGAACGCATCATATACGCAATGGCACCTTTTTTTGCAGCTTCAACAGCACCACTATTACGGGCTCTGACAGCAGGGCCGTAACCATTGCCATCTATATCGCGGTTCATACGGTAGTTAATGAAGGCTATTTTCCCATTTAAGCTGCCAGCGGGTGCTGCAATGAGTTCATCTAATGTTTCAAACAGTACCACCTCAGCGCTTAACCCCTCAGTTGGCGTGCTAATGCTATTTCCCAGTGCTGTAAGGTGTAGTGGTTGCTCACTTGGTAGAAGAATTTTTGCTGACTCATGGTAGCGACGCCACTCTGGGAAAGTCGCTTCTTCGACCCAAACCTTGTCAAAGCCTAGTTGCTCCAAATGTTTCTTTGCCCAGGCAACTGCTTTTTTATCGTTTTCAGTACCTGGTAATCTTGGTCCAACTTCCGTAGTCAGCGACGTTAACAGTTGCCAGCTCAGATTGCTTTGACTTGCCGCTTCTCTAACTTGCTTAACCTGCGCCAGTTGCTGTTCGCTGAACTCTTGGGCTTGAAGTGCCGAGCTTAAGCTCATCGTCAAGACAGCTACCAGTAGTGATCTAAACTTCATGATGATCCTTGATAAAATGAAATGTGCGCAAGAATTAAAGCATATATTGGCGTATAAATCCGATTATTACGGTGATGAAATTGACAGCAATGGCAATAAGCGATTAGAGAATCTATGTAATTGGTATAAAATGCTAGATTAAGATAGCGAATAGGAAAGCACAGTGTCGATAACCTCTTTTTCTCAACTTCCTTTAAACCCAGCCTTAGCAAAACGCCTTATCGATCTTAACTATGTCATACCAACGGCCGTGCAATCTGCTAGCTTACAGCCAGTGCTTGAAGGGCAAGACTTGGTTGTTAAAGGGAAGACGGGTTCAGGTAAAACGTTGGTTTTTGCATTAGCTATATTAAATAAGCTACAGCTACAGACCAATGATGCGCAAGCACTCGTACTGTGCCCAACCAGAGAGCTGGCCGATCAGGTAGCACAAGAGATTAAAAGTGTGGCAGCAATGATCGGTAACGTGAAAGTACAAACACTATGTGGTGGGGTGTCTATTGAACCACAAATGAGGTCACTGCAGCATGGTGCTCATATTATCGTTGGTACGCCTGGTCGAGTGGAAGAGCATGTACTGAACGGCTCACTCATACTGACAGAAGTGCAGACCCTAGTGTTTGATGAAGCTGACCAAATGCTGGATATGGGCTTTACTGAAACGTTAGAAAGCATAGCAATGTACCTGCCGCAAATGCGACAAACTCTGATGTTTAGTGCAACTTATCCAGATAAAATCATGAAGTTGGCGACGCAATATATGCGCTCGCCGGAGCTGGTTGAAGCACAAGAAGAACAGGTGCATCACAGTATTAAGCAAACCTTCTATCGATTAGATAATAATAAAATGCGCTTTAACGCCCTGAGAGTTTTATTGATGCAGCACCAACCTCAGAGCTGTATTGTGTTTTGTAATACTAAAGCTGAGACTAAGCGATTATTTGAAGAACTGCGTCAGACCGGGCTCGCATGTGTTGAATTACATGGAGACTTAGACCAAGGAGAACGAGAGTGGTCTTTGCTTACCTTTGCAAATAAAAGTGCCAATATACTGGTGGCAACGGATGTAGCAGCCAGAGGGCTAGATGTAGATGAAGTTGAACTGGTCATTAATTATCATTTGGCACTAGAACCTCAAACACATGTGCACCGAGTGGGGCGCACAGGTCGAGGAGAGCATAAAGGCGTCGCACTGTCACTGTATGGTGAAAAAGAGACGTTTAAAGTGGATCAGCTTATTGAGCTCTATGGTCAGGCACTAAAGCATGGCACTTTACCGAGTCATTCACTGTTAGAAAAACCAGCTTATAAATCTAATATGGTTACCTTAATGATTGAGGGGGGCAAGCAGCAGAAACTGAGAAAAGCAGATATTGTTGGTTGTTTAACTGGTGAAGACGGCATAAGCTTTAAGCAAATAGGTAAAATTAATATATATGACGTTCAGGCATTTGTCGCGGTAAAACGTGAAGCTGCAAAGCCTGCACTGCGCAAGCTTAATAACAGTAAGATCAAGAATAAGCGTTATAAGGCACTACGTGCTTAGGGCGTGCTTAAGTATTTCGTATTCATTCATTAAGCATTTAAACGTTTCCTCATCACCTGACTTATCTGGGTGGTGAGCAAATGCTAGCTTTCTCCATGTTCTACTTAGTTGTTTACGGTCGTAATCTTTTGGTAATTGCCACTTGATGATGATGCCTACCAGTTCATGACTAGAGACTGCGTATGGCTGCCCAGCATTTGTAGATGCAAATTTGCGCCAGAAGCTATCTAGGAGTTGACTCACCTCTTCACTACTTGTTTCATAGTGCTGCCAATCTAAATAGTAGCTCCTGAGAGGGTCATGTTGTGCGAGTTGATGGTTATCGCAAAGTGGTGAGAGGTGAATATTCAGCGCTTCAATATGCAAGTACTGGCCATCCTTAATAAGCTCTTGCTGCAATTGATACAGTGCATTCATAATTAGGAAGTTTCGTTTAAACAAGTCTTTACTATCATCTTTATCCAAGCGAGGAAGTATCTGTTGTGATAACAGTTCTGCTGCAATGGTATGGACTTTCCAAGACCTCTTTTGACAAATTAGTCTAAAAATAACATCTGTAAGCGGATTGAACATTGTCGCCTCATGAGTCTTGGTGTATCTTCACACTACCACGCAGAGTAAATGATAAGCAATGGAGAGCAGCAATGAATTTATTGGGGCAGATTACGTCTTGGTCTGCGATCGCCTATTTCGTTTGTTTCTCCGCTACATTCAATGCACAAGCAACTTTAAATAATGCCAGCCTATCTGAGCGAATTATTGAAATGAAGCGCAGTGCAGATTGGCAACACATGCAAATATTAGGTATGGAGTTGCTTCGTGAGCCGACTTTAAATGGTGCGGCCAAAATAGACGTACTTGTAAGCTTAAGTAAAGCTGCTTATGATAGCAATCAATTTAAAGACGCTCTAAATTACTTATCTCAATTGGAACTTGCTACTAGAACAAAAGTACTGAGTGACAATCACTTCAAAGCGGTTAAGCTACAAGGTATCAGTAATTTTTACCTCGGCCATTACCAACAAGCTATTGATTTTTATACTCGTGCTTTGGCATTAGCAGAGCAAAGAGATATGCCAATACAAACTGCTAACTTACACAGTAACCTTGGCTTAGCTTATTTCAAAAACTTTTCACTAGACTTGGCATTGCAGCACTATTTGAAAGCGGATGAGCTGTATCAAGAGTTTGGAAGTGCACAAGATCATGCTGATATTTTGCTAAATATATCAGGTGTCTATATTCGCCAAGCTGCTTATGAAAAAGCTGAAAGCATGCTACTTACAGCACTTCAAGCCTTTAACCAATTAAACGATGAATATGGTGCAGCATTGGCCCATGCTGATTTGGGCGTGTTGTATACCGAAACTAAGCGGCCTGAAATGGCTCAAGCCTCCTATCTAGCAGCGATTGATTACTATGAGGCCAAGAATGATGTCAGACATTTATCCTATGAGTATGTCAATCTTGCATTGCTAAGTTATTCACTAGGGCAGCTGGAAGAGGGTGAAAAGAACGCCAATTTTGCGCTTTATTATGCGGAAAAAGCAAAAAATCCAGCAAACCTAATGGAAGCACAGTTTGTATTGGCGAAGATATTGTTTGCTCAAGGTAAGTTGGAAGATGCTTTCACGAATGCCGAGCAGAGTTTGATAGCAAGTCGAACCATGCATGAACAAGAAAAAGAACGCACAGCATTGCGACTACTCGCGTTAATTGAAGCTGCTAGAGGTAATATCGATAAGGCAAGAAACTATGACTCGCAAAATATAGAAGCACAAAAGCGTTTGATGAATGAAGATGTGCTCAAACGCTTAAATGACTATCGGGCTAAATATGAAGCCAGTGAACTGAGTCGTGAAGTCGAAGTGCTAAAACAAGAGCAAAGGCTACAACGACTTAAAGAAGAGCAGCGCAGTCAGTTGCTATTACTCGGTGGTATTATTGCTGTACTTACTCTGCTCACTGCTTTTGCACTATATCGTCGTAAAGTAGAACAAAAAGCAAAGTTGGAACTCAGTCAAAAAGTGGCGCTTAGGACGTCAGAGCTGCAACAAAAGGCAGATGAGCTTAGAGCTGCGAACCAAGTTAAAAGCCAGTTTTTAGCTAATATGAGTCATGAGATTAGAACGCCACTGACTACAGTGCTGGGTCACGCTGAAGACTTACTTGCAGAGCAGGACCTCGGTACTCAGGTGCAAGCATCCGTGCAAACTATCTACAATCAAGGCCTCCACTTAAGAGATTTAGTCAATGATATTTTAGATCTAAGCCGTATCGAAGCTGAACGGTTGGCGCTTGAAGCGACTGAATTTTCAGTCTCAAGCTTAGTGGCTGATTTATGTGATATGTTTCAACAGAACATCCACAGTAAGCAACTGGAGTTTATTGTCTGCGATCAAGTGAGAAGTAAGGCTTATGTCAGGCTGGATTATATTCGAGTAAAACAGATATTAATAAATCTGTTGAGCAATGCACTGAAATTTACAGAGCAAGGTCGCATAGAGTTTAGCGTTTCGGAAGTGCCGCATGGATTGCAGTTTAAGGTTGTAGATACTGGGATAGGCATGAATGAGCAGCAAATAGCGCGAATTTTTGAGAGCTTTCAGCAAGCAGACAATAGTATAACTAGACGTTTTGGTGGTTCTGGCCTCGGATTGAGTTTATCTAGCCAGCTGGCCAACATGATGAATGGTGAAATCACAGTGCAAAGTGCACTAGAGCTTGGTAGTACCTTCTCATTCTTTATCCCCTGTACTGTTTATCTTAACTCGACAGTCACTGATATTCAGCAGCCACAACAGGCACAACCTCTACTGTCAGGGAACGTGTTGGTAGTTGAAGATCATGCAGAAAATCGACAGTTATTTTCACGTATGATTGAGCGTACAGGTGCTACGGTGACGGTAGCAGAAAATGGCGCGAGGGCGGTTGAGCAGTGCTTAAGCGACTTTCCAGATCTTGTGCTAATGGATATTCAGATGCCGAGGATGGATGGGGTGGAAGCGTTAAATATTATTCGTTCAGCGGGATACTCAGGGCCCATTTATGCGCTAACGGCAAATGTGCTCACAGAGGAAGTAAAGTCATATATTGATTCGGGCTTTAACGGCCATATTGGCAAACCAATTAATAAAAACGAGCTATTAAGCATACTTAATATTCATCTAAGTAGCGAATATGCGAGCAGTACACAGCAATCGATTAATATTGATCTCACCGATCTGCGCGATAGCTTTGCCAGTACTTTTGAACAAGAGCGGTATTTATTGATTGATGCTTGGCAAAATAAAGACTTTGTTGCGCTGCAAGCGAGTTGCCATAAGTTAGCGGGAGCCGCTTCTATGTTCGAATTCCCAGAATTGGCAAGCATTGCAATTGAGTTTGAAAAGGCACTTAAGCACCAAAGTGAATCACAGTATCAATCCCTATTCTTGGCGCTATGTGATCAGCTCAAGTCTCAAGAATCGTTAGCGTCTTAAAATAACTCAATGTCGCCAGAGTCATCTTCTGGTGTATCCTTGTTATGCTTGTCGCTAACTGTGGTGAGTCGAGAGGTATCTTTTCTTAGGTCAAGCTCGGGGGTAAAGTCAGAGATTTTAAAAATTGACAACTTTTCATGGATGCTTTGTGACAGAGCAATAAGATCTTGATTAGAAACTGCTTGTATCTTTGTGCTGGATAGTGCATCTGAGTTGAGTAACACAACGGACTCTATACTTTCTTGTGCGGCATCTGATGCTTGTTTTTGTTCACCTACTTGCTGATGAATATCGTGAGACATCTCATTGATAAACAACATCGCATTTTCGATTTCATCCACCTCTTTTGTCGAAGCTTCGCTGAGCTTGACGGTGTTGTCTGTCTCTTTGAGTGCGGCCTGCATTAAAGCATAGACAGAATCTGTCCCGGATTGGATTTTACTAATAACTTGGCTAACCTCCCTTGTAGAGTGGCTGGTTCTTGCTGCAAGATTTCTAACTTCATCAGCTACTACGGCAAAGCCTCGGCCAAGCTCACCTGCCCGAGCAGCCTCTATTGCAGCGTTTAGGGCTAGCAGGTTTGTCTGCTCAGCAATACCATTTATGACTTCAAGAACAGAGCTTATTTCATTACTATCAGTTTTGAGGATCTCAATTTGTTCACTGGTTTTTTTTATATTTTCAGCGAGGATAAGCAAGCTATCTTGGCTTTTGTCTGTATCTACTCGGGTTTTCTTCACCGCTATAGTGGCATTTTCAACAGACGTATAAATTTGCTCTAAACTGGTATCTAAACGTGCCGATATCTCCAGCATGGACTGAATCGAAGTGGCTAAATATTCACCGTGCGTATGCTGTAAGGTGGCTTTTTGTGTCATCGACGCATACGTGTCTCGTAAACTATCTGCCATCGGGTGCAGTCGAGCTGAAGATGCGTAAACCTCACTGATAATGTGCTCAATTACAGCAAAGCAGTCATTCATTAACAAGCAGGGCTTGGGCGTTTTTTGGCTTTTTTCATCAAATCGATAAGTTAAGTCAACGCAGTTGTCATGCATGAAATTGCTGACAAGGTGATCCATATGCTGCTCAGCCGAGGCAATGTTTTTGAGTAACTGAAGCTGGACAAAAGCACTGCACAGCAGCGCAGAAAATATCACCATAATTTGCATGATTGTAGAGGTGAGCAGTGTCATTGCCAGGCTGACAGAAACGAGATTAAACGCTGTTATAGCTGCAATAGTACGACCAAGCTTCATGTTTGTCCCTAGATAATACCAATTTGCTTAATTAAGTGGTCTATTTTGAGGCGAGAAAATCTTGTCGATAACGAGGCAAAAATTTTGCTATTTAGTTGTTCTAAATAGCAAAATTTTTAACGCTGTTAGCGTCAGATTTACTCCTTCAAATTGAGCAAGTATTAAGTCAAATTGGTATAGTCACGCCGATAAATTTTTATAGCATGTGGTAGGTATAGAACAAAAACAGGAAGTTGGCGAACCAGAAACGTAAAAAGCCAGCATAAGCTGGCTTTTCAAAAACAAGACTACGAGTCTACTTACTTACGACGCATTGAGTCAAAAAACTCATCGTTTGTTTTGCTCATGGAAAGTTTATCAATAAGGAATTCCATGGCATCGATCTCGCTCATTTCATGCACAATCTTACGCAAGATCCACATTTTTTGAAGCTCATCAGTTTTCGTCAGTAACTCTTCACGGCGAGTACCAGAGCGGTTGAAGTCGATAGCTGGGAATACGCGCTTTTCCGCAATCTTACGGTTTAAGTGTAGTTCCATATTACCTGTACCTTTAAACTCTTCGTAGATAACTTCATCCATCTTAGAGCCGGTATCGATAAGCGCTGTTGCGATGATGGTTAAGCTACCGCCTTCCTCAACATTACGCGCAGCACCAAAGAAACGCTTAGGTTTGTGTAGAGCATAGGCATCAACACCACCAGTTAATACTTTACCTGATGAAGGGATAACAGTGTTGTACGCGCGGGCAAGACGTGTAATTGAATCAAGTAGAATGATGACATCCTTCTTATGTTCAACTAAGCGTTTTGCTTTTTCTATTACCATTTCTGCTACTTGAACGTGACGGTTAGCAGGCTCATCGAAGGTAGAGGCAATAACTTCACCTTGAACAAGACGCTGCATCTCAGTAACTTCTTCTGGACGCTCATCAATGAGCAGTACCATCAATGTCGCATCAGGATTGTTGTATGTGATTGACTGTGCAATGTTTTGTAGCAACATTGTCTTACCCGCTTTCGGTGGAGCAACGATAAGTGCGCGCTGGCCTTTACCGATTGGAGACGCAAGGTCTAGTACTCGAGCGGTAATGTCTTCTGTACTACCATTACCTCTTTCCATCACCATACGCTCGTTGGCATGGATAGGGGTTAGGTTTTCGAACAGGATCTTAGTACGAGAGTTTTCAGGCTTATCGAAGTTAACTTCATTAACTTTCAATAATGCAAAATATCTTTCGCCATCTTTTGGTGGTCTGATTAAACCACTGATGGTGTCACCGGTACGCAGGCTGAAACGTCTAATCTGGCTTGGAGAAACATAAATATCATCAGGGCCAGCTAGGTAAGATGCTTCTGAAGAACGTAAAAAGCCGAAGCCATCTTGTAAAATTTCTAAAACACCGCCGCCGTATATATTTTCGCCGCTTTTCGCGTGCGCTTTCAAAATAGCAAAGATAATATCTTGTTTTCTTAAACGAGCTACGTTTTCAAGTCCCATGGACTCAGCAAGTTTTACAAGTTCATTGATTGACTTGTCTTTTAATTCGCGTAAATGCATATTGGTGGGTTCTTTATTACAGTTGTCATTCTCGTTAGTTTTACGAGAGAGGTTGATTTGATAAAGCTTAAAGGTTTGTGGCTTTATAAGTTAGCAGCTAGGCGTCGGGTCGTCCAGTGTTTATACAAATTTTATTCTATTTAAAATGATACAGATCAGGCCGACAACTGCGGCAGTTACGCCGCAGAATGTCTAACAACCTGAATTATAGGTTGTTTTCTAGGAACTCAATAAGTTGAGTCTTAGATAGAGCACCAACTTTAGTTGCAGCCACCGCACCATCTTTGAATAGTAATAACGTTGGAATACCACGAATACCAAACTTAGGTGGAGTCGTACCGTTTTGATCGATGTTTAGTTTACCAATCGCTACACGGTCGCCATGTGACTCTGCAACTTCATCAAGGATAGGCGCAATCATCTTACAAGGACCACACCATTCAGCCCAGAAATCTACCAGTACAGGTTTATCAGATTTGATTACGTCAGCCTCAAAGCTGTCATCAGTTAGTTGGATAATTTTGTCGCTCATTACGCTCTCCGTTAGAATTAGGCGAAATATTTAATGCGTATTTAAACACTCTTGTTTCTTATTGCAAGTTTAAACGTTATGCTTTATTGCTATGACTAAGACACATTTGACCAATAAAAAATTCAATGACTTTGCTTTAGCACCGGAAGTGGTCGCCGGTTTGCAGGAAAATGGCTTCGAATTTTGTACGCCAATCCAAGCAAAGTGTATACCTTACATCTGTGAAGGCCGCGATATAGCAGGCCAAGCACAAACTGGTACGGGCAAAACCCTTGCGTTTTTGACCGCGACCTGTCATCGCTTATTGCAGACCAAGAAGGATAAAAAAACGCAACCTCGTGCAATTATTATGGCACCAACACGAGAGTTGGCTATTCAAATACACAAGGACGCGCAAGTCATTGCGCCACGTTGTAATCTTAAACTCGCTCTTGTATATGGTGGCGAAGATTATGAAAAACAACGGGGGCAATTGGAAAAAGGCGCGGATATATTAATTGGAACAACAGGGCGTTTGATCGATTTTTATAAGCAAGGTGCTTATAACCTCAATGATATCGAAGTGGTTGTGCTCGATGAAGCAGACCGAATGTTTGATTTGGGCTTTATTAAAGACATTCGTTATTTGTTCAATCGCATGCCAGGTCGTGAAGAGCGATTAAACCTACTATTTTCAGCAACCCTGTCATATCGAGTGCAAGAGTTGGCATTCGAGCACATGACAAATCCCATCCATGTACAAATTGAACCGGATGTCAAAACGGGTAAACGTATTCAAGAAGAGCTATTCCATCCTTCAACTGAGGACAAAATACCTTTACTACTTACCCTGATTGAGGAAGAGTGGCCAGAGAAAGCGATTATTTTTGCTAATACTAAACACAGCTGCGAAAACGTATATGAATGGCTAAAAGCAGATGGTCATCGAGCGGGTTTGTTGACCGGTGATGTAAATCAAAAGAAACGTCAGTCAATCCTTGCGCAATTTACACGTGGTGATGTTGATCTTTTAGTTGCAACGGATGTTGCTGCTCGTGGATTACATATTCCAGAGGTTAGTCATGTTTTCAATTTTGACTTGCCAGATGATAGAGAAGACTATGTACACCGTATCGGTCGGACGGGTCGAGCAGGTGCATCTGGTCATGCTATCAGCTTCGCCTGTGAGCAGTATGCGTACAACTTACATGAGATAGAAGAATACATAGAGCATGCAATTCCTGTGTCTCATTATGACAAAACAGCACTATTGAGCGATTTACGAGCTCCGCAAGTAAATAAACGCCGCCACTCAGGGCACGGCAACAATGGTAATAAACAACGTGGTGGTCGCCGAAATGGTGGCTATAGAAAGCCACAAACCAAGTGAACTTGGACGGTAAAGTAGTAAGCGCTTAAAGCGATTTATTGAGGTTTTAAAAGTGGCAAAGACTGCTTCGAAGGAAGATATTTACGCTGTAATAGACTTAGGCTCTAACAGCTTTCATATGTTGATAGCAAAGCATATGGCGGGCGGTATCCATACGATCGGTCGTGTGAAAAGGAAAGTACGGCTGGCATCAGGGCTGAATGACCAAAATGAATTATCGTTGGAAGCAATGCAAAGAGGGTGGGAATGTCTAGCCCTATTTGCAGAGCGTTTACAGGACATCCCAACAAAAAATGTGAGTATTGTCGCGACAGCGACGCTGCGTTTAGCTGTTAACGCTAATGTTTTTATCGAAAAAGCACAGCAGATCCTTAACCATCAGGTAAATGTGATAAGCGGTGAAGCAGAAGCTAAAACTATTTATAAAGGTGTAGCTCACACTTCAGCATGCCAAGGGAAGCAGTTGGTGATTGATATCGGTGGTGCGAGCACTGAAGTTGTCATTGGCAAAGGCTTCAATGCTTTACTTTATAAAAGCTTGAATATGGGGTGTGTGACATACCTTGATAGATACTTCAGTGACGGCTTATTAAGTATAGAAAACTTTGATGCAGCAGAGCGAGCTGCAAAGCAGGTAATACAACCAATTCAAGCAGAGTATAAGCAACTAGGTTGGGAGCTGGCTATCGGCGCCTCTGGTACTGTTCAAGCGATCCAAGAGATTTTCGCTGCTATGGGCGAAAATGAACAGTTGACTCTCAGTAAACTTGAAGAAGTAAAGCTCAAAGCGATTACATGTAAAACCGTTGCGGCGCTTAGCTTGCCAGGGTTAATCGAAGAGCGTCGCTTGGTCTTTGTCTCGGGCCTGGCAATTTTGATTGCACTATTCAAATCATTGGATATTCAATCAATGGGCCTTGCCGGTGGGGCGCTTCGTGAAGGAGTGCTCTATAGTATGATCCCTGACTTTCAGGCTGTTGATATCTGCCAACGTACATTAGATGGTTTTACTCAACGTTATCATGTTGACACCGAGCAGGCGCAGCGCGTTTACGAAGTGGTATCTGAGATCATTGCTCAAGTATCGTCGAGCTGGAAGCTCGATGAGCAAGCTTGCCTTCATTTAGCAAAGGCTATCGCATTCCTTCACGAAATAGGCTTGTTGATTGACTATAAACAGTATCATAGACATAGCGGTTATATTTTGGCCAATACCTCAATGCCTGGATACAGTAAAGCGCAAAAGGATATTATTGTGGCTATAGTCAAAAATCATAGAGCCGATCTGGTTGCTAAAGATTTTGAGCAGCTAAGTTGTCATCTTGAGTATACTAAGCTGCTATGTGTCATAGTGCGCTTGGGGGTTCTACTCTCTATGCGCAGAAAAGATGATGTGCTACCCAAGGTGACAGTGCAAGCCAGTAGTAAAGAGAAAAAGTCTTTGGTTATGCAAATGCCTGATCCATGGTTATCCCTTCACCCCTTGATGCTAGCAGAGCTTGTCCAAGAAGCAGCTTACCTATCCCAATTTGGCTGGGAATTAAAAATAGAGCGCGTTTAGCGCTCTTTTTGTATGTGAAACATACAAAAACAACAGTGATAGAGTGATTTCTGTGCGAACAACGTATTTTTTGCAATTTTCTTCAAAAAAAGGGTTGCACTTAAATCGGATCTCCCTATAATGCGCATCCACCGACACGGGGAGCAGCGCTGAAAAGCAACGAGCCAACGAGTTGGGAGTCGAATAAAACTTGAGTTTGAATACTTCGAAAG
>NZ_WEHZ01000031.1 GCF_012641745.1 Pseudoalteromonas peptidolytica
TTTGTTAATATCAGAGCGAGTTTCTTCTACAACTGTAAGGTGTTCAATCAGGTTCATTGGTTGCGCCTAGCAATGGGATTGGCGCTATTTGATCATAAATTAGCTAAAAGTGCGATCCCGCCCTGGGTGTTAACGAAGAGTTCGCAAAAATATTTTGGGAAGTAACTTTCTTTTATGATTATTTTGAGTATTTAAAAGCACTACCTATGTTGTTGTGTGTAGCGGTACTTTATATTGGTTTTATTGTTCGACAGCAACCATTACAAAAGCCACAGCATTTAATTTGAGCTTTGAAGAGTTCATAACGGTATAGCGGTTAGCTACTGTATTGGTACGTAAATTAGATTCCCGCAGCTGATTATTGTATTAATGGGGCGTAAATTGACCTTGTCGACAGAGTTTTAGCTTCGAGGAGTAAACTCATACTTATTGCTAAAATGCACTGACTAGATAAGTAATACCAATTTGACTTAATACTTGCTCAATTTGAAGGAGTAAGTCTGACGTGAGCAGCGTTAGAAAATCCTTATTTAGAACAACTAAATAGCAAAATTTTTTCCTGCCTACAGGACGTAGGTACCTCGGCGTGAGCAGGACGTGGAAGCGGTGTTATCGACAAGGTTTTCTCGCCTTAAAATAGATCACTTAATTAAGAAAATTGCTATAAGCTGACTATTTTTCCGCCCTAAGATTAGGCTCGCTAGTTTTAATAAAAAAGGTGCTTTTAACTGCACCTTTTTTATTTGCTTTATAATCGAACCGCACGGTGATTATTCTAGATTTGGCGCACTAGAGTATACCATTTCAATCAGGTTATTCATGGTTCTTGATTTTTGAATATAGGCTTTTTCCATGTGGGCAAGCTCTTGTAATTCAAATAATGTCGTTTCAACCAGCCTGAGCCACTTTAGCGTTGTGTCTGGTACAGCACCATTTTGTTTGGTCGCTTTTTTTAGCGCGTTATAATAAATTGTTAAGTCACGATATTGGCTTTGATAGTCCATTGTTGTTCCAACCCCGTCTCTATTCGTTCACATGAAAGTAACAGGGAAACCGAGAAAAAATCTGCGGAGAATTATTTTTTACAAGTTTTTAATTCGATAGGTAGTTAATATTTGCAAATGCAGAGATGACATCTTTTGCAAATGCAATACGCGGGTGCTTCAAAGCGCCTTTTTTCCATACTAAGTAGATGTTGTTCTCTGGGCCAACAGATCCCAATTGGATAAGCTCTCCAGCTTTAATTAAATCACGGCATAAGTAGTCTGGTAGTACTGAATAACCAATACCCGAGCGGATAATGTGTGCGATGGCGCGAATGTCTGGACAAATTGCAATAACATTGGAGTTACAGCTGGCATTAAATACGCGGTCAAAATATTGTCGTACTAGTGGCAAGTCTTGATCGTAAGTTACAACATTATAGGTTGAGAGTAACTCTGCGGTGATCTTACGGTCTTGGATCTCTCGTCCTTCTAGACGATTCATGACGAGCCATAGTTGCTCTTTATCTAACACTAGATAGTCGAATATTGCAGGATCGGGGGTTGATGCAGCAATTGCAATATCGGCGGTATCATTGAGCAACGCATCAAAAATATTAATCTTATTGCCAATATGTAGCACTACATTGATATTACCTGCTTGGAGTAAATTAGCAATTTGTGGGCCCGACACAAAGCTGATGTATTCAGCAGGGCCTGCAATGTTTAGTGTTCCAAACACAGCCTCTGATCTCGCCCGTATAGAGGTTATCTTCTGCTCTAAAATGTCAATATGACTAGATACCTGAAGTGCTAAGTCATGTGCTGTTGGAGTTGGTTTTACGCCTCTTGCTTGGCGTTCAAATAAGGCTTTTCCGACCACTGATTCCATTGTTTGAATATGTGCCGTGACTGCGGGTTGCGACATGCCTAAATTGGCAGCAGCCTTGGTAATATTTTTGCAGCGGTACACTTCAACAAAGGTTTTTAACTGGGTTAGATGGGACATAACATATTAAGCCATAAGAATTCTGATTGCTCCTCCAAACTTATCCGAATTCTCCTCAATTCGCAAATCACGTATTATGCTTCCATTAACACAGGTAAAGCGCAACGATATCAGACTTTTAAATCGCCGTGCTTTATTTACAGCGCTTTGTATTAAAAGAGTAGTGGTGCAATGTCGAATACCGCCTTGCATAGCTTGCAGGCTCTCACTGTTTTTGGTTACTCGCCTAAACATAAAAATATTTATCGCTATTGCAAGTATTGGGCGCGATTAAGCCACAGCCAGTAGCAGACAGGCGACAATAAGACAAAAATCAATAAAAACTACACTGAGAATGAGCCAAAGTGTAGAGAATGAACGTTATATCTACCGTATAGACAACACAGAGGAATTAAGCATGCTTAATTTTGTATTTAAAAACCAAACCGAAATCCTCTTTGGTAAAGGCCAAATGAGTGAAATAACATCAAGATTACCAGAGCAAGCAAAAGTGCTATTGCTGTTTGGCGGTGGTTCTATCAAAAAGAATGGGGTATACGACCAAGCAATGAGCGCATTGGCTGGTGTTGATGTCATTGAGTTTGGGGGGGTAGAGCCTAATCCAACCTACGAAACATTAATGCAGGCGGTGACCACGGCAAAGGAGCACGACGTCAACTTTATTCTTGCTGTGGGTGGTGGTAGCGTGATTGATGGTGCAAAGTTCGTTGCAGCTGCCTATCATTTTGATGGCGAGCCGTGGGATATTTTGGTTAAAGGCGCAAGCTTTAGCGACCCTTTACCTATCGGAGCTGTATTGACTTTACCAGCAACAGGTTCAGAAAGTAACGGCAACTCAGTGGTGACAAAAAAAGCCACTTCGCAGAAGCGCGCATTTTCATCGCCCACAGTACAACCACAGTTTGCAGTACTTGACCCTGAATACACCTACTCGTTACCGCCTCGTCAAGTAAGTAACGGTGTAGTAGACGCGTTTGTTCATGTAATTGAGCAATATCTGACTTATCCGGTAAACGCGCCGCTACAAGATAGATTTGCAGAAGGTATTTTACAAACACTCATCACTGAAGGTCCAAAAGCACTGAGCGAGCCTGAAAACTATGATGTCAGAGCTAATGTGATGTGGTCGGCTACCATGGCGTTAAATGGCTTAATTGGTCAAGGTGTACCACAAGATTGGTCTACACATATGATAGGGCATGAGTTGACGGCACTATACAACCTAGATCATGCGCAAACGCTTGCTATTGTTTTACCAGCGCTTATGTATGCACAGAAAGAGCAAAAAGCAGAGAAAATCCAGCAGTTAGGTAAACGTGTTTTTGATATTAACGAAGCCGACACGGCGGTGCAAATTGATAAAACAATCAAAGCAGTGCAAGACTTTTTTGAAGCGATGCTAGTTAAAACGCGTTTAACAGACTACGATTTGGACGAAAAAGCAATCTCGGCGGTAGTTGCTAATCTTGAAAAGAACGGCATGACTGCTTTGGGTGAGCACGGCGATATCGATTTAGAAAAAGCAGCGCAAATACTAGGATTAGCGCTGTAACAGCTTAGGTAATATAGCTATTGCATCAAAATAAAAGCCAGTGATAGCGTCACTGGCTTTTTTACTTAACTTGAACTTAGCATAAAAGGGAGTTAATCAACTAAAATAGCTATGGTTAACAGCGTAATATCGCTTTAGCTAAAAGTTAAAGTTATGCCACGTTCAGCATATTTATAATGTACGCGAGTATGCGATACGTTACAGGTTTCTTAACTGGTCGATAACGGCTTGGATCTTATCAAACTTTGTTTGTTTGTATTCCAGCTCAGCTTGTGCTTTTCTACTCTCCCAATAAGCATGGTCTTCAGGGTACTGAGGTTCAACCACATAAGACGCTAGGTGATTACCGTACGGGTCTCTTAGCCAGCATCTATATTCAACCGCTTGATCATAAGGGTCTGGGTCGTCACAGCCTGATCTAAGTGGGAGATCGGCTTGTTTTTTCTGTGCTAGCATTGTGCTGAGTTGGTTGGCTAAATTTCTTGCTGCGGTCACGACGGTAGACTTAGGTACCAGCCCTGCTAAGTGACGCTCAGTATATATTGCAACGACTACAGATGCAGCTAGCGCGTAGGTATCAGCAAGGTAGAAAAAGTCATCATTATAGCGACTGTTAAGTGCTCTGTGGTTAATTAAATCATTGGCTTTAATTAACAGACCACCTAATAACACTGGATCTTCACCCTTGTATTTTACGGTATCTCCATAATGTTTTAAGCTTGCTTCTACACTGCGAAACTCTGCAATAAAGTCATACTCAGCATCACGAACAATTTCCTTTCTAACTCTATCTTGTATCGCTTGTAGGCTTTCTTCGCTAAGCATTACGTATTGCGGGCCACCAGAGCCAAATACAGCGTCGGCAAGTAAAGAGCCAAAACCATTTAATAGTTTGCTTTTTACTTTATCTAAGATTTGTTCGCCGATTGTTGCTGTTTTTTCTTCTTGTTCGGTGGCACCAACAGAAAATGTTGCACTGCATAGCGTTAGACTGACTATTGCGGCGATTGAACTAAGTTTCATTAAAATAATCCTTATTAACACATATAGTTATTAACTAACCTGAGATCTGGATAACTATCCCGAGGCACGCTTTTGATACGTGAAGCTATTCTCCAAGCGTGCTAGTTAAATGGGGTGAACACAACCCGCAAGGACTTAGTGCTCTTTTTATCCAGCCCCAGGTTAACTACGTAAACTCAGCCATTGATTTAACATGTTATTTTAAAAGTAATGAATTAACATTGTCTTTTGTTTTTTAGTTAATCAAAAATGACTAAGTTTAGGTAGTTTACTCTATTTTTGTTAAAGAATCATTAAGGTTAAAATTTTATTCGTATCCCGGCGTTGACGGTAAATCCATCATTGCGTGACCAAATGTCAGTTGTCCAGCGGCCACTTGGCGCTTGTGTAGTTAACAGCAGCGGTTCCTCTTTAGTTTGCCTTACATTGAGTAAATTTTCTGCGTTCAGAAAATAGCTAATATTTCCCACTGTAATTTGCCCAAGTAGACCGAGATGCCAATAGGCATCGCTTTTGGTTCGGTATGGGTTGTTTTCAAGGTGTTGTGTGCCCGTGTAGTAAGCTTCAAAACCCAATAAGTGGCTGCCATGTTTCTCCCACATGATAACTGCACCAGCGGTGTGTGTTGGGGTTAAATAAAGTGGTACGCGAGAGGCATCGAACATGCTGTTTTTAGTAGCATCTGTGTATAAATAGCTTCCTGTGAATTTGATATCATGCCAACGATAACGCAGTAGTAACTCTGCGCCCCGTATTTCGCTCTGGCCACTCGTATTTATTAAGCGAACCTGTTGCTGCTGTGAAGGCGTATTCGAATTAACAACTTCTAGCGCCGTGACATTTTCAACGTCAGAGGAAAATAAAGTAATGCTGCTCTCAAATTTATCAGTGACATAACTTAGGTCAATAGAGGCAGTTGTTGCTTCTTCCTCCTCAAGATCGGTGATGGGCATAAGGCGTGACAAGCCCGTATCTTCGATGTCTTCAATAAAAGGTGTTGGGGCAAAAAAGCCTTGTCCGTAAGAGCCTCGAATAATCCAATGTTCCGGGTTGTATAATACCGAAATACGCGGGCTAAACTGAGTGCCGAATTCATTGTGCCAATCTGTACGCGCGCTCAATGACACAGCGAGATCTTCACTTGCTTCATAATCTACCTGTGAAAACAATCCCGGTACCTGATAGCGATAATTAAAAGTTGAAAAGTCCTGTGAATCAAAGCTATCTTCTTGATATGCCATACCAATAAGCCATGCAATATGGTCGTTATACCCGGATACGCTAGACTCAATTAAGTAGCTTTCATGGGTGTCATTTTCTTCAACGATACCATAAATGTGATCATGCTCTTGGTGCATCATCGAGCCTCGTAGGTTTAGGCTCAGTGTTTGTGCTAGTGGCTTATCAAAGATAAAGCCAGCGTCTATGCTTTGTGAATCCTGACTTTGAACAAAGGGGTTACCATCAGCTAGTGTTGCTCCCTCTCGCGTACCGCCTTCACGATTCTCTGTCATTGCGCCAAGCGTAAAATACAAGCTTTCCCCGTCTTCACCATCCCAATATAGACGAGGGCGAACTGTTGCACGTTCATATCCTGCCATATCAAGCCAGCCATCATCATCTAAATCCTGTTGAGCTTGATGGTGTATCCCAGCAGTTAATGACATGCTTGTGGTGTCATGAATAGGTGCTGCGAAGTACGAAGTGATGTCTTGACCACTTTTTGATGTAGCATTGAGTAATACTTCTCCTTCAAATTCATCTGAAGGAGTACGAGAGATCAAATTAATCACTCCACCAAGTGCGGAGCCACCATAAAGCGAGGAGGCTGAGCCTTTGATGATTTCAACGTTGGCTAAATCAGTGGGCGGGATTTGCAATAACCCAATTGAAGCTGTTTGCCCGCCATAGAGTGGCAATCCATCACTCAATAACTGGGTGTATCTACCATATAAACTTTGTAGACGAATATTGGCGCTGCCAAGGGCTGGGGAGGTATTTTGTACTCGCACTCCGCCTGTTTCGGCAACTAACATGGAAATATTACCCGGACGCATTAGGGCTTTTTCTTGGATTTCTTCACCATTTATAATCTCTGTTCTTGTTGCTGACTCGGTTACGATCCGTCCTAAGCGTGATGCCGTTACTTGAATCTTTTCAATTTTATTGTCGTCATGCTCATGGTGATGCTGTTCTCCAGCATGAGATATAGATGGAGCTAATAGGATGGCGAGTGCCACTGGAGAGTATGTATATCGCATTTTTACCTCTAATAATACAAAGCGTTGGGTGTGACACCAACGTTTAGCAATGTCTACTTCATTTGAATAGCAATACCAAGCACTCAAGCTGTAAAGTTCAGTTGCAACATATTCTGCTTTTACCAATTTGCTTTATTAAGTCGAATTGGTATTACTCCCTCAAGTTGAGCAAGTATTAAAACAAAGTGGTATTACAACGCATGCTGTGTCCGTTGCACACTGACGGCTACGCACATTGGTATTATTTTGTATTGGTTGTAGTTAGCCTACGGGATATAAAACCTGAGGTTCAGGCTATATCGGTATTAATGGAGAAGGTAAAATAGGTGGTCGTTCAAGGGGCGGCACATGCCGTCCGGTGTACCGATGCGTCAGACCAATATCTAGGTCATGAGTATGTAATCGATATGGAACGTTGAGCCGAAGTGTGATGAAAACAAATGTAGTACATGCGTTGTCTGGACAAATGCAGTCATTTTCACAGCACTGTGTATCACAACAGTCATCGGTATCTGTAGACAGGTTACCATCGCTCAATACTACAGTTTGATGCTCGGCTGCTTCTATGATTGAAGCTGAAACCTTGCTGCCTACAAAGTCAAAAGCCATGGTTTGGCCAACAAGGGCAACCAATAACGTTATCATTAAAACTAGCTTTGACAATGGGTTATACATAACTATCTGCAACAAAAATGGCCTCGGTATTGTAAGAGCTTTTACGTGATAAGTGAAGTCTTTGGGTGTCTATGTGTTATTTGCACATCGCTAACACGCTATTTCAACCACAAAAGGCGGGAGTTATACCAATTTGAAGGAGTAAATCTGACGCTAAACGCGTTAAAGGTTTCTTATTTAGAACAACTAAATAGCAAAATTTTTGCCTAGTTATCGACAAGATTTTCTCGCCTCAAAATAGACCACTTAATTAAGAAAATTGGTATTAAAGCTGGCAATTAGCTTATGGAAGAAGGTGTTCGAAAAAGCAACTATAGTTAAAAGAGACGTTTTTTATAGTGAAGAAACAATGATTCAACTTTTGAGTTTAATTTTATTGGCTTGTTCATTGTTCGCTTCGGCTCAACCTAAGCGTGTAGTAACGGTTGCCACCGGAGAATACCCTCCATATACGGGCAAGCAACTTGCAAACGATGGTTTTGTTAACCATATCATCCGTCTAGCACTAGAAAGCCAAGGCTACCAAGTACACTTTGAGTATTTGCCTTGGAAGCGTAGCTTTCAATCAACTCACTTGGGGCAATTTGATATGGCGTCTTACTGGGTGTGTGAGCCTGAATATGCTGATTCGTTTTATTGTAGCGATGAGATTTATAAAGGCAATTTGCTCGCCTATTTTAGAAAGACAACTCCTTTGCCAAAATGGGAAAACATATATGATCTGAAAAAGTTTCGGATTGGTGCAACATTGGGGTATGAATATGTGCCAGAGTTTCATAAAGCGGTAGAGCAAGGTGAGTTGGATGTGTTGATGGTGACGGATGATAAACACAGCTTAAACATGCTATTCAACGACCGCGTTGACTTGGTGCTGCTAAGTGATGTCGCGATGCAGGCGCTGCTCATTAAAGCCTTTACACCAGAGCATGCCACGTTAATTCATGCGAGCGACAAACCATTCTTGGCCTACACCGCCCACGTTTTATTTCCTAAATCTCGAGAGGGTAGCCTAGTGTTGAAAAACGATTTTAACAAAGGCTTAAGCCAGCTAAAGCGCTCTAGAGAGTGGGATCGCCAATGGCAGCGACTGCTCAATGCAGAATTTCACCCTGATGCTGCTATCAATTGAAGTAATACCCCCAACTAATATAAATGAGCCATTATCCAATTTTAACTCTTAATTTTTGAGGCTGTGACAGCTGCATATTTGGTATTAATAAAGCGCAGTAGGGTAGGCATCATTAATCCAGTTAATACAACACACATCCCCATTAACTGAATTGCGCTGACTGCTTGTCCCATCAACGCAGAAACCAAAGCAGCAAATACCGGCACCAAGTTGAAGTATAACGAGGCTTTTGCGGAGCCAAACGCTTTCACTCCACTGTTCCAGCACAGGTATCCAACCACGGTGCCAAAGACGCCGATGTAAATTAAACTCGCCAATGAGAAGTTAGGCAAAGTGATAAACGATTCCCAAGGTGTTACTTCTGCCCTAAACAAGCTAATTATTAACAAGGTCGTCAGTCCCATAGCCATCGTTATTAATGAAAATTCAAGGGGGGCTAACCAATGCGATACCTTGGATGCACAGACCGTGTAGCATGACCAAGCCAACATACCGATGAGAATAGTCACATCGCCTCTATTGATTGTTAAATTGATAAGGCTGTTTAAATCACCCTTGGTAATGACCAATAAAACCCCTGATAAGGCGATGCCAAGTTGGCACAGCTGCAATTTCCGCAAGGAGGTTTGATCAACGATGGCTGCCAGAAGTGCAGTAACAATGGGGCTTAAAGCCATGATTAACGCGCCATTTGTGGCTGATGTGTGCTCCAGTCCAGAGAACAGAGCAAAGTTTAACCCTCCAATGCCAATAGAGCCGATGACTGCTAACGCAAGATACTGAGTTAGTGATAATGAAACTATGCGCTTTTTGGTTATATACATAAAAACTAAAAGGCTAGAAACAGCAATCGCAAAGCGCCAAATGGACAGCGATAAGCCAGACATATCTTGGAGTACAACTTTTGCTAAGGGGAATACGCTGCCCCAAGAGAATGCACATACAAGCATCATTACGATAATGGCATTTTTTTTCATATAAATGGGTAACTAATTGAATGAAATTAAGATAAGTTTATATATTCCAATATCAACAAGATATAAGCGTTTTTGATATATTAGATTCCAAATATGAAAATTAACTATTCTTTAGATGATATGCGACTATTTTGGGTCGTTGCGAAGCAAGGTAGCTTTAGTAAAGCAGCGCTTGAATTGAGTATGCCTATTTCTACATTAAGCAGACGTATCAAAAACTTAGAGCAATCATTACAATTGCGATTACTGAATCGTGATGCGCATAGAGTGACATTAACAGGAAGCGGTGTGCAATATTTTCAGCGTTGTGGCGGATTGTTAGAAGCATTGCAAAGTGCAGGTGATGCGCTATTTGATGAAAAAGGAGAGGCGAGTGGGACGATTAACGTGTCAGCACCGAATAATTTTACTCAATATAAGTTAGCGCATATCTTTAATGCGTTCTTGCGCGAATACCCAAAAATATCTATTAACCTTTCACTGTCTAATAAAAATATTGATCTTGAAAAAGAGCATATTGACCTCGCTTTCAGAGCCTGTGACGAGGTTCCGCTTGATTGGATAAGCAGACCGTTGAAGCAAGTAAAGTCAATAGTGTGTAGTAGTCCAGCTTTAATTGAAGCAAATACAATTAGCCACCCTAAAGAACTACAAAAGCTGCCTGTTATTTTAAGTAACCCTGTCAGGGTTTGGGAGCTGGTTGAGACCACCACCGGTGAAAAATTTAGCTATACGCCTTTGCCTCCCGCTAGACTAGAAGCTGATGATTTACATGTTGTTTCTCGAGCTGTGATTGAAGGGCTTGGTGTGGGTTTTATCCCTTATTTTATGGCTAGTGAGTGGATAGAAAGTGGCAAGTTAGTTCGTTTGCTACCAAAGTGGTCTGGGCAACCGAGAACGGTTCACTTGTTATATCGAGATAGAGACAACATGCCACATCGGTTACGCTTATTTATTGATTATTTAATCAGAGCTTCGGATAATTAATGCCTTGCTAGCAGCCAGATTTAGCACCAACTGCGTTGAATTCACTTCCAATAGGCAGTTATTGGTACGTAAATTCGCCTTGCCTACAAGGTGTAGGTACCTTGGTAAAAGCAGGACGCGAAAGCGGTGTTATCTCCAAAGCAGTCTGGCTAGAGTAGGGGATAATTGAATATGGTCTTAAAAACAATGAGCTAGTTCACTCTTTATCCTAACCTCAGGTTATTTAATTTCTCATTACTAAAAATGCTTTAAATATGAGCGGTGATGTGGTTATTATGCAAATGTCTATATTTTGGGCACTGGTTAAAACCGTGTCTAAATGAGTAAGCTCATCTCTGAAATAGGTGGTTTTATGACAATTGAAAGTTGGCTAGCTTTTTGTACAATTGCGCTGCTGGCCACAGCGACACCAGGTCCCGCTGCATTGTTGGTGGCGACGAATAGTTTAGCTGTGGGTTTTAAGCGGGCGTTGCTAACTGTATTTGGTAACGTTTCAGGGTTGTTGCTGATGTCGAGCTGTGCCGTTATTGGTTTGAGTGGCTTATTGCTCCACTCAACAGCGGCATTTACGGTTGTGAAAATATTAGGCGCGCTCTATTTGATTTATATTGGGGTCAACTTATGGCGAAAAGGGTTAGGTCAGGTATCTCTTCCAGATGGTGTAAAAAAACAAAAAAGCGCAGTGAGACTATATCTAGATGGTGTGCTGGTGGCGTTAACTAACCCAAAAGCTATTGTTTTTACAACGGCATTATTCCCACAATTTATCGATACTTCAGCACCACTCTTAGCGCAGTTTTCGTTGCTGGTCACTACTTTTATGTGCCTATCTTTTTGTTGCTTATGTATGTATTCATTTCTGGCTCAAAGTGCTAAAAAGCGAGCGATAAAATGGGTGTCTGGTCATGTAATTGGTAGAGTATTTGGTGTGACATTTATTGGTGCTGGGTGTGTTTTAGTTAGCGCTGAGCGCTAATTATACATAGCGAAAGCTGCCTCAAATTCACTTCCCAAGCCGCCTACTGGAAGTGAATTTATCTAGCTTAGAAGGTGCAGGTACCTAAGCTTTAGCAAAGCGTGCCGACCAGATAAGGGAGTAACGTAACGCGAATCCAAAAGCAATGTGTTGGCTCAGCCTTTACTCCAGGCTCAGCTTACTGGGAAGCGAGTTTACGCAAACGCCGACTTTGATGTTTTTTGCGTTTTCGTTGCCACCATAAATAGACACCACTAAAGCCAAGTAAAATAGGCGCAAGCCCCATTAAAGACCAAATAATTTTACTTGGAAGCCCCGCAAAGTGACCAAAATGTAGTTTTCTAAAGCTATCAATTATCCTCTCTAGAGAGGTTGCTGTGCGAATGTCATACACGGCAATTTGTGCGCCTGTAGTGGCATCGAAGCTTACAGTAGAGGCGTAGTTACTAATAAAAGGGTTCGTATCTGCAACGCTGCCAAAAATAGTGATATGTTTTTGTTGTGGTTCAAACGGAAATAACCAGTAAGTGGGGGTAAAGCCGCCAATTGCATCAAGGCTCTGCGCCATCATTGCATCAAAGTCGAGTGTGCGATTAAACATTGCTTGACTGACAATATGATGATCAGCTTCATCATGTTCAAAAGCCTCATGGTAGTAATCTACGGCGTTAAAATAGACACCTGTTATCCCAAGGCACAGTAATACCGGTGCACTCCATATTCCAATTAATTTATGTAACTCAGAAAACAAGATTACTCTTGGAGTGTGTCGTCTAAAGCTAAAAAAACGTCGCCAAAAACGACGGTAAATAATTAAACCAGACACTCCTAAAAAGGTAAACAGAATCGCAATAAATAAGCCGATAGCGACGCCCATATTTGGAAAATAGCGGTTGCTGTCGTTGAGCAACAAGGTGTAATGAAGGTGAAGTATAAAGTCGGTAAAGTCGCTGTGTATGCCCACAGGCGCACTCAGCATTTCTCCTTGGTAGGGATCGAGGTAGGTTTTAAACCAAGTATCAGTACCATGTTTTAGCAGATAAACTCTATCGGCCTCGTAGCCGTCATCAAATAGCTCCCAACTACCAATTTCATAGTCGGGGTGCGCAGCGGCAACCAAATTGACTAACTCTTTCATTGGCTTGCGCTGAATATCTTGGCCTACATAATTCAAGGTGGCTTGATCTTTGAGAAGGATGCTATCTATCTCAAATTTGAATACCAACATGCTGCCAGTGAGTGAAATGATGAGTAATGGCAACATTGCGATCAGTGCCATTAGGCTGTGCCATTTAAATAATGTTTTGCGCATTATTATCCTTTAAAAACTAAACCACCTTAGCTGATGCGCTACCTAAAACTCAGGTTAAATACGCTGAATATCTATATCAATCTGCTTACATCACGGGTTTTTATCATTCTGTTTGGCCAATGTTGATAACGAACCTAGGATAGTTGCGACTATCACAGTGCCAGTGATTTATTGCTATAAAAATGAGAGTGATTCTTATTATACCATGTTGTGGTGGAAGGTTTTGCCTAAGAGTGCACTCTTTGTGGAATTTGCTTAGGAGAAAGAGCAAAAAGCTGTTTAAAGCGACGGCTGAAGTGCGCTTGGCTCTTAAAACCCGAGTTAATGGCGATTTGGTTAAGTGATGAATTTTGCTCTACCAATTCAAAATAAGCGTGATTTAAGCGTGTACGAATTAAGTATTCTGAGGCACTGAGATCAGAGCGAGTAAAAAGCTTATGAATATACCGTTTTGACCAACCTGAATACTCACATAACATATCGATACACAGCGCATCATTACTCGCATGTTTAACTATCAGCTGCTTCAACGCTGTAAGCGGTGAGTGTAGATGACAACATTGTAGGGCATGGCTCAGGCTTTGAAGAATATTTGCTTCAAGCCACTGGGCTTGGGTTTTAGTTAATTGCTTAACGAATAGTGCTTGAGTAAATAGCTGTGAGAGCGCTGGAGTTATTTTGATTGCTTGTCCATGTGTTAGCCTTTTGCCGGTATGTTTAACCAACCAGCTAATAGGAAAGTTAAAGCTAATGGCATGATAATGTGCTGGCAGGTGAAAGATATGCTTTTGCTCTGCTTCAATAAAAATCAGCTGCATGTTATCTGCGGCACTTATGGATTGCTGAGTAAGCCACCAGCCCGACCCTTTTTGGATTAAAATGAGACTGCCATAATCTTCTGGCATTGACGAGGCAACCTGAGCATTACGATGGTAGATAATGCCACGTAATTTAACTTGGGAGATACTTGTTGAAATCAGTGGAACTTCAGTGTGCAGCTCATGCTGAGATACATGATCGTAAAAGTGTTGCTGTAACAACTTGGAATGGAGATCTAAAACTATACTCATCAATACAAACGTGGCAGCCCAATAAGGGCTACCACTGTACGTGTTTTCTCAATAAATCCCAAACGAAATGAGAATTATTGATAACGTATTACCTTAATAACTTGCAACTAGTGATACGCCTGAGAAGCTTGTATAGCCGCGCAGTTTAATGTAATAAGTGCCACCTTGGCCTGAATTTGAAGTACAAGATTCATTGTTACCATAGCGGTAAGGGCGACAGTCGAATACACCTGTTGTTGGCTCAGCGCCCTTTCTTACATAAAGGTCTGCATCACCAGAACCACCTGAAATAGACACGTTTAGCGTTACATTAGCAGGTACATCAATTGTATAAAGCAACTCTTGGTTCGTTGAACCTGAAGCTGTAACTGCTTGTCCATTTTCTAGCTTAGGAACCGGATCTGGATCAGGGTCTGGATCTGTGCCTCCGGCAAGTGTGTATAGTAACTCATTTGGCGAACCACTTTGAGGGTTAGATACTTTACCTTTAGAAGCGCGTTGGCTAAGCAGTGAATCAACTTGAGATGGGCTTAAACTTGGGTTTTCATCCAAGTATAGTGCAATTGCACCTGCAACATGTGGTGCAGCCATTGACGTACCACTGATGGTGTTTGTTGCTGAGTCAGAGTTGTACCAAGCAGACTTGATACCTGAGCCAGGTGCGTAAATGTCAAGACAGTTACCATAGTTTGAGAAACTAGAGCGAGCGTCGCTACTTGTTGTTGAACCAACAGTGATAGCATTAGCTGCGCGTGCTGGAGAATAATTACAAGCGTTGCTATTGTCGTTACCCGCAGCAACAACAAAGCTAACACCTGCTGCCACAGCATTATTCACGGCATCATCTACTGCCTGAGAAGCACCACCACCTAAGCTCATGTTAGCAACTGAAGGGCCTGAAGCGTTGTTCTTAACCCAATCAATACCTGCGATCACGCCTGAATATGAGCCTGAGCCGTTACACCCTAACACTCGTACGCCAACAATATTTACATTTTTAGCGACACCATACTCTCCGCCACCAATTGTACCCGCTACATGAGTACCGTGACCGTTGCAGTCTGTTGCGTCGTTATCATTGTCTACAAAATCATAACCATGAGTGGCACGGTTACCAAAATCATTGTGACTAATACGAACACCGGTATCGATTACATACGCTGTTACGCCCGTGCCATCAAAATCATAATGATAGTTTGAATTGAGGGGTAAGTTGCGTTGGTCAACTCGGTCTAAGCCCCAAGTTGGGTTAGCTTGATCACCGTTTGCAGAAATTGAAGGGGTTACGGTGACAGTCTGATCTTGCTCGATATAATCGATATTCGGGTTTTGGATTAGCCCTTTGAGTTGTTTTGCTGATGCGTTTATCACAACGCCATTAAGGATACCGCCAAACTCTCTTGTTATGCTGACATTATGCTTGTTTTGCAACTCGTTAGCTTGCTTTTTAGCAAAAGCTGCAACGGCTTTACTGTCATTTACATCAAGTACTGAAGGTGTAGAAAACACCACAATATATTGGTTCTCTATTGCTTTTTCAGCACTTACGCTAACGAGCTTAGCCGCTTGAGCATTAACCGAGGTCATGCCCGCTAAAATGGCAAAACTAATTGCACTTAATTTACGCATTTTGTTGTTCCTTACATGTTGTTTTATTTAGTTGTGTTATCTAGTACTAGTTCGGTTTGGCGCAGTTGCTGTAGACACTCTACTCACCATTCAACTCAATTTGATTAAAAAGTAACAAATAAATATCAGGGTAACCAAAGTCAACTTAACCTGGGTACATCAACTCGTACTAGTTACATTATAATAGAACACAAGATTAAAAAATAAACAAATAATACAAATAAAATTTACAAAGTGTTGTGGGTACACTGAGTAAAGTGCTACTTAGTTCATTACGAGAATTAGACAAGTAACTTTATAAGTATAAAAGACAGAAGGTTACGATAATTTTCTAGAAATTGTTAAAATATATAGTGTATGGTTACAGGGAAAGTTTTTTCAAAGATATCTACGAATTTTCTATCTGTTAATGTTTTTTGTAATTTTTTGGTAAATAATTCTTTACATTTCAAGTTGGGGAAATGTTATTAGGTTTTACGAAAATAAGAAGGAGTAAGCCCTGTCCAGCGCTTGAAAGCGCGGCGAAAATTTGTAATATCACTAAAGTGTAGTGCACTGGCGACTTGTTCATTTGAGTAGCCTTGTTCAGCGACATAAAACATAGCTTGTTGACGGTGTACCCTATCTTTTTCTGTTAAGAAAGTCGTGTTGTGAAGTTTGAGTTTACGCTTGAACGTTGCCGCACTCATGCCCATTAATGATGCTATTTGCTCACTGTGATACTTTGGGTATTTCAATTGCAGCCGGTGTAACTGTGCAAGAAATCCGCGTGTGTTTTTTGGTGTTATTTGTAATTGTTTGTTGACCAAAAATGGGAAGTTATTGATCTGCTGCTTTATTAATGTTGGCTTGTTGATGGCAACCACAAAGTCACTGTGCTGGAAGCTATAGCTTTGAGATAAATAACTGAGATATTGCGCAATTTCTTTTGGTTTATCGAAAGGAAACTGTATGGTAAAGCGTGCCTCAGGGCAGCGCCATTTAACATATCCGCAGAGGATACTAGCCAGTACTTCATATAGAAAACGCAATACTGTGGCGTTAGTTTGGGCGATAGCCGGTGAAAAAGTTAAGTGATAACCATCTTCTTTGTGCAACTTTCTAAAATGGAAAAGCGGAAATATCGTCAGCCCTCTGAGCAGTAATACATTGATGAGATGTTGTATACTGCGACAATTAAACAGTAAAGAGCCGTAGTGACTGATAAGTGTGTTGAGTAGATATTGGCCGTATATAAAGCTTAACTCTCGACAGCTTGGCTGTGCACAAATATTGATAATAATGCGCTCAAGTTGCTCAAAAGAAATGGTTGTAGTGTTTGCAAAAAGATCTGAGCGAAATAGCTTGCTGCCTTTTAGTGTAATGTCTGCATGGACACCACACTGCTGCGCTAAATCGACGAGAGGCTGTGCAAAATAACAACTTTCTAATTGCTTCATATGACATTCAAGCGTTTGCATCAAGCAGCGACCTTAGTGCGATTTAATGCAGCGACAAGATTTGTCATGAGCGACTCAAATTCCCACTGCTGGTTATGTATTTCAATACTGCTCCACCTTACCGCGCTGAATTGTGGTTGATTTTTGTCGTCATGGTAGTTGGCGTGGCGAGCAATAAAAGCGGTTGCGCGGGCGGCAAAAGCATTGGCTTGTGCTTGTGTGGTTTGAGGATGAATGATGACAAATTTATCTGCCGCAAATCGACATAGTAAGTCGCTTTCACGCATACTTAAAGAAAGCATATCAGCAGTATCTCTGAGTAGTTGATTGCTTTTTTGTAGACCATGTTGACGCGAAAAGGCGGCGAAATTGCAAATATCAAACATGGTTAAACAAAAAGTACAATGTTCGCTTTCTAAGCGTGCCAATTCATGGCTTATCTGATTTTTCATGTACTCGATGCTGTAAAGTCCAGTCACAAAATCAGTGATACTGTGATCGCGATAAAACCGCTCCTTTTTCATCAATGTTTGATTAAATATACTTTGCTCTTTGTACCAATAGTGAGCAGCAATACTCATCAAGATCATACCAATACAGGCGGGAATAGCTTCAAAGCTAGTTAAATAGGGCGGCGTAAAAATCACCATTTCGTCTAAAAAATCCCATAGCATTGATACATACATAGCACTTAATCCTGCAAACAATAGGTTAGTTACCAGACCTTTTGGACGAGTAAGGAGAGTAACGACTATCCACATTAAGGTTATTAATGCCAGTCCACCTTCACCAAGACAGTCGAGTAAATTAATATCTGCTAAGGGTTTAGGCACAGAGGTGTGGTAAGTGGCCGTTATCGCAAGCAACGTCAATCCCACAAGTGTGCTCCATTTTGATTGGTGTAACAAAAAAGGTTGCAGTTTCATATTAATCGTTCAGTTCTAAAAGGCGCGCCATGGTAAAAACTTGTGCTTGGACTCGATAGGGTCAATTTAGCGCAGTAAAGGCGGTATTTTTATGACAGGCACTGCAATTTTTAAAATTTAAGACCATCATAACTTTTGACTAGCGTGATATTACGCCTTTTGAACTTTGGTATTAGTTTGATTAACTTACCTATTAACTCCGAATTTAGGTTAAGTAAATCACCCATTTCTACGCACGGTAAGTGTTCTGACTGTGCTACAAGCATTTAATGCTTGCACCATCGAGCGGCGAGGTCTAACGGTAAGAAAAGGCGCAGCGATGCTAACTTAAAATTTGTATAAGGACTTGTTAGTAATAAGAATATTCTTTATTTACTAAACCAATCAACTGGTAAGCATGTGTCCTGCTTGTAAAGGGGTCTAATTGGCTCAGACGGCTAATTTATTCATATTTATTCAGTAAAGTCATGAGTTTGAGCATCTACGTGAAATAAAAACGTCACCTTTTCGCACTAGGGTAGCCACGATGTTTTATCGAGGTATCAAAACCCAATATCAATTTGTTTGAATATTTGCTCAATTTTTCCCCAAAATAGTTCACTTAATTAAGCAAATTGGTATAACTCAACCTGTGCGAGCAAATAATGAAAAAAAATCTACCGACGAGCTTTAAACTTTCAGCTGTTGCAATGATCTGTGCTGGATCTGTGCTTAGCTCAGCAGCAAGCGCTAACACGTTAACTGGCCAAGTTAGCTCCGTATCACAAAAAAGCCACTTTGAAGGGGCGAAAGTATTAATAAAAGAGCTAGAAAGAACGCTTATTTCTGAGCGAGATGGTCGCTTTACAGCAACCAATGTACCGGCTGGCACTTATACACTTGAGATAAGCTATCTAGGCGCGAAGACAGTAACAAAAACCATCACCATTGATGAAAACCAAGTGACTAATGTTCAAGTGCAATTAGGCTCACAGTCGAACCAAATGGATGACATTATTGTTATTGGGCAACGTGCAGGTCAAGCTGGCGCATTAAATAGACAGAAAAATGCTTTATCGTTAAAGTCTATTGTAAGCGCTGATTCGATTGGCCAATTGCCAGATCAAAACGCGGCAGAAGCACTCCAGCGCTTACCTGGGCTGTCCATTCAGCGAGATCAAGGTGAGGGGCGCTTTGTCGCTATCCGTGGTATCGATCCAAACTTGAATAATGTGACCATTAATGGTGCTAATGTACCTTCACCAGAAGCTGGTGTGCGCTCAGTTGCAATGGATGTGATCCCCAGTGAGCTTGTGCAAAGTCTAGAGGTAAGTAAAACTGTGACCCCTGACATGGATGCTTCTGCGGTTGGGGGTAGCATTGAAGTCAAAAGTCTAAGTGCATTTGACCGCGAGCAACAAAGTTATAGTGTCACGCTGCAAGCATCGCATAACCAACAAGTTAGCGAAACTAGCCCTAAAGCCTCCTTCAGCTTTACTGATATTTATACACTGAACAACAACACTGAAGTTGGCGTTGCGACAGCGGTTTCTTGGTTTGAGCGTGAGTTTGGCTCTCATAATATTGAAACCGATGGCGGGTGGAAGACACTTGAGATGGCCGATGTCAACACTGATGAAGAAGTGAGTTTTTTCGGTGCCGAAGAAATGGAACAACGTCATTATCGTATTACTCGGGAGCGTTTAGGGGCGGCATTGAACGTAGACGTCCATCACAAAGGGTTTAATAAATATTACTTGCGTACACTTTACAGTCAGTTTTCTGATGATGAGTTTCGCCAGCGTAATGAGTACAAATTTGACAAAGGTGATGTGTTAGCTGACGAATTAAGTCAAAGTGCAGCGTACTTTCGAGGCGCAGAGATGGACAGAGATACCAAGGACAGATACGAAGAACAAAGTATTTTATCTTTGGTATTAGGTGGAGAAAACCTAATACAAGATTGGTTTATTGAATACAGTTTAGGCTACTCAAAGTCTGAAGAAAGTGAGCCAAATCGTTTAGACACCGCATTTGCTGGAGAGGACTTTACACTTGGTTATGTACTTGATGGCAAGACACCTACTTTAGCCGCAGACGAAGCATCTGGTCAGCTTAATCAATTTGTATTAGATGAAATCGTATGGGAGAACAACTTAAGTGAAGATGAAAATATCAGTTTTAGGCTGGATTTAACCAAAGATTTTGTTTTGCTTGGACATAATGCCCAGTTTAAGTTTGGTGGTAAGTATGCGGATCGTGAAAAATTTAATCGTGTTGATGCAACATTATACGATGATGGTTTTGGGGCGTTAACAGCGCAAGATTTCAGCGCAGCGGAGCCAGAGTATGATCTTGGTAAATTTGGCCTTGGCCTAAGTCGCAACCAGATCAAAGATTACTTCTTTAGCAAGCGTGATGCGCTTACGATAAATCAACTTGAAACAGATATTGAAACCAAAGGGCGTTCATACACCAGTGAAGAGACTGTGACAGCGTTATATGCCATGTTAACGGTTGATGTTGAAAAGCTGAATGTCATTGCAGGATTTAGGTATGAGGATACAGACTACGCAACCACAGGCAATCGTGTCGAGTTGATAAATGATGAAGTCAGTGACATAGAACGTGTAGCAATAAATCAGTGGCAAGTGGAAGATAGCTATGATCATTTACTTCCGAACTTGACTTTGAGGTATGAGCTAAGTGAACAACTGATCACCCGATTTGCGTATACACAAACCATTGCACGACCCAGCTTTGAAGATGCCGCGGCATTCCAACTTATAGAGACCGAAACTACACAAGAAGATGATGCGATTGAAATTGAACGCAAAGCTGAGGTGGGGAATCCAGACCTAGACCCATACAAGTCGAGTAATTATGATTTTTCTTTGGAGTATTACCCAGGTTCTATTGGGGTGCTATCAGCTGGGGTTTTTCATAAGAGTATTGATAATTTCATTATCAAAGCGCAGGTACAAGATAATGGCAAATGGGAAGGCTACAAAGAAGTTATCCAAAGCATTAACGGCGGTGCAGCTGATTTAACAGGGGTAGAATTAGCCTACACGAAAAACTTCCAAAATGGGTTGATGATCTCGGCAAACGGCACATTAATTGATGCTGACGATAACTTGCCAAATCAATCTGATACCATTGCTAATTTTATGGTTGGCTACGAAAGTAACCTCATTAGTGCTCGTCTAAGTGCATCTTATAAAAGCAAAAGTTTTTTATTTGAAGAAAACAATCAAGCTGTTTATCAAGACGACCATCTGCAACTCGACTTGAGTATGAAGTATTTTTACACCGACAAGACGCAACTATATTTTAATGCAATAAACATCACAGATGAAGCGATGAGTATTTACCAAGGGGATACACGGTATAACTATCAATATGAGACTTACGGTCGTTCATTTGAAATTGGGGTGACAGTGACCTCATTTTAATTATTTTTGGTTAATTTAGAATATGCTGCTGTTGAGTTATCCCTTAAATACCGCAGCCCACTTCCATAGGTAGGAGCGCACCGTGGTAACACGGTGCAATAATAATGAAAATAACCCTTGTTGTTTTACTATTGACGCTAAATAGCACGGCACTGGCCGCAAATAATATTAATTTTTTGGCTTTTGGAGATGGTGGGTACCACCCTGATTATCCCAAGGCTAAACATATTCATTCTCCAAAAACGAAGGCCGAGTTTATCGCGGCTGAAAAAGCGGATTGGCTTGCAGAGCACCGTCCAATTGCAGAGTTTAATCATGCGCCGATTTATGTTTACCCAGGAACAGAAACAGCAACTGAAGCATCAGGTGCCGCAGTGGTTGGCAAAGCGATGGCTGAGTTATGTCAAAACAAACCTTGTGATTTTGCGATTCAGCTCGGTGATAACATTTACCCTGACGGCGCTGCTGCAAACGATGGTAAGGATGATAAGCAGCGTATGGATGATTTAATTTTAGCGCCACTTAGCCCTTTGTTGCTTCAAAATCCTAATTTGGTCGTTTATTCTGCTTTGGGGAATCATGATTGGAAAACCTCTCGCCGTGGTGTCAAATTACAAACACAATGGATGGAAAAGCACGCTAACTTTCATATGGGCAGGAAAGGATACTACAGCTATACCATAGGAGAACAAGGCAATGACGTTGAGTTTTTTGTGTTAGATACTAATATGCTGCTCTCTGGTCAGCATTATTACGAAATTCCTCTAAAGCCTGATGGTAGCGAGCAAGGACTAGCCAGTGCACTTGCTAGTGGTCAAGCTAAGGTTGAAGATATTGAAAGACATGAGCAGCCCGTCAATGGTGAAGATCATAAACAGCTGGCATGGCTTGCAAATGGATTAAAGCACTCCACAGCAAAATGGAAAATTGTGTATGGCCATCACGTGATTTGGTCTGTGGGTGGCACTAAATATGACGAAGCACACGTACTTCGCCGCCTGATTTTACCTGAATTATGCGAATATGCTGATGCCTATATCGCGGGTCACGAGCATGATTTGGAGCTACTAACAGATGACTGCTCAAGGGTTTTACCGAATAATAAAAAGCCTAAATTACCACTTATCATTAGTGGTGCAGCCTCAAAAATGCGTGGCACCCATTCTCCGCTTGCTCACTACCAAGCACTACGTTACCCAGAATATGACTTAGTCTGGAACAAAGCTTTTATCTGGGGGTTTGCCCATATCGAGCTTGATAACCACAATGATATTCTTAACGTGGCATTTTATACCACGCCACGCGACTTAAGTGGTCAAGTTGTACCTGAGCAACGTTTTAGTTTTGCACATCGTAGCAACTGATACGTGTCTGTGGGTTTGATTCCAGCTCAAGTTGAACGAAAAGCTAAGGTATTAGCTGGTTAATAATTAGTATAAAGCGTTTGTATCTAAAAGTGAGCTTTTACACAAAGTAAATCGAGGTAAAATGACAGGAGCGTGTTGGCGAAATGGGGGCCAACACGCAAAGGTACAGGCACATTTTCGACTCCTATCTGCGAAGAGAGGTCATGGCAAGCCGGTGACATTATTGTATAATTTAGATAAATTTTGATTATCAATATCCAATATGTACAAAAAAGTATCTATAGCGCTGCTCCTTACCCTTTTGTTATTGCTCGTCGTTGCAACGCTAGATACATTTTGGTTTCATCAAGCCGACAGGCAACAAACACAGCCACAGCAAAATGGCTGACGCCTGAAGCACAGTTAAAACGTATTGCACCTGACCACCCGCTGTTGAGCATTTATGAGCGCGCAAAAACTGAACCTGCAACGGCGCTTAAAGCACTATCAGCTTGGCGTGAAAGTCGTCAATCTTTATCACACATAGAGCAAGTTTATCTGTTGTGGACGCAAAGACGGGCGGCACAAAAGATGGGAAACGATACTAAATTTGCACAGATAAAGCGTGAGATTGACACTTTTGCAGTTACAAACCAGCTAGATTGGTTGGCAGCATGGAGTGCGCAGGAGGATGCCAAGCGAGCGATCAGAGCCGGCGAGTTGGCACAAGCACAACTTGCCATTGAGCACAGTGTTAATCTGGCAAAAAGCGCGCAAGCTGAGCTTTTATTGCTAGAGATTTATAACACGGCTGGTGTTGCATATAATGCGACAAATGATTTGATTAAGGCACAGCAGTATTTTTTACATGGTATAAAGCTGGTGGGGGCATACCCAGAAAGTGACTTTAATGCACTTTTTAATAACAACTTGGGTTTGCTCTATGTGCATTTAGAGCAATGGCAAAATGCGTTATTACATCTTGGCAAAGCACAAGAACTATACGCGCTATCACCAAATAGTAACCCCAATTATATGCTGGTTATTCTGTTAAATCAGTCATTTGCGTATGGTCGTCTTGGCCAACTTAGTGACGCGAGAGAAAAATTCCAACAAGCGCTGACCTTCAAAAATAAACAGACAAGTGAATTCTACAAGGCAATATTACTCAAAAGTGAAGCGAGATTACTGTTACTTGAAGGCGATACTAGGCTTGCTATAGCAAAAGCTCAGTTATGTATACAGCTCGCCAAACAGGAAGTACTTGCCAAGCAGCAGGGGATCTGTGCGCTTATTCAAGCACAGGCGCTTTATCAGCAAAATAGCTTAGATGAAGCAGCCATTTTGATTAACCAAGCGACTCAAATATTTACTACGCTGAATCATCAAAGGTGGTTGCTTAGAAGTCAATTTACACGCTCACAAATACTGGAAGGGCTGGGGGAGTCCAGCAATGCACTGAACGTGTTAAAAGCTGCTCATACACAAGAAAAAGCAATGATTATAGGGCAGTTATCTGCATTAAATAGCGCATTAGAAATTCAGCAGATCGCACAAGAAAGAGATCTATTGAGTGCCAAACATCAACTTTCTAAGCTTGAGTTACTCGTAGATAAACAGCGCTTAAGGCTCCTTGCTCTGTGGTTGTTTGCTGCCGTGATCATCCTAATTTGGCTTGGAGTAAACACCAGATTGATGCGAAAAGATAACCGCAGATTACATGACTTAAGCTATCGAGACCCATTAACGGGAGCGTCAAATCGCCGTCTTTATCACCAAGAAATACACACTCCCAGTGTGCTGGACAAAAAAGCAGAGTATCACTTAGTGATCATCGATCTGGATCATTTTAAGCGTATCAATGATACCTATGGACACGATAAAGGAGACATTGTACTGGCGATAGCAGCCGCTCGTTTACAGCGTTTTGTTCAGCCTCAAGAGCTATTTATACGCTGGGGAGGCGAAGAATTTTTGATGGTGTTAAAGGCCCGAGAAAACATTCAAGATGCTGTTGAAAAAATGGCTTCTGCATTGCGCTCTGAACCTTTTGAATTAGGTGAGCTGCGCATTTCTGTCACTGCATCATTCGGTGTGAGCGCTAGCCGACCAATCGCAAATTTGGATGATGATAGCGCCTTTAAAGCTGCTGACCAATGCCTCTATCGTGCCAAAGAATTAGGCAGAGATAGGGTCGAAGTACAAACAAAACCATAATGCTTTACTTTTATGAGAGTTGTTCGAACTCTGATATATTATCGCGAGTGCGATAGTGTTGTTGAGTAACATTAGGGTTAATACCAATTAGTCTTAATACTTGCTCAATTTGAAGGCGTAAATCTGACGCTAACAGTGTAAAAAACGTCTTATTTAGAACGACTAAATAGCACCATTTTTACCTTGCATACACAGATGTAGGTACCTTGGCGATAGCAGGACGCAGTAGCGGAGTTATCGACAAGGTTTTCTCGCCTCAAAATAGACCACTTAAGTAAGAAAATTGGTATAACAAGCTCATCTAGCGAATTGGTATTTTTATAAAAAAGGATTGTATTATGTTGTGGCTATTGTTGAGCTTTATATTGTTTTCACCATTAGTTCCTGGTGCGCAGCCTGGTCCAGTTAGAAAGGAAGTGGTTTCTGAATGTGGGGACTATCAATTAAAAATAGTTTCTCTTGAGTTAAATCGTAACATCCCTGAACAATCCATCTTAGATGAGTCAGCGGGTCACTTTGGCAACCCTTACCTGTTGACGCAAGAACTGGTTTATATCTCGAAGGCTGGCGTCACAACACATTCAATATCTAATGTGTGGCCTGAATATGAACGCATAGACCCCACCAGATATTATTCTGCGACGATCAAGCAATGTACGGATAAACGAGAGGCTATTATTGCCTTTTGGAGCGGAGGTAATTGTAGAGATGTATGTGAAGCGTGGGCTCTGGTGACATTCACAGAGGATGGCACAATAGAAAGCTCCAAAGGTTTGTCTTATCAGGAGTTTAAACTATTTAACTGAGCTGAAAGCTATTTACCTTGTAATCATGCGTTGGTTTTAAAACGCATAGGTTAGCAGTGCAAAAATGGTTTTCCTCCATATATTTTTCACAAGGACAATAAAATGTATAACCTCAATACAGTTGAAATAAAATCGTTCGTGCCTGCTAAAAAATTTGCACTTTCTAAGCGATTTTACCAATCTATTGGCTTCGAAATGGCCTCTGAGTTTGAGGGCGTTGCTTATTTTAAATTAGGCATGTGCTCATTTTTACTCCAAGACTTTTATGAGCCAACTCACAGTCAAAACTTCATGATGCACTTGCTCGTCGAGGATGCGCAAAGCTGGTACAAGCACATTTTACAATTAGATTTGGAAGAAAAGTTTAGTGCTCAGATCTCTGAACTTGTTGAACAACCGTGGGGGATGCTTGAATTTTGTGTGACGGATCCAAGTGGAGTACTATGGCGTATTGCCGAGAATAAGTGACACTAGCTTAGCTTTTAACCATGCTTTCTCGCCTCAATATAGTGTGTTTAATTAAAAAAATTGGCTCTACTTATAAAGACTTAGCTTTCATAAATTTGGCGTATTTTTTGCTAAAAACTACAAAGGCGCCGCCATGCGGCAATAAAACACCGATATTGATTTTTAATCAAGGAGCTAGGTTATGTATTTTAATTCGGTAAGTCCAAAGGGTGCATATAACTCGATGTTGAGCACCGGGGCTGAATCATTATCCTCAAAAAAAGCACACGCTACTGAACAGTCCACAGACCTTGTTGGAAAAACTAATCTGATGTTTCAGATAGAAAATAAAGCCATCAACAAGATTTCAACAGAAGCCCTCAATGACATTAAGCAGATCCTAGAAAGAAGTCAGGTGTTACCTGATGTAGCTCAATCAGCCTATTTGAAGCATGGGCAAGCACAGGAAGTTGTGCTTGGTATTACTATCAACGGTGAGCTGAAGGCATATCAAAATCAGCAGGGTTACATAACAAGTAAGAATGAAGCTGGAGAGCTTATCAAACAAGCTAATGGCGATGTAAAGCAGCTGCAACGACTAGTTCAGCAAAAATATGGCGATGGCGCTATGGTTGAGGTTTTCCAAGGTTCAAATCGGCCAACTAATGCCGAAATCTTTGAGCGATACACTGGCCAAAGCTTTCAGAGTTTTGTGGCAGAAGAAATCACTTCACGTCAGCACGCAAGCGATCAAGCGAAGCTGGAGCAAGACCAATATCTGCGTAATAAAATCATGTTTGATCAAGCTCCTCAAGTGGCAGTATTTAAAGTGGAAGGGCAGATAGTGGGTGGTATAGATGAAAATGGCTTTGCTGATATGGGCAGAAAGCTATTGGATATAGCGCAGCAAAAAGGTATTGATAACGCTGAACTTGAGCCTTTGTTTATGATAGATCCCAAGCGCTCCCCCTCGCAGGTAGCCGAACTGTTTACGCAAGCCTTTGGGGCGGATGCTGAAGTTGAATATTTTACACCATCCAATGCGCCCACAAGGGCGCAGATCAGGCAACAAAGTGAACTGTAGTAGCCCACAGTTACGCTTTACGTGCTGTGAGGCTAACGCATATTCACAATGTCAGATTATAGACGGCTTTTAATTACTTCTGACTTTGCAATTAATTTTGTGGAATGTTTGCCCGTTTTTTGATGGATTGTAACAAAGTACTCAATTGGATATTTCATTCTTGATAGCACCATTTGAGGTGCATTTCTGCTCTTATCCAGTGGTGTAGGCCAGCTTACAGAAATACTGCCGTTGGCACTATCAAGTATACAGGGATGTTTTTTACCGCTTTTGGTGCTGGTGACGGCTGTACCATCAACGTTAGTAAATAGCACAGAGCAAGTGTATAGGTTGGTTGCTTCATTGAAATTTTCAATGGCGTAATCAAACGAGACAGTAACCGTGTGCTCTCGTTGCTGTATGTTCCCTGTTTCTGACGTTTTTAGATTAGATAGCGAGGCGTTGCTGAGGGGGATAGTAGTGTAGTCTGTTGTTGCACAACCGCTGAGTAAGCAAAAAGAGACAAGCATGGTCAATTTTTTCATTATTTTATCCTTAAAATAGAAGTTTTTTATTGAAACATAGCAGCTGGTGCGGTGAGACACTATTAGCAGCACCAGCCTAATATATATTCGGTTTTGGTGAAAATTAGCCTTACAAAGTAACTTACTCTAAGGTCAATCTAACAGTATAGATACAGATTTAGGTTGATTGTTATCCAACCCGTTGGATAACATAGTAAAAACAGGCATAGATGTCACCTTTTTTTACTGTTAGTGATTACTATCAAATTACGTTCAACTCGCAGGTTATTTATATAATTCGTTGACTCAATGTGGGTTTATACTGCTCAAGGTGAGCCTTAATCTGCATGCGGGTATGCGGTGATTTGTTTTGGCTTAACTTAAAAGCGCCGTGCAGTTGTGTGATCCTGATTTGAAAGAAGTTAATGGCGTTAAAAAGAGACCGTTGTTGTGGTTGTGGTACACTATCAAGCTGCCAATTGCTTCGTGAAAACTGCTCAAAGTGCTGTAATTGGTTTTGCATTAGTGCGTATTTTTCATTGTCTTGGCTGACCAAGGTTAGCTCACCTTCAACAATCACGTTGGCATATAGCCAAGTCGGTAATTTGATGTCGGGAAGCAGCGCAGGCGATAGGTAATGATTCTGACAATGAAAAATGGCTTGGAAGCTATCATCATCTTCACTAAAGAGTGGGTTATCTTTAGTAGCGTGCCCCAGCAAATAGGTTTTATCATCACTTAGGGTGAGTGGTATAAAAACAGAACGAACTTTGTTTGCTTGGATCACGTTAATCGTTGCAAGGGGGTTCATCGCGATGAGTGCATATAGTGTTTCTTGGTTGTTTTCGGTGTAATACTTTCTTGGATAGCTCATAGCTTTGCCTCTAAATTCATTTTTACGTCTGACCACATTTCATCAGTAATAGAAAAGCGTGCGGTGTTACGATAGTTGCCATTGGGTAAGCGCCTATCTTTGAGAGATATACCTTCAAACTGTGCGCCCAATCTTGTGATGGCATCACGAGATTTTTGATTTTGTTCATGAGTTTGGAACTGCACCCGGACTAATCCAATTGCTTCAAATGCGTACTTTAAAAGCAAGTACTTGGCGTGGGTATTTATATGAGTGCGCTGAAACTGAGTGGCAACGAAGGTATGGCCAATTTCTGCGCTTAGGTTTAACTTATCGACTCTAAAAAGTCGAGTATTACCTGCTACTTTACCTGATGCTTTGTCTATGATTGCTACCACTAATTGTTCGCTTTCATCAAATTGAGCAGAACCATAAAACCATTGCTCTATAGTGCGTTGATCTCGACAATAGTTAGTAAATACCCACTTCCAAAGTTCACTATCTTTACCGCAGCGTAGTAATTCAGGAAGGTGTTCACTCGCCAGTGGAACCAATCTTATCCGGCTAGATTCTAAGGTTTGTTTTGATAGCATGATAATTGCACCTCTTGTGTTTTACTGCTTGCATAATGCGCTGTTTTTGGTTGATATAAAACAACCAGAATTTACAATTTAAATAGACCAGTTTGTGATTTCGATAGACACTAACTCTCATCAGTCAGAGGCAAAACATAAAAAGCTTGCTAATCAATTACGGAGCATGATCAAGCAAGGTAAATTAAAGCCAAGTGATAAGCTTCCTTCTGCACGTAAACTTGCGCAACTTCACGGAATGAACCGCCACACTGTGATGTCCGCCTTACAAAATTTGGTGGCTGAAGGGTGGCTAGTCGTAAAGGAAAGAAGTGGCTATTGGGTAAATGCTCAACTGCCAATATCAAGTAGTGAGCAGGTGAGCACGGCATTGTCGCCAAATGTTGTAGTCGCGCCAAGGTTTGCTGCTGTTCTTAACCCTCCTAAAGACAGCGAGCGCAGTGGCTTTCGCTATAATTTCGCAGGAGGCTTGCCTGACTTGAGTGCATTTCCATATGATGAGTTTAAGCGCTACTTAGTGAAGGCATGTCGTAAGAGTAATATTGAGCACTTCCATTACGCAGGTGGTGCAGGTTGTGGGTTATTAAAAGTCCAAATCCAAACGTACCTGCGCCGAGCCCGGGGTCTTATTTGTGACGATTTATTGGTGTGTAATGGTGCTCAAGAGGCACTATCGTTGGTTGCCAGTGCGTTTATCAATAAAGGCGATGGAGTGGCAATTGAAATGCTGGGCTACCCTCCCGCAAGACATGCTTTTAAAAGTATCGGTGCTAATATTTTTGCGTTGGCACAGGATGATGAAGGGATCAAAGTTGAGGCTCTAGCGCGTTGTTTGCGGCAAAATAATATTAAATTGCTGTACTTGACACCGCTGCATCAATATCCGACAACGGTTACGTTATCTGTACCACGGCGGATGGCAATTTATCAGCTATGTCAACAGTACGGCGTGTTCATCATTGAAGATGATTATGATCATGAATTTCATTATTTGTGTCCACCGCTTCAGCCGATGGCAGCAAATGACCCCAGTGGCATTGTGATTTATATTTCTAGCTTTTCTAAAATCATGTTTGCAGGCGCAAGAGTCGGATATTTGAGTGCTCGGGCTGATGTGTTAGCGCAGCTTGTGGCTCGAAAGCAATTGTTGAATCATAAGAATGACGCGCTAACTCAATTGGCAGTGGCTTACTGGATGGAAGAGGGCGGGTTTGAGCGGCATATGAGACGCATGACTAAAGCGTATCAGACGCGTCATCAAGCCATGAATACACATTTAAGTGAACTTAAGGAGCGTTTAAATATTGATTTTATTGTCCCCCAAGGTGGTATGGCATATTGGGTGGATAGCAAACGTGATGTTTCTGAGTTGTCTCGTTTGGCGAAAAAGCAGGATATTTATGTGCAATGTGAACCAGAATTTTCACTTGATAAAGGAAGTCGGTTTAGCCATATACGCTTGGGTTTTGCAGCACAAGCCATTGAGCAGCAACGTACTGGGCTTGACGAGTTATTTGCGTTAGTGGAAAGGGTTTGCTGAATTTTGATATTGAGCCACAAAGTATCCAGAGCTAAGGTGCTCGATGTCTCGCCGAGAATATGATTTTTATTCGAAAAACTTAGCATTAACAGTTTGACGCTCGTAATTTGATGTAATGCCATGTAATAGCGCTATATTTTTTTTGCTTTTAATATTGTTTTTACATACTTGTAACGCATATAAGCAGCGCATATGAAAAACCCGATACTACCGATTTTAGGTGTGGTTATGACCGCCTCATGTACTTCAGTAGAACACTCACATGAGAGCCACACAGTGGATCACCCAAACCATAGTGAGCAGCACAAAGTATTCGAACTGAATTACTTTGATCTACGAGATTATAACCCCGTTAACATAACACCCGAGTTTATATCAGCAGCCCATACCCAAGGGATAAATAGCTGCGACTATCAATATATTGCGCCAGAACTGGATAAGTTTGTAGCGCCTGCCGTCATCCAATCAAAAGGTGGCTCACTTAACTTTACTTTAGCGGTACAGTATCACGAGCGAGAGATAGCAGGGTGTAATACGTGGTTAAGAAACTATGCGTATAAACAAGATGGCCAAAAAGAATTTAAACCTGCACCAGTTGGACCGACGCTTAAAGTTGCTCCGGGAGATGTATTGCGTTTCACGCTTGAAAATCGCTTACCGAGCTGTGAACTTGCACCTGATTATTTATGCTCAGGAAAAGGTCATGCGGGTCATCACTCAAATGCCATGCTATCAGATGAAGAAGCCAATCACATCAACACCCCGCATAACTTTAATGTCACTAATTTCCATACCCATGGCTTATGGGTATCACCGAGCGAGCGAAGTGACAACGTACTACTTGAGATCCAGCCTGGTCAAGGGTTTGAATATGAAGTGAGAATACCTGAATCTCATCCTCAGGGAACATTCTGGTATCACGCCCATGTTCACGGCTCTACAGCATTACAAGTTTCTAGTGGTATGGCAGGTGCCATTATTATTGAAGGCGGTAACCCTAAAAAAGATATTGGTACTCAAGCTCAGATCAAAGATAAAACAGATCAGCTGTTTGTGCTTCAGCAGGTTGCCTATGACTGCAATGGTACCATTGAATATTATGAAGCCGATGAACGACCTGAGTACGTTAAGGATTGTAAAGCGGACGATAAAGCACTCAATATTTTTGGCCCTGGAGACTGGCAAAAAACCAAACGAAGAACACTGATTAATGGTCAGGTTGTACCGAAAATTGAAATGCGACCAAATGAAATTCAGCGCTGGCGCTTTATCCATGCAGGTGTACGAGAAACGATAAAGTTGTCTGTGATCGATAAGCCTGAATGGCAAAACAATATGAACCCAGTTCCACTGGGCTTTTTGAACCAAATATCGGTTGATGGTCTCAATACCGGCCGCATCGATAGATGGCAATTCAATACCGGCCGCATCGATAGATGGCAATTAGACGGTCAAAAGACTGAAATTGAAGCACTTCAACCTGGCTATCGTGCTGACTACCTGTACCAAGCACCGAGTAAAGCGGGGGTGTACTGGCTAGTGGATTTAGACTCTGCACCACAAAAATCCTTACAAGGTGTACCAGAAGACACCGCTGAGTTACTACAAATAGTAGTAAAAGGTGAACCTGTTGCCAGCAAAGATGCGGTGTTACCAACCAGTGCTGAGCTAATATCTTACCGTGCTCATGATGCACCAACCCAAGGTGAAATCGCCGCGATGGATAAGAGCGAAAATAAAGAAAGCATGATGTTTTATCTGGGATCTCGCGTGTCAGTCAATGCAGCGATAGCAACGGCAAAACAAGAGAAAAAAGACTTTAATTGTCAGAACATTTGGAATGAAGATATTAACAATGGGGTGCTTTTAGATAACCATCATCTCAGTGATAAAGAGAAAGACAAAGACACTATTTTCTCTGTAGATGGTAAACCTTATGGTCAAATCGAAACTCGAGAATTGACACTGGGCACATGGCAAAGATGGGACTTATGTACTCGAGGGCTTGCTCCAATGCACCCGTTTCATATTCATGTGAACCCTTTTTATGCCCCAAGAGTGGGGCCTGATGGAAAAGAGCAATGGGTGTGGCGAGATACATTAGCGATAGAAAAAGGCGCAGATAAGCCTCAAACTGACAAAAATGGCGTCAATTTATCAGGCTCGGCACCGCATACTGTGGTTTATAGCAAGTATCGCTATCCGGAGTCTCTGCCAGGCTTTAACGGCAATGTAAAACAACAATACACCGGTGAATTTGTATTACATTGCCATATTCTGGATCATGAAGATCAAGGCATGATGCAAAAAGTGAAGTTAATAGAGAGCAAGTAATACTCGTTAAGGAAAATGAAGATGAAAAGTAATACATTAAGCTCATTGGCGTTAGCGACTCTGGCAGCTTTTACTGGGGGCTGTAAGTTAACTTCACCTCCAAGCGAGCCGCCACGCCATGATGAAGTGCTAACCAGAAAAAACATCGATGCCTTGACGGATAATGAGCTAAAGGCCTATGAGCACGCTATTGCCAGAATGAAGCAAAAGAGTCGTGACAATATTTACGATCCTCAAGGCTTTTTGTGGCAAGCTTGGGTGCATAATTGCCCTACCGTGTGGCAACCTAAGAACCAAGGTGTAGTGCCATTAGCAGCATTGAGCACGCAACAGGACTGGATTGGTAATAGTAATGAGTTTTTGCAATATTGTGACTTTAGACCCTTGCTGAAAAGCAAACTAGGGCTGGGTGATGATGATTTTGTGAAAGTACATCCTGGTCAGTGTGAACATGCCAAAGATACATTTTTGCATTGGCATCGGGCGGAGTTTTACTTCTTTGAAAAGGCATTACAAAATGCTGATCCCGAAGGCAAATTTGGCCCAAGCACTAAGAATGTAACAGTCCCTTTTTGGAACTTTACCAAAGCACCGACTGGCCAGCGCTACCCTAAGGCATTTGAGAATACACATTCACCCTTGTATTCAATTCATCGAAACATGAAGCCAGCGCTGAGCCCTAGTAACAATAGACGTAGTTCGACGGTCTCTGATCCCAATTTCTGTGGCTTCAATCGCTCAGGCTCGACAACGGACAAACCACTTAGTTGTGGTTATACCTCACCCTATCTTCTAGCATACCAAATCCACTTTAATAATTGGCGTGAGTTTGGTGGCTCTCCTTATAACCGCGCTGGTAATTTTGGCGCGTTTGAAGCGCAAATTCATAATCCAATGCACGCCATTTATGCTGGATGTGAAGGACAGTCAAATCGACCAGTTTGCTTTATGGAAGATAATAGCCAAGCAGGGTTTGATCCGGTTTTCTATTCGTTTCATGCTTTTATCGACTTTGCGTACGATCAATGGCTGCAAACAAATGCTGCTAAATGTGTAAATAATAACGAATATTGTGTCACTGGTGGGCGTATGTTCATGCGCGGCACACAAAGTGACTCATTACCTGTACCACAAGGTTTTAGTGAAGGAAAAACCAAGCCTGTTGAAGGACGGTTTGCCAATATGGGCCGTGCAGAGTTGTACTTTGATAGTGAGAAAGTTGGCTATAACTATGCGGATCCGAGCAAGGAGTTTATAGATGGTGAAGTTATCGCGCAGCTGATTAAAAAGCATCGCGATGCTGGCTTTGACTTCTATCTTCAAGATGGCACTACACGTCAATCCATTGATACGACTGCGTCATTATTCAGTGAGTTATTAAGCTATGGCGCACATGCGCCCGCGTCGCGCGTAACTGAGTCGCAAATCAAAACAAGTAAGCTGATATTACCTGAGGCTAATCTTACGACGATTAATACGGCGCAGTTAAAGATTGTTCGCAAGCCAATGGACATTGAAGACTACAGCTTTCAAGCTGACATTTATTTGGTTCCAGCAAGCGTCAAAGTAACGCCAGAGGTGATTAAAAATGATGACTTTAGGGCGAGCCACTTAGCGGTCAGTACGGCGTATTGGGCACTAGGTGATCATAGTGCCCACGATGGTCATGGCGGACACAGTGAACATATGAGTAAAGCCTCATCAGTCTCTTTAGATCAAGAGTTAGTACATCTAATAGGGGCCATTCTGCGTGGTAAAAATAAAGCCAAACCATGGCAATTGGTACTGGTAGTAAGCGGTCATGAAGCTGCAACTGCTGACCACTTTGAACCATTAACAATTGAGTTTAAATAAGGGGGAATGGACATGGCTCAAGTGACTTTTGATCAAGTCAAAAATAATTTTGCCAGTGCAACCAATTGCATGAGAAACATCCAAGTTTCGGATGATGATGGCACAGAGTTTTTAGACTTGTCTGATTATGATGTTGTGGTACGGTTTGCCTCATAAATACAAGTGGCAATTCATGGTCACGATTTGGACAAAACTAAAGCGGCAGATACCACCGAATACCTTTCACAAATAATAGACGCGCGAAATGTATTAGCCCAGTTACGAGCGCTGCGTACTACTGAGACCTATGTATTATCTAATAATATTGAGGGTTTCAATGTGAACTTTGAAAGTCGTCTTATTGATATCATGGATAGTATTCATAAATTAGAGGCGATTGTGAAAGGCAATGAGAGGGCTGTCGAAGTCAGTGTCGAACAAGCCATTATTCACGTAAACGCAGCCCATGCAATGCCACCGTCGGGTCGCCTGAGTCGAAATAAAATTACAGATTTTGATAGTTGGATTTCGACAGGAATGCAAAAGTAACCGGAACTAGAAGTCAAAGCTAATCTCATTTTCAACGCTGGCGCGTAGCAAAGTTAAATTGAAAAAGGCAAAAACGTAGCCCGCTTGGTTAAATCAAGCTAAAGTTTTGATTATTAATGCTTTTATGGGATTTGGTTTTAGCGCTAATTGAATTCACTTCTAATCCCAACTATTGGAAGTGAATTCGGTTTGCCTAAATGATGTATGTACCTTATACCACTGTGTCCTAATACATGCTCAATTTGAGGGAGTCAGTCTGACGCTAACTGCGTTAAAAGTTTCTTATTTAGAACAACTAAATAACAAAACTTTTGCCTTGCCTACAGGACGCAGGTGCCTCCGGCTGAGCAGGACGCGGAAGCGATGTTTTCGCCAAAACTCTCTGGCAAGAACAGTAATAATTCAGTGTGATTTTAAAAACCAGAGTTAGCGCATTTCTTATCTAAACCTCAGGTTAAATCAGTAAAATTAGGTACTTAACATGAAGAAGGTTTTTATTTTTATTGCACTTGGTGCGCTTCAAGGGTGTGCCAATACCCACACAGTGGCAACAGCAGAGCAACAGTCATACTGTATCGGCAGTACTACGGTGCAAAGTGAATTTAGCGATAAATTTTTGCCCATCCAAGACGACGCTTTACTTTCCAAGGCGATAGGAGCGCCATTGCAAGGTAAATTGTGTCAAGGAACCGTTTATCAAAGCACCCACGACATTGTTGTGTACAGAGCATGGAACAGCACCAATCCAAAAAGCCAGTTTGGTCAATGGTGGTCATTTTCACGCCCATCTGGTCTCACAGCTGACTATCGCAAAGATTTTGAGATTTGCTACCAATGGTCACCTCTGGATAAGTTGGTAAAATGCACGTTAAAGGCTGGAACCAAAGTCGTGGTTGGCAATGGCCAAAGTGCAAAATGTTCGGAATATCTCAGTTATCCTGTTTCTGAGTCTCAGCAACTTTTTATTGTAGAAGCGCAAGACGCTATGCAGTATTGTGAAACCTACGATAGTGTGATGCGCTGGGAGTAATGCAGAGCGGTCATAATCCTAGTGCGGCTAATTTACGCACAAAGAGTAAGAGTGCAGGTAAGCCCTCTTACTTTATGTTGCTGCAAAGCGAAAGTACTCGTTACGAGCGAGTCAGCTTCTTGAGTGCGGATTTCGCTTCGCGTTTGAGTTTGTTGCTTGGCGTTTCCCGTATTACCGCTTGTAGCCATTGCCGGGCAATTTCACCATTGTTTTGCTGTATGGCGATGGTTGCTAACTTAAATTTAACCTGACTCTTATCAGGCATATCATGACTAGGGGTCATGTTATTTAGGTATTGCTCTAACGCTTTTTGGCCTTCATCATAGTGCGCTTCAAGTTGCAGACTAACAGTCCCTATCAACACTAACGACAAGGCTTTGTATTTTTGTTGTGTTTTGGTTTGTGCTTTTATCTCGGTGGCTTGACGTAAATATGATAAGGCAAGTTGTGGCTTGTCTAATTCGTAGTACAGTGCACCTAAAGTATGATAAAGCGCAGGCTCTAGAGGGTATTGCTGTACTCCTTGTTCAAGTTCATAAGTAAACTTTGCTTGCTCGTCTAACCTTGCATACAGCCATAGCCGTGTTAATAGAGCAGAGAAAGCGTCTGTTTTTTCTAGTTTTTCAATGTGTCTTTTAGCTTCTTGTTTATCACCGCCAAACATCGACGGGGCATTAATGTAAAACTTGATGAGAGCGCTACGATAATCGGCGTGCTCTGGTGCAAGCTCAACAGCTTTGATAAGAGATTGCTTGAGGGATTTGATATGTCCTGCAACACTAAAAATACTGGCTTGTTCAGCGATTTTTGCCACCACTTGAGAGTGGGCAAAATAAAGTTCTGGCACTGTTGGGTAAAGATTGAGTGCCTCTTCGATTTGCTGTCGCGCCGCTTTATAATCATCGCGCCTCATGGCAATGTGGGCAAGCAGCAATGGTTTTTTATAACTTGAGGCCGGTTGTTCGATTAACAATGACTGAGCAAGGTGCAGGTTTCCTTCATCAAACGCTTGTTGACTGAGTTCAAGGTTAGCATGGGTAAGTGTGCTATGGGCGAATAACAGAAATAGTAATATAGCGTGAATATACATAGTTTTATTCCTTAAATTCGACAATACGTAATGGCTGCGAGTTTATGAAAGTGTTTTGTGCACAGAAAGGGTGAGTGGATTAGGCCACCTAATGGCTGTCCATGCGATGTATAAAAGTAAAGTGAGCTGAATGGTTGCCAAGAAAACATAAAATGGCTCAGTTTCAACGCCTGCGAGTATAAATACAAAGGTTAATGGGGCGGCAATCAGATTACATACTCGGTTCCATGAATAGTTAAGAAACTGAGATAGAAAAATCATGGCGATTGGGATCTCTATTAATATTGCAGAGATCAGTAGTAACGGTTGTGATAGCTTAACATCGCCAGAGTAGCCGGCCATGAGTGAGTCAATCACACCTGGTGTGATAAACGCTGATACAAAAGCAAGAATGTCAGCGTATGCCATATTGAGCATGACTAAAAGCCATAGTGTTGCTAGTTTAATTCGTATTTTTGGGTCTTGTTTGTATTCATCTGCTGGTGTTGAATGTGTCATACCAATTCCTCAAGTCGTATGAAGTACCCATTTAGGTTACTTTTTTTGTTTCGTGGTTGCTTACAGAGCCATTTGAGGATAAGTGTTATGTACGAATGGATCGTCCATGCGTAAAGGCACGGACATAAAAGTGCCAAAATAAAATTTAAAAGTATTAAAAACAAAGGACTATATAAGTCTGTTTATAACATTTCAGGGGGGAAAAGTGACAGATCCGATAGTGATGGTGTTAAGCGCAATGCTTGTTGGTCAAATTGTGTTAAGTGTGCCAGTATTGCTGAGTCATCAACGAGCTCGGACTTTTCGCTTACCTTTAGTACTATTTTTGTCAGCTTGTGGTGTGCTGGCGATGAACACCTTAGTGCAGACGTTTTTACCGACGTGGTATCAAGCCTACACAGTTTTTGGGTTTGTCATGCTATTTGTATTGTGCCCCGCAATGAGGTTATATATTGAAGGGATCACAACGGTAGACAGCTGGACGTTGCATCGCTCACAATTGCGCGCATTTTTGTTGTTATGGCCCGCGATGCTCGTTGCTGCGATGATAGCCGTGCTTCCACCAGAGCAACACCATGCACTTTTCGTTAAAAATGAAGAGCCAAGTGCACGCTTTTCTATTTTATTAGCGGTCTCGATGTTGTTACTTATATGTATGTGGTTAATTGAATGTGCATATACGCTTATTATCATCACAAAGCGGCTGTTTGTATTTAATGCACATATCAAAGGCTACTATTCCAACCTAGACAACCATCACTTTTATGCTGCTAAGCGCTTAGTCTTTGCGTTGATCTGTATTTGGATATTTGTACTATTTACTACGTTTTTATCTAATTTATTGGGTCAGGCCATACTGACACTGAGACTTGAGGTGTTTACAGCATTGGTATTGATCTGGTGTGTGACATTTTTTGCGATGCAACAAAAGCAACGGCTACTTTTGCCTTTGGAGTTTCAAGCTGCGGGCACCTTGCAAGGAACCGATGGAACCATAGTAAACGAATTGGACAATAAAAAATACGCTAAATCTGCACTTGGGGCTGCTCAGTCAAAACGCATTGTGAGCAAAATAAACGAGGCTATGCAAGATCAGGCATTATTTTTAGATCCCAACCTGACATTACAAAAGTTGGCGCAAGCCACGGGGGTGTCTCCAAATTATCTTTCCCAGACACTAAACGAGACCTTAGGAGTTAGCTTTTTTGATTTTGTTAATCAATGGCGCATAGAAGCGTCAAAGTCACATTTGCTATCAAGTAAGTCATCAGTGCTTAATATTGCGCTTGAAGTAGGGTTTAATGCCCGCTCGTCATTTTACAAAGCATTTAAAAAAGAAACGGGTATGACCCCAAAGGCTTTTAGACAAAAAAACACTGAACACAGACGCGTATAATACCGGCGGAGGTGGTATCCAAAGCTCCCGCTAGTAACCAGAAGCTTTGAAACAGAATGAGGTTAAGCTCTGTTCACATTCAAGCTACTTTTTATATGGGTGAATGCTTGCTCGTTTGTCCTTGATATGAGTCAGATGACCCAGCAGGTGCGTGTTTGATGAGAATAACACCAAGTGCAATAAACCATACGATCTGTCCCAAACCAAATATAGCCGTGGTGACTTCAAAAAACGGGTTTGTGATGAGAAAAGACAGACCAGAAAACAAAGTTAAGACCCCAGCTAACCCGACCAATAGCCCCCAATAATGTAATAGAGGGCTAAATACCCGATGTTTTATGCCAACATAACTGATAGCCAGCACCCACAAGGCTCCCACTAATTCAATGCCTCCTCCGAGCGCATTAACAACGATAGAAATGGTTTGCTTTATCGTTAGTGCCAAGGTTGGATCTTGTTCATACAATGCTGCAATTACTTCAATACTGGTCAAGAATACAAAAGTGCTTGCCAGCACGATTGTTGCCCAAATATAACCAATAACACTAGTGAACTTCATCAGTTCGGGCGAAAACCGCTTAAAGCGTTGGTAAATAGTCTGCACTAACACAATTAAGGCTAAACTAAAGATAATGCCGATAACAATATAGCCAAGAAAAAATGTATCTCGGTTTTGTATTAGGAAATCTAAAGAAAGTTCAGGAGTATCATACTTACTGGTATCTAATACACCGAAAAAAAGCACAAAACCAAATAGATAAGTTGCAGCTTTGGTGAGTGCAGCAATACCTCCCCATTGTTGTAGTGACATAGAGGTTCCTTCTAACTGATAAGTGATTGTTGTTAGCAGTTTAGCAACATATAAAGTAGAACACACCAAGGGGCATCGCTTTGTTTGTAACAAGAGGTGTTATATTGGGTTACGCTCTGTAGCGAAAATCAATTGAAAAGATATGCAAAGAAAAATCGATGATGCCCTAAAAAGAAACAGCACAATACGTTATATTGAGCCGTTTCTTTCATCACTTTTAGTTAAGCACGATACTTACGTCTAAACGAGATTAATAAGGCGCTCAATAACGGAATGAAAAAGCCAACACTACCACCAGAGCTACCGGCATCATTTTGTACAGCACCCTCGGTGCCTTGATCCGCCTGATACTTTGCTTTTACCACCATCTCACCGGTTACGCGTTCAAATGTCGTATCCCAGCCAATAAAAGTATAGCCACTGCGTGTTGGTGCACTCGGAGGTGTTGCTGCGGCGCCATGCTCGACTTCAACGGTTGCTATTGACACATCATTCCAATCTACAAATTTGACTTGGTATTTATTAATTTGAAACTTTGCAGTAATAGTGAGATTTTGCGTAATTTTACTAAAGTCAGCGCTCCAGTTTGAAAAGGTGTAGCCCTCTCTAAGTGGTACTTCTGGGGCTGTTGCAGGGGCATTTTCAGCAATGGTTTGAGTTGAGAGTAAGGTGCCATCCCAGTTCTTAAAAATAACTTCAAATAACGTTGGCTCATCAACCAACACAGCTAAAGTGCGTTGATTATCACTATACTTTAACTCATGATTTTGGCTTGCCAGTCTCAAAGATACAGGGAAAGTACCTATTTTATTTGGCGTGATAGTCAGCGCCGCAGAAGTTGATTTAACTCCACTAATACCACTAAACAGACATGATTTAGTTTGGCCTTCATTACTACAGGTCACGGAATAATTTTGATCTTCTGATTTAACATCCACACCCAGTTCAGAAGCGGCGTCTATTTCTATGGTGAAATAGTCAGGCAACAAACTCAGTGTCTGCTCCGATACTTCAAAATTTATTGTCTGTGAAGCACCTAGTTTAATGGAATGCGGATCTGGTAGGTTTAATATTGCAAGGTTACTTACATTATCAACATCAACAAACAGGTATGGTGTTGCCCCTAAAGTAGTTAGTTCGCGAGCCGTCGCACCGAAGCTGTAATTTCCCTTCGAGTCGATTTGGATACTTGACTCGAACGTCCACACCCCTTGAGCGCTCTTTAGCTCTTCACCACTAAACTGGATTGTTGCAGTGCCTATTTGTTCATGCTCCTTGTCGCCTTGTTGCCACTGCTCGATGGTAAATAGTTTATCCTGAGCCGTGCTGCCTTCTGGTGAGCGCAGCACATAGTAGCCTTTTTCCATAGCAGAAGTATCAGACATAGTGACTTGTAAAGTAATACTTTGCTCTCCTACTGCGGATGACAATTCATTTGTAGAAAGCGCAACAAATTCAGTGCGGGGAGGGAAAATGTCTAACTGGTTACTGTTGCTTACTTTGAAAGTAACAGGCACACCAAGTTGGTGTAATTGCCCATGGTTGAAAACGCCAGTATTGCCACTGCTATCTGTTAATGTTGCAGAAGAAATAAGCCACTCACCAGGCAGAGCATCCCCTGAAAATACGAATGAATAAGTCGATTTATAAATCCCTTCTTCTTGCGTTTCTTGCCACTGTGTAGATTCTGCCTGTTTAGTTGCTACTGATTTATACTGAGTTGGTGGCGATAGTTTCACAACCCCTTTGGACATTCCTGATTGATCATAAGCTTCAATGGTTATATCAATGTTTTTGTCGCCAGAATCTACATCAATCTCTGATGCTGAAATGGTGATATTCTTTATTTCTGGTGCAACTGTTTCTGAGACTTTACTATTCACCACGGTGACATACGGGTCGAAGCCTGCAGCTTCCATTTCGCTATCTCGTACCCAAAAGCGTGCTGCGTTGTTGTTATCTATTAGCATCGCTAAGGTCAAAAACCACGTGCCGTTGAGGTCTGTTTCGGTAAAGTTAAAGCTAACGGTACTTTCATAAACGCCTACTTCATCCGTTTGTTGCCAATTTGCTGCAACCGCAGACTTATTGGTTCCCCAATTAAACCCTGTTGGAGGAGATAGATACACACGCGTACTCTTGATACCGCTTTCGTCGTAAAGCCGAATGGTTACATTAATGGTCTTATCGCCTTGTTCAACATTAACAGTTTTGCTACTGAGATAAATGGACTTTAATTCAGGAGGTGTACGGTCGGCAGTTGTAGTAGGTTGCGCTTGCTGACAGTCTGTAGCGATTAGCTCTAGTTGCGCTTTTGCGGGTATAGAATGGTGACCTATGGTTGTTTTAAGGTTGTCGGTGAGCAAGTCTATCTTGCTATTACACTCTACTGCTGAGCCTATAACGTTATCAGTCTGTAACTGCGCTTGAGCATGGGTAGTTATTATAGTCATGCCACATAGTACAGAGAGTAATTTGATTGAGTATAAACGGTTTGAACTCATTGTTATTCCTTTAGAGTTATTATCTAGCTTGCTAGTGAGCATAATCTAAACTGCTGGAGTACTGTCTTTGTTAAGACGTTAATTTATATCAATTAGTCTTAATTCTTGCTCAATTCGAAGGCCTAAATCTGACGCCCATTGCGTTAAAAATTTCTTGTTTAGGACACCTAAACAGAAAAACTCTTGCCTCAAAATCGATCACTTAGTTAAGCATATTTGTATTACAAATCTTGTACTTGCCCGCTGATGCACTTTTGCAGCAATCTGACATTGCGTTACTAGCACTTATATTGGAGTAAACAACCTAATTTATCATGATGTATAGGTTTTACAGAGACACCACTGACTCCAATTTGCGAACAAATGTAAAAAACGATAATCTTTACGATTAACTAATAGTCCTTGTGGTGATGTAAAGCATGTAACGCCGGTGTTTGAGTAGGCCGCAAGGTTGTGTTTTACGTTGGTTAATAAGGAAAGTGAAGATGCAGTTTGAAACAAAACGGTTATCGATAAGGCGAATGACAATGGCAGATTTAGATGCTGTATTCGCACACAGAAAAAGCCCGATCACCTCTAAGTATATTGGTTTGCCAGCTACTCGAGAGTCTGCAAAAGAAAGGCTGAGACAAGCATGTAAACCCTGGAACGCAGAACCAGGTGAGCGCCTTATTCTTGCGATTATACATAAAACGCGAGCACAACTTATCGGTGAGTTGGTGTTCAAATATGTTGATAAAACGCAAAAAATAGGGGAAATTGGACTTCGCTTGGCTGAACGTGAGATTGGTAAAGGATACGGATTAGAGGCAGCAAGCGCTCTCATTGAGCAGGGATTCAACAGCTTTAATGTTAATATTATTCAAGCCATATGTGCTGTCGATAATCTTCAATCTCAGAGACTTATGGTTAAATTAGGCATGAAACGTAAAAGTTGTTTACCGGCATTTTTAGATATAGCGGGTGACAAGCATGATGCTTATATCTATCAGATTTACAATAAAAAAATCTGTTAAGCGCAGCAAACAAAATATGTAAGATTCAACTACACACTCGTTATCGCTTTTATTTAAAGGGAATCATTAAATATGAAAAAAATCTCGCTTGTAGCATTACTACTACTTTGTGGGTGCCAAAGTAACAATGCGGCTACCACAGCAACCGAAAAACAGGCAGAACGTTTCCAATATCTTGATATGAGACATTTACCGATGAAGGTACAAGCTGATGGATATTGGGTGCAAACCCAAAGGAGTGAGCCATTATACCCAATAGATGCAGCTAGAAAGGGTCTCTCTGGATGCGTTACTTTATCAATAGCTATCACTCCTGAGGGAAAAGCTGGGGGCTATAAAGTGATCCAGAGTTACCCAGAAGGGGTTTTTGACGACGCAGCACTTCAAGCGGTAAATAAATGGCGCTGGGAGCCTGAGCCGGGTAATTCTACCCGTCAAGCTATTCTTATTGATACTAAGCTCGAGTTTTGGGTTACCCAAGGGCAAAGCAACGCAGATGAAGCACAGCGAGTATGTCAGTTTGCATCACAACTTAGGCGTTAGTATTTTGCCTCGTTTGTCATATAGCTAGGCATTGCAGCTAGGATGAAAACTCTAAAATAAAACACTTATGTAACAACTTGTTACACCCTCACTTTAGTTGTTAATTAGGTTAATTGTTCTTTGACAGTGAAGTTTAGGAATATTAACGTGTACCCGAAATCTGAAATAGACCAAAGGAGATGTAAAATGATTTCAAAGTCACTTGTGTTTGCAACTGTGCTTACCGCTGGCGTTGTACCAACAGCCGCTTCTGCCGCAATTAATAATAATATTGGCGAATGTAACCTATATAACTTGTTCGAGCAGTATAACCGTGATGATTATGTTACACGTGTTTCGGCTTCAGTTGCGTATGGTAGCTATCAAAGCTGCGCATTGGATCAAAACAATTATGTAAAATCAGTGTTGGCTAAGACTTCGGCACGTAGAAATGCGCTAGAAGCGGACATCAAACAGCAAATGTATCAGATGATGGATGCAAATCTTAATGGCAGCTTTGACCTAGACTATGTCTCAACAAGTATCAATGGGCCTTTGGTATTTGAATTGAAAGAGTCGAATGGTCAAGTAACCGCTAAGATCGGCGGCATTGGTATTAATTCAAAGTCAAAAATTACCCTTAAAAACACACCTTCCATTATATTCAAAGCGTATGGAAGAATAAGTACACCTGAGATTTGGGCAACCGCAACTTACAACCCCTACAGTGGTGAAGTATCCAACTTAAGTGTTAGACCTATCAATTTAGATGTTGATATTGAAACACGCTTTTTGGGGATCAGCATTCCTGGTCTTTCTAACCTCGTTGATTCATTTTTTGAGTCAAAAATGAAAAAAGAAATGGCAGGGTTTGTAAATGACGATAAACTCAGCGGCGCTCGTACCATCTTCTCTTTGGATAAAGCGATCCCCAGTGGTGAGTTTTTCTATGCTGGTGAAGACTTGGGTGTCAAAGCCAAAGATGCTATTCGCAATATGAGTAATGGTCAATCGGTTCGCATCTCTGTGTCTGGTAATTCATTAACATATGGTGATCAGCCTCATACAGCTTCACTAAACGTAAAAATTTCAAATGCGATTGAAGTACAATTAGATAGCGTACGTAGGAAAAATCCACTTGGGCCCGACAAGTGTCCAGTCAGCTGCGTTTAACGGCTAGCGTATTTCAATAAGAAAATTGTTTTAAAGCCTCTGCTTAGTTCAACTTGTTAAGGAAAGCTTTGAAAAGTGATGAATTGGCTTATTTAGAAAATCTAAATAAGCCAATTAGTAAAGGCTGATAAGTGTTATTAACTAGCCAAACCTTAGGTTAATTTGCTTTGGTTGCCTTATATTTAATAGTGACATTGTAATACGGCAACAAACCGCGCACACGTATGTTCCATTTTCCTTCGGCTGGCTGATTAAATGTGCAACTCTCAGTGCTACCCCAAAGGTATGGGCGACAGTCATACTGGAAAAAGCTTGGCACATGCTGGTGGCGCACGTACAGATTAGCTTCACCCTGACCTGTCATTGACACTTCTAATTTATCAAAACCTGCTGGTAGCTCTATTTCGCGATGTTGCCACCAAAACCACCCTGCAAGACCAGAAAATTCACCCTCGATAACAGTAGGCTCTACCGCTAGCTTAAGATCGATAACAACTGGATCATGATCTGACGCGCGATAAGGGTGTGGCGCGTACAAGCTTGCCTTATGGTTATCTGATTTGTATTCAGTATTGTAGTCCAGCGCAACAGGCTCATCTGCATTAATATGCCAATCAGTCACAGACTTTATTTTTGTCATCATGGAAGTTGAAGCAAACGCGTGGTCTAGGCTACCAATACGTCCTTGGTATACGTACGAGTAGTCTAAATTATCACCATGCAAGGCCTGTTTGATATTAGCATAACCATTTGTAATATAAGTGTTAATTGGATCTTCTTTTGCATACGCGTTCATATCACCTAATATAATGACATCGTCTTCTACTACCCCTGTTGGGTTGGTATTTAACCACTGTGACAGCGTATTTACTGCATTGACACGCGTTTGATTCCAACAGCCTTGACCATCGTTCTGATCTTGATCTAAGCCCTCAGCTTTAGAACAACTTCCCTTTGAACGCAAATGAGCCATTACGACAGTGAATGTTTCTTCACTAGTGATGTCTTTAAAAGTTTGTACTACTGGTGGACGGTTACCATAGTCAAAGGGGACAGTTTCCGTATAAGCTGGTGTGCCCACTTCGGATACCTTATTGCTGCGATAGATAATGCCTGAAGTAATAGCATCACCACCAACTCGCTCAGTATTTAGGTTAACAAACGCATAGGTATTAACAGGATCTGACACATTTAGCGCATTAACCAGATCAGCAATCGCACTGCGCTCATCAAAACCGTCGTTTTCAAGTTCGAGCAAGCCAACAATATCAGCATCGAGTGCAGTGATTGCTGCGACTGTTTTTGCTTTTTGTCGTTCGAACTCTTCAGCGTTGTCAGCGCCTCGAGGAGTAGGGAATCCGGCTCCTTGGCCATCTCCATTAAAATAATTTAGGACATTAAAACTGGCAATACGTAGATCGCCACGGGATGCCACTTCAGGGGCTTGTGTACGTAAATTGGTATGAACAAAGTTTGGTGTTGTGGTTGGATGAATACGGTATTGGCTATAGCCATAGCCTATGACCCCTTCGATACTAGTCACCGAATCACCCAAACGTAACGTGTTATAAGCGTCAAGAGTAGGGGAAGGGTATGGGATCACCTCTGGATTTTGTACTGACGAACCATCATCTAACAAAATTTCTTTGCGTTTGTTCTGTGCTTCTAATTGATTTGCTGGCTCACCAGGCGCTGCGATTTGAGTCGCCTGATACAAGCGCTCGGTAGCTAAACGCACTTCGCCGTAACGTGCAAGTCCGTATGTATCGTTGACGACCAACTCGTTAGTAATAGAAACAAGCATGCCCTCGTATGCCTCAAGGCTGCTTTGAACAGGCAATGTTATGGCGGTTGCAAACACGTTTGTTGTACCACAAAGTTCAATTGCATCAACATTTATAAGTTGCGTTTGGCCATATTTTTCTTCAACTTTACCACGCAGCTTCACAACATCTCCGGCGCTAACCGAGGTGTTGTTATATGCGACAAAGATACCCTCTGAAGTATTTTCATCGCTGTCGTAATCAGCGCTTTCTTCTTGAATAAAGAAGCCTTTAAGACCTGTGTCAGACTGCAAGCTTGAGGTGACCACAGCTTGAACCTCAACGACCTCACCCGCAACTGGGCTAGAATCGCCCGCACCTTGAATTGTACTGATTAAGGTATTGTCTTCACCACACTTTACAGGTTCTGGCTCTGGTATATCATTACCGTTTGAGTGTACACCTAGGCTACTAAAGTCATCTTTAGACAGCGCGAGCCATTGCCCTTCACCTATAAATGCTTCACTAGGATCGGTGCGTCCAAGCGTTACCGCCGGATCTCTGACTAGAGTTTTGTCTTTTGTTCTGATTTCGCCATCAATCCATTCACTACCTGGGTCAACACCTAGCTGACCTAAGCTATCAATAGTATTGCCATCAAGTGTCAGTGTGATCGCATCATCACCATTAAACCAGCTGCTAGAGTTAGTTAACTGCGCTTTGGCTAAGATATCTGAAGCTGCATCAGCATGTGCGATAACGTAAGTAGACTTTGGCGCTAGCGCTCCAGATAGTTCGATTTGTGTGCGGGCTTCGGTTGCACCATTAAAGAAGAAGTTTATTGAGTAGCCACTCAAGTCTACCGCAGTATTGCTACCATTATAGAGCTCTACTGCTTTGTTATAGCTACTACCCTCAATATATTCGGAGATAATGACGTCTGCTTGAGCGTTTAGGCAAGCTAATGTAACAGCAGAGGCTAAAATTGATTTTTTAATCATTTTTTATTTTCCCGTGTATTATAATTTTTCGAATATTTATTCGGGTCGATATTCTAATCACTATTGATGACAATTCAATTAAACTTGATGTTTTGTTTACATTGGTTTACTTAATGTTTGTGGTTGTAGGTCAAATGTCATTGAAGTTATGCAAAGTCGTGTTTATGCCTCTTCTCTATGTGCATTGACAAAAAACCACTGCTGCATACGTATTCAATGGATCGATCATTATTGATACCTATATTGTTAAATTTGTGTAACATGAAAAGGTGCAATAATGATGACAACAAAACGAATCCAATCTATGGCTACAGCACTACTTGCGTTAGGCTTAGCTGCCCCTATCAATGCCTCGCAGGGCGATCCAACAACATTTGTTCACTTATTTGAATGGTCTTGGCGTGACGTTGCGACTGAGTGTGAAACATTTTTAGGACCAAACGGTTATGCAGCCGTGCAAGTATCACCACCGAATGAGCATATAACGGGCTCACAATGGTGGACGCGTTATCAACCGGTAAGCTATGAGATTGTGAGTCGCGGTGGCAATCGCGCTGAGTTTGCCGATATGGTCTCACGTTGTAAGTTAGCTGGAGTTGATATATATGTTGATGCTGTGATAAACCACATGGCACACGGGAGCGGTGAAGGCGTTGCTGGAAATGCCTTCGGTAACAAGCAGTACCCAATATATAGCCCTCGGGACTTTCATAACACATGTGCAATCAACTCTGAAGATTACGCAAACAATGCTTGGCGAGTTCAGCATTGTGAACTGGTAGGGCTTCATGATTTAGATACTGACGCAGACTACGTACAAAATACTATTGCAGGCTTTCTAAATGACCTCTTGTCACTGGGAGTTGCAGGCTTTCGTCTTGATGCCAGTAAGCACATGCCGGCAAATGATATTGCCGATGTGCTTGCTAAATTAAATAAGCCAGCGGTGATTTTTCAAGAGGTGATTGATCAAGGCGGTGAAGCCATTACCGCATCTGAATATCATCAAAATGGGTTAGTCACAGAATTTAAATATAGCATAAAGCTCAGTAACGCCTTTAAACAAGGCAAGCTGGCGTGGCTAAAAAGTTTTGGTGAATCATGGGGATTAATGCAGAGTCATAAAGCGGTAGTGTTTACGGATAATCATGACAATCAACGCGGACATGGAGGTGCAGGCTCGATTGTGACCTTTAAAGATGGCAACCTCTATGACTTAGCTAATGTATTTATGTTGGCGTTTCCTTACGGCTATCCAAAAGTCATGTCTAGCTATGAGTTTAACGGTAATACTGATGCTGGCGCGCCTTCATTACCTGTACATCAAAACGGTAATCTAAATTGTAACAGTGCACAGTGGCAATGTGAGCATCGTCGTCCAATGATCTCTGGAGCAATGCAGTTTAGAAACCATACATCGGGAGATTGGAATGTCGACAATTGGTGGGATAACGGCAATAACCAAATCGCTTTTTCTCGAGGTAACTTAGGATTTGTCGCGATAAACAGAGAGCCTTTTGGAATGAACCAACAATTGCAGACAGGCATGGAGCCAGGAACTTATTGTAATGTATTAACAGGTGCAAAGGTTGAAGGACAGTGCTTAGGCCAAAGTATAAAAGTTGACGAGAATGGCTATGCACATGTGTCAATTGAGGCGATGCAGGCACTTGCAATTCATCACCAAAGTAAAATAACAGCGCCACCACCGGATTTAGAGGATTGGCAGCGCACTTTAGTATTTATCAAAGCACAGACACAATCAGGACAAGATATGTTCATTCGTGGTGGCCTTGACCATACCGCGGCATTACAGCGTGGTGTTGATTGTTCTGCTAATCCCATGCGCTGTGCATTACCAATAAAGCATCTAAATATGAGAAATGTAACCACTGCGCCTTGGAAGGTAGGTGACACCATGTTGGACTGGTCTGAAGCTCAAAACGGGCAAGCAAATGGTGCAAAGGGGAGCCCACTCGATTGGACCTCAGATGTATGGCCTGCTCAGTGGGGAGCTGAAAAACGTTATGATAGAGATGGTTTTGGTGTGATGCCGCTTAATCAGTGGGGCGCTCACTACTGGCTTTTGGAAGTCGAGATGAATTGCAATCATACCTTTAACGGTTGGTTTGAAGTTAAAGCTTTTGTGAACAATGGACAAGGTTGGGAAGCTGATATTAATCAGCAGGGTACACCTTATATGAGTAACAACCACTTTGCACAATGTGGAAAAATGAATGTATTTGAGTTTGGTAAAGACTCAGCGATGATTTTACCCTTATAAACTCTATTCTTTATAATAAGGTGAGCTGAGTGTCGAGATAAAAGCACTTAGCTCACTTTTTATTTTAAATGGCCTTTCCTCTGTTATTTACTATCTTCTACTTTCTTACTTGCAATAATGATAAGTTTAAAATTAACCTAGATTAAAATGTAGTCATATAAACTCAATAAATTAACATTTTAAAAATAAAATTAGATAAATTGATTTAAATCATTAAAATGTGTTCACAAGCTATTGTCAGCGCTGTCATTGGGAATTATTATCAACTCGTTGTTTACGAACGGGCCCTTTCAAATAGACAACAATGCCCTCTATGAGATTAAAAAAGGAAAATTTAAAATGAAGAAGTTTTGTTTCGCACTATCCTTAGCAGCTGTATTTGTCTCAGCAAATAGTATGGCTTTACCAAGTCTGGCACATGATACAGATGGATTCGAACGCGTAACTGAATACACCAACGGTCCTGTAGCAACAGCGATCCTTGCAAGTGAGTTTGCACATAACCTAAAGGTTGATTTACACCCACGAGGAGAGGGCGATTTTTGTAGTTACGCGAACGTATATCACCATACAACTGGTGAGCAAATCGCGCATGCTAACGTACAAGGGCTATCAGGAAGTAATTATGTTCAGCAGGCAACAGCTACCATTCCTGAGCAGTACTTAACAGCGAATAAACGCGTTGAAGTCTCTTGCACCAGCGCATCAGGGGAACAATACGATGTATATGTTAATGTGCCTGGTGCACCACTTGTAGAATGGGAGATAAACGCGCAACCTGCAGGTGAATTTGTACACCGTCCGAATACCTACGGCTACCATAGTGCGTATCATGTTGAGAGTCGCCTAAGTGTGGATAGTCAAAGTAATAGTGGACGCTGCACAACACTGTCTAACCGCGGAGTTGAACTTGGACTCTTCCACGGTGAAAGTGGCAAAGGTCCATTCCATTCAGATGTATTTATGACTGACATCACAGTTGATAATTCTCAGGCTGGACAGCCTGTTTTGTATCAGATCATTGAATGTGAAAATGCGGCAGGAAAAACACTAGCAGTTAAGGTTTTGTCATTAACAAATCCAAATAGCATTAATGTTATCCATGAAGAACATGTGATTAAGTAACAAAAAATAAAAAGAGCGTGGCTAAAGCTACGCTCATATTTCTCAATTTATTTAAATTTATTTTTATATTTTAATTTAAATTTTTATTGAATTTAGTGTTTTTAATATATTGTGCTTTTTAATCGGGTAAGGTGAAGCTAAACCAAAAATATTACAACAAAAACCACTAAATATTAATTATGGGTTATGAAAATACTCGTTAACAAGATCCTAGCAGCTATTCTCTCTTAAATGATGGCATTCATTAGTGTGAGAAACACTGCCTTGTTACGGTACCCCACTTATGGTCTTCATAAATGTCTTCAATGTAGTTACCTGAGGTATAATCCCCGACCACATCTCTCCAAAAACGAGTTGCATGTTCCGCTCCTGCAACTTGCTTGATTTCCCAAGAACCACCAAGCTGCTCAAACAAACTGGAGATAAAACGTTTTCCTACTTTGTTTTTACGAAAACAAGGTAATACATAAAAATCACAGATTTCATATGCTTTTGGAGATTTCTCGTCTATTGCCGTGAGAGCTGCAGGGATACCGTCCAAATATAATAAGTAACCTGTAACAGAGCCTGTAAGCTGAGGGTAAATCTCAAACAAACCATTTTCGTTTGGTTTATCGTCTATAATTGGAGAAAATTCTGCGCCATAACCTTGGTAAAGGTTGGCATAAACCTGAGCATTATTAGTGTCTACTTTGACAATGTTCATGATGAACTCTTTGTGATAATTGAACTTTACATGTCATACTATCGCTTTTTTGACTTCTATAAAATGACCTTGTGCTAAAGCAATATTTGTCTTCATGTCTTCATCGGTTTCTCCTATTTGTGATCTTGTAGAGAGTTCTAATTAAACATGCCTTATCTAAAAGGAAGTGGAGAGTAGCGAATTTCAGAAGGTGAGTTTGAGATTAAATTAGATCTAATATGGGAAGCGCCAAAGGCGTAAAATTAGCTATTGACGCTATAATCTTTTGTTATTGGCTCGAAGCAGATTAATTCTTCGGAGTAAACTCCATTAACCAATTTGTCTCCCAAGTTTTTCCGTTATCCTTTGAAAATGCTTGCTCCCATGTAGGTTTTATGGGGTTAGTTGAATTCCAAAGAAATCTCACTTTAATTGGAGTATCATTGTAGCGCTCATCTGCATAGAAGCATCCAATCCCATCAGAGAATTTACCAACAACAGGTGTATCTAGTGCACTTGGGTTTCGACCATCTAGCCACCAAATAGACCACTCTCTTGTTGCAGAATTATATGAACGAATAGCTTTTGCTCTTACTGAAGCATTTGGAAAATTCAGTTGGACATCTTCGATGTTTCCATAACCACCGAGAGTATGAACGGTTGAAGAGAGCCCATCAAATTCAATCCACTCTTCACCTCCGTTGAGTATATCTTTCAATCGGCGGTGTCTTACATTCCAATCGCCAATGATGAAGTCAAAATCTTGCGGCGCATTAGGTTCTGAATCCAGTAACATCTTACTACCCTGTTTGTTGTTGTAATTTTAAAGCACAATAACATGAATACTGATTATTTATACAGTTTTATTTTAATGTTTGTGTATTTTTGGATGGGTAACCTCACAAAATGGATGGCAAAAGGGTTGAGGCTGAGATCCGCAAAGTTAACACTGGCACCCACAATATCTTGTTTACTCTATTTTTTAGTTATGCTGGGAAAAGTTGCTTAAAGGGTTGCAAGCGTGAGTGTATTGCGTCATTTCAGAGGAAGTGATTGCCTGTTATCCATGTTTTGACATTAAATCTAGAGAGTCTCGCACAACAAAGGTACCGCGATTCAACCAGCTTTAAAGCTTTTTTTGGCTAAACCTACAAACGTTCACAATTTGCTAGATTTGTGCGCCGTTGTTTGAGTGTTCAACAATAAGCGGTGAGCACTTGCTCTCGACCAACTGCGCAGTGGAAGAGCCGAGAAAGTTGTGTTGTAAGTCTCACGCAATTATCAGGTTCGATGTTTCGTTGAGACAAAATAGATTGATAATCAAAGATATTTGCTTTTTATCGGTGTAAATATACTTCCCAGTAAGCTCGGCTAATTCCAAATAAGACTCGAGTTCAGAAAACTGTCTGCAAAAGCTGTGGTAGGCTGTTTGGTTGTTTTACTTGACCTTCATGGTCGATGCGCTTTTTGATACTGGTGAGGTCAGAAGTTTCAGGTTCTGGAGTTTGTATCAGTGAAGCTCTCTTCGCTTGTGATTGCGGGAAGTCATGGGGGCTCGTACCAATTGCACTGAAAATGTTTGGATTAGATTCTGCAAAATTTTCGCCAAAAGTACTGACGACTATCACAGATATTACGGGTGTTATTTCATTGTTAATGAATTGTGCTGTTGTTGCCTGATGTGCTGCTCAAGGACTACAAGGGGTTGGGGCTTTAAAGAGCTAGTGGTTTACACCAGCTCTTTTGCAAAACGTATTAGTTAACTACTACGTTGCTTGCTTGAGGACCTTTCTGGCCTTCTTCAACTGTGAAAGACACTGATTGGCCTTCAGTTAAAGTTTTGAAACCGTCAGAAACGATAGCACGGAAGTGTACGAATACATCTTTACCGCCGTTTTCCTGAGTGATAAAACCAAAACCTTTCTCTTCGTTGAACCACTTAACTGTGCCGTTTACTGTGTTAGACATAATTGAAACCTTTTTCAAAAAATTAATTGTGTGGTGAAAATCACCGTTAAAGCGATAGATAAAACTTAGCTAGTAACGCATTGGTATATCTATAAACGACTTTTTAAAAAAAAGAGTATCAAGAAAAAACAGTGCAGCAGTAGTAAGTGCTCTAAGTATCTAAAGCGCTATTATAATATAGCGTTCTTACATGGCTGTCCAATGAAGTTTATAAAATAGTTCAAAAAGCAATCGCTTATAGGTTGCAAAGTGTTATTTGGATGGACTCTGTGGCCTGAGTTACTCAGTCGTATCGCTTTGGAGTACCTGCCTAAGTGCATTGTCCATTTGTAAAATAAAGTGTTGCTTATGTGGATACTTTTCTTCAAAGCCTTTTAAGTAACCAATATGTGCAGTACGCCTCATGATCACTTTATCTTCAATAATGTTTCCATTGCTAAGCTGAGAAGAAGCGAGAGATGTTTTATTGATTCCGAGTAAGGTGGAAAGCCTGTCATTCACATAGCAATCAATGCGGCCGCGAGAAAGCTTTTCGATATTTGAATTTGTGCTTTTATTCTCCCACAGCTTAATCAAGCCTAACTTTTGAGCTTCCATTAAGTCTTCATCCAAGATCATATATCCTGCGTTTATGCCGACATTGATGGCTTGTTCCGGTTTTATATGTGGGAGCTTTTTTAGCGTGACCCCTTTATTGCAAAAAGCGACCACCACTTCTTCTTGCAGTGGTACAGAGTATGGCCAGATGTAGGGTCTTTTTTTTATATGAATATAGGGAGGCATGAGTGCCATTGCCTCTGCTGATGCCATCGAAGAAAGTCCTCGTTTCCAAGGTATGGCCCGCAAAGTAATTGAATACTCTTTGCTTAGTATTCGAGCGGCTTGTTTGACAATATCAACATAAATGCCATACAGCTCGCCATTTATCTGATAGCTATAAGGCGGATAAGCATCATCCACTAAAATGGTAACAGCGATCGGTGCAGCTAGCTCCGGCTTATGAGGGGTCGCACAGTTATCGAAGGGCAGGGTTAAACAATACCAGATAAAAACATAGCGAAATACGTTCATTTTTCACTGATATAAAAATGTGTCGTCTTTTTAATATAGTCAACAATGGTGCAATTTGTTAGTAATCTCCATTGTGCTTATTGAGTCGGGTGCTTGGTGTCATTTCCCCACAAATAGATCACGTAATTTGATGAATTGATATAACTGGCAGGAATATCATGAGCGTTTATGCTTTAGAAACGAAGGCCAACATAACTGGTTGAGCGAGTGGGCAACACCAAAAGAAGCATTGCCTCTTTTGGTGTCTAGAAAAGCTAAAAGCTAGATTTTATTCTCAGCAAGTGCGATAAAGTAGCTATAGCTTAGTGCTATATCATGGATCCCTTTAAATCGACCCGATGCACCACTGTGACCTGCTTCCATATCGGTTTTAAATAGTAGCAAGTTATCATCAGTTTTAAGATCTCGTAGCTTTGCAACCCACTTGGCAGGTTCAAAGTATTGTACCTGCGAATCATGTAAGCCAGTTGTAACTAGCAAGTTCGGATATGCTTGTGCTTTCACTTGGTCATAAGGTGAATAAGATAGCATGTAGTCAAAGTAGGTTTTATCATTTGGATTACCCCACTCATCGTACTCATTAGTGGTAAGTGGCAAGCTTTCATCCAGCATAGTATTAATGACATCAACAAACGGCACCGCTGCATGAACACCGTCATAAAGCGTTGGAGCTTGGTTAATCACCGCCCCCATCAACAGACCTCCGGCGCTACCACCTCTGGCATATATTCTAGAGGCATCACCGTACTTTTGCTCTACTAATGCTTTGGTCACGTCAATAAAATCATTAAAGGTGTTCTTCTTATTTAACTTTTTACCATCTTCGTACCAAGGGCGGCCAAGTGTTTCTGACCCTCGAATATGAGCGATGGCGTACACAAAACCTCTGTCTAACAAACTTAAGCGACTTATAGAAAAGGTTGGTTCGACATTCAACCCATAAGACCCATAGCCATATTGCAGCAGTGGATTAGACCCATCTTGCTTGAATTTATCTTTGCGATACACAATTGAAACGGGTACTTTAATCCCATCACGTGCAGTGATAAATATACGCTCTGATTTGTAATTTTCAGGATTAAAGTCGCCCAGCACTTTATTTTGTTTTAATAACGTTTTATCAAGAGTTTCCAAATTAACATCAAACACAGAAGCTGGTGTGGTCATGCTTTGATAGCCGATTCTCACCGAGTCAGTGTCTATGTTTTTGTTGCCTGTCAGGTATGCCGTATACGCTGGGTCATTAAACGTTAAGCGCTTGCTTTTACTGTTATCTAAATTACTAACCGTGATTTGAGTTAGACCGTTTTCGCGTGTTTCGTAAACCAAGTGCTGGTTGAACAAGGCAATACTTTCTAATTTTGCATCAGGGTTATGCTCAACCACCGTCTGCCATTTTGACCGGTCTTTTACATCAGTTGCCTTAACACGCATTAGTTTAAAGTTAATAGCATCTTTGTTTGTATGAACGTAAAACCAATCACCTAGTTTGTTAATGCTGTATTCGTGACCTGCTTCTCTTGGAATGAAACGCTCTGGTTTGGCTTTTGCATCGTCAGCACTGATAAGAGACACACCAGACGATTCGGTACTGCCGTGGTGAATGTATATAGTGCTTTTATCTTTGCTCTTAGAAATATTGGTGAAGTAACTGTTGTCCGTTTCTTCATAGACTAATTCATCATCGCTTTGTGGTGTACCTAAAGTGTGACGAAAAACTTGGAAGCCAAGCAAAGTAACGGGATCTTTTTTGATGTAGTAAAGTGTTTTGTTGTCATTAGCCCACACAACTGAACCAGACGTACCCTCGATTTTGTCTTCTAACAATTTACCTGTTGTTAAATCTTTAACTTGAATAGTATAAATTCTGCGACTGAGGGTATCTTCAGCAAATGCTAACAGGTTTTCGTTAGATGAAATTTGTAGTGCGCCTACACCATAATAATTCTGACCTTCAGCACGAGTATTCGCGTCAAAAATTGCTTCAGCATTTTTACCGTCTTTATGCTCGCTACGGAAATAGGTAAAGTACTCTTTGTCGCCTTCCGTTGCTGTGAAGTAGTAATAGCTACCGTTTAATGTCGGTACGCTACGGTCATCTTTAACAACTTTGTTTTTAATTTCTTCAAAAAGTGTTTGTTGGAGTTGCTTGGTCGCATCAAGTTTACTGTCTGCGTAGGCATTTTCTTGATTGAGATGACCTAGTACTTTTTCATTGCTTCTAGTGTCGTCGCGTAACCAATGGTAGTTATCAGTAAACTCTTGCCCATGAATCATCACTTTATGTGGAACTTTTTCAGCGATAGGTGCTGCCACCGCCACCTGTTGTTGTGCTTGAGTTTGCGCTTCAACTTGGTTTTGTTGCGGAGCTTCTTGGCAACCAAGAACTGCAAATAGAGCAGTAGAGATCAATGTGAATTTAAATTTCTTCATTGTTATTTTTCTATAGATAAATAAGTTTGCCCAGTCTAAACCAGTTGTCAATATGAGGACAACTGGGCAGTACACCATTTTTGTAACAATAATTAAATGGGATAGGTTAACTATTGTTCATCAATATCAAAGCGGCCAACTAATTGCTCTAGATCTTTAGCAAGTGCCACCAATTGGTCAGCTCCGGCATTAAGTGCAGCCGCACCGTCACCAACTTGCCTTACCGAAACATCTACAGAGCCAATCAACCGTTTGGTTTGACCAGCATTTTGACCTTGCTGTGTTGCTTGTGCTGCAATATTTGATACCGAAGACTTAATGCGTGATACGGCTGTTGTAATGTCTGAAAATGCTTGTTGAGCGCTTTGTGATTGCGTAATTGTGGTTTCTGATTCGCTTACACTCACCGTCATCTGGTTAGATACATTTCTAGTTTGCGCGATAAGATTAGTCAGCACCTGCTCAATCTCTTGCGTGGCATCATGAGAACGTTGTGCCAGTGTCCTCACTTCATCTGCAACCACAGCAAACCCTCGACCTTGCTCTCCTGCTCGAGCCGCCTCGATGGCTGCATTTAACGCAAGTAGGTTGGTTTGTTCTGCAATCGAGCGGATCACACCAAGTATATTGGTAATGTCTTGGCTTTCACTCTCAAGTTGATTCATCGCACTTGCAGACTCAGCAAGTGACTGATTGAGTCTTGCCACCTGTGACACGGTTAATTCGATGGTTTTGTTACCGTGTTGGGCATGCTCGTCAGCGCTAACCACATCTTCAAGTGTCTGGGTGCAATGTTCAGTCACTTCTATTGCAAGCTGCTCCACGGTTTCAGTTGTTGTTGCAGCATTGGCAGAGTCATCCGCTTGAGCATGGCATTGTCTACGAATATCGTTAATACTTTTTTGGGAGTCTAGTGCTGCGCTGTTGAGTGTCGCGGCATTATGCTGAATGTCTTTCACTAACAGGTTAATCGAATCGAGAAATTTGTTGAACCAGGTTGCAAGTTCACCAATTTCATCGTTGCTGATCACCTTTAAACGTTTCGATAAGTTTCCTTCTCCTTGGGCAATTTCTCTCAAACCCAAAGAAACCATTTCTATCGGTTGGACAATTTTATTTGCCAGTGTGATAGCGGTAATGACAAAAATAATCACCATTAACATCGCAATTACCGCAATACTAATAGTCATATCGTATGCAGCAGCTAAAATTTCATCTTCATCAATAACTGCAATAAACTGCCAGCCAAGGTTTGATGAACGATAAATTTTAGCAACGTAGGTTTTATTATCGGTTTCAATGGTAAGGTAGGCTTCGTTTTTCACATCTCGAATTGCGTTATAAAGTGGGCTGTTGAGATCTTTGCTGTGTTTAAAGTTGTTGTCTTTGTTTTTCGGGTCAGCCAGTACAATACCGTTACCGTCGAGTAAAAGTAGATAGCCAGATTCCCCCAAGCGAATGTTACTAACAATATCAGTGAGAGTGGAGAGCGTCACGTCCAGCGATTGTGTACCTATCATTCTACTATCACGCTTAATTGCCGTCGCGACTGAGACCATAGCTTGCCCTGTAACACCTTGATAAGGCTCTGTGAGGATAACGCTGTTGGGGTTTGCTGCGGCTTTTTTGTACCAAGGGCGTTTAGTTGGATCATAGTTGCCCAGAGGCTCTGCTGGGTATTGGATAAAGCCACCAGAACTCGTACCTAAATAGACAAACAGTAGCTCTTCATGGGTTTGTCCGAATGCGCGATAAAGCTCATAAATTTGCGCTTCATTCTGACCATTTTGCAACGGAGTCATTGGTTTCTCTGCACCAAAGTAAGTGGTGGTATTATCACTAACATTTTGTACAGCCTCGGCCTGTGCTAAAAACCGGGCGCTCTTTTTCATTTGCTCAAAAAATAATACAAATGACCGTTCCGCTTGCCGAATTTCATTGCCGGATGCGTCTAAAAACTTTTCAAGAGAATCTTTCTTGGTTTGCGAAATACTCACAATCGAAATTGCAAAAATAGGAATAATAACGGTGAGTACAAAGCTAATTATCAGTTTTTTGCGCATTTTCATCGCAGAGACCCCATTAATTGGACTATGTTGTCAGGTGCCATATCACGGCACTGTATTTAGGGAAGGAAGTACTTTGGAGCTGGCGACACTATGATTTGCCATCTTTTGCTTTACTACCTGCTCAATTTGAGGAGGTAAGTTGGGCGCTATTTTTGTTAAAAACCTCTTGTTTAGAGCTACTAAGAGCGTAACTACATGGCAACGCATTTTACCCAAACTCACTCTCTTAATTGAGCGAAGTGCTATGTCTTAGGCTTCACTACAGTCGGTTGCAGGTAGTGGGCATCCGACCGTGTGAGGCATAAATTTATCTTCCCCTATAAATAGGTTTAGCATTGGATCTCGTGTTTTTTAAGTAATTTATAAAAATCAGAGCGATTTCGTTGTGCAAGTTTTGCCGCTTCTGAGACATTCCCCTCACAAAGCGCGAGTACTTTTTGAATGTAGTCATATTCAAATTGACGTTTAGCTTCGTTCAACCCAGTAAAAGCATTTTGCGCACAATCTTTTGGTAAGGCCTTTTGTACAATATCTTCGGTTATCACTTTACCTGGGGTGATGGCGACACAGTGCTCTACAATATTATGGAGCTGACGGATGTTGCCCGGCCAATGGTAATTCAACAAGTGCGTAATACTTTGTTGGTTAAATTGCTTTTCGCCATCGCTAAGAGCACTTAAGAAACGTGATGCAAGCAGCGGAATATCCTCTAATCTTTCCCGAAGGCTTGGGATCTCAACGGACACTACATTTAGGCGGTAGTATAAATCTTCACGAAATTGCTTTTCCGCAACCGCAGTTTGGATGTTTTTGTGACTTGCCGAAACAAATCTAACATTCACTTTATATTCACTTTGTCCACCTACGGGCCGTACTGTTCGCTCTTGTAATACACGCAGTAGTTTAACTTGCAAATCAAGCGGCATATCACCAATTTCGTCGAGAAATAAGGTGCCGCCATCGGCGGCTTGTACTAAACCTTCTTTGTCGCTCACAGCACCAGTAAATGCTCCTTTTTTATGGCCAAATAACTCTGACTCTAAAAGGTGGGCAGGCATTGCACCACAGTTTATCGCGATAAAAGGCCCTTGAGATTGATTACTTGCCAGATGGATCGCTTTTGCCGTCACCTCTTTACCAGTGCCGCTCTCGCCTTGGATCAGGATGTTTGCGTTGCTACTAGCAAGCGCTTGGAGTTGCTGTACTAACTGACGCATTGAGGCGCTTTGAAACAACAAGCCATGAAAGCTATTAGGATCTGAAGTCTGGGCTGTTCTTACTTTTCCAGCAAGCGCCTCATTGATGACATCAAGCATTTGTTGAGAGTCAATGGGTTTGGTTAAAAAGCTGACAAAGCCTTGTTGCATAGCGTCGACAGCATCTGGAATTGAGCCATGAGCGGTCATCATCACAACGGGCATTCCCGTATAGTGTTTTTTTATCTGTTCATTAAGTTCAAAACCGTTCATGTGCGCCATCTTTAGGTCTGTGATAACCAAGTCAATGGGCATTTGTTTGAGGATGTTTAATGCTTGCGTACCACGATGCGCTACTTCAACTTCGTATCCATTGCTTTCTAACCGTATCGCCAGCAGCTCTGTCAAAGATGTATCGTCATCTACTAAAAGCAACTTTGCACCCTGTTGTATTTGACTCATAGTACATCCTCCTCAAGTGATGGGGTTTCAGATAGATCGGTTTTCAGACGTTGAGTTTCTATGTCTGCCAACTTTTGTTTCAGCTCAGCAAGCTGCTTCTGTGTTTGTAGCAATTGTGCTTGGTGCTGTTGTGCTTTATTGTCAGCGTAATAATTGCTGATTTTTTGCTCACGAAGGTTTTGAGTATGCCAAGCTAATGATTCAAACCAAATGTTATAATCTTCCGGCCAATAATCTTGTAGTCTCAGCGCTTCAATGGCTTTAAGTTGCTTGGTGGTTGAGTCTGTACCGCAATAGGTGTGAATAAAGCCTTGTAAGTGCTGCGCACCTTTATAGTATTGGTTAAATGTCACGTTATGTTTTTGGGCGCATTGACTGACTAAGGCTTTGATCACCTCAGTTAAAGGCACAAACCTAGCGCTAGTTTCTGTTTTCACAGGGCCAATAAACTGCTTTGTTTGCTCGACGTTATGCTCCGTTGTGGCACAACCACTGAGCAAAAATAGCATGATACTTAATGCGATGTATTTCATTTTGGCTCCCTTTTTGGAAAGGCGACTTGAATACTGGCGCCAGATTCTACTGATAGCCATTTCACATAGCCTTTTAATTGCTTCACACACTCAGAGACAATGGCTAAACCTAAGCCACTACCATTATTATTTTTATTTTTCTCACCACGAACAAATGGCTGGAATAATGAATCGGCTTCATTAATGTCGATGCCATCACCGTCGTCACGGACTATCAACAATACTTCGCCATTTTGCTCTTCAATTGAAATAGAGACATTGCTTTTAGCGTGATCGATGGCATTGCTCACTAGCTGAGTTAACACTAATTTGCAGGGAAGATAAGGCACTTTTAGGTCATCATGGTTTTGCCAATTCACTATTACATCAGTCTTTCCTAGCTTATCGCTAAGATGCGTTGAGACTTCTTTTTGGATAAGATTCATTTCGGCGTCGTGATGCAGGCTATCAGGGTGACTGGCCGCGCTATAGCTGAGCAAATCGTCGATCAGCGATCCAAGCTTTGCAACAGAGTTTTCCATTATGGTGAGAATACGTTGCTGCTTTGGATTAACAGCTCCAAGCAATCCACTATTTAATAAGCTGCTTCCCTCGTTTAGTGATGCTAAAGGGGTTTTAAGCTCATGAGTAACATGGCGCAAGAAAGTTTCTTTTTGTTGTTGAATGCGTTTAAGTTCGAGCCTTAACCAATTTAACCTGTCACCCAGTTGCTGTAACTCATGGCTACCAGAAAGTTCTACCGACTTATCAAAATTACCTTTACCCACCTCAGATACCGCAGATTCTACCTGATTAAGCTGCTGACAAATCCGGTTGACCAAAAAGATACTGATCACGATAAGGGTGGGTAGCAGGATGATGAGGCCAAACATAAACCATGTTTGCAGCTGCACGAAATGGGCTTCTTGATCTGATAAGCGCTTATTCAGTGTTTGCTGAAAGCTTTCCTCGAATTGATTAAGCACTTTAACCAATCGCTGAAACTCCTCAGCTTTTGAGGTGGCATTGATTTCATCTGGCGCGAATTGTCGCCATTTAGCAACAAACAGCGAATCGGGTAGGTTTATTTTTAATAATTGAATACGTTTTTTGGTGTTTTGCCACTTCTGCTCGATGCTTTCTTGCAGTGTTTCACTTTGCAGCAGTTGATTATTTTGCAGTGCTTTTTCAAGCGCACTGATATCTGCTTTTACAAAATTGTATTCAAGAATAAGCTTTTGATTTTTATTATAAATATCCTGCGTTTTTTGTTGGTTTTTGGACAGTGCTTGGGCGTACCACAAAGTCAGTGTGAGTATTGGAAGCACACCAATAAACATGGCAATAAGTGCCTGTTTTTGTAAAGACTGAGAAAAAATTTTTTTCACGATACCAAACCCTTCCCAAAGGTGAACTAATTTTGACCAAGTAGCGCTGTTCGGTTTGTAAAACTTAGTGTGAAAAAGTGGCGTTGTTGCAAAGATGCGACAACCTAATACTCAGAGAAATAAAGACTTTTTATTTTCCATACCTTCAGCTGTTGCCATTTAGCAACAGTTAGCCTTAATCCAACCTTAACCTTTCCAAGTAGACTTATTTAACTGTCTGATAAATATTGCTTTTTTAATTTTGGCATCAAAGTTGGAATAGTTATCTCGAAAGCAAAAAACGAAACGCAAAAACAAATGCAAAATCAGTTTTAGCTTTAATAGCAAAACGGTTAACACAGAAATTAGTTTTTAATTTTATGAGGTAGACACGATGAAAAATCTAGTAATCGCAGTATCAGCAGCAGTAATGACTTTGGCATCAGTAGGTGCACATGCAAACACTGATTTCGACAAACTAGACATGAATGGTGATGGTTACATCTCTATTGAAGAAGCAAAAGCAGATGAAGACCTTCTTGCTCAATTTAACGAGCTAGACGCAGACCAAGACGGTCAATTAAGCCAAGCAGAATTTGATAACTACGAAGATTAATTTGCCGAGTTATCACATCACTCTAATCGTTAAGGAGAAGATCATGAAAAATTTACTAGTAGCAGTATCCCTTGCTGGTCTATCAATGGCGTCGGTTAATGCGATGGCCGGTGACGACTTTGCTAAATACGATGCCGATGGCAGCGGCACAATTAACATGAGCGAAGCAAAGGTGAATTCAAATCTTGTTGAGCAATTCACTCAGCTAGACGGTAATGCTGACGGCGAGTTAAGTGAATCAGAATTCGCAAACTTTAAAGGCTAACTAAAAGCCTCCAATTTTATAAAACGAACAGTATTTACATTTTTTGAGGAATAAATCATGAAAAACGTACTAATTGCACTTTCAATCACAGGTTTATCTTTCGCGTCTGTTAATGCAATGGCGAGTGAAGACTTCGCAGCGCTAGATACAGATCAAAGCGGCACAATCAGCATGAGCGAAGCACAAGCACACACGACACTTGCAGAGCAATTTAAAGCACTAGACGCTGATGCAAATGGCGAGCTAAGCGAAACAGAATTCGCAAACTTTAAAGGCTAACTAACAGCTTCCAATTTTATAAAACGAACAGTATTTACATTTTTTGAGGAATAAATCATGAAAAACGTACTAATTGCACTTTCAATCACAGGTTTATCTTTCGCGTCTGTTAATGCAATGGCGAGTGAAGACTTCGCAGCGCTAGATACAGATCAAAGCGGCACAATCAGCATGAGCGAAGCACAAGCACACACGGCACTTGCAGAGCAATTTAAAGCACTAGACGCTGATGCAAATGGCGAGCTAAGCACAACAGAGTTCGCAAACTTTAAAGGCTAATTAGAGCTGGAGCAGTAAACATACCTGCGCAAGGGAATGAGTGAGGAAAAGGAACTGATGCCAGGGAGCAGGGAATAGAGTTCAAAGATTATGATGATTGTTGAGTAACTGACAATATTACTGATTTGCGCAACTAAGCGCCTGTCTTCGGGCTAGTTGAAACAAACTGGTATAAAGGAATACTTACAGCGGGGCATCGCTATCAGAATCTTTGAGCTCCAAATTGAGAGTTTGGATGTCATTAGGGAAATAAACTAAAGGATCAGAGTCGGTAAGAATAAGGTGTACTAGCTCAGACTTGATCTGACAGTTACCCGTTTTTCAATCGGTGGCTGTCAGTTTAGATTTGAGCTAAATTTTTCTCAGCCCAAATTGATTTTCCATCAAGCAATGTTTCAAATGGCGTTCTG
>NZ_WEHZ01000032.1 GCF_012641745.1 Pseudoalteromonas peptidolytica
TAAAGTACTTCCATGTAGTATTTCCCCTTCGCGTATCCATGCGCTCACTTCCTCGAACTGGAAGCGTTGCTTCGGTTTCTTGTGACCCAAACTCAGAAGTGAAACAAAACAGCTCGAAGGCGAGCCCCGCGAAGGGTCGGTCCCGGTCAATGATAGTGTGGGCTTCCCATGTGAAAGTAGAACATCCTACTTCGTAGCGAGCCAGGGCCTTATAAAAGGCCGATTAACCGCATTCATCCATGAATCTAATCGAAATTAGTGCATCCATGTACGTCAAACCTGTTGCAGCAATGCGACGGGTTTTTTGCTATGTGGGATTTGAAAAGAAAATCTCACAAGATAATCAACACCTCGAAAAGCAATCAATACATTACAAAACAATCAACACATCGCGAGGTAAACTCGCTCCCACCACGACACCACCATAGTGCAGCACTGGTAGGAGGCGGTTTACCCGCCGAGCTGTTGGGTCTCTCAAACAAAAAGAATAAAACAGTCTACTCTGTAACATCGCGAAGTAAACTCGCTCCCACCACGACACCAGCAAAGTGCAGCACTGGTAGGAGGCGGTTTACCCGCCGAGCTGTTCCTCGAACTGCGAAGCGTTGCTTCGGTTTCTTGTCACCCAAACTCAGAAGTGAAACAAAACAGCCGAAGGCGAGCCCCGCGAAGGGTCGGCCCCGGTCAATGATAGTGTGGGCTTCCCATGTGAAAGTAGAACATCCTACTTCGTAGCGAGCCAGGGACTTATTAGAAAAACCCGTTGCAGCAATGCGACGGGTTTTTTGCTATGTGGGATTTGAAAAGAAAACCTCACAAGATAATCGACACCTCGAAAAGTAATAAACACCTCGCGAGGTAAACTCGCTCCCACCACAACACCAGCAAAGTGCTGCACTGGTAGGAGGCGGTTTACCCGCCGAGCTGTTGGGTCTCTCAAACAAAAAGAATAAAACAGTCTACTCTGTAACATCGCGAAGTAAACTCGCACCCACCACGATATCAACAAGGTGCTGTACTTTGTAGGAGGCGGTTTACCCGCCGAGCTGTTAGGTCTATCAAACAAAAAGAGTAAAACAGTCTACTCTGTAACATCGTGAGTAAAGTTCACTCCCACCACAACATCAACAAAGTGCTGCATTGGTAGGAGGCGGTTTACCCGCCGAGCTGTTAGGTTTGCCAAACAAAAAGAATAAAACAGTCTACTCTGTAACATCGTGAGTAAAGTTCACTCCCACCACAACATCAACAAAGTGCTGCATTGGTAGGAGGCGGTTTACCCGCCGAGCTGTTGGGTTTGCCAAATAAAAAGAATAAAACAGTCTGCTATGTAACATTGCGAGGTAAACTCGCTCCCACCACAATATCAACAAAGTATTGCACTGGTAGGAGGCGGTTTACCCGCCGAGCTGTTGGGCTTGCCAAACAAAAAGAATAAAACAGTCTACTCTGTAACATCGCGAGGTAAACTCGCTCTCACCACAATATCGACAAAGTGTTGTATTGTTAGGAGGAGGTTTACCCGCGAATATTACTCTGAGTACTAGAGCGTACAATTGGCTACACTAGGAGAAAACAACCGTTTTATCTCCATTAATGAAGAGCTTGTGTTCACAAGCTAATTGCAAGGCATTGCAGAACACCGTTTTTTCTATATCCCTACCAATTTTAGCCATTTCTTCTGCGCTATGTGCATGACTTACTTGTGTAACATTCTGTGCAATGATAGGTCCTTCATCTAGCTCATCATTGACGAAGTGTGCAGTTGCACCAATGATTTTCACACCACGTTTAAACGCTTGATGGTATGGTTTTGCGCCAATAAAAGCTGGCAGTGTCGAGTGATGGATGTTGATAATTCTACCATCAAAGCGAGAGACAAACTCAGGAGTAAGAATGCGCATATATTTAGCTAGACCAACTATATCAGGGTTATATTGCTCTATGAGATCTGCCATGGCTGCGTCGTGTTCTGCTCTGCTTAAGCCTTCATGAGAAACTAAATGGAAGGGAATACCAAAACTACTTACCAGCGGTTTTAAAGTATCGTAGTTTGCTATCACAGCTTGTACTTCGATATTAAATGCCTGTTCATACTGTTTTAGTAAAACTCCTCCTAGGCAATGAGCTTCTTTTGTAGCTAATAGGACTACTTTAGTGCGCTCTTGAGCATGGAGGTTCAGCTTTGCCCCTTTTGGTAGAGTTTGTTGAAGCTGTGTTAAAAAGTCACGACTTGGGCTACCGCTGAGTTCTGTTCGCATAAAGAACCTTTGGCCTTCTTTATCGACAAATTCATTATTGCGCGTAATATTAAAACCATGTTCATGGCATAGGCTAGTTATTTTAGCGATCAGCCCTATATCATCCTTACACTCAGTGGTTAGTATATAACTCATTTCCTCATTCCTATTTGTGTAAACGAGCCTTCAGAATACTTGGAATAACGTTTGAGATAAATCTTTTGCAATAAAAAATACCGCTATTGCTATCGTATTCAATCTTGGCTCATTCACTAACGACCGTGATTGAGCAGTGCTTTTAACTTTGCAGGTTTTACAGGCTTTGACAGATAGTGAATATGGTTACTCTTTGCTATCACTTTTACTTCCTCATCTCTGACGGCTGTGATTAAAATAGCTGGTATTGTTGTTTTCCATATTGTGCGTAGGTTTTTAATCAAAGAGATACCATCATGATGATCGTTGAGCTGGTAATCCATTAAGATAATATCTGGTGCTGCATTAGACTTCGCATATGCGAGGGCTTCTTCAGCTTTGGAAAAGAGCAGGTAGTGACAAGACCATTTATCTAAAAGGCTGGACATCGCCTCTAGATTTTTTGGGTCGTCATCTACAGCAATTATATTGAGCTGTGTTTTACTCATCGGTTTTTGATTAATGTCTTCTTTTGTTTGTAACAGCTCGGCATTGCCATAAGGAATATCAATACTGAATCGACTACCGTGATTTACCATTGAGTTTACGGAAATGGTAATTGATAACAGATCACATAAACGTTTCACTACACCGAGGCCAAGCCCCACACCTTTGTTATCACCTGATTGGATACGATAAAAATCATTAAAAATTTTATTTTGTTCATGCTCAGATATACCCGGGCCTGTGTCCCAGACCTCGAGTCTGAGACTATGCTTTCGGCAGCGACATGCAATTAGCACTTTACCGCTTTCTGTATACTTCACAGCGTTAGACACTAAATTTTGAATAATACGGCGTAAATACGTTGTATCGCTGTGCACTACACTATGAGAGCTTCTGACTTTCAGCACCAAACCTTTTTCTTTAGAAATGATGGCATACTCATTAGCCAGTGGCAGTAAAATATCATCAATATTAAAGTGTCTTGGAGTGGGTTTCATGGCCCCTTGCTCTAATTTTGCGATATCTAGTAAAGCGCTCATGAGATGGACAGTGGAGTCTAGACTATCTGTCAGCTTTTCGAAGTTACTTTGATCTTTGTTGTTGAGGTTATAGGTATCTATTGCAGCTAAATATAAGCGAGCAGCATTGAGAGGCTGTAAAATATCATGACTTGCCAGTGCCAAAAATCGGGTTTTACTCTCGTTAGCTTGCTCTGCTTCTTTCTTAGCTGCCATCAATGCTTGTTCGGTTTTTTGCCTACTTGCGATTTCAGCTTTAAGATCTAGGTTGATGGCGCGGATTTCCTGAGTGCGAGCTTCAATCCGGTTCTCCAGATCCATATTGATTTCTTCAAGTGCATTTTGTGTTGCTATATGAGTAGTAATATCTGAAAAGCTGGTTACAAAGCCACCCTCAGGGAGAGGGTTGCCTGTCATCTCAAATACCTCGCCATTACGACGATGACGAATAAAGTGATGAGGCGTACCATTTTTAAGGTGCTGAACTCGCTTATCTACATGTTTGTCAATTTCGCCGGGGCCGCACTCTCCACGCTCTGCATTAAAGCGGATCACTTGCTCAATGGGTTGTCCCACTTCTAAAAATCCATCTGGATAGGCAAACATTTCGTTATAGCGTTTATTCCATGCGACTAATTTTAGATCTTTATCGACGACAGAAATACCATGACTTAAATTTTCTAGCGAGGTGAAAAGTAAGTTTTGGTTAAACTGAAGCGCTTGCGTCGTTTCATCAAAAAAGTTGACGACTTCTTCGAAAGCCATTTGTCTACCAGATGATACCGTTCTGATCAGTGCTTGTGCGGATGAGGCTCCCAATACACCAGTAAGTGCCCGTTCACAAAATGAGATAAACTCAGGGTTAGGATAGGCATCATTATCTTCGAGAATGTTATTTTGTGCATAATGCCCTAACAACTGTTGGCTGCGTTGTACCCCTAAAAATGTTTGTAGTAATACTTTGAAATCATACACAGTGGCACGAACTTGCTTATTTACTCTTTTCGCAAGTCTTGTTTGATCTTTTGGGTTTACAAAAGCAGCAGCTTGGATGCGGTCGACAAGGCGCTCTTGTGCACCAATAGAAAAACTGATGTAGCAGCTGATATTGGCTAAAAGCGCAAGGAGTGTACCTCTGGTAATAATTGTTTGGCGCGTCTCATAGTCGAGAATGTTGCCAGCTTCGAGGATGGGGAACATCAAAAATAACATCCAGCAAATGAAACCCGCTATCAGTCCTGCATATACTCCGTACGCATGGCCTTTGCGCCAGTAGAGTCCACCAATAATAGCTGGCAGTAATTGAGTAACTAATGAAAAGGCAACTAACCCCATATTCGCTAGGGCTTCCCCATGACCAAACCATTGTTGATACATATAAGACAGCAGCAAAATTGCAGCAATAACAAATCGACGTACCAAAAGTATTTGTGTTTTGAAGCTGCTATTTAAAATATTCTTTTTGAATTTGCGCTTAAACAGTAAAGGCAGTATTACGTCATTTGATAGCATCGTACTGAGAGTAAGCGTTGCGACGACAATCATTGCTGTCGCAGCAGATAAGCCACCGATGAACACAAAGGTCGCTAAAACTGGGTGATTCAACATAATGGGCAGTGCTAGCACAAAGCTATCGGGTGCTGCACCTGCACCTATTTGAGGGTGTATAGCTGCTGTTGCAATAGGGATTATCATAGCGGCAATTAACAATAGGTACAGAGGAAAAGCCCAGCGTGCTGTCTTTAGGTGTGAAGTATTATGGTTATCCACAACGACAACGTGAAACTGTCTTGGCAAGCATACGATGGCTGCTGCGGCCATCAAGGTTTGACCAACGAAATTAAAATTGAAAAAGTCAAATGACTGCCAATGCTTACTTAAGTTTGCAGTTAAGCTAGGGGCTTGAGTAAGTGACTGCCATGCCAGAACTGCGACCATACCAAGTGCGAGCAGTTTGACTATAGATTCGAATGCGACAGCTAACATTAGGCCTGAACGGTATTCTGTGACATCAACTTTTCGAGTGCCGAAAAAAATAGCAAATATAGCCATAATTAGCGTAACAGCCAATGCCAATACCGTACCTGATACCTGCCCGTCTCTTTGCAACAGTAAAAAGCTACTACTCAATGCCTTTAGCTGTAAAGCAATGTACGGTATCGTTGCAAGTAACGCTATCATGGTAACCATCACCGCTGTTGTTTGGCGTTTGCCATATCTAGCGGAGATAAAGTCCGCAATGGTGGTGATGTTTTGTTTTTTACTGACTAGGATCAGTTTACGTAGAAAGCCATGACCAAAGATGAACAATAAAATAGGGCCAAGCAAGATAGGAAAGTAGTGCCAACTGCTTGTTGCTGCAGTGCCAACTGAGCCATAATAAGTCCACGAAGTACAGTAGATCCCAAGCGAAAATGCGTAAACAAACGGATGATGACTAAATTTTAGCGCTCGAGGTGTGGTCTTGTCTCCCCAATTGGCGAGCCAAAAAAGTACGCCGATGTAAATGGCTGCAACCAAGAGTAAAATAACGGTCATAGTATTGGGTTCGATTCTTATTATTTATATCATCATACTTTATCAAACAAATACCGCTCATAGTCTAGTTTACATTGGATTTTTATCATATATGAATAAATTTATATTAAACAATATGTTATGTGCTAGCTCAGAGTAGGCTTTAGATCTTTATTCAGCAAATTAGACTAATGTCTTACTACAGGATTAAAACAGAGAAAACATCAAAATTAGCCACTTCTTAAATTCATATCTAATTGTTTATAAAGACTTTTTATTAATAATAACACCCTTTGTTTTGCAGTTTACGTAAACGTAATCTTGGTGTTACGACTAAGGTCTCAATTTCAACTTATCAAGCCATTGCTACTCTCATTAAGGTCTATTAACACTGCTTGCTCTATGTTGGAGCGGGTGATAGGAGATTTAAAATGGCTTTTAAAAGTGAAGAACAAGCGAAAGCATACTGGTCAGAAAATCTCGCCTTGATGTTTAAGCTACTCACTATCTGGTTTGTCGTTTCATTTGGATTTGGCATCCTGTTAGTTGATGTGCTCAACGAAGTTCGTTTTTTTGGATTTAAACTCGGATTTTGGTTTTCTCAACAAGGCGCAATTTATACTTTTGTTGCGTTAATCTTTGTCTATGTTTCTAAAATGAATACGCTTGACAAAAAATATGGCGTGGACGAGTGAGGAGCTAATCGATGGATGTTCAAATTTTAACTTTTATTATCGTCGGCCTCAGTTTTGCGCTCTACATCGGTATCGCTATCTGGGCAAGAGCTGGTTCAACGAATGAATTTTATGTAGCAGGCGGAGGTGTACCTCCCGTTGCCAACGGCATGGCAACTGCAGCAGACTGGATGAGTGCTGCGTCCTTTATTTCAATGGCGGGGATTATTTCCTTCGCGGGCTACGATGGCGGTGTCTATCTTATGGGGTGGACTGGTGGTTATGTACTTTTAGCACTGTGTTTAGCGCCATACTTACGTAAATTTGGTAAGTTCACAGTACCGGATTTTATCGGTGACCGTTACTATTCTCAGGTTGCACGTGTGGTTGCGATACTTTGCGCTATTTTCATCTGTTTTACCTACATTGCTGGTCAAATGCGTGGTGTTGGTGTGGTGTTCTCTCGCTTCTTAGAAGTCGATATTGAAACAGGTGTTTACATCGGTATGGTGATTGTATTCTTCTATGCTGTACTTGGCGGTATGAAGGGGATCACGTATACACAGGTCGCTCAGTATTGTGTACTCGTATTCGCTTATTTGGTTCCTGCTATTTTCATCTCACTGATGATGACAGGCCATTTGCTACCACAAACCGGTTTCGGCGCAACGCTGGCTGATGGCTCGGGCACCTATTTACTCGACAAGTTAGATGGACTCAGTACCGAGCTTGGATTTGCGCAGTATACAGAGGGCTCCAAAAGCATGATTGATGTGTTTGCGATCACAGCTGCATTGATGGTAGGTACTGCTGGTTTGCCGCATGTAATCGTTCGCTTTTTTACCGTTCCCAGAGTAAAAGATACTCGTATTTCAGCCGCTTGGACTTTAGTATTTATCGCTATCGTATATACAACAGCGCCAGCTGTCGCGTCGTTCGCTCGTGTGAACATGATCGACACGATTAACGGTAAAGATGGTAGTGGTACGGTTTATGAAGAAGCACCACAGTGGGTGAAAAACTGGGAAAGAACTGGCTTAATCATATTCAATGATAAAAACGGTGATGGAAAAATGCAGTACTCTGCGGGCAAGATTGATGATCCAGCAAGTGCAAACGAGGTGAAGATTGACCGCGATATCATGGTGTTAGCAAATCCAGAAATTGCGAATCTACCTGCATGGGTGATTGCACTGGTCGCCGCAGGTGGCATTGCAGCAGCGCTCTCAACAACTGCAGGTCTGTTGCTGGTTATTTCAACATCGGTGTCACATGATTTGTTGAAACGTACCATTAAACCAGATATCAACGACAAACAAGAATTGCTGGCTGCGCGTTTAGCTGCGATGGTGGCGATAGGGATATCAGCGTACTTTGGTATTAATCCACCGGGGTTTGTTGCCTCAGTGGTCGCATTTGCCTTCGGTTTAGCAGCGGCGAGTTTCTTCCCAGCGATTATCATGGGTATATTCTCTAAGCGCATGAACAAAGAAGGTGCTATTGCTGGCATGGTAACGGGTATAGGTTTCACCGCGGCCTATATCATCTACTTTAAGTTTGTTAGTCCTGAGCTTAATGCGCCTGCTAATTGGCTATTTGGTATCTCTCCTGAAGGGATAGGCATCATTGGTATGTTGGTTAACTTTATTGTGGCCGCAGTAGTAATGAAAGTAACTGCTGAAACGCCTGAAGAAGTTAAATTAATGGTGGAAGGGATCCGTAATCCGAAAGGGTCAAGTGCAGCTCACGCGCACTAAGCAAAGCTAGCTTAGCTGCCCAGCCCAAGTGCTGGGCAGCTTTGTTTTTGGTAAAGCGAAGTGATTTGGTTGAAAAGGATGATGAGATATGACAGCCGAAATTCAAGATATTTTTCAGTTTGTACTCAAGCAAGCACCTTTCTCTGAGCTACCAGAGTCAGCAGCAAGTTATTTTTCCAAACATATTCAAGTCGTATACCTTAGCAAATCAAATCAACAAGATTGGTTGCAAGACAGCCAGCCTAACCTTTACCTGATCCGTTCAGGTATTATTGATCTTATCTCGGCAAAAGATGAAGTCATTGGGCGCATGAGTGAAGGAGATTATTTTGGTTATCCGTCTTTGTTGACTGGTGATGCAATTCAAAACCATATTGAAGTGCAGAAGGATGGGTTGGTTTACATCTTAAAAGAGCATGATTTTGATTTTTTGCGTCGAGAATATAAGCCTTTCGAGCAGTATTTTGTTAGAGCTCACGCAAATCGCCTATTGGCATCACGTTATAAGCAACAAAGTGAAACTTGGTCTGAACGCAAGATCTCAGAGTTAATGACCAAAGAGGCTGTGACGATAACACCCGATGCAAGTATCCGTGATGCGGCAAGGTTAATAAGTGAGCATCGAGTTTCCTCGATCATGATCACTGAACATGATCGTCTAGTGGGGGTTGTTACTGATAGAGATCTGCGAAACCGTGTCTTAGCGCAGGACCGAGATCCCTGTGCATCACTTGCAGAGATCATGACAAAAAAACCAAAACATATTTTTGAAAACAACCGAGTCTTTTCAGCGCTACATTTGATGTTAAAACACAACATCCATCATTTACCTGTATTAAATGAAGCATATAAGCCGTTAGGCATGCTAACGAGTACAGATCTATTAAGACAACAAAAAAGTGATCCAGTACAGTTGATCGGGCGGATCTACAAAGCGCAGAATCTTTTAAGCATCAAGAACTATGCTCAAGAGATCCCGGATCTATTACGACAATTCTCATATCATATTGAAGACATTTCATTGATAGGGAAGTTATTGAGTGGTCTTACTGATGCTCTGACTTCAAGGCTTATTTATTTATATCAACAACAACACGGTGCGGCACCATGCCGCTTTGCTTGGATCTGTTTTGGTTCTCAAGCAAGAGAGGAGCAGACTCTTCATTCGGATCAAGATAACGGCTTGTTGCTACCGGATAATATTGATGAATCAGCACGCGAGTATTTTGCAAAGCTTGGTGCTTTTGTCTGTGAGCAGCTTAATGAATGTGGGATCCGCTCTTGTCCGGGGAATATCATGGCCAGTAACTCGGAGTGTCGTGGTACGGTTGCTCAGTGGAGCGAGCGATTTAGTCGCTGGATCTTATCACCGACACCCAAAGCAATGCTTAATTGCAAAATTTACTTTGATATGCGCTTCATTGATGGAGCGAGCGACCTATATGCCGCACTAAGTCAATCTTTGGCTAACATTAGCAAAAATGAGCTTTTTTATGCGGCAATGGCAACAGACATTAATGCGAACTCAGTACCTATTGGTATTTTTCAGCAATTTAAGTTGGAAAAAGATAAGGGTAAACATAAATACCTTGATTTGAAAAAGCGGGGAGTAGCAATTATTAATGATGTTGTACGCCTCTATGCTTTAAAAGCTGGGGTGGCTAGAGCCAATACTTTAGAGCGGCTTGAGGCACTGAATAAAGGTGCGCTATTAGCCAAATCAGATATTAATAATTTGAAGGATTGCTGGCGTTTTTTAACTCAACTGAGACTGAAAACTCAAATCAACCGCGAGGGGTTGCCTGGAAATTGTATTAACCCTGAAAGCTTGTCTTCGCTTGAAAAGCATCAGCTCAAAGAAGCATTCTATCTAGTAAAACAAGCTCAACAGGCCAGTGCGTTTAAATTTGCAAGAGGAAGCTTATAAGCGATGGAGTGGCTTTCTCGTTCTCTCGCCAAATGGCGTTACAAGCATTTATTATTTTCACAAGCTGAGTTGGTGGTGCTGGATCTGGAGCTTACTGGGTTGGATCCAAAACAGCATGAAATTGTATCAGCGGGTTGGCTACCCATTAAAAATATGCGGATCGAAGTGAAAGACGCTCAGCATTACCTTAATAAAGAAGTGCAATCACTTGAGCAAAGCCCTGTATATCATGGTATAGATAGCGCACAGCTGGCGTCTGGGTATTCGTTAAAAACACTGTTGCTCGCACTACAACAAGCGATTCATGGCAACGTTTTAGTTGGTCACAATGTGCAAATGGATTGGGCTTTTTTGAAAACCGCTTTTCAGCAGTTTAATTTGAATGTCAAACCGGCTTTGATGCTAGATACAATGCAAATTGATAAACGCCGGGTGTTAAAGCAGGGGTATCCGTTAGCGCAAGACGCATTAACACTCAATGCTTGTCGAATGCGCTATGGGCTACCACTACATCAACTTCACGATGCCTTGGGAGATGCACTTGCCACAGCGGAGCTACTACTCGCACAATCTCAAGCGATATGCCTCGGTGGCAAATGCAAAATAGCGGATTTAACTTGAATAGGTAAATTCGCTGGTTCCTAAAATAATGCTTTATGAACGCCTTGGGTTCTTTTTGAGAAGGAAAAAATTGATTAAGCCTCTTACACATTTATCCTAGGTCGATTACAATAGCGCCATCAAAACGAAGGGTAGCTTTCGTACTTGCGACTTAATGGATTTTCAATTTAATGACAATCAAGCTTGCAATAAACGGCTTTGGGAGAATAGGGCGTAATATCGTCAGGGCGCTCTACGAATCCGGTCGTGATCAACAAATAAAAATTGTAGCCATCAATGAACTCGCGGATCCGCAAGGGATCGCACATCTACTTAAATATGATACGTCACACGGGCGTTTTGGTTTTCCCGTTTCCTTGACAGAGTCTTTCTTAGAAGTAGCAGGCGATAAGATCCAGCTATTCTCCGAACCAGATCCTAGCCACCTACCGTGGCGTGCACTCGATGTTGATGTAGTATTAGATTGCACTGGTGTGTATCACTCTCGCCAACATGCACTAGCGCATATTCAAGCTGGTGCAAAAAAAGTGCTCTTTTCACATCCGGCGGATGCAGATGTTGACGCGACCGTTATCTTTGGGATTAATGAAGACGTACTGACCCCTCAACATACGATAGTGTCAAACGGTTCTTGCACAACAAACTGTATTGTCCCTGTGATAAAAGTGTTAGACGATAACTTTGGGATTGAGTCAGGTGCGATCACCACCATTCATGCTTCGATGCACGACCAGCAAGTGATTGATGCTTATCATAGTGATTTACGCCGCACACGCGCGGCAAGTCAATCCATCATTCCTGTTGATACCAAACTAGCTCGTGGTATTGAGCGAATTTTACCGCAATTTCAAGGCCGCTTTGAAGCAATCGCTGTACGTGTACCTACCATCAATGTGACCGCAATGGACTTAAGTGTAACCCTTAACCAAGATGCGACTATTGATGCCGTAAACTCAGTCTTGCAGGACGCTGCCAGTGGCCGGTTAGAGGGGATATTAAGCTATACCGAAGAGCCACTTGTATCAGTCGACTTTAATCATGATGCACATTCTTGCATTATCGATGGCACCCAGACCCGTGTAAGCCATAAACGCTTGGTTAAATTATTAGTATGGTGTGATAACGAGTGGGGCTTTGCTAACCGCATGTTAGACACGGCTGGCGAGATGATGAGAAGCTAATAATTTTAGAAATACGCTGTTATAATCAAAGCTGCTGCATAAAATTAAAACAAAAATTCAAATTTAGGTGATTAGAGTAACTTCAGTCGCCTTGTAGACAATAAAAGTATCGTTCTTAAAGGAGATGTCCAATGTCAGTCATTAAGATGGCGGATTTAGATTTAAACGGCAAGCGTGTATTGATCCGCGAAGACCTAAATGTGCCAATTAAAGATGGCAAAGTTGCGTCAGATGCACGTATTCGTGCAGCATTACCAACTATCAAACTAGCACTTGAAAAAGGTGCCAAAGTAATGGTTATGTCTCATCTTGGTCGTCCAACTGAGGGTGAGTTCGATGCGCAATACTCTATGCAGCCTGTAGTGGACTATCTTAATGATGCTCTGTCTCAAGAAGTCCGTTTGGTGACGGACTATCTTGACGGGGTTGACGTCAGCGACAATGAAGTAATCGTATTTGAAAACGTACGCTTTAACGTGGGTGAAAAGAAAGATGATGAAACCCTTGCAAAGAGGTTAGCTGCCCTTTGTGATGTTTATGTAATGGATGCCTTTGGTACTGCACATCGTGCTCAAGCGTCGACACATGGTGTAGGCCTCTATGCTGAAGTGGCTTGTGCAGGTCCATTGCTTGCCGCCGAGCTTGAAGCGCTTGGTAAAGCGCTAGATAATCCAGCTCGTCCTTTGGTTGCTATTGTTGGTGGCTCAAAGGTATCAACAAAACTCACCGTACTAGATTCGCTATCTAAAGTTGTTGACCAACTCGTTACCGGTGGCGGTATTGCCAATACTTTTATTGCAGCAGCAGGTAACCCCGTTGGTAAGTCATTGTACGAAGCTGATTTGATACCAGAAGCGAATAAACTTGTCGCCGCTGCGAGAGCAAATGATGGTGATATTCCAGTTCCGACTGATGTGGTTGTAGGTAATGAGTTTTCAGAATCTGCGGTTGCAACTATTAAGGATGCGAGCGAAGTTTCAGACGAAGACATGATCTTCGATATAGGTCCTGACACCGCAACGCAGCTCGCTGAAATCATTGCAAGCGCTGGCACTGTTGTATGGAATGGTCCTGTGGGCGTGTTCGAATTTGATCAATTTGGCAATGGCACTGAAGCAATTGCCAATGCAATTGCTAAATCGTCAGCATTTTCAATTGCTGGTGGCGGTGATACGTTGGCCGCGATTGACAAATATGGTGTTGAGCAAGATATCTCTTATATCTCAACAGGTGGTGGTGCTTTCCTTGAATTTCTTGAAGGTAAAACCCTACCAGCAGTTGCTATGCTTGAACAGCGAGCTAAAGACTAAAGTTGATTGAGGCAGCTTCGCGCTGCCTCTTTTACTACCTAGCAATCATCACTCTCTCACTTATTTGATGATTGCTTGGCGACGCTCAATGGCGTCAGGTTAACCTCGATGAGGGTTAATCACACCAGCACGGCTGGTGTATATATATTATCCGTTCAAACCGATAGCGGTGGCTATCAACAATTGGAGAAAAGCAATATGGCTTTAATCAGTATGCGTCAACTTCTCGATCATGCAGCTGAGCATGGTTATGGCGTTCCTGCATTTAACGTGAATAACCAAGAGCAAATGCGTGCGATCATGGAAGCTGCGGACAAGACTAACAGTCCGGTTATCGTACAAGGTTCTGCTGGCGCGCGTAAATATGCTGGTGCACCGTTTATCCGCCACATGATTTTAGCAGCGGTTGAAGAATGGCCTCATATTCCAGTTGTAATGCACCAAGATCACGGTACTTCGCCTGCGGTATGTCAACGCTCAATTCAACTTGGTTTTTCATCAGTGATGATGGATGGTTCATTGCTAGAAGATGGTAAAACACCGTCGAGCTATGAGTACAATGTCGATGTAACACGCCGTACAGTTGAAATGGCTCATGCTTGTGGTGTGTCAGTAGAGGGAGAGCTAGGTGTACTAGGCTCACTTGAAACTGGTGAAGCAGGTGAAGAGGATGGCATCGGTGCAGAAGGTAAATTAACAGAAGATCAGCTACTTACTGATCCAGAAGAAGCGGCAGACTTTGTCAAGAAAACCAATGTAGATGCGCTTGCTATCGCATGTGGTACATCACATGGTGCTTATAAATTTACTCGTCCACCAACGGGTGATATTTTAGCGATTAACCGCATCAAAGAAATCCACGCACGTATTCCTGATACACACCTAGTAATGCACGGCTCTTCATCTGTGCCACAAGACTGGTTGGCTGTTATTAATGAGTTTGGCGGTGAAATTCCTGAGACTTACGGTGTGCCGGTAGAGCAGATTGTAGAAGGGATTAAGTATGGTGTTCGCAAGGTCAACATAGACACAGATCTGCGTCTTGCATCAACCGGTGCAATCCGTCGCCACTTAGCACAAAACCCTAGCAATTTTGATCCACGCAAATTCTTAGCCGAGGCGACCAAAGCGATGACTGAGATCTGTGTTGCTCGTTATGAAGCGTTCGGTACGGCAGGTCAAGCAGCGAAGATTAAGCCAATTTCACTTGATGATATGCACCTGAAATATTTAACAGGTGAATTAGCTCCAAAAGTAAAGTGATCACAGTACAAGCATAGCTCCGCTTAGACTAGAGCTTCGCTGTCAAAGTAATCCAAAAGCCCCTAGAGTTAGGGGCTTTTTTGGATCAAAAAATCGATCTTGTACACTTTTTATAATAGGTAACTTAATTCAGTCTGTTTACTTTTTGTGATATTAAGTGAGGAAGTTTTTTGTAGATCGATCGGGTTAAGTTGGGATCAGATCTTTACTAACTAACCAGTCTCTAGCATAACACACTGGGTGTTTTAGCCGATATGATCGACGCTTGGGGTAGTGTAGATGTAACTAGTAGTACTAGAATTGCGGTGTCAATTCGCCTTATGTACAGCTCTTCATGATCAGTGTTAGGGGAAAGCTATCTTTAAAAGGTATTGTATGGTTGTGACATTAAATTTATATTAGCAATAAAAACAATATCTTACTTTTTTCTCCCGCAGCTTTAAAACCAACTTACTTCGCGCTTAATGTTCACTTCAGCCGGGATCATTTTTATACCAAGTAAGTCGTCTAACGTGCTGAGATCAATCAATGATGAGATCCTGGATCATTTTTATACTAAGTGAATGTGCGTAAAAGTCAGTTTTAGTTAGTATGAGCGCGATCCCGGCAGTGATCACTTAGTAAAAAAATGATCTTGAGCGTAAAATTCGAAGCAGTTAATAAAATAACGATCCTACATTTTGCTTTCTTGATCTGTGGCTAAAAGAGTCTAACTTTAAAAATATGAGATCAGGACGTGATGAGTTGACTCTCGCCGCTTGCTTTCTAAACCTTGTTGTACTGCGCCCAACTAATCCCCAAGGTGATCAATTATGAAAACGAAATACCTCTATGCAATCTTGCTTTGTGGCAGCTTCGTCAGTATGTATGGCTATGCTAATGACGTCGTGTCTGTATATGGCCGAGCACATGTTGGCATACAAAATACTGACAAAGATGGAGATAGTGACACATCGATTGAAAGTTATAACTCAAGAATGGGGCTCAAAGGATCGACACAGATCAACGAAGGTATTGATGTTTTTTATAAATACGAATTTCAAGTTGAGATCGCAGATCAAGATAAAGATGGTAAGTCTGGAGATAACCTGACGGCAAGATCTCAGTATTTGGGGATCCGAGGTAAATATGGCCAGTTGTTAATCGGCCGCGATGACACGGCAATGAAGAAGTCCCAAGGCAAAGTTGATTTAATGAATGACTTTTCTGGTGATATTAATTCTTTTTTTGTTGGAGAAAACCGACTGGGCGACACCGTGCAGTATTCAACACCAGCAATAAACCATTTGAAGTTTACTGTGAGTTACATTGCTGAAGAGAACAGCAAGCAAAAAGATGAGGATGGACTGTCTTTAGCTGCAAGTTATGGTGATAGTAAGCTCAAGAAAACAAGCATATATATTGCTGTTGCTCATGACAATCAGGTCGCTGGACAAGACATAAATCGTGTTACGGTACAGGGGAAACTGGGGAGCTTTAAAGTAGGGGGAATATACCAACAAAGTGAAGCGATAGACAGTAATGATGAAGTTGATAGCTACATGATAAGTGCCTCGTATAAAGTGAGTGCTTACACTATACTAGCTCAGTATCAAGACTCTGACGGTGCTAATGGTAAGCTCAAGGATTCAGGAAATGCGACGTCTTTTGGAATCGAAAGAAGCTTGAGTAAACAAGCACGTATGTATCTTTGGTACTCTAAGTTTTCGCTTGATAATAATGAAGATCACGACGCAATGGCAGTAACATTACGTTATGACTTTTAATACTTAGCGAGATATTGTATCGACAGTACTTTTTATGTGTATTTGGTTGACGTTTATTCTATTTTAAATGGCATATGATTAGCGAAAACAAAATGAATGTACATATTTTAAAAACATAATTATTCTTCAAAAATAAATTTATTATCTTATTTAATAACATGTACTTATGACTTTGAAAATATTCTTTTTTGCGCTGAAAAAAGAGATTTTTTTGGCTTGTTTTCAGTTTACACGTTACACTTTCATAAAACTGTCATAGTTAGTCATAATAATGACATCAACAACGTCGGTAACGAGAGAACATTGGGAATGTCACGTAAAGTACTTGTAGTTGATGATGAAGCACCGATCAGAGAGATGTTGGTGTTTGTATTAGAACAAAATGGTTTTCAAGCAATTGAAGCTGAAGACTATGATTCAGCGGTGGCTGCTATGGTTGAGCCATACCCCGATATGGTACTGCTTGACTGGATGCTTCCTGGGGGCAGTGGCATTCAAATCGCTAAAAAATTCAAGCAAAGTGAATACACTCGTCAGATACCAATCATCATGCTTACAGCGCGAGGTGAGGAAGAAGACAAAGTGAAAGGATTGGAAGTTGGTGCGGACGATTACGTGACAAAACCTTTCTCTCCAAAAGAGCTTATGGCTCGAATCAAAGCGGTGATGCGACGGGTGTCTCCCACTTCTCTTGAAGAAGCAATAGAAGTTCATGGCTTGCGCCTTGATCCGATATCCCACCGTGTTACTTCTGCTGGTACTGAGCTTGATATGGGACCGACAGAGTTTCGATTATTACACTTTTTCATGACACACCCCGAGCGTGTTTACAGCCGAGAGCAATTGCTTGATCATGTATGGGGAACGAATGTCTATGTTGAAGATCGCACTGTTGATGTACATATTCGACGGCTGCGAAAAGCGATTGCACCTCTAGGCCATGATCGTTTGGTGCAAACCGTGCGTGGTGCAGGTTACCGTTTTTCGAGTAAACTGTAATTGGTACTCCAAAAGAAGCTATATTGTATGGCTTCTAAATGGATTTCTTTATGTATCGAGTAATTGATAAGCAGGCGTTAACTAGACGCCTGTTTTTGTATTTCTTACCTTTAGCGCTTATTGGTTATTTACTCAGTGCGCCTTTTCTATTTCTTTTCATTGGTGCCTTCGTTTTATTGGTTTGGCATTACAAGCAGCTTTATCGTTTAAGTGATTGGCTGATCAACCAGCGCAGCTTCAATCCGCCTGAGGGCAAAGGAGCGTGGGAGCAAGTTTTTGAAGGGATATATCAGCTACAACAGCGAAATCGTAAAAAACGCAATGAATTAGCTGAGCTGATCCGTCGCTTTCGAGAAGGCGCTGAAGCTATCCCTGATGCGGTTGTCGTATTACAACAAGATTTGAGCATCGTGTGGTGTAATCAGCTCGCGTTGAAAGTGCTCGGATTACAATGGCCGACAGATCATGGTCAGAGGCTAGATAACCTTATCCGAGATCCCAAGTTTGTAAAGTATATGAATGAGCATCGTTTTGATGAAGCGTTAGAGCTCGACACTGGACTTGCACATGAGCAAGTATTGGAGATCCGAGTTATGCCTTATGCTGAACAGCTGATGCTGGTGGCACGGGATGTGAGTCGGCTAAAGCAGCTTGAGCAGATGCGCAAAGACTTCGTCGCTAACGTTTCTCATGAACTACGAACGCCTTTAACTGTGATGGCTGGCTATTTAGAAATGATGGACAGCGATAATATGCCTCCGCCAGCAATGTGGGCTAAAGCTCATGGCACCATGATAGACCAATGTAAACGAATGGATAGTCTCGTCAATCAGCTACTTTCTCTATCTCGCATCGAGGGAGCTAGGAAGCAAGATAATGATAAAGCTGTCAATATTCCAGCTATGTTAGAGTTGATCCACACCGAGGCTAAGTCTCTCAACCAAGACAAAGGACATACACTAACGTTTGATATTGATCAGACATTAGATATCAAAGGGGCGGCGGATGAATTGCGTAGCGCATTCTCAAATTTAGTGTTTAATGCTATCCACTATACCAAGCCTAATGGTCGGATCCATGTGCGGTGGTACCTTGAAGATGAAAAACCAACATTTTGTGTAATAGACAATGGTGACGGTATTGCACCGGAACATATCAATCGCCTCACTGAGCGCTTTTATCGTGTCGATAAGGCACGCAGTAGAAAAACTGGTGGCTCAGGACTCGGTTTGGCTATTACCAAACATGTGCTTTCTCGACATGATTCAGCGCTTCGCATCGAGAGTAAAGTCGGTGAAGGTTCTCGATTTTGGTTTTCTTTTTCAAAGCAAAAACGCATTTTTATGACAAATGATGAAAGTCATAAAAGTGTAATTTAAAGGTAATTTTATTGTCATTTTATCGCTGCACAATGAGCAGCGTAAAATAACTGGGACCAACAATTGGAGTGACCCCAATGAAATTTAAAAGCTTAGTTGCCGCAATGGGTGTGGCCGTTACTACATTAGTTTCTACTCAAGTATCTGCATTAGATGAAAAGTTACCTGAGTATAATAAAACCAGCGGTATCTCAGGAAACTTCTCATCAGTTGGTTCTGATACGCTTGCAAATATGATGACGTTTTGGGCAGAAGAGTATAAAAGAATATACCCTAACGTTAACATCCAAATTCAAGCGGCAGGATCATCTACTGCGCCTCCAGCATTGACAGAAGCAACGGCAAACTTCGGTCCAATGAGTCGTAAGATGAAGTCAAAAGAGATTGAGGCTTTTGAAAAGCGCTATGGTTATAAACCGACAGAAGTTCGTGTGGCAATTGATGCACTTGCCGTATTTGTACACAAAGATAACCCAATCGAAGGTCTAACGATTGAGCAAGTAGATTCTATTTTCTCATCAACCCGTAAGTGTGGTGCTCAAGCGCAAGCAAATCGTTGGAGTGATATCGGCTTGACTGGAGATTGGGCTGCCAAAGACATCCAGCTATATGGTCGTAACTCAGTGTCTGGAACATATGGATACTTCAAGAAAAAAGCATTATGTAAGGGGGATTTTCGCAATAATGTAAATGAGCAACCAGGCTCTGCTTCTGTGGTACAGTCTATCTCTTCTTCAGTGAACGCGATTGGTTACTCTGGTATTGGTTATAAAACTTCGGGTGTACGTACTGTACCTTTGTCTAAAAAGGGTACGAATTATGTTGACGCAACACTTGAAAATGTAGCTCAAGGAAAATATCCACTGTCGCGTTTCTTATATCTATATGTTAACAAGCATCCAAACAAAGAATTATCACCGATTGAGGCCGAATTCTTAAAAATGGTACTTTCGAAAGAAGGCCAAAAAATCGTAGAGAAAGACGGCTATGTGCCAATGTCTAGTGAAATGGCTACGCGTGAGCTGAAAAAGCTAGGACTATTATAATCCCAACCAAATAGCCAAGTACTTGTTGTTATTAATGCCGCTTTCATGCGGCATTTTTTGTTGCTACAACTCAATGTCCCCTTATTAAATAATTTGTCTAAATATTCATCTTAACGCAGCAAAAAAGCTGGAAATATTCTATATTTAGTTAAAATTTATAATAAATCAGTCGATAATGAACTCGTCTTACTTCAAAAGGTGTATATATGAGTCTAGGTACTGCTTTTGCTGATCTAAGTATCACCAAAAAGATCCATGCAATAACGCTCGTTGCGGTTATCGCTTTTGTGGTTATCGTGTTTGTTAACTATAACGCTATAAGTTCTAATCAGAGGGCACTTAATGAGCTGGAACAGCAAACATATAAAATCCTGAACCTAACAACGGAGAATGCCAATAAATTACAAAATTTAGATGAGTTGTTCACGCAGGCGGTCACTTTTGGCGATGCTGAATTATTAGATAAAGCAAAAGAGCATCGGCAACAGATCCAAGATAATCTGCAGAAAATAAATGAAATCCAAAGTGGGTTTATACCATCAGATAACAGAGATGAACTTACTCAGTATGCAAAAATTGCGCAGCGAATTGCATCAGGCATGATTGACGGAACCGCTGATTTTACCCGCATTCAAGAAGACGCTAAAAACAAAACTGCAATTTATGAAGCACTGGTAAAAGATTTTACGACCGCCAAAGAAAATGCGAATGACCGCTTTGTTGAGTTGTTACAAAATACAGAAGCTCGCTCCTCAAATGCCCTAACTATCATGTTAATTGTGGCTGTTATCTCGTTAATCGTGCTGATTTTACTCGCTGTTATCATCGCGCGGGGCATAGGTAACTCAGCTAAAGATGCAGCCCAAAATCTTAAGTTACTCGCTCAAGGTCAAGGGTCATTATCTACTACTTTGAATGTTCGATCTCACGATGAGATTGGCCAAGTATCAATAAACTTTAATGATTTTGTAGGCCTACTTAAAGGGGCAGTTGTTGAAGTGATGAATGTAGTTGAGCCGTTAATGCAGGACTCAAGTCGCTTGGTTAAAGGCATGGAAAAAGCGGAAGGTGCTACCAATCAACAAACGCATGATGCTGAAGTGGTGCGTCAATCAATGGAAGAGATGCGCTTAAGCGTTGGTGATATTTCCAACTCGGCATCACAGGCATCTGATGCTGCTCAGCTTGCTGAGCAGGAAGTTGAGCAGAGTAAGCGTCAAATACAAGTATCAGTAAATGAATCTCAAGCTCTGAGTGAAGAGATCAATCATGCAGCAGAAACCATTAATAAGCTCGCTGATGATACTCAAAATGTGACACAAATACTGAATGTTATTACGTCAATTGCTGAGCAGACTAACTTGCTTGCTCTCAATGCTGCAATAGAGGCGGCACGCGCCGGTGAGCAAGGGAGAGGCTTTGCGGTTGTTGCTGACGAAGTAAGAGAGCTGGCTTCTCGAACTGCTAAGTCAACGAATGAGATCAGGGAACTACTCAATGTCTTAACAGAAGCTGCCAATCAAGCGGTTAAGGCGATGACAAGTGCCAGTAGTATGGCCATTAATAATGCAGAAGCAGCCGCGCAAACAGGACAGTCAATTGAGCAAATTGCCGAACAAATTTTATCTATAAATAGTATGAATGGTCAGATTGCAGCAGCAACAGAGGAGCAAACTTCGGTTGCTGCGATGGTTGTGAATAATGTAACTTCTATGCACCAATCTTTCCAAGACACGATGCAAGCGCTAAATGAAGTGCAGGATGTTGCTGAGAACCTGCATGTGTTGTCGGATAACTTAAAAGATGCAACCTCTAAATTTAGAGTATAGAGGTAATGTAACTACCACAAAATAAAAAACAGCCACTTAAGTGGCTGTTTTTTATTTAACCTGAGCTCAGGGTAAGAAGTTAGTTAATCAACTAAAATACCCAAGCTCATAGGCATAATATCATTCTGGCCAGTTTTAGCGCTAACTGAGTTAAATTCACTTCCAATAGTCCGCTATTGGTGCGTAATACCAATTGCCTTGTCTGCAGGATGTAGATACCTTAGCGAGAGCAGGACGCGGAAGCGGTATTTCCCTAAAACTCTTTGGCTAGATAAGTAAAAAACTAAGCTGTGATTTAGCAACAATGAGTTGGAACATGTCTTATCCAAATCTCAGGTTAAATCGCTTAACCCACATTAGTACTTCCCAACTACTTTGACCGCGTCCGTCACTTTGCTTGCGTCAATATAGCCTATCGCATCAGCATTTTTTGAGACAAATTCAATGATTGCTTGGTCGTTAGCTAGTTTTTTTGGTGGTGTCCCTTTACCTGTAAATACGAGCTTAGACCAATGCGCATTTAGCTGAGAACTTGATTTACCGATTACTTTGTCGTTGAACTCATCAAATGTCGCATTGCCATCTTGATTGACTGGGTTTGCACTGCTGCCATCAGCAAATGACTTGCTTTTGCCAAGATACAGCTTTTTTATCACAGCCTCGTCTACGCTTGTATTGTTGGCTGTATTAACAATAACGGCGATATCAGCAAGTGCTATTTGACTGCTCAGCAGCAGACCTAAAGTTATAATTTTCTTAATCATGTGCGACCTCTATTAGAATACTAAATCGATACCGAAGCTTAACAATTCAACTTTTTGATCCGTTAGCTGGTTGTCAAATTGATTTAATTCAACTTTGAATGCCGCTGATGGATGAAAGTCGTATCGCGCTCCAACACTCCAGGTTTCAGACTCAGCTCGGGCATCCGAAAGCGCGCCATTTACAAGCGTTTGTAAGTAAGGTGCATTTGGATTAGTTGGATCTGTAGTAACAGGAATTGTGACACCATTAGGTGCTGTGATCGTAAGTGGAACAGAATTAAACTCGTCGTTTGCATTCTTATCTTTGTTGTGTTCGTAAGTCAAATGTACAGTCCATTCATCCATTCGATAACCGACAGAAGCGTAATACTGTTGCTGCTTTGCTAGTATGCTATCGTCTACTTCGAATTGTGTGAATTCAGCATCAAATAACACATCATTGTAATCAATAGAAATACCAAATGCGGCAAAATAGGCATCGTCTTTCTCGACGGCTAAATCTTCAGCTTGCTGCGTGAGACCATAGCCAGCCAGCCCCGCCAATAACCCTGAAAGCTCTGGACTGTTTGCTGCACTGATACTCGCTTCTGTAGCAAAATATGCCATGCGCATACTGAACCAATCACGACTAAGCGTCCAGTTGGCACCTACAGTGTTGTTCAACTCAGCTTCGTCAGAATAAGTAATCGCGATAATATCATCATCGACGCTACCCAATGCAAATTGTACTGTGCTATCCCACTGGCCTAAAGTGGCATTGTGAATGTAACTAAGCCCGTTATATGTACTAAAGCTGAGGTTGTAGACAGACTGAGGTGGCTTTATCCAGCGGTAAGCATAACCTACATCCAGAAAATCAGAATATCGATAAAACGGAATTCGCATTTTACCAGCGCTGATCTGTGCGGAATCCGAAATAGTATAGGTTAAATATGCCCATTCGAACTCTGCATCAAAATCATTTGCTCCTCGGCCGACGATTTGTGCCGTAGCACTAAGGTTATCTTGCAAATCAGCCGCTAGCTGTAATGCAAATAAGCTACGATTTTCCATATCAAAATCGTTATCGTAACCAAAAAGTGTATCATCACTATCCAGCGTTTGGCCGCCAATTATAGAGGCAAAACCATTAATTCTGATTTCAGCAGCGCTATTGAAACTTATTGTGCCTAGTGCTATCGCTAAAGCAATTGCTGATTTTTTCATATTGATTCCCATTTTCTTTGCAAAGAGTCATATTAAGAATGTGTACCTATAAAGGGTGATTCGCCGATTTAGTTCACATTACTTTGTCTTAGAGGTTAGTGTAAAAACTTGAAATAACAAGTTACTAACAATACATAACTGTGATAATCAAGCGCATAATTTCAATTACTAGGGTAATACCAATTTGACTTAATACTTGCTCAATTTGAAGGCGTAAATCTGACGCTAACCGCGTTAAAAATTTCTTATTTAGAACAACTAAATAGCAAAATTTTTGCCTGGTTATCGACAAGATTTTCTGGCTTCAAAATAGACCACTTAATTAAGATAATCGGTATAAGATACACTCACCTCATCTGACCACTCAAATTGTATCGTAAATTATTCCAAGGTTACGAATAAAAAATAGCAGAAATAATGATAAAGCTTGGGGAAATAATAACTAGGAAGTACAAAGAGTAAGCTAGCGCTTACTCTTTGTGATTTTTTCGGCTTGTATTTTACAAGCATTATGCTGCTCAATGCACTTATCAGTACACAACTGTAATGACATTGTTTCTGGTGTATTTTGCATTTCACAGCTGCGTTCACATTGATAGTGCTGTTGAGCACATTGGTTTAATTCAGGTGAGAGTGTACTCGTACAACCAAGCATTGTGGATGCTAAGACTAATAATATGAACACAGTTTTCATCATAAATCCTTAAAGGGAAACTTGTATATTGTCAATCAACCTGACTTTCCCAAGAAATGCAGCGGCAAGAATCACCAGCCTGTCATCTTCGAGTGTAGCAGGTCTTAGGGTATCTTTTTGACAAATATTGAAATAGTCCAACTTTAAGCCTTCATTATGTAGCATATCTATGGCATTTTTTATGATCAGATCAAAGTCTTTTTCGCCTTGCTCTAGTGCTGAAGCTGCCTTTTTCAGTGCTTGAAAAAGTACTTTTGCCGTTTCTTTTTCTGACTCAGAGAGATAGCCATTCCTTGAGCTCATAGCAAGTCCTGATACCTCTCTTTGAGTTGGCACTCCGATGACTTCAACTGGAATAGAGAGATCTTTGACCATTGTTTTGATGACTTGTAATTGCTGAAAGTCTTTCTCACCAAAACAGGCGAAATCTGGCTGGACTAAATTAAATAGCTTAGTGACAACTGTCGCAACGCCACGAAAATGGCCAGGGCGCGCACCACCGCAATGACCTTCAGACACACCGGGGACGTCAACAAAGCTTTGTGCTTCCAGTCCGCTGGGATAAATAGTATCAACGCTTGGGGTAAACAAAATATCGGTTTCTAGTTCTGCAAGTCCCTGTTTATCTTGTTCTAACGTACGAGGGTAGCTATCAAGATCTTCATTCGCACCAAATTGCATTGGATTAACAAAGATGCTAACGACAACTTTATCTGCGAGTGTTTTTGCTTTTTCTACCAAAGAGAAGTGACCTCGATGAAGGTTACCCATTGTAGGTACGAAAGCGATACTTAACCCTTGTTGGCGCCACGCTTTAACTTGGCTTCGAAGAGACTTTATCTCAGTAACTGATTGCATGTTGTACTCTAACTTAAAAATAAATGTACCAATTCAATATTGGGCTGGAATTGGGGGGGAGCGGTGAATAGTGCACACCGCAAGTTATATCATTTTATCTTAATATCCGCCCAGTTTGAGGAAAAAAATTAGGTACCTACTACATTAACCGTTTTTTATTTAGAACAATTAAGTAGCAAAATTTTTGCCTGCATGTATAGATATAGGAGCTTTGGCGATAGTAAGCGCGCTAGCCATGTTATCGACAAGATTTCTTCGCCTCAAAATAGATCGTTTAATTAAGCTGGTTGATATTAATTAAACTCGTGCTCAGCTGCCGGAAATTCACCCGATTGTACATCGGCACAAAACTTCTTAACGGCATCTGGCATGTTACCTGTCTCTAGTAAAAAGTTTTTTGAAAATTTAGGAATATATCCAGCAGAAATACCAACCAAGTCATGCATCACTAGGATTTGGCCATCAGGTTCTTTTCCTGCACCAATACCGATGACCGGGATTGAGACTGCATCAGTGATACGCTTTGCTAGTGCTGAAGGTACACATTCAATCACGATCATTTGAGCACCTGCACGTTCTAGTGCTTTTGCATCATCGACCATCTTTTGTGCTTGTTCTGCTTCACGGCCTTGGATTTTGAAACCACCAAAAACATGAACAGACTGAGGGGTTAGGCCTAAATGACCACATACAGGAATACCTTGCTGTGTGAGCTTTTCAATGCTTTCATATAGCCACTCTCCACCCTCAAGCTTTACCATATTTGCACCTGCACGCATTAACTTCGCTGCATTTTCACAAGTGGACTGTGGATCTGAATAGCTCATAAAAGGCATATCAGCTATCACAAATAGCGCTTTACTTCCTGCTCTTACACAACGGGTGTGGTAGGCGATATCTTCAGTGGTTACTGCTAGTGTGTCTTCACCGCCTTGTAAAACCATACCTAAAGAATCACCCACCAGGATGACATCGACACCGTTGTCGTGAAATAGCTTTGCAAAACTTGCATCATATGCAGTGAGGGCTGTTATTTTTGTTCCTTCACGCTTCATTTTGGCAAGTGTTGATACAGAAATTTTTGCCATATTGAACCCCTTGGGTTGAATTAATTAAGGATGGTTAGTCCGTTAAGTGGTAACTGTTCTGCCAAAGACTCAAGGGTAGTACCATCAGGTAGTTTGAGTGTTGGCGCAATTTCTAATAATGGATAAACGACGAACTCTCGCTTCGTTAGGCCATAATGTGGCACAACCAGCCTCTCACTCGCAATGATTTCCTCATTGAAAAGCAGAATGTCCAAATCAAGAGTGCGTGGTCCCCAGCGTTCTGACTTTCGTACTCTCCCGTGTTCAAGTTCTATCTGTTGCAGAACATCTAATAATGCTTCGGCAGCTAAAGATGTTTCCAACTTAGCTACTGCATTAACATAGTCAGGCTGATCTTGAGGCCCCATAGGCTTGGAGCCATATAAACTAGAGTGATGAATAACAGATAAAGCAGGGTGAGAGGCGAGCACAGTTAGCGCTCGCTGTAGTTGTGTCATCGGTTCGGATAGGTTTGCGCCCAATCCAATGTACGCAGTATTCATTTAATCTTCTTTTGGTTTTCTTTTTGGTTTTCGTCGTGGGCGACGTTTTGGTTTGTTCTGACTACCTAAATTGCGCACCATCTCTTTTTGGCCATTGACATCGCTTTTAAGATATTCAGTCCACCATGTTGCAAGGTCAGATTGATCTTGTTCGCCACTTTCTACACGCAGTAACAAGAAGTCATAAGCGGCCTTGAATCTAGGCTGTAAACTTAAGCGATAGGCACGTTGACCCGCACGTTTATCCAAGCGTTGCTGAATATGCCAAATGTCGCGAGCACCCAAAGTAAATCGCTTGGGAACCGCAACATGCTTCGCGTTATCAGCAAGTATGTGATTGATAGCTTGCATAAACGCGTCGTATTCATTCATTCCATCTGCGGCTAAAGCATGGCTTTTCTCTAAAATTGGAAACCATAAAAGTGCTGCATAAATAAAAGCAGGGGTCACTTTTTTATTGGCGTTAATACGGCTGTCCGTATTGGCAAACATTTGTTGAATAAAGCGACGCTCAAATTCACTTTCCGGTCTTGCTAAAATTTTGTCGAGTGCAGGAAACAACTGAGAAAATAAGCCGTATTCACGCATTTGCAGAAAGTTCTCTTCTGCCTTGCCATTGAGAAATAACTTGAGTGTTTCTTCAAATAATCGTGCCGCGGGAATATGACCCAACAATGGTGCCAAGTCTTTGATCGGTGTGCGCGTTGGTGTTGCTATTTCCATTCCTAGCTTTGTAGCAAATCGAATAGCTCGGAGCATACGTACGGGATCTTCACGGTAGCGCGTTTCAGGATCGCCAATTAGCTCAATTTTGCGTGCCTTAATATCGCTAACACCACCGGCAAAGTCTCTTAATGTAAAATCATTAATAGAATAATAAAGCGCGTTAATGGTGAAATCACGACGCTCTGCATCTTCTTCTATGCTGCCGTAAACATTGTCACGTAAGAGCTGTCCATGTTCGCTTGCTTGGCTGGTAGTTGCACAAGAATCGTCGCTTTGGTGGTGACCACGCATCGTTGCCACTTCGATAATTTCACGGCCAAACACAATATGTGCAAGGCGGAAGCGGCGGCCAATTAAACGACAGTTACGAAATAATTTTTTAATTTGCTCTGGTGTCGCGTTCGTTACCACATCAAAGTCTTTAGGCTCTATTCCGAGCATAATGTCTCGGATACAGCCACCAACCAAATAGGCGTCGTAACCACCATCTTTTAATCGGTACAGTACCTTGATAGCATTAGGGCTAAATTGTTTACGAGATATACCATGCTCGCTGCGAGGAATAATCACAGGTGTCGGGCTGGTCTTTTTCACCGTCTCATCGCCTTTTCCAGTTACGAACTGGCGGCAAAAGTTTACAAGCTTGGAAATAATAACTCGTCTCCTGAGCAATCAAGTTTTCGATTTTAGTGGTTATAAAGCCCTGCTTTGGTGTTAAAACAGGTCATATTTAAGGCTCGCTATCATATACTCAAATGAGACTAAATTGAAGTACTTGAAAACAGCGGGCGAAAAGCAAATTCACCATTTTCTAATGAGTTTAGTTGAATTTCTTGTACTTTAGGGATGGAATTAAGGTTAAAAACATCGACAGCATGTTCTAGCAACGCGTCAATATTTTGATAGTCAGCCATTGAACCTACAGGTACATTCAAATACCGTAGCGCGGCATGGAGTGTCGGGAGTGGGTGATGAGTATCAATTGCAGGTGCATGATTTTGTTTTGATAATTTGAAGCCTGGAGCTGCTACAGCAAGTGGAAGATGTGCATACTCAGGTACAGACTGGTTTAGCTGTTGGAACAAACTAATTTGTCTAGCGGTAGGTGCTAAAAGGTCGGCTCCTCGTACGACATGACTGATCTGTTGTTCAATATCGTCCACAACAACCACTAGCTGATAAGCAAATAAACCATCTCGACGTTTAGTAATATAATCTTCATGGGCAATCGCATTGGGAATAACGACAGCACCTTGTATCTTGTCATTAAACTCGGTAACAGAAAAGCGCTGCTGTAAGCGCAGTGCATTGCCTTGCAGACTTAAATTCAGATCACGGCAATGATTATTATAAAATCCACCCATGGCTTTAATCTGTTTTCTGGTGCATTGGCACGCATAAACAAGCTCGTTGGATGTTAATTCATCAAGGTAAGACTGATATAAAGTGTGGCGCTGAGATTGATAGACAACCTCTTCATCCCAATAAAGGCCGTATGCTTCAAGAGTTGCCAATATATTTTCGGTAGCACCGGATACCACTCTTGGCGTGTCTATATCTTCAATACGAACGAGCCACTGACCACGATTGGCTTTTGCATCTAAGTAACTGCCTAACGCTGCGACTAAAGATCCGAAATGAAGCGGCCCAGAAGGCGAGGGAGCAAATCGACCGCGATAGCTCCCAGATTGCTTTAAGCTTGGGGACACAGAGCTGAGGTTATCCTCTGCCTTGTTGTTTTTCTTTAATTTCTGCGAGAGATTTACAATCTACGCATAAATCGGCAGTTGGTCGCGCTTCAAGGCGACGAATACCAATTTCAATACCGCATGATTCGCAAAAACCAAAGTCGTCATCTTCAATTAGCTGAAGTGTTTTCTCAATTTTCTTGATTAGCTTACGCTCGCGGTCGCGAGTACGCAGTTCAAGAGAAAACTCCTCTTCTTGCGCTGCACGGTCCACAGGATCAGGAAAGTTTGCCGCTTCATCTTGCATGTGTGTTTTAGTACGATCTACTTCGTTACGTAGATCGGCACGCCATGCTTCTAATATTGCTTTGAAATGAGCACGTTGTGCTTCATTCATGTATTCTTCGCCTGGCTTTTCTTGATAAGGTTCTACACCGGCTTGAGCCAATAACCCTAGTTTTTTCTGGTCTGGCATACCATTCTCCTAAATCCTTAATACATAACCCCAGCTTTCGCCGGCGGGTATAAATAGCAAAATCTTTACCCCTTAGCAAACACTTTTTTAGTGCGAATGTCAGCCTCTTTTTTCAAAGTTTAGCCTTTTTGGGGGAGAAAATTATCACGGCTATATGTGGGCGGCATGAAAAAAGTCAAGCGCAGTCAAAAGGAATTTCTTCAATTAATTGTACTTGGCGATCATCAACGTGTGCTCGGTAGGCGATAATTTCAACCCCATGAGAGATTGCTTCTTTTATTAATGCTGCGTACTTTTGGTCAATATGGGCTGCGGGTCTCACATTCTTAATGCCGGTATGTAGAGCCGCAAACAGTAGCACAGCACGATGGCCTTGTTGTTTTATTTGGATTAATTCTCTTAAATGCTTTTGGCCTCTTGCCGTTTCAGCATCGGGAAAAAAACCTTGCTGCTGCTCGAGTAGAGTTACAGACTTTACTTCAACGTAGCATAAGTGTGGAGGTTGTCCATTTTCATTGCTACTTAATAAAATATCAATGCGACTATTTTCAGCACCGTACTTTATTTCTGTTTGCAGCGTATCATAGCCGTTTAACTGCGTGATTATCCCGCGCTCTATTGCTTCAACGGCAACTTTGTTTGCCACGGCTGTGTTGACGCAAATAAAGTGACCCACTTGATCTTGGGTAAGCTCTAAGGAGTGCATATATTTTCGCTTGGGGTTGTCACTGGTTGAGTAATAGGCAGTAAAGCCAGAGTCAGCACAATTCGTCATTCTCCCCGTGTTGGCACAGTGCACGGTAAATTCCTCGCCATCAGCGGTACGTAGATCAACGAGAAAGCGCTTGTAGCGTTTTAATAAGGTGGCTTGCTGTAATTGGCTAGAAAAGTTCATTGGTCGCTTTCGGTTGGGTGAATTTAAGGGCTAGTGTACACTTAAGCACACGTATAAGCACAAGAGTGAAAAATAGAATGTCAGAGAAATTTATTGTACGACTGAGCGAAGCAGCAAAACCCGCATATTTATCAGCGGGTGCAGCCCTGTCGTTTGAAAAGGACGGTGCTTCAATTCATTTGCAACAAGATGAAACGCTAAAAAATATCCAAAAAGCGGCACGTAGTATCGCTCAGCAAGGAATTAAACAAGTACACCTTGAGGGTGAGTTGTGGTGCACTGAATCACAATGGGCATTTTATCAGGGGTTTGTCTCGCCTAAAGCACTAGATGGTGTGGTTTTTACCGATAATGATCAGTCAGATTTAAAAGAACTAGCTGCATTGCAGTCATCAGCCACTTGGATGCGCCAAATGATCAATGGCACTGCGGAAGATATTTACCCTGAGAGCCTGGCGGGTAAAGCGGCTGAGTTTATTCAGTCTCTTGCTCCTGAGCATGTGAGCTACCAGATCATTAAAGGTGATGCGCTATTAGAGCAGCAATGGATTGGTATTCATGAAGTTGGACGCGGTAGTGAGCGCCCTCCTGTATTGCTTGAACTGGACTATAATCCAACAGGGAATGACGAGGCACCAGTGAGTGCTGCGTTGGTTGGTAAAGGGATCACGTTTGATTCGGGCGGCTACTCAATTAAGCCAAGCGAAGGCATGCTTACAATGAAGTGCGATATGGGCGGTGCAGCTACCGTAACAGCAGGATTAGCTTTAGCTATCCAGCGAGGTTTTGACCGTCGAGTTAAGCTATTCTTATGCTGCGCTGAGAACCTTATTTCAGGTCACGCTTATAAATTAGGTGATATTCTTACATATAAAAATGGTACCACAGTTGAAATCGTGAATACTGATGCCGAGGGTCGTTTGGTACTTGCTGACGGCTTGATGGCTGCTGGTGAAACTGGCGCTGAACTTATCATTGATGCAGCTACGCTGACAGGGGCTGCATTAGTCGCCGTAGGCCAAGAGTACAACGCGCTTTTTGGACTTGATAAAGCATTAGTCAATGATGTACAGCAATACGCTAGCGAGGAGTTTGAGGCTGCATGGCCACTGCCGCTTGAAAAATGGCACCAAAATAATTGCCCATCACCATACGCTGATACTGCAAACAGTCGTGCACAAAAAGGTGGCGGCTTTGGAGGCGCATCTAATGCAGCTGGCTTCTTATCTCGTTTTGTTCCAAATGAAGGTCAAGGCTGGGTGCATATTGATCTTGCTGCTTCATTCCAGAATAGTGCTGGCGGTCAATGGTCTGCTGGTGCCACAACGCTTGGTATGAGAACGGTTGCAAGAACATTGCAAGAAAAAGCATAACGGCTTACCAACTGAGGCTGCTCCGCTCATGGAGCAACCTCATTATTTTCAAGACAGCAGTGCCGCAGCCAGACGAACAAAATCTGAAGATGTGAGTATGCCAACCAGCTTGTTTTGCTTATCTACCACCGGCATACAGCCATGTCGATTATCAACAAAAAAACGTACCACATCTTGTAGTGATTGATCCGGTTGCACACTTGCAAAATCTGTTGCCATAATATCCAAAACTTTAGTTTGCTTTTCTTTACGAGCTAGTGCATTTGCGCCATAGGTGGCCATAATTCCCATGACTTTGGCAATCATGATCTTTTGAGTCAGCATGCCTACCAAAGTACCGCTTTGGTCAATCACCGGAATATGACGAACATTTTTCTCTTTCATTAAGTTATGCGCATCTTGCAAGGTATTCTCAGCACTAACGGCGAATGGATCTGGTGTCATTAAATCAGCTACGGTTTGAGTCATTGGTTACTCCTTTTCACTACACAGTCTTACCATTGAGTGTAGCTTGATTCGACTTTAATGTACGGCATTGAGATCAAGTTTTGAACTATTTGTCGTGCCTTAGTTCTTATTAAAATAACAATAAAAAGGATAACCCGATGAAAAAGTTACTGATGTTAGTTACTGCTGCGAGTTTGCTTTGCAACTCAGTTTTTGCAGCCGAGCGAAGTGTGGAATATAGCGAAATTAATAAAATTCTAGATTTAATTGCCAACAAAGCGCAGTCGCAATATATCTTGTCTAAATTTACCGTAGAAGTGAAGCAGCCAGAGCTCAAACTAGAAGAGGTTAAACTTTGGCTCGAGCACGATGGTAAAGTCATTGCCAATGGCACCATAGATAAAGATGGCAATATCGATTTGCCTATTCTACCGCAGCCCCGCGCAGATGAAGTCAACTTAGTGATCAACCAAGAAAAAGACGCTGTTGCGATTATGGTTAATACCGATATAGCGCCGCTGACTAGACAGCAGGTTAAATATCGCGATTTGTTTATCCTTTTGGAGGATATGGACGCTTTTGTTGAGCTGATGGCAGGCAGTTTGTCTTGGCTTGCTCCTAATTTTGATGAACTGGAATTTACATTTTCTGAACCTGCATCAATTCAGTTTGTGGATGCAAAAGGTAAAACTCAACAGTTTATGACGGATGATGAGTTTAAGATCCAAATTCCTAACAAGAAAAAATGGATGCAGCAAAACCCATCCTTGCAATTTAGTGTTTTACCAAAACAGTTTGCGCCCATTGACTAGAGAAGAGGGCTTCTATGCCTGCTAGCGGGTAGGCATAACTTTTTCCATTAGGTAATTAGTTAGCACTTCGCCACGAACATTCACCTGCTGTTCTTTTATCACATCAAAACCAAAACGCTCGAAGAAAGGCTTAGCCGTTTTGCTAACATGGGAAAATAAGCGCGTTATGTTGGTTGTTCTGCTGTGTTCTAAAAGTGCGAGCATAAGTGCTTTCCCTATGCCTTGGCCTTGATGTTCTGCATGACAAAAAAAGTGATCAATCAGTCCGTTAGCTTGGATATCAGCAAAACCAACAATTTTACCCTTCAGCACGGCCACAAGGGGCTGATTACTCCTTAATCGGTCTTGCCAGCTCTCATCAGCTATGTCGCTATGTGCCCATGCTTTGACTTGGTTATCGGAGTAATGCTTGATAGTGACAGAGCGTATCGTGTCAAACATAAGCTTACGTAATACGGCTTCTTCGCCGCATTGAAACTGTCTGATGGTAATCATTGTTAGTCTTTATTCCTGAAGTCGTAATTGTCCGGAAATAGCATGTTGCTCAGCAGTTTCCGCCAGTCTTACGTATTTTTGTTCAACCAGTTGAGACACAGGAACTAATTCGATGTCAGTACTTTCAAGCTCAGCTAATTTGGTTGCAAGGAATGCAGCTGTTTCCTTGTATGGGTGTGCAATAATAATAACTTGTTGATGGCTTTCAAGTAATTTAAGCATCTTTTGCCACTGGGTATTAAGTGCAACAGCGGATACATCATTGTCCAAAAAGACTTGTCGAGCGATGTTTTTTACTCCATATAGGTTGGCTGCATACTGCGCCTGACTGTGGCTGGTGGTACGGCTATCTAAAAAGTATAGACTACGTTTTTTTAGTATTTCCATCGTCCATTTCATGGGAGCAATTTGTTCTGTTAATGCTGACCCCATGTGATTATTCACACCCTTTACTTGGGGCAGGGTAGATAATGCGTTACCAAGTGTCATTTGTAGCTGCCACTTTTCCATACCTACCGTTAAAGCGCCGGGCCCTAATGTCTTGTTAGGGTCTTTTGCCTGCATAGGAACATGAAGCATGAGTTCTCGCTGTTGACGGCTGGCGGCAAATGCAAATTGCTGAGAATAAGGCGTGTGAGGCAGAATCGAAAAAGTGATCCCACCTGGTAGAGAGAGTAATTCTAAATCACGTTGATGATTTCCAATATCATCAATCACAATAGCAAATTGTTTTGCTGGCACTGCGAATGTTATACAGGCCAGCATTAACCCGATAATTTTTATTAGCACACGATCTTATTGTTGTAGTTTACCGCCTTACTTAGCGGCTTTTCATTATTGTGATTGAACTAATGCAAACGCCTTTGGCCAATGTGATGCAAGTTGTTCAATGCCATTTTTTTTGATGGATTCTTCACCAGTGATTATAGCGCTTTTATCGAGCAGGGAAAGCGCTTGTTTGGTGAAATATACATCAGGCTCTACACCCGTGCCCTCTATTGATGTCCCTGTGGGCGTATAATATCTGGCTGTGGTTAATTTTAGTGCGGTGGTGCCATTTCCGATAGGGATAAGAGACTGCACTGAGCCCTTACCATATGAGCGCAACCCTACAACCAGTGCTCGTTTATTATCCTTTAGCGCAGCTGCCAATATTTCAGCAGCAGAGGCTGAGTTGTTGTTTATCAACACCACAATAGGGGCACCATTGAGTATGTCTCCTTGTCTTGCGAAGTAGGCTTGATTAGCATCGAAGAAGCGCCCTTTAGTTGTGACTATTGTGCCACTGTCCAGAAATAAATCTGATATTGCAACCGCGCTGTTTAAAGTTCCACCTGGGTTATCTCTTAAGTCAATGACGAGCTTTTTCAAGGCGTCACCATATTGCAACTGTAAGTAGTTTATTTGTCTTGCAACATCGTGGTACGTATGGTGATTAAAGCTATTTACACTCAAAAAACCGGTGCCATCTTTGAGTAGTTTACTGGCAACACTTTCGAGCACGATCTCTTGTCGTTTTAATGCGATATTGACTGCGCTTGAGCCTCTTAGTACCACCAACTGCAGCTGGTTTTTGTTAGCAGCTTTTAGTAGCGCGGAAACTTCGGCTATTGTCTTTCCGGTGACGTCAATGTTATTAATCAATGAGAGCTTATCGCCGCGCTCAATACCAGCTATCTCTGCCGGAGAATTAGGGAGCGTATCTACAATGGTTACATAATTCCCTTGTTCTTCTACTTCAATACCAAGCCCTGTATAGCGACCGTTTGCAGCGCTGAATATGGCTTCTAATTCTTCTGAATCTAAATATTTAGAGTAAGGATCTAGGTTGTCAAACAAACTGGAAAGGTTACTTTGGTTGTAACGGCTAAGTGGTAAATCCTCAACGTAATAGGTATGAATATGATAAAGGATCTCATCCATTTCTTGAGCGGAAAACTTTTTTGCAGGTGTTTGACTTAGCGCGCTAAAGCTTAGTAACAGTAAAATACCTAACAGTGCGACATAGCGTGCCGCAAGCGCATAGAAACGAGTTTGTCTATTCATGTGCTGCTCCTCATCAAGGTGCAGCACGGGTTAATCAGTTAACTGGATCTGCACCATTTTATCGGATCGACAGCGCTTCCTTTATGCCGTATCTCGAAGTATAGACCAGGATCTCTTTGTCCGCCGCTTTGTCCAACTAAAGCGATAACTTCGCCACTGCGAACTTGATCGCCAACATCAAACAACAGTGTTTGGGCATGACCGTACAGACTCATAAAGCCATGACCATGATCCAGTACCATGACCCAGCCAAAGCCATTTAACCAATCGGCGAATACGACTTGCCCTGGAGCGACACTGGTTATGTCTGCACCTTCTTTTGCTCCTATTAGTACGCCTTTCCAATTCATTCCAGCATGCTTACGTTGGCCAAATCGATGTTGAATACGCCCTTTCGCCGGTAGATGTAGCTTGCCTTTTAATTGCGCCAAGCCATCTAGTCGTATTTCGGCAGCTTGCTGAGCTTTAGCAAGCTCTGCTAACGTTTGGATCAAAGTTTGCTCATTTTCTTTGAGGTAGGCTATTGCTGAACGCGTTTCTTTGAGTTGATTGTGTAAGTCCGCAAGTTGACTCTGCCGTGCTTGTTTGGCTTTTCTCAGAGCTTCAAGGCGTTCTTTTTGATGACGTCTCAGCGCCTCAAGCTGGGACTGGCTGCGTGTGAGTTCGGCTTGGGTATTGGCTAAGGCTTGGCGAACGACTTTAAGCTGCTCTAACTGCTCAATTCTGGCTTTGTTTAAATAATCGTAGTAAGCAATCGTGCGCTCTAGCTTGGTTGCATGCTCTTGATTGAGTAACATTCTTGAGTAATCATGAGAGCCAGTCATGTAAGCGCTTTTTAACTGAGCTGCGAGCTGCTTTTCAAACTTGCTTTTATCACTTAAAAGAGCGTCTTTTTGTCGTTCTAATGTCGTTTGCTCTGTTTTATTTTCTTTAATACCGGCTTCAGTGAGCGAGATTGCTTTGGCACTTTTTGCTATATCAAGTTCAAACGCTTTGAGCTTAGCTTCTTGTGACTTAATTGTACTGCGCTGTTTTTCGAGCGCTTGTTGGCTGGCTTTAAGCTGCTGCTGTACTTCGCTTAAATCTTGCTTAGTGCGTGACTCATTGGCACTAACAGGAGCTATTAACATTAACAATGCTGCACTGAGTAGTGCAGCATAAGAGAGCGTCGTTTTTAACGGCATAAAAGTGAGCCGCTATTTTAAACGCATTATTGGAGTGCCCGTCATCTCGCTAGGCTGCTCCATGCCAAGTAAATGTAGCATTGTCGGCGCAACATCGCTTAGTGCTTTTCCTGCTTGTGGCTCTGCATCACGACCAACATAAATAAATGGTACTGGCTCGCTGGTGTGAGCGGTATGAGCTTGACCTGTCTTCGGGTTAAGCATTTGCTCTGCATTGCCGTGATCTGCTGTTATTAATGCTTCACCACCACTTTCTTTTAGCGCAGCAACCACACGGCCAATACATTTATCTACGGCTTCGCATGCTTTTACAGCAGCTTCGAATACACCAGAGTGCCCAACCATATCACCATTTGGATAGTTACAAATAATCACGTCGAATTCACCGCTATGAATAGCTGACACTAATTTATCAGTTAGCATTTCTGAATTCATCTCAGGCTGTAAGTCGTATGTGGCCACTTGTGGTGAAGGAATAAGTTCACGTTTTTCCCCTTCAAATAAGTCCTCACGACCACCGCTAAAGAAGAAGGTAACGTGAGCATATTTTTCTGTTTCTGAGATACGTAGCTGAGTTTTGTTGTGTTTAGCTAGCCATTCACCTAGGACATTGACCAAAGCTTCGGGCGCGAAAGCGATAGGTGCTTTAATGTCGGCAGCGTACTCCGTCATCATCACAAAAGCACTTAGATTTGGCGCTTTGCGTTTTTCAAAGCCATTAAAGTCAGCATCAACAAAAGCACGGGTCATCTGACGCGCTCGGTCAGCTCGGAAGTTCATAAAAATAACTATGTCACCATCATTGATAGTCGCGGCAGACTCACCTTCAGCAGCGATAATAGATGCTTTTACAAATTCATCATTTTCATCGCGTGCGTAGGCAGCTTGTAATGCTTCAACACCGTTTTGGTAGGTAAATTCAGCTTCACCACTGACCATTAGATTGTAGGCTAATTCAACGCGATCCCAGCGGTTGTCGCGATCCATTGCGTAGTAGCGACCAACAATAGAAGCGAGTCGACCACAGTTTAAAGACTGCATCAGGGCTTCTATCTTTTCGATTGACGCTTGTGCGCTGCGTGGCGGCGTATCACGGCCATCTAGAAAGGCATGTAGATATACAGTGGCTCCGCGCTCAGCGGCTAATTTTATCGCTGCAACAATATGGTCTTCGTGACTGTGAACACCACCTGGACTTAGAAGTCCCATTAGGTGAACCGCTTTGTCTTGAGCAACCGCTTTGTCGATATTCTCAACCAGTGCGGGGTTGTGTTCAAACTCACCATCATCAATTGCTTTGGTAATGCGAGTGAAGTCTTGATAAACCACACGTCCTGCACCTAGGTTTACGTGGCCAACTTCAGAGTTACCCATTTGGCCATCAGGTAGGCCGACATCAAGACCAGATCCAGAGATTAAGGTATGAGGAGCTGAGCGCCAGAGTTCGTCTAATACTGGGGTATTGGCTGCCAAAATAGCGTTACTTTCGCTTTCTTCGCGATAGCCCCAACCGTCTAAAATCATTAATACCAATGGCTTTTTCTTAGCTGTCATTTGCGCTCCTGAAATCCTGAATTAGGCACGATGTTGATGGCTCATAACTAGAAACCAGCAATAATATTGAAAAGTTATACTGCGGTACTTGATATAAGCTGCTCTGGTTGTTGACAGTAGAATACCTGTTTTTGTATGAATATTCAGCCCCACAGTGATGAATTATCAGCATACAAATTGATATTTGCGGATGTGAACAAGTCTGTTTTGTCGAGAATAAAGAGGGTATACTTGCTGCCACTTAATGATTTGAAAACTTTTGGTTGAAAAAATTAATGGAACAATACGTTGCGTTTTTAGGTAACCATCCGGTACTTAGCATTATTTGGATTGTGTTAGCCGCGATGCTACTGAACAGCTGGTTTAAGAGCAAATTCTCTAAAATCAGACAGATTAACCCTCAGCAGCTTACTTTGTTAGTAAATCGTCAAGAAGGTCAAGTGCTTGACATGCGAGCGGTAAAAGAATTTAACCAAGGCCATATTGCGGGAGCTGAACAAGTGAATGCTGAAAAGCTTAAGCAAAAAGATTTTGCTGGTCTTGAAAAACATAAATCGAAGCCCATTATATTAGTCTGTAATACGGGTATGACAGCATCCGCTGTGGCTGATAACATGCACAAAGCTGGATTCGAGCAAGTATTTGTATTATCCGGCGGTATTGGCGCATGGCAAAATGCGGGTTTACCAATCTCTAACGGAAAATAATCGAGGTATATGATGAGCCAAGTCGTGATCTACACCAAAGACTATTGCCCATTTTGCCACCGTGCAAAAGCGCTATTGGACGCTAAAGGCGTTATATACACGGAGTATGATATTGGTGCACAGCCTGAACTTCGTGATGAGATGATAGCAAAAGCGAATGGTGGACACACCGTGCCACAAATATTTATCGCTGAACGCCATATCGGCGGATGTGACGATATGATGGCGCTTGAAGCGCGAGGCGAGCTCGACAATTTATTGCAAGCATAATTGATTGAAGAGCGATAAGTTGCGTAACGTAATTTAAATAATGACTGTTAATGAATTAGCAGAAACACAACAGAATTTAGGAAATAATCATGGCAGAACAAAACCAAGCAGCAGAACAACAAGAAGGTGCACAGTTTAATATTCAACGCATCTACACTAAAGATGTGTCTTTTGAAACACCAAACTCGCCAGCTATCTTCCAAAAAGAGTGGACGCCAGAAGTTAAGCTAGACATGGACACTCGTTCTGCCAAGCTTGATGATAACGTATTCGAAGTTGTACTAGCATTGACAGTAACAGCAACAATTGGTGAAGAAACAGCATTCTTATGTGAAATTCAACAAGCTGGTATTTTCGCAATTGCTGACCTTGAAGAGATGCAAATGGCGCACATGCTAGGTGCTTTCTGCCCTAATATCCTATTCCCTTATGCGCGTGAAGCGGTAGCAAGCCTAGTTAACCGTGGTACTTTCCCACAGTTAAACCTTGCGCCAGTTAACTTTGACGCATTATTTGCTCAATATATGCAGCAACGTGCAGCACAAGCACAGCCTGAGCAAACTGCTGACGCATAATTGATGAGTACAGCAAAATCAGCTGTAACAGTATTAGGGGCGGGGTCTTATGGCACCGCCCTTGCTATTTGTTTTGCCCGAAATGGTCATCAAGTGACACTATGGGGACGCAATAGCGAACACGTTGAAGCGCTAGCAGCTGAGCGTAAAAACCAACGTTATCTTCCGGACATCCAGTTTCCAAACACGCTTGACCTTGAGGCTGATTTAGAAACAGCTGTTAAGTCTAGCGAGCGTATTTTGGTGGTTGTGCCAAGTCATGCGTTTGCAGACACGCTAAAGAAGATTAAACCTATGCTACTTGAAAATGCAAAAGTCGCGTGGGCAACCAAAGGGCTCGAACCAAATACCGGGCGACTGTTGCAAGAGGTTGCACTGGATGTGTTGGGTGACGATGTGCCGCTGGCGGTGCTAAGTGGGCCTACCTTTGCAAAAGAAATGGCTGCGGGATTACCCACTGCGATTTCCGTATCTTCTATTTGCGCAAAGTTCCGTGAAGAGCTTGCGGAGTTACTGCATTGCGGCCGCTCGTTTAGAGTGTATAGCAACGAAGACTTTATCGGTATCCAGCTTGGCGGAGCGGTCAAAAACGTTATCGCGATTGGCGCGGGTATGTCAGATGGTTTTGGTTTTGGTGCGAATGCCAGAACGGCGCTGATTACTCGAGGGCTTGCTGAACTTTGCCGTTTAGGGTGTGCGTTAGGGGCGCGTTCTGAAACCTTTATGGGTATGGCGGGGCTTGGTGATCTTATTCTTACTTGTACTGATAATCAGTCACGTAATCGCCGCTTTGGCCTTGCGCTTGGTACTGGGAAATCGGTAGATGAAGCTATGTCAAGTATAGGCCAAGTAGTTGAAGGCTACCGCAATACCAAAGAAGTTTACCTCCTAGCTAAGCGCACCGGTATCGAAATGCCTATTACTGAGCAAATTTATCAAGTCTTATATGAGCAAAAGGATGTGAAAGAGGCCGCAATGGCGCTACTTGGTCGCGAAAAACGAGCTGAGTGAGCTAAGTTGCCTGTGAAAGCCAAAGTCAATTAGACTTTGGCTTTTTAATCAATAAGTAGTAGATTGGATCTCTATTTGAATACTATAAAAAGGAAGATTTATGAAAATTCAATTATTGATAGGTATGTTAATCGTAGCCGCAAGCTGGACTGCAACGGCAAAGACAATATACGCCGACGTAAAGTCAACAGAGCTAAACCCATCTACAGAGACTGCTATCTGGCAAAAAGAAGCTGATAGTACACCTATATATCCAGCTGCATTAGCAAAGCGTAAGCTCGCAGGGTGTAGCGTATTTAAGGTTGTGATTGATGCTAATGGCAACACTGATGAGATTGAGCACGTTACTAGCGCCCCATCTAAAAAATTAGCTAAGCACGCTAAACGACTCATAAAAACTTGGCGATGGTCTGCTATTGATGCGCAGCGCCGCGGGCGGGAAGAAAAGTTGATGAGAATTGACTTTTGCATGGGCGGAGCGGATTTGGCAGATGCGCAAATGCGTTGTGAAGCGCAAGCAAAATTAAACTGTGAATAGGCAACAACCACAGTTCAATGTTTTAAAAATAATGGATTAGAGCACCCTTTATTTAAACCTCAGGTTAGTTAACTCGAGGTTAAGTCTATTTGGAGAGTATGAGCTTCACTCTCCAAATTTAATGTTAAAGCGACGCTTAAACCACAGCCCAAATGGGATCTCCATCACGCTAAACACCACAACAGTAAATACTACCCAGTTGCTGTCAAAAAACACCAAAGAAAATTCAATGTCTTTTCCATAAAATAGACTTCCAGAAACGATTAAAGAAGCCGACGTCACCAATAGATCTTGTTTGCCGATATTGGCAAAGGACTTATCTTGTAATTTTGGATAGACGAAAGCGTAAGCAATAAAAAGAAGGATAAAATTAAGCAGAATAAGCGTTAGCTCAGGTGACATATTAACCTCTGTACCCTGTATTATTTGGCACAAGATAACATACTTTCCTAATTTAATGCGCTAGCAGATAATTTGCTCCTTCAAATGGAGTTGGTATAACCTGAGCTTGGCATAACACCTAGCTAGCGAGATATAACGCTTTTGAGTATGGATATTTTAATTGACTCACTCACTTTCTATCCCAAGTTTAGGTCAAGTAAAATTGGTATTATCGGATACTGAACAGGTATAATGGACAATCCAACTTTTGAGGTGCACATGATCTCCAAGAATCAACAAAAACAACTACGTGCTTTAGGGCAAAAAAAATATCGCAAACAACATGGTCTGTATCTAGTACAGGGCGAAAAAAATGTGATTGAGTTAGTTGATGCAGGATTGGCCATCGAGCAGTTGTTTGCCACCAGTGAATTTTTGACAAAGTATGAAGCCAAGCTCGCCACTACTACCTGCGTGGAGGCTGAAGAGGAAGTGCTGACAAAAGTAAGCACTTTAGTGTCAAATAATGCAGCGATTGCGGTTGTGCCTATGCCATCGGTACAGGAGATTAATACTGATGGGCTGGTGCTGGCATTAGATGGAGTATCAGATCCCGGTAATCTCGGAACCATTATTCGCCTTGCTGATTGGTATGGATTGACGCAGCTTGTCGTGAGTGAAAATTGTGCTGATCAATTTAACCCCAAAGTTATCAGTGCTACGATGGGGTCATTTGTGCGGGTTAATGTAGTGAGAACCGATCTCGAGGCGTTTTTAAAACACTATCAAGGTGAATGCTATGGTGCGTTTCTTGGTGGCGAAAGTGTGCATCAGTGTCAATTTAGTCCCAATGCAGTATTAGTGATGGGCAGCGAATCTCATGGTATTAGCGACCCTATTGCGGCTTGCATCAATAAAAAAGTGACGATCCCTGCGTTTGGCGGTGCTGAGTCATTAAATGTGGCAATGGCTACCGGTATTATTCTTGATAATATTAAACGCTGCCATGCTTAAGCTACAGCCGTTAGCAACGAATTGTGCTTTTATTAAAAATAACAAACATTAATACGAATAAGCTATGCGACTGAGCAGCATCAAACTGGCAGGCTTTAAATCCTTTGTTGAGCCAACCAAGATCCCATTTCCTGATCAGATGACATGTGTCGTTGGGCCTAATGGTTGTGGCAAATCTAATGTAATTGACGCTGTACGCTGGGTGCTTGGTGAAAGCTCAGCCAAAAACCTTCGTGGCGATGCCATGACAGACGTTATTTTTAACGGTTCCACTAAACGTAAGCCGATTTCACAAGCTTCAGTTGAGCTCATCTTTGATAATACTCAAGGCCGGTTACCTGGTACTTTCGCAGATCGTAATCAAATTGCTATCAAGCGTTTAGTTACCCGAGACGGTCAATCCCTTTACTTTTTAAATGGTAGTAAGTGTCGCAAGCGTGATATTACCGATATTTTTCTTGGTACAGGGCTTGGCCCTAGAAGCTACGCTATTATTGAACAGGGTATGATCTCGCGGCTTATTGAGAGCAAACCTCAGGAACTTAGAGTCTTTTTAGAAGAGGCTGCGGGTATTTCAAAATACAAAGAGCGCCGCCGAGAAACACAAACTCGAATTAAAAGTACTCGTGAAAATATGGAACGTTTACTCGATGTTAGGAAGGAGCTACAAGGCCAGTTAGATAAGCTCTCACTTCAAGCTCAACAGGCCAGTGAATACAAATCATTTAAATCTCAAGAGCGTGATCTTAAATCGTGGATAGCGGTGTTAAAGTGGCAGTCGTTGGAGCAGAAGCAAGCGGAAAAAGCGAACGAAATAGCTAAATTAAATGAAAAGTTAGCATTTTTAAATGAGGCTCACAGTGGTCATGACTCTGTGCTAGCAACACTGGAACATGAAATTACCCACCTAAATGATGGCTATGAGCAAGCGCAACATAGTGTTCACCGTATTGAAACTCAGTTAGCAACGCTTGAGCAACAGAAAGTCAATCTAACAGATAAAAAGCGTCTGCTAATTGAGCAGTCTCAAATACTGAAATCACAACAGCAAGAAGTAATTGAGGCGCAAGACGAGCAAGCCGAGTATGTGGCGAGCCGCGCTGAAAAAGTCGATGCAGTTTCTGAACGACTTGAGATTGCACTATTGCAATTGGATGAACTCCAGCTCACAAACGAGCAAAGTGACGCCGAGCAAACTCAATTAGATAAGCAGTATAGTGATGCACAGAAACAGTATCAACAAATACATGCTCAGGTACAGCAAGGAGCAAGTCAATTAACGCAACAACTGCAAGCTAAACTGCATATAGACAAGCGTCAGGCTGAACTGCTGGAACAGGCCGAAGCGCATCACGCCTCTATGTTGGAAAATGACTTGGCTGACGCTCAGGATGCACATCATCAGCTGGTTCAAGCGATGGCTAAATTACAAAGCCAAGCTGGTATGTTGCAAGGTCAAGAACAAACCAATAAAGGAGAAATCTTACAGGCACAGACTCATGCCCAAAAAGCGCTTCAGGCCTTACAAGAAGTGCAATCTGAAATAAAAGCGTTATCACGCTGGGCAGAGGAAACGTCGGAGGCTTCTGCTGCGACTATGTTATCGCAGCTTGTTGTTGAGTCAGGGTATGAAGAATGCGTTGAAGCGGCATTGCTTGGGTTGACGCATTTAGTCGTTGAGCAAAACGAAATAAATACGTTATGGCCCATCGAACTCGAAGTTCCCGTTGATTCCGTCGCGACAAAAATAAGCTCAGGGCTGTTCCCCAGCTTTTTAACTAAAATAAAATTATGTGCTGAATCTACAGATTTTAAATCGTGTGAACAATTCCTTCTCGGCGTGACGGTCAATGGCATTATTGTAGGTGATAACTTTAAGGCAAAGGCGAAAAGCAATGAAGAGAGTGGCGCATTAAAACGCTATGCCCAATTGCAGTCATGCCATACTCAACTTCCTCATTTGCAACAACTCGCTGAAGAGGCCGAGCAGGTTGTAGCACAAAAACGTATTGCCCTTGAAGACACACAAGCTGACTTATTAGAAACACAGCAATGCGTTCACGAAAAAGCACAAGCAATCGCCAGCCATAAAACCAAAATTGAAATGCTGGATGAGAATCTGAGCGCTTGGCGTGAGCAAGGACAAAAAATTCAAGAACAGCTTGATGTTATTGCTCAAGAGCGAGCCGAGGCCATCGCACAACTTGAACTTGATACGGAACAGCAATTACAACGTGATGAGTTGCTAGCGCAAGCACAAGAAATACAACAACTAGCCGAGGCCAAGTTGACTGAGTTTAAACAACATAGTCAATCTCGACGCGCCGCATTACAAGAGGCGCAGCAATTAGTTCATACCACTACGCTTGCATCACAGCAAGTTGACAGTGAATTACAGCTTAGTAAATCTAAGCTAGAGCATTTAGCGCATCGTCATGATGAAATAACCTTGCGTATCGAGCAGGCGCAAGAAGATATTTTACTTTGTGATGAGCCGCTTGCTGAGGTCAGTGAGGAGATTGAGTCCTTATTGGTAAAACACCTAGAAGCGAAAGCACAAAAACAAACGATGCTTGATGCGCTTAAGCAAGCAAAAGAAAATTTAAGTCAAAAGAAAGCGGTATTAAAAGACGCTGGAGGGGAAGTTAATAAACTTAATGGAACCTTGCAGCAGCTAAAGCTAGATGAACAAAGCCTTATGCTAAAAGCGCAAGCTGCACTTGAGCCTTTGGAAGCGCTGGGTCGTACTTTAAAAACAGAGTTAGAGCAGCTACCACAAGATGCTAATCTTGGGCATTACCAAGCTAATTTGAGTCAAGTGAGTAATAAGCTGAGTAAATTAGGTGCGGTAAATCTAGCGGCAATCGAAGAATTTGAAGAGGCGAGTGCACGTAAATTGTATCTTGATACGCAACTAGATGATTTGAGCAATGCCCTCGCCACGTTAGAATCGGTAATTAGAAAAATAGATAAAGAGACCAAAACTCGCTTTAGTGCGACCTTCAACCAAGTAAATGAAGACTTAGCTGAGTTGTTTCCTAAGGTATTTGGCGGAGGCAGTGCATACCTTGAACTCACTAGTGATGATCTGCTTGAAAGTGGTGTTTCTATCATGGCAAGACCGCCAGGTAAGAAAAACTCGACAATTCATCTGTTAAGTGGTGGAGAAAAAGCGCTGACCGCATTATCATTGGTATTTTCAATATTTAGGCTGAATCCAGCCCCTTTTTGTATGCTGGATGAGGTAGATGCGCCGCTTGATGATGCAAACGTAGGACGATTTTGTCGTTTGGTTGAAGAAATGTCGCAAACGGTACAATTTATTTATATCAGTCATAACAAAGTCGCCATGGAAATGGCGGGTAGACTGACGGGGGTGACCATGGCTGAACCTGGGGTATCGCGTATGGTTGCCGTAGATATAGAACAAGCAGTGCAAATGGCACAGGCATAACAACAAAAAGGTGAGCAATGGCCACAGAGTTAAGATGGGCATTAATCGTGATCAGTGCATTGGTCATAGGCGGGTTACTCATTCATGGGCTTTGGTCTGTTCGAAAGAAGGGCAGTGAAAAGCAGTCATCGGAGGTATCTCAAGAACCCAAAACGCAAAACTCCGACAAAGAGCCAGACGAGCCTGAAATTGGTGAAATGACCTTCAGTGCGGTGGATGAAGAGCCTGTTGCTGATGGCGTCTTAGAGTCTGGAAGCGAAGGTAATTCAGCTGAGGCTGACGCCGACGAGCGCGATCTGCAAGACAATGAAGCAAGCGATGCAGTGCTAGAACCGCAGGATTTCATCATTTTGCATGTAGAAATGCCTGAGGGATTAAGTATGGCTGGATCAAAATTATTACCAACTGTCTTAAGTCTTGGTTTTAAATACTCAGATGAAGGCTTTTTTAACCGTCACCTAGAGCCATCTGGTAATGGTCCTGTGTTATTTCGCTTGGTGAATATGTTTAACCCCGGCACATTTGATATCGATAACATGGAACAATTTAACACCGGTGGGATCAGCCTATTTATGACTTTACCTTGTGAAGGTGATAATTTGGCTGCATTTAATATGCTGCATAGCGCATCGAAAAAGCTTGCTGAAGAGTTTGGTGCAACTGTGCTAGATAAAGACCGTCAGCCTTTAACAGTTGAAGCTGTGCGCGGTTATGTTGAAAAAGTGCGTGAATTCGCAGCTTAACTTCTCCTAGAAAAATACTAAGCCACTGGCATTTGCTGGTGGCTTTTTACGTTTAGAGGTCTAAATGTCAAAGAACATCGAAACTCAAGTTGCTGAACTTAGGCTGCAACTCGAAGAATACAATTATCAATATTATGTTTTAGATAATCCTAGCATTCCTGATGCTGAATATGATCGTTTAATGCGCCAATTGATGGCACTTGAACAGCAGCACCCCGAGTTACAAAGCCCTGATTCTCCATCACAGAAGGTTGGAGGAGAAGCGCTTAGCAAGTTTGAGCAGGTAACACATCAGGTTCCCATGTTGTCGCTGGATAACGCTTTTGACGAGAGTGAATTTACGGCATTCAACCGGCGTATAAAAGAGCGCTTGTTAGCGAGTAAAGATGTTTCTTTTTGTTGTGAACCAAAGTTAGATGGCTTGGCCGTATCTATTTTGTATCGCGATGGAGTGCTGGTTCAAGCAGCAACAAGGGGAGATGGTCAAGTTGGCGAGAATATCACTGAGAATGTCAAAACTATTCGAAATATACCGCTGAAACTTCGTGGTGAAAATATCCCTCGTGAAGTCGAAGTACGTGGTGAAGTTTTTATGGATACAGCTGGTTTCAATAAGTTAAATGAGACAGCGCAAGCAAAAGGCGAAAAGACCTTTGCAAACCCTAGAAATGCGGCCGCAGGCAGTTTGCGTCAATTAGACTCTAAGATCACAGCTAAGCGGCCATTGATGTTTTATGCGTATTCAATGGGATTAGTTGAAGGCGGAGCATTAGCTGGTGAACATTATGCGCAATTACAGCAATTGCAAAGCTGGGGGCTGCCGATGAGCCCTGAAACTAAGCTTGTAGAAAATGCGCAACAAGCGCTGGACTACTATCAAGATATTATGACTCGTCGCGCTGACCTTCCCTATGAAATTGATGGTGTTGTAATTAAAGTAAATGACAAAGCGCAGCAAGAGCAACTAGGCTTTGTCGCTCGCGCGCCGCGCTGGGCGATTGCGTTCAAGTTTCCGGCGCAAGAAGAGATTACACAGTTACTTGATGTTGAGTTTCAGGTTGGTCGTACTGGCGCAATCACGCCTGTTGCACGCTTGGAGCCGGTATTTGTCGGTGGCGTTACCGTATCAAACGCAACGCTTCATAATGGTGATGAAATAGCACGTTTGGGTGTTAAAATTGGCGATACGGTTATTGTGCGTCGGGCTGGTGATGTTATCCCTCAAGTGACGCAAGTAGTTCTAGATAGACGTCCTGACGATGTTAAAGAGATTGAGTTTCCTGACACTTGCCCAGTTTGCGATTCGCATGTTGAACGTGTTGAGGGCGAAGCGGTTGCGCGTTGTACCGGTGGTTTAGTGTGTCGTGCACAACGTAAAGAAGCAATAAAACATTTTGCTTCAAGAAAAGCGCTAGATATTGATGGTCTTGGTGACAAGATAGTTGAACAGCTAGTAGAACGTGAGCTTATCAAAACGCCTGCTGACCTATTCGTTTTGAAGCAAGGGCATTTTGAGTCTCTTGAACGCATGGGCCCTAAATCAGCTAAAAACTTGGTTACGGCGCTGGAAACTGCAAAGCAAACAACGTTGGCCAAATTTTTGTACTCGCTTGGGATCAGAGAAGTTGGTGAAGCGACAGCACAAAACTTGGCAAATCACTTCCTGACGCTTGAAAAAGTGATGGCCGCCTCAATTGATACTTTACAACAAGTCAGTGATGTTGGTGTTATTGTGGCACAGCACATTCACAGTTTCTTCGCTGAGCAGCATAATCAAGAAGTGGTAACTGCATTGATTGAAGTAGGTATTATGTGGCAAGAGGTTGCAGCTGTGCCTAAAGATGCTCAGCCGCTCACAGGGCAGACGTTAGTGTTAACAGGAACATTAAGTCAATTGAACCGCAACGATGCTAAAGCGAGATTGCAAGCACTTGGCGCTAAGGTCGCGGGTAGTGTGTCGAAAAATACGGATGCAGTTTATGCCGGCGAAAAAGCAGGCTCTAAGCTCGCCAAGGCACAAGAGCTAGGTATTGACGTGTTCGATGAAGAGGCGCTGATCGCACTATTAAATAAATACGAGTAGTCAAATGAAGTCAGTAACACGATACGGCCCTGAATATTGGGATAAATATGGCGTTTATCGTACGCCAATCGCTTTTAATTTAGCGCTGGTCGTGTTACTTCGCCCATTGCTTATTTGGGCTTTCTCTGCACTTACAAGGCGCCCAGACTTAGATTTAATGTCGCTATTTTTTGAATCTAAACAACATTTTTTTGTTGCGATAGGGATCGCTTGTATCGCGCTTATACCAACTGTTGTATTTTCTCTTAGGCGGCCAACAAGTTCTCCAAAGCTCGCTGTTGTCTGGCGTTATATGCGTTTGCCACTAATATTAACTGCGGTGTTTGATTTAGCATGGTTAATTTTGCAAGCTGGGAAAACCCATTATAGTTTTTCTCCTTATATTGCCGTACAAATTGTGTTGGTGAGTTGGGTACTTTTATATTTGATTAAAAGCCGCTATCTAAGTTGCTTTTTTGGCGATTGGCCACTTCCTGTTGAAGAACACAAGACAGAAGTAAACAAGAGAGAGAATTAAGATGTTAAAGTGGTTAGATATATTAAACTTTGCCAGAAATGGTAATCCTACTGCTCCTCGCAGAGTTGAAAAATCGGATCAGCAATGGCAATCAGAACTTGCTCCAGAAACTTACATTATCACCAGGAAAAAGGGGACTGAGCGCCCGTTTAGCTCACACAGTTGTCAGCTTTTTGAACCTGGTAAATACTACTGTGTATGCTGTGACGAGTTGTTATTCGATGCCGAAGAAAAGTTTGATAGTGGCTCTGGTTGGCCTTCGTTTACACAGCCTGCAGCAGTGGAAGCGGTGGCGTATCATGGCGATAAGAGCCATGGAATGACGCGCATCGAAATCACTTGTAATATTTGCGATAGTCACCTAGGTCATGTTTTCCCAGATGGTCCTGCGCCAAGTGGGTTGCGTTATTGTGTTAATGCACTTTCAATGAAAAAGCAATAAGGCCAGAATATTTATTGGTTGGCTACTCAAAGTCGAGCTTCATTTCACTTAATTTAGCTTTTAATTTTCCAAAGCGGATTTGCTGTTCGCTGTCTAATTCAGCTTGATTTAGCAAGGTGGTGCAGCGTTTGGCTAAATTTGAGTTGAATGTGGCACTTGTTTTAGCGCAGTGATCGCTCATACATTGCAGTAGATTCAGTGCGATGCCTGCATTTTTTGGCATCACTCGAAATGCCTGTGTAAAGGCCTCTAAGGCAGTCTCATACTGACCTTTATTAAATTGTGTTACCGCATGGTTATTAAGCTCTCTAGGCCCCATCGTAATTTCTTTTTTCTCTTGCTGTTGCTGGTAGAGATAACGCATGGTGATTGGATCTGCTGCTGAACGGTGGCGCTCACAGTGTGCGATAACTTGGTTAAATAACTCCTGCGCTTTATGGTTTAGTCCTACCTCATGCAGTGCTTTAGCTTTGTCTAATGTTGAGTCTACGGAACGAATTACAGTCTCATCTTCTAATTGTTCTAACAATTGCTTTGCTTTGTGATGTTCGTCTTTCAGGTAGTGGACTCGTGCATTGAGCACATCAATTTGAGCTTGATTTTGAGCACTCGGAAATTGACTCTTTAAGTCATTGAGATACTTTTGAGTTTGGCGGGTGAGGCGAGTTACTTGATCGGATTGGTCTGTACTGAGAGCAAAGTCGATACCGGCTCTTGCGGCATTTAGGTATACTTCGGGGCCGTCGTGAATAGAGTACCTAGCAAATGCTGCTATATCTTTATGCGCTTTATAACTGGCTTCATAATCATGATTAATTTGAGCTACACGGCCTAAGGACTGCTGCCGGTTTATATTTCTCGGCGCCATTTCAATAGCCTGCTGCAAGAGTTGTTGAGCGTTCTCATATTGATTGAGCTTTATTTCGAGTTTACTAAGCAAATCTAGCGCTGCTAATCGTGTCTCTGAACGTTCAATCAAAGTTTTCAGCATTTTTTGGGCAATAACGTCCTCGTTATTGCTAATAAGTGCTTCTACTAGCCCAAGCTTCGCCCAAGTAAACTTTTGTAAGGCTAATACTGATTTATAGAAAGATTTTGCCTCTTCTAAATGATTAAGTTTTAAGAGTAATTCTCCTTTCAATTTGAGCAATAGGGAAGTGTAGTTATGTTCTTTTTTATCAAGCTCAAGATCGAGCACTTTCAGTGCTTTAGAGTAGTTTTTATCGTCTATGAGTGTATTTATTTGTTTGAGTGCTTGTTTACGCTTGAGTACTCGTTCAATACGGTATTGTAATTCTTTTATTGAAAAAGGTTTTACCAAGAAGTCATCTGGCTGTAGCTCAATAATGCTATGAACTAGCTCAGGGCTGGTTTCTGAAGAAATAAAAATAAAAGCGGTGCTTGAGCGAATTAACTGTTTAGCACGAAGCTCTTCATAAAACTGATAGCCATTTTGTTTCTTTGTTAAACCAAAAGAGCAGACGATAAGATCAAATTTATTAATGGTACAGAGCTCTTTAGCTGCATCTGCACTTTCTGCAAACTTTAAGTTTCTAAAATCTAGCTGCTCCAAAGATTGTTTCATATAGCTCAATGCTAATGGTTGATCTTCAACGATTAGCATTTTGGCGTTTTGAATAGTTGGTGCTGGCATAGAGGCGTTTATTAGACATCGGATTTGCTTTTAGTCTAGTACTTAAGGATAGCTTTGAAAACAAAAATTAGCTAATTTCTAATGAGTTAGTCTATTCAACTTATACTAATTATTCATTATGGTTGGTGACGAAATAGTTAAAAAATCAAGTTTGAATTTAAGGCATTAGATAAGATTTGAGGTTATACCAATTATCTTAATTAAATGATCTATTTTGAGGCGAGAAAAGCTTGTCGATAACTAGGCAAAAATTTTACGCAGATTAGGTATGATGAGAAGACTTTATATATAAGCCTTAAGAGATGCTGGGTTGTACTGGACTTGAACCGGTTACCCTTGCCTTGCTTAAATTTGGCGCGATGCTTTGCATCGGTTAGTTCAAGTAAAGCCGTATATGGTGGGTTGTACTGGACTTGAACCAGTGACCCTCGCCTTGTAAGGGCGATGCTCTCCCAACTGAGCTAACAACCCGAATTGTGTTTCAATTTATACTCTTGAATAGAGTTTATGGTGGGTTGTACTGGACTTGAACCAGTGACCCTCGCCTTGTAAGGGCGATGCTCTCCCAACTGAGCTAACAACCCGAATTGTGTTTCAATTTATACTCTTGAATAGAGTTTATGGTGGGTTGTACTGGACTTGAACCAGTGACCCTCGCCTTGTAAGGGCGATGCTCTCCCAACTGAGCTAACAACCCAAATTGTGTTTCAATTTATACTCTTGAATAGAGTTTATGGTGGGTTGTACTGGACTTGAACCAGTGACCCTCGCCTTGTAAGGGCGATGCTCTCCCAACTGAGCTAACAACCCAAATTGTATTACAACGTCTGGCGTTGTGGGGCGGTATTATAGGTTTAGTTTGAAAAGAGTCAACACTTAACTTTAAAAAACTATGCTGTGTGATGTTTTTATGCTCAACGTTTTAAGCTCTTCATTATAGAAGAGGTGAGGGTGCTTATATTTTTGGTACTAGAATCATCTTAACTTGGGGAAGGTAAGCTGCTGAGCTTTGCATGTTATAGCTCGGGATCAAGCTGGATTAGGTACCATGCTGAAAAGAAAAGAGCCGTGAATCACTCTGGCCTAATTGGATTTAAAGTAAAAACGTAGAGGTGCGGTAACTGTGTGTTTTAAATTGTGTAATAAACAACCCAATTCAGGGTGTTAGGCTTGCAAAGGGGAGTGGTTTGGTTATATTCTACGCTTCTTGGTTTAAAATGAATCAGTTAGAAAAAACTTTCATAAAAGTTATTGACTTTATTTTTGCTCCTGCATAGAATGCGCCCCGCACTCAGCGATACAGGCTAGCAGTTTAAGTCTGACTTAATGGGGCTATAGCTCAGCTGGGAGAGCGCTTGCATGGCATGCAAGAGGTCGACGGTTCGATCCCGTCTAGCTCCACCAAAAAATCGTCAGTGCATATGTCCTAGTACATAATTCAAAAGGTAACGCCTCGAGTGCCAAGCTTTTTGTATTTGTGTCCCCTTCGTCTAGAGGCCTAGGACACCGCCCTTTCACGGCGGTAACAGGGGTTCGAATCCCCTAGGGGACGCCACTTACTTTTGGTAAGTAACTCGGTTAGCAAGAGAATAAACAGCTAAAAAAGTCCTAGTGACACATCTGTGTCCCCTTCGTCTAGAGGCCTAGGACACCGCCCTTTCACGGCGGTAACAGGGGTTCGAATCCCCTAGGGGACGCCACTTACTTTTAGTAAGTAACTCGGTTAGCAAGAGAATAAACCGCTAAAAAAGTCCTAGTGACACATCTGTGTCCCCTTCGTCTAGAGGCCTAGGACACCGCCCTTTCACGGCGGTAACAGGGGTTCGAATCCCCTAGGGGACGCCACTTACTTTTGGTAAGTAACTCGGTTAGCAAGAGAATAAAC
>NZ_WEHZ01000033.1 GCF_012641745.1 Pseudoalteromonas peptidolytica
GGTATTTCATACATGAAATGTAGGGAATGTGGAAAGCCTTTCAGTTATGTCAATGATGAATGTTCTGATGGGTTCTGCTCAAATTCGTGCGGCATTGCATCGCATTTTTAAATAGTTGGAATAACAGTGAGGGATTTATGGAAATTCAAAACGAAAAACAGTACCAAGATGCACTTGAAAAGCGCTCGAATTTACTTGAAGCATATTCGTTTTTGGGTGATGTAAACAGCGAAAGCATCGACCGTCAGATTAGCGAAGTTGACGCTCAAATAGAGCGTTATGAAGCTAAAAAGTCATAGTTGGAATAACGAACATGCCTAAAGTTGTTGTTAATGCTTTGCGATGGTCAGCTCTAATGTGAACTTTTGATAGCACCTAAATTTTTTATAATGTATTTTTGTTCAGGTAAAGGTCCATGAAAAAGATGACGAACACACCCATTGAAATTGAGTTAGCGGACGCATTTTCAGCGCTACCAGAAGTGCCTAGCCTGCCAGTATTATGCCTGCTCAGTGAGTCTGCAGCGGAGTTGGAACCTGGCTTGCCGATTTGGGAGAAAGGCAAGGCTCTACAGAGAGTGCATGGCTTCGAAATGATACCACCACGCAGTGAACTTGAAAGCGCAGCAGGATTGTGGTTTTTTATCAGGCAATCTATTTTAGATGCTAAGCCCTAGTATGAATTAAAGAAATAAGGCGCTAATTTTGATGAAAAAGAGCTATGAATTTGATTACCTTGGAGTGCCACCATATGATGCCCTATTTATTTTTAAGGTGACAATCACTGATGCTTTTTCAGGTGACTTTACGACATTGCAAGTAGCTAAATCAGAAGCCGCGATAAAAGCCGCATGTTCAGGGTGTATGTATAGTGATGTTACAGAGATAGAGAGGCTAGGTATTTATGTCGGTAACATACCGAATATTAATTAAGTATTTAATATGTATTTCAACTATATTTATTAAGTATTTAATGGTGCTTTGTTCATTACATTGAAGGTTATCATCATTACACCTGCCCTATTTTTGTTTTGGCAGGGTGTCTACAGCTGCTCCGCTACTTATTCCTCTTGCTTCTATACATACAAAGTAAAAGTTCTGATAACTTTTTAGTCCAATTACTATGGGAATCAGCACCCGTGGAAACAAAGCAAATAAAAGTCTTAAATATTGATCATAAAGGCGCGGCGCGCTGTTCTGATTATGATGACGATTGCGCCGAGGTCACAAATCATTTCAAGTGCTGGGTGGGTGATGAAGTATTACCCCCATCTGATGGTTATTGTCCTTATGTTTCTGGTATGAAGCAAAACTAAATTAAAACCAAATCAGTTTTAAAGTAAAACCAATTTAAATCCATCCATACATTTATTAAATATCTTATAGGTATTTAATAAATATCTAATAAATATTCAAAATATATATTGACGGGGTGCAAATGCACCCCTATAATTATTCACGAACCAACACGAAGGGGGTTCATTGGGAACACCCCTGTATAGGAGGTCTCTTGATAGTAAAATCCTTCAATCGCTCTTTAAAAGCTAGTTTCTTTATCGCCAGAGTCGGGCAGGTAGGCAAACCAATGTGGCAACCCTACACGTCAAACAACTCATTTATGGTTTTCAGTGAAAACCCTGAGTTAGACTTTCAGCGAGTCAAAGCGGCCTATGAGTCAGGCGCATTCGATTACTACGCAATCGGAAGCTGCCAGCAACAAATTAGGATTCGTGACGTCAGACAGGTTTTAGCGAAATGCGAAAACATGAATGACAGGCACTTAAAGCAAATGGCGCTTCTAGAGCAACACATTGCACTAAAGCAAAAGAAACTGGATAAGCAACGCGAGTTGCTTAAAGGGCTACAGCAAGCGGTTTACGCACGCTGTTAAGGGAGGGGCGAAAGCCCCCTCTGATTGATACAAGATGACCACCAAAGAAAAGGCAAAGACATGAAACAAAGTGAAAAATTACAAGCACTGCATGATCGTCTATTGGTGATCGGCACTGTTAAAGTGGCGCAGATAGACACCGAAACCAATTCGGTAGGTTTAACGTTTGAATATCTTGGTGATACGTTCACCGCATATATATGTGGTGAAACTGAGCGCGGTGACTTGCTGAAGCATGATCATGATGATTTAACCACTATCGAAAACATGGGCGAGCTAAGCGCGGATCAGCTAATTAACTTCTTCGGTTCGTTACCTGGTATTGAAAGCATTTTGAGGTAATCGCATGACAGCAATTAAAATCACGGTTGATGATAATGTTACAACACTCAACTATGAAGCAAAAACCGCTGAAAACATCGGTAAGCGCATCGAGCAATTAAAAGCAGGTCTGAACACCGATAATTATGGCGTGTGTGTGGTTCTTGGTCTGAATCCCACAGAGTCAAACGTTAGGCTTTTACGTCGTTATCAGCGTGATCCTGAGCAAGCCAGTTACAGAGAAATGCCAGAAAACCAGTGGAAAATATTATTAATGCTGTGCGACGGCCAGCCATCATGTGATCTGTAACTATGGCTTTTTGGTCAAGTTGGTGTAGTACAAACGGGAAAAACCCACTTTAAACTTGATGTAAAAGCCACAACTATGGGAGTCAGCTTAAGTTTACTATGGCTTTTTGGTCAAGTTGGTGTAGTACAAACGGGAAAAACGCGCTTTAAACTTGATGCAAAAGCCATAGCTATGGGAATCAGCTTAAGTTTGCTATGGCTTTTTGGTCAAGTTGGTGTAGTACAAACGGGAAAAACGCGCTTTAAACTTGATGCAAAAGCCATAGCTATGGGAATCAGCTTAAGTTTGCTATGGCTTTTTGGTCAAGTTGGTGTAGTGCAAGCGGGAAAAACCGCTTTAAACTTGATGTAAAAGCCACAGCTATGGGAATCGGCTTAAGTTTACTATGGCTTTTTGGTCAAGTTGGTGTAGTGCAAGCGGGAAAAGTCGCTTTAAACTTGATGCAAAAGCCATAGCTATGGGAATCAGCTTAAGTTTATTATGGCTTTTTGGTCAAGTTGGTGTAGTACAAACGGGGAAAACCCACTTTAATCTTGATGTAAAAGCCACAACTATAGGAATCAGCTTAAGTAGCTTGTGCCTATTTCGCTTTTACTCGTCTATAGTTTCAATATTAAATATTAACGATGTTACTTTGTGGCTACCGTCATATAGTTCTTTGAAATCAACTTTTAACGGCGTGTTTTTGTTGATCCTATTAACTGCTGGTTCAATAAATTTTCTTCGCATTTCTGCGAAATTGTTTGCTTGTGAAGCTGGAAGTTCATAACGTTTTATAAGCCATTCAACGTCCACTTTCCAGATGCCAGCTTGAGCCCATTGGCACAAGCTCTCGTATAATCTAATCGTTCTTGCATTGTTTAATTTGCCGCAGTGGTGCAAATAGAATTGCGTAAACTTCTCTGAAAGCCCCGTAATATATGGTAATAGGTTTTTGTTAAACTCTATAACAAACTCGCCGCGCCCACGCTTTACAGATTGTTTCGCCATCCAAGGGTAAGAAATTTCTTCGTCATCGCCATCTTTCGGATAGAAAGTCACAAAGCTTTTTAACAACTCAGTCATAGCCGCTTTTATATCTCTGGAAGCGGCTGAATCACTAACACCAAACAAGCTTTGATAATCAGAAACATGAATACTAAAAACCCCTTGCGCAGCAGTATCAGAATTATATGCTTGCGCCAAGCATAGCCATAAAACCCGCTTAGCTTTTATTGTTAAATAATACGCTGCTTCAGTAACTTCATTAGACTGAACAATGAGCCTTTTACGTTCGCGCTGGGTTACTATTTTCATGTTATGGCCTTTTATTTTTTTAGCCATAATAGCATTGTTACTATGTGAGTAAAGCAAAACTAACTTGACTAAAAAGCCATAGTAACTTGACCAAGAAGCCATAAGAACTTAGCTAAAAAGCCATAGTAACTTGACTAAAAAGCCATAGGAACTTAGCCAAAAAGCCATAGTTTGGCTCTACAGGCCTTATGTGGCGCGGCTTTCAGCGCTCTAAAATAAGTAAAATAAGTAAAATATAAAAATATTTATAAATAGATTGTTGATATGTGTATAAGTGGAGGCTAGGATCTCTTAATCATGTCACGCATGAATAAGGATTAGTAAATGCGAATATCGAAAATACAAAAGCAGGCTTTATTTTATTTGTTCGTACTTGAGCAAAAGCAAGGTGATAAACCTGTTTTAAGCGTTGACCTGTTACAATTGGTTAATCGTAGTTCAAACACAGAAATTGCATCGAGTAATTTTAGAGCAAGCTGCCATACATTAAAAGATCACAAGCTTATAAACGCATTTTACAATGGGTCATTAAAACTTAAATACCAACTCACGGAACAGGGTAAACAAAAAGCACAGGAAATCTTTGAGCAGTTAACCGGCTAACCTATGCTTCAAGGCTTTTTTGATTTCTGACAAACCCATACCTTTTTCATAAATTCCGCATTCCCGTGCTTGGCAGATCAATTCATCACGACGGCTCAACCACTTATCAAGAGTTGAAGCGGCTACACCTTGCCTGTTCGCAATTTCGTATTTTGGTACATCTTGAGACAGCCAAAACAAAATAGCGTTTTCATGTTTATCTAGCTTGCTTTTAACAATTGTTCCAGCGGGCCTGCCTGTCGGTAGGTTTTGCAGCTTACGACGTTCTGCTGCAGCCTTTGCCTTGAGTGATCTTTCTTTGCTGTATTCAGTAGCCGCAAAAGCTCGGCCCATAGTAATGAAGAAAGTGGCTAAATCATTTTTATGTTTTGGCGCCAATACGTCACCACTTAAACAAAAGTGAATTTCACAACCAGTGTTTATTATCCTGGTGATCACTTCGAGTATGTCGCTGATTGAATCGCGGCCAAGTCGCTCAATGTCGTTTACTAATACCCGATCACCTTTCTTCAGCTTCTCTATAAGCTCTATCAAGCCCCGCTCGTCTTTACTGGTCTTGCTGCCGCTTAACTCGTATGTGAGCCACTTATCCACTAACAGGCCTTTTTCATCAGCATATTTGCTGATCCTATCGCGCTGACCTTTTGCGTCTTGTTTGTTGTTGTCGCTTATTCTGATGTAAGCGTAATTTTTAGCCATTTTTCGGTTTTACACTCTAGAGTTTAAAAAGCTCGCTAGAGTGTAAATTTAAGTGGGGGTTTATCACTAATCCAACAACACTTTAGGGTATACCCTAGAGTGTTATTTGTGCCAGTAAAAAAACCGCTAGATTTAGCGGCCTTTTTGCCAGCTTTAGTTGTCGGATGATTTAACTATTGGAGCATAGTAAAAAGTTGGTGCCGCTGCTCTTTGTTCTTGCGGTGGCCCTCCTTGGTCCCCAGTTCCTGCACCACCACCAACAACTGCTTTTGCTAATTTTTTTGATAGCTCTTTCATTTCAAAACCTCATATGTTTGGAATCTACAATCATTTTGCGGATAAATTAGCAAAGATCAACTCATAAAATTTGATTTTTCCAGTTTATTCGCCAGACCGTCTATTGTCATAGAGGTAAGACCTACTATCAGAAGTGCCGTTTCAGAAAGTTTGATAAATGGGTAAGAATTGTACAGCCATTGAAAAGAAACTGCATTGTATTCACTTTTGGCTAAACCGAAAAACTCTGGGTGCCTAATGCAGTGCTCAATAATCATAGCTATATTTATAGCAACACCGATTAGTAGTATTGTTCTTATGGCGTATTCTTGTTTTGTGCTATCGATGTCCCTCAGCACTTTTGAAACAAATCTTCCATCGTCTTTCATGTTGAAAGTTCTAAAAATTTTATCGCACAGCACAATTCTTTTTTGTAACATGTATACAACAAAAAGGTCCAAAACTGAGTAGGCTAACTGCCTAATAATTAAATCTTGAGGGACAAAAGCTCTAACAACAAATATATCCAAAACGATCATTACAAAGAAAACCCCAACAATCCAAACTCGCTGTGAATCGTCTAGGTTGAAAAGTAGTGTTGCTGCTAAAGCTATGAAGAATAGATAACCCATGTATTCAGCTAACGCGTTATAGCTTGATATTGAGTTAAAAAAGCTTATGACTATATCCATATTATTCATCTCCAATCGAATCTTGAAAAAGAGCTACCAGTTTTTTCCTATAATTTTTAGGTAATTTTCTGAATGTATCAATCAGCAATTTCACTGATTGGCTTGAAGCAAGTAATGTGGAGCCTTTCTTTTTATATAGCTCTTGAATCTCGTTGTACTGAGAAGCAGTTGGTTCATTTGTTAGCTCTGGATTTTCCCAGTTTTTTAGGGTGTTATAACTAACATCTATTTTTTTTGCGAATTCTGTTCTTTCATAACCGAGCTCGATACGTATTTGTTTAACTTTTTCTGAAATCTCTATTGTGTGTTTAGTCACATACCTTGCCAAGTTTACCTCCCTGCCATCCAGAACTTTAATGAAGATTCATTATATTTGTAAAATAAATGAAAAAAAACCACTTTCATTAACATTTTTGCATTTTTTTGCAAATGCCTCTTGATATAGTGCCCATATAGCTCAGCACGGTTGCGATATCTTACTGCTGATTATTAATAAAAGGATCGATTATGTTACCCATACTTTTACTATTGAGTATTGCTTTGCTTATGCTTCTTGGTTGTTATATTTACAATCAATACATAGACAGAAAATGGCTGATTGCTGCATATAAAAGAGCTAAATCAAGTTGCTCAGAAGCTAGCACTGAAGAAGAGAAATCAATCGCTCAAGCTAGATATGAAGTTATCGTGACACTTCTGCAATGCTCTTCGGCTAAGGTGGTTCAATAATGCAGAATAGCAACCAACTCTCCGAAAGCTCGTTAGGTAAAATAAAACAAGCACTTTACGCTGCTCAGGACTTCTCTATTGCAGCAGAGTGCGAGCACACTGCTGCAAAATTTAAACTGATTAGTGATTTGCTTGCCTCTGCGACAAGTGAAATAACTGATTCAGAATCGAAGCCCTAATATCTTCTGGTTTTGTGTTGAGCCAAATCATTACGCTTGCAATGGGTTCGTTTAGTAATTTGGCTACTGGCATTTGATTTAGTGTGATAATATTTTCTTGTAACATGACTATGTCCTAAGTGTTGTGTTATTGAGTTGGCTTGGGTAAGAGCTAGCCAACTCACCCTTTTACTATTCTTCTCTATCTAACTTTTCCCTCAAAGCTTCCACAATATAGTGAGAAAAGTTTAAAGTCGTTTTTCCCTGCGCTTTCAGTGCTTCATACCTTTCTTCTAAAGCCGTTGGTAGTTTGTTGATAAGCTTTGATTTGGTAGAGCTGCTTACTTGGGTTTTTGCTTCTTGTACTTGGGCACCATCGTCGAGTGCATCTAATTTTTCCCAGCTTTTTTTAGCCATTTTAAAACCTATATCCACTAAGTATTTATAAAGTATTTACTGAGTATATCAGAAATATTTATCCGTGCAGCTTTTGATGCTCTAGTAATGATTTTATTTCTTCGGTTAGGGCTTTTATTTGCCTAGCGGCTTTACCGTATTTGGTGCTTTTGTGCTTAGTTACACCTAAGCTGCCGTTATTCATTGCTTGATCAAATGCTGCTAGATGACTGACTGGGCTGTTTAATGCAGTTAGGTTCTCTCGTTTATTGATGAACTCCAACATCGCACTAAAGTCAGTTCTTTTTGAGTGCATTTTGTAAAGCAAAACATGGGCTATAATTTTATCACCCGTTTTTTCACTTAGCTCATCAAGCGTTTTTTGAAACCTGGTCAGGCCTATCATTTCCGTTACATGATCTGATGCTGGCGTGATAAGTAAATCACTGGCCGCAATGGCTATACGAGTTAAGCCTGAGTCGAACCCCCCACAGTCGATTAAAATCAGCTTGCCGTTATCGCTTTCTTTGATGAGTTTAATCAGCTCATCTTTTGGTTTCGCTGTCGAGCCTACGGTTCTTACATCTAATTTGTCATCCCGCATTTGGTTGATGATGCTGATTGAATCGTGTGCATCCAGGTCAATAATGAAGTCGGGCTTAAGTTCTTCTGCGACATTCAATGCTACTGTGGTTTTTCCTACGCCCCCTTTATGGTGAGCAATGGTGATAATCATAGCGCCTCCTTTTTAGTATGGTTCTAGCTTAGTAAATATTCTAAAAGTATGCAATAAATATATAGTATATATTTATTGTGTATTCTTTAGGGCGACGTTTTGAGCTTGCGTGTTAGTGGTGTATGCTTTTGATGCGGAATAAATACAAAGGAAATAGTATGATGAAAAAGCTTTTTGCTCTTGTCATTTTAGGGAGTGCGCTATCTGGTTGTGCACAATCCAGCTACTCTGTAGGTTCGGATTTTTCGTCTCAGCAGGTATCAAATATAGAGAATGGCAAGACTACCACGGAACAGTTAATACTGTGGTTTGGAAATCCTTACTCAAAGGCGGTGATCAGTGCCAGTCAGGTTAAGTGGATGTATTTGTATAATGCTGGCACGGTCAAGGCGCAGTCTTATGTGTTTAGCGCTGATATCAAACAAGAGGGAACGCAAAAGGTGCTCGACATTCTGGTTGAAAACGGTGTGGTAGTGAACCACACCTACAGTGAGGGGCCAACTCAAGGGGCAAACGCCTCGATCTTATGATGCTTGTTCAAACTCAGGGTTGTGATTTACGGGTATCATATCTTCTTCTCTCACTTCACCACCCTGCAAATCGTTCACTTTCATCAACCAGTTGCTGGCAAATTCAAGGGTGGATTGTTTGGGTTTAAGCCCCCCTCTTGGCGCGGCGCACATTTGAGCACCGCCTAGTTCAGGGTCTTGGCTGATTATAGCCCCTCTACCGGACTGGTGCATATATAGCAGACTAGTTGAAGTGTAAGTTGAGCCGTCTTCTCTCTCCATCTTTGTTTGTTGCGGCCAATAAATTAAGTGGTCATTGTCGTTGTGATATAGCCCTGTTCCATGAGTGAAGGCAAGTTTTTTACTTAGTTCAATCACCTTATTTGTTGCTGTGTTCACACGATCTTTATGGTGAGCAATTTCTTTTTTATATTCTTGGGCCTCAGTTTCGAGCTTTTTGCACCGAGCCTCAAACTTTTCTTTCGACTCTTTGGTTCGTTTAATTTGCGCCTGTAACTTTTTCGGGTTGGCTTCGCGCCATTGCTTTTGTAATTCACTTAACTGGTTCTTACAGTGAATTAACTCACGCTGTGTAGCCGCGTGTTTTTGAGCTTCTTTCAGGGCTTGTTTTAATGCCACCTCTGAGCGTTCAAGGTCGGCTTGGCTCTTTGCATCAACCTCCTTAAGCTCAAGTATTTGGTCGGTCTGTTTAGCAACCTGTCGCTTGTATCCTGCTAACTGGCTTTTTAATACCTCTAATTCATCAGCTAACTGCTCGCTTTCTTCTATTTGTTTATTAAATGCGGTAACCGCTGCCTCTATTACAACATGTGGTTCCTGATTCATTGCTGCTAGTTTAAAATCCACTGGTTCCATTAACTTGCCTTTTTTACTTTGTTTAATTCGCCATGCCCAAGATCGAGCAATACGCTTTTTTGAATGGATGAGTATTGTGTTTCTTGGCCCAAGTAGTCTGGGTTAAACTCAATCAAGCACATTGGTTTGTTGAGTTCGCACTTGTTTTCGATGCCAGTTTTTGCGTTTACGAACCTGATCCCACCACTACGCCACACTTTTCGAGTGCCACCAACTTTGCTTTTGATAGGCACCTCTTGCCAATAACCAACAATGTCTGTAATTTTCACGGGATAGCCAGCAGGCCACCATTTTGCTCGATTTTCATGGGGCACAAACATTGTTGTAAGCACTCCTTTTTTTTGTTGCTCTAGACAATGCAAAAACCACGGATAAATATTACTAAACGGTGGGTTTAGCCACACGGTAGGTTTATCAATTTCGGCCAATGTTTCTGACCAGTCAATGCTTAGTGCGTCATCTTCTGGTGTGAAATACCTATTGCAGTGTGCGCTCTTATGAGTCGCTGCAGCATCTAAATCGTATTGGTACATGAAATTAAAAGCAGCAAATAGCCATGGTGGTGTTTGTGTCTGATCTCGATACTCAGGATCTGTAAGGCTTTTGTGATTACTTGGCTCGGCCATGAATGTCCCCTTGGGTTGAATGTTTTATAACGTGCATACTCTGATTTTTGGTCCAATCGTGTGGTGCCCATCATTGATTCCCTTGGCTAATCATTAGCTGATCAGATTGCTTCTGTGCCAGTTCATTAACTTCCTGAATAGCCTCGCGAAGTAACTCACTTTGATAGCTTATGGACTCGCTTAGCCGAGAGGCTTGATGGATATCTTCAGCGCATGGTTCAATTGGACTTAGTAATGCGACTTGCTGTTTCACCATTGAATCAATAGCTGTTTGGATTGACGCTGCTGCATTGAGTGCGCGGGTAATATTTTTGTTCATAACTCTATGTGATCTTTTTTATTTGAATCACTAACTGTGATTATTTTAAGCGAAAAAAAAGCATACCTGCTTAATTTCCTGCCCATCTCCATAGGCCAACGAATTTACCCAACACGGTAATGTCGCTCATTTCTTCAGCGGTTAAATTTAGTTTGTTTTCATCCTGTTCTGACCCTACGGTAAAGCTACCATTGAGCTCTTTCTGAATGTACCTAAAAGTAGGAGCTCCATCCCACTCAATGGCGTAAATGGACTTTGAAATGGGTTTTGTTTTTGATTTGTCAATTAGCACCATCGAGTCGCGAGGAATAACATCTTTCATCTCGTCACCACCTGCAGTCACCAATCCTAAGTCACTAATATTAAGGCCTCGTGATTTCAATTCCGCAACATTCAATCCAAGCTCGCCAATATAGTGAAATGAATCTTCACCGTCTGGTGATTCTGATTCTCCAAGCAAAAAACTAACTGTCGTGCCATAAGTCCTTGCAATATGCTCGATAGTTTTTAATGGCGGGACTCGCTCTCCACTCTCATAGAGGCTTAATGCGTTTTGCTTTGCGCCAAACCCAGCCGCAAATTGTGATTGATTAAGCCCTTTACTCAACCTTAGTTTATGCAAGTTCTTGGCAAAGCGGTTTGTTATATCTTCTGCTTGTCTCATCTTTAATCACTAGATGCCTTTTTTCTTAATCTTATCACAAATTGTGAACAAAACCACAGATAAAAAATTAAAGTATATCAGTTTGTGATTTTATTTATCACTTAATGTGATATATTAAAGATAGATCTAAGAGCAAAGAGATACTGATGACGTTAAATGAGTTCCACAGCGAAAAAGGGTTCAAAAACATCAAGCAAGGAGCTGACTTTTTTTCGGTAAGTATGAGTAGCTATCAAAAGTACCTCTACTTTTATCGCTATCCATCTGCTCGGACTGCCCAGTTAATGGTTAACAAATCAGAAGGATTGATTTGTTTAAATAAGTGGAATAGCCGGTATTTGGAAAAGGCACAAGAGAGAGTGAGGGAGGGTGCGAAATGATAGTGGTTTTATTTGGTAATGCTACGTTGGCGAATGAAGTTTATGAAGACATGCGTGCTAGTCATCACGGTGTAGTCAACAAGGTTGTGTTACCAAACATAGTATCTTCAATGCGGATGGGGTCTCTACGAGAGATCAGCCAGTCAAAAACAGAGTACTACATTAATTTAGTTATTAATCCTGTCGAGGAAAGGGAATTGCAATTTTTAAGGCAGGGTGGTGCTCAGGTTGTACATCAATACGAGCTTGTTAGTACGTATAAATCTATCAATGTTGGAGCGTGGGATCACATTGTTAGTTCTCAAAACTCAGCTCGTGCGGGGCATGTTTTATCAGTTGATGAGGTGCTCAGTGAGTGTATTTCTGCCCACAGGAAAGCGTGCAGGGTACGAAAGTGAGATTACTAGAGGTAAGAATTGAAGATTGGGCGAGGTGGACCATTAATGGTGAGGCGAGGCGTCACAGCTCTATTCTTCAAATGATTATGGCTGGTCATTGTTTTTCTGGTGGGGCTGGTTCTTCTCAACCACTGATTGAATGCGCAGAGTTGGTTATTGAATCTGCTCTGGCTTCTCTCAGTGTAAGTAACCCCAAGTCAGTTGAGGTTTTTCGAGCCGAATATGGCGTTCTAAAACTCGGTTCGTTACCTCTCGATGCGCCACAGCATCAAAAATCACTAAAGCTCGGTATCGGCCTGAGAACGTATAGAAGGAAGCTTGCTGAGACCAAGTTGGCTATTTCAACCGCGCTTAAAGAGGAAAAGTACCTATGAAATCATATGATCATGAAAAATCGAGGAAAAAAAGAAAGCTTCAGGTGGATAGCCCCGCCAAAGTTGAAGCGAGAAAAAAAATAGAGCAGTTCAATGAGCAAATGCAGCTAGCTGCTCTTTATGACATTTCTCACCCGGCTTATTTTAGCTAGTTATCCACAGAATTCCTTAATAACCGGTGATTAAGTTGGAAACTATCAAAACCAAAATCACAGATTCTGCAATTCGTCGTGCTTTAAAAGAGGGTCGCGTAAATCAGATCCGAGATGAGCGTTACCCGCTATACCTGAGAATAAATAAAGTTCGCAGCGGTGGATCTTGGTATCTACGAGATCATGTTCAAGACCGTTGGCATCGTCTTGCGTTGTGGCCGCAGGTCAAAGCTGAAACTGTTTTAAAAGATTTGCCATTATTGATGACACGATTAAGTATTAATGAGCCGCCAGTTTTAGATAACTTTGCAACGTTTGGAGAGTTGCTTGGCTGGTATCTAGAAAGAAGTTGCTCAAACCGAGAGTTAAGTGTTGAGCGAAAAGCCTCATTAAAGTCTTTAGTTAGTAAACATTTGATCCCAAAGCTTGGTGATTCAAAAATATCAAGTTTTGAAAAGTCAGATTTAGAAGACAAGCTGCTTTGGCCTACACAGAGAGACTACCAAACTAGTACGTGTAGGCAAATATTTCAGGCGCTCAAAGCTGCTACAAACCAAGCTGTAAAGTCGGGTAAGTTAAATCGTGATCCGCTATCTGGAATCAAGTTCGGGGATATCATTCAAGAGAAAATCACCCCAAAAAAATCAGCAATCCGAAAGCAAGATATTCCGCTTGTAGTGACCTCAGTTCTTAATGCTGCAGGCCCAGCGGGAGTGCTTTGTCAGCTAATGCTTTTGCACGCTACCCGAATAGGAGAAACGAGGCAAACCCGTTGGTCTTGGATTAATACTGATAATCGTGCAATCGAAATCCCAGAAGAAGTAACAAAAACAAAATCTCACACTGTGTATTTGAGTGATTTGGCGTACGAGCTGTTGATCAAGTGGAATAAGGAACAACGCAGCTTTGGTTACCGTGGAGATTTTCTATTTCCAAGCCAAAGAAGTTCAGGGCCAATCTCCGAAAAACAGGCAAGCGAATATGTCTTATCTGTAAGCCAAGGTGCATATACCAGCCATGATTTTAGAAAGCTGTGCCGAGTGTCTTGGCTGGAATTGGGAATTGATTCATTGGTTGCTGAATTGATGTTGAATCATGAGTTGCCCCCAGTTCAAAAAACGTATGTTGAGGCGCTTGGTATTAACGTTGGTTCGGAGCGAAGAAAGGCAGCTTGGCAGAATTGGGCCGAGTATTTACTAAAACTAAAAGATGAATACCAGAGCGATACAGTGACGAGATCTCATGAGTTTGTGTGTAGTCGCTAGCCCTTAATTTATTTGGCTTGCTTTGTGTTTTATGGTTTTTACATTGAGGAAAAATATTATGAGAGATTTGAGTTTGAAAATCCTCTCCGCAGAGAATGGTTTTATCTTGGCGCCGTTTGGGGTAAGCATTGATGAAGGGCCTCATCTAGTCCCAATGAGGGTTTTCAATAATCCTAAAGAGTTGGCCGAGTTTATTGAAAATTGGGGTGATAAAGTGGTCGCTCATAGAAGTCGCGAGGATTAATAACTTATGTGCAGAACACCGTCTTTGCCACCGCCTTGGAAGTCTGTTTCAGTATCTACAGCAGTTTTTAGCCCAGCAGTTAATGCCGCAAGAAATGGTGGGCCATCATTACCACCTGACCCGCCAGTCTCAACATGGCACTTACAAACTGTTATTGACTTTAGTTTGGGTGACTGTATCGCGATTGCCCTTGTTATGTTCTTTTTTGTTTGGCTCGCTTTTGAGATTGGTTGTTGGTTTGGGTCTAATGACAAAGTTGATCTTGAATTAACAGCTCAGCGCTGGCGTCATGATAGTCGGAGTGAAGAATATGAAAAAGACTGTTAAGAGGCGAGCGCATAATTGGTTTCATCTGCCATGGGGAAGGCCTTTATCTAAGAGGTATGTCATCGGCGTTGATTTAGCGCGTGGCGAGAGCGTTAATGGTGATTCAATCGTGAGCGGTGAAAGTGACAGCAATCAGATAAGTGATAAAAAATGAGCTTGCTACATCAAGGAACCCAAACTCCTGAAAGGTTAGATGCACTGATCAGGGTGCGCAATATTCGAAGTGAAGCCATTAAATCAGCTCTACATGATTACCTAGTTAAAGGTCATCCAAAGACGTCGGCCGCTAAATTAAATGGCATTCCTGATGGTAACCTTAATCGGGCTCTTGAGTCCCTAGAAGCTGCTGCTAGGGAGGTTGAATTTATCAAAGAATTAGACTGGGCAAGGTTTAAAAAAGAGAACGGAGTTAGGTTATGACTATGATGTTTGAAGACAATAAGCAGCAACTTGCTGTGTCCATTTCTGATGGTAATCACCTTGTTGGTTATATAATGCAGACCCCTTTGGGTAATTATCAACTAATCATCAATGGATCCCCCACTTGTATTAAAAAGAAGTATCTGGATACTTTTATTGATAGCCAAGGCCATCAACAAATGGCGGTTTGTACAATCAATCACAGGGTAGATGGTGAGCAGTCGGTAAAGTGTCTTGAGCGCTACACTGCATTTTGTAAATTGAATTTTTTTAAAAGGCTATGGGCTTTAATAACTCATAGAGACCCGTTGAACGTAGGTGTTTTTTTATCAAAATAAATCACAAATTGTGATTTTATTAAAAATAAATAACAAAAAGTGATTGAATGTGTTGGCATCATGGGTTATCTTTTTTGCTATGGTGGTTAAGTTGTATTTAGAGCACCTGCAAAAGTAGAGCAATTATTCCCGCCTTGTGCGGGTTTTTTATTTTGGGCGCCGCCATGTTGAACTTGATCGCAATGATAAAACAGCAGGCTCGTTTTGCGCCAGTTCCGACCCCTTGTAACGGTAAAGTATTTATTGGCTATGAATGTGAATATGACCAGTTCGACTTTCCTGAACATCTACGCAAAGACTTTTTGATTGAAGGCCTCACCCAAGATGAGGCTGAAGAGTTATTAGCAATCAATCTAAACGAAACCTACAGCAGATTACAGGCAATATTCCCAATTGAAGCATTGATGCATGCGCACCAAATGGCGGTCATTATGACCGCCTTTTTTTATGGTGTTGGGTTTGTTGGTAAAAATAAAACGTTTTATCGCGCGTTGTTAAAAGGTGATCGAGAAACTGCTGTTTTGTGTTTACCACCTAATGACCATCGAATACTCGATGCAGCGAATATGATTCTAACTGGAGAGCATAGTGGATTATCAAACAGTATTTTTTAGTGGTTTAACCTTTAGCTTATTGCAAGCTGTTATCGCACTGCTTGTTTGGCTTTTGGTTTTAAGGCTTTTCAATAGGCAAAATGGTTACACCATTAAAGAGTTCATCGAGGAGTGTCGCAATGAAAAGAAATATTTTCCAATTGCTCTGCTTTATGGCGCTTACGCTATCGCAGCTGCTAGTTTGTTCGGTAGCGTTATCAGCTGATTGGGATGAAAAGATTGAGAAAGCAGTCAAACGCTATTCACCTGGTCGTGACCCTGACCTAATGAAAGCCCAGTTGTGGCAGGAATCTCGATATAAGTTAAATGCAGTGTCACCAGTTGGTGCTTCTGGTATTGCCCAGTTTATGCCAGCAACTTGGGAAGAGCAAATGAGAAAGTTGGGGTTGTCGGGTTCTCCTTTTGATGCTGATCTAGCTATTATTACCGCTGCATTCTATATGGAGCAGCATTATCGTTTTTGGTCGTCCCCGCGACCTGAGTGGGACAGAGAAAATCTCGCGCTGTGCAACTATAACGCAGGTGCTGGAAATTGTTTGAAAGCGCAAAAGCTTTCAGGCGGTGAATCTCTTTACCCTCACATTATCCGCTTTCTTCCAGAGGTGACCGGACATCATAGTAGAGAGACGATTGAATACGTTGATCGTATCAGGCAATTCCAGATGCAGATAAAGGTTGGATTATGTTGCGATTGAAATTGATAGCGTCAGCTCTTGTTTTGTCTGGGTTTGTTTATAGCTATGTGACAATTAAAGAGCTTAGAGCTGGTGAGGCAGTGTTGATTGAGCAGCTTGGTGCTTCTCTCACAAGAGAAAAGGAACTAAGAGATGCTCTAAGTGCTGCAGAATCTGAGAGTAACAAATTGCGGAGCAACCTTGTAAAGCAAAGTGATTTGTTTAGTCGTCATTTGGATGAGCTGGAAAGCGCCCAAACAGCGACTGGAAACGTTGAGTATGAAATAACTGAGGTGTTAAATGAGACTGAGCATAAACCTTGGGCTGATCAGCTTGTTCCTAATGATGTTAAGCGCTTGCTCAACGCCCCCAGAGATTCGTCAGATTATTCGCACTAAAACAGAATATGTATTCCCACCGGATGCTCTAATGGCAGAGTGTCAGGTTCGTCCCGTGAATGTTGAAACCAACCGTGATCTCGTTGTTCTGGCCGTGAAAAGAAACAACGAGCTTATGCTGTGTAACCTAGAAAAAAAAGCGCTGCGAGAGTGGCGTGAAACATTCAACATGAAGTAAAGCATTTTATCCTTATAAGAGTAGTTAAGGAGATTATGAAAGAAGTACGATGTCAATGCAAAAGGCTGCTTTGCAAGTTGAAAGGCAAAGCTGAAATTAAGTGTCCTCGATGTAAGAGGATTACGGTAGCAGAACGCCAAGAGCGTCACCTAAAATTAAAAGGTGACAATCATGGCTGTACGATATCTTAGTTTGTTTAGTGGCATTGAAGCTGCCACGGTTGCTTGGCAACCATTAGGTTGGGAAGCTGTAGCCTTTTCAGAGATTGAACCTTTTCCTTGTGCAGTTCTAGCGCACCATTATCCATCAATCCCCAATCTGGGAGACATTAATAAGATTACTGAAGATGACATCAAGCGTCTTGGTGCTATTGATGTGGTTGTTTTTGGTAGTCCTTGTCAGGATTTAAGTTTAGCAGGAAAACGAGAGGGGTTTAAAAATGGTGAAACAAGATCTGGGTTATTCTACAAAGCGGTTCAAATCATTGAGTGGTGCAGAAAGCACTCCGGAACAAGGTTTGCCTTGTGGGAAAACGTTGTTGGTGCATTCTATTCAAACCAAGGCAGAGACTTTTCTGAGGTTATCAGGGCGTTTACTGGGTGCCAATATTCAGTCCCAAAAGAAGGCTGGCAAAATTCCGGCATTGCATACAGTGCCGAGCAATCACTCCTTGAGTGGCGGACTCTTGACGCTAAATATTTCGGAGTCCCCCAACAGCGTCGCCGCGTGTTCGCTCTCGCAGATTTTGGAGACTGGACCTGTAGATCCTCGATACTTTTTCAGCAAGCAAACAATGAGTTCTATTTATCAACGTATGAAAAAGACGAGAAAGAGGCCACCTTTGAATGTAGAGAGAGTTCTAGAAAGGGCTTATCAAGATCATACGCTGGGTGCATCACATCTCATACAGAAAAAGATTTAATCACAGTCACCAATAATCAAGTTATCGTTTGTGATGAAAATGGGTTTCCTAAGGAAGATGGTGAATATCTTCGAGCCTTTTCTGTTGTGGAAAAGGAGCGTATGTTCGGTTTCCCAGATAACTATACCCGAATTCCTTATCGTAATAAGCCAGCCAAGAATTGTGTCATTCATGCTCGGCTCAAGGCTATTGGTAATTCGATTGCTGTCCCTCAATTGAAGTGGATAGGACAGCAGATGCAGCAGGCCTTCCTTATTTAATAGCGTTTTTACTTTATAGGTTTTATATGTCTAACGAGCAGTCTTCTAGCCAATTTGAGAAAAATGCACTAACAATTCTGGCCATGGTTATTGTATCAGTGCTTGGTTGGGTTGGTTATACCGTCAACCAGAACCAAATACAGTACGCTCGAATTGATGAGCGGTTGGCTGCTCAGTCCGATATTTTGAAAGATATGCAGATCCGTATTGGTGATGCAAATCAATGGCGCGCAGGTGTGGATCAGGACTTAAGTGATATTAAAGCCCGATTGAATAGGTTGGAAAAAAGCAATTAAGTATTCAGTTCACTGCCAATGCTGTAATCAGTTCTATCATTCGGCTCAGTGTCATTCAGTCAAAGGCGCGACATCTATACAGTCGACGCGCTTGCAGCTGAATGCGCGGCTAAAAGTCAAGCAAGTACAGTACGGCAGTGAGCGCCTTATACTTAAAGTGTATTCTATAAGTATCTTTTAAATATATGGTGGTTTCTATGGCGCAGGCAATACCAAAGCGTTGCCGCGAACGTGGTTGCGGTAATAGAACAATAGCTCGTCATGGTTATTGTGATGAGCATGAATCCAGCGCCAGCTGGGGTGCATATCAGAAGCAGCAAAGCAGAAGAGGCAAGAGGATTTATCAAACCAAAAAGTGGCGAAATGAGATTGCACCACGAGTAAAAGAACTCGCCAACCATTTATGTTTGAATTGCCTACTTGGTAATCCTTCAATTGTTAAACCTGGTAATGTCTGTGAGCACATAGTACCGGTCGCGAAAGGTGGTGATGAAAGCGATCAAAACCTTTCATGCTTCTGTGATTCCTGCGCCAAAACTAAAACCGGATGGGAAAGAAATAAGACTAAGCTCCAAATACTCCAAAAATACGCGCATACCTCGATTTTTCTGGCAGTTCAGAGGGGTATGGGGGTCAAATTGTCGGAGCGAAACCATTATCCATAGTACCGCCATCCAGTCACATTTTTATGCGCAAAAAATAAGAAACTCGTTTTGATCAAGCTGTGATCACATTCCGATCATCAAATTAACACTTGTTGCAGGTGGGAAATGTCTGAAATTAGAGCTCCCGGCGGTGGTCGTCAAAAGGCAAATATGGCTGTCGGTGATCCGAACATCAAGGGCAAGCCAAAATGCCCTAAAGAGCTTTTGAAACATGACCAGCACGCCATTGATGCTTGGCATAGCAATTTAGCAATTATGTTCGAACGCAAATCGTTTTCAGCAGAAGACATACCGCACCTTATCAACTACTGCAACTCAATCAGTAAAGTGATAAAAATCGAAGCCGAACTCGACGATGTATCAAAGTTTGTTGATGTCGCGGGTACTGGAGGTTTGAAAGTTCACCCGCTTGTCACAGTGCACAACATTTTCACCAACCAATCGTTAAAGCTTGCTGATCGCCTTGGTCTAACACCGATGGCTCGCGCTCGCATTATGAGTGGCGGTAAAAGCGAAGATGAAGAAGACGAGTTCGACGAATTTTAAAAGAGAAAATTTAATGTATGTCAGCCAAGTCAAAAGCATACAAGGCGCCGAATTACGACAACGTAAACGCCGCCAACAAATATGCACGCGACGTTTGCGCTGGCAAAATTCCTGTATGTCGTTTAACGCGCTTAGCGTGTGAGCGGCATTTAAATGATCTTAAGCGCGCCAAAGAGAACAAAAAATTCGCGTACAAGTTTGATAAAGACAAAGCCGAGCGCGCGTGTCGCTTTATGCAAAAGCTACCGCATACCAAAGGCGAGTGGCTAAAGAAGCGATTAAAAATCACGCTTGAGCCATGGCAGCAATTCTTTTTTTGCTGTGTGTTTGGTTGGGTAAATAAATCAGATGGCAACCGCCGTTTTCGAGAGGTTTATCTAAAAGTACCGCGTAAAAATGGCAAATCAATTGTTGCCGGTGGTATCGGTTTATTTTGCTTTGTTGCAGATGACGAGTACGGTAGTGAAATTTATTGCGGCGCCACGAACGAAAAGCAAGCATGGGAAGTATTCAAGCCTGCGAAATTGATGGTGTCGAAACTGCCAGCACTGCGCAAACGCTTTGGCATTCAAGTCAACGCCAAAAAGCTAGAGCTTAACGACGGTTCAAAGTTTGAGCCCGTGATCGGACAGCCGGGCGACGGTAGTAGTCCGCACTTAGGTATCATCGACGAGTATCACGAACACCCCACAAGCGATCAATATGATACTTTTGACACAGGTATGGGGTCGCGTGAGCAACCTATGATGCTAGTTATCACCACCGCCGGTGATGACATAACGGGGCCATGTCACGATCTCGAAGAGCGCTGCAAATCAATGCTCGAATCTGACGACGACGACGGCTTGTTTGCACTCATTTACGGCATAGATGATGGCGACGATTGGACTGACCCCGAAATCTTAAAAAAAGCCAACCCAAACTACGGCATAAGCGTTAAAGCAACATACCTACTGGCCCAGCAGAAAAAAGCCATAAAAAATCCACGCTTTGCCAACCGATTTAAGACCAAACACTTAAACATTTGGGTAAGTGCAAAAACCGCCTTTTTCAACATGGAAGATTGGAAAAAATGCGAAGATAAAAATTTAAAAATTTCGCACTTTGCAGGCAAAGACGCCACGCTTGGGCTCGACTTAGCGCGTAAGCTCGATATGAACGCAGGCCCGCGCGTATTTTGGCGCAACATCAAAGGCAAAATACACTGGTACTGTGTCAGTCCCATGTTTTGGGTGCCGTATGAACAGGTATACAACAACCAAGATAAAAATCTTGGTGAGAAATACATCAAGTTCGCAGAGCAAGGCTTGCTCAACATCACTGATGGGTGCGAGATAGACTATCGAGAAATCAAAGCCGACATACTCAGCGCGCATTTAGAAACGCCGTTTGTCAGCGTACCGATAGATCCGCACGGCGCGACTAACTTAGCACATGATCTAATAGATTACTCACTTGAAGTGGTCACCGTCACGCAAAACTACACCAACTTATCAGATCCAATGAAAGAGCTTGAAGCGGCCATAAGCAGTGGTCGCTTTCATCACGATGGGAACCCTGTCATGACTTGGAACATAAGTAATGTGGTTGGCAAAAATCTACAAGGTAATGACGACGTGGTACGGCCAATCAAGCAAAAGGCCATCAACAAAATTGATGGTGCAGTAGCGCTCATGATGGCTATGGGAGAAGCGATGTTGATGATGAAAATGCCAAAAAACGAAGAAAAGTCAGTTTACGAATCAGGAGAGGTTGGATGTTAAAAGACATATTTAGCATGATCATGGGGTGGCTTGGGTTAGTTTTATTGTCCTATGGCGCTTGGTTGTTAACACCCGCGTTAGGCTTTGCTTGTTTAGGAGCGGCGCTGATGGCCTATTCATTTTTATTAGCCCGCTCAAATGCGTATGCAAAAACAAAAGTAGATAAAGGCTAACCGCTATGTTTACATCAAGCCTTTTTGGAAGTAATACAACCACATCTACTATCGGTGAGCATTGGCCTATCGGCGGTGGTTCATCGCGCAGTAGTCAGGCTGGAATAAGAGTGACGCCAGAAACCGCCATGGCCAATAGTGCAGTTTATCGCGCCGTCACCTTACTGGCGGAGTCAGTCGCCAGTATGCCGTGCGAGTTGTTTAAACGTGACGGTGAACATAGGGTAAGAGCTAAAGATCATCCGCTCTTTAATGTGCTTAGATACCAGCCAAATAAAAAAGATACCGCGTTTGAATACTTCGAGAGTGGCCAAGGGTTTTTAGGTACCAATGGAAACCACATTGCACTAATACAGCGCAATAGCAAAATGCAGGTTGAGGAACTGATACCGGTTCACTTTGATAAGGTACGTGTACTAAAAGGTCGTGACGGTTTACCTTACTACAACTTCCCTAGTGAAAATAAAACGCTCACTATGGATGATGTGCACCACGTGAAAGGGCAATCAACGGATGGATTTATTGGGTGTTCACCCTTGCAAATCGCCGCCGATACCGTCGGTCTAGCTTTAGCAACCGAGAAACACGCCGCCTATAGTTTTAATAATAACGCTACTATAAGCGGAGTTATTGAGCGTCCGAAAGAGGCCGAAAAGCTCACCACACAAACTGCTGTTGATAATATTGTCGAATCATTTGCCGCCCGCCATTCAGGATGGCGCAATATGTTCAAAGTCGCGTTACTACAAGAGGGTATGACTTACAAACAGGCGGCAATGACCAACGAGCAAGCACAGCTTATTGAGGCGCGTCGTATGGGTATTGCCGACATAGCGAGGCTCTACGGTATACCACTTAACATGCTGCAAGAAACGGCAGGTGAATCTTACAAATCGGTTGAACAAAACACTTTAAATTTCTTGGTGTTTGCCCTCTTGCCATGGATTAAACGCTGGGAAGCAGCGATGCACCGTGACTTGTTACTTAAGAGTGAGCGATCTGACTACTTTATAGAATTTAATTTAAGTTCTTTAATGCGCGGAGACTTAAAAAGTCGATATGAAGCCTATGCCCTTGGTCGTCAATGGGGTTTTTTATCTGCTAATGATATACGCCGCTTGGAGAATTTACCGCCGCTTGGACCAGAGGGCGATATATATCTATCACCACTGAACATGGTCGACAGTAAAAATGCCGAAATTCACCAGCAGTTAAACACCGCATCAGCGGAGCAAATACAAGAGATCAAAGCAATATGTCAGCGATAAACTATCCACACATCGCCGCAATGGCCTTTAATACTCCATTGCTAGCAACCGCCGAATTGGCGCAAACAGTCAGCGAATTTCTACACAATCGCTTACAAGGCCTTGACGAACGGGCAATGCAGTCAAATATGTCGGCAAAGAAAACCAAAGAATATTTTATTGGCGATCCTGAGCAGGGCGATAAAGTGGCAGTGATAGCTGTGCACGGTTTGCTAATTCCGCGAATGGGATACATTGATGATAGCTGTATGGAAGTAATGAGCTATGAGCGCCTACAAAACCAAATTAACGCGGCAATGAAAGACGAGCGAGTGCAAGAAATCGTTCTTGACATTAATTCAGGTGGCGGCAGTGCTCAAGGGGCTTTTGAATGTGCTGATTTCATTAGAGCAGCTAAAGCAACAAAACCAATTCGTGCAATTGTTAATATGAACGCCTACAGCGGCGCATACCTTATTGCCTGCGCGTGTACTGAAATCATAATCAGTAAAACTGCGGGAGTGGGTTCAATTGGTGTGTACATAAAGCGCCTAGATCTCACTGAGCATTATGAGCAGGAAGGTGCAAAGATTCACACTTTCTTTCGTGGCGACACCAAAGTCGACTTTCACCCAGATATGGCGATCAGTGAAGCAGAAATCACCCGTATAAACGCGAATATTGATGAAACCTATAAAATGTTTGTTGACTATGTGGCCGACAACCGAAATCTGAATGCAGATAAAGTAAAAGCAACACAGGCAAACACTTATTTAGGGCAAAAAGCCATTGATCTCGGCTTAGCAGATCGGCTTGCTACACCTCAAGATGCTATCAACAGTATTGTCAGTAATATCGCAAAACAAGCTGACAACCAACGCATGATCAACCATGCACTCCACTTAGAACCACTTTAAATAAGCACCAAAAATTCAGTCTTAAAGGTCGCCGTGTGCGGCCTTTTTTTGTGTCATAAAAAAGGTAAAGCCATGTTTAAACTATCCGACTTAAGAGCCGCGCACAACATCAAGGTTGAGCGCGTAAAAATTCTCGCTTCGAAGTTAGAAAGCGAGGGAAAGCTAAGTGATGATGAGCGTTCTGAGTTCACTAACCTGCAAGGTGAAATTTCTGAACTAAAAGAAAAAATCAATAACATCTCTTACGCTGAGCAATTAGCAGCAGAGCAAGCCACACCGGTTACCCAAGAAAGCTCCGGTGGCTCACTAGCGATTCATGTAAAGAAAGAGCTGAAAGAGTATCCAGGTGCAAAAATAGCCCGTTTTGGTATGGCTATTGCGGCAGGTAAAGGTGACCTTAGTCTTGCTGAAAATTTTGCAGCCAAAGAAATTGGTGATAAAGACGTTGCACTGGCCGTTTCTACGGCAGAGGGATCCGGTGGCGCATTAGTGCCTGAAACACTGAGTGATGACTTTATTGAGTTGCTGCGACCAAAAACAGTGGTTCGTGCCCTTGGAGCCCAAACTGTGCCTTTAGTGAATGGTAATTTGACTATCCCACGCCACACTGGCGGTGCGGTATCTGGCTATAAGGGCGAAAACGAATCGCGCAATGCTGAAAGTCAATCAACAGACGATGTGAAACTGTCTGCAAAAACGCAAATGACCATTGTGCCTATTTCAAATGAGCTGATTGGTTATGCCGGTTACAATGTTGAGCGTATTTTCTTAAATGACATGCTCACTGCAACAGCCACTCGTCAAGACAAAGCGTTCTTACGTGACGATGGTACGAACAACACGCCAACAGGTTTGCGGCCCGCCGCTCAAGCTGCAGGTAGAACGGTTAAATTTACCGGTGATATGAGCAATGCCTCACAGGTGGGGTACATCGTTGATAAATACCTAGATAGCTTAATATTAGAGCTTGAAAATTCTGATAGTGCCATGGTGAGCTGTGGTTGGGCTTTTTCTCCTCGTACTGCAATGTTCTTATATGGTTTACGTGATGGTAATGGCAACAAGCTTTACCCTGAAATGTCACAGGGCATGTTGAAAAACTACCCATTCAAAAAAACCACAAACATTCCAAACAATTTAGTCAATGGTTCGATTACTGATCTGTCTGAAATCTACTTTGCCGATTTTAATGATGTGATCATTGGTGAAACGAATGCTATGACAATTGATTTTAGTCGAGAAGCAACATACAAAGATGCGTCGGGCAACCTAGTTTCTGCATACTCAAATAACCAATCGGTACTGCGTGTGGTCACCGGTAATGATATCGGTTTCCGACATAATGAAGGGATCATTGTAGGTACTGATATCAAGTTTTAATTAAATAACCCCCTGTCTGGTTGAATCAGGCAGGGTGAGAAATAGGAAAGATTATGAGTAATGCAGAGCTGTTAGAAAAAAATTTAGTTGAGCCCTCTTTTGAACAGGTAGAAAAAACAGGGGTTGAACTCAACTCTTGCCCTGAAGCGGTGTTGTTCTTTGTTGCTAAGTTAGCTGTTTTAAATCCTGCAGAAAAGCCAAATGTGACAGACCTAGAAGTGTTGGTATTTGATGACAGTGGTCAAACCAAAAAGGTAAAGCCAACATCTGCGGAGCGGGATCAGGCTTATGATTTTTATAAGTCCTTAGAGAGTGAAGAAGCACCACAGGAATCATTGCAAGAGCTGAATCCAAGAGAGAAAGTGTTTTTGGAGTTTTTAGGCCCTTATGGTCGATACACCAAAGGTGACAAAGCCGTATTCGATGCGAAAAATGCAGAGCGGATTTTAAGTTTTAAACCACCAGTGGCAAAAGCTTATAAACCTGAAAGCTAGAACTAACTTATCCAATTGAGTAAGCCAAGCCGCCTTGCTTTTGCAGGCGGCTTTTTTGTAAGCGAGTGCCGCATGATCATAACCCTAGTCAGAGCTAAGCAACAGTTAAATGTCGAAGACGACTTTGATAACCCCAAGATAGAGGCGCTTATTCCGCAAGCGATTGGTCTGGTTGTCGCAGACATTGGCCGTGACATTTACCAAACGGGGGCGGAGGTGCCTGAAAACGCCGAGTGCCCAATTATACTGGATGAAATCTCTCCTTTTAAAAGAGCCAACTTAGAAACAGCAACGCTTTTGCAGCTGGGGTCGCTTTGGTCCACGGCGGAAGCTGAAACATCAAGACCCATGACCGAAACCAAGGCATACCAATCGGCAATCAAGCCATTTGTCAGAGTGTTAGTGGGGTAGTGTATGTATCGACTAAGAGCATCACAAAAGCGCCACCGCGCTAAGCTCTTCAATGAGGAAAAAGTTCAGGGCAAGCGTGGTGACAGCAAAAAGCTGGTGCTGTTGTCGACAGTAAAAGGGCTTTTTATAAAAAAACGCGGTGATAAAGACAGCACGGATTCTTTAGAGGTATCAACGGCGCAAGCTACGTTTTCATGCGATTATCGGGCTAATTTTGAAAGCGTCGTTTGTATTGAAGTTGGTGGAATACGATACAACGTTAGCGATGTGACTAACGTCGACCTCGCTAACGTGAAACTCATGTTTGATTTGGAAAGAAATCTATGAAGATTGAATCAAATTTAACTGGTTTTAAAGAGTTAGAACAGGCATTAAAAAATGTTGCTGGTGAAGTTTCTGCCAAGGCGTTGCGAGGGGCGCTTAGATCAGGAGGCAATATTGTTAAACGTGCTATCGAGAGTAACATTGCTGCCAATTTTGACTCAGACACGGGTCAACTCGCTGAATCTGTTCGGGTTAAATCAACTCTGAACAAAAAGCAAAATCATAATATATATGACGCTGCTGTCTATGTCGGTGTTTATAACGTACGGGCTATTCAAGCTGCCGCAGGTAAAGATATTCCAGCCAGTGTTATCGCATATTGGTTAGAGTCGGGAGTGAAGCCTCACGACCTTAACGCCAAGTCAAAACGCAGTCGTGGAAAAGTAGGTGAGGGGGAAAACAACTTTCATCCTGGTATTGCTCCAAAGCCTTTTATTCGTCCAGCACTTTTAAATAATGAAGACGCTGTACTCAATGCCACAAGGGTTGATTTGAAGGCGCGCATTGACCGAGTCGTAAGAAAAGCCACTAGAGGGTAGTTAGCAATGCTAGAGAACGCGATAACTGAAATGCTAAGGCTGCCAGAAATAGCTCAGTATCATCGTGGAGTTTATGACAGTGTTATTCCAGATGATAGTGAATTCCCTGCAGTAAGTTACCAAATAATTAGCGATAAACCGGTGTTATCAATTGATAACACCGGTCCGAGAAAAGCGGTGATACAAATTAATTGTGTAGATAAGATGCGATCTGATGACGATAGTTACTTTGCTGATGAGCAGGCGTTTTTTCTTGCAAAAGCAATACGAACTCAGTGGTCGTCACTTCGCGGGGTTTTCTCAGACATTAAGATAGCCGGTGTCCAAGAGCAAGGCACCCACCCAAAGCTCAACTCAGACACCGATACATACCACCAAATTCAAGATTTCACCATACAATACGAGGAATAACTATGTTACCGGATGGCACAAAACTCTTTATTGCTGACAGCAATGACTCTGCGAATCCACTTAACATTGTAGGCTTTGAAGACATTGGGGACTTAGGTAAAGATGAAGTGTTTGTTAACACGACGGTGTTATCAGATGACGCTGAGGTCTTTGAGGTCTCTAAACGTAAAGAGGGGGCTGAGCGAGACCTGATTTGCAGATACGAACCAGATGACGAAGGGCAAAAAGCCCTTATTGCAGCAGGTAATGCAAAGGAAAAAAGAAAGCTTCTGGTGCAAGTACCGGGAATAGCAAATAAATGGGAGTTTATTGCTCAACTATCTAAGTCAAAGGTTCAAAAGCCTGAGTCAGGAAAGGGACTCATGCTGGTTATGAAAATCGCAATCGAATCAGAAACTGGGAGTATTGTGTAATGGCATTTAAAAAAGATGATTTTTTTGCAGCGCTGTCCATGGCTCAGAACAAACCTGTACCTGTCAATGTGAAAGGGTTTGGTACTTTGTTCGTTAAATCTATGACACTTGCAGATCAAGAAGCGTGGGAAGAAACTCTCTCGGATGAGAAAGGAAATAAAATTCATGGGCGAATCATGGCATCATTCATCGCACAAGTGTGTGTAGACGAGCAAGGCAACAAGGTGTTCGACGAGTCCGATATTCCCAAGTTAAATGAGCTAAAAAGCGGCCCTTTAAAATCGCTATTTGCTGAAGCACAGAAGCACAATGAGTTCAGTTCTGGCGACATCGAGGAGTTAGAAAAAAACTAAAGAAAGACGGCTTGCGCGCCTTTGTCATAAAGCTTGCGCTCGATTTAGGCTGTTTGCCGTCTGAACTCAAAGTAAAGCTAACTACCCAGGAGCTAGCTGAGATCATTGCTTTTCGCAACCTGCAATTAAAAGCTTCCCAACCATCCAATAACAAGCCTCGTATGACGTCAGATGAAGCGTGTAAATGGCTTAATGCAATCGGAGCAAAGCAAGTATGAGTACACTAGCCAGCTTAAATATTATGCTTGGGGCGAATAGTGCTGTGCTTCGGCGTGAACTAACTCGGGCGGCAAAGTCTACGCATAGCTTTGTTTCTGGAGCAAAAAAACAACTAGGTAATCTCACTGCTTTTTCTGCAAAAGCTGGAAAAAAAATGGGGGCTGGTGTCGCTGTTGGTTCAGCGGCGCTGGGTGCGGGGCTTGTGGCAATGGAGCGTACACTAAAATCTATCGAAGATATACGTCGTCAGGCGGATAACGTGTCTTTGCCAGTTGAAGACTATCAAGCATATATTTTTGCAACTAAAGCGGCTGGATTGGAAGCCGATCAATTCGGTGATGTTATAAAAGATCTTAATGCTAAAGTTACGGATTTTGCTGTAAGCGGAGGAGGGGCGCTTGCCGACTTCTTCGCTGTTACTGGGGAAGATGTTAAAGAGTGGCAAAAGTTACAGCCTGCTGAGCAGTTTGAGCGGTTTACCAAAGAGCTTGATAAAATGAGTGAATCAGAAGCTCGTTTTTGGCTTGATGAGATAAACGACTCTGCTGCAAAAATGTTTGGCACCTTGATCCGCAATAAGGGGGAGTTTGCAGGCAACGTTAAGCTAGCAAAAGATCTCGGTCTTGTTATGAGTTCAGATGTCGTTGCTGGCGTACAGCGAACTTATAGAGAAGTTAATACATTAAAAGCCATGCTTGGTGGTATGTGGCAGCACACAATAGCTGCGGCTTCGCCTGTATTTGAGTATGTATCTATTGAGTTGAGAAAGTGGTTAACAGACACGGCAAATGCAAATGGTGGCTTTGCGAGTCTAGGTAAGACGATTGTAAATAGCATCTTGGGTTCGGTTCAGGCTGGTATTGTAGGAGTTTCTAAACTCTTTTATGAGATCCAAAGCGCCAGTTATAAAGTAATAGGTGAGCATAACGCATCATACATCGTTATGACGCGAAACCTACGGAAATTGAATAATTTATATGATGCACAATCCGCCTCGGTAGAAGAGCTTGCAGAGAGCTATCAATTAACTCAGAAAGTATTGCAAGAGCACGAAGCCGGTACACGCAAATTATCGGCGACTCAACAAAAAGAAGCGAAAGCTTTTGTGCGAGCGTATGTCGAAAAGCTGTCGAGTTTAGGTGCGTTAGGTGATCAGATAGTCGGTCTTGAGCAACAAGTTGGTGAATTTGAAGAACAAGAAGGCATAGCTGCGCCATTCAAAGGGGCGTTAGATACGTTAAAAGCTCTAAAGGCTCAGGTGGTGAGTGTTAAGGTTGAGTTGGGTGGAGTAAAGGCGCCAGAATACACTCCGCCAAGTCAAGATAACTTCAAAACTGCTATCAAAAATCCTTTCGAATCCCGCCTAAAACAAGCCGAGGAATACTTCTCTCTCAAGCGTTTAATGCGCCAAAATGATTGGACTGAAGAACGTGCGAAGTTGCAGTTGGAGCTGAATGAGTACAAAGCAGCATTAGATAAAAAGCAACTGTCTGATCGTGAATACTACATGCTAAAACAGCAAGCAGAGCAGACGTTTCAAACTCAAAGCTTGCAGCAAAACCAAACATTTATGCAACAGCTTCGCGCGCAAGTAGAGCAAACCACAACTGATTATCAAAGTATGTGGGGCAATACATTCGATAGATTCACACAGGGTATTGGTCAGAGTGTTTCGGATGCGTTGTTCACGCAGCAAAGCTTTTCTGAATCCATGAAAGGGGTGCTGGGTGGTGTCGTTAAAAGCACCGTTGCGGCGCTAGCTGAAATGGGAGCAAAGCGCCTTGCACTTTGGGTGCTTGAAAAAACACTGAACAAAACTACAGCATCAGGTGCTGCGGGATTCTTGTCAATGCAGGCGCAAGCGATGGCTTTCATGGCTGGTTTAAACGCATTTGCTAGCACTGCTGCAATTCCTGTTGTGGGGCCAGCAGCAGCCCCTGCTGCTATGGGGGCGGCGCTTGCTGTTGCGCAACCTATGGCATCTGCGATTGCGGGTGTTAGTGCCGGTATGGTGGGGATGGCGCACAGTGGTATTGATCATATTCCTGCAGAAGGGACGTGGTTATTGGATAAAGGGGAGCGAGTTTACACGAATGAATCCGTTGCTAAATTGGATCATATGTACGATGCAATTATGTCTCAGGCTACAGCTTCACCATCAGGAGGCTCAACCGTACACATGAGCTTATCTGTCAATGCGCTAAATACAGACCATTTTAAGAAATGGTGGGATGACAACGAAAATGAGCTTATGGGTCGCATCCAGTCAAAAATTGATAAACCGCTTTAGTAGAGTAGGTGATATGAACTTTCCTGAAGATCTTATTTTGCCTCAAGAGGCAACGCTTGGTACGCAGTACCAAACCCAAAGTGAAGAGACGCACGGAGGAAAGCGTCCAAAAAATAGAATTGGTAGTGCCCATCAGTGGAAGCTTGAGATAACGACTCCTGAGCTTGATTTTAAGCGCAGCATGCGTTTATTCGCGTTTATCCATAGTTTGCAGGGGCAATTTCAAAATTTCAGCATTAGAAACCCAATTCCTGCTATTGGTGTAGGGGTCAATGTTGGTGCAACAGTTGCGGTGACTGCTGAGCAATTTAGCACGTTAATCACTATAGAACGTGCTTTTGGAGGCCAGCTGAGTTCTGGCGATCTGATTTCATTCTCAAATCATCCGAAGGTGTACATGGTCATTAATGATGCCAGTGCAAACAGCCAAGGCAAATTGGTTGTTGATATTTCACCGCCGCTTTTTCAGCGCATTTCCAAAGGTGGAGCAGTTCACACCGGAAATAATGTCTACTTCTCGATGGAGATGACCAAAGACAGCTATGAATTAAGCCTGAATGCAAAAAGTGCAAAGGAGCAAAAGCTCGTACTACAAATGGAGGAAGCTTGGCGTGCTTAATTTGACTTCTGCTCAAAAAGCGCTATTAGCGGGGGAACATTCCTATGCAAACTTGCTAACTATAAAGTTATCTAGTGGTTTCTTGCGATTTACCGATGCCCCCCACGACATTGAATTTGGGGCTAAATACCTCTCAGGCATTTGGATTAAATGTCCAAGCTTTCAGGTCGACGGGAAACCGAAAATAAATGAGGTCAACTTTAAACTGAGCGCGGTATCTCCAGAGGTACATGCCGTTTTTTTCAATCAGAGCTGGCTGAATAGAAAGGTGAGTGTTCAGCGAATCTTTTTTAATCAAGAGATGACCGTGCAGCTCGCACTACAGTTATGGGAAGGTCTGCTCATAAACAGAGACGGTTCAGAGAGTATAAATGAGGCGTCGATAGAGCTTAGCGCAGCAAGTATCTGGGCGGATTTTAAAGCGGCAAGAGGTAGGCGCACAAATGAAGCCAGTCAACAACTTTTCTTTCCTAACGACAAGGGTTTCGAGTTTTCTGGACTCGTGCGCAAGGATATTCCTTGGGGCAAACCCACAAGCTAAATTTCAATCGAGGTAGTATTAAGTGGGCTTCTTCAATGATGTATTCAAATTCTTATTTGGTTGGATGGTACCTGAACCGAAACAGCCAGACTCAGGTACGTTATTAACTAAACCTGCGTCAGACAACCCCGTCAATGTTATCTATGGAAAGCGAAAAACAACTGGGACGATTGTTTTTCAAAATACCACGAACCCAGATGATGGCGATGATGTTGAAAATGATTTGTTGCACATGGTCATCGTGTGGGGCGAGGCAGTCCACAGTATTGATGAGGTTTATCTTGGTGATGATCCTATTACGCATCAAAAATACAATGGGTTAGCCTATGCGATTAATTTCCCAAATGGAATGGGGAACTATTACTATGATGAGTTAGCAAAGGCTGGTTTTGATCCGAAAAACAAAAATCATCGTTTAGACGGTTGCGCGGTCTCATACATTCGTCTCGAATGGTCTATTGAAAAAGACACGCCTTTTCGTGGCGTTCCGCAAGTCTCTGCGTTGTTATCAGGGCGACGAGTTCGTCCAATGTCGGGTGGAGCTGCGCGTTATTCTCAAAACCCTGCAGAGTGTCTATTTGACTATCTCACCAATAAAGTTTACGGGAAAGGGCTGTCCAGCGCTGATCTCGATGTAAGCTCATTTAAGCGCGCGGTTGCTATCTGTAATCAGCAGGTACCTAAGTATCAAGGTGCCTCTGTCAAAAAACCTTTGTTTACTACGAATGTGATCTTAGATACGTCTAATCAAGTCATTGATAATGTCACAACACTACTCAAGCCCATGCGGGCATACTTGCCTGAAATTAATGGCAAGTTAACTTTAGTGATAGAACAAGACGACGCACCAGTTAACCTTACAATTACTGACAAGCACATTAGAAAGTCTCTGAAATACTCAGAGTCTGGTAAAGAGCAATGGTACAACCGAGTTATCGTCGAATTTGATGATAAAGACAAGCGTTATTCTAAACAGCAGGTATCATGGCCAGAGCCGGATAGCGATTTATTTAGAACTTGGCTGCAACAGGACAACGGTGAATTGCTTGAGCAGCGCGTGACGGTGAATGCAATAACCGATTACTATGAGGCCAGACAATACGCGAGAGTACTAGCGATGTTAAGCCGAGAGTCGCTAACGCTAGAACTCGAAGTGTCACCAGTTGCACTACAGTACACCTTTGGTGATGTTATCCCTGTGTATTATGAAAAGCTCGGTTTTAATAATAAGCCTTTTAGACTGCTAAAAAGTATTCAGCTGCCTGATGGTTGGTTTAAGCTCACACTACAAGAGCATCAACCGTATATCTATAATTGGTTGTTAGGTGGTTCTAGGGCGCCAATTCCGGACTCGACACTCCCTGATCCAAGTAACGTTTCCATCCCTGAAAATCTACAAACAGAAGTGCTTGAAGATGGTCGAGTTCGCCTTTTCTGGGAATCAATTCATCATCGTTTTGTTGTGCGCATAATAAAACAAGGCGCCTTAAAATCTGAACTCACCGTCGTTCAAAATGAGTGCGTGCTTGATGAGCTATCGGCGGGTACATATCAGGTTAAAGTGCGCGCAATTAATGGGCTTGGTTATCGCTCAGATTGGGCAGCATTATCATTTGAGGTTGTACGTCCTGTTGCTCCCTCGATATCTGTCACCTCAAAGACACACACCACGGTCAATTTTATGGCTACACTGGCTAAGTCAGGAGTAGGCACAAAGTTTGAGTGGATATTTGATGGATTTGAAAATTCGGTATCGGCCACGGGTTCAACATTTACCGTAACGGGTTTAGAGCCAAAAACGGAATACATGATCCGCTGTCGAGCGGTAAACCCTTCCGGTGTGAGTCCATGGGCTGAGCACAAATTCTCAACAGGCGCCGCACCTAAAAATGAGCAGTTAAGCCAACTATATTTTGATTTGACACAGTCCCCAACGTGGACCGCATTAGGTGGGGAGTGGCTACCAAAAGAATTAAGCAATAATGTCACAGTAATTGTCAGAGACAAACGAACAAAAGAAGTCATCGCGCATCAATTATTGGTAGTTCACTTGAATGAGGTGCTGGGCACATTAGATATTGAAGTGACCAACGACAAAAGTAACTCATCAGACTCTGAGCTAGCGCTTGAATACCAAGGGTTGGGAACTGCAAGCTTGACCATCGTTGCTTATCACGATGGAGAGGTAGCTCGTCAGTCATTCTCAAGTATTGGAGTGACTGCAAGGGAAATAGACGAAATCAAAGATAAAATTGCAGCCGCAGATATTCTTGGTGACTCAACGCTAAAAAGTATTTTGTCTGGATTTGAAGTTTTTGAACAAGACTTGCGTAGTACGCTAACGCTTGAAAAGAAAACAGATCTCACAAATACAAAAGTTGTTGAAGTGTTTGCTCAGCAGGCGTCTGATAGGGAGGCGTTTAGTTTAAAAACGTTGGAGCTGCAGGCGTCAGTTAATGAAAACTTAGCGTACCTGAAACAGACTTACATTACAAAAGCTGATACCGAAACAGCAATATCATTGGTTAGAACCCAACTGCAATCTCAAGTTAATGAGAACAAGTCGAATATAGAGCAAAACTATTTGACGAAAGCTGACACAGAAATGGCGATAAGTCAGGTTCGACTTGAGTTAGCAAGTACCACGGACGAAAATCGAGCTTATGTCCAGCAAAACTACCTAACAAAAACAGACACTGAAGAGGCTATCAGCCAAGTTCGTATAGAAACTAATGCTCGATTTGAGCAAAACGAATCGAACTTAGCGCAAAACTACTATTCATCCGCAGATACCGACGAAGCCATTAGCGCAGCTTCAACGGTGTTGGAAGCCAAAATGGACGGTAAAATTGGCGCGGTATCGGATAGGTTAGACACGGTTAAAAGCACGGCTGATGGTAATAGTTCCGCAATCAGTCAGCTGACCTTACGTGCTAATGGTCTCGATCAATCTGTGTCAGCGGCGTTTAACCGTATTTACAATGTTGAGGTGGATGCAGACAACAATAGCAGCGCAATCAGTGCGATGTTCACTCGTGCTAATGATATTGAGAACGGGCTGGACGCCGTATCAGGTCGTGTTTCTCAGGTTGAAGCTAAGTCAGATGGTACAGCCTCCGCGGTGGAATCATTAAGCTCAAGAGTAAGTAGCGCTGAACACGGCGTATCGTCTGCGAATATTGAGCTGAGTTCTCATGCAAGCCGCCTTGGGGGGCTTGAGTCCAAAGTCAGTTTAAGTGTGACCTACAATGGTCTGATAACAGGGCTCGATATTACACCCGGGAAAATGGCATTTGCAGCCGATGCCTTTGAATGGCACACCAGTTCTAGTCATGTGATCCGTTCACGAAATGGTGGTATTGCAGGGTTTACCAATGGCGGCTTTCGGTGGGGAATTGAGAGTACAGGATCAGCTTATTTCAACTATGTTCATGCTGATAATATGACGCTTGGCAGTGACAATTCTAAAGTGTCAGTGGCCGCGGATATTATAGGGATATACACCGGTGTGCGTTCAAGTGCGAAAAATTGGGCTTTTTATGCTCAACAAGGTGCCATAGGCCCACATACCAGCGCCCACGAAGGCTTACTACCTAAAGAGATTAACCCTGAAGTCGGTGACATTGTGTGTGATGTGGAGCTGATCCACATAGCTGACATTTCCAATGCCATCGGGACGTTACGCTTGAGTAATCATCGTTTAGATGGTGATGTCCGTGGTGTATACACTGCACGTAGGCCACTTGAAATAGACCAACCCGCAGGACTTAAAGGGTTTGAGGGGTGGGAGCAACTGGCAGAACCGTATGATATTGCCATTTTTAATGCCGGGGGCGAGGGTGCCATCAACGTATGTAGTGAGGGCGGCGACCTCAAAACGAACGACTATATCTGTGCATCAAGTATACCTGGTAAAGGCATGCGACTCCCTGATGATGCGCCAATCTCAAAAGCAGTAGCACAAAACCGCTTTCCTATCACCTTCCCCAAAGACGGTGAAATCCATTTTGCACGCGCCGCGGCGATTTACATAAAGGGATAAATCATGATCCATAGCATGGGAACCATATCACTTGCGTTAAATAGCAATGTGATACAAGGGAGTAATACCTATTTTCAAACAGTAGGTAAAACAACAACCGGCACATTGCTGATTATTGAATTGCCGCAAATTGGCTCGCAACTGCTGCAGGTCGTTGCAGTGGTTAGTGATACAGAGCTGAGAGTATCAAAGGTAGATGGTACACCTTACCTTTCGCCTGTAGCGCTGCAAAACATAAAATACGGGCTGTGTAAGAACTTTACCCATACAACAACGGCTGAAATCGCCAAACAACTTGCAGAACTCACAGCCAAGTGGCAGCGGCGCGAAACTGAAATGACAGGCTGGTATGCCTCAGACGATGACGCCTACCCAGTCACAGACTTTCTTGGTACGCAAAAACCTGTGCCAACTCCTGCGTTTATTAACAGGCTGACACAGGTTGCAAGTACAGCCAGTAGCGATTTAAGCCAAATGGCGGCGGCCATCGAGCAAAACAAACAAACACTTGCGACCGTAGAACCAAGATTAAGTGAATTTGAGAGTAAATTTACTCAAGCGCAAGCTCAAAATAGCAATGTAAATACCAAGCATAATGAGGTTGTTTTAAAGCATGGCCAAGTGAGTGATGTATTCAATGTTGTGCAAAATATGGCAGCAACGGTCGAAGCAAAACATGGTGAGGTGTCAGGTTTTAGTGAGTCAATATCTGAACAAGCTAAGCAAGTCACTTTATTCGTTGAACACTCATCCGCCCATAGTAAGTTAAGCATAGAGGCCGCTCAAGCGGCGCAGCAGTTTAAAGCGCAATGTGAAGACATTCTCACACAAACCCAAACCTTTGGTGACACACTAACGCAAAGTGTCACTGATGCTAAGAGTGCAATTTCACAAGATAAGAATAATGCAATCACTCATGTAGCTGAGTTGTCAGAACAGCTAACAACGCGAGTGGAGGAAGCCAAAGAGCAGATTGCTGCCAACTCATCAGCTGTAACGACGCAAGTTAATCAGTTTGCAGGTATGATTAAGTCCAGCGAGAGTAGTGCGAAAGATGCTGCTAACACTGCAATATTAAAGGCAAATGCCTGCACCATTAAAGCCGATGAGCTCACTCGCTCGCAAGTTGATCTTGTTAATAACATTGCCCAAGTAGCTGCGCAGATTGAAAAGCCGGCAGAACAAGTTAGTGCGATTGCAAAAGACATTACCAACGACAAAGCCAACGTTGAATTGCTAAAAAAACATTCGGCTGCGCATAGCGCAATCAGTATGTTGGCGTTAGAAACCATGCTCAGCAATACACACAATATCCAAGCTGCGTTTTCGGCTGCGCTCGATGGCACGTTAACCCACGACCAAATCAATAACCTATTTAATTAACCTAACCCGAGGTAACAATGGCTGATCCTAATACGATGGGAGAAGCTGTCGCGGCACTAAACCAAGTCGCGTCAGCACATGAGAATTTACAAGCTCAATTTATCGGTAAACAAAATGAGATAGAGCAAAATAACCAGGCAATGCAGGACTGGCAAACGCAATTGGGGACCGTTGATTTTATCAACCCTGATGGTTCAGTCCGCACGGTAAAAACATTGCGCCAGCTAATGGCCGATGCGCAAATGCAAATTGATGAAACCCACCCCCACCCGTACGCCATGCGCAAATCTACCTTTGAAGCGCTCCGCGCTGTAAATAATGAAATGTTCGCTGCCAGTGGATTTGTGCACTTTGGAATGCACAACTCTGCAAATTCAGCCTCTATAAATGAGGGGCTACAGTCATTTGGGAGCTTCTTAGATCCAGCTACTGCAAACCTTTTACTAATGGGTAGGAACAAACTATCCACTGCAGGTGACTGCAAATCAAAATCAGAGTGCGCGATTATCAATATCGCAGGTGTGACTACAAAAATCATAACTAAAGATATCTTAGACTATCATCACGCATCAATTAAATTTCCCCCTCCAGAGGACGGCTCAAGAACGTTTGATACTTTGATAGGGCAAAGCGTTAAACACTCTTCAGCTGAAGTCGCATTTGCAAGTGTTACGGACACGAATAAAGTCGTTACAGATCGAGTTGATATGTGGGGGTTTGAAGTCTTTCTGAGGGAAATTAATGAGAATGATCCCTATGTTTATGCATACGGTCTTATTCAAAGTGAGCTCACTAAGATAGACTCGGTTCCAACACAACAAAATTTAACAAGACCTAAAAGTTATTTTGCATGGTATAAAGGTGATGAGGCGACAATAGGTAGAGGTGTTAATTGGTTAACTGCTAGTGAATCGCAAAGAAAGGTTATAGCTAAAAACCCTGATAATAATATCTTTTTCGATGATGATACGGGTAAATTCTACCAATGGAGTGTTGCCGGTTGTTCATTTGCGGGCAATGGTAATGGAGACTGGTGGAATTTAACATCAATGCGAACCGGGCAATTGCAAATGTCCTCATCAGGAATAAATCAAAGGCTTCCGCCAAAAGGTAACTTAGACGTTAGACCCGAAAATGGAGGGCTTGGGCAATATTACGCGGCAACTCTGAATCACCAGTATAACCCTGCACCTCATCTTGGGGTATTCACAGCCCAACCAGAGAAAACTTACGGAGAAGAGTGCTATTTTTTAGTATGTGGCACTGTTAACCGGTTAAATCAAGGAGCGTATCATCCAAGCTTTAACCCTCTTGGTACTAAACTAATAAAAAACAAAGATATTGACGGGGGGGCTACATGGGATGATGAAAGCGCTCATTCGATATCAGAAAAAAAAGAATGCTTTGTACAGGGAAGCGCTTCAACCCCTGGCTATCAAGAATCTACGGGAGGGATTGGGCAAGTCTCAGGGCGCCCAGATGAAAGGTCATTTGACGCAATTTATTCTAGTGGCCAAGGAGGTGTTTGCATTGATATGCGATACTCAGCTTGGGGAGTATCACAAGCTGAATTATTCAATAAAGACTTCGACGTCAAAAGAGGGGCATTCCGAGGTAGAGAACTACTAACTAGCCCATTGAAGATAGGAATAGTGCCTTCAATAAGTAGTCAGGTTTTATATTTTGATGGAGAAGCTTTGCCAGAAAAAGTTGTAAACTCTGGGCTTGGTGAAAGAGTACTCCTTAGGGTGACAAGTTGGAGTGGTGTAGTCTTCACAGATGAATATCAATCACTGTCATCTGGGGATTGGCATGAAATGCTAATCTCCAATCATCCAAGTTCTAGCCGGTTAGCGCTGATCATTGCAGGGAAGTCGCCGAGAATAATTGAATCAGGAGAAGCTGATAATTTAAAGGTTGATATTATGCTTATTGGAAGCAAAATGGGCTATCTACCGTCTTACGCTATATCAGTATCCGGTTTATATAACCACATGGAAGTTGTCGCTAGTCCAACGAGCGTTATGATGTGTAATGATTTAAAAGATGGTTGGATAGGCACTTACACTAAACCGCATCAAGGGTCCATAAAGCTCTCTAGACCAGTCAGTGCGCATCCTGATCACCTTCGATACTTTTCGGATGATTATGGAGTAACATGGTCAAAAAGTTCAGTGAACATTGATGTAAAGTCTAATGTAGTAAGCTCTCTTGTCGAAAACAATAACTTTATAGAAATTTTGATGTACAAAACCATGGCGGTCATGACAAGAAGTGCGGCAAATAACAGAATTTACAACTCGACTGATTCTGTATTCTCAACAGCATACTATCATGACAATTTAGGTAGGCTATTTAATTACTCACTGACAAAGAATGTGGCGAATGGTGAGGTTTCCAATGGCGGTCCGATTGTACCAGAAGTGCCACTGCTGACTTCAAATATACGACCGTTATCACTGACTTTAGATGATATCCCAAGTAGAGAATGTGAGCATGCACCAATTAAACTTGCTTCTCAATCATCGCCTGGCATGAAAGCTCTAACTTACTTTTCTGAACATAACTCTCAAGTCTATATTTATTATGCATTCACAGAGCTGGTTCATAGCGAAATTGGTTGGGGTGATGACAGTAAAATTCATATAAGTGATTATGAAACGACTATGCTCGATGAAAATGGTTGTACCGTTTTGGTTGGTACGGCCTGTACTATAGAACCATTAGGGTGGGTGAAAAATGATAAATAACCTAGAGCCAATTATTTTTTTTATAAAGCTTGGTCAAAATGATGTACCACTGTTAGGTGAACATGGGTTACCTCAATTAATACCCCGCCCTATTGGAAAAGATATCGGTGAACTTGTAAGAAAAGGGAAAGTGAACGATTTGGAGCGTTTTGCTGAAATACAAATTCAACAGGAGCAATGGGATTGGGCTAAGTCCTATCTAGACTACCTAGTAGAGTTAGAGGCTGTGCAGCAATACAACGCTGAACTTCCTGAAACCACGCAAGACGCAGAAGGTAACGAAGTGCCTAACGAACCAAAGCCGCTACCTGTTGCGCCGGAGCGTCCCGCGGTAAGAACTACTGAAGAGGTTTTGTCACCCTATATGTTAGCAATTGAAAAGTTGCGGGGAGTCACATTCAAAGGGGTGAATGTATCGCTCAATGAAGCGAATCAAAACGGGCTATCGGCGCTCAAGAGCGCGCTAGACTTAGCCATAGAGTTTGGAGCTGAAGAGCAATTCTTTCCGGTGAATTTCAATGCAGAAACTTCGCAGGGGGTCCAAGTATTACCACTTGATAATGCAAAAGAGTTTAAGCAATTTGGATTAGAGTTCGTCCTTTCTAGACGCCGCTTCTTCGAATAAGTCATTAACTTAGCCCCGAAAGGGGCTTTTTTATAGGAGCAAATCAGTGACAGCCCCAATGAAATCAAACCCTAGATACCCATATTTATTGCGGGTACTCATCGCCATTGACCAGCTGGCCAATGTGGTGTTTTTAAACGGCTCGGAAGATCACACTATTTCAGGTCGAGTTGGCCACAAAGCAAAAACCACAAATAAGTGGTACTGGCTAGCGCTAGAAAAGTTTATAAACATATTATTTTTCTTTGATAAAAACCATTGTCGGCGCTCCATCGAGCGCGATGAGTTGCATAATAAGTATTAGGGGTCACCCTTAGTTGCAGCAAACAATGTGCATCTTTTTAATTTGGGCTTTATTACGCTTAAATATTAAGCAAACCTAGCCGCCCACTCGATAAATAAGAGTAAATAATTTAGCATATATCTAGACCTTATCACTATTTGTGATATATACTCTTTTTGCTGTCACAGCCTTTAGCTGTGTATAAGGTTAATCTAAATTATCGAATAGTAAATCGCGGGCACAAAAAAACCACTGTTGGCGCAGTGGTTCTTTCAAGTGATTTGAAGTGAATAAACCCAACAAAACAAACTTATTGGTTAGTTTACTTTGGCTCACGGTGCACTGCAAGTTTTTTAAGCAGAGTATTGATGAAAAAAATAACAAAGAGCAATCGCAAAGGGGCGGTTGACTATTGCAACCGCGTAAAAAACGCGGACCCGCGCTTTGATGTGCCTGAGTCCCATTATCAAAAGGGGCGCTTGGCTTTCATTAACGATGCGGTTAAAAAGAGCCACGAAGTGAATGTGCTGCTTTCTGACGTTGCAATGTGGGCAAGAGCTAACTGCGACCGATATAAAGCATTTTACAAGCCTAGAGCCGATGCCATCAGAGCATTGGTGAGCTGTTTTGCTGAGCACTATCATGTGGTAACAGGGCAGTGTCAGGTATCACTCCGAAACGCAGCTGACCTCTGTGGCCTGAGTACCATATCTCAACGCGAAAAAGAAAAGGCCAAGTCAGATCCTGCGTACACTCCAAGACCAAATATAACGCGCGCAACTCGCGCCTTTCAGGATCTCGTGGAAATGGGGTGGGTAAATGCCCCCAAGAATTGGCAGATCTGGGACAAGCATGGCGGGCAATGGATAGACAAGCTATTTGAGTTAACCCCGCTTTTTTTCAAGGCTTTGGGCATCACGCCAGAGCGCCTAGAGCGCCAGCGCGAAGCCCGTTTAAAATATCTGGCAAAGAGCAACTGGTTGGGTTTGAGTGCTGACGAACTCGCGAGTAAAAGCTTGAACGAACTAAAGCAGGCGGTCAGACACTTGTATGCCCGCGCTGTTTTTGAGCGCCGTGCAAAAAAACAAGAAGCCGCGAAACTTCGCCGCCAACTTAAGGGTAAAACACCGGGAGAGCAGCGCCATGTTGCAGCTCAGCGCGTGATAAAGCGTTTGGGCACTCAAGTAAAGAGCATGAGCAATGAGCTGTTTAGTGCAGAAACCAACCAAGAGCTGGCTTTGATGCGACGCATTATATCGAGGCCAGACCTCTCCTAGCGCATTTTACCTCTTATCTAACACCCACGCTTAAGCGTGGATTTTGTGCTGCACCGCGTTCTCTGAAAATCTCATAACATACTATCCACTCCCACTTAACCACCTTCCTTTCTATTCCTACAGCGCTTTCCTCTCTAATTGCACCTAAACCAGGTTACTTATACATATAAGGTGCAAACGTAAAATAAACCAAAGTGCCTATACTTAGATGTAAAGTGCAAAATTATTTACTGCTTATTAAAAACAGATAATCTTTGATACGCCAAGCAAGCTGTGGATAAGGAAATCCGCTTCGATGCGCTAAAGCGCATGGCGGTCTTTAAAATGATGATGCTCGACTTCGCAGCAGGGCTGCGCGAGCTCTCAAGCCCCATCTGCACTATAAAAGAAAAATGTGACTACACCATCGCGGTAAGTTAGTGCAATATTGGTTTATCAGAGGGGGCATCAAGATTTGTACCATTGACTAATAATGTGCGCCCGCCAACGTTAGCGAGTAGCGTGAGCTGGTTTAGGTTACCGGCTCACGCCTACATGCGCTAAGCGCATTGAGTGCGGCCACAAAAAAGCGGGGGCGTAGTAAAAACTGCAGGGCGGATAAGTCCGATATAATACTGAATATCAGTAAAGTGATAAATTTTAGCTCTCAAATGTCTGTGGGTAACCTTCATCATAACGATAATGAATTGTAGGAATAAATTATAACTGTATAAATAAACACTACATTAGTATATCCGCACTTTACGCCACTATAAAATTTATTAATTAATACCGGGAGTTATTTACTTGTTGGGCCTATGTAGTATTGGCTTGTTCCACTGTGCAACACTTGCTATAAATCCCACCGAATAAAAAAAGTGCAAAAAGATTAAAAAATACCTTGCATCATGGTGCGTATTGCACCATAATTGTATTCAGAGGTTGAGGCAAGGGGCTTCAACCAGCACCGCACCTCGGGTTCACAGGGGTGGAGAAGGATAATGATGAATTTTGAAACTAAAGCAGTACCGCCTGACTCTTTTTACAGTGACGACAAAGTTTTAGAGTGGAAAGAGTTGGACACGCCTTTTGGTCGCGTTAGGATTCTACACCTTGATTACGTGGCTGAACGTCCTATGTTAATCCCTGGCTTTATATTGCCTGAACAACCAGAGCAACTTGTAGCAGAGTTTATTGACGGTCACTATAAAGGCCTTAATATAGGGTATGGCAACAAAGATGAGTACACTTTAGATTTTCACCAAGCTTTGAGACTTTTGTTTGATCAAATGGGTCGCCATGTAGCAACCGCTATCGAAGATAACCAAAGAGATACATTTGATTGTTTAAACTGGTATAAACCATAATACTGCGGGTTGTTTATAAAACATTTAGCCGCGAAAGCGGCTTCACAAGGAGGTAAAAATGGGAAAAGTTATAGATTTAGCTAAAAGGGAACATCCCGACGATAAAGTGGCTTTTTACTGCACTGTTTATGACGAGTCGCCCTGTTTGGGGGTTTCGGTCAGCAGTAAACCAGATGGCGGCGTTAAAGTGATGGCCTATCACATGTACGTAGGCACTGAGCAAGAGCGTGAACGGTGGATAGCGCAATCGTTCAAAGAGGCGTTGATAGACATGGGGGTGATCACTTGTACTGCGGATGGCGAGTCGCTTGATATTGCTAAGTGGCAAGCGCTGTGAGTACCTTTATACAGCATGTGACCTTAAATACAGGTCACAATAAACCTTATAACCGCTTTGAGTGCCGTCCTGAGACAATAAAAAGCTGCAAAGAATTAATTAAGTTTGCATTACAGGTCGGTTCGCCAGTCTCCTTGCCTGACGGGGATTTATGTCATTTGGCTTTCAGCTGTGTTGCTGATGGGCGCAAGCTAGTGATCACAGTTTATGCTCCGATGTCTCCTCACACTAAAGGCAAGCCATTTAATCACACTGGTAGCAATAGCGCACCGCTGGCAATCTGTGGCATTGCACCCAAATCAAAGGATGCAAAGTTATGGGATTTACTCATCGACACTTACACCACCGTTTATCCCGATGAGCAAGTAAGCTGCGATAGGCCGCAAGCACCTTGGTTGGCGGTGGTAGTAACGCCGCTGGTAATGCAGTTTATGGAGTCTATGTCTGTGCTGGCTGATTTTGAGCGGTGCATGGCGTGGGCATGGGTAGAAATACTTAAAGAGAGGTGATATGACGACAGAACAACAAAGGGCGCTTACTGCGCTGTTTGAAACAAAAATAAGTGGCAAGGCGCTTTCTCAGCGTGATGCAGTAAAGCTAATCGCCAGCGTTAATGGTGGTATTGCCCCCACCCACACCTCACTTGGTCGTGCTTTGCGTGGTGAGGGTAATGACTATGTGGTCAGTTGTTATATTAATCATTTAGCGCAAGGTATAAAAAAAGCGCAAAATGGTTAAAAAATAACTTGCATTATGGTGCGTATTGCACCATAATTATATTCAGAGGTTGAGGCAAGGGGCTTCAACCAACACCGCACCTCGGGTTGACAGGGGTGGAAATGGAAAAATGAAAATAATCTTTAACAGCAACAACTCAACATCAAAAGCAGCGCTTATCATTAATGATAAGTTTGGTTTTTTAGCGCAACATGAAGCTGAGAAAATCTTTAATGAAATGGATGTTGAGGGTGGTGCGTTTGGTTCGATCCAGTTGGTGCCAGCGAGTACTCATTACAAATCAGCGAAATACGATCTTGCAGAGCTAAAACCAATCGACATAAAGCAGTATATCGTAGAGCAGACGCGATATGTTAATGCTCGCAATGCGGCAATAGATGAATTTGCCGACCAATTTACCGATGATTTTGAAAAACTAATGGCGTCTTTTTCGCCTGAGTTTGATTCGCAAAGAGAGGCGTTTGTTGCACAGCGCCTTGAAAGCCAAGGTATTATCAAGCCATAAAATTCAAGGCTAAAACCAAGGTCGCATGAGCGGCCTTTTTTGGTTTTCCCGCCCTAGCACTATTCCAACTAAAAAGCATACTATATTGGAATTGCCACAGATATTAGGGATTTCCAATGCCATTCACAGAAGGTCATAAACCTGTCAAACGCAGACCAATTTCAGAAGCAGCTAAGCGCCTTGAAGCAAAAACGAAAGGTGCTGGCAAGCTAAAAGATAAAGCACAACTAAAACACATTCTTGCTAACGCTAATCGTGGTGATTGTGCTGAACGAAATATCGCGCTGATTTGGTTTCTTTTTGGATCGCTCACAAGAATAACTGAAACGTGTTATCTCAGGGTGTCGGACGTTTTCACCAAGTCAGGTAAATTGAAAATGATATTCAGAATGAAAGCTGAATATACCAAAACAGGAAGAAGCAGAGACTGTGCGCTTGTGTTGAAACAGCAAAGGCAAGCTTTGTTAGACTGGCGAGATAGGCGTTTAAATGATAAAGCAATGCTATCTGATGATGGTAGTTATGGCGGTTTACGTGGAGATAGTTACTTGTTCTTATCACGCAGCGGTAAGAGGTGGGTGAGCTTGGCTTTTAATCCCAAAAAGTACAAAACTCTGGACGGAATTAAAGAGACAATGGTGTGTTCAAGCATGGAGAACTACATACGCAATTTGTTTAAAAGTTGCGGTGCTAAAAATTTAAGCTCACATTCAGGTAGAAAGTCCACCGCATCTTTACTTTCTGACGCTGGTATTGATTATGGTGTGATCCAAATGGTAATAGGCCATATTAGCGAAGACATTACCGACACGTACATTATCCCTGATCCAAAACGATTAACTAACGCATTAAATAACCTTTATCCAACCGTATCGGCTATAAATGGAAAATAATGTAATAACATTGTTGCAATGATTATTAATTGTGCTATTGTTAGTACATTGTAATAACGTGAGTAGATGTTATGGAAACTATAATTCGAAAATTTGGTAATTCAAAAGGGGCTATTATCCCTGCTGCATTATTAAAAGAACTTGACCTTGATGTTAATCATAAGGTTGATGCCAAGGTCGAATCAGGCCGTCTTGTGATTGAACCAATCATTGAAACGCCAGAATATTCACTTGATGAATTGCTTGCACAGTCACCAGCTGAAAGTGTGGCACTGACTGATGAAGATAAAGAATGGCTGAACAGCCCTACTGTTGGGAGAGAACAGGTTGAATAAGAAGTACATTCCAAAGCGCGGTGATATTGTTTTCACTGATTTTGATCCGTCTGCTGGTCATGAGCAAGCGCATAAGCGACCTGCGTTAGTGTTATCGCCAGAGCCTTTCAATAATCAAATTCAGCTTGCTTTAGTTGCTCCAATCACCTCTACGGTGAGAGGTCACGGCTTTGAAGTTAAACTTGATGATAAAACAACGACACAAGGCGTAGTTTTATGTCAGCAAGTAAAAACTATTGATTATGAGTATCGCGGTATTAAGTTCATCGAGAAAGCGCCTAAGCGTGTTATTGATGAATCATTAGCGCGAGTACGTGTTTTAGTTAGTTAAGTTGGAAAAACAGCGAGGGATTTATGGAAATTCAAAACGAAAAACAGTACCAAGATGCACTTGAAAAGCGCTCGAATTTACTTGAAGCATATTCGTTTTTGGGTGATGTAAACAGCGAAAGCATCGACCGTCAGATTAGCGAAATTGACGCTCAAATAGAGCGCTACGAAGCTAAAAAGTCATAGTTGGAATATAAATGAACATGAAAGTGAAACACAGAGTCTTAATTTGTTCTAAAAGCGACTTTATAGGTGAATTTTCCAAAGTTATTGATATGCCTTGCTTGCCGACTGTTGGATTAACTATGAGGTTTGGGGTGGGTATCAAAAAAGTAAACTCTATTATTGAGAATCTTTTGTTTGATGAGGAATCTAGTACTTTTGTGGCTTATTCAAAAATTGATATTGAAGATTACTCTAGAAAGGTTGGAGATTACATTCCCGAGGATCGTTTCCCAATAGCATTAGTTAAACACTGCGGTTTCTCAGTCGAAAGTCTTAATGATAAGTTTGAGCATATCTATACTAAGTTGGTTTAAGTTTATTGGAATGACAGCGAGGGATTTATGGAAATTCAAAACGAAAAACAGTACCAATATGCACTTGAAAAGCGCTCGAATTTACTTGAAGCATATTCGTTTTTGGGTGATGTAAACAGCGAAAGCATCGACCGTCAGATTAGCGAAATTGACGCTCAAATAGAGCGCTACGAAGCTAAAAAGTCATAGTTGGAAAACGGGTAACACAACATGTAGTTGCTGCGGATCCAAATATAAGCACAACATATAGAAAAGGCGGCAAAATGGAAAGTAAATCAATATCTGAAATGAAAGCTGATCACGAAGCATTTTGCGGCCAACAGTTAAAGTTACCGGAAAATAAAAGGTGGCGTAATGCCGATGGTATTTCATACATGAAATGTAGGGAATGTGGAAAGCCTTTCAGTTATGTCAATGATGAATGTTCTGATGGGTTCTGCTCAAATTCGTGCGGCATTGCATCGCATTTTTAAATAGTTGGAATAACAGGAGAAAGGTATGAGCTTAGGCGCACTAAATGATCATTTGTTTGCTCAGTTAGATAGGTTGTCAAAACGCAGCAGGCCGCAATCAGCGGCCTTTTTTTATGTCGAATGCGTCACCTAGCGTTCTATCTGCCAATCCCAACTTATCAACACACAAGCCGATAAACTCCCCTGACAACGCCCCGCGATTTAATAGATTAATCAAGCGTTGCTCTTCTTTTTCTGCGGGTTCAACACCATACAGCGCCAAGTAAAGCGCCTTTGTGCCACCGAGCTTTTTACGCTCGGCCTTTAAAAAATCTCTCAATGCCGCTGCATACTGCGGGTTGTCATCTAACTTCTTTGGCAATGTCTTATCGTCCACTTTTGCAATCTCGCGATCCTAGAGCCTTTTAATAAATAAATCAAAAATGATGTAAAAAAGCTTTTAAATAAATCAACTTTGATTTATAGTCTATACATCAAAGTTGATTTGTTCAATATTTTAGTTAAGGAGAAATGTATGAGCTTAGGTGCACTAAATGATCATTTGTTTGCGCAGTTAGGTAGGTTGTCAAATCCGGATTTAACAGATGAGCAATTAAAGCATGAGGTGATTAGAACTGATGCGATGGACAAAATCGCTAAGTCAGCAATAAGTAATGCAGCACTGGCATTGAAAGCGGAAGAAATGAAAGTGGAGTATGGCAGAACAAATATGCCTAAGATGCTTCAAGTCGGGAGTAATAAGTAATGTTTGTTTACAGCGAGGAGCATAGAGCGTTCCTTGCTGATGCAACTAAGCGCGTTGATATGACGGGCGTTGCTCAGCAATTTAACGCACGCTTTGGTTTAAACAAAACAGAAAGCCAGTTATTGGCCTGTATGCAAAAGCATAGAATATCAGTTGTGACTAAAAAGCAAAGGAAGAAAAAGTTTCAGTTAAATGATGCGCAAACGCTTTGGATCAAGCAGCGCTATAAGGCTGAGACAATCGCAGAGTTGAGAGCTGGCTTTATCAGTGAGTTTGGGGGTGATTACACTCACCACCAGTTTGCAAACATCATGCATAATTTGGGGCTCAAGAGTGTAGGCGGCTTTAAAACCAAAGGGAAGTTTAAATTTCAGCTTTCTGCCGCTCAAATTGATTGGCTAAAGAAAGAATATCGTACTTACACCGCCCCCATTTTATTGAATATGTTCAATGAAAAGTACGCGCTTAGTTTAACTATGGTGCAATTCAAAAATGTCTTATCTAAGCACGAAATAAAAAGTGAGTCCAAGTCCACCGAGAAAGTCGGTTATGAAGTAAATGAAACTGCTTTTAAAAAAGGTGGCATTCATCACACCGCTTTGCCTGTTGGCTCAGAAACAATAGAAAACGGGTATATCAGAGTAAAAGTTGCTGAACCTAATGTGTGGAAGCCTAAGCAAGTCATTGTGTATGAAAATCACTTTGGGTCAGTTAAAAACGATGAGGTAGTTAGGTTCAAAGATGGTAATAACCGCAATTTTTCACCAGAAAATCTATTCAAAACTACAAAAAAAGGCCACGGCTTTTTATCTAAGTATCAGTTGCTATCTCAGCCTAAACCTGTGCAAGAAAGCTTGTTGTTGTTAACTCAGGTCAGAGATAAAACCGATGAAATAAAACTAAACCTTGGAGGTTTTTAATATGTCAGGCGCAAGAGAAGTGGCCGCTTATGCGGTTGATAACATCGAGGAACTGGTAAGCGATATGCTCACTGGTGACTACGCAGACAACGAGGTTAGCTTGGGGGTTTTGCTTTGCGGCCAAGAAGAAATACAAGTGCAACTCAAGATTACTCGAAACCCTCAAGACTTTATCGAAACTGATTATCAAGACTGGAATGCCAGTCATAAGAAAATTTAGAGGTAAGCATGAAAGATAACACTGTGCTGCATTGTATAGCGGGATTTTTAAATGCGTATGACTGCAAAACATTGGATGAAGTAGACGGAGCTTTGCAAGAACTTATCGAAGCGGCCACAGAAACCCAATCTCAATATAGAAACGGCATTGCTGAACAGGCTAGCTCAATGCATACCGTAAATTAATAAAGTTGGAATAAATTGAGGAATGAAATGATCAAAAGTGACGTAATCGAATCAATATCATTAATGAAACCGCAAGGTAATCGCTTAGAGCTACCGTCAGATATTAAATTTGAAAATTATGCACAAGTTAAAAATGCGCTGATCAAGGCTGGCGGCAAGTACAAGCGTTGCGGGTTTGAATTTACAAGTGATGCAGCGGAAATGCAGCAAAGATTAACTTCAGGTGAAGTGGTAAATGATGCCAAAAAGTACCAATACTTTCCGACCCCAACCCCGTTGGCCAAACGCATGGTTGAAATGGCAAATATTAGAGCCTCTGATTATTGTTTAGAACCCAGCGCCGGACAAGGTTCGATTGCTGCTATAATCCGTAAAAAGAGCGAAAAGCTTACGTGTATAGAGTTGAGTCACGAAAACGTTAAGGTTCTTAAAAGTCTAGGTATAGAATCTCTCCACGATGATTTTCTTAAATTTAATTGTGACCAACGCTTTGATAAAATTGTAGCTAACCCGCCATTTGCAAAAAACCAAGATATTGATCACGTCAGACACATGTATTCACTGCTCAATGATGGTGGCCGCATTGTCACTGTTATGAGTAAGTCGTGGGTTTTTGGCAATCAAAAGAAACAAGTTAATTTTCGTCAGTGGCTTAACTCTACAGGTGCAAAGATTGAAGAGTTAGGATCTGGTGAGTTTAAAGAATCAGGAACTAATGTTTCGTCAATGTTGGTAACGATTGATAAAACAGCATAGTTGGAAATACAGCGAGGAAATATTAATGATAAAGCAATTATCAAAAGACGAAGCTATTAAGTTAGCTGAAACAGAATGGTGGAAGGAATCAACACCAATTTCAATTGCAACTTTCCAAGTTACGCAAGATAAACTGTGTTGCCCGATTGATGTTTACAAAATGTCTTTAAATGAAGTTTTAAAACGTGATGTGTTTACGCATGAATTAGCTGAACCAGAGAAGTTAATTGCTGAAATGAATGGTACTAAACCTCATCCAAGCTTTTCTGAAATTATGGCTATGTTGCCATCAGATAAAACAGCATTTATTAAGCTAGATTAAAGAATTGGTATCAAAAATGGCACTAACGGTTAAAGAGCTAATTAAACGGCTTAAAGAAATGCCGCAGGATGAACAAGTTGGTATTGCTCAGCATGATTACGAGGATGGTGTTTCTGACGGGGCATTCTCAGTTAATTTTATCAGTGACAGCGATGTTGAGTCGGGTAAGCCGATGCACCGCGTTGTTATCAGCAGCTAACCATTGGAAAACGGGTAACACAACATGTAGTTGCTGCGGATCCAAATATAAGCACAACATATAGAAAAGGCGGCAAAATGGAAAGTAAATCAATATCTGAAATGAAAGCTGATCACGAAGCATTTTGCGGCCAACAGTTAAAGTTACCGGAAAATAAAAGGTGGCGTAATGCCGATGGTATTTCATACATGAAATGTAGGGAATGTGGAAAGCCTTTCAGTTATGTCAATGATGAATGTTCTGATGGGTTCTGCTCAAATTCGTGCGGCATTGCATCGCATTTTTAAATAGTTGGAATAACAGTGAGGGATTTATGGAAATTCAAAACGAAAAACAGTACCAAGATGCACTTGAAAAGCGCTCGAATTTACTTGAAGCATATTCGTTTTTGGGTGATGTAAACAGCGAAAGCATCGACCGTCAGATTAGCGAA
>NZ_WEHZ01000034.1 GCF_012641745.1 Pseudoalteromonas peptidolytica
GCTAAGACTATTTAAACTGCCACCTAGAAGAGAAGATAGGCAGTATCCAAGAGCGATAAAGCCTAAGCCATCAAAGTACCCATATAAAAAAAGAAATGCCAGTCAGCTTAACTGACTGGCATTGGGCGTATTGCTGGTTTTTTGGAAGAGAAATTCAATATTCTATACCAGAGTCAAAACAACCCAGATTTTGAGATGTTTACAATAAACTCTCTGATTATCAACGAAGATCCAGTTTATTTTGCTTTCAGCAAAAAGCGCACTTCGATTGAGCGATTACAGCGCTTAACACAGGCATTTGAGCGCTTAAAGCGCAGTGGTAAATTAAATCAGATAACTGAAAAATATAGCGTAAACTGAGGTCTAACCGTGCTTTTCTATCACACACTTTATTCTGCTAATTAGTGTAAGTTAGCACTAGAGTTTGTTAAACTTGCGCGTGATTTTTGCTAGGGACGAATTCCGCCTTATGTCTACTGACTCTTTAAATCCGATAGAAAAGCGAGCCGCTATTTCTCTTGCTGGTGTATTTGCTTTTCGTATGCTTGGCTTGTTCATGTTGATGCCGGTATTGGCTATTTACGGTCAATCCCTACAAGATGTGTCACCGTTATGGATAGGGTTAGCTATTGGTGCGTATGGTTTAACTCAAGCATTGTTGCAAATTCCCATGGGGTGGTTATCTGACAAGTTTGGTCGTAAACCTATTATCATTGCAGGCTTACTGGTATTTGCATTAGGTTCTATTATTGCTGCGTTAGCAGATAGTATTTATTGGGTCACACTTGGTCGTGCTTTACAGGGAATGGGGGCAATTGCAAGCGCGCTACTTGCCTTAGCTGCCGACCTGAGTCGTGATGAGCAGCGTCCTAAAGTAATGGCTGTTATTGGTATGTGCATAGGTATGAGTTTTGCTTTTGCTATGCTCTTAGGACCTATGGTTGCTGCTTCATTTGGTATTGCCGGGATCTTCTGGTTAACGACACTACTGGCGTTTGTCGGCATTGCCATTATTATTTTTATGGTACCTAACGCCGTTAATAAAGCACCAAAAGGCGATACGGTCGCCAGTTTTTCAGATATTCGACGTCTGTTGCAACACTCACAGCTGCTGAGGCTTGATCTTGGTGTGCTTCTTCTACATCTAACCCTAACGACTATTTTTGTTGCTTTACCTGGTCAGTTAATTCGAGATGGACTAGCAGCTGACAAACATTGGCAACTTTATATCCCAGTTTTCTTGTTAGCCTTTTTATTAATGGCTCCGATGATGATAGTGGCTATCCGTAAACAAAAAGAGAAGCAAACCTTTTTACTGTCGATAGCAATGTTAGTAGTAAGCTCAGTTATTTTATATTGTTACGTTGATTCCTTATGGGTTATTGCAGGTGCGATGCTAATATATTTTATTGCATTCAATTTTCTTGAAGCAACGATGCCTGCGCTGGTTTCCCGTATTGCTCCTGCAAATCAAAAGGGCTCTGCGATGGGGATATTCTCCTCTGGACAATTTATGGGAGCCTTTATTGGTGGTGCACTTGGTGGAGTGTTGGCACAAAATTTTGCGATCGATACGATATTTGCCGCAACGGCTATTATTGGGGTAATATGGTTCGTTATCGCTTGGGGCATGCAAGTGCCACCAAAAAGCAAAACGATTAGTCTGGTTGCTGCTGTAGGTAGTGAACAGCAAGCATCGAAGTTAGCAGAACAGCTAGTTCTATTGCCAGGTGTGCTTGAAGCGACAGTCGTGAGTGACGAGAATCGTAGTTACTTGAAAGTAGACGATAAAGTTTTTGATTTGAAGCAAGCCAAGCAACTGCTAGGCTTGTCATAATGTGAGGAGACAATGCCATGGCACGTGGTGTTAATAAAGTAATTTTGGTAGGTAATCTGGGCCAAGATCCTGAAGTTCGCTATATGCCAAATGGTAATGGTGTGGCTAACATCAGCATCGCGACAACAGACAGCTGGAAGGATAAAAATACCGGTCAACTACAAGAGCGCACTGAGTGGCACAGAGTTGTACTATTTGGCAAGCTAGCAGAAGTGGCTGGTGAGTACCTGAGAAAAGGCTCACAAGTATACATCGAAGGGCGTTTGCAGACTCGTAAGTGGACAGATCAAAGCGGCCAAGAAAAGTATACAACAGAAATTGTTGTAGACATGGGTGGTCAAATGCAGATGTTGGGTGGCCGTGGTGAGCAGCAAGGCCAAGGCGGCGGTCAATACCAAGGTGGTCAGCAACAGCAAAATAACTATGGCCAACAAAGCTATAATCAAGCGCCACAACAACAGTATGCGCAGCCACAGCAGCAGTCAAACCAGCAACAAGGTGGCTTTGCACCTCAGCAATCGCAGCAGAATACACAACAATCTTCTGGCTTTGGTGGTCAATCGCAAGGTGGGTTTGCACCGCAACAGAATCAAAACCAGTCACAGTCAGGCGGTAGCTCAAACCCTATGGAGCCACCAATCGATTTTGATGATGATATTCCGTTCTAAAGAACATGTGAAATAGTGTAATTTTTTCTAACCCCAGCCTCGTGCTGGGGTTGTTGTAATTGATTTCCTCATAGGAACTTTTCCGTATAAATTGATATTGAACACGACCACTTTTCTGACTTGTTCTCAGGTGCTTAGTTTATAGAGGTAATTTAATACCAATTTGACTTAATACTTGCTCAATTTGAAGGAGTAAATCTGACGCTAACAGCGTTAAAAATTTCTTATTTAGAACAACAAAATAGCAAAATTTTTGCCTGGTTATCGACAATATTTTCTCGCCTCAAAATAGACCACTTAATTAAGAAAATTGGTATAACCTTCAACCTTGCTTGAGTTTTGTGCAATTTTGAACAACACTTCAGTTATCTTTCAAACCAAATCAAGCCTTATGCCAAGTCAGCTGTTAGATGGATGTAGTAGTCAATACAGGAACAAGTTAATCGCGGTCAGCTTGGTTGTGTTGTTATGCTTAAATTTTCTAATTCAACACTTGCTGCACATGCAAATTCACAGCCAAGGAGAAGCGGCTGCTGCTGAAATAACTCAATTAACAGCCAGTAAAGTGGAACAGGATGCTGAGCGCATTGCGGCAAATCATGGTTTCAGCACTTTACCTCTAGCACAGCACGAAGCTCACCGGTTTGTGGTTAACGAAAGGTCGGTTGTGCTCTATCATGAACCTGTCTGGGTCAGTCATGGTCACTTACTTATTTTTTTCAATTTGCTTTTTTTTGGTCTTGTTCTTTTCGTTCATCGCTGGTGGTTCTTATACGGTAAGCCTGAGCCTAAAGAAGATAACGATGAGCGCACATTGTTACCAATAAAATCTGAAGAAGGTTATGCGTTGTTTGCATTAGTACATTGGCAGTGTCATTCACCAAAAGAGGTTGATCTACAGCTACACTTTCAGCTTGCATTGGTTAAGGGGCTCAGTGAGTTTGGTACGGTGGCGGTAAAATACTTACCATCGGGTGCATTAGCGGTTACCGTAAAACAGGTTGATACCAGTAAAGGCATGGAATTGGCGAAGCAGATGCATGAAATCGTTTTTAAAGTCATGTTAGCGTTTCGTGGTGACCTATCGCGTAGCAAAGTAAAGCTTGGTGCGTGTCTTTATCAAGAGAATAAGCAACAAACGCAAGTTTATCAGAGTGCAAAGTCTGCACTTGCGATTGCGCAAAATCAAGTGTGGCAACATACCCACTTAGTTCACCTGACAGAGTTACTCGCAAGAAGATTAAATGAAGATGGTGAAATGCTGCTCACTCATCTTAAAACAGGACAATTTTCATTGTTTTTTCAGCCGCTGTTCGATTTTTTGGTGGAAGATGTCATTGTGAGCGAAGCCTTGTTAAGGGTCTCTCATAAGGAAATGGGACGCATTTCTGCAAAACAAGTGATGCAGCATCTATACACACCAGAGCAATTTCAATTTCTTGATAGGGCTATTGTTAAGCAAGTACTTTCGGTTTATCAACAAGAAAAGAGCTTTGGTAAGGTCAGTATAAATTTGCATATCAATAGCTGGCTAGATCAAACTTTTATTGATTGGTTAGAGCAGCAAATAGTCGCTGCCCATGGTGGCTCTGCAATCGGTTTTGAGCTTAGTATTGAAGATGTGCATTTACATGGAGAAAGATTGCTTCAAGCGTTTAGACGGCTCAAAGGCTTAGGTTGTGACCTTTACTTGGACAATGTAACACAAACGGTATCTTTGGCTTCTACCCCACTTATCAAACAGGTCAAAGCGATTAAGTTGAGTTATGAATTGGTGCATGAAATTGAGAAATCGGCTTATCGGAAACGAACCGTAAGGCAAATTGTTACACAAGCTAGAGGGTTAGGGATCCCTGTATACGCTGTGGGCATCGAAACACAAAGCGAGTTAAGTTGTATTAAAAGCTTAGGCGTTAAAGGCGCACAAGGACATTATTTTTCAGCGCCTCTGGAACAGCTTGCGGATATTCACTAACCCGATGTGGCGGTAGCAATAAATATCCTCACAACATATTGATTATGTACTTACACCACCGTGTCGCAAGGATTAACGGTGGTCTTGCTGCATGTAACGCATCCCATCAAGTCCTTGTAATCCACCTGTGTGGATAGCGGTGATCACACTGCCGCTATCAAAATAACCCTGCTGTGCCAAAGAGAATATAGCGAAAAATAGTTTGCCTGTATAAATAGGTTCCAAGGGGAGTGCGTACTTTTCCTTCATGTGAGCGCAAAATGAGAGTAATTCCGGTGTGGTTTTGGCATATCCGCCATGATGAAAGTCATGTAGAAGTCCCCAAGTATTAAAGCAATCGTTGGGTAGTAGCGCTTTTATTTCTTGTTCTAAGTATTGCGCGCCTTTTAACACGGTAACACCAAGTACTTGGGAACTTTTCGATGCAGCTATCAGGCCTGCGAGTGTGCCTCCGCTACCGACAGCTGTCATTATATAGTCACTCTGTGGTAGTGAAGTGGCAAGCTCTTGAATACCTTGTAAAGCAAAGTGGTTGCTTCCTCCTTCAGGTATAATAAAGGCATTTTCAAACTTGGCTTGCAACCGCAGTAAATAATCGGGACTCGACCTTTGTCTATACTCTATGCGACTGACGGGGTGTAGGGTTAGCCCACATGCGCTCGCCATTTTTAGTGTAGGGTTGTGATAGTCCAGTTCTGGACCTCTGACAATCAGGTGGCCTGCTATTCCAAATAGTTTACATGCCATACTTGTAGCGTATAAATGATTGGAAAAAGCACCGCCAAAGGTGACCAGCTCTTCAAGTCCGGATTTTTGTAGATGAAGTAAGTTATATTTCAACTTCCGCCATTTGTTTCCTTGAATTACTGGATGGATCAGGTCATCACGTTTCACTTGCAATGTAAGACCATATTTTTCCAGTATCGGATGATTGATGATTTGAATTGGCGATTCTTTAATATCTTGGATTGCTAACATGACGAGGTTGGTATGAACAGACACTGTGTTATGGTAAACAGCATCAACATTTCACTCCAGTGTTTGTTACTACTTTTTTAAGTGATGCGAAGATTGTCATGTTAAATGTGTAACGCAGCGTAATGAGAGAGAAAAATCGACAAAATCTCATCTAAAAACTGGCAAGACGCTGGTTAATAGTTGTAAACTCAGATATTAATTGTGCAAAGCTTGTGTTTTACTTTGTAAGTACATAGCATAGAGCCCTAACTATAAGAAATAACAAGACCAAACAACTGCCGCTGTTGGGAATGGAACATATGCGAATTGCTCCTTTAACTTTTATTGTCTCGGCCTCTATTCTGGCCATGAGTACTGTTGCTTCAAGCGCTATGGCGCAAGACACTGCGACGGTCACAGCCATTGAATCTGAGCTGTCTACTAAGCAAACTGAATTAGATAAATACTCGGTTGTGTTGGAAAAGCACTTAGCAGAAGAAACACGTCTACAATCTCAGCTTGAATTACTGCGCAAACGGTCTGGAGAGTTAGACAAAGAGAAAAACCAAGCATTGGATGCGATGAATGAGCTGTATAGAAGGTTGATTGACGATCCCTCTATTGATATTTCCGTAGCGCAGTCTCGTTATCAACAAGCGGTAGCGGATCACAAGCAAAACAAAGAAGATATTGCGATGCAAATAGCGGCAATTGCATCTCAACGAAAAGATATTGAGCAGGTTCGCATCACCAAACATACTTTGGTGAATACACTTGAAAACCTCAAGGATCAACTCGGCACTGCACGAGTTGAAAGGCTTCGCAACGAATTTACTCGCGAAGGTACATTAGAGATAGAGCATACGATTAATTGTAAACGCACAGAAACTTTGGCTGCTTGTGAACAGCGTGGTCAACAGATGGGTTTGCAAAAAGCAACAAAACGCTTTATTGACCAAATCTTTGCTAACTTGACAGAAAGCAGAGTGGTTGAGCCAAAACGCAATATGGCCGGAGCGCAGGTACACGTAGTTAGTAGTCATGTTGTAAATAGCGGGTTTAGTGGTCAAGGCAATTACAGCGTGAATTTAAGTGTGACGATGCGTGGCGATGTAAACAGCAGTCGTTTATGTAACTTGTTAAGCTTAGATAACCGTTATTGTGTTGAATATGGCACTCCACTGGCCGTCAATTACCAATCAAATTACACGGCAATATACAGCGACGACCAACTGACTTTTACAGATAAACAAAGTACGCCGGTGGATGTGGCTACTATTGCTAAACAACCCATCGTGGAGACCCCCCTTGTAAAAAAGTCACAAACGGCTGATAAAACAGTCGAGCTGACATTACGGTCTAATGTTTACGATGACGAAGTATTCATCAACGGAGTGAGCTATGGTGCGACCAAAACGACGGTTGTTATCCCAACGGGCTTCTATGATGTTGAAATCAGAAAAATCGGTTACGAACCTTACAAAGCGCGAATTCATCTACAAGCAGCACAAACTATCAATGCAAAGTTAGTCAAAAAGCGCCAGTCAGTTACTCAGTTAGTCAGTAAAAAAACAGGAACTAATACTTCACCGGTTCAGTCTATTGCTCAGTCACCTACTGAAAATGAACTCGCGATTATTCCAGCTGGCACTTTCAAGATGGGAGACTTAACGGGTAATGGCTTGCCAAATGAGCGTCCAATTGTGGAAAAAGTGCTAAGCCACTCATATGCAATGCAAAGTACTGAAGTCACGGTTGCCGCCTTTCGGCGTTTTGCACAAAGCACGGGTTATAAAACGTTAGCTGAGCAGGGTAAAGGGTGCGCATTTTATAAAAACGGTGAACCTGTTTGGGAACTTGAATTTAACTGGCAAAACCCTGGCTATGAGCAATCAGATAATTTTCCCGTTGTCTGCGTTGCTTACGATGACGCTAAAGCGTACGCTAATTGGTTATCTGGTGAAAAAGGACAACAATATCGATTACCCAATGAAGTCGAGTGGGAATATGCTGCTCGCGCAGGTACAACTTCAGAGTACCCTTGGGGAAATGAAATTGGTAGAAATTTAGCAAATTGTGGCTGGTGCGGAAGTGAGTGGTCAAATAAAAGCCCAGCTCCAGTCAGTCAGTTTTCACCAAATAGTTACGGTCTGTATGACACAGTTGGAAATGTATGGGAGTGGACGCAGAAGCGTGCATCTCAACAGGATGTTACTGTACGTGGTGGTGCGTGGAATTTTGCTCCGAGCTTGGCAAGAGTATCAACTCGCTTAGCTTTAGCACCAGATTTTAGAGCGAATTATATAGGCTTTCGACTTGTTCGAGAGCGTTAAGTAGTAAATTAAGAGCAGCGATTAGCGCTGCTTTGTTTGACAGAATTCTGAAAGGTCACCCAGCCTCATGTTTAAAAAATTACGCGGATTATTTTCTAACGATCTCTCTATCGACTTAGGGACAGCTAATACACTTATCTATGTAAAAGAAGAAGGCATAGTACTGAATGAACCGTCAGTCGTTGCTATTCGACAGGAGCGTGCCGGTGGACCAAAAAGTGTCGCATCTGTTGGTACTGCTGCAAAGCAAATGCTGGGTCGAACACCGGGTAATATAAAAGCCATTCGTCCAATGAAAGATGGTGTAATCGCTGACTTTTATGTGACAGAAAAGATGCTGCAGCATTTTATTAAGCAAGTACATAATAATAACTTTATGCGTCCTAGCCCACGCGTACTTATTTGTGTACCGTGTGGTGCAACTCAGGTTGAAAAGCGTGCTATCCGTGAGTCAGCAATGGGAGCAGGCGCGCGCGAAGTATACTTGATTGAGGAGCCGATGGCCGCGGCAATTGGTGCTGGTTTACCGGTATCTGAAGCCACTGGTTCAATGGTTGTCGACATTGGTGGCGGTACTACAGAAGTGGCGATTATCTCGCTAAATGGTGTCGTTTATTCTTCATCAGTACGTATCGGTGGTGATAAGTTTGATGAAGCTATTATCAACTATGTGCGTCGCAACTTCGGAAGTTTAATTGGTGAAGCAACGGCCGAGCATATTAAACATGAAATTGGCTCTGCCTTTAAGAGTGAAACGCCGATTGAAATCGAGGTTCGTGGCCGTAACCTTGCTGAAGGTGTGCCGCGTTCCTTTACCCTAAACTCGCATGAGATCCTAGAAGCGTTACAAGAGCCATTAATGGGGATTGTCAGTGCGGTTATGGTTGCTCTTGAGCAGTCCCCACCAGAGTTGGCATCTGATATTTCTGCTCATGGTATGGTGCTCACAGGTGGTGGTGCCTTGCTAAAAGATCTCGATCGCTTGCTAATGGAAGAGACCGGGATACCAGTTGTCGTTGCTGATGATCCATTGACTTGTGTCGCCAGAGGGGGAGGCAAAGCGCTAGAAATGATTGATATGCACGGTGGTGATGTTTTTAGCTACGACTGATGAATTTACTCTTTGGCCGAACCATCCCATTACAACTGCGACTTACTGTCGCAGTTGTGCTTAGTATTATTCTGATCATTGGCGATCGCTACACAGCTGGCGGCACGATGGTAAGAACGAGTTTGAATACGCTCGTGAGTCCTTTATTGTACGTTGCCAATATTCCATATGAAGCATTTAGTTTTGGGTTAAAGAGCCTAAATACGCGAGATAAATTACAACAAGAAAATCAGTTACTCAGAGAAAAACAACTGTTACAAAGTGAGCAACTGCAACAATTACAGTTTCTGCAAAAGGAAAACCAGGAACTACGTGCCTTACTGCGAGCTTCTGCTAGAGAAGGCAACCAAAGGCTTATTTCTCAGGTGTTGTCTGTACATTCAAATCCATACAGTCACCAGGTCGTAATCAATCGCGGCACTATTGATGGCATTAGTGAAGGCCAGGCTGTGATCGATGAAATGGGTATAGTCGGGCAACTTACCCAAGTTGGTACTACAACATCGCGTGTCTTGCTGATGACAGATACTACCCATGCAACACCGGTTAGGATCTTAAGAAATGACGTAAGAACAGTAGTAGAGGGAACCGGTAAAATAAACAGTGTACGCCTCGCGCATGTCCCCCATAGTATGGATATTCGAATTGGGGATATATTAGTGACATCAGGTTTAGGTGGGACATTTCCAGAGGGTTACCCCGTCGCAGTTGTGACAGAAATTGACCGTGATGAAGGGCTGCCATTTGCACAAGTGCAGGCTGAGCCTGTGGCACAACTTGATCGGATCCGATTGTTAGTGGTGCTAGGTAAGCGCAGGCAAGAGGCAATTAATAATGAGTAAAAATAGTGGTTTATTAATTGCGCTCAGCGTATTTGTAGCTCTGATCATGGCCTTGATGCCACTACCTTTTTCCCTAGAGCCATTTCGCCCTGATTGGGTTTTACTAGTGCTAATGTATTGGTCTTTGGCTGTACCTCACCGTGTTAATATTGGTTGGGCTTGGGTAACCGGATTAATCATTGATTTGGCTATGGGGGCACCACTTGGAGTAAACTCACTAACTTACTCAATTTGCATTTACATCACAGCCAGTAATTTTCAAAAAATTCGTAACTTCTCTATTTGGCAGCAGGCAGTATTAATTGGATTGTTTTTGGCTCTCTATCATTTGTTACAATTCTGGCTTAATCATTTCTTGCTTGATATCTACTTTAACCCGCATTATTTGTGGCCTGCAGTTACAGGCATGGTGTGCTGGTTGTGGATATTCCCGCTACTGAGAAAATACCGTAGACAGTTTAGGATCCGATAATGCCAACCAATTTATATCTCGCTTCGGCTTCTCCAAGACGCAGTGAATTGTTATCGCAACTAGGTTATGCCTTTGAGCAGTTTAGTATTGATGCTGACGAAAGCCCATTGGCTGGTGAAACCGCCATACAATTGGTTGAGCGGCTCGCGCGTTTAAAAGCGCAGTCGGGCGTCGCAAAAGGTTATACCGACAGACCTGTATTGGGCAGTGATACTGTTGTGGTGATTGATGGCGAGGCACTTGGAAAACCTCGTGATAAAGCTGATTTTATCAGCATGATGCGACGCCTATCAGGCAATACTCATCAGGTAATGACCGCAATCGCACTTGCTGATCCTAATAAAGTATTGAGTCAGGTAGTGACAACGGATGTGACCTTTAAGGAATTAGATGACACTGAAATTGAAGCATATTGGCAGACCAAAGAGCCGCAAGATAAAGCGGGTGGTTATGGGATCCAGGGGCTAGGCGGGCGCTTTGTTACTGAGATCCAAGGTAGCTATTTTGCAGTTGTGGGCTTACCTTTATATGAGACGGATGAATTAATACAACGGTTTTTAAATAATTATGAGTAGCGAACTACTAATTAACGTCACCCCCAGTGAAAGTCGTGTAGCCTTAATAGAAAATGGTGTGCTGCAAGAGGTACAGGTTGAGCGCATCGGCAACTTGGGAATAGTTGGCAATATCTATCTTGGAAAAGTGAGCCGAGTGTTGCCCGGTATGCAAGCTGCGTTTGTTGATATTGGTTTGGAGAAAGCTGCGTTTTTACATGCTTCTGATATTGTCAACAGTGCTTCTATCGAAGAAGGAGTTGCAGACTCACCAGTTAAAAAAGTACAAGATATTCGCGAACTGGTAAAGCAAGGGCAATTTATCATGGTGCAAGTGGTGAAAGATCCGCTGGGTACTAAAGGCGCTAGGCTAACCACAGATATCACCATTCCGTCTCGTTATTTAGTATTTATGCCAGATGCGACACATGTCGGTGTGAGCCAGCGTATTGAAACAGAACAAGAACGAGATAGATTAAAAGAAATCGTTGCTCAATATAATGATGAAAATGGCGGTTTTATTGTTCGCACCGCTGCCGAAGGTGCTTCAGAAGCAGAACTAAAACACGATGCGGAATTTCTGAAAAAGTTATGGCAGAAGATAGTGACGCGCCGCCGCAAAACCAGTAAAGCAAGGATCTTGCACGAAGATCTGACTTTGGCATTTAGAACATTGCGTGATTATGTCGGTGAGGACATGGAGCGCATCCGTGTTGACTCAAAGTTGACCTATCAAGAGTTAAAATTATTTACCGAAGAGTTTGTTCCACAGCTGGCAAGCGCACTGGAATACTATCCTGGTGAGCGCCCCATTTTTGACTTATTTGATGTCGAATCTGAAATACAAAAAGCACTACATCGCAAGGTAGAATTAAAGTCAGGCGGCTACTTGATCATAGATCAAACTGAGGCGATGACAACGGTTGATGTCAACACTGGAGCGTTTGTTGGCCACCGTAACTTAGAAGAAACCATTTTTAATACCAATGTTGAAGCGACTTCTGCTATTGCAAGGCAACTCAGGCTCAGAAACCTTGGTGGTATCATCATTATCGACTTCATCGACATGGTATCGGATGAGCATAAACGCCGCGTATTGCACTCTTTAGAAACTGCGTTGTCCAAAGACCGAGCAAAAGCCAATATTAATGGACTTTCTGCGCTAGGGCTTGTTGAGATGACGCGAAAACGCACGCGTGAAAGCTTGGAGCACATTCTTTGTGATGTATGTCCATCTTGCTCTGGGCGAGGATCGTTAAAGACAGTTGAAACCGTATGCTATGAAATTTTACGTGAAATAGTCCGTGTTAATCGAGCGTATGACGCTGATAAGTTCATGGTGTATGCCTCTCCTGCGGTGAGTGAGGCTTTGATTAATGATGAGTACCATAACTTGGCTGAGCTTGAACTATTTATAGGTAAACAGGTCAGTATTCAAACTGAGAGCTTATACAGCCAAGAACAGTTTGATGTAGTAATGATGTAAAAGGTAGTGGTACATGCAGGCTAAGGCCGTTTGTTTTTTCTGCCTGCGCAAAGCATGGCAAATTTTTGCGATCACTTTAGTGACACTTGCGGTGCTGGTGTCTGCGTTAAAGTATGCCTTGCCCTATGCAAATGATTATAAAAGTAACATCGAAGCGCTTATCCAAAAGCAGCTCAATGTTGACATCAGTATAGGTCAAATTAGTGCAAGCTGGGAGGGCAATGGCCCAGCTTTAGTGCTGGAATCACTCTCTTTTAAAGATAACCAGAATTCGCCTATTTCAATTAATATTGCGAAAACTTCATTACAGCTGAATGTGTTTGAGTCTGTGCGGCAGATGCAAATCGCATCTAATTACTTTGTGTTGGAAGGTTTTGAGGCTGATATTGACCTTCGCAAGCTCAGTAATACCCAAGAGCAAAATGAATTTGAGCAGCAAGCACTGCTTGAAAGTCTGTTTTTGGGAGATGTGGGGCACTTTGCTGTGCAAAGCAGTCGCCTTAACATTACCTTTGCCAGTGGTAAAACACATCGCTTACTGCTTAAAGACTTGGTATGGCAAAACTCTAGCGCGTTGCATGAAGGGATAGGGGAAATTGCATTACCGGGTTTTTCGCAGGGACAGTTTAATGCTCGCATATCTTTATCCGGAAGAAAGCTAAGTGAACTGGCGGGCGATATTTATGTGTCTGCTGACAAAGTAGATCCTGTTGACTGGTTAGAAGAACTTGTGACGTTAACCTATCCCAACCTCAGTGCAGACATTAATGCGCAACTATGGCTTGGGTTTGAACAGGGTGCGCTGCAAGACATCACGGTAGACATTAAACCAAGTGCGTTGACATGGGTTGAGGATGAGCGTGAGCGCACGCTGGTATTAGATGACGCACAATTTCTACTCACCCCCGATTCTGAAGGCCTGTGGATCCAAAGTAGTGGTATTCAGTTTACGCATAACCAAAAAACACTCGAACCAATCCAGCTTGAAGCAAAATGGCTTAAGCACAATAAAACGTTATGGCTCGAAAATATCAACGCTAGTTTACTGGCAGAGTTGGCCCAACTGGTGCAGTTTCCTGGGCGGGACTTACTTTATGGTATGAATCCTAATGGCCAACTGAGTGCGACTAAGTTCAGTATTAGCGATGACGCTTCATGGTCAGCATGGGGGGTCGTTGAAAATATTGCAGTGGAACCGTATCAAGGGATCCCAGGTATTTATGGCGCACGATTAGAAGTTGTGGCGTTGGATAATCAAGTCAGGTTAAATGTTAGTGTTGATCAAAGTGAGCTTTTATCAAAAGAAACCTTTAAGAATAATATTGAAATTCAACAGTTAAGTGGTGATATTTTCATCCGAGAGCAACAGCTAAGAGGGTGGCAAGTTTCTAGCCCTAATTTTTGGATAAGTAATCAAGACGTGGCGTTAGCTGCGGAGTTTTCATTACAACTAAATGACGATCCTACTTTAGACTTATATGCAGAGTTATCGGGTGGACGAGGTGAGATAGCGTCTCGATATTATCCAGTAAGTATCATGCGTAAAAGCCTAGTCGACTATCTAGAATCAGGTATACAGGGCGGTCAGCATTTACAAACCCAAGTGTTACTTAATGGCCCTTTCTCGCATTTCCCGTTTGCTGATAAGCAAGGCCAGTTTGAAGTTAAATCACGCTTGAATGAAGTTAAATTTAACTTTGCACCCGGTTGGCCAAGCGTAACGTCTGGCGATGTTACTTTACACTTTGCAAATGAAAGAATGGATATTTATGTACATCGTGGTGAACTGGTTAATCAGACAGTTGATCAAGGAGTGGTGGTTAGTATTGAAGATCTCAATCAAGCAGATGTACTCACTGTAGATATTCTTCACAACACTGAAGCCAGTACATTACAACCTTTCTTCAGTGCAACGCCAATTGCAGATCCGCTCGAAAATATATTAGAAATTGTTCAGGCAAAAGGGAACGCGACAGGAGAAGTGCTTCTCACTGTGGATTTACATGATGGCGCTGTGCGTGCTCAAGGCGATGTTTACCTTAAAGATAATTCGGTTTTTTTAGCAAAACCAGGTATGCAGTTGGAGAAGGTAAATGGCATCATTGCATTCGATGATGACAATATTCAGGTGAATGAGTTAACTGCGACTTGGCTTGATATGCCACTGTCTATGAATTTATCCGGCTTAGGTAACAAGCAAAGTTATCAAGTGAGTAGCAAGATTGGCTTACAAGCTGGAATCACCCAACTAACACCCTATGCAAATGGCATTATTGATGGCTACTTTGAGGGGATTAGCATGCTCAATACTGAGTTAACACTCAACTTTGCTGACTCTGGCTTCAACTACAAAGCAACGTTTGATAGTGATCTACGTGGTATAACTAGTTATTTACCTGATCAGTTTGCTAAACCAGCACATCAAACCAAACTACTAAGTGGTACGGTGCTAGGTGATGATATTTCTAACCTGATCACAGCAAGACTAGACAGTCAATTGTATTTTAATGGCATCATAGATAACAGCACGGGGACCATGCGCAATGCGCATCTAATAATCGGAAGTAAAGACGAAGGCTTAAATAGCGAAGGGTTTGATATTACGATAAAACAACAAGAGATCGAATTGCTTCCTTGGTTACCTTTGATTGACCGTATTGTTTCGGTACCAAGTAGTGATACCGACAGCGCATTTTTGCCTGCATTGAATCAGGTTAGTGGGGCGTTTTCAAAAGTAACTTTTTCGGATATTCCATTTTACGATGTTGATTTTGCAATGACGCCTTTAAATGGCGCTATGCAGCTTAAAATCAATAGTAAAGAAATGCGCACTCAGGTAGCAATACCAAGGTCTAGTTCTAGCCGACCGATACACATTAATAGTGACTATTTACGACTTAATTTGCCCAAAGAGGCGTCATCACAGCAAGGTTTACCCGCAGAGATTGATTCTCTTGACTGGTTACTCGAATTGCCTGCCACTGAATTTGTATGTGCCGACTGTAAGGTTGATGATTATCAATTGGACAAGGTGAACCTTTCTTTATTTGGTGACGGTAACAAGCTGATTATTTCCGAGTTAGTTATTGATAAAAAAGAACATAAATTAAATGCCAGTGGCCGGTTTGAACAAGGGAAAACGAGCCTAACGGGCGTACTTGCCAGTGATGATTTTGGGGAATTAATGGATGAATTTGATATTACTTCTACTATCAAAGACTCTCGCGCCAATATAGAGTTTGCTATGGACTGGCAAGGTGCGCCCTATGATTTGGACATGCCAAGTCTTGCTGGAACCGTAACATGGCGCTTAGGTGAAGGGCATTTGGCAGAGATAAGCGATAAAGGGGCGCGGGTATTTTCATTATTGAGTTTAGATTCGTTGATTAGAAAACTGCGCCTTGACTTCAGAGACGTGTTCTCCAAAGGTTTTTTTTACAATGGTATGAGTGGCTCAATACACTTAAATAATGGTGTAGCAGTCACTGAAGACACTAAATTAGATGGCGTACCAGCAGATTTAGCTATACGGGGTTATGCTGATCTCAATACGTACGAAATTAATTACGATTTGGCTGTAGCACCCCAAGTCACCTCCAGTTTACCAGTGATAATGGCGTGGGCGGTGAATCCCGTCACTGGGTTGGCGGCATTGGCACTAGACAAAGTGATCCACTCTGCACGGGTTATCTCTGAAATAAACTTTAAGATCACCGGCACGATGCAAGAACCCATAGTGACAGAGGTCGATCGTAAGAGTAAAGAGGTCGAGTTACCGACGCCTATTATTCCGGTAAGTGAGCAATTACCAGACGACGAAACAATAAAAAGTGACAATCAGAACGAAGCAACTGAGCCCCCAGTTCAAAGTGGGGATGCTACACTTAAACAAGAAACGCAGTCCATAGAGCCGCAAAATAAGGAAGGTGGCAATGGCTAAAGTCATCGCATTACCGATGTGCTCGGCACAGACGGCAGAGGTAAACCTAGCTTATCTGCGCCGTCAGTTAGCTTTGTTGGTCATTGAGGAAGAAACTTTAGTTTGCTTGCCTGAAAGCTGGCTGGCATTTTGTGAGAGTGCGCAGCAAGCTTGGGAAGGTGCACATCACAGTGAGCAGTACCTTACAGAGCTATCAGCTCTTTGTCGTCAATATGGCATTTGGCTTGCTGCTGGCACTATTGCAACACTGGGTGTTGATGAAAAGTACTTGGCAGCCAGCTATTTATTTAACTCGTGTGGAGAGATAGTAGCACGCTACAATAAGATCCACCTATTTGATGCCAATATAAGTGACAAGACTAAACAATACCGAGAGTCTGAGCGAACCCTTCCTGGACAGGAGATAGTGGTTGCTGACAGTCCATTCGGTAAAATTGGCTTCAGTGTATGTTATGACTTACGCTTTGCAAGCTTATATCAAGCGATGAGAGTATTAGGCGCTGAGCTATTTTTAGTACCTAGTGCGTTTACTTGTGCAACAGGGGCAGCGCATTGGCAGCCCTTGTTACAAGCAAGAGCAATTGAAAATCAGTGCTATGTGGTAGCGGCTGCACAGTCTGGTAACCATGAAAATGGTAGAGAAACATACGGTCATAGCTTAATCGTATCACCTTGGGGTGAGATTTTGGCAGACACAAAGACGAGTTTGGAGCCCATCTCCCAAAAGATTGATAGAGCACTTCTTGATTCTATCCGAAGAAACATGCCGGTAATGGATCACAACCGATTTAAAAGTGAGTTTTTATGAGTAATGTAGAGCAAAATTTACTGACCAATAGCCAGCTGACGAGAGAGCAACTTACACAAACGCTTGATTATATTCACCAGCACAAAGTAAATTATGCCGATTTATACTTTCAATCGAGTCACCACGAAACCTGGGTACTTGAAGACGGTATAGTCAAAGATGGTAGCTACAATATTGAGCGTGGCGTTGGTGTGCGTGCCGTCAGTGGTGAAAAAACGGGTTTTAGTTATTCAGATGCCATCAATATTGAAGCATTAAATAAAGCGGCTGAGGCTGCGCGTAGTATTGCACAAACTGGTGAAAGTCATAAAGTGCAAGTATTTAGCGATGTATCAGCACCAATCCAATTCCAACCAGCACAACCTATTACTAGCATGGCTGATGCTGATAAGGTGTCTCTGTTAAGAGAAATGGAGCAATGTATCCGTGACTTAGCACCAGAAGCACAACAAGTCGTTAGCTCATTATCCGCGGTATATGAAGAGGTGTTAATTGCTGCGAGTGACGGTACATTTGCGACCGATATTCGTCCATTAATTCGCTTAAATTGCTCAGTACTATTAGAGAAAAATGGTCGCCGTGAACGCGGCAGTGCTGGAGGTGGTGCGCGTTTAGATTATGGCTACTTTAAGGAATTGGTAGATGGTGAACCTAGATGGATGCAGTTTGCAAAAGAAGCGGTAAGGCAAGCTCAAATTAATCTTGAAGCCATTGATGCTCCGGCAGGCACTATGCCTGTCGTCCTCGGTTCTGGTTGGCCTGGAGTTTTGTTGCATGAGGCTGTTGGACACGGCTTAGAAGGTGACTTTAACCGAAAAGGTGCATCAGCATTTAGCGGCCGTATTGGTGAACAAGTTGCTTCTAGCTTATGTACTGTGGTTGACGATGGTACGCTTGCTAATCGCAGAGGCTCTTTAAATATAGATGATGAAGGGACTCCAGCAGCTTACAACGTGCTGATTGAAAACGGTATTTTAAAAGGCTACATGCAGGACAAGCAAAATGCGAGCTTGATGGGAGTTGCGCCAACAGGTAATGCTCGTCGCGAGTCATATGCGCATCTACCTATGCCGAGAATGACAAATACCTACATGTTAGCGGGAGAGCATACGCAAGAGGAAATCATCCGCAGCGTTGATAAAGGCATATTTGCTAATAATTTTGGTGGCGGTCAGGTCGATATTACGTCTGGTAAGTTTGTATTTTCAGCTTCAGAAGCCTACCTAATCGAAAATGGCAAGATCACCCAACCGATTAAAGGAGCCACTTTGATTGGCAATGGCCCTGAAGTGATGAAAAAAGTTTCTATGGTTGGTAATGATTTATCGTTAGATAGAGGTGTTGGTGTGTGTGGTAAAGATGGCCAAAGCGTTCCTGTTGGTGTTGGTCAGCCAAGCTTGAAAATTGATGAGCTAACAGTGGGTGGCACCGCTTAATACTATTTTGTAGACAATAAAAAGGCGCTGATGCGCCTTTTTGTCCTTATTCATTGGCCCGGGTGAGCTATGGCATAATCACTTCTTTTAAATATTGAAATAGCTCTCTGTACGCTTTACCAGGTTTCTCTGCCTTTAACTCTTTGCTTGCTTGGCGTGCCATTTGGCGCATTTTTTGGCGCTCAAGTTCAGGGTACTCTAGCAATAATTCGTTAATTTTACTGTCACCCTTGGCAATAACATCATCTCGAATATGCTCAATTTTATTGAGCAAAACGTCTGCTTGGTTGTTCTTATTAAGGAGTAAATCCATTGCCGCTTGAATATCATCAATGTTTGCAGTGGTACGTAACGTTTTCGAGATATAATTCATGTGACGGCGATAAGCATCTGTTTTGGCTCGGATCTTATCAGCAACGGCCATTGCTTCTTTGAGCTCGTCGGTTAAAGGGAGCTTCTCACGCTGTTTTTTACCCAGCCCTGCAATCTCACAGCCAAGCTCGTGTAATTCCTGCGCCTCACGTTTTAGCTCACTTTTGGAAACGTAAATAATCTCTTCTTCAGTCGGTTGCTCGTGTTTAGCCATTGCTCTTGTCTATACTTTGAATAATTAAGGTCTCTAACCCTAGAGTATACCACAATTGATCACTACAATAGTGAGTAGCTGTGTTAGCATATTAACTTAATCAGCTTTAGTCAGATGAGCAAGCGGACAAGGTATCTATGACTCAACCTCAACAACACCCAATATTTAGCCAAATTGATGATGTAAAAAATGCTGTTGCTGAAGTACTTGCACAGGCAAAAAAACTAGGAGCAACCTCCGCTGAGGCTGCAATGTCAAGTACCTCAGGGTTATCTGTAAGTACGCGTATGGGAGAGGTTGAAACCATTGAATTTAACCAAGATGGTGGGCTGGGGATAAGTGTATATGTTGGCAACCACAAAGGTTCTGCATCGACAGCTGATCTTAGCCCTAAGGCATTGCGCTCGGTTGTAGAAAAGGCAATCGATATCGCCAAGTTTACATCGGATGATCCTTGTAATGGGGTCGCAGATGAGGCGCTATTGGAAATGTCTCCTCCTGGACTAGATCTATTTCACCCGTGGGAAGTTTCTCCGGATGAAGCCATAGAGCAGTGTATCGCGGCGGAAAAAGCAGCGCTTGACTACGACCCCAGAATAGTTAACTCGGATGGTGCGAGTTTATCCAGTCACCAAGGGATCCGAGTGTATGGTAATAGTCATGGACTGATCGCGGGCTTTCCACGAACAAGACACAGTTTAAGCACTATGGTAATAGGGAAAGAAGCAGAGCAAATGCAAAGAGACTCTGCGTTTACGCTTTCCCGCGTACATACTGAGCTTAAATCTGCTAATGCTGTTGGACTTGAAGCGGCTCAGTCGACGTTAGCGAAGCTAGGTAGTCAAAAGCTATCTACACGCAAAGTGCCTGTGATTTTCCGCGCTGATATTGCCAATAGCTTATTTGGACACTTAGTGTCAGCCATTGGTGGTGGCGCTTTGTATCGAAAATCAAGTTTCTTAATGGACTCTTTAGATACTCAAATTTTTAATACTTGTGTCAATATCGAAGAGAAGCCTCATTTGCTGCAAGGGTTAGCATCAAGCCCATTTGATAGTGAAGGAGTGAAAACAATAGATCGTGAAATTATCACAGACGGTGTACTGAATACTTACTTATTGGCAAGTTATGCGGCGCGCAGGATGAATATGCAAGCTACAGGGCATGCTGGTGGTATACATAATTGGCTAGTAAAACCTACCCATGATGACTTGAGCGCTTTACTGGCGACTATGGGCACAGGTTTACTGGTAACCGAGTTGATGGGACAGGGGGTCAATACGGTAACTGGTGACTACTCAAGAGGTGCAGCAGGGTTTTGGGTAGAAAATGGTGTGATACAGTATCCTGTCAGTGAAATCACGATTGCAGGTAATCTAAAAGACATGTTTGCCAACATTGAAGGGTTAGGTGGTGATATCGAATGCCGAGGCGCGGTACAAACTGGTTCGGTGCTACTCAATAGCATGCAGATTGCAGGAGAATAACACTGCACCCTATTAAGTAATGCTGGCGGTATTGCCAGCATTATCTGTCATTGTTAAACGAGCAGCCAAGTTGCAGTGCCAAGGAATGCAAAAATTCCGACAATATCAGTGACTGTTGTTAGCACCACACTTCCTGCTAGAGCAGGGTCGATATTCATTTTTTTCAGCATAATTGGGATACTTGCACCAGCAATACCCGCTGCGACTAAATTCATAAACATAGCGAAGGCGATGACTGCACCGAGTGTGAAATCCCACTGCCACACTGCAATGACACCCGCGATTAACAACGACCATAGCAACCCATTTAACGCACCAATGGCCAGCTCTTTACCCATTAAAAACTTCTGGTTGGTTTGATTGATATGACCAAGGGCTATACCACGAATAACCAGTGTTAACGTTTGACTACCTGCAACCCCACCCATACTTGGTACGATGCCATTTAGTACTGCAAGGATTGGCAAAATATCTAAAGTACCTTCGAAAAAGCTGGCGACGAATGCTGCCATTAACGCTGTAAGCAAGTTTATGCCCAGCCAAATTGAACGGCGCTTGCTACTTTTAAGAACAGGAGCAAAGGTGTCTTCCTCGTCCTCAAGACCGGCCATACTTAATAGACTGTGCTCGGCATCTTCACGAATAACATCGACCACATCATCAATGGTAACACGGCCGAGAAGGTGGGCATTATCGTCAACGACAGGAGCTGAAATCCAGTTATGACGCTCAAACAGTTGTGCAACCTCAGATTCATCCATGGAGATAGGAATGGTTTCCTTATCTTCATCCATCAACTCGCGAACAATACTATCTGGTGAATTAGTGAGTAAAATATTGACAGGTAGCGTGCCTAAAAAGCAGTTATCTTTATCCACGACATACAGCTCATCAGTACCATCAGGTAGCTCACCTTTGAGGCGAAGGTACCTAAATACCACTTCCAAAGTGACATCTGGCCGTATAGTGACCGTATCTGTGCTCATCAGAGCGCCAGCGGAGTTCTCCTTGTAGGATAATGCCTGTGTAGCACGCTCTCTATCCTGTGTATCCATCGCACCGATAACATCCTGATAAACGGTATCAGGAAGGCTACGAAGGACATCACCTAAGTCATCATCATCCATGTCTTCGGTTGCAGCTGCGATAAGCTCAGGTTCCATCTGAGCGATGATCCCCAGCCTTACATCCTCAGACAGTTCCTCGAGCACATCCCCTTGAATATCTGGGTCAACAAGTTGCCAGAGCATAGAGCGAACTTTATGAGGTGATGACTCTAGTAGGAGTGCGGTATCACAAGGAGCGGTTTCTGCTAGCATACGCCTTACTTGAACAAACTGACCACTGTTTAAGGCTTTGGTAACCTTTTGAAGTTGCTCCAGTGTATAGTCTTGTTCAAATACTTCAGGCATACGCGTCCTTTTTGATAATGTTGACAGTAAATGATAGTGTTTTGCTCGCCCCAACATGCTGTAATGTATTCAGAAACCATGTCTTGTAAAAATGTGACACAATATATTTCCGTGGGTGGGCTGCCGGTTTATTCTAGCTTTATTTATTATAAATGAATTACCACCTCAACCGACTCAAAACTGGGATATACCATACTAGCTTCGTTTAGCCTCATGTATCGAAATAATCAACCTCAGCTTAGGAGCATTAATTTATTCTAAATAAGAGTTTTTTTAACGCAGTTACTAGCGTCAGGCTTACCCCTTCAAATTGAGCAAGTATTAAGACAGTTGGTATCACGCCCTTCTAGCAGCCAGTTTTAGCGCTAACAGCCACTACAGTGTAACGCAGTTTTCTTTGTTCTACCAAGGTTTACAGGCGAGTAGGCGAGACTTATTTAATTGAATTTGCGTATCGAAGTGTAGCACATGTTATATGAATTGGTGCTGACACAATACCTGTTACGGTTGTGGGGAGTTATTCTGATTCATTGAACTTATTGTGGATCAGCATACCGATAGCATCCAGTGCGGGCTGCGCATCAGGGCCGCTACACACAACTTTAACTTCTTTACCTTGGCTGCTCTCCAGAAGTAGCAGTGCCAGAACGCTATCCGCTGACGCGCTTTTATCGCCCTGATATAAAGTCACCTCTGCATCAAACTGAACGGCAAGCTGAGCCAGTTCAGTCGCTGCTCGAGCATGTAATCCAAGCTTATTTTGGATTAAAAATGTATCTTCACACATTATTCTCTTGCTCACGATGGCGGATTTTTACGTTAGAGTGTGTTTTTGCAAAGCGCTCACCAATCGTTTGTGCTAAATAAACAGAGCGGTGCTGGCCACCAGTACAGCCTATAGCTATGGTTAAGTAGCTACGGTTGTTTCGTTCAAGGTGTGGCAACCAAGTTTGGACAAACGTTTGAATTTGCCAAGTAAATTTCTGCACTATGCTATGACTTGAGAGATAGTCTTTTACCGGCTGATCTAGCCCTGTTAATGGCTTTAGCTCTGGTTCCCAGTGCGGGTTTGGTAAAAAACGCGCATCAAATACGTAATCTGCTTGTTTTGGAATACCGTGCTTGAAGCCAAAAGATTCAAAGGTAATGATAAGTTGTTTATTTTTCTGACCTAAAATCTTTTCACGAATATCTTCTGCCAGTTGGTGCACGCTGAGGCTGGTAGTATCAATTAAGAAGTCAGCTCTAGTCGTCAATACATTTAACAGCTCACGCTCTTTTTTAATTGCAACGTCTAAAGGCAGGTTGTGTATTGATAATGGATGCAAACGGCGCGTTTCTGAAAAACGTTTAATGAGCGTCTGATCATCGCTGTCTAGATAAAACAGGATTGGTTTAGCAAAACCTGGTAAGTACTCGAGTATATCGTTGAACTCATCTTGTTCTTTGGGGAGGTTGCGGACATCGATACTAACAGCAACTTTGTTGTAGTTGTCAGAAACACTACGAACTAAAGAGGGGAGTAAATTAACCGGAATATTGTCGACACAATAGTAGCCTAAATCTTCTAATACTCGAAGTGCTACAGACTTACCAGAACCAGAACGGCCACTGATAATGATAAGCTCGAGTCCTTTTTCTTCATCACTCATCAAATTCACCTTGGATCACTGCATATAACTCATCGTCATTTTTCGCTTGCCTGAGCATTTTGCAAAATGACTTATTTTTGAGTGTATCAGCAATCGCAGCTAAGGTCTTTAAGTGTTGTTGATTATCTCCTTCAGGTACGATGAATGCGACAAAAATATCGACAGGCTGTTTGTCGATCGCCTCAAACGGGATCCCTTGTTCGCTTACCAAGACCATCGCCAGTATTTTATCAATACCTTCAAGTCGCCCATGAGGAATTGCGATCCCTTTACCTATACCTGTACTTCCCAGCTTTTCTCGTGCCATAAGGGCATCTAAGATAGTGTGCTGGCTGGTATCAGGGATTTGGCTATGCGCTAATTCGCTAATGTATTCGAGAATACGTTTTTTGCTACTAAAAAGGACCGCAGCTTTGCTACAGTCCTTATTCACTAATTCACTTAATTTCATTTTAGTGTCGAGTGAGCTTCTCTTTGTGTTTAATTACTTGACGGTCTAGTTTGTCAATCAGGCCATCAATTGCTGCATACATGTCTTGATGCTCTGTTGATGCAAATAGCTCGCCGCCATTTACGTGCAATGTTGCTTCTGCTTTTTGAACTAGTTTTTCGACATCAAGGATCACATGAACGTTATTGATATGATCAAAGTGCCTCTCAAGCTTCGCAAACTTGTTGGTGACATAATCTCTTAAAGAGTCAGTGATTTCTACATGGCGACCAGTTAAATTTAGTTGCATAAGCATTTTTCCTTCTTGTGTTTAACGTCTTATATCAAGCTTTTACGCTGATTTGACGGTGGAATGGCTAGGGATTCACGATATTTTGCAATCGTGCGTCTCGCTACCTTAATTCCTTGTTCAGCTAAAATATCTGCAATTTTGCTATCACTTAATGGTTTAGCAGTGTTTTCCGCAGCTATTAGCTTTTTGATGAGTGCTCGTATTGCTGTTGAGGAGCACTCACCTCCATTTTCGGTACTGACATGGCTTGAGAAGAAATACTTCAGCTCAAATATGCCCCTTGGTGTGTGCATGTACTTTTGGGTGGTGACACGAGAAATCGTAGATTCGTGCATATCAACCATCTCTGCGACATCGTTTAACACCATAGGTCTCATCGCTTCGGGGCCATGTTCAAAGAATGCCTGTTGTTGTTGCACAATGCAATTGGTAACTTTCAATAAAGTGTCATTGCGACTTTCTAAGCTCTTAATAAACCACTTTGCTTCTTGAAGGTGTGAGCGAATAAACTGGCTATCAGTACTCGATTTAGCAGTTCTCGACATCGCAGCGTAGTGGTCATTTACTCTAATCTTAGGCATCGCATCAGGGTTTAGCTCTACAACCCAGCGGCCTTTCACTTTTTTTACCGACACATCTGGAATAACGTATTCTGGTTCTTCATGAATAATACTCGCAGCTGGCTTAGGGTTAAGACTGTGGATCAGCGTCATAACTTCTTTTAGCTCAGCTTCTTTTAAGCGCGTTTTTTTCGCCAAGGTACGGTAATCACGGCTCGCAAGTAAATCAATGTGCTCGGTCAGGATCATCTTGGTTTCGGTGATCCACGGTGTGTCAGGTGCAAATTGATTTAACTGAATACATAAACATTCTTGCAAACTTCGTGCAGCAATACCGACAGGGTCAAACAACTGGATACGTTTAAGTACGGCTTCGACTTCATCCAACTCTACCGGCTCTTCACTGTTTTCATCATTGATACTTTCTAAAATATCTTCACAGGAAAGCGTTAAAATGCCAGACAGATCTACCGCTTCGATGATGGCAATAGCAATGGCTCTATCTGTTGGGCTAAATGGCGTAAGTTCTAACTGCCACATTAGGTAGTCGTGTAGTGATTCGGAAGTTTCTCCCTGGTAGACGTTATCATCATCAGGTAAAGGAGCTGCGCTTGATGCTGGTGCAGCACTCATATATTCATCCCAAGTCACATCCATGGCAAGATCATCACTAACCGTTTCTTTGCTCATGGCGGTATCTGAGTCCATTTCATACTCGCTGACAGGCGCTTCATCTGAGCTTTGCTGACTATCGTCCGTATTATTTTTATCTTGGCTGTGTTGTTCAGTACTTTCTGCGTCTGCGGTATCGCCTTCTTCCACTTCCAATAGTGGGTTGCTGTCCAACGCTTCTTGTATTTCTTGCTGTAGATCCAACGTACTAAGCTGCAACAGGCGTATGGCTTGTTGCAGTTGTGGAGTCATTGTAAGTTGCTGCCCCATGCGCAGCTGTAATGATTGCCTCATGTATCTCTAACAATCCCTTTTAACAGTTATTAATACTACGTCTTAACTATAGCTTGAATTGTTCGCCTAGGTAGACATCTCTTACGGTTTGATCCGCTAAAACATGTTCTGGCGTACCAGCGGCGATTAATTCACCGTGTGAAACGATGTAGGCTTTTTCACATACGTCCAGCGTTTCTCTTACATTGTGGTCGGTGATCAGTACACCGATCCCACGATTTTTAAGGTGCTCAATGATTGTCTTTATATCTAACACTGAAATTGGATCAACGCCAGCAAAAGGTTCATCTAACAAGATAAACTTAGGATTAGCGGCTAAAGCACGAGCAATTTCTACCCGTCTTCTCTCTCCTCCAGATAATGCCATCCCTTGAGAATCACGGATGTGTTGGATATTAAATTCATCCAACAACTCATTAAGCTGAGCTTCTCTTTCAACTTTAGACAAATCTTTGCGGGTTTCCAAAATAGCCATGAGGTTTTGATATACCGTTAGCTTCCTAAATATGGATGACTCTTGAGGTAAATATCCAATCCCTAGGCGTGCGCGACTGTGCATCGGGAGTAGGGTGATATCCTCATCATCGATTTGTATAAAGCCTTTGTCACTTGGTACTAAGCCCACAATCATATAAAAAGTAGTGGTTTTCCCCGCACCATTAGGGCCAAGTAAACCAACGATGCTACCTGCTTCGACACTCAGTCCTACATTTTTGACAACTTGGCGACCTTTATAACTTTTTGCCAAGCCTGTTGCTTTGAGCTCGCTCATGAATTGTTACCTTTTTCCTGTGGACCTTCACTTTTTTCCACGTTGGTGTCAGATTTCTTTTCAACAGGAACCAAAATTGTTCTGACCCGAGAGTCGCCCTGTTCAGAGCGTTCGGCACTAATGAGTTGCTTTTCGATATGATAAGTAATGACTTGTGCACTACTTTTTTGACCTGCTTGCGATATTTCAGCATTGCCAGTAAGTACTAACTTTAATTCAGCAACATCATAGCGAATTTCATTAGCCGCAGCGCGTAAGGTTGTACCATCTGCCTGAGCTTCTTCAAAAACCGCAGGGTTGCCAGTAGCAATTAGTAGCTGCTTATTTGAACCAAGCTCAGCGCGGCGGTGCACTTCCAAACGATCAGCATTGATTTTTCTTGTGCCATGAATAATGACAACGTTTTGCTCGAAAATGCCTATGTTACTTTGCAGTTGAGCTTGCTGACGGCCAGCATCGATAATGACTTCATTTTGCTCTGCAGCAGCTGCGAAAGTGGAACTTGCGAGCAAGCCGACGAAAACTAATTTGTTAATTATTTTACTGGTCATAATAAATTGTCTTTGTATGGTTGATGAGCTCAATCAGCTGTTTTTGCAAGTCTGCATGTAAGCCTTTACCGGTAATTTTAAGGCTAGGGCCTGTGATAATGACGGGGTGTTCTGATTTCATCAACTTTTGTTTAATTTCAACCCTGACATTGTCGGCATTGATAGTACTGATCATTGCATCTGGTGTGAGGTTTTTTGCTAAAACATCCCCTTCTAAAATCAGGGTGTTGTTCTCGTATAATGTGGCTTCCAATGCGCTTATCTGCCAATTTTGCTCACCGTTATATAATGTAAAAATGGGTTTTGCAAAGTGGCTAAAACCAAGATCCTGATAAAGTTCCATTTTATCAGCAGTCACATGGTAGTTTAGTAAGCCATTTTCACTGTAGGTAGTCTGCTCTAATGCGGTCGCCACATAATCAGGTTTTGCAAGTGGTTCATCGTCACTTTTCTTGTCGATTTCTGATGCGTTAAACATCGGCGACCATAGCCAAATCATCAGCGCACTAAAAGTAATGAGCAGAATGACACGAAGCACAGTCATGTACTTGACCCTGTAGTGGTAAGAGGGTGGTTTTGGCTGAGCATGAGCAGATCTGTTAACTCTCTGACGGCGCCAAAGCCTCCCGGCATCAAAGTGGTATAGTGGGCAATGCGTTTTATCAGCGGATGTGCATCATTCACGGCGACAGCAAAGCCAACTTGCTCCATCACTGGCAGATCAGGGCCATCATCACCAATATAGGCAATGTCTGCATCCTTCAGATTAAGCTGCGTTTTTAGTGCTTCATATGCCACTAGCTTGTTTTCTTGACCTTGGTAAATATGCGTTACATTTAAACTAGTCATGCGTTGCTGAACTATTTGTGAATGTCTACCTGTGATGACCGCAACCTCAATACCGCAGTTTACTAGCGCTTTGATACCGAAGCCGTCTTTGGTATTGAATGCCTTTAATTCTTCACAGTTGTTACCTAGATAAATGCGTCCGTCAGAGAATACACCGTCAATATCACAAATTAAGAGTTTAATTTGAGTTGCTTTTTGCCAAGCATCTGTTGAGATATCTTGATAAAGGTCGCTAAACTGCATCATAGCACTCCCGCTCTAAGTAAATCTTGGGTATTCAATGCACCTACAGGGACATTATTCTCGTCAACCACAATTAGTCCATTGATGCGTTTATTTTCCATAATATTTAGCATCTCAGCAGCGAGCATATCGGCACGTGCGGTGGTACTTTTTGCGGTCATAACTTGTGTGATTGGCGTTGTATGAATGTCTACTTTTTGTTCTATGATACGGCGCAAGTCACCGTCTGTAAAAATACCTTGCAATTGTGTCTGCTCGTCGACAATCGCTGTCATTCCAAGACTTTTTGCAGACATTTCGAAAAGGGCTTCTTTGACGGTACAGTTGCTACTGACCATTGGAATGGCACTGTCTTTGTGCATGATGTCAGCGACTGTGAGTAATAGTCGTTTACCTAAACTTCCTCCCGGGTGAGAAAGCGCGAAATCATCGGCAGTAAATCCTCTGGCTTCAAGTAGAGCAACTGCTAATGCGTCTCCCATAACCAGCGTTGCTGTGGTACTTGCTGTGGGCGCTAATCCTAGTGGGCACGCCTCTTTTGACACTTTAACGCAAAGGTGAACACTAGCGTTGCGAGCCATGGTTGAGCTTGGGTTGCCTGTCATAGAGACCACAGGTGCACCTAAACGTTTAATTATCGGTAAGATTGAGATAACTTCTTGGGTTTCACCTGAATTTGATATCATCAAAACCACATCATCTTTGGTGATCATACCTAAATCGCCATGACTAGCCTCACCTGGGTGCACGAAAAAAGCAGGGCTTCCTGTGCTGGCGAGTGTAGCGGCAATTTTATTTCCAATATGACCTGACTTACCCATACCAATAACAATAATTCGACCTTGGCAATTAAACATTATTTTACAAGCTTGCTCAAACTGTTGATCGACAAACTGCTGCACTTCCTCTATTGCTGCAAGCTCAGTAGCAAACACTTGATTAGCAGATTCAATAAATGGGGTCGTTGTCACGTGTATTCCTTAAATGATGTAGTAAATATATCCGATAAAGCAGGCGAGTAACAAACCACCTTCAAAGCGGTTGATACGACGTTTACCAGTAATGCTTAAGCTCATAATAAGTAGCAATAGTGTTGCACCAAGCATAATAAATATATCACGAGCCGCGATATTGGTATCTAATACGGAGGGATTGATGATCCCCGCAATAGACAGTACCGCAAGGATATTAAAAATATTCGAACCAATGATATTACCTAGCGCTAAATCGTCTTCATTTTTTAATACGCCAGCTACACAGGCTGCGAGTTCAGGTAAACTGGTTCCTACCGCGATGATAGTTAACCCAATCAATAAGTCGCTCATCCCAAAGTACTTTGCAATATCAACAGCTGCACCCACCAGATAATCGGCGCTAACGGGGAGCAAAATCATACCAACAACAAGCCAAAAAATAGCTTTTTGTGTGGGGACATTGTCCGGCACCTCTTCACACGCTTCACTAACGAAAGGATCGTCATTGCTGTTGCCGCTGCGTTTGGTAATGATAATTAAGGTAAGGAGAAATGCTGCGAAGCCAATAAGCAGTAATATACCTTCAACAAAACTGAAGTTATTGTCACTGACAATATACCAAGCTCCCAAGGAAACAATGATAAGAAGTGGCATTTCTCGACGTAAAATTCCTGAGCCAACCGAAAGCGGTCGGAGTAAGGCGGTGATCCCAAGGACTAATAATATATTGGCAATGTTAGAACCTACGGCGTTACCAACGGCTGTGTCTGTTTTATCTGCAAGAGCGGCCTGTGCAGCAACCATCATTTCGGGGGCTGAAGAGCCCATGGCGACAATGGTTAAGCCAACAATTAATGTTGGTACACCAAAGTTTCGAGCTAAAGCTGCTGCGCCAAAAACGAAGCGGTCGGCACTCCAAACCAGTGCAATAAAGCCAAGAATGAGAATAACAAACGATAAAACCATGAACCTCTAGCCAATAGGATTAAAATTTCGTTAGATACTACCAAATGCGCCTTGGAAAGTATAAGCAAACCGTCACATTTAACGACTTACAAAATTTTACCAAAACGATTTTCCATCTTGTTTGAAAAAAAAGTATCATACTCCGATGAATATAGTCTTGATCTGGAGAGCGACTTGTCGCAATCAATTGTAGAAATCAAGGATGTAACCTTTTCCAGGGGTGAAAGGATCATCTACAAAAACATGAGCTTTTCCGTACCAGAAGGCAAAATCACCGCAATAATGGGGCCAAGTGGCATAGGTAAAACGACTATGCTGCGATTGATCGGTGGCCAGTTAAAACCTAATAGTGGTGATATTCTTTTTGCTGGAAACAGTATCCCAAGTATGTCCCGTAGTGAATTATATCAAGCAAGAACTCGCATGAGCATGTTGTTTCAAAGCGGTGCGTTGTTCACAGACATGAGTGTCTTTGACAATGTCGCTTTTCCTTTGCGCGAACACACGGAATTGTCAGAAGAGCTCATTCAGTTAGTAGTATTGATGAAGCTGCAAGCAGTAGGACTGCGTGGTGCAAAGGATTTAATGCCAGCAGAGCTTTCTGGCGGCATGGCGAGGCGCGCTGCTCTAGCGCGTGCGATAGCGCTTGACCCCGAACTTATCATGTATGATGAGCCATTCGCTGGGCAAGACCCCATTTCGATGGGGGTGTTGGTACGTTTAATTAAGTCACTAAATGAAGTGTTAGGTCTATCATCCTTAATCGTAACCCATGATGTGACAGAGGTACTGAGTATCGCGGATCATGTTGTCATTATCGCTGAGCAAGGCGTGATAGGTGAAGGGACGCCTGAGCAAATGCTAAAGCATGACTCAGCGCTAGTGCAGCAGTTTTTACAAGGGCTTGCCGATGGCCCTGTACCATTTCACTTCAATGCCCCTGATTATCAACAAGCACTGTTGCAAGGAGAGTAGAGTTGGTCGATTTTCTACAAAAAATAGGTCATAAAACACTAAGTCGCTTTGCTGCTCTTGGTCGTGCAACCAATATGCTATTTGGGGCGTTATTTAGTTTACCTAACTTTCGCAAAGGCACACCGCTATTAATCAAACAACTCTACATGGTAGGTCATCAGTCACTGTTGATTATTATGGTCTCGGGGTTATTTATTGGTATGGTTTTAGCGCTACAAGGCTATACCGTATTAGTAGGATATGGCGCTGAGGATAGCCTTGGGCCGTTGGTGGCGTTGAGTCTACTAAGAGAATTAGGTCCCGTTGTTACGGCGCTGTTATTTGCTGGGCGTGCGGGTAGTGCACTGACTGCTGAAATTGGTTTAATGAAAGCAACTGAGCAATTATCTAGTTTAGAGATGATGGCTATTGACCCATTAAAGCGCGTTATTGCACCACGATTTTGGGCAGGCTTTATCAGTATGCCACTGCTTGCGTTGATATTTTCAGCAATCGCTATCTTAGGTGCACATTTGGTTGGGGTGGATTGGTTAGGAGTCGATTCTGGTAGCTTCTGGTCTATCATGCAATCACAGGTATCGTTCCAAAAAGATATTTTAAACGGTCTTATTAAGAGCTTCGTATTTGCACTATTGGTGACTTGGATCGCGTTGTACAAAGGCTATGACTGTGTCCCTACATCTGAAGGGATAAGTAAGGCGACGACAGAGACAGTAGTACACTCTTCACTGGCTGTACTTGGCTTCGACTTTGTATTAACAGCGGTTATGTTCTCAAGTTAAAAGGTTTTAAAAAATGAATACACGGAAAATTGAAATTTTAGTTGGGCTATTTGTAGCGTTGGGTGTCGCTGCATTTATCATGTTAGCGCTCAAAGTGGCAAACTCAGGCTTGAGTGGTAATGGTGAAACCTACATGCTGCAAGCTAAGTTTGAGAATATCGGTTCACTGAAAACACGTGCACCAATCAAAGTGGGCGGAGTTGTTATTGGCCGTGTTGATGGCATTCAGATACACCCGCAGGAATTTGTACCTGTGGTTTCGATGAGTATCGACAAAAACTATGAATGTCAGTTTTCTGATACTTCATCAGTTTCCATATTAACGTCGGGCATTTTAGGTGAGCAATATCTTGGTATTTCTCCAGTAATTGCCGCTGAGTCAGCTAAGCAAAAGTGTTTAGGTCAAGAAGTGACGAGCGAAGATAGTGTTGATCTTGAGTCTCTCTTCGGGGTGGAAACAAAAGCGCTTAAAGACGGCGATATGATCACAGACACAAAGTCAGCGCTTGTATTAGAAGAGTTGATTGGTCAGTTCCTATTTAATCAAGGGAGCGAGTAAATATGTTAATGAATCTTTATACCAAATGCCTGATTTGGCTAGTTGCCATTATGGTTACGATGTCATTGCAGGCAAAAGAAGTGGACTCAAGCGATCCATATAAAATGGTTGAGCAAGTTGCAGCACAAACTTTTCAGCGTGTAACAAAAGAGCAGAGCATTATCGAAAAGGATAAAGAGCACCTACGTGTTATCGTCGAAGAAGAGCTTTTGCCTTACATCGATTACAAATATGCCGCATATCGCGTTTTGGGATCCTACATTCAAACAGTACGTAACATTGAAGATAAACAGGAAAAAGCAGCTGCAGTTGAGCATATTAAAACCTTTATTGAGGTGTTTAAAAGCTATCTGGTAGCAACGTATGCAGGTGTGTTTACTCAGTATAAAGATCAAAAAGTAGAATTCGGTGAACATCGGCCATTTGATAAAGAAGATATTGCTATTGTAAAAACAAAAATAGTTGAGGCTGGTAAACCGGATATTAAAATTGATTTTAAGGTCAGGCGCGGTAAAGACAATGATTGGCGTGCCTTTGATATGATGGCAGAAGGGATCAGCCTATTAGATGCCAAACAAAGTGAGTTGCATGGTATCTTGCGCCAACAAGGTATTGAACATGTGATCCAGTTGTTGGACAAAAAGAGCAAGCTTCCTGTGCAATTTAGAGGGGATGATGGTGACGCCTAAAATTTCATTCACCGAAAGTAAAGGTGAAATCGTGTTAACTGGTGAACTAACAAGAGCGAGTTTACCAAGCGCACTGAAACAGTCGGCTATCGTTCAATTGCTGAAAAATGCACAATCAACCGTCTATTTTGACCTTTCTAAGGTCTCAAGGGTTGACACCGCGGGCTTAGCTTGGTTAATTCACTCTTTAGGTCAATTAAAGCAGCGCGACATTCGTCTCGAGCTGAGAAATACACCTGAGCAACTGCAAAATTTAATGGAGTTGGGGCAGGTGACAACCCTATTTGAGTGAGTCTAATGGAAACAAATCAAGTCGAAACTTTATTAAAAGATGCGCTATCGCTTGACGAAATTATCGTAAAAGCAAACGGTAGTCACTACGAAGTCATTGCTGTTGGAACGTGTTTTGACGGATTAAGAAGGCTAAAAAGGGAACAGTTAATTTATGGACCACTAATGGATACCATCAAAGATGGGACTATCCATGCGGTGAGCATTCGCGCATTCACGCCTGATGAGTGGCAAAAAGAGCGTAAATTTATTCTTCCACAATAACGGGGTGCCGCAATGGATCAGTTTGTTATCCAAGGTGGCACCACTCTTGCCGGTGAAGTCACTATTTCTGGGGCTAAAAATGCAGCCCTTCCTATCCTATTTGCTGCGCTATTAGGCGAAGGTAAAAGCCGTTTTTCTAATGTACCGCACTTACGTGATATCGGTACGACAGAAGCATTACTAAAGACTCTAGGTGCCGAAGTGGAGTGGGATGGCGACACGCTTGAAATCAACGGCGCGACGGTAAACAATGTGCTTGCTCCTTATGATCTGGTGAAGCAGATGCGCGCATCGGTATTGGCGCTCGGTCCTTTGGTGGCTAGATTTGGTAATGCACAGGTATCGTTACCCGGTGGTTGTGCTATTGGTGCTCGTCCTGTTGATCTACATATTTCAGGCCTAGAGAAAATGGGTGCAACCATCAAAGTTGAGAATGGTTATATTCATGCAACGACAGAAGGGCGATTGCGTGGTGCAGAGATCTTCATGGAAACGGTCAGTGTTGGTGCGACCGAAAACTTGCTGATGGCTGCCACACTTGCTGATGGTAAAACCGTATTAGAAAATGCTGCCAGAGAACCTGAAATCATCAACTTAGCCCAGTGCTTGGTTGCTATGGGAGCAAAAATAAGTGGTGCAGGTTCTAGCCGAATTGAAGTCGAAGGTGTGGAACATCTCAGCGGTTGTGAGCATAAGATCCTTCCTGATCGCATTGAAACGGGGACTTTCCTCGTTGCAGCGGCAATGGCAAAGGGTGAGGTGCTTTGTAAAAACACGGACTATCATAGTCTTGAACCCGTTCTTGAAAAGCTTCGAGCCGCCAATGCTATCGTTGAAGTAAATGACGACAGTATCTATGTGGACATGCGTCAGCGCGCGTTGAAAGCGGTAAATATTAAGACTATGCCACATCCAGGGTTTCCAACAGACATGCAAGCTCAGTTTACTGCACTAAACGTAGTAGCAGAAGGGAGCGCAACAATTACAGAAACCATCTTTGAAAATCGCTTTATGCATGTGCCAGAATTGCAGCGTATGGGAGCGAATATTCGCTTAGAAGGGAATACAGCGATTTGTGGCGATACTGCCTCTTTGTCTGGTGCACAAGTAATGGCAACGGACTTACGTGCATCAGCAAGTTTGATCCTCACAGGGATCGTCGCTACAGGTGAGACCATTGTTGACCGTATCTATCATGTTGATAGAGGGTATCAAAAGATAGAAGATAAATTGAGTCGGTTAGGGGCTAATATAAAGCGCCGTAAAACTTGAACTTAATAGTCTGAGTAAAAGCGTCCATTTGGACGCTTTTTGCTTAATATAACCTGAGTTCAGGTCAATATAGTCCCGTTTCTAGCTCTGCGACTTCAACTGTAATAGTAAGGCGCTGACCTGCTCTTAACACTTCAAACTCGAGCTCTGTGCCTGGGGCTGTGTTACCTATTCGCTTCAACGTTCTTTGTGGGTTAGTGACAGACTCCCCACCGACTTTCACCACAATATCATGCTCTTTCATACCAGCTTGCCAAGCAGGTCCCAATGGATCTAATTCACTGACGGCTAGGCCGATGATTGGTGTGTAAAGGTCGGTGACGCTTTTTCCTGTGCTATCAACAGGTGTACCTCTAAACCCTAGATAACCCCGGATAACTCTACCGTCCATGATGAGTTTATGCATTACATCCATGGCGAGATCATAAGGGATCGCAAAAGATATGCCTTGAATATCAATATTGAGGCGGGTACGAAACTGCGCTGAGGTGATCCCAACAAGTGCGCCGTTTGAGTTGACAACCGCTCCTCCTGAATTACCAACATTGATGGCAGCATCCATTTGCAGCAAACTATTAAACTGGCTCTCTGTAAGCGTTTGTTTGCCGGTCGCACTAATAATCCCTTGTGTAATCGTTTGTCCTATATTGAGCGGGTTACCAATGGCAAGCACGACATCCCCGACCCGCGGTTGATAGCTCGGGTCGATTGGAATAACGGGAAGGTTTTCACCAGGAATTTTTAGTAGCGCTAAATCCGTAATGGTGTCAAAACCAATAAGTTGAGTATCACTGTATTGGCGGCCATCTGGAAGCAATACAATTATCTGATCGGCATTATTCACCACGTGGTAGTTAGTGAGAATATAGCCGTCACGACTCATGATAACACCTGAGCCGAGCTCTCGAACCGTGCTTTGGCGTTGATACCTTGGCTGCGTACTAAACCCCTCAGAAAAAATCGTTACCACAGCAGGAGCTGTTTTTTCAACAGCATCGGCAAAGCTCATATGCTGAGATTTAATACGGGGCGCTTCGAGTGTTGGTAGATTTGCCCTGAGTTCAGGGTTAAACCAAATGATGATGAACGCTATCCCAAGTCCAGCTAGTAGAGGTGGAAAAATGAATTTAATTAATTTGAACACGCGTGTTTATATTTATCGTTATCTAATACTGCTAATAATGACACAAAAAAAAACACAGCGACAAGCTTCGCTGTGTTTCATTTTTTAATATTGGGTCAACGTGTTACTGAATTAGGTAGAATACGGTTTCACGACCGCGTTTGATCCCAAGTACAATATTGCCTCTGATCCCATCAATTAGTTTGGACATCTCTTTGACACTGGTGACACGCTTGCGATTCACTTGCATGATCACATCACCTTCCTCGAGACCGACGCGAGCCGCAGGAGAGCGAGGTTCAACTGAAGTAATTACGACTCCTTCATTACCATCACGCTCGCCACTTTCAAGCACGGCACCACGAAGGTTTGGATGCACATCTTCAGCATTGGCTTGCTCTTCTTGTTTGCCGCCAAGTTCTACGTCAATAAATTTGGTTCTGCCATCTCGATAAACGCCCAGCCTGACTTCTCGGCCTTCACCTAAAGTGGCAACCTTGCTAGCAAGCTCTGCCATGCTTTCGACTTCATCACCATTGAGGCTGACAATTACATCATTGGCTTTTAGTCCTGCTTTATCTGCAGCTGAATCTTCAACAACGCGCATTACGTAAGCACCGCGCTTAACATCAAAGCCTTGTGCTTTAGCAAGACCTGCATCAAGAGTACGACCATGGATCCCTAAAGAGCCGCGACGCACTTCGCCGTATTCAATGATTTGATCGACTAGGCTTTTCATCATATTTGATGGGATAGCAAAGCCAATACCTACGTTCCCACCGGATGCGCCAAGAATAGCGGTATTAATACCAATTAGCTCGCCATTGAGGTTAACAAGCGCTCCCCCAGAGTTACCTTGGTTGATAGCAGCGTCGGTTTGAATAAAGTCTTCATAGCCTTCTATATTCAAGCCACTTCGGCCAAGTGCGCTGATGATACCTGAGGTTACTGTGTGGCTTAAGCCAAATGGATTACCTATTGCTACCGAAAAGTCGCCCACTCTTAATCTGTCTGAGTCCGCCAACTTAACTTCTGTAAGGTCTTCACCATCGATCTGCAACAACGCGATATCAGATTCTGCATCGCTACCAATGAGCTTTGCTTCAAATTCTCTGCCATCTTTTAAAGTTACCAGCATTTCGTCGGCATCATCAATTACATGGTTATTAGTAACCACGTATCCTTTATTTGCGTCAATGATGACACCCGAACCTAATCCACTGAAAGGTCGCTTTTGGCTGCGAGGTTGGGGTTGACCGAAGAAAAAGTCAAATGGGTCAACACGGCGGCGCACCTCTTTTGCACCTTTTACTTGAATACTAACAACACCCGGCGCGACCTTTTCCAACATAGGTGCAAGTGTCGGTAATTGTTGACCATCAACGGCAACAGGAAGTTTGGCCACGCTCTGTTGTGGTATTAACAACAGGCTTGAAGAAAGTAAAGCGGCCGATAACAAAGATAAATTAAATTTCATAGTCGTGAAGTACTCCGCTATTAGCGTTTATATAGTTCGTAAGGGGCTGCTAACTAGCCCCTAGAATCAATAACTTCTTTTAAAGACTATGGGGTCTACAAAAAGTTTCATCAAGAGGCTTTAATTTGCTCACTTTCTTTTTTTTGACCAGAAAATAACCCAGTTTCGCCCTCTGCGTAGTCACTAGGAGGTACTTCAAAGCTCGGATCTTGCTTACGTCGTCTTTCTGGGCGAGCTTGAAGAGAAGCTTGTAATTGCTCAGTAGTTTCCTTTGAGAAAAATGGATCAGCAGGATGAGAAGGGCGTTCTTGCGTTAGTAGCTGATTGGTCTCTTCAACATGAGTTAGCAGTTGTTGGTAACTGTCTTGCATTCTGTTCACTAGCTTTTTAGTGCTAGCTAAGTGGTCAGAAACATCCTGTCGATATTGCTCCAAGTCATGTTTTGCTTGCTGTGCTTGCACTTCTAACTCGTCATGCTTGAATTGTTTCTTAGTGACAAAACCACCAAGAAAAAATGCAGCCACGGCAACAATGATCAGTAATCCAAGCCAAGTAACGGTAGTCATAGGTTTCTCCCTGTATGCCCTAAGGCAAATAAAAATAAAAACTCTGATAGAGTTAAATATACGCTGTGAATGCAGTCGTGTTAATATAACCCACAAACAAATCGTAAAAAATATTTAAGTCGATGACGCCTTGGGAAAAATATCAGCAAGATCTACAACGTGATGATTTTCAATATGACAGTGCACAGGAAAATGCGGTAAGGCATTTACAGCGCTTATACGATGATCTTATCAATCAGCCAGTGGTCAAGCAGAGTTTCTTCTCGCGCCTGTTTGGCAAAGCTGAGCAACCAAAAGTGAAGGGCTTGTACTTTTGGGGAGGCGTTGGGCGAGGCAAAACATACCTTGTCGATACTTTTTATGACGCATTGCCAACAGAGCGTAAAATGCGCGTGCACTTCCACCGTTTTATGCATCGTGTACATAACGAGTTAAAAAAGCTCAAAGATGTTAAAAACCCACTTGAAAGTATCGCTGATACTTTTAAGGCAGAAACCGACATAATCTGTTTCGATGAGTTTTTTGTTCAAGATATAACAGACGCTATGTTGTTAGGTGGTTTGATGGAAGCCTTGTTCGAGCGAGGCATTGTATTGGTTGCGACTTCGAATATCATTCCTGATGAGTTATATCGAAATGGACTGCAACGAGCACGATTCTTACCTGCAATTGCTTTGGTAAAGGCAAACACTGAAGTCGTTAACGTAGATTCTGGTATTGATTATCGATTGCGCACTTTGGAGCAAGCTGAAATATTCCACAGCCCGTTAGATGCGCAAGCAGATAAAAATTTATTTGAGTATTTCAGTAAATTATCACCTGAGCCGGGCCAAGAAAACCAAGCGATAGAAATTGAAGGGCGAATGATCCAAACTCGTATGGTCTCAGATTGTATCGTGATGTTTGACTTTTCGGCACTCTGCGAAACGGCGCGCTCCCAAGTTGACTATATGGAAATCAGCCGCTTATACAACACAGTGATTTTGTCTAATGTGAAGCAAATGGGGCAGCAAAACGATGATGCAGCGCGGCGTTTTATTGCTTTAGTCGATGAGTTTTATGAGCGCAATGTGACGCTTATCATCTCTGCTGCTGCACCGATCACAGAGTTATACAGCGAGGGTACACTCACATTTGAATTCAAACGCTGTGTTAGTCGATTGCAAGAGATGCAGTCGCATGAGTACCTTGCGAGAGAACACTTAGCTTAAGGTGTGCATTTTTTTATGTTGCAGCGCTGTGTGGGGTGTCAGTTGAAAGGCACTGTAAACGCAGCTTGCAGCATACCCGCAACGTCGCACTGACGGATTTTTCGTCTTTTTGATTTTTTTCAAAATTCTTGAGATTTTCTTGTAGAAAAAAACATCAAGCGCTGGTTTTCACCCAGAAGGCTTGCTATAATCCGCGGCCTGCCACGTTGCGTTCTATTGCCCTCGTCGGCTTAGCCACTGACTTGAGCGGCAAAAAAGTCTTCAACTCGAAGGGGTTAAAGCAAATACAAGTAGAGCGGTAGTCCAAGGACTGCCTGTGGTTTTAAAATTGAAAACTTTGGATTTTTATAATGAAAACGTTTGTTGCTAAACCAGAAACTGTAAAACGTGACTGGTACGTAGTTGACGCTGAAGGTAAAACTTTAGGTCGCATCGCTACTGAAATCGCTCGTCGCCTTCGCGGTAAGCATAAAGCTGAGTACACTCCACATGTTGATACTGGTGACTACATCATCGTAATCAACGCTGAGAAAGTTACTGTAACTGGTAACAAAACTCAGGACAAAATGTACTATGCTCACTCTGGTTACCCAGGTGGCCTTAAGTCTATCAACTTTGAGAAACTTCAAGCTAAAAAGCCTGAAATGATCATCGAGAAAGCGGTTAAAGGCATGTTACCTCGCGGTCCTCTAGGTCGTGAAATGTTCCGTAAACTTAAAGTTTACGCTGGTAACGAGCACAACCACGCTGCACAGCAGCCTCAGGTTCTAGACATTTAAGGAGCACTATCATGGCAAATCAATACTACGGTACAGGTCGTCGTAAAAGTTCAAGTGCTCGCGTATTCCTACGCCCAGGCACTGGCAACATCGTAATCAATAAGCGCTCTTTAGAAGAGTTCTTCGGTCGTGAAACTTCTCGCATGGTTGTTCGTCAGCCTCTAGAGTTAGTTGAAATGACAGAAAAGTTTGACTTATACATCACTGTTGCAGGTGGTGGTACAACTGGTCAAGCGGGTGCTATCCGTCACGGTATCACACGTGCACTAATGGAGTTTGACGAGTCTCTACGTCCAACTCTACGTAAAGCTGGCTTTGTTACTCGTGATGCTCGTAAAGTTGAGCGTAAGAAAGTTGGTCTTAAGAAAGCACGTAAGAAGACACAGTTCTCAAAGCGTTAATTTATTACGTTTCAAGAATTCAAAAACCCAGCTTATGCTGGGTTTTTTGTTTTCTATGCTCTCAATACTCACATCAAAGTGAGCACTGTTACAAAATTCCGCTTAATTTTGCCTAAAAATATCGTGTCAGATTAAAAAAGTTCAATAAATATAATAATTAGTGCAAATCGAACGGTAACTTGACGGTTTTTTTTGCTACAATTGGCGGAGCAAGTAGAAAGACCTGAGATCCAGTCATGCGATTTGGTGCGTATCCTTAGTCGGGGGTTGATCTTAGTCAGTATATTGTTGTGTCAGATGCGATATTATAAATACGCGGTTCCATGCTCGAAGTAATCATAGATGACTTTCTTCCGGTTTATTCGGGCATGGATCTGGAATAACCTTGTTTTAATCAAGGTATTTATTTATGATCGCGTCTATTTTGTAATTTCTTAAATTAACCTGCTGTAACTGATGTTCTCAATATAGCAAGTGTTGGGAATCAAGTGGAGATAAGTGGATGAGCAATGCGCCTGTAGACAACAGCCGACGTCGCTTTTTAACTATCGCTACCTCTGTTGTAGGTGGCGTTGGTGCGGTTGGAGCTGCTGTTCCTTTTATTGCGTCCTGGAATCCAAGTGAGCGAGCTAAATCTGCAGGTGCGCCTGTAGAAGTAGATATCAGCAAGCTTGAGTCTGGACAACTTATTCGTGTTGAGTGGCGAGGCAAACCAGTTTGGATTGTTAATCGTACACCAAAAATGCTAGAACAAATGAAGCAACACGAAGGTAATCTTCGTGATCCTAACTCAGAAGAGCCACAACAGTTGGCATCAGCTCAGAACGGGTATCGTTCTAAGCGACCTGAAATCTTCGTTGCGGTTGGGATTTGTACTCACTTGGGATGTTCACCAACCTTCTTAAATGGTAGTTTTGGTGAGTTAGTTGAAGGTACTGATAGTGGCTTCTTCTGTCCATGTCATGGTTCAAGATTTGATATGGCAGGGCGCGTATTCCAAAACGTACCTGCACCTCTAAACTTAGAAATCCCTCCGTATACCTTTATTGACGACACTACCATTTTGGTAGGTGAAGAAGAAGGGGTTGCATAATGTCTGGTCAAGTAGATAAAGCTGCAAATACGGGTGTTGTTGGTAAAGTTGTGGATTGGATTGACGATCGTATTCCTATGACTCGCGTCTGGAATATGCACATCGCACAGTACCCAGCACCAAAAAACTTTAACTTTTGGTACTTATTTGGCTCGCTTGCCATTCTAGTACTAGTAAACCAGATTGTTACTGGTATCTGGCTAACCATGAGCTACGTACCTTCAGCCGAAGGTGCGTTCGCGTCTGTTGAATACATCATGCGTGATGTTGAATACGGTTGGTTATTGCGTTACTTACATTCTACCGGTGCATCCGCTTTCTTTGTGGTGGTTTATCTCCACATGTTCCGAGGCATGATTTACGGTTCCTACCAAAAACCACGTGAACTACTGTGGTTGTTTGGTATGTTTATTTTCCTTGCACTAATGGCTGAAGCTTTCATGGGTTACTTATTACCATGGGGTCAGATGTCATTCTGGGGTGCTCAGGTAATTATTTCACTATTCGGTGCTATCCCAGTAATTGGTGAAGATTTAACACAGTGGATCCGTGGTGACTACGTAATTTCAGGTGCGACACTAAACCGTTTCTTTGCATTACATGTAATCGCACTTCCTCTGGTATTGGTTATCTTAGTATTCTTGCATATCGTAGCATTGCATGAAGTTGGCTCTAACAACCCTGATGGCGTTGAGATCAAGCGCAAGAAAGGTTCAGTAGCTGAAGAAGACAAGCCTAAGTTCAAGTTCCACGAGTACTACACAAGTAAGAAAGATATTGTGGATGCAATTCCGTTCCACCCTTACTACACAGTAAAAGATGTGCTGGGTGTTGCTGGTTTCTTAATTTTGTTCTGTGCTGTTGTATTCTTTGCTCCAGAGATGAAAGGTTTCTTCCTTGAAGCGCCAAACTTTGAAGCTGCGAACCCGCTTAAGACACCTGAGCATATTTTCCCAGTATGGTACTTCACACCATTCTATGCGATTCTACGTGCAATTCCTGATAAATTATTAGGGGTAGCGGCGATGGGTGCATCGATCGTAGTGTTAGCGTTGCTACCGTGGATTGACCGTGGTTCAGTTCGCTCAATTCGCTACCGCTGTGGTTTCCATAAAGTGAACATCGCACAGTTTGTTGTTACCTTCTTAATCCTAGGTTGGGCAGGTGCAACACCGCAGACAACGTTCTCGACAATTTTGTCGCAGATCTGTACTGTGACGTATTTCATGTTCTTCGTTTTACTATTCGTGTACTCGAAGAATGAAACAACGAAGCCACTACCAACGAGGTTGACGAAATGATGAAAAAGCTAGTAATCGGTTTATTCGCATTGTTGCCAACACTATCGATGGCAGCTGGCCCGTCAGTACCGCTGATGGAAGCAAATAATGATTTAACTGATAACGCATCTTTGCAGCGTGGCGCTAAGCTATTTATGAACTACTGCTTAGGCTGTCACCAAATGCAGTATCAGCGTTATGAGCGTACTTTCAGAGATATTGGTATTCCAACCGAAATTGGTAAAGAAACCCTTATCTTTGATGGTTCAAAAGTGGGTAGCCACATATTGAACGCAATGGATCAGGATGACGCCGCTAAGTGGTTTGGTGCTCCTCCTCCAGACTTAACGCTTATCTCTCGCGTTAAGTCACCGGACTATATCTATACTTACTTGAAGTCATTCTACAAAGATGATTCTCGCCCATTTGGCGTAAACAATGTTGTTTTCCCACTGGTGGGGATGCCTCACGTATTACAAGAGTTACAGGGTTTACCAACTCCTATCACTGAAGAAGTGGAAGAAAATGGTCAGACAGTAACTAAAGTGGTTGGCGTAGAGACTGATGGTACTGGTGAGATGAGTGTTGATGAATACGATCAAGCAGCTCGAGATATTACAAACTTCTTAGCGTATGTTGGTGAGCCATCTCGCCTACAGTCAGAAGCGCTAGGTATCAAAGTAATTGGCTTCTTGGTTATCTTCTTCATTTTGGCATTCTTCTTGAAGAAAGAATACTGGAGAGATGTTCATTAATTTGAATATTCAAAGGTAGTTTTTGCAATAGGGGCGTTCGCCCCTTTTGCTGTTTAAAGTGATTTAATTACTTTTAGTTTTTTAATGGAGGTAGGCATGGCCGTTGCTGCCAATAAGCGCCCTGTAATGACACTTTTTTCTGGGTCAAACTGTATGTACAGTCACCAAGTACGTATCGTACTTGCTGAGAAAGGTGTAAGTGTTGATATTCATCAGGCTGAAAAGGACAACTTACCGGAAGCGTTACATGAGATTAATCCGTATGGTACTGTACCTACGTTAATCGATCGTGAGCTTGGTTTGTATCAAGCAAATATCATTATGGAATATCTAGATGAGCGCTTCCCGCACCCTCCGCTGATGCCTGTATATCCGGTAATGCGTGGTCGTAGTCGTCTAATGATGCATCGTATTGAAACTGATTGGTACTCACTAGCTGAAAAGATTAGTGACGGTGGTGACGATGCTGCTCAAGCTCGCAAAGAGTTAACTGAAGCTTTGCTCGCTGTTGCGGCTATCTTCACTGAAGCGCCTTACTTTATGAGTGAAGAATTTAGTCTTGTAGATTGCTACTTAGCACCACTGTTATGGCGTTTACCACAACTTGGTATTGAACTAAATGGCGCTGGAAGCAAAGAGCTTAAAGAGTACATGTTACGTTTATTCGAGCGTGATTCATTCCAAGCATCACTAACGGATGCTGAGCGTGAGATAAGATCGTAATGACGTCTAATCGTCCTTACTTGCTCCGCGCTTTTTACGAGTGGATAGTAGATAACGAATGTACGCCACATTTAGTGGTCAATGCAGACTATCCCTCGGTACAGGTTCCTGCACAATTTGTTCAAGAGGGGCAAATTGTGTTGAATGTGAATCCGTCGGCGGTAACGAACTTTTCCATGGATAACCATGCAATCAGCTTTAATGCGCGCTTTAGCGGACAGCCTATGCAGGTGTATGTGCCTAATGGTGCTGTATTGGCTATCTATGCACGGGAAAATGGTGAAGGCACCGTATTCACGCCTGAAGAAGAAGTCTTTGAAGATGAAGCGTTAGAGTTGGTAGAAGAGACTGAAGTCTCACCAGAGCTTGACGCTAAACCTGAGCCAGAAAAGAAGAAAGGCTCGCATCTTAGAGTAATAAAATAAAAAAACCTGCGAATGCAGGTTTTTTTATGTCAGCATTTTATGCTCTTTACCATGTGGTTATTGGTCACTCTTTCAAGTAGAGCAAGTATTAAGACTAATCAGTTTTGGGGATAACAAGGCAAATTTACGTACCAATAGCGAGCTATTGGAAGCGAATTCAACGCAGTTAGCGCTAAAATTAACTGCTAGAAAGGCATTAATTATCCGAAGCTCAGGTTAAATATATTCAAAGGCCTTAACCACTCGTTTGACGCCATTAATGTGGCGAGCTATCTCAACAGCTGAGTTGGCTTCTTGCTTTGATACTAAACCCATCAAAAATACTTCTGAGTTTTCAGTAACCACCTTAATATTTGCACCATTGACCTCATCAGCCGCCAATAGTTTGGTTTTTACCTTAGAAGTTAGCCAAGTGTCATGGGTTTTTGTGGTGATGCCTATATTGGTGCTTATTCTAAGCTGGTTATGGACTTGCTTGACCCCCGCGATATTGTGTAATGCACGTTCGGCTTCAGTTTTCATTTCTTGATTGGCTACTTGACCAATCATCAGTACAACACCATTGACACTAACGAGTGTGATATTGGCATGATCGGCAAGACGTTTAACCTCTTTAATCGCCAATGTGCCTTTAATCTCGATATTATTGTCGTCAATTTGCGCACCAATCGTGCGTCTGTCATTGGCAGCGGATACTGCGCCAGCAGTACCTGCTACCACAGCAGCGGCACAGCCCTGCAAGAGTAATACCGCGGCAAGTAAGGAAGCTATTCTCATCATCATACTTCATCCTGAGGGAATAAAATGGCATCAATTAATTCACTGAGACAGTGAGTATTAAATAGTTGTGACTCAATGATCCGGCTAGGTCGCTTACTGGGGATCCGGATTTCTACATCCTGAGGGCCAAGTAGGCCTGTTAATTCTCCGCCGTCATCCCCGACTAATGCTATCACTTTCATATCTCGAGTTAATGCGGCTTCAACCGCGCCAATTACTGCCTTTTCTTGTCCATTAATGGCATATGCGACAAGTAAGTCACCTGGTTGTGCAAAAGCACGTACTTGTTTGGCAAAGCGCTCTCGCGCTTTGCCATTTTCGGGTGTTGCTAAGTTATACTGTTCATTGGTCAGTGCGAGTGCTGGTAGGCAAGGGCGCTCTGTTTCATAAAAGTTACTAAGTATTGTTGCTAAATGATGCGCTAGCATATGATTGCTTGGCGCGCCGCAGCAGATTATCTTATTGCCATTAATAAGGCTTTGCGCCATTGTCATTGCTGCCATCTCCAGGGCCTTAGGTAGCACTTCCCCAGCGGCAATCTGCGCTTGAATTGATTCTGTAAATATAGACTTAATAGATTCTTGCATGCTAAAAAATATTCTTAATCCAGTTTATTTCAGAAGGAGCTACCCCTTGAATTGCAACAAAGTCGACTCTCAGCTGTGTGTTATGCAAATTGTGTTGTGCCAAGTAATTATAAATACTACGCTTTAATCTTTGAAGCTTAGTTTTGGAAAGTGCATTAATTGCACCGCCAAAATTTTTACTGTCACGGTATTTAACTTCGACGAACACCAACACTTGCGCTTCTCTCATAATGAGGTCAATTTCACCATACTTGCAATGAAAGTTTCTCGTTACAGGTGTTAGTCCCTGCTTTACCAAGTATTGTTCCGCAATTAACTCAAAGTGTTCACCTTTATTCCGTGTGTTATTAAATAGTCCCTTAAACATACAAAATCCTATCTTATTAGTGAGGTGCTCTGTGCTTCCTCTTTTTGCATAAACAATGGCAGTGGGGGTTGCTCATCCAAGCTAACTAAACGGATCTGCTTGTTGCGATATTGTGCCCAGCTGAGGCTGCGTACAATGTCGGCATTATCACGGATGCTGAGCTGCCCGGTCAGGCCCTCAAAGCTTTTCCCCGATAACCAAGCAAGTTGGCGCAGCTCTGATATAAGGTTAGTCGCATCATATGCCATGGCAAATAGGCGTTGCTCCAAGTCAGCTTGCTCAGGCCAAAGCGCTTGGTATGTCTCCCTAATGGCGTTTCTTTCTATCGCTCCTGGTAGCATCCAAGGCTGTTCAGTAAAATAAAGCCCTTCTAAATCCCCTTTATCAGTTACATCAATTTGTTTACTGTAACTACGTGAACTTGCGTACAGAGGAATTTTATTGGCAAAAGTACTTACATTCACATCTAAATAAGGCTTAAGTAGGCGCGTTTCCATCGCATCGCCTAGGATATAAACCACATCTATATCGCGTCGTGAGCGAGTTTCACTTTTTACTTCCTTGCGAAAGAGGTTTTTGATTACGTTGGTACGGGCTTTTGAGGCATCGACTTCAAGTAGGTCGGTGATCACCTCAGCCATGTTTTCGCTGTTCGTGTAATAGCCAATCTCAGGTGCAGTTTCAGAATAGTGCTTCCAACCCTCAACAAAATGCTCAATTAAACGCTTGCCCGATGCACTAGCTGGTGCCAGTAGCATTGGCTTTTTGTATGCCTTAGCTAAAAAGTGCTTCATCGCTTGCTCGACTTCATGCTCAGGATTTAGCGCAAAAAAGTACTGCTCATTAGTGCGTGGGGTAACGCTCTCTCGAGCGTTCAAAAAGAGTGTTGGGTAGAGAGAGAAATCAGGATTATCAACCAGTTTTTCGACGTTAGATTTCAGCAACGGACCTATAACGAAGTCCGCATTCGCTTTGGCCAGTTGTGCCAGAATATCTTGCTCTGACGACATTTCATCAATAAAAAAAACTTCTTCAATGGTGCTACTATCCGTTGCTGCTAAAAAACCATTTTTAAGCGCGGTACCAAGGCGCTCGCTTGCTCCTGATTGTGGAATGAGTACCGCAAGCTTTCTTACATCGTAAGGCTCTAGTGCAACTGCACCCTGTAGATCTTTTGGTAGCAAGGCTGCGGCTGGATGGTTAGCAAAGCGACGGCGCCAGTTATTCATAGCCTGGTCTAATTCAATGCTAGAGCCGAGATAAATTTGCTGATATTTAGCCAATGTGACCCAGCCACGTTGCAATACGCTTCCAGAATCAAAGCGCTCTAGTGCATAACTAGATAGTTGTTGCAGGGCTCGCCAAATCTCATTGTCTAGCCCTGCGACATTAAGGTTGTTTTGTTGAGCAATGTCTGCCGCTTTGAAAAATTCAACGAGCGCTTTTTTAGGAAGTTGTTGTGAAGCATAAATGCTACCGAGTAGATATTCATACCATGCTTGGTGTTCAGGTGTATTTAACCTTCCTTCTAATGTATGCAATATAGCCAAGGCGCTTTCATATTGCTTCAGCTCTTTACGAGCATAGGCTACATATAATTTATTTTGTACGTGATCGACACTGGCCTTGCTTCCCATTGCCAAGCTTATCTGCTCTAGCATGAGCCAGTTTTTTTCTTCAATCGCAGCGTCTCTGGCTACGTACAGTAGCTGAATTTTTGTGATGCCAGATTTACTTTTTGCTTTGGCAAAGAGTGAGGCAGCACTATCATCTGTCTGATTGATGGTGGTTGCTGTTTCGCTTTGTTGAGGCAATTTGGTGACATTTGTGCTTGTACTGCAGGCGGATAACCCCGACAATATGGCAACTAAAAGCGCTATCTTTTTAAACTGCACTGGCAAACCTTCTATTTCACGACTAAGTGGACATCTTACTGACTGACATTGGAGAGCTCAATGGCTAATCTTCACAACGAAAATAAAATCGGCACCCTCTATATTGTTGCAACACCAATAGGTAATTTAGAGGACATCAGTGAACGTGCACTGAAAGTATTAAGTCAAGTTGATTTAATCGCTGCTGAAGATACTCGTCATACGGGTAAATTATTAAGCCACTTTAGTATTAAAGCAAAAACTTTTGCCCTACATGATCATAATGAAAAGCAAAAAGCGCAGCAAATTTTGGATTGGCTTAATGAAGGCAAGGATATTGCGCTGGTTTCAGATGCAGGCACACCACTTATCAGCGATCCTGGCTATGCGGTGGTTAATTTATGTCGTGATGCGGGGGCAAGTGTCACCCCTGTTCCTGGGGCATGTGCAGCTATTGCTGCGGTGAGTTGCTCTGGGCTCGCAACCGATAAATTTCAATTCGTCGGCTTTACTCCAGCAAAGAGCCAAGCGCGTCAGCAGTTTTTTAAAGAAGTTGTGACGTCAGGGATCACCAGCATCATGTATGAAAGCACCCATAGGATTATGGCCAGCCTCGAAGATATGAAAGCAGCCCTTGGCGAAACACAAAAGGTAGTATTTGCAAAAGAATTAACAAAAACGTATGAAACTTTTTTTAGTGGTACGGTAACAGAGCTCATCACTTTTTTGCATGACACACCAGAAAAGCAAAAAGGTGAGCTGGTATTGATGCTACCTGGTGAGGAGCGCGATGAGCAAGCTCTGACTCCAGAGGCAAGTAAGTTGATTGCGTTACTTGAGTCCGAAATGCCACTTAAAAAAGCATGTGGGGTTGCGGCTGAATACCTAGGACTGAAAAAGAATGCGTTATATAAAGCTTGGCTGGAAACTCGAGCGTAATAAGCAGCTGCTTTGAACAATATTGGATCGAGAGAAACTTTATTGTTCAAAGCTTGAGTTATCTACTTTATAGAGACGGAATAACAACAACGTAACTTGTACTAGCTCAGACTTGATCTGACAGTTACCCGTTTTTCAATAGGTGGCTGTCAGTTTAGATTTGAGCTAAATTTTTCTCAGCCCAAATTGATTTTCCATCAAGCAATGTTTCAAATGGCGTTCTGCCACAGCACATTTTTCCCTGATGAGTTCGCTTATTATTGTAATA
>NZ_WEHZ01000035.1 GCF_012641745.1 Pseudoalteromonas peptidolytica
CATAGAAGCTTGCATGGAATGATATTAACAGTCTTGGGTGCGCTGATTGCATACAGCCACAAAGAAAAAAAGCCATCAATTTCTATTGATGAACTGATGGCTTAAACCGATCTCGGGTTAATTAAGTGGTCTATTTTGAGGTGAGAAAATCTTGTCGATAACCGCGCTACCGCGTCCTGCTATCGCCAAGGTACCTACATCCGTGTAGGCAAGGCAAAAACTTTGCTATTTAGTTGTTCTAAATAAGAAGTTTTTAACGCCGTTAGCGTCAGATTTACTCCTTCAAATTGAACGAGTATTAAGTCAAATTGGTATAATTTCACCCAATAACACAAAAATGCCGACCTCTCGGTCGGCATTTTTTGTGTATCAATACAAATTAAACCTGCAGACTATTTCACTATTTTCATTTCATCTAATAGGTTTTGTGCATTGTCGACTTTGTCCATTACCCAAAGCATGTAACGCGAGTCAACGTGAATCGAACGGTTCAGGTTTTTATCATAATCCCAATCGCCAATAATGCTTTCATAAACACCGTCAAACAATAAACCAACCAGTTCAGCTTTGCCATTTAACGTCGGCGAACCAGAGTTACCACCCGTTGTGTCAACATTAGAAAGGAAGTTTACCGGTACCGTGTTCATACCACCTGTATATTGGCCATACACTTTATCGCGGATCAACTGCTGCTGTTTTTTAGGTGCATTGAAAGGATCAACATCGGTGTTTTTAGCTAACAGCCCCTCTAGAGAGGTAAACGGTGTAGCAACTAATCCATCTTGAGGTGAGTATCCACCTACTGTGCCGTAGGTAACTCTCAATGTGCTATTAGCATCAGCATAGACAGGCTTATTTTGAGACTTGTTGTAAGCAATGATTGCTTCCATAAGCGCAGGACGTGCAGCTTGCTGTTTACCGGCTAGCTCTTTTCCTTCATCTTCAATTTGCTTCATCACAGCAAAAATCGCTTTAGCATACTGCATAAATGGATCAGCGCTTTGATTGAGTTGTTCAAGATCTAAATCTAGCATCCATAGACGAACTTTCTCATCTGCCAACTTAGAGTTTGCATACATTTGATCAAGCAGTGTTTGATGATTTGCCTTATCGAAGCCTTCTTCCAGTTGTAGTTGCTTGTCTACCTCTGCAATGCGTTTTTCTTTAGGAAGCGCAGCATACAGCTCCATAAAGTAAAGCATAATTGCTTTGTCTACGGTTTCGTCGTAACGACGTGTCATGCGCTCAAGACCTGCTTTGAGCTTTGGCATATCACGTTCTTGATAACCGCGCTCGCGCTCAGCATCAGGCTTTTGCTTTTCAACGGCAAGACGATATAACTTCCTTGCCGTCGCAATCATTTGTGAGCGGTGAATATACCCCACCATCATATCGCGCACATAGTTTTCTTGTGCTTGTGATACCAGTTGGCTCAGCTCAGTCAACACATCGCCGTATTTTGCTTTGCGCTCAGCATCGGCATTGATCCACGCGATAAGGTCACGCTCAAATTGTTGCTTAGCACTATACATACTGCCCTTTTTAAAACTCTCAATCATAGAGCCAAAGTTTTTGATGTAATTGTTATAGCTAGCAATCGTACTTTCATAAGCGATTAATGCTTGAGAGCCTTCTGGCGCGTTCTCTTTGATAAGTTCCACATACTTTGCGTTGTGTTTGCGCACCATTGGATAGACAGTGTTAAACACAAAATCTACTTCTGAGGCAATACGATAACGATTAGTACGGCCCGGGTAACCGGTTACCATAACAAAGTCGCCTTCTTGCACACCTTTAGCACTCACACTTAAGAATGATTCAGGGTTATATGGTACGTTGTCTTTAGAAAACTCAGCAGGTTTGCCATCTTTTCCGACATAAGCACGATAGAATGCAAAATCACCAGTATGGCGAGGCCACATCCAGTTATCTATATCACCGCCGTATTTACCAACACCCATCGCTGGCGTGTAGGCTAAGCGTACATCTTTAATCTCAAGTGATTTAATCAAGTAGTACTCAAGACCACCGTGGAAGGTATAAACATTACAACGATAATTTTCGTCTTGCTCACACTCAGAGACAAGCTGTTTACGTTTACTATCGATGGCGTCAAAGCGTGCTTTACCGGTCAAGGAATCAACACCCTCATTGACTTTGTCTGTGACGTTCGAGACTTCTTTCGTTACATAAATACGCGAACCTGGCGCTGCAGGTAAATCTTCGCTTGGTGTTTTCGCCAAGAAGCCGTTTTCTAAAATATTGTTGTCAGTCGTAGAGTTATATTGAATAGAGCCATACGCACAGTGATGGTTAGTAACCACTAAGCCCTTAGGGGAAACAAATGACGCCGTACAGCCGCCAAGGCTGATCACCGCGTTCATAGGAAACTCAGTTAATTTAGAAATCGACTTAGGGTCAATCTCAAGTCCTTTAGACTTCAAGATAGACTCTAGCTCAGGTAGTTGATGTGGTTGCCACATGCCTTCATCGGCTGCAATGTACTGAGAAAAGGCCAACACCATGGCCGCGGAGATAGCTTTGATACGCATATTCCAATCCTAAATTGTTATATTATTTTAATTACGGTCGGTAATGTGACCTAAGATTATGCTAAATAGCAATTTATTTCGATAAAATTTGATAAACCGATGTAAACAAACTCTCTGAACAGATGTTGCTAAATCCAGTTTTTTCTCGTATCAAATTTCATTGGCAAATCCAGTGGCTTCTCAAGTGCCTTAAATCCACCTGATGCTTTTAAAACTTACTTTTTCTCATTTTAGCAACGCCTAATAAAGCCAGTACTTTCATCCAAATTTAATGTCTTACCAGACACTAAATGAATGTTTGCATTTACCAAACTTTTTGCATCATTTACCCCTTATAAATGTTAGGATCGCCGCAATTGTCAGTAATGAGTCAAATTTATGCTTTCGTGTAACAACATCACTATGCAGTTTGGTGCAAAACCACTGTTTGAGAATATTTCCGTTAAGTTTGGTGACGGCAACCGCTACGGCCTAATAGGCGCTAACGGATGCGGTAAATCCACCTTTATGAAAATCCTAAGCAAAGAGCTTGAACCAAGTGCAGGTAACGTAAACTACGATCCAAACGAGCGTATCGCTAAGCTAAATCAGGATCAATTTGCCTACGAGCAATATACGGTTGTAGACACAGTGATCATGGGTCATAAAGAGCTGTGGGAAATCAAACAAGAGCGCGATCGCATTTACTCACTACCTGAGATGAGCGAAGAAGACGGTATGCGTGTTGCCGATCTTGAAACGCAATTTGCTGAAATGGATGGCTATTCCGCTGAAGCAAAAGCCGGTGAATTACTCCTCGGTGTTGGTATTCCAACCGAGCAACATTACGGCCTCATGTCTGAAGTTGCTCCGGGCTGGAAACTACGTGTGCTACTAGCGCAGGTATTATTTGCAGAGCCAGATATCATGCTCCTAGACGAACCAACCAACAACTTGGATATCTACACCATCAAGTGGCTGGAAGATGTATTGAATCAGCGTGATTGTACTATGATCATCATCTCTCACGACCGTCACTTCCTAAACTCAGTGTGTACACACATGGCGGATATCGACTACGGTGAGCTGCGTATCTACTCTGGTAATTACGATGAGTACATGTTTGCAGCAACACAAGCTCGCGAGCGTCTGCTTTCAGATAACGCGAAGAAAAAGGCGCAAATTGCCGAGCTACAACAGTTTGTTTCGCGTTTCTCTGCAAACGCATCAAAAGCAAAACAAGCCACCTCTCGTGCTAAGCAAATTGATAAAATTCAGCTGGAAGAAGTTAAAGCGTCAAGCCGTCAAAACCCATTTATTCGCTTTGAGCAAGAAAAGCCGCTATTTCGTAATGCCCTTGAGCTTGAATCTTTATCACAAGGTTACGAAGAGACGTTATTCTCAAACTTAAACGCATTGGTTGAAGTTGGTGAAAAGGTTGCGATTATCGGTGAAAACGGCGTGGGTAAAACCACCCTCCTCAACACCCTTGCCGGCCGTCAAGCGCCACTGTCAGGCGCGTATAAATGGTCAGAAAATGCCAACATAGGTTACTACGCGCAAGATCACGCTGACGAATTTGAAAAAGATCTCGACCTTTTCCAATGGATGGAACAGTGGCAACAGCCAGGCGATGATGAGCAAGTCGTACGCGGCTTCCTTGGCCGTATGCTGTTTTCTCAAAACGACATCAAAAAGTCCGTTAAGGTGATCTCAGGTGGTGAGCAAGGCCGTATGCTATTTGGCAAAATCATGATGCACAAGCCTAATATTCTGCTGATGGATGAGCCAACTAACCACATGGATATGGAGTCTATCGAGTCTCTAAACCTAGCATTAGAGCAGTACGAAGGCACACTATTCTTCGTCTCGCATGACCGTCAGTTTGTATCTTCTCTTGCTACGCGTATTTGGGAAATCAAAGACGGACAGATCATTGATTTCCAAGGTACTTATGACGAATACCTTGCGAAAAAAGCAGCCGAAGCACTGTAAATCTATCCTGTTCAGGGTCGCTTACTGGCCCTGAACACGCCCCGATACCTTCCTATCATGGTGTATAGTTCTTATATATCAAATAAAAGCAGCTGAATTGTTCAATGCTCAAGCATAATACCAATTAGCATCAATGCTTGCTCAAAATAGACCTCTTAATTAGGATAATTGGTATCAGTCAGCGAATAGGCTTTATAAAAAATAAGCGCACCGAAGTGCGCTTCCAAGTTATTAACCTGAGATCAGGTTAACTAGGGACTGTTGTGCAATCGCACTCAAAACTATTTCACTCTACGTCTAAAACCCAGCGCAGCTGCAAGTAAGAAAAGACCCGCAAACATCGACCCACCAGAAGAGCCCGAATCTTGATCTGTTGACGGTTTGTCAGTAACTTGGTCAATCAAGGTATTCGCTTTTTGTGTTAATCCCGCAGCAGAGTTAGGATCGTCATCTAACACTGTAATTGCATTGAGTGTTACAAAATTAGCAGCACCTGGGTCTGTTTCAGTGTCTTTACACTGCTCATCGGTAAAGTTAACTAACGGCACATTACCACAACGTGGAATTTGAGCGATGGCTTCTAGTACTTCCATACCGTCACCAATTACTTGACCAAACACGGTGTAGCCACCATTTTCTACGTCTAAATTACTACTATTATCCTCTAAGTTTATAAACCACTGGCTGGTCGCACTATCAGGTTTATAAGCCACCTTAGCCATTGCAATTGTGCCTTTGACATTTGACCACTTAGGTTCATTTTCAACCGCATTATAGGTTTCAATCGCATCAAGCGGAACTTTACCTTCATAAGTAAAGCCACCTCCTTGCACGACAAACTCGGGGATCACTCGGTGGATCACAGTATCAGAGTATCGTTCGTTGTTTACATACTGCAAAAAGTTTTCAACTGTCTTAGGAGTGCTTTGATCATATAGATTCACTTGAAAACTACCGTGTGAGGTCTGAAACTCAACAATTGTCGCGTTAGCAGTAACACTTCCTAGCATCGCTGAGGCGAGCAATAGCGTATTTAACTTGAACATACTTTTCCACTTAGTTATTTCATATTTATTTGCGTCTTAGAATAAAAATTAATTTTTAACGCGGCTAGCAAATCATTGTCGATGGTAACAATTAAAAACATTTACAGACGTAGGTTTACAAAAGCGACACAGCGATAACTAGGTAATTGTGCAGGTTTTAGTCAAAAAAACGTATTTCACCGCATAACTCCTCTGAGTAGACGGTTTATACATGCAACTCTTAACCATTTTTTATATGATCCGCCCGATTATAATTCTAAATCCAGGACAACAAGTTTATGAGTAATTCCTCTGAGGCAACGATGGAGATGAACTCCGTCAGTAATAGCCGCTGGACAAAACATGATACCCACTGGGTATTGAGCTTATTTGGAACCGCTGTTGGAGCAGGTATTTTGTTCCTGCCAATCAATATTGGGATCGGTGGTTTTTGGCCACTTCTCATTATGACTGCCCTTGCTTTTCCAATGACCTATTTAGCGCACCGAGGGCTCGCTCGCTTTGTGCTTTCTTCAAAGCAAAAAAATGCTGATTTTACCGATGTAGTCGAAGAACACTTCGGCGCTGGTGCTGGCCGCTTAATTTCCCTACTCTACTTTTTCTCTATTTTCCCTATTTTGCTTATTTACGGTGTTGGTCTGACTAACACTGTCGATAGCTTTATTGTCAATCAGCTAGGGTTTGGATCCCCTTCACGTATTTTGCTGTCAGGTTTATTGGTCGCAGGCATGATTGCCATTATGCTAGGCGGTGAAAAGCTATTGCTCCGTGCTTTCGCTATTTTGGTTTACCCACTTGTTGGTGTACTTCTGTTTTTGTCACTGTATTTAGTACCTAACTGGCAAATGCCCGTAGTCAGTACACCAGATGTTGCCAGTTTAACGCAGTTATTGTGGTTATCTGTGCCGATCGTGGTGTTCTCCTTTAGTCACGCAGCGGCGATCTCAAGCTTTGCTAATGTGCAACGTCGCCATTACAAGAGTGAAGCGGTGCAAAAGTCTGAAGCCATCTTGCGTATCACCTCAATTATGTTGATTGTATTTGTCTTGCTGTTTGTATTTTCTTGCGTATTTTCATTAACACCAGAGCAAATGGAAGCTGCAAAAGAATCAAACGTTTCCGTATTGTCTTACCTAGCCAACGTTTATAACAATCCATTTATTGCTATGCTTGGGCCACTGGTTGCGTTTATTGCCATCACCTCTTCATTCTTAGGTCATTTCTTAGGTGCTCGTGAGAGCTTCAATGGGCTGGCAACCAAACAAACTAACATGAGTTACAAAGTAGCTGACAAAGCGGGTATCGCATTTATGTTTGTTGCTATCTGGATTTGCTCAGTGCTAAACCCAAGTATTCTCGATATGATGGGCGCAATTTCAGGGCCTATCATTGCGATGATCTTGTTTATTATGCCGACTATAGCGGTGTTTAAAGTCCCTGCGCTACAAAAATACAAAAGCCATATTGGTACCTATTTCGTATTAATTGTGGGCTTATTGGCGGTTTCGGCATTGCTATATAACCTAAGCTTTGGCTAGTCACAGACATACCCAAAATTTTAGTGATATTGGGAGGCATCGCCTCCCGCTCCAACGCATCACCTCCATGGTAGTTAAGCGCAAATTGTGGTAGTTTTCAGTGTCTTAAAATGAACACTGCGACTGAACAATGAACTTTGACTTTGTGCCATCCACTAATGAAGAAATTGTAGCCTTAACACATCAGGTAGATGCGCTACCAGCGCAAGAGCAAACCTTGCTCTGCATTTTGGCCGTCGTTTACAAGCCAGTCTCAGCAATAAAACTCAAACGCCTAATACAGGCTCTTGTTAGTAAAGAAATTATTCCTAGCACTGAGTTTGAACAAGGAATAAGCCATAGCCAGATCATGAAATGGCGCGCTGACGGTTTAGTCACGTTTAATGAAGATGGCGTACAAATCAACCTAAAACTCGCGACCGGTTTAAGTCAAAAAGTCATGGCCGAAGGGCAGTTTTTACCCATACTCAATACTGCCGAAGAATTTATACCGGTTCTTAATGCTTATGAATGGGAAAGACAATTTGCTGATGAACAGCGCCTCATTCGCGATTTTTTATTTATAAATCAATTATCAAAAGCACGTGCGCAACTCGGGTTTAATAAAGACCCACAAGCCGTGTGCTATAAAACCAACCAAGTACTACTGCCACTTTATTTTTATCCGTTCTCGTTGGAGCGATTTAGCACCCTCCCCGAAGATTTGCAGTACCAAGCATTTTCAACCTTGCTGTATACCTTAATACAAAGTGGCCAAAGTATTGCCTTTGCGCTAGACACGCTGGAACAGGTTGAGGCCAAAACACAAAACCCACCATTAACGGCACTATTAGCAGAATACCAACTGTACACATTACAGTTAGATGCCGCACAGAGTATGGTAACTCAACATCACAGCAGCTACGAGTTACAGATACGAGCTGCGATTACTTTTTTGCAGCAAAGTGAAAATGCCGCCTCAGAGTTTACAGCAGCCCTTAAAGCGAAGGATAAAATCACCAAGCGTAAAAAGCAGTACTTAGGCAGAACCCTTGGGTTATTTCATAAACTGGCATTACTACAACAAGCTAATAACCAAGATGCCGCGCTTTTTGAAGTGTTATCACTACAATTAGAGTATGAAAACCAAGACAATAAAGCTCCCTTTTGCAATTATTTTGCCAATAACGTCTTACTCTATTGCAGTGAAAGCCTCTCGCAAAATAACCCATACAGTAGCGCACATTTAAAGTACTCTGCTTTGAAGCAGTCGCACTATTTTGACTATTACATTGGCCGCTTACTTGACTGCTTTGCATACTTTTGGTGTAACAAAACCTTAGACGCTACGGCGCTTGAACACCTTGATGATTGCGTGAGCGCATTTGAACAGCTGTCGATGTCGCTTTTTGCTCAGCTTGCAAAACAACTGCGACTTGCCCAACATGGAGAGTTTCAGCCACTGACAAGTGCTCTCGACATTAACCTCAGTACGCTTGTGGCTAAAAAGTCACCGTGGGATTTGGCACTTGATAAACTTATCGCATTAAACCCAAGCAGTAACGCCACTCAGGCGGCCGATACGGAATACCGACTGATCTGGCAAATTAGGCAAGGTCGCTTTGATATTGAATTTTTAGCCAGAGAACAAAAACGGGGAAAAACCGGCTGGGGCAAGGGTAAGCCTTTACCTTGTAAGCAACTTAAACAGCATCCTGAACGCTTCAGTTACATAAGCCAATCAGATAAAAAACTCATTGAGGCCATCGCATTGCAAGCCAGTTATGGCTACAGCAGCAAGTCTGATTATGTACTGGCAGGGATCCCAGCTTTAAGAGCTGCGGTTGGCGCAACAAACCTCTATCATGAGGACGACTTAACGCAGCCTATTACCATATCCGAGCAGACCCCTGAATTACACATTCGTCAGCACGGTGATGAGCTTTTACTTTCAGTGCCAAATCTACCGAGTTATTTTACCCAGCCGCAAAGCTACTCATTTGTCCAGCATGACGAACATCAGTATACGTTTATTGTATTTAATCAATCACATATACAAGTCGCTGAAATCATTAGCGAATCAGGGTTAAGCGTACCTGTTAGTGCAAAGCAAAAAGTACTGTCGAGTATTAAAGCCATTGCTCCTTATCTGAATGTTCAGTCGGATTTAGCCGACATTGACACAGGTCTTGATGTCATTGCAGCGCAGTCTACCCTCGTTATCAATATTCAACCTTACCATCAAGGTTTAGACTTTCATTGTGTGGTGATGCCGTTTGGTGAAAAAGGCCCTGTTTTCCACCCTGGTCATGGTACTGCCACGGTTAGTGCAGAAATCGACGGCAAACGCTTGTCTACCACCCGGGATCTCCTGCTTGAGCAACAAGGGCTTGATGAACTTGACACCCATTGTCCGTTGTTTTTAGAGATGATTGACAACCGCCTCAGCTTGGCGCAAATGGATGAAGCACTGGAGGTATTGCAAGAGCTTGAAATGGTAGTCAACCAAGATCCTTGCCCTATGCAACTCAGGCTAAGGTGGCCAAAAGGTAAAAAAGTCCGCCTCAGTAACAAGCTTGAAAGCCAACATTTGCAACTGGCTATGACCAAGAAAAACGAATGGTTTGATATCACCGGCGAGCTGCAAGTAAATAATGACCAAGTGATTGAGCTAAAAACACTACTCAAGATGGTTGCTACCAGTAATGGCCGTTTTATTGCACTGGACAGTGAGCAGGTGGTTGCCCTTTCAAGTGAACTAAAGTCTCAACTTGATAAGCTCAATCATGCCACCGAAGGCGGTAAATTCCATCCACTTGCTACGCCTTTGATTGCTGAAGCCACCACCGGCATGCGCATGAAAACCTTACCTGCATGGGAAGAGCAACATGATAAAATGCACCAAGCCGTGGCGTTAACTGTGCAGCTACCATCAACATTACAGGCCAAGCTTAGAGACTATCAACAAGCAGGATTTGACTGGGCCATGCGACTTGCCCATTGGGGCGCTGGCGCGTGCCTTGCCGATGACATGGGGCTTGGCAAAACCATCCAAGCACTAGCGATAATATTAGCTCGTGCACATAAAGGGCCTACGTTAATAATTGCTCCCACCTCAGTTTGTTTTAATTGGCAGCAAGAAATTCAAAAGTTTGCGCCAACGTTGTCGGTAAAAGTATTTGCCGACTCTGCAAATTCAGAGGCCAGAGCACAACTGCTCAGTGATCTGCAGCCACTGGACTGTGTCATTTTAAGCTACGGCTTATTACAGCGCGAAGTTGACATATTAAAGCCCATTGCATTTGAAACGATTGTCGCTGATGAAGCGCAGGCACTAAAGAACCCGCTTGCAAAGCGCACTCAGGCAGCATGTGCACTTAAAGGAAAATTTAAACTTATTACCACAGGGACACCAATCGAAAACAACCTTACCGAGCTGTGGTCACTATTTCGGTTTGTAAACCCGGGACTACTTGGCAACCTGAAGCGTTTTAGCGAAAAGTTTTCTGCGCCAATTGAAAATGCAAATGAGGACAAAGTCGCAGCGCACCGAGCCCGCAAAGGATTAAAACACCTGATCCAACCGTTTATTTTACGTCGCATGAAGCACCAGGTATTAACAGAGCTACCACCACGTACGGAGATAAATGTAGCGGTTCAGTTAAGCCAAGAAGAGCAAACCTTTTATGAAGCGCTTAGGCAAAACGCCATTGATGAAATCTCCCAGTCCGCGCAACAAGATAGCGCCAATGAGCAGCGCTTTAAAATGTTGGCAGCGCTTACTCGTTTACGCCAAGCCTGTTGTCATCCAAAACTCTTATTGGCTGAAAGCCAAGTCGCCAGTGCCAAATTAGCGGCATTAGACGAATTACTAACAGAGCTACAAGAAAATAATCATAAGGCGCTCATTTTTAGCCAGTTTGTTGGTCATTTACAGCTGATCAAAAGTCACCTTGAAAAACGTGGTATTCGCTTTCAATATTTGGATGGCAGTACCCCTCCTAAGGCACGACAACAAGCGGTCAACGCCTTTCAAAAAGGTGAAGGCGAGGTATTCCTAATTAGTCTTAAAGCAGGCGGCTCTGGCCTGAACCTTACCGCAGCGGATTATGTCATTCACATGGATCCTTGGTGGAATCCAGCGGTTGAGGAGCAAGCTTCAGATCGTGTTCATCGCATGGGACAAACGCGCCCTGTCACGATATATCGCTTAATCGCTAAAGGAACTATTGAGGAGCAAATTGTTGAGCTGCATCATCATAAAAAAGATCTAGCAGATCAACTGCTAGCCAATACGGACAAAGTGATGAAGCTCGATGTCAACGATGTGCTGTCGATGCTTAAGGAGACGCTGTAGTACAGATCTCTGGCGCTCGATACGGTAATTCCAACAAATCAAAGTAGTTCTGACCAAGCGCGATACGACGAAAAGCATTATCGTCAAGGCTGGCCAAAACACGACTGTTAATGTCCACTTCCTCTTTGTAGTCAGCAAAACGTTTGTTTTTGCTGGCAACAAAGTCACTCCCCGGTAAAAAACGCTCAGCATGGGCGTTGATAAACTCAACATATTGGCTGTTGACGGTTGGAAAGCTAAAATAATAGTCGTATAAAATTCGCCAAGAAAGATCCACTTTAAGATTTTTATAGCGAGCAAACAGCTTCTGCATGGTGCGAATATGTAAGCTGGGGTCAATACGGCTTAGCTCTTTTGAGATCCCCATGTGCATCCAGATGATGTCGTTATCAGGGTAGCGCGTTAATACTTCCTCAAGTAAAGGTAAGTAGCGAAGCGGCGCCTCGTTATCGCCCAAATCAGCATGCAGTGCCAGTGGAGTCTTCTTCTCTTGTAGTACTTGCATAAATGGCTGCCACTTAGCGATAGTATCCATACTTACTGCTTGATGACCGTTATCAAAGTGTGCGGCTTTCACCATATTAACCTCTCCCATCCAACGAAATAGATCACCAAACTCTTCCTCAAGCAGCGCCATATTGGCAAGTATCGTGTCTGGTTTATGGAGATCAGCAAAGGTCATTGATAGGGTTAGATGCACTTTATCTGCCCCATGTTTTACATAGTTATTGGCATTTTTAATATCATTTTCAATACTTGGTGCGATGACATGTGTGTAGCACCCTCGCTCACCAACACATCCTGATTTGCGTGTATAGATTTGGCCAATACCATATACATTGACAAACAACACCCCAGCACGCTCCGCCCAGTTAACCAATTTATTAAAAGGGACAGCGTCGCCGCGAAACGGCTGAAAATGATGGTGGCTATCAACGGCAAAATAATTAGACTGGCGCTGTCTGTTATAACACTGACTATTTTCTGGGCTAAACATTGCTAAGCTGCGCACACTTGTTGCCGATATGGTTTCACAGCTGCTGAGTAAAAAAACACACCCCATCGCTATAAGCATTTGTTTTATATTCATTTGGTTTACTTCATATTCCCTACCAAGGTACCTTAGCGCAGATCATATCTTTATACATAACCCAGTCTCCCATCAAGCTATATAACGGATATTGGAACGTCGCGGGTTTATTCTTTTCAAAAAAGAAGTGACCAATCCAAGCAAAACCATACCCCGCAACAGGCAACAACCAAAGCAACGACCACTGCGCCGAAAAAATGATATAGAATAACAGTACTAGCACCACAGTTGACCCGGCAAAATGAAGCCTGCGGCAGATTTTATTTTTATGCTCAGAGAGATAATAAGGATAAAATGATGCAAAAGAATTGAACTCTTTGTTATTGTTTTTAGTCATCTATATGTATTATTAGTTATTTGACCGTATTGCTCAGCATAGTGCAAAGCAATTACATTGAAAACAAAAAGGATTGGGCGTGGCAACAGGCTCAGAATAATTATGTTGAAACCCATATTAATATTTTCTGCCACTTTGCTATTAGCAGCTTGTAATGACACCACTTCAACCACTGATCCGCAGGCAAGTATGAATTCACAGCGCAACATTCAATGTAGTGTCGCAAAAGGTAACGACGTAACCATGAGCTATCCGGTCAAATTCACCTTTACCAACTTAGGGAACGAAGATGCTAAGTTCCTCATTTGGCATACCCCGTTTGAAGGATGGTGGAGTCAATTTTTAGTGGTAGAGCAAAATGGTAAAAAGCTCAATTATCAAGGCCCAATGGCCAAACGCCTCACGCCAGAGGCAAACGAGTTTTTGACACTTACTGCGGGGCAAAGCAAAAGCGTAGAGCTGGACTTAACGCTCGCCTATGAGATAAATACCGCACAACCTATCGCTATCACCTACAATAACCAGCTTAGCCATCCACTCGCACTCACAGCAAGCTGCAACAAGGTGCTATAAACTTAGCCCGAGTCTAGGTTAATAAAAATGCAGCGGCCGTACGGAAAATAGAAAAGCGACCCCTTGTAGGAGCGACTTTACGTCGCGATCTCTCCTCGACCAAACAGCCCGCTCATACAAACACAATCTAAAACTGGAAGCATATTTGCTGTGCACACAACCCCTTGTAGGAGCGACTTTACGTCGCGATCTCTTCTCGACCACACAGCCCGCTCATACAGACACAATCTAAAGCTGAAAGCATATTTACTGTAGAAACAACCCCTTGTAGGAGCGACTTTACGTCGCGATCTCTGTCCCCACCACACAGTCCGCTCATACAAACACAATCTAAAGCTGAAAGCATATTTACTGTAGAAACAACCCCTTGTGGGAGCGACTTTACGTCGCGATCCTTCTCGACCACACTGCACGCTCATACAAACACAATCTAAAGCTGTAAGCATATTTGCTGTGCACACAACCCCTTGTAGGAGCGACTTTACGTCGCGATCTCTTCTCGACCACACAGCCCGCTCATACAAACACAATCTAAAACTGGAAGCATATGTACTGCACACACAACCCCTTGTAGGAGCGACTTTACGTCGCGATCTCTTCTCGACCACACAGCCCGCTCATGCAGACACAATCTAAAGCTGTAAGCATATTTGCTGTGCACACAACCCCTTGTAGGAGCGACTTTACGTCGCGATCTCTTCCCCACCACACAGCCCGCTCATACAGACACAATATAAAGAGGGAAGTCATATGTACTGTGCACACAATCCCGTGTAGGAGCGACTTTACGTCGCGATCTCTTCTCGACCACACTGCACGCTCATGCAGACACAATCTAAAGCTGTAAGCATATTTGCTGTGCACACAACCCCTTGTAGGAGCGACTTTACGTCGCGATCTCTTCCACCAAAACCATCAAGGCCTTGATATTTGAATAATCACCCGACGGTTTTTACCACGACCAATGGCATTATCATTGGTGTCCACATGACGCTTTTCACCAAAACCATCAGTCATAATCTTATCCTCTGCCACCCCAAGGCTTGCCATATAAGACTTTATCGCCTCCGCTCGCCTTTTTGACAGTCGCAAATTGGTGTCTCTACCGCCGTAGCTATCACTGTATGCAGAAATATAAATTTGCTCAATTTTAGGATCGTTCTTTAAGTACTCGCCTATCATATCCAAACGTTGTCGAGATGATTTTGTTAACTCACTGGAATTCTTTTTATAATTCATCACAGTAAATGCAATATCTTCAAAACTATAGGGCAATAAATTGTCTCGGCACTGCAAAAATGCCCAATAGGCTTGCTTAAAATTGACTGACGACAGTGCCACAGACACTTTGTCTACATCATTGTGCCAATCTTTATAATAAAACGTGGGAAAATACCCCTTTTCAAGCTCCGTTAGCAGCTCCCACGCCACATCATTGTCCAGCTCACCATCAAACTTTTTCAGTAACTTCATCTGCCCAATGCTTCTTGCTGGTTTACCGGCTCGCCACAACGGCGGCACCGACTCAAGGCCAGCAAAGTCGTAACTTTCAGGGCGCACTACCATATCAAGATTAAACGTTAAGTCTTTATTTTTACTGGCATGGCTGGAAAAAATCGCTTCACCATAATACGGAACTTCATGGTTTAATGCACAGCTCAAGCGGTTGGTTTGGTCAACTTGCCAATGGGATGCGTCTGCCTCGGCAGCATATTGCCGCATCGCAGCATCAGCATTAAGCGTCACGGCGCACAGGGATAAGCTTATCCAACTCGCTGATTTATAAAACTTAATCACTTAATACCTCACTACATTCACTCATTAGTATGCCATTACGGTGTGCCAATTTTGTGTGAACCGCAATACTAAACCATTATCTACAAATCAAAAGCAATAAATATACCACTTTGAACCCTTGCAAGTCGCTCGCATCTTGCCGAGGTATCAGTATAATAGGCCGCTCAATTTCACAAACCAAGAAGATTATGTCTGATACCGAGCAAACGCTATTTTCAAAACGCTTTCGCGGCTTCTTTCCTGTAGTTATCGACGTGGAAACCGCAGGCTTTAATAAAGATACTGACGCCCTACTAGAAATCGCAGTCAGTATGCTAAAAATGGATGATAACGGCATATTAAGTTTAGATCAGACGGTACATTTTCATGTCGCACCTTTTGAAGGGGCTAATATTGAACAATCAGCAATAGAGTTTAATGGTATCGATCCATTCTCTCCGCTTAGGGGCGCAGTTGCTGAAGACGAAGTTATTAAAGAAATCTGTAAAGCCGTTCGCAAAGCCCAAAAAGCCGCAGGCTGCCAGCGCTCTGTTGTTGTAGCTCACAATGCCGCTTTTGACCATGGCTTTTTAAATGCCGCAATTGAGCGCAATAATATAAAACGCACGCCCTTTCACCCGTTTGTAAGCTTCGACACAACTTCGCTTGCAGGACTGGCGCTTGGACAAACTGTCCTTGCCAAAGCTTGCCGTACCGCAGGGATCGAATTTGACAATAGCCAAGCTCACAGCGCTTTATATGATACTGAACGCACCGCTGAGCTATTTTGTTATATCGTGAATAAATGGCAGGCATTAGGTGGTTGGCCGCTACCAGAACCTGAAGAAGAAGAAGGCCAAACAGAACAGTAATACCAATTAAACTTAATACTTGCTCAATTTGAAGGAGTCAATCTGACGCTAACGGCGTTAAAAATTTCTCATTTAGAACAACTAAATAGCAAAATTTTTGCCTTGTTATCGACAAGATTTTCTCGCCTCAAAATAGACCACTTAATTAAGATAATTGGTATAAAAATTCAAATGCCAGCTAGGTTGCTGGCATATTTTTAGGCAATTTCTGCGGTTTTTGCAGTGGTAAACTGCTGCATCAGCTTACCTTCATGTAATTTAACAAAATTTGGCGGGTATATTCTTGAAAACAATTTAGTGTCTTTGGCTATTTTGACTTCAGTGCCTGGGTGCATCAATTCGTTCACCGTGACCCGGCTTAAACGCGTAAGTCGATGTATTTTTTGTTGTACTAAACGAATGTTGCGCTGGTTAAGGCCATAGTGCTTATTGATTTGTTTTTCACTGTGTTGCAACTTGGCCAAGTAAGCGTCGCGTTTCGGTGATTGAGAAGACGCCTTCGCTCGCTTCATCGCCAGCTTGATTTCAATTACCTTAGCAGCAAGTACCTTTTCAAGTTCTACCAGCTCACGGTGCTTATCATGTAGGCTGTCCCAATCTTGCGCCAATGAAATTCGCGTTCTTGTACCAGAAGGCGCGCCTAACTCACCGGTTTCAATTCGCATGGCATCAAACACATTACCACCAATTAATTTACCTCTTGGGGTATCGCCTTTACCGACCTTGATCAATCGCTTTGATGTCAGATCACAATGCAGCGCTTGACGCTCTATTAAAATGTCATGCTCACTTTCTATTTGGCAATACTGCGCATAACCCAAAGAGATACTGCGCTTGGCTTGAATAGAACATGAGAATGCCTCCCCTTCGGTTCGCTTACGGCCAATCGCCCCAAGCATTACCGTTACCGCACTACTGCTTTCTAGTACCGCAGACTCAACAAAGCCAATAACGGTAATATCACCCGAGGCTTTTACTCGCATCCCATCTTTGATGTCGCCACTAACAATAATGCTACCATCAAATTCAACATGTCCTGTTGTTACATCAATATTGTCGTAACACAGCACGTCATCTACACGCATCCCTCTGGGAATAGCCACAGGCACGCCTTTAGAGTCTGCAATCAATAAGTTGCTATCGCTTGGGTCGAGTTTAGTACCTTCAGACACTTCCAGCGGCGCGTCTTTACCCGGTTTTGGCTCAATCACATCGCCAAATACCGTATATCCCGGCTCACCTTCCGTTGGAGGCACTTTTTTCATCAATGGACTACCAGGTTTAACGGTGATGATTGCGCCTAGATTGCGCATATCCACTTTACCACCACTTGATTGCTGCGGGCTGAGCACTCTGTCTTGCGCTGTCATGCACAGGCGCACAAACTTTGCATCACTGCCATCTTTTGCGCGTTGACCGTGGGCGACTATGCCTTTGTAGGTGTGCCCCGCAGGTAACTCAAGTTGTTGACCAAGCAGGTTATCAAGTGCTTTACCACTCACCCCTTTTTTAATACCGGCTTGTATTAATGCTTGCTTGGCTTTGTTCATACAGACCAGCTTACCACCTTTTGCCGTGGTAATTTTTGCCTCCGCAAGCATATTCCCTTCTTCAATATGGACAGATATTGACGCATCAATGGCACGTGCAACCACCAAAGAATCTTGCTCTGGCGTTTCACTGGCAGTAAATAGTTGACCAATATTGGCATGGATGATTTCAAAATCCGCATACGGCGAGCCTTCAATCATCTCAACTAACTGAGACGAACTTGCCGGAAAACCAGATTCTACGGGATGAGAAAGCAAATAAACGTAGCCCTCATCCTCATCAAAGCGAAATAATGACATTCATCAACCCTGAAAAAGTATGCACAAACTTATTGTTATATGTTGTTTTTAATGCAGCGACTTCATTTGAGCACAAGTTCTTTTGATTGTTAAGCTTAACATCGTGTGAATTGCTACAAAATATAAATGAATGTAAATCATTCTGTGCATCAAAAATACAAGTTATTATTTTCCCTACATTAATCGGCTTTACACGCAAAACCTTTAGGTAAACTTTTGCGTTAAACGCCAATTTCATAACTAAGTATGAGTAATGAGTAGCCTATAAGGCTGTTTCAATATAGGGTAATTGGATTTTAGGAAAAAGAAAGTGAATTTTTTAAAGCAATGGATTATCGCAAACTCAGGGCTGATTTTAACGTGTGTTTGTTTATTCAATGCCTAGACGACGAAAAGCCAAAGTACGACCTTGTTTCTTCAGGAGGTGAAGACATTGATGTGTTTTGACTCTTTTTCGTTAAGCTATCGCCCAATATGGGCGTTGAAGTATAGAGTTATTCACTGACAAGTGGTGATGGCACTTTTTGATTCAACCGGGAATACGGCGCTGTTGTTAGACTCTGAGGCTAAAAAGTCGATGGGTTTTGTTGAAAGTAAAATAAAGCCATACTTTTGTGAGGTGTTTGCCAATGCCGTTACCGCTTGGTGAGATAAGCTTTGAATGGGTGCAATGTCGCCATGGCGTTTTGAGTCAGCCATTATCCAGTAATGTCCGGTTTGGCTCGCGGTGTAACCTGCTACGACTTTGTAATGACCAACACAGTGATAAATGATGAAGTTTTCTTTTTGTGTGACCCAGTTAGCAATATCTGAAACGGCAATCTGCGCCAGCATATCGCCAGTTAACAAGGCGCTAAATGGTGCCACCTTGTTGGTTTTACACACACTGTTAAACAAACGAATAATGTCAAAGTTACTCATGCCTTTTGGGTCTACTAACGCCATATTTTCAGTTGCTGGGTCGGCGAAGCCCGAGACTTTACGTTTGGTATAGAACCCAGCATTAAATTGTTGATGAAAGGAGTCTTGAGTAAATTCGTCATCAAACAAAGTATTAACTACAGCGATTAATGAACAGATCCCACAAAAGTTTTTATATTGTGGTTGAATAAAGTGCGTAAATATACCCTGATCAAAATAACGCGCTTCGGTAATAGTAGTCATTAGCTTACTTCCAATTAATATAAATAAATATCTTCGTTTGACTTATTAAGCAGAATAGCTGAGACTTCTCCGGCAAAAAATAAACCGCCACAAACAAACACTATGGCATCATGAGCTTGCGCGTATGCTTTGGCTTCCATCACGGCTTGTTTTAGATCGTCTGATTGCGATGCTGCTAGCCCATGGTTTTTGAGTTTACTTTGTAAGAGTGCGGGTTCTGCGCCTTTAAAACTGGCTTTACTCACAATACAGTGCTCTGCCACCTCAGCTATTCTTGCAGTCAATACCGTCTGATCGCGCCCTTTTGAGATCCCCGCTAGCACCACAATACGCGCTTGCGGGAAGTCTTGTTTTATTGAGTCAAATAACATGTTAAAAGACTCATCGGTATGGGCACTGTCTACAAAAATTTTCGGCACATCACATACCAAGCTTAACCGGCCATCATTTGTAAACCGGTTGATTGCGTCGCTATATTGCTCAGCTGAGATAGTAAATCCCACGTCTTTTGAAAAGACTTCTGACATCAAAATAGCGGTTTTTATATTTTCTTGTGCAAACTTGCCAAACGTCTTGGGCGTGATACTAAAGGGTGCATTATCATCTAATGTCACTTGATACTGATTAAAAGCGCTTGCTTGCTTATTAAGCTGAATGTCGTTATTAAAGTAGCATTGTATGTCTCTTAACTTTGCATACGCGCGTACTTTACTTTTGAGGTGCTCGTCGATATTCCCCACCACCAACTTACCACCGTGCTCACAGCCGTCGATTTTATCAAAGGCGATCAGCTCTTTGGTGTTACCAAGAATGTCACAGTGCTCAAGATCAACTGACGTGAGTATTGCAAAACGTGATTTGAGTAAGCGGATTGGGTCGTATCGCCCACCTATTCCCGCTTCCATGATAATTAGCTCAACTTTTTTGTGCTTAAACACAGTTAATGCAACTAAATATAAAAATTCAAATACCCCAAATTCTTCATTTAAGGTCGCTGTTATTTTGTTAAGGGTTGGCACAATATTTTGCGCAGCGTGATTTAACTCTGCATAGTCAACAAGCTCACCATTTACTATAAACCGTTCGTTAAATTCTAAAAAGTGTGGCGAGGTGAATAAGCCTGTTGACTTGCCTGCACCGCACAAGATTTGATTGGTGAGCTTGGCCACCGAGCCTTTGCCGTTCGTTCCGGTGATCACTAACTTCTTGGTGGTCTCAATATATGCGTCAAGTGACAAGTGCTCAATAGCAAGTTGCAACCGTGCTAAACAGATCCCAGAGCCAAACTTAGCAAACGATTTTGTCAGTGCTAAAAACTGCGTTTTATCTGTCATGGTTAAAAATCTCTTCAATGATAAACGCCCACAGTCTTGTGACTATATCGGTCGTTGAATGCTTTTCTGCTGACTCCAAGCTCGGATTGCCATTTATTTCTAAAATTGTTAACGCCTCTGCCTGATTTATATCATCGGCTTGACTGTAAACATCTAAACCAAAAACACGCAGATTGAATAGCTTAAAGATTTTGTCGGTAAATGCGTTCAATTCATCACTAAAACACTCTGAATAATCCACCACTTCACCGCCGAGTGCAATATTCATTGCTGGTGAAAAGTTAAATGTTACCCCTTTTGCTGGAATAGATTGCAAGGTTAACTGATTAGCCGATAAATATTCTCTAATATATGAGCTGTCCAAACTTAATGAGCTATGGCCATACTGCGCTTGTGTTTGCATAAGCGCTTGTAAATGCGCCGAAACCGTTTGTACGCCATCAAACGTAATAAATGGCGGGCGACGTTTATAACCAAACCAGATTTTGCCGTCTACCACAAATAGCCGATATTCATCGCCTTGCAGAGGCTTTTCTATCCTGACACAGCTCAGTTTTTGCTGATTTTTGTCAATGTAATTTTGCAGGTCTTGGTCGTTGTAGAGCTTTTCGATAAACGCGCCTCTTGAGCCGTCATTAGGTTTAATAAATAGCGGGTAACCTTGACGTTTGGCATAACAAAGCGCGTCTTGCTTTTCTTTGCCTGCGCCTCGGTACATGGCAAATGCACTTTGCAAAAAGAAGTAATCACCTTCAGGGACATTAAAGCCGCTTGCCCTTAGTACATTGACGGTGTGCGATTTATCTTTGGCTAAAAAGGTGGACGTTGCCGAATTGATAGGAAACGAACAAATATTACCAGCGCCAAATATAAACGCTTTATTCTTGTAGCTCACTTTTAAAATTTGCTCAGAGAATGAGTCTAGGTTTTGGTATGGTATTCCTAAGCTGTCGCACGCTTTTTTTAATGACTGGATCTGGTGCGGAGTTTTAAATTTGGCTGCTTGGTTCATATTGTTTTATTCGAGCGTGTAAGGCTAATTTGCGTTAATGTTTGCGCAGTTTGAAGGATCTGCTCTGGCGCTACCTTCGTTAAAAAGTGCTTATGTCGCACACCTAAGCCGTAAAATGTTTGTGTTACCCATATAGATGTCAGTACCTTGGTGTAAGCACAATACAGTAACGGTATTATCGACAAGATTTTCTCTCACTTCAGAATAGCGCTTTTATTTGAGCAAATTAGTATAAAATTTGATAGCGTAATCGCAATTGTTGCCTTGTAAAGCATGCGCATAACAAGGTTCAATCACAGGTCATTTTGAGCCGTCACTGTATTAGAAAGTATATGGTTTGTCGAGCTTTCATCGTTATTCTCAACCGCCAACAATACCCAAATTATTTGGTGCTAATTGTTATGATAATTACGCCCTATTTGGGAATAACGCTCGTTTGAGCAAGTATTAAACCAACATGTTATTCTCTCATACTTAGTCCAGCACTAATCTATCAGCCTTATGTTTTAGGTAAATAAAAACTAAAACTAACAAGGAGATCCCTAGCGAACCTAAAATCGGTAATGAAAGCAATTTAGATAAGTTAAAGATCAGGGTGTTTTCTTGCACACTAACAAACGACGCCGAAAACAGGGTCAAGGATATCGAACCGGCGCTCAACAGTAGCAATAAACCGTTAGTCTTCTCAGAATTGATAACTTGTTCAAGGCTGGTGTAGTTTTCTAAATGTTGCTCAAAAGATTGGTGCAACTGTTTGGCATCGTCTAGTTTTTCTTTTAGTAAAAACTCTTCATCATTTACTAAGTCATCACAGAATGCTTTTACAACTGCATTTTTGGTTCTATTTTTGGTAAAAATAAATCGCTCAATGTTTAACAGCTTGATCCGAGTATCTAATATTGATTTGGTAAAATGGTGCTTTTCTCCGGTTCTTTTTGGTCGAAGCTCCATCGATGTTTGCACTCGGTTGATCCGCTGTAACATCAGCCATGCTGTCATATAAAATGCAACCAGCGTGGTTTTACAGGTTTTAAGCGGCACCTCTTCAAGGTGTTCAACACGCTCTAAATACCAATTTATACCGATAAAGCTATCACTTTGTTGCACTGCACAGTGCTGTAACACATCACCGCAATCAAGCGGCGCGAGCGCCTTAATAACACTTTTTCCAAGCCTGTCTCCTTTTGCGCTAGACTTCAGCTTTTCAATAGTATGATTGTTAACACTCAAGTTGATACACACAAAGCTGTTTTCTTTACTCGACATAAAGTCCGTTTTGGTTTTAAACAACTGTATATTATGAAGCGTAGCGGTTTGTTCAAGAAATTGAATTGGTTGCTCTACATCAAATATTGGCAAGCAAATAGACGAAAACACGTTATAGAGCGTCTGTCTAAACCCCATTGTTACATAGCTTGGAAAGTCAGACTCTGAAGCAGTCATGATGCGCCCAGCAATTGATGTAAAGTCCAAAGGCCTATCGCCTAGGCTAATGCAGAGATATAAGCTGTTCATTTTTAGTTTTTATTAAATCTTGGCTTTGATCGTAGGTTGCTGTTATTTAAGCACACTTACTGAGCAATTAGTAATGTTAAAAGTCAGTATGTAAAAGCACGGCTTAGGCTTTTTACGATTTAGCAGGCACCGTTGCTCAATACCTCATGCTAGTATCCACAAAGCTTCTTCCTTCCAAAACGGTGAGTAATTAATCAAACAAACTGTATACTGCGTTAAATCACCTCTTAATAGCGTGATAAGCCATTGTAAAGACATTAATCCTATGTATAATGCAAAGCATAGTTAGTACATAAGTAGTTAATTACTAACACGTACTGAATTTATTCAGGGGCTGATTAGGATTCGACGGGATTCAAGAAGCCTGAGGTGCATGTCGAGGTGCGGTTGGCCTCGTAAAAAAGCCGCATTTAAAGTAATCGCAAACGACGATAACTACGCTCTAGCGGCATAATAGCCCGCTAGCACTCCTCCATGATATTCTTGTGGATCTGGTTCTGGAGTGTCACCCTACACAAGATCGCTACGGAAACCCTGGCCGGGGTTGAAGGGCTAAAACTAAGCGGCCTCGCCTTTACTTATCGTGTTCGTCCGAGATTTAAAGGTTAACCAATAGACGATACTAAACATGTAGGACCGAAGGTCGACGCTTTCCGGACGGGGGTTCAAATCCCCCCAGCTCCACCAAATAGCGACACTGAAACCCCATCAAAACACTGTTTTGATGGGGTTTTTGTTTATCTATGGTTTGGGAATTGCTCCAATATGGGGTAGATCTGGGCTTGGAATGTCCCCAGTGTGACACTGACAGACAGTACCAAATTATCGTGTACTTTATTTCTGAGCTGGATTTAAATGTACAGATTAAAAAGTAAACGCAGCGTCTTGCATTTATTGCTTATTGCAGTGATTTGACTTGTAAACTGTGCTTAATACAATCAGCACAGTTTATTATTTTATTGCAGAAAATAGTTACTAAACTCTTATTGATAGAATATAGCCAGCTCCCAAATTGCTAAGAAGAAGCACGTATTTCTCAACAGATCTTCTTTATTTCTGTAACGGCTTTTTTCATAAAATAATGCGACTGTAAGTACCGCCATCTGCATTAAATTGTGCCCTGCAATGTACATAGCAACCATGATATGTGCGCAGGTTTGTACACATTTAACCCCCTCAATAATGCCAATCTTTGCAATATCTAAATCAGCTTTATATCCCACAATACGAGGAGCCCAAATGCTACCGCATGCTGAAAGTAGTCGGATCCGAAAGTCTGCATTAGAAACAACCCCAGCGGCCAAATATGCCAGCGCTCCAATCGACAAATTAGCTTGGGTAACTAGAGACGATAAGGTTTCCACCCACTTTGAAGCTGAGAATAATACTAAGCCAAAAACGAGCCAAATTAATGAGTAGCCCAATATAAAAATGAGTAAACTGCGCGATTGTCTAGCTACAGGTATTCGATTTACGATGGCACGAATAGTGCTACTGGTCATCGGGAGCATCATGGCATACACCATTATCATCCAATCTAGTACAGGCCTAAAAAATATAGTTTCAGGACTATGGTGCATGTTGTGGTGTGCGTGATGCAGGTGAGCTTCGCCACTAAAACCTACTTGTTGTGCCAGATAGTAAACCCATAATAGCGCAGCAAAAAGTATAATGAGCCAGTGAGGATTAGCTACCTTTAGGTAACTAATCCGCTTTAATGTCGACGTTAACATGGGCGGTTATACAACCTCAGCCTTCACACTTACTCGTCCCACCGTCACTCTCGCCTCACCAAGCTCCCTACTTGGCTCGAGCTCAATTTCTACTTTTTCGAAACTCCAGTCTGGTTGCGAACGTAACTGGTTAAATGCCTCCGTTGCATCAAGCTCAACGTTAATACCAGTACCTGCATGCCTAACACTTGGGGTTGATGCCTGAGTCAAACCAAACAGACCAACTTTACCAACTAACACGCGCTCAGCAGCAGATGTTTTCACAAAAATACTTAATGGCGCAACAACGCCAGAGCCAGTTACGTTATCGAGCGCAATGATAACCTGATTCGGTCTTTGGCTACTCGATTTCGCAAGCGCTGAAACCTTGGCAACTTGCTGCTTTTCGGGTAGGAACTCAAGCTGTGCTGGCGTCGTTTGAGAGCCAAGTGAAAAGGATTTTGTTGTTGCGGCAATGGTATCGAATATTTCATTTCCTGCTAAAGGAGTCATTGCGAATAGCTTGCTATCTCGTTCTTGACGTACTTTTACATCAGGATAATTTTCACTGTATGTGTACCCTAGCGTTTCCGTTGACAGTACTTGCTTCACTTGAACAGTCACAGGCTTACCATTGGCATCGTGAAACTCAAATGCCTGATTGAGCCAACTAGGATCACTGGTATTTTCACGCCCTTGGTCAATCCAGCTCTGCCATAAGCGGTCTATATTTGCATGATGCAGCCAAAATATAGGATCGAGCGCTGCCGTATTAGGATCCCCCATTGCACCACCGATATCCACATGGATCAAGTTGTGTGGATTATTTTCTAGCTTGCCAAAAGTACCTGAGTCGTGACTAAACCCTGTTCTTACACCACCAAAGCTTTGCGAAGGAATAGGCGTGGTAAAGTTTTTCAGTTGCATAGCAGCTTCACAGCTAGCATCGGCTTTCGACGACACTTTGTAATGTGCCCTTTCTACCATCCACAACCCAGGAAAATCTGAGTTCGGTTGCTCTGCACCAAACTCTGCAGGCAACTTCAATGCTTGTAGCTGTTCATTTTCATTGAGTGCAGGATTGTTAGCGTCGCAATAGTTCCAGTAAGGGAGCGTCCAGTCTTCTGGGCCTCCAAGTTCAACGACTGTTTTGGCGACTATTTGCTCAAAAAATTGCAAATACATTCTGTGCCAAGGTAAAAAGTACCATGTTCCATGCTGACATTGTTGCCAGTAAATACTGTCAACTAAGTCTTCTGGTGGTGGAAAGTCTGTTGCTTGTTGCCACACACTAAGCTCACTCCACGTCTTACCAGGAGCTAGATTAGGACTGTTATCTAGACCAAACCCATGGACAGCACCTTGGTACCACCAACTCGTCGGATCTTTGATGTCTTTTTGCTTCATCGCCTCTACAGCTCTTGAATACCAAAGTAGTGTACCATCACTGATGTTATTAACATTTTTCCTTACGCGCATTGTCGTTCGCTCCATAAAGTAATAGGAAAACTATATGTACTTCACTCTTTCATACCTCTGCTTCTATCTCGTTCGCAATGTGTGAAACCAAATGATCACCGAGAAAATAAAGCGATAGAGGCTAACCAAACCTAGGTATAGCAGAGAAATGGAGCGACGCGATTACAGGACATTACACAGACTGTACCAAACCAAATTAAGGATATAAGAACGAGTGGCGCTGACTTTTAAAGTGGGTCCCTATAACCTCAAAGTTATTTGCTCACATAAGGATCAGTGCCACTTCTTTTTTACTGCCTAACAAGACAAACCGCTGCTAATAGAAAACTTCCTGACATCAACAACAACTTTGCTTATTGGTAACACTGTCTGGAAACGTTAAACGTATTTCATTGGCTGACATTTCATCTCCCGCCAATTTAGCAGTGATCGAGCGTACCTGCTCATACCCATGTAGCATCAAAAATGATGGAGCACGGCCATAAGATTTCATACCAACGATATAAAAATTGGTATCAATATGTACCAATTCTTTGGCACCATGACCAGGTACTGAACCACAATTATGGGCGTTAGGGTCGACCATACTTGCAATACCTCGCGGTGCTTCCACGACTTCGTCAAGGTTTAGCCTTATCTCTCTAAGCATGTGTAGATCTGGTTTAAAGCCTGTAGCAACGATTATCTTGTCGACATAAATATGAGAACCACAACCGTTGGATGTCAGTGATACCTTCAAGCCTTTAGCTTCGCGACTAATTTGCTTTACATTCAGGTCAGATAAAAGAGTTAACTTACCGCTATCGATGGTACTTTGCGCTGCACGGCCAAGCTTAAGACGGGCTGGCACTTTATCGTTAATACCACTACCTAGCAGTTTATCGAGGTTTTCTCCCCTTAAGCCCCAATATATTTTGGTATCAGGAGCACTGTTTTGCAATTCAATAAGGTTTAACCCTACATTTATTGCTGAATGTCCACCACCTATCAATAAAGTTGTTTTCCCCTGATAATCATCACGCGCTTTGCCCAGTACATCAGGAATGCCATAAGCAATAGCATCGCTATTCTTGGCTTCGCCCGGTACAGGTAGACCGTCTCGCCCTATCGGATTTGGTGAAGACCAAGTCCCGGACGCATCAATAACGGCTTTAGAATGAATGATATGCACATCTTGCTCTGCGTCTCGATAATGAATAACAAAGTTCTTTTCATTACGGTCTTGAGTTGTGTGTTTACTGTGACCCTCTTTTGCTATCGCAATCACCTCTGCGTTATATCGAATATACTTAGATAACTCTACCGCGTTTGCCGCTGGAGCTAAATACTGGTCTACCAACTCTTTGCCCGTGGGGGTCTCATCAAGATTAGGCATTTTCCACCCCTGATGATTTAGTATTTTTTCAACCTCTTTATCAATTAAATACGACCATTTAGTAAATAAGCGCACGTGTCCCCACTCTTTAATTGCATTACCAACTGTTGCTCCTTTTTCTAAAACCAATGGTACTAATCCATTATTTTTAGCATGAGCAGCAGCCGCAATACCAACAGGGCCTGCACCGATGATAACTACATCAAATACTGTATTCATAATAAGCTCCTCAATAACCAACTAAAATACTACTGAATACAAATAACCCGCGGCCATTGCCATGCCGAGTACCACGGTCAAAAATGCTGCTATCATTTGCTTTTCAAATATCGACCGCAACAAAATCACTTCTGTCAAACTTGCGCCCGCACTACCTATGATCAGTGCCATCACTGACCCCATTGCCATCCCTTTTTTAACCAACCCAGCACTTAAAGGAATAATGGCAGACGCCCTGATGTATAAAGGGATACCTATCACTGCGGCTATTGGAATGGCATACCACTTATTTTCTCCTGCATACTTAACAATCAGTTCTGTAGGTACAAAACCATAAATAATGGATCCAATAGATACACCCACTAATAAATACGGCAGGGTTTTCTTAAAATCTTTCCAGGTTGAGCGCCAGATTTTTATCCAACGGTTTGGTTCAGTTGATGGCTTTTCACTGCTTTTATTTGAAGGGGTGCATGATTTCTCTTGTTCGGCATACGCTTCTGGTCGCACATACTTTTCAAAACCTAGCTTTTCCAATAACACTCCCGCACTTATTGATACCACCATGGCGATGACAAAATAAAAAACAGCGAGTTGAATACTGAAAGTAACAGCAAGAATGCCAATAATTAGCGGGTTTAACAGCGGACTAGACAACAAAAATACGATAGTTGGGCCAAATCCTGCTCGCGCTTTTAACAACCCTTTTAAAAACGGGATTGTTGAGCAAGAGCAAAACGGAGTTATCGCTCCTAGCACCGCTGCAATCACATATCCACGGCCATTCTGAGAAGCTAACAACGTCTGAACTTTCTCTTTTGGCACGTACTCTTGTAGTACACCTATTGCATAACTAATGACGATGTAAAGGATGGTTAACTCAATGGCTAAAAACATAAACATATTTAATGTTTCGTTTGCCATACTGATAAATTCTGTAGACATAAAATGCTCCTAAAACAATTTGACATTACCAGTATATTCGAAATAAAAATTCGTTCAATATTTATTTCGAAGAAATTCGAAATATCTGTTTTTACTTTGGTCTGAACCCATGAAAAATGTATACTCTACACACGGGTAATGAGGGCAATTCAGAGGTATAAATGGAACTAGAGCATGTAGCAAAAATACTAAAAGAATTAGGGCATCCTGTACGCTTGACGATATACAAAGAGATAACAAAAGTGGGCTATAGCGGTATCCCTGTTGGTGATATTCAAGCCAAAGTAAACATACCAGCTTCAACACTCACACATCACATATCTTCTTTAGTGTCAGCAGGTCTGATAAAGCAAAAACGTGAAGGTAGAGTGCTACTTTGTTCTTTGGAGTGCGGCGCTTTAGAGGCTGTCATAGAATATTTGACATCGGAATGCTGTATTAACGATCACACTTGTTCAAACACGCTGACTGACAGCATTGACCAAGTTTAATATCCTAGTCAGGTATTAAAGCTGCTAGCAAGCAGCTTCTGATCCAAAGCAGTGGTTTTATCACTTGAAGTAAGTTAACCGCTCACCGCATTTATGGCGATCGGTTTAGTTTATCTTTTCGAGTATCCAGTTTCTCAATAAAGTACCACTAACTAGCTTAAAATTTTGCGCTGCTTTGGGCATTACATTATGCCCATCTTGGACAACCAAGAGTCCATCGGGCAGCGCTTGGCCAAGGTGATGACTTGTTACATCAAGTCCATCAGTTTCTGAGGCACCATCTATCATTTTTGTCCAGTTCGCTCCTACAGCAAAAACGCCAAGATATTTGTTGTTATCATCAACTGCATAAACAGCGTATCGATTATTACCCTGACTTGAAACAATAAGGTAGTGTTGATCGTTCACCGTAAATAAGCTCATGCCTTCAATATCAGCATGCACGTCGCTTGTAGCGGTTGCTATCAATGTATCAGCCGATTTCTCGTCCAAGTTTTTCAACCATACTCCCGTTGACTCTTCACCGTAAAATAGTCGCAAGTTCTCATCATCACTAACACAGCCTTCAGGCTGACTTGGCACCGTCCACTGCATAGTCATTGTTGCGGTGGCCATATTATTGTTAAATTCAATATTGTATCTTTGAAAGCGGCCATCCGTATCGTTTATCCATACTGCCAAATCTTTGCCGTATTTACCCATACATAAGCCATAAGGATCTGCCAGATCGGTTTTTAAGTCGCCAAGCAGTGAGGGTAAGCCGGTTCCTCTGTCTATTTTAAATAGGCTAATGCTTTGAGAGGTACGGTTGCTGGCCGCAGCAATATCTACTGTTTCACCATTTACGTTAATGTTGTAGCGAATATCCACATTATTCACCCGTCCAACTGGCAGAGATTTGAGTAATTTTCCCTCTAGGTCATAAACATTTAACCCGGACTTTTTGTCTGTGCCATAAACGAGGCTTTGTGATGGTACTTTACTATTTACCCAAATAGCAGGATCATCTGCCGCATCACCATATGATTGCACCGGCTGTGTTTGACCATAAGGTGTAAAGCTTTGCTGCGCTTCACCTTGTGTTATATCACCTTGCTTGGTTGAAATATCGCTCAATTCGATGTTACGACTGTGCCCTGATTTTTCATCGAATAGATACGCAACTAACGATGTACCCTCACGTTGTAATTGAAGTGTTTTAGGTGCCACATCATGTGTAAGCGCAATTGGGTTGAAGGTAGTATTTGTAGAATCAAACAACCAGATATGATTGGAGTCCGGTGATACCACTGCAACATCGCCAAATGAGGTAGCATCTACATATTCAACTTCTAGCTCAGTGGGTAGTTGTAACAATGTACGATTTACCTCATGCTCGGGGTTGGCGGAATAACGCCAAATACCAATGTTTTCTTCTGCGATATATAGAGTTTGAGCGGTATCGTCCACGGCACAAGATTTTATATTAGGCCCCACGGTAAAATCTCTTACAGGGTGCAAATACCAGTGCTCGATATTTTTGGTATTGATGGCCAATTGCTGCACACTGCCATCTACATCCACGGTATAAAGTTCAACATGCTCAGACGAACTACCAACACATAAAGCATCGATAGCAGTGTTTTTTGCCGAAAACTCAGCCATAGCTCTAAGCTCTCCCGCGGCGACATCTACTTTTATCAACTGAACTTTACCCGAGTTAATATCAAGCGTTGATAATATTCCCACTTGTGAAGACTCAGGGAGCCATCGAAAGTCTAAGTGCTCCGACTTTATATCAATGCTCGAAAGCACCTTGCCTTGTGTATCAAGTAGTGCCACTCCTTGTGTGCTACTGACAGCTAAGTATGGCCGTTCATCTACACCCAAGGTATTAACAGGGTAAATAAACTCTGCATGCGTTAGCCATGGCTCATCTGACGCATAAGCATTTTTTGTATGTCCATAGGTAAATAAACTACATAGAAACCAAGATAAGGGGAAAGATAAACATTTCATACTGCACTCTCATTTATTGCTCAGGTTTGTTAACTTGGCGCAGACAGTAGCTACCCTTTATGACAAAGATATTTCAGCAAACAACGCAAGCATGTAAGCTTGGCTATATTTGCTCAGATTATCGTATTTACATGGTAAATTTGAGCTAATTTGACCTTTTACCTGAAATATTAAGATAAGATTGGGGCTTAAAAATATAGATGTCGACTAACTATGACCCTTCTCGCTGTCAGCTTTGGCACTCACTTAAGACACCAATCGCATTACGTAAGTGTAAATACGTAACTATACAGTAAATAACTTGGGCTTCGGATAATTGATGCCTTTCTAGCAGTCAGTTTTAGCGTTATTGATGTGCGCTGATCCGACCCTAGAAAGCATACTCCCCACCGCTACTTAGCTTGGCTCGGGATAAGGTTTGAGTTAATCAGCTAATATTGCAAAAAAACTTAACGCTGTTGTTAGGCGTAAAAGCCACTAGAGAACAAGTTATTATCCCACGTTCAGGTTACTTAGGTGAAAAGTCCGGTGCAACGGCACACAATTTGTCATATAGCGCTTCATCACCATTACTGCGCTCGGAGCCTGGTAAGATGATACCATGCAGCTGTGAGCGCAGCTCATCCCAGCGAGCATGCAGTACCTGCCAATTGTATTCGTCATAGGTGCCTTTAAAAATCACAGGCTTTATTTCAATAAAGGGAAGCTCACCGTTACTGGCTTGATTTGCTTGATGCGCTTTAAATTCTTTTTGCCACCGCGAGCCAATCCTGTCAACTCGTCCAATTTGCTGCTCTACCACCCCCGGATTCCACTCTGGATGTAGTAAATACACCACTCGACAAGCTCTATGGAGATTAAGCCCTTCTCGACCAACGGTCGATTGAGCAACCATGACTCTGGGGTAGCTGTGCTCGCGATTAAACCCGAGCTGCATCACTTTACGACTATGCGGATCGGTATCACCATACATAAACCTAGCCATCGCACCTCTCACGTGTCCAAACTCTTTAATCACCCGCTCCTCAATCAAATGCCACTGTTCGTCAGAAACTCGCATATTAGGATTATCGCTTTCACTACATGCCGCTTTTGCACTTACCGCATCCATTAAACTCATAAAACTTTTAGCCAACTCTACCGATGAAGGGATCGACGAGGCTTTATCCGCCAGTTCAAAAATAGCGTGCATAAAAGGCGTTATGTTTTTACTCTTTGACCCGGCTTGCTGCGACGTTTGAAATTTTTCAAATAAGGCCAGAGTCCTTGAGTCAAAGACCTTTTTGGATTTTGCAATCTTCTTAATGAGGGTGTTTTTTTCCCGACTTAACCGTTTGTCATTGGCTTTATATTGCTTGCGTAGTTTTTGGTTTATTTCAGTCAGTGTCCAACTGATATTTAGCTGCTTGCATGCCATTTTCACAGCAAATTCTTCTGACTCTTCGTGGTTTTTTCCACCAGCCCATATCTTACTTTGTGGCCAGTACGTTTTCTTTTTTAGTGACTTGAGCATGGCTCTGGCGTTCAATAAATTGGTTAGCGCTCGCATCGGTCTGGTCATTTTGCCAAATACCAATACTTTTTGCCTTTGTCGCAAATCTTGCTCTATTTCATTCACCACCTTGATAATGGCAGGGTGACTATACAGTGACGCTTCGCCTGATTGGTAGGATTGTGTAATGACAGATTGCCACCAGTTTGCCCTTTGCTGCTTTTTATAAGTGGCGACGTCGGTATCTTGGTTTTTGGTGTACTTAGGCGCTTTCATTGCACTGTCTATGATTTCTGCAATACCATGACCACTGGCAAGCGTTAACCTCGCTCTTTTTGATTTTCCATCTGGTAGCTTATGGGCAGCCGCTGAGAATCCCTCAACGGCACACACAATTTGCTTCCACTGCGGCGATAGTTCTGAAACTTCTATCAATATCGGCGTATATCGCCGGTAAGCATTGATTGATAGCCCAGAGACTTTACAAAAATCACGAATATACTTATCTTGACGTTTGTCTCTTCTTAGTAAATAAGGCGAAAGTGCTAGTTCAAAGCGCTTAGATATAGCCTGATACTGTTGCACAATTTTCTGGTCTGCACGCCATGTTTTTCTAAGTTGAGTTATGGTTTGCACATATTGGTATGCCACTTTCAAAATGTCATCTCGTTGAGATTGTGGCACACAGATCCGATTTAGTATGTCGCCCCACTGCCCCACATCAAGCTCCACTGGAGTGGCGGTCATGGCAATACGACGTGCAGTGGGGGTTTGTAACACAATATGCTCTAAGATAGCATTTAGACTACTTTCATCACCCCGGCTTTTATGCGCTTCATCAATCACGACAAGATCAAACTCTCCAAGCCCTAAGCCCACCGCTTTTTTTAGTAAGGTTTTATTTTGCTCATCAGAACAAAAGTTGCTATCTAACATAGCTCGACGCCAATCAAATTCTTTGACTATTTCGGTCAATACAGGGTGGGTATCAACGCGTTGAACAATTTCTTTAGCACAGTTTTCAGCTGTGCCAGCATGCCTACCTGACCAATTTTTATACCCTTTTGGGAAGCGCTTACTGGTGCTTTTACAATACTGCGCAAAAACTTGAGGTAGCAAAGCAAAACGCGCAGAGTTTGAATTTTCACTCACTCGCCAACTTGCAAAGCGCTGAGAGAGCAAGACTATTTGCTCATTTGACCACGCAGAAGCGTGTTCGGTATCACTGTAGGCATCTAAGAAGCGCCATAAACTGGTCAGTACAGGCTTGGATTTTAACCATGGGTCTCGCGCAGCCAATTCAGTTTGCCATTGAAACCCCAGATTAGACGGGATAATGACCAAAACGCGTCCGCCTGCTCGCTTAACTGCATTAATGATCTCCACTGCTATTCGGGTTTTGCCCATGCCTACTTCGTCTGCGATGATCACACCCGACTTCTGCAAGCGTTTAATCATCGCTCTTACACTGATTTTTTGCCCTTCATCTAGGTGGTTATTGTCATCGACTGAGTCAAGCAGTAGATCCGCAACCTGTTGCCAACCATCAAATTGCATCACCTGTTCCTATTCTATGTAATTGCGCTAGCTCGAGCTTTTGCTCAATTCGACTAAGCGTTTTTTCGTAACGTTTACCGTGCTCATTTTCTACTGTTTCAGCAAACTGAGGTCGAAACGGTGAATGCCAAAGTGGCGACAAAGGATTGACCGCAAGCTCCTTAAAATAAGCAAATGCCTCATTTTGCTTTAGCTGCAATAGCGTTTGCTCAAGTCGAGCACACCACTGTGGCCAATCTTGCTCTAACACTTGTGTTTGCTTTTCGGCAATTAGCTCAACTAATCCCATCATTGCGTTAATAAGATAGCTTTTATCTTCCGAAGACGTCGAGCTAGAAGCACTGGCAGTACCGCCGCCTTGCCCCTTTTGGTCTATACTGTCATCAGCAACACTCAGCGGATTTGGAAAGGCGCTAAACGCTTGCCACGCATCATCAAGTTCTAACTGTGGCAGCACAGTTGCGGCAATACGACCAAACTCATCGATCACCGGTATATCTGCACTCAAAGTCATTCCATCATGATGATAACTAACCGTGAGTTGTCGAGGTGTCTCTCCATACCAATTTATGCGTTCAGTATTTTTAACACGATATTGGCCACGGTGGCGCTTATCGAACTTACATTTGGACGTAAAAGGGACATTTGGTTTTAGTACACAATACTGCTGAGCTGTGCGTGTAATTACAAAATATGCAATGGGTAACGCAATATGTTGTGATTGCTGCTCCGTAAACTCGCTGCCTGATTGTAGGCTGTTAAGATCAGTAACCTGGTATTCTTTTTCTAAGCACACCGGAAACTTGTTGCTAATCGCACTGTCTGGATTATCTTCGCCACCCCAAGTTAACCCCTTAGGACTGAATACAATGCCAGCCTCTAAGTTCCCCCCGCTATAAGATGCTTTTTGGGTAAAGCCTGGCTTAGTAAGATTGCCAGATCCTAAGTACACCCATGCCTGTCCACAGCTATCCCGATTACGCTGCTTATACGCAGAAAAAATAAATTTTCCGTGTAGGCTTCGGCTTTGCTTGCCTTGTTTTGAAAGCGGATCATAAGCTCGGTACACTTGCCATTTGTCTTTTATTAAACTGCCAAAGCTATGCGCTACTGCTTGACAAGAGTCTGGATTAACAACAATGTGTTTTTGTGCGCCTAGACTGAGTAACCCTTGTTCCAAAAGAGTGTTATGAATATGGCTAAGTACTTTAGGCGAGCCGCGGTGCTCCGAGTTTTCGTAAAAGCCAGATCCTAATAGTAAAAGATTGCGTTTTTTATCACCACTGTGATGTTTTATAAGTGGTGCGAGCTGCGCGCACAGCGCTTGCTTTCGGTTGTCGAAAAACCTAGCTTTTATGCCTTGAGTGCGCTTTATTCCTGTCAGTATACGATGAAAGTTGTAATAATCTCGCCCACCAACTATGCCGTGGATATTTCCTGCGGCGGGATTAAAAATACGTGTATCTACATTAGTTAATATGTCGCTCAATAAGTGATAGGCCGCGGCAATATCAGCAATACCTTGTTTATCATCACTACGTAAGTCCACATCTATCGACCACACAAAATCTAGACTGTCTTCAAGTGTCTGTCGTGTCCAGTTACCTGTCGATACGACTAACCTAAAAAGATGGTCATCAGATGCGAGTGACTTAAACCCCAGCAGCGCCACTTTACTGTGGAGTAAGTTAAAGTTTCTTTTCCCCTCACTGCGAAATGGAAGGTGAATAAGGCCAGGACATGCTGTTGGTGACAACTGTGCACGTCTTGGGTCTAAAACAAGCGCTAATCTCATCGCTCCTTGATACGCTCTTTGCATTGTTGTTTGCAGCGTGAATTTTTCAATTGCCGTGTTTAAAAAATGCACATCAGCAGAGTAACCAACGATAAGACCAAACATCCCTGCATAGCCTGCTGGCGAGATAAACTGATCACTAAGTGCTTTGGCCTGCTCCTTACTCATCAGTGTCATCCTCCTTACCTTCAAAGTCTCTATTGAGCTGATACATATTCGGTACTCTGTATGAGATATTTGGAGCAAAGTGCTGTGTTTTATTGTCTGGCTCCGAATGGACAGGATCTGGGTCGCCAAAGGCTGCCGCAGGTAAGATACATTGCTCTATGTAACGCAGCACAACTTCATCTTTTTCAACTAAAAATTGGATCACTGCTATATCACTTTGCTGAGCACATGACTTTGCAAACATTGTCGCTTCTTTATTGCATGTGGGATCATAGGATAACGCCAAAAATGCGGTGGCAGCTTGTCTCAACAATGTAGTGGCGTCCTGAATCCCGTTAGGTAGCTTAGCCGACAATTTTAGCTTTTTAGACTGCAACCCCAGGATATGAACTTCAATCACATTCAGTAAACCCAGTGCCTTGTCTCTAAGCGCGAAAAAGTATGCGCCACTTTTTAAGTCGTTGAAATGAGAGGCATCAATACAATGCGGCCGTTGCCAGCTTTTCCAAGCTTTACACTCTGCGTACTTGACCCACTCCAGTATCGCTTTTCTTCTTATCACTGCGGTTTCATTGCCCGACAACAGCGCTTGGCGAAAAATGGCTAAAGCCATTGTATCAAGCTTAATGTGAGGCGCGAGTACCCGAGTTAACTGATAAGGATGATGAGGGAGTTGTTTTAGACCAAGCACCCATTGAGTAAGAAAATTTGTTACGTTAATTTTCGTGATCGCACAACCTGCGCTAACCAGATCAGCTCCTTGCTCACTGAGTCGAAAGTTATTAAAACGTTCGCCTTTGGAGTTGACTAAACCAAGAGCAGGTAAAGCTTGTACCGTACTCATTCTCATTGGTTGAGTCACATAAAAGTACGCTGCGCTAAATGTATCATAGGTCGTATTTTTTGGCGCTCGTAACTTTGTGATCCCCCTTAAACGCCGATTGGGTTGCCAATTATTTTCTTTGTAACCTAAGTAACAAGCCAGCGCCTCGATGGCATTCGTAACCTGAAGGTTATTGACATGCTTGCCCAAATCACGCACTTGTTGAGCAACTTGTATCCCCAAACACGCAAGAAAAACAGGTTTGACATATTTTACACCGCCAAGGCCGGGGACTGCCAGCTCATTAAACTGGCGGGTAACTGAGTTAAGCCCCAGGGTGCGGGTTCGCTTTTGTGAACCTATTTGCTCTGGTGGCATGACTCCCCACTGCATCATAAAACCCTTATCATAAACTTATATCTGTGCTCGCATTACTATCAAAAGCAATCTGTTCGCCATCAAGCATTGTTAAATATTGCCCAAGCTATACTTATGTTTAACAAACTATTTAATCTGAACTCGATGTAGGATGTTAGTTAACTAGCTGAAATATATAATACTAAGCTTGCCAGATGTTTTTACCCAATACTAGATAAGCTTGCGTACTTGTCGCTAACCTCTCACACAGTTGTGAGCAGCAACAGCTTTAAGCACACAAATTATTAGCCGGTATAAACACTATTTTTCCTATCTATTCAATCTGACCTCGACTACCATAAGACGTAGACAAACCGTGCAAGGAAACTAATGTGCCACTGCCGAGTATTTATCAAATTCGACTTCTGCCGCTCATTGCCGCACTGGTTGTACTTATCGTTGGAATGGCTTATGGACTAGTTTTATTTGAGCAAGAAAAACAGCATCATGCGGAGAAGGTTTCATCAGCATTGTCTTCCCGTTTGGCACATATTACCGAGGGAGTCCGAGAGCGGGTTACTTTATATTGGTATGGGGTTCTAGGTCTTCGCTCTGCCATCTACGCAAATCCACAGCAGTTTAATTATCAAGCTATGCAGCAATATATTCAGTCTTTTAACTTTGAGGTTGAATATCCCGGTGCTCGCGGACTTGGGTTTATAAAATATATTCCTACGGCACAGCTCGATACCTTTGTTGCTCGCGCTAAAACTGAGCGTAGTGATAATAACTTTGCGATAAAATACTTAAACCCACACTCCGACAGTAATTTTGTTATTCAATATATTGAACCTGAGATAAATAATAAACAAGCCGTGGGGCTAGATATCGGCTCTGAGGAGAATCGTAGAGCAGCAGCTTTGGAGGCAGCAACGACCAATTCGCCGAGACTTACCGCTCCTATTACGCTTGTGCAAGCTGACAACAAAATTAAGTATGGCTTTTTGATCCTCGCCCCCGTTTACAACACACCTGTAGATATTCACGAGACAACTATTCATCTTGATAACCTCGTTGGTTGGACATACTCTCCACTCCTCGTCGATGAAATTCTGTCTACCTTGTTGTCGTTCAGACAAGATGTATCTGTTCAAATATCTGATGTAACCAACGTAACAGCTATCCCCTTTTACAGCTCTATGCCCAAAGGGGCTGTGGCAGCAAAACATATGTCAACCAAGCAGCTATATCTATTTGGTAGAGTGTGGGAGGTAACTACCTCTCCTACCCCAATGTTTATAAAATCTCTAAACCTAACTTCTCCTAACTTGATACTCCAAGTCTCTTTACTGGTTTCATTTTTACTCGCCGTTATCACCTACATTTTACTGTTGAGCTATCTTCAGCAGCGCCTTGCAGAAAAAGAGAAACTAGCGGTAGAGGCCGAGAAAGCGCTGTCACTTGCAAAGTTGAACTCATCTTTAGAACAAGAAGTAAAAGCCCGCACCAAAGAAATAGTCAAATATAGTCAACTTCATACAAGCATTGTTGAAGGCTCTGGGTACGCCATAATCGCAACCGACAAAAGCGGAAATATAACCCAGTTTAACCCTGCTGCAGAGCGCTTACTTGGCTATAAAAAAGCTGAGCTAATTGGTAAATACTACCCAGATAGCTGCCACCTAAAAAGTGAAGTAATAGCAAAAGCACATGCCCTTACCGATGAACTGAAACAGCCGATCCAGCCTGATTTTGAAGTCTTTATTGCAAAAGCAAAACAAGGTGAGGTAGACACTAGCCGTTGGACATACGTCACCAAACAAAATCAACATGTCCAAATAAAGTTAAACGTTACTGCTTTAAGAGATGAACAAGGTCAAATCGATGGCTTTTTAGGGATCGCAAACGATCTTACAGAGCAGCTTAAACACGAACGGGAGCTATCGCAGGCAAAAGAAGCTGCAGAGCAAGCAGCAAAGGCCAAAGCAATGTTTTTAGCAAATATGAGTCATGAGATACGAACACCAATGAATGGCCTGTATGGCACCCTACAATTATTAAAATCAGAGCCGCTTAGTAACACTGCATCTGATCTTGTGGAAAAAGCCACTTATTCTATTAAGGCACTTAACACAATTATTAACGATATATTAGACTTTTCAAAAATAGAAGCTGGCCGGATCGAGCTAGAGCAACGGGTTTTTGATATTGGTGTGTTGATAGAGCATTTGCACTCTGATTTTTTAGTACTAGCTAAAAATAAGGGGTTAGATTTTAAGGTAGACATGATGCTTGAGCACAAGCATTGGTTGGGAGATGAGGTAAGGACGAGGCAAATATTACTCAATTTACTGTCTAACTCGATTAAATTTACCGAGTCTGGTCACATTAAGATACAAGTAACAACACTAGAAAATGAGACAGGTTTGCTTATCAAAGTGGTAGATACTGGGATAGGCATGAGCGACACAACCATACAAAAGCTATTTTCCCGGTTTGAACAAGCCGATAAATCAACAACCAGAAAGTTTGGAGGAACAGGCTTAGGGCTATCAATTACTCGCTCACTAGTAGAACTCATGGCGGGTAAAATTAGCGTAGAAAGTAAACTTGGCCATGGTAGCGTGTTTACTGTCGAGCTGCCGCTACAAAGATCTACGCAAATAACAACTTCATCCAAGCATGCTGAAGACTCGGCACCAGATCTTAGTGGAGTTGCCATTCTTCTTGCAGAAGATAATCCAATCAATCAAATGGTTGTCCGTTCAATGATCAACAAATCCAATGGTGACATCACCCTTGCAAATAACGGAAAAGAAGCGATTGAGCTGGCTACTAAACACTCCCCCGATCTCATTTTAATGGATATTCAAATGCCAGAGATGGATGGTGTTGATGCCTGTAAATACTTAAAACAACATCACCCTCAAATTCCCATTATCGCTCTAACGGCTAACGCATTTGCAGAGGACAAAGCACTCTATGAGCGAGTTGGTTTTGACGGATATGTCGCCAAACCAATTGACCAAAATGAGCTCATTAATGTGATAGGCACTGTACTCAACTCTCGAAAATAACACCTTAGTATTATATAAAAGTATAGACATCATGAATTAATATAAAATAAATATCCCCTTTTTACTTTGCTGATGACTCATTTTTATATTAAAAAATGGCTTCTCAGGGCCAGTCTATAATGCCATATTCAAGTTATATTCCACTTAGTTTACTACTCATTCTTTGTGCATTTGAAGTTACCGCAACCTGTTTTAAGACGTTACGTGTTGGTTTAAATGAAATTTATTGGCCACCCTATATTGAGCACCAAGACAATACCTTATCTGGTCTTGAGATATCAGCATTAAACACCATTTTTACTCGCCCAGCGTATTGCCTTAAATACATAATTTACCCTTCATCAGCGAGAATGTTTGCAGAGATCAAAGCTGGTAATATCGACTTACTTGTTGCCGCAACTCAAACCCCAGAACGAGTAAAATATGCCCACTTTACTACAGCATATCGTCAAGAGATCATGGCGTTATTCCAACTAAAAGAAAACCCAAGAACCGATATGCATATCGAGTCGCTTCTACTTACAGGCAATACCTTTGCCATCAATAATGGCAGCTACTACGGTGATACCTTTGCAACGTTGACTCAAAACCACAACAACGAGCAGGTTATCCGCCTCCCAAATGCGACACGACGCTTTGACTTACTGCGGATTGGTAGAGTCGATTATGCAATTGAAGATAAGTTGGCTGGTAATCATTTGATCAGATCTTCTAGTTATACGGGTATTGTCTATGCAAATGTTGATGCCTTTAGCACACCAGTGCGTTATATGCTTAGTAAAAAAACCATCACCTCAGATGAGTTAAGTACGATCAATCAACTCATTAATGCGAAGCAAGCTGAGCTACATGCTTTATTTATGTCCGATACGAAAAGCGGCACTTTATAATATCAATTGAACAACCAGAGATATTGAGCGAAGCCATGACGATTGAGAAATCGCTTTCGCTCAATATTTACACCTCATTCTACTACGTAACATCAGCAAATAGCCAAACTCGGCTTGCCACATGTTACTGCAAGCGACTACATTTATTATATTGACTACGGTACTGCGAGGCAGATTTGCGACGCTCGATTGTTTTCATTCTTTGGCTAATTTGTATGATAAAAGCAGCTCTAGCTGATGACTCGACGCAGTTTGCACAAAAACTAGATGAAGCTAAGGACTATTTAACCGTTAATCCAGCTCACTCTCTAGTCATTTTGGATAGCCTAGAAGGCTTGTCAACCGCTCCTGTTGACCTTTATATTCAATGGCATTTACTAAATGCTCGTGCATCAGTTCCAACTAATCAGCAAGACCGCCTTTATGACTCAATCAACGCTGTTTTCGCTCATTCACATACAGTGACATTCAAAGCAAACCTTCCTACTGTGCTGAGTGCTCTGGGCATTTGGTTACGACACCAAGAATACTTGCAGGACGCTGAAATGAGTTTAGAGTGCGCGTATAAGTATGCAAAAAACGATCGCCAAAGATTATCTTTGATGAACAGTATCGCACTACTTGCACGCAACCAAAATCGTTATAAAAAAGCCCGTAACATTTATCACAAAGCACGTCAGCTTGCCATTGAACTGAAACAAACTCCTATCCTTGCAATGTTGGAGAGCAATTTAGGGAGTTTGGCGTTAGATCAGGGAAAAGTACCAGAGGCTGAGCAGTATTTTCGCAGTGCGCTACTCGGCTATCAGGCTATTGATAAACGAGCTGGACAAATATCCGCAGGGATCTATCTTATGTTTGTTTTTCTAATTCAAAAACATATTGTCAATTACGAACGACTACAAGGGCCAACTTCAACACTAACTAATGCTTTTCCAAATGTGGCAAAACAAGCGTGGTTACAATGGCTAGAAGCACGCTATCATCAATTAGAAGGTGAAATTATCAGTCAAGCAACAAGAGATGAACTGCAAGTCGCTTATACACAATTAGAGAGTGATAAGGTAAAAATACTGGTACATCGTTATTTAGCGAAGGAGCTAAGTGTTGACATCATCGCTCCCCAACCGATAACAGAAAAATCTTTTTCGAGTTCATGGTTTGCAAAGGTAAAACGCTGCCAATGGTAGCGGGGCATCAAATAGCATAATCGGCTACATTTAGCGCTAATACCAATTTTCTTAATTAAGTGGTCTATTTTGAGGCGAGAAAATCTTGTCGATAACCAGGCAAAAATTTCGCTATTTAGTTGTTCTAAATAAGAAATTTTTAACGCTGTTAGCGTCAGATTTACTCCTTCAAATTGAGCAAGTATTAAGTCAAATTGGTATCCGCACGTTCTTACCCTCAGTCACTGAACATAAAAAAGGCCACCCATTTTGGTAGCCTCTTATAAGTCGCTCACTTTTACCCTCAAGTATTAAGCCGACTTTGGTATTGCAAGCGGATCCGAGGTTTACTCAGCCGCTTTCGATACCATCACCATAGCAGGACGCAATAAACGGCCATTTAGAGTGTAGCCTTTTTGCATCACGGCTAGCACAGTATTTGGCGAAACGTCGTTACTTGGCTGAATAGACATAGCTTGATGTAATTCGGGGTTGAACGCTTCACCTTGAGGGTTTACAGCCTCAACGCCAAACTTTGCCAACGCATCAGCAAAAGACTTAATCGTCATATCGATACCTTCCAACACAGGCTTAAGCGTGTCATTTTCTTTGTCAGAAAACTCAATCGCACGCTCTAGGTTATCAATGACGGGTAGCAATTCATTTGAGAATTTTTCAAGTGCGAACTTATGCGCTTTTTCAACATCTTGAGCTGCACGACGGCGTACATTTTCTAGCTCTGCTGCGGCGCGAACTACGCTGTCTTTTTGCGAGTCAATGGTCTGCTTAGCCGTTTCTAGCTGCGCATACAAGCCAGCAATTTCTTCTTCTGGGCTCAACTCACTCACATTTTCAGCTTGTTCTGATTGTTGCTCTTGTGCTTCAACCGTTTCTGCTTCCACTTGCGTTTGTTCTTGATCAAGCTCTTGCTCTGTGGCTTTTGTCTGCTCAGACATGTGATTATTCTCCGATTCTTTACAACTGCCGTAATTATGGGGATTGAAATGAGAGTTTCAACCCTTTACTGAGGCAATTTTTTGAATTCAGTTAAGATTGCCTCAATCTTCGAGTCTGCGGGACAAATCGCGCAGAAACGACTTTGATATTGTCCTTTAGAAAAATAGGGCACACTTAGTACAACTACCCGACCTAAATCAAGCATACTCAGCTCCTCCCCCAATAATACCGATACGCCATCTTTAAATGCTAAGCGATCTTCAACCTGCTCTAAAAAACCAACGCCAATGTTAATTTCTTTATCCAGTTCTAGGCGGTTATATAAATAACGCTCGCCCACAACAATTGCGTTGTCAGAGCCCAGTTGCTGACTTAATTGCTTTGTCCACTGTGCCAAAATATGATGACAGCTTGGTGGCGCACTATGTGCCATCGCCCGCATCCGATGCAGTCCTTCAACCAAGTTCTGTTGGCTAAACACGGTATTCATCCACGCCGCAAACTGATAACGCAGCGCGTCGGAGTCATCAACGGGTTTATCAATACAAATATTGTGAGACTGCCCAGCCCTGTCTATTAACAGCACCAACCAATTTTTGCGATCAAAATCGAGTACTTCTACACGAAACATCTGCTTGCTGCTAACTTGTGGTAAACCAACGCAGCAACAGACCTGAAAGTTTTGGCTTAGTAAATGGGCAAACGAAACAATCGCTGACTGGTCAGGTTGCCAATGTACAGCCACGTCAGTCAGTGGGAAAAACTCTTGTAACCAAAATTTTACCCCTTGATCCGTCGGTACGCGTCCAGCTGAAGTATGCGGTGAATATAATAAGCCCTTATTTTCAAGGCGTGCCATCGAATTGCGTACAGTAGCAGAGCAAATAGAAAGCCCATCTTGCTGTGCAATTTTGCTTGATGCAACAGGTTGGCCATCACCATTACAGTAATGACGCATAACCGCGCACAGAATTTGTTCATCTCTAGGATTCAGTTTCATAAATATTTTAATATGGGTGTCAATTGTCAGTTTCAAGCACTACGCTTTTAAGATAATCTTGCTATAAAAATATCAAGGACAAATGACTGAATGACGACCACGTTTAACACTATCGGCTTAATTGGCAAACCCAACCATGAGGGTGCGGGAACGACCTTACAACGACTTTATACTTTTTTGCAAGCATTAGGATATGAAGTACTCGTTGAAGATCGTGTCGCTGATCAGATTAAAACCCTAGATGAAACGTGTGTTGTCGAATTAGTTGAATTAGGAAAACGCTGCGATTTGGCAATTGTTGTAGGTGGCGACGGTAATATGTTAGGTGCAGCAAGGGTACTTGCTCGCTTTGATGTTGCTGTGATAGGGGTGAATAGAGGAAACCTCGGTTTTTTAACTGATCTCAACCCCGAAGGGTTTGAAGCGCAGTTAGAAGCGGTACTAAGTGGTCAATTTATTGAAGAGTCCAGGTTTTTATTAGAAGTTTCCGTATACAGGCATGACCAACTCAAAAGTGCAAATTTAGCAATGAATGAGGCGGTGCTTCATGCTGACAAAGTCGCGCACATGATTGAGTTTGAAGCCTTCATCGACGATGATTTTGTGTTTTCTCAACGTTCCGATGGTCTGATAGTATCCACACCAACGGGGTCGACGGCTTACTCATTATCCGGTGGCGGGCCTATTTTGACACCCGAGCTTAATGCCATGTCATTGGTTCCCATGTTTCCCCATACACTGTCTAGCCGGCCACTTGTTGTTGATGCTGACAAAGAAGTTAAATTAAAGTTGAGCTTGGAAAATACCGATAGCTTACAGGTTAGTTGTGATAGCCATGTAGTACTTGCAGTCTTGCCCGGAGATGAAGTGGTTATAAAAAAAGCAGAGAAAAAGCTTAGACTTATCCATCCTAAGTGTTACTCCTACTACAATGTTCTTAGGCAGAAATTAAATTGGGGCAGTAGGCTTTACTAAGTACATAAAGTTACGCAAAATAACCTTGGTTAATTTTCTAAATTAGGTAAAAAATAATAAAATGGCTTACGTTGTATTTTTCACATTAGCGCTGCTTATCACTATACTCTCCGTGTATTTAGTGATTGAAAACAATAGAAGAAAAGCCCGTGAAGCTGAAAAAAAGGCCTTTAATGACCGTCTTAAAGTAATAAGCAACCACTTTAAACAGAAAGTAACAGAGTTTGTAGAAGCAAAGATCTTGCGGCCCAAATATGCCCCGCAGATCAATGCAATTGTCGGTAATTTTTTTGTTGTGCAACCGCACTCTGAGGAAAATCTCGCTCAACTCGAAAAAGTCAGTGAACTATTCATTTACTCAGTCACGAACGAGTTAAATAAGTGCAGACAAAACGGCAATATAGATTTACTCGCCGAACAGCTACAATATTTTGTTGCAGAGTTGCCAAACGCAGGGATCGCATATAATCGCGATTTTTATCGTGAGATTTTACCTGCACTCATTGCACGTATTCAAACACCAGACACCCCCACTACTTTGCAAGATGATGAAGCCGAAAACATCCAGAACCCAGCAGTGGAAGCGCCAGAACCACCGACGCAACAAAAACAATCAGCTCCGGCTATGAAAAAGCGCGCACTCAGCTGAATACACTTAATAGTGTCGCTTAATATCTGAAAGAAATTTTATGATATAAGTTGCTAAACACCCAAATACTGTATAAATTAACAGTGATCATTTGTTAAGGTGTACAGTATGCTTTTGGCTCTGAATATTCAAAATTTTGCTATTGTTAGTGCGCTAAATATCGACTGGCATTGCGGTATGACCGCAATAACTGGTGAAACAGGCGCTGGTAAATCTATCGCTATTGATGCGCTTTCTCTTTGTCTTGGCGAGCGAGCTGATCCTGCAGCAATCCGTCCGGGCAGTGAAAAAGCCGATATATCAGCTCAGTTTGATGTGTCTCAGCTCCCAGCAGCTAAGCGTTTTCTTACCGAACATATGCTAGAAAATGAAGAAAATGAATGTATTCTTCGTAGAGTGATCAGTAAAAATGGGCGCAGTAAAAGCTATATCAACGGCTCACCTGTCACGGTTGGTCAACAAAAAGAGCTTGGGCAGCACCTAATTGCTATTCATGGGCAGCATGCTCATCAGTTGTTATTGAAGCCTGAATATCAGTTACAGTTACTAGATGCTTATGCTAATCACACCACGCTCTTGCAAGCAGTTAAGGGACAATATAGTCACTATCACAAGCTACAAAAAGAATATGTCGATCTTCAAAAGTCACAACAGGCACAAGCAGCAAAAAAACAACTTCTTGAATATCAAGTCGCTGAGCTTGATGAGTTTGCTTTACAAGAAGGTGAATATGAAGATATTGAGAGTGAACATTCACGCCTAAGTCATAGCCAAACAATTTTAGAACAGTGCCATCGCGAATTATCTCGTCTATATGAAAATGACGAGCAGACTGTGTTATCGCAACTACAGCAAAGCGCTCAAGTATTTTCTGAACTTACCAGCTTTGATAAAACCCTTGAAAACATTGCGCAAGTGCTTGATGAAGCAGCAGTTCAAGTAGAAGAAGCCAGTAGAGAGATCCGCAGTTATTCCGACTCAGTCGAGCAAGATCCGATGCGACTACAGGAGCTAGAAGATAGACTTTCACAAGCCTTAGATTTGGCAAGAAAACATCAAGTTCAGCCTGAGTTGCTCTATCAACATCACCAAGCACTGCAACATGAACTTGAGTCTATTACCTCTGACTCCGCAAGACTCGATGCGCTAGAAGAAGAAATAGCTGAAGCGATTAACGCCTACAACCAAGCTGCTCATGGATTAAGCCAAAGTCGCCAGCAGGCCAGTGCATCTCTTAACGAGCGTATCTCTGCGAGTATGGAAGAACTTGCAATGGGCGATGGCCAGTTTGAGATCCAGTTAACACCTAACCTAGGTGGAAAGCCGAGTCCACTTGGATATGATCACATTGAGTTTTATGTCTCTACAAACCCTGGACAGCCTTTACAGCCTATGGGGAAAGTCGCCTCAGGTGGAGAGCTATCGCGGATCAGCCTAGCCATACAAGTTATTATCGCAACACGCGTCACCACCCCTACTTTGATTTTCGATGAGGTGGACGTCGGTATCTCTGGGCCGACAGCGGCAACAGTAGGTAAATTACTGCGCCAACTTGGCCAGTCTACACAAGTAATCTGCGTTACGCACTTACCACAAGTAGCGTGCAGTGGTCACAACCAATTTTTTGTCGCAAAGCGAGTTGAAAATGGTGAAACCTTTACCAAAATGACGCCGATGGCACATAACGAACGTATCGATGAGATCGCCAGATTAATCGGTGGCGATAGAATAAGTGATACAACAAGAGCGAGTGCAAAGGAACTATTACAAGTACAAAGTGCGTGAATGCCACTTTTGACTTGAACGATTTATCATAAAGATAACTGGAGAATAAGTGCAGCGGTAACTTTGCATTGTGTGGCATGACTAACGATATACGTAGTTATGCCACTCTGTATGTAAAAACTGAGTTGTGCATTTAGCTATGGCCTTTTCTAGGCTAAGTGGTGATTCACTTTGAGCCAATGCCTTTAGATAACTTTGTCTTTGAGATATTTCGGTTAAAACTTGCTCCGCTCCAGAAATTGGATTTCCATGGGAGAGTAGTAACGTTAGCTCAGCGTAGCTTTTTAATTTTTCAAGAGAATCAAAATGTGCTTGTGCGCCACTAATATGAACAGCTGGCAAAAGTGCTTCAGATTTATTTGACGTCATAATGTCATCAGCTACGTGGATGTATTTATCATTGATGATGGTATACAAACCACACTCCACATGCCCAGAAATAAACTCAAATTTAAAATCGAACTCACCGAAATGCAAAACCGAGTTTTCATTAAGCTCGTTGAGCCCCTCAAAATAATGATGCTTAGTTTTATCTATATATTTATTTAGTGTATTTTTATAATGGTGATTTCCATATAGTTCTGGCATTGCAAGCGCTGGCAGACCAGAGATATGATCCGGGTGGAAATGAGAGAATAATACCTGCGTAATATTAATACCCTGGCTGTTTAGATCTTCATGAACAGCTTTTCCATGTGCTTCAAATCCGGTATCAAGGAGCATAGCCGTGTTGTCTTCAATAAAAGCATAAATATTATAGCCAACATGATCCCCTTCAAATGGTGGAAATTGATAGAGGTACAAGTTTTTAGTTATTCTGAATTTTTGCATTTGTTATTTTTCATTCCTTTCTATTCTTTTTTGTACGGAGTATAGTGTGAGCATTATAAAAAAACCATACTATAATACCAAATTAGCCTTAATACTTGCGCAGTTTTAAGGGAATAAGCCTGACGCTAGCTGTGTTGGAAACTTCTTATTTTAATAACTCCCGAATTCAGATAATAAGTGCACCACTCATGGTTAATCGGTGAGGAGAGATCAACTGCCTGTTGGTGGTACTCTGTAATCGCCAAAAAACAAGAGTAGTTACCATGAGTTACAAGCAGTTGATCG
>NZ_WEHZ01000036.1 GCF_012641745.1 Pseudoalteromonas peptidolytica
CTTGTTCTATGAGTGGGTTCATGACTTACCTCCAAGTTATGGGATAACCTCAAGGTAAGTGTGGCTCAGTTGGTGAGAGTAGGATCTCCGCGTAGCGGCTTAGTTCAACAATTTAATATCGACCCAATGGGTCGTTTCTCTACCGAGTCATAGGTCATTAATCTCATTGTACCAGTTTTATCATAATAACTAACTTGTTGCTATACAGATATTTTTCATCATTATGAAAAGGATAAAAACGACCCAGAGGGTCGTTTTCTTGACTATAGGAGAAGTACGGCGAAACTGTATATAAATACAGTCAACTTTCAGAGCTAACTTAATGAGAGCTCGTTCGCCATTTTTAAACCATATCGTCAAATTTATGCTGACTAAGCAATATTCGGTCAGAGCCGATGATACCCCGTTGAGCAAAGTTTTCTAGCTTGTTTTGGGGCATTTTCGATTTAGGAATGGCAGCGTATCGACTATGATCGCTGCCATTTTAGGATGATACTTTATTGTATGGGGTGAAACTTTATTGTTCACCCACAAGAAATGTAGCCCTACAATAAAGTTTCATACTGAATTGGGCTGTATGGTCTGTGTTTTGGTTTGTAAATTTGAAGCTGGGAAATAAAGATTCATACTGGATTTAGGTAGCAGCTTATATTCGTACTCAATTCAAATAATAAAGTTTCATACTGAACCTGAAATATTTACCACCTTATCGAAACAAAAGTGGTAAAAAACCAAACAAACTGCCACTTTTACGAAACAAAACAGTGAAAAACCGAAACAATTTACCAGTTTCGTAGAACAAGCAGCAAGAACTGGTAAAGTTTTACTGCTACAAGTTGCCACCTAGCAGTATGAAACTATATTGCTTAGGATGATACTTTATTGTGCGGGGTGAGTCTTTATTGTTCATCCACAAAAAAGGCGCTTGCGCGCCTTTTCTTATTCTACCGTTACACTCTTTGCGAGGTTTCTCGGTTGGTCAACATCGGTGCCTTTGATCACGGCTACATAGTATGAAAGTAGCTGTAGTGGGATTGTATAGACAACCGGAGCGATGATGTTTTCTACGTGATTGACGTTCATTACTCGCATGGTATCGTCCGAGGCAAAGTTTGAGTCTTTGTCTGCAAATACATAGATGATGCCGCCGCGTGCGCGTACTTCTTCAACGTTTGATTTGAGCTTTTCAAGCAGCTCGTTGTTTGGTGCAACGACGATGATTGGCATATCTGCGTCGATAAGCGCGAGCGGGCCGTGTTTTAGCTCGCCTGCTGCATAGGCTTCGGCGTGGATATAGGAGATCTCTTTAAGCTTAAGTGCACCTTCCATTGCGATTGGGTATTGTGAACCACGGCCAAGGAACAATGAGTGATGTTTGTCGGCAAATTCCTCTGCAAGTAGCTCAATACCATCGGCCATCGTTAGGGTTTCTTCAAGCTTGGTTGGCAGGGTTTTGATAGCGTTGACGATTGCACTTTGATCACGGCCTTTTTCCTGCGCGATCGATGCCGTTAGCATCAATAAGCCAACTAATTGAGTCGTAAAGGCTTTGGTTGATGCCACCCCAATTTCAGCGCCTGCTTTGGTCATAAAGGCAAGATCTGACTCACGTACAAGTGATGAGCCTGGTACGTTACAGATGGTCATTGACGCCATATAGCCTTGCTCTTTGGCAAGACGCAGTGCCGCAAGCGTGTCTGCGGTTTCACCCGATTGTGAAATAGTTACCAATAGGCTATTTTCATGCACGAATGAGTCGCGGTAGCGAAACTCTGAGGCAATTTCAACGTTACAGCTTACGCCTGCAAATTGCTCTAACCAGTAGCGCGCCACCATGCCTGAGTGGTAAGACGTACCACATGCGATGATCTGTACGTGTTTTACATCTTTAAAAATTTCATTGGCTTTGTCGCCAAATGCGTCGATACTAACGCGATCGTTGTCTAAACGGCCTTCAAGTGTATTACGTACAGCCATTGGCTGCTCGTAAATTTCTTTTAGCATGTAGTGGCGATATTCACCTTTGCCCGACGCATCTTGCGTGATGTTAGACTCAACCACTTCGCGCTCTACAGGATTGCCGTTTATGTCGAAGATTTCTACCGTTTCGCGAGTAATGCGTGCTACATCGCCTTCTTCTAGGAAGATAAAGCTGCGGGTTACTGGTAATAGCGCGAGCTGATCAGAAGCGATAAAGTTTTCACCAAGGCCAAGGCCGATCACCAGTGGACTGCCTGAGCGTGCCACGATGATTTCATCTTGGTTGGCTTTATCAAATAATACCGTACCGTATGCACCTTCAAGCTGTTTTACCGCGGCTTGCACAGCAGCAAGTAATGTAGTGTGCTGTTGTCTAAGCTGATGGATCAGGTGCACCATTACTTCGGTGTCAGTGTCAGACAAAAACTCATAGCCGTCTTCTTTGAGTGCACTACGTAAGCCTTCGTGATTTTCAATAATGCCGTTGTGTACCAGCGCGATTTCGCTGTTAGAGATATGCGGATGCGCGTTAGCCTCAGTTACACCACCGTGAGTTGCCCAGCGCGTGTGCGCGATACCGGTAGTACCTTTTACTTCAGCGTTTTCAAGGGCTGACTCTAGGTTTACTACTTTACCTACCGCTTTTACACTATTTAGCGCGCCGCCTTCGCAAAGTGCAACACCCGCAGAGTCATAACCACGATACTCAAGACGCTTTAGGCCTTCGATAAGAATTTTGTTTACTGGACGCTCAGCAACGGCGCCTACGATTCCACACATAATCTCTCCATTTTATTTGCACGTTGTGTGTAATTCAGCACAGATAAGCTGTATGCCACGTGCTTTGATCGCTTGGCGAAGGTCATCTGCCAAGTTGTTGTCGGTGATCAAAGTGGTGATCTGTGCCCAAGGTATTTCTAAATTCGGAATTTTACGGCCTATCTTGTCAGACTCGACCATCACAATGACTTCACGGGCAGATTTGGCCATTACCCGGCTAAGCCCGATTAACTCGTTAAAGGTCGTAGTGCCACGCGCTACATCAATGCCATCGGCACCAATAAAAAGCTGATCAAAGTCATAGGATTGTAGTACTTGTTCAGCAACTTGCCCCTGAAATGATTCAGAATGTGGATCCCATGTCCCGCCGGTCATCAATAAAGTTGGCTCATTTTCAAGTGATAACAAGCGGTTGGCAATATTCATCGCATTCGTCATGACAACTAAGCCACGCTTTTGCGCAAGCTCTGGGATCAAGGTTTCAGTGGTTCTGCCACTATCAATAATAATGCGATTGTGATCTTTAATAAGCGCTGCGGCGGCTTTAGCGATGGCTGTTTTACGAGCTGAATCTTGCGCGTCTTTACCCGACGCCGTGATCTCTTTAGGGAGAGCAATAGCACCGCCGTAACGGCGCAATAATAAGCCACTTTTTTCTAGTGCCGTTAAATCCTTACGAATCGTAACTTCTGATGTTTCAAACTCAGCCGCGAGTGATTCTACGCTGACTTCACCATACTCATTTACCCATGCAAGGATGGTATGTCTGCGCTGTTGAGTGTTTCGTTTTGTCATCAATTAAGTTTCGTTTCGAAATTTATTCGAATTATAGTCGAAACTTTCTAGGGTAAACAAGTTAATTTTTGCACTGCACAAATTTTAACTAGATAAAACAAAAAAACCGTGTATTTTTCTGCTCTTGGATTGTATAAAGGGACATTTAAATGAACAAACGATTAATATTATTGGCTTTATTCCTTGGCGCGACATTAACAGCATGTGGCGGTTCAGGGGGTTCAAGCGCTACCGCTAACAACAATAACAGCAGTAATAGCAATAATAATACTGGTACGGATAGCTCAACCGACAACAATAACTCCAATACAGATAACACCCAGCTTGAGGCAAAGATAAGCCCAATTCAGTCGGTTTATACTGGCGCTACGGTTAAGCTAATAGGAACCAGCAGCGTGGTTTCTGCTAACGCCACGGTGGCATGGTCAATCACAGCAAAGCCGCAAAATAGTACGGCACAAATAGCTGATAAAAGCAGTCTATTGAACGAGTTTGTTGCCGATGTAGCAGGTGATTATGAGGTTCAACTGACCATAAAGTCTGCCTCACAAGAGTCAACGGCTAAAGCGTCAGTCAAGGTGACTGATAAACCTGTTGAACCCACTAATCGCGCCCCAAAAGCGGTAATTACTCCTTTTAAAGAACGCGCGGTAAAAAGTGAGCAAGTCACACTAAGCGCGAAAGACAGCTCAGATCCCGATGGCGACCGCCTTTCTTATAAATGGCAAGTGAGCAGCGCTAACAATGCGTTAGACTTTCACCTTATCAACCCAGAAGGGGAATATGCCGTTTTTGCAGGAAGAGACTATGGCGTATTCACGATTAGCTTAACAGTGCATGACGGCAAAACCTACTCAGAAACCGTCACCAAACAGATAGAAGTGTATGACGACAGGCCAGAGCTTAAAGCTGTTATTTCCGCCCCAACAGAGGTCATATTAGGGTCGGTAAACTTTGTTGAGCTTAAAAGCGAGGGTAGTCAGTATCCGCGCGCGGTAACACCGCTTTGGAGTTTTGACAGCAAACCAAGCGGTAGCCAAGCAAAAATGGCAACACCAAGTGGCTTTATTACCTCTGCTCAACTAGATAAACCGGGGCAATATCAGATCCGTTTTAGTCTTAAAGACGAGTATGGCCGTGTGAGCGAAGCTACCCACACAATAACAGCAAAATATGGCGAAGCACGCACACCGCTGGTATTCGTTGATGCGCCAGAGTCAACCAAAATCAACGAGGCTATTGAGCTCAGCGCAAAACGTAGCACAGACGCAAGTGGTAGACCGCTTACTTACGCTTGGACATTTGAACCAAGAGAGCCGGGGTTAACGTATTCTGTTAGCAATGAGAATACCGACACGGTAACCTTTACACCTCATGGAGAAGGTTATTACCGTTATTCTGTGAAGGTAAGTAACGGCGAGCTAAGTGACACCGCCACAGGTATGGTGAAAGCAACTCCGGAAAATAATGAACCCACGGTATCGATTAGCCCAAGAATTTCGGTCGCACTAGAAGGGCAAACAAAAGTATTTGAGATCTCAGCTGAAGATAAAGACGGTGATCCACTCACTTACCAATGGTCATTTTCAGCCAAGCCAGAAATCAGCACTGCAGTAATTAACGGCAGTGACAATCGCGCGTCAATTACCTTTAATGAAGTGGGTAATTATGTACCGAACTGCACTGTTTCTGATGGTAAAGTTGAGGTTGATATTTCTGCGTTTATCCAAGTTCGTGCAGTTCAAAATGGTGCACCAACCATTGCCGCACTGGACGCTCAAGGGATGCTGAAAGTCGGCACTGAGGTGCAGCTCGCTTCGACAGTCGTCGACGCCGACAGTCACACACAACACTTGACTTATTTTTGGACGGTCACCGAGCCGTCAGGGAAAGTGATTGAAGGCGCTGCTGTAAACGATGCAACATTGCGTTTCACTCCAGCGGTATCTGGCGACCACCAAGTAAAACTCAGCGTTATAGATGAAAAATCTGCCGCAGTTGCAACTAAAGTCGTCACGCTGTCGGTTGAGTAAAGCTGCCAAACGACCATTTTTAGGCTTACGTGTTCAACCATGAGCACTTAAGCCTTTTCATTACCCTAAACGCTCAGGTAAACAGCAAGATAACTTGTGATATTTAAGCAAGGTCGATTACATCGGAGCCGCACTTGGAGTCAAGTGGCGCAGCTCCATATTGCTAATATGCGTTCCAGCAGAGTCTTCAGGGCCAATTTCATCATACGCTGATTCCACCCTAAGATATGCCTGTGTTGCACCTAACTCCGCCAGCTTTGTTTCTGCTTCTCGAAGCGAATTAAATGGCGTTAGTTTGCCCTCAGCGTACATTAAAATGTGCAAGTTACCATCGGCATCCTGACCACCAGCTAAGTAGTGATTTGAATCGGCATAGCTTAATACAATGGCATGTAATTCGTTGTTGGCAATTTTTTCTTTCAGTGTCGCAGCAAGCATAGTGGTCTCCTCGTTTAACTGGCTATTAATTAAACGGCTCACTGACAAATTTGGTTCACCTTTGCGTTTTTCCTTCATGACATGGGATGGCGTAATAGGTTTGGAACAGCGTGAATTGGCGCTTTGATGCGCCAATCCATTTTTGCCTACTTGTTATTCATATCGTAGGATTGAGGCAGGTCGCGTCCTAGTCGTTTTTACGATAAGTATCGCAACCGTCAGCCAAGTCACCAAGGCCACCGAGATTGCAGCAACACCGTATACCCACAGCGCTTGCTCAATCCGATCGTTAAAGTTTGCTAACCAGTCTCCCACCAGCCAGTATGCCAAGGGAAAAGCAATCAAGATGCCAATCACAACCAAGAACAAAAACTCCTTCGCCAACAAGTTCGCAATACTAATTCGTGATGCGCCTAGCACTTTGCGTACTGCGACTTCTTTTTGTCGCTTTAGCATAGTAAATGAAGTTAGCCCAACAACACCGAGCATTGCCAACCCCAGAACCAATAAACTAAATGCCTGAATAATATGAATGAAACGGCTATCTTCATTAAAATTTGCACTAAAGTTAGCGCCAATATCTTCAATTTCAGGCTCATATATGCCCAGCCTTGATGCTAACAACTGTGTAAGTTGCTGAGTAACATACTGTTGCTGCGACTTTTCTACTTCGACCACAATGGCAGCAGTGGGTACTAAACTGTAGCCAGGCAAAAACATAGCCATGGTTTTGTTTCGCTTTGCATTTCCTATTTGTAGCTCTTTCACCACCCCGACAACTGTCATGGTCATCGTGCCACGCTGCATAGACTGCCCAATCATCTGATCGGGCGTGTCAAACCCCGCTAGTTTTGTCACAGACTCGGTGACAATAACACTAACAGACGCCTCTCCGTCTTTGCGCACATACCAGTCTGAGGCAAATTGAGGGGTAAAATCTCTGCCTGCTACCAAGGTCAAACCCAGTTGCGATACTGCATTAAATCCTACTCCAATACCCGCGATTGACTCAGGAGATACTTCGCCGTTTGGTAGGGTGGGTTTAAAACTATATTGAATGTCATGGGTTAAGTCCGTATCTAGGGGGCCAACTTGTTTAACTCCTGCAATCTTTTCAATTGCATCTAGCAAAGGTGAATGAGGGCCTGACAACACTTCGTTTTTAGGTAGCGCCCTGATATATAGGCGGTTTTCAGCATCATATCCTGGTGACAAGGTCTGCAAAAAGCTTAATTGTTGTGGCAACGTGATGGCACCAACAATCAGGGCTGTTGCAATGACAAACTGTGACACCAGTAAAACCTTACGCAGCCACACAGCTCCTCCCGATGCAGACGTGTCACCTTGCAACATTACTTTAGGGCTCAAGCGAGAAAGATACAAAGCAGGATAAATCCCAGCCAATAAGCTCACGCTCAGAGAGAGCAGCATTAATAAACCACCTTGCCAGCTAAAAAAAGCAAATTGCAGCGTTCTATCCACAAGATAGTTGAACCAAGGTAAGCTCAACTCAATAACCGCAGCACCTATAATACAAGTAACAATCGCAATCAGCAGATACTCACAAAGAAACTGCCAAAAGAGTTGGCCGCTAGAAGCGCCCAGAGACTTTCTGATCCCCACTTCTTTAATGCGGCTACCGCTTTGTGCAATACTGAGATTGATAAAATTGATAGCTGCTACACATAAAAGCGCGATACTCAGTATGATACTGGCAATAATCGCTTGTGGATTGCCGCCGGATCGCATCTCCGATAGAGCATCATGATATAAATGTAGATCAGCAAGTGGGGATAAATTAATCGAAAGTATACCCTTTTCCCCATCCATCACAAACAATGTGGTGATCTCTTCTGCTAAAGAGGCAATATCTGCCACGGTATTAAGGCGCAAATACACATAGTGCATGTGTACATACAAGTTTTCACTCGTTTTCTTGGAATGGATCAGGCTATCAAAAGCAAAATGGGTGTTTAGAGGAAGATCTTCAAAAACCGCTGCCACCGTATATACACCATATTGATAATGTAAGCGCTGCCCAACAACGTCAACACGGCCAAATAAACGCATTGCTTCTGAGCGACTTAATACCAGCTGCTCTGGCGTACTCAAGGCAAGTTCGATATTACCATCGAGCACCTTGAGATCGATAAAATCTAAGATATTACTTGAAGCAACATAGAGATTATTAAGCTGAAACTGATTTGCGCCAGCGCTTACATACCCCAATGCAGGATCATGATTTTTTGCTTTAAATAACGCAAATATATCTTCAACCTGTGCGAGCTCTTTGGCTTTTAGCAAGCGCGGATAGTTAATTGTCGGCACAGTACCGAGCCCTAATGACGAAAAGTCGGCCTCAGCACGAACCACCCGCTCGGCATTAGGCTGAAATGTATCAAAAGAAAGCTCATGCAAAGTGTAAAGTAAAATGAGGAGTGCAGCAGACACCCCTACAGAAAACCCTAATACATTGAGTATAAAGTGTAACTTTTGCTTTTTTGCAACCCGCAACGCAGTGTGTAAATTGGCAATAATCATTTTTCTTCCTTAGCCCTTAAGCACCTTTTACTCATAACGTAAAATTAATGACGGACGCATACTTGCGGCTTTAAATGCAAGCGTCGCAACCGTTAGCCAGGTGATCCCCGCGACCGCGAATGCCGCAATACCATATACCCAAAAGTCTTGAGTAATACGATCGTTAAAGTTTGCAAGCCAATCTCCTACTAACCAATATGTAACCGGATAGGCAATAGCGACACTCACCGCAACTAGCATTAAAAACTCTTTTGCTAGAATATTAACGATACTGACTCTTGATGCTCCCAGCACTTTACGAACCGCAACTTCTTTTTGCCGACGTACCGTTGCAAAAGAAGCCAAACCAAATGTGCCCAAACACGTTAAAAACACAGCCAAAGTGGTAAAAATCAGCACCACTTGTGAGACTCGTTCATCTGCTTTTAGTACTGCTTTGTAGTTATCTTCCAACAGATTGATTTTTGGTTCGTAAAGATCAGCAACGTCTGCTAACGCCGCCGTGACTTGGGTGGTAATTTCAGGCAAACGGTGCGGGTTTATCGTTAAAATCAGCTCTGAAACTGATGATAAATAGCTAAATCCACATAAAAACATGATATTACTGCTGGCATCTTTGGTATTACCAACTTTGACATCCTCAACCACACCAACAACCAACATATCCACACTGCGACCCGTATCTTTGATGGTTTTGCCTATGATATCGGCGACATTGTGATAGCCCGCCTGCTTGGCCACTTGTTCACTGATAATTGTGCTGACTTTCGTGACGCCATTTTCTCGATACGCCCAATCACTGCTATATTCAGGGCTAAAGTCGCGTCCTGCCAATAATGTTAACCCCAACCCTTTAACAATATTGAACCCTGAGCCAATCACAGGGGTTAAACTTTGGGACGCTTCTCCATTAGGCCACGTTGGCTGTAGCGTATTATTAATTGATACGGTCAGACGGGTATCCAGTATCGTTGCTAATTCGACTCCTTCGATGGCAGTAATGCGATTTACCAATGAGCTTGGTTGCTTGGTGAATACGTCCTCGACAGGCAGTTCCGAGATAACTAAACGCTGCTTTGTTTGATAGCCCAAAGGTAAGCTTTGTAAATGCGCAAGCTGCTGCAATAACGTTGCTGACGCAATGATCAAACCTATAGATAGAGAGGCTTGAAGAGTAAGTAAGCTCTTACGTACAAAAATAGCAGTATTACCACGCTGAAGATCGCCACTCAGTACTCGCTTGGCACTAAATGACGACATAAAAAATGCAGGGTACAGACCAGCTAAAACCCCAACACTCATCGCTACCACAAAAATCGCCCCACCAAAAGGGGAAACATAATCAATAAACAAAACACGGTCGACCAAGCCATTAAAACTCGGTAATAATAGCTCTACCAACACACAGGCCAGTATGGTTGAGAAGAGTGCAACAAGTACCGACTCAGATAAAAACTGGATCACTAACTGCGTTTTACTGGCACCCAGCGCCTTGCGTACCCCTACTTCTTTAGCTCGTTTTGCGGATTGGGCTACGGTCATGTTGATAAAGTTAAAGCTTGCAATCAAAATCAACAGCACACTTAATCCCACACAGATCATGACCACCTGCTTCGCGCCACCGGCTTTCATTTCAAACGGTGACTTAGCCGTTAAGTGCAGTGCAAGTAGCGGATGTAGGTTAATCGAGATTTTGCCCGCCATCTCTTCATAGTAGTAGCGCTCTGAGAGTGTCTTTTCCAATGCAGCAACATCGGTATTGGGTGCAAGACGCACATACACATAGCTACTATTCATGCCAAGCTTAGTGGGGTCATGCTTTACGTGGACAAGGTTTTTAAATGCAAAGTGGGTGTTATCAGGGAGATCTGCAAATACAGCTCGTACCGTATATTGACCACTTTGATGTTGTAAAGTGTTTCCAATGATACCAACACTACCAAATATTCTTAGTGCTTCAGATTCGCTCAACGCAATGCTGTTTGGCGTACTCAAAGCATTCTTCAAGTCACCTGATAATGTGTTTATGTCAATAAAGCTTTCGATATTTGGCGTCGCGCCGTAAAGCGCATTTAGCTTATATCCCTGCTCTCGCACTCGAACATCCACCATCGCCTCACGGGTAAACTCTACCATGGTCAAACCAAACACGTCCTCAACTTGGCTATACTCAAGCGCTAGTCTTGCATTGGAATAATTAAAAATAGGTACAACGGCCAACCCCAACTCAGAAAAGTCTTGGCTGATTCGATAGACACGATCCGCATTTGGCTGCTGGCTATCATAAGCGAGCTCATTTTTTGCAAACAAAGCCACTAAAATAGCCGCCGCTAACCCTACGCTCAAACCTAAAACATTCAACACAAAGTGCTGTTTTTGCTGCTTAAAAGCACGCAGCGCTGTAATAAGATAGTTCGCTATCATTATGCAACCTCACTTTTCGGGGGCTGCCCGTGTGCATTCGCTTTGTCTAGCATGACTTGGCCATCAAGTAAGCGCACAAGCCGGTCGGCATAACCGCCTTCTTTTTCAGAGTGTGTCACCATGATCACCGTGGTGCCTTCGCGATTTAACTCGCGCAACATCGCCATGACTTCTTCACCATTTTTTGAGTCTAAGTTACCTGTCGGTTCATCCGCTAAGATAAGCTTTGGATTGATCACCAGCGCTCTTGCAACGGCCACACGCTGCTGCTGACCGCCAGACAGTTGCTGTGGTAAATGGTCGGCACGATGATCAATCGCAACGCGTTTCAAGATTTGTTCTACACGCTGCTTACGTTCCTTTTTCGAGATATTTTGGTATTGCAGCGGCAGCTCTACATTTTCAAATACCGTTAACTCATCAATTAAGTTAAAGCTTTGAAAAACAAACCCTATGGATGCTTTGCGCAGTTGTGAAAGCTGCTTTTCGCTGTAACCGGAAATATCAGTACCAGCAAATTCAAACCGACCCGACGTCGGAGAATCCAACATACCAAGAATAGACAGCAGTGTTGATTTACCGCAGCCAGAGGGCCCCATGATAGCGACAAACTCACCTTCATTAACCACTAAATTGATATTGTTCAGCGCAGTTGTTTCAATGTCTTGAGTACGAAATACACGGTTTAGATTAGTTAGTTTTATCATTGTTATATCCTTAGAAATGTAGTTGTTGCGCTTTGTCGAAGTTGCTATAACTTGAGGTGATCACTTGCTCACCAGGTGTGAGACCGTCTAACACTTCGTAATAATCTTGATTCTTTTTGCCTAGGCGAATGTCACGACGCTGTGCAGTTTTGCCATCATGAGACAAGACATACACCCAATTACCGCCCGAGCTGGTAAAAAATGCACCGCGCTTCAGCAGTACCGCATTTTCTTTATTGCCGCCGAGCATAAGTTCAATGTCTATACTTTGCCCGCGTTTAATATCACTTTGGCCACTCGGTAAAGCCACCTCGATTTGAAACTGTGACTGCGACACTCGGCTATCAATTTTGCTGACCTTGGCGTGAACCAAGCCACTATCCAACATCACATTGACTGCCATCTCAGGCTGTACTTGATTTAAGTAAAACTCATCGAGGCGGACAACCAGCTTGTATTCATTTGGAATATCAATTTGACCTAAACGCGCCCCTTTGCCTTTGGACTCACCAATTTCAACGTCTAGCTCGCTCAGGTATCCAGAAACAGGGGCTTTAATCAGCAGATTCTCAAGATTCTTACGCGCAAACTGTAGGTTTTTTTGCAGCATGTCAGCACTGTCTTCTAATTGCTCCACTTGTACCTGACGAATTGAGTTTTCTTGTGCTTGGCGCTCTAATGTTAACTCTTTGCGCGCTTTGTAGTAGGTGAGATCATCTTCAATTTCAGAGAGCCTATCGGTTGCCAACACACCCTTTTCAACAAGCGGCTTTGACTGTTTATAACGACGTTCTAAGTGGCTAATTTGTAAGTCAATTTCCAGCAAGTCACGGCGTAAATTAAGGCGACTGGTTTCCATCGTCATTTGGGTGTTTCTTAGGAAGTTAAGCTGCTCTGTTACTTGCGCTTCGCGACTCATCACGTCTAGCTGTAAACTGGTATTGCTCAGTCTTACCAACGGCTGACCGACCTCCACATATTCGCCCTGCTCGACTAAACGTTCTTCAACTTGACCACCTGCAATGGTATCGAGATAAATCGTTGTCTTTGGTACAACTTGACCACGCAAACTGAGGGCATCAATAAATGCACCTTTGCTGACGGTAGCGACCGTGACGCTACTGAGCGATAAGTTTTGACTACGACCGGAAGAAGCGGTGTTGGTAAAGGCAAATGCAGCCGCAGCAACGCCTAATAGCACGCCCCCTGCAATCACTTTTTTTAGATGTTTTTGTAATCCTGAACGTTCAATTTTCTTATCCATAATCACACCTCTTGTTCTATGTCGGTTAGCTTATTTCTGGTTATATCTGTAACTGTTATCAAGCTCTGTGCCAAAGTGATAATTGATTTAAATAACAACAACTTAATTGATAAAAAATAATATTCCCATACCAAGAGTGTCCGAAAATAGAACACTTTAAGTTGCTTAGCCTGTCCATAAATGAACACTTTTCGTGGACGCCACTTGAGCGAATGCGGTACGCTAAAAGAAAAACAAAGCACTCAGGATATGAAGCAGGAAGGCACCGTATTAATCGTTGATGACAACACCGATATTCTCATTGCAGCAAAACTGTTGCTGAAAAAGCACTATCAGCAAGTCCTCACAACAGATAATCCGTTTGATATTGAAGCGCAAATCAACACGCAACAAATAGACGTGATCTTACTTGATATGAACTTTAGTCAAGACGCAATCAGTGGCAAAGAAGGGTTTTACTGGTTACAGAAAATCGTTGCACAAGACCCAAGCATTGTAGTGCTGCTAATGACTGCCTACGGCGATATACAACTTGCCGTTGATGCCATTAAAGCCGGTGCCGCTGATTTTATCGCTAAACCATGGCAAAACGATCAGCTTCTTGGTGCTGTTGCGGCTGCCTTCGCGCACGCCAAAGATAAACAACAAGTAGGTAAATTAACTCGCCAGACCCAAGGGCTGAACCAAGCGCTCAATCAATCTGGAGGTCATCAATTTTCCTTTTTAGGTCAAAGTCCGGCGATGCAAACGGTGTTTCGCACTATTGAGCGCGCTGCGCAAACTGACGCTAATATTTTGATAACCGGTGAAAGTGGTACTGGCAAAGAGCTCGCCGCACATGCAATTCATCAGGCGAGTATGCGTCATCACAATGCCTTTATCAGTCTTGATATGGGCGCAGTCTCCGAGAGTTTGTTCGAAAGTGAGCTATTTGGACATAAAAAAGGCGCATTTACCGATGCCAAAAGTGATAAGGTTGGCCGTTTCGAGTTGGCACATCAAGGCAGTTTATTTTTAGATGAGCTGGGTAATCTTCCCCTAGCCCAACAAGCGACATTGTTGGCAGCGTTACAAAATCGACAAGTGACACCTGTGGGAGGAAGTAAAGCCATTTCTGTAGATATACGGCTTATCTGTGCCACCAATGACAATCTTCAACAAGCCGTTGACGAAGGTCGATTTAGACAAGATTTATTATATCGGATCAACACCATAGAGATCCGCCTCCCACCCCTGCGTGAGCGCGCTGAGGATATTCCGCTGTTGGTGGATTATTACTTAGCCCACTTTTGCCAAAAATATAAAAGACAACTTGAGGTAAACCCGATGGATATGCAAAGCCTACAAGCATATCCATGGCCGGGTAACGTAAGAGAGTTGGCACATGCGATAGAGCGTGCGGTGATCTTAAGTGAAAGTGAATACTTGGACATCAGCACAGTTATCAATACCGCAGCGCGCCCGTCGCCTTCAACCGACTCCAAAGGGAGAGACAATACCCAGATAACTGACACCTTCAATCTAGAGGAAATCGAACAGCGCACGGTACGGGCAGCGTTAAAGCACTATCAAGGTAACGTATCAAGTGCAGCAAAAGCGCTTGGGTTAACGCGTGGTGCCATGTATCGACGATTAGATAAGTATAACTTGTAGGTTGCACGATATGGTTCGCTTAACCCAGCACCCAACTGTCATTTTCATGCTCACTATTTTTGCACTATTGCTGAGCAGCGGTGCTTCTTTTTATTTGTATATACAAGCAGGATTCTCAGCAACATGGCTCCTCATTACCCTAATTGCTGGTGCCTTTGTGCTGTCTTTGTATTATCAATTTAATAAGCAAAACAAGCAGATGCGCTTTGTGCTTAAGGCTCTTGCTAACGGTGATAGTTCCCTAGGTTTGAGTCAACATCATCCAATGCGAACACTCTTGGAAGAAATAAAAGATAGGCTCCAAAGCGCGCGGTTGAGCGCCGAGCAACAAGCTCACTTTTTACAAACCTTGCTAGTGCATATCGACTTAGCGGTTTTGGTGTTCGACAGCGAGGGGAAGATGATTGAATCAAACCCAGCGGTAACTCGGCTACTCGGTAAACCCATTAATCACAGCGAAGATTTAGAAGATATCGCCCCACTGGTTAATGAGTGCGATAACAGTTTGAAAACGATAGCAAATTGGCAATATGGCGAGCAACAAGATAACTTGTCTATACAAATAACGTCAGCACAGATCCAAGGGCAAATTCGTAAAATTGTCACCTTACAATCCATTCGCGATGCTTTACAAAACAAAGAGCAGCAAGCCTATAAGCGCCTCACCAAAGTGCTTACGCATGAGGTGGCTAACTCTATTACACCTCTGTCATCCATTGCACAAACCTGTGAGGGACTCTTGCCCGACACACTGAGTTTTGACGATGAAGAAGATAAACAAGATTTAGCGTTAGCGTTACAAACACTGGCAAAGCGCACTGAATATTTAGGTGCTTTTATCGCTCGTTTTAAAACGGTGAGTAATTTACCAAGTCCAGCGCTGCAACCTGCCCAGCTTGCGCCGCTGGTAGAGGGTATCTATCAGTTACATCAACAAAGCTGTCATCAAGCGAACATAGACTTACAGCTTGATGTTAGCCACTCCCAACTGGTGATGTTAGACACGGCCCAGATTGAGCAAGTACTTATTAACTTAACCAAAAATGCCATTGAAGCGGTGCAGCAACGCAATGACGAAGATCAGCGAAACACCCGCCAAGTGGTGTTGAAAACTGGAGCCAATAACGCAGGCCAGCACTATATAGAAATAAGCGACAATGGCCCTGGCATTGCCGAACATGTAGTCGACATGATTTTCGTGCCGTTTTTTACCACTAAACAACAAGGCTCGGGGATTGGCTTAAGCCTCTCGAGACAAATTATGATTAATCATGGCGGCGACTTAATTTACCTTCAGCGCGAACAAGGCGCATGCTTCAGATGCGTATTTGGTTAACTGACTTGAGCTTTGCTTAAGGACTTATCTTTAGTTCAAGGCAAATAAGACCACAGGCTAGGTCTAGCCTTGAAGATTTGTGAACTTATAAAAAGTCGGTAAACTAGAAGTATCTAATTTAGGGAAAAGTTCGTGCACACCGTATATAAACCTATTCTTACTATTACTGGAGTTGGCTGGACTGCCGTCATCATATTTTTAACCGCAATCGACTTGCTGCACGATTGGGTTGAGGTAGAAAGTGAGCGGCTGAATAACCCTATCTGGTGGGCCCTGCAGGAGTGGGGACTTTGGTATATTTACACGCCTATACTCTTCTTATGGCTAAATAAACTCAGCCAACAGAATAAAGTATGTTGGCGTGATTACCTTGTTTGCTGCTCGGCTTTATTCGTGCTGAGCATGTCTATACAAGCTGGATTCGACTATCTCGTTTATCGCGATGATATTCCCTACACCTTGTATTATTTTGCACCATTATACCCGTTGGTGATCTACGTCTGCTTTATGGTTTGGAACAAGTTTATCCGTATTGAAAGCAACGAAGAAAACAATAGCACCGCGATAAATCAACGTTTACTTGTGGATTTAGGCGGCGATAAGTCATTTGTACAGATCAAAGATATAGTGCACATAGTGGCTGCTAAAAACTATGTTGAAATTCATACCGAGTCGCACCAATACCTCAAGCGAGCAACCTTATCTCAGTTTGAAGCCATGCTGCCAACCGATATGTTTATGCGCACCCACCGCTCTTATTTAGTTAATCTGGCCTATGTTGAACGTATCATCACCAAAGCATCTGGCAATGCCATCATCAAGTTATCAACGGGCGCGCAAATTAGCTTGAGTAAAGGTTACAAGAAAGCACTAAAGTCACGCTTCGATACACTTTCTCAGGCCGCATAACACCAGCGAGCGATGTGAACCCGCTTACGGTTTCCCGTCGATCCGTCCCATAAAACCACCTTACGTACCTAATAATTTGTTTTATCTGCTTTTTTATTTTTAATAGCGCAATGGAGAGTTTTTTATTCAAAGAGGAACAATGACACGATTTCATCCCTCCACGGCGGCCTATTTCGCTGTAATGAGCGTCATAAGTAGCAGCGTTTACGCCAATATGGATAACGCTAAACCGAGTGTTTATGCCAATATGGATAACGCTAAACCGAGTGTTTATGCTGGAAGTTCACTACAACAGTTTGCAGCACAAGATGCACTTGCAGCCATTGAGCGCTTACCATCATTCACACTCATTGAACAAAGTGGTGAGCGCGGCCTCGGAGGCAGCTCTGCCAATATTTTATTAAATGGCATGGAGATCCGCGTAAAGTCTGGATCGGTATCGGAGTATTTAAAACAACTTCCCGTTGACCAAATCGTTGCGCTAGAAGTATACCTAAGTCACCACCCATTTCCTTCACTTAAGCAATACAATCAAGTTGTTAACATCATTCGTGATGAAAAAACCAATGCCTATAATTGGCAACTAGGTAGTGCAATAAATGCCAGCGCCTCCACTGGTATAATAGCAATGGCGGGGTTTGTATTACCTAAAGGGCAATGGACACACAGCGGTCATATTCAAGTTCAAGATGAGCCGTATAAAAGCACTAGCCAAGGTCAGCTGTTCGCGCCTGATAACACACTCGAAGAAAAGAGCGAAGAAACATTTAAAGAGCAAAGTGAGCGAATAACGCTCTCACTTACCAGCCACAAAACCATTCAGGATGGTGCCCTAACGCTCAATGTTCAGGCTGTAAAAGACAACTTGCAATCGCAATACGAATGGCTGTACCGCACACCAACTTCATCCAGTAATGTTGAATCTGCGTTTTCGCAAGAGCGCGATAAAACAGACACTAGCGAAATGTCTATCGATAGGCAGTGGCAAGGTCAGCGCTGGAGCACACAGCTTACAGGCTACTACTCAAAACAAAAGAATGAGTTGCACATGCTTGATGGTCTCTCTGCGCAACTTTCAATACCGAGCTTCACACAGTATAAGCGTACTGACGAGCGAGTAATTCGCCTGATGGTAAACGACGCTGTCTCGGAGTACGGCCTTGAGGCCAGTATCAATCGCGTAAATGCCAACACACTATTGCCCGAGGAGCAGTTACACAGCACGATAAAAGAGCTAAGTTTTGAGCCCTTTGCTGCTTTTACTTGGTCGCTTTCACCGAAATGGCGGTTATACAGCAAACTAGCAGCCGAGCAGGCTACACTTTCGACCAATAGTAGTAAGAGTGAAGATATTCAGCATCTCATCGCCAAGCCGTTGGTGCGATTAAATTATGACGCAACAAAACACATTCAGCTTACGACCACCTTAAAACATGAAGTGGAACAGCTCGATTTTTCACTTTTTTTACCAGAGCTCAACGCGGGATTTGGCCGCTTACAGTTTGGCAACCTTGAAATAAAGCCAATGCAGTACACTGAACTTGCGCTGCAAATTGATATTGAAGAAGGTGAAAGATGGCATTTTAACGTTAAACCTTTTTATCAGTGGCAAAAAGATGTGCATGAATATCAGCAAGATAATCGAGGTGAAAGCATAGTTGCAAATGCTGGGGATGCCGCACTTTGGGGGCTAGATGGTGCGGTTAATCTAGACTTATCAAGCTGGATCAACAACTGTCAGCTCAATCTTGATTATAGTTATCGAGACGCATCATACCGTGACGCGCTCACAGGAAAACGTACGATTAACGGGACTGTTCCACATTGGGCTAGCGTGCAGCTTCGACAACGCTTTAATCGCTTTTCTTGGAGCGCTGAGATTTCCAGCGGGGATAGTTATCGGGAATATTACCCCGATGAGCAGTTTATTGAATCAGGCTCATTGCAATTGACTATACAAGCGCAGCTTCAAGTAAGCCAACGCGTTAAGCTCAATCTAGAAGCTTCGCCACTCACGTCTAGATACGAATATCGACGCTTATATTACAACGCCTCACGGACGGGCAGCGTAAGTGCCATGGAAACGATTCGTGAACGTGTACCACCAGAGTTTGCGCTCACGCTAAGCGGAAGTTGGTAGGCCGATACTAATCGTGCCTATTGGCCCCACTTTTATTGCCTCACTGTTATTTTGTTTTGGCCGTGTTGGCATCATGGTGTTATTACATGAAACGATTTATTTTAGTTTACAACTAGATCACCACTTTCACCTTTTTTGGTTTGAACTTATCTATGAATATCAAAAGGATGCTTGGATTCTGGTGTTCTTTATTGCTGTTATAACTGGTTATCAATTTAGTATTTCTCATATATCTGGCGAAGCACACCCAATAACACAACGAAGCGATGAAGATGAAATACCATTAATGTCTCTCAAGTAGTGAGTATTACGCCACTCGCCAGCGGTGACAGCGAAATCACATTGCAAAGTGGGAAAGTCTTAACGCTTTCGCGAACCTATAAAGCCCAATTTAAGCAACAGCTACGTCTTGAATAAGTGAACAATACGCAATCATCACGCTACTAAAGTTGATTGCGTCAATATTATTGCTCAATGCTAAATACTGTAACGCTAAAGTTCATTTTGTATCCATTTCACCGCTCTACACTACACAGCCGCAGCAAGTAAGGTGTCTATTTTTGCATTTGCACCGAACTTATATACAATCTTATGTGGTTCAGGCTCTCTACATGGACTGCATAATAAAAGGATAATAAAAAGGCGCTATGAAAAACCTTATCACTCCACTACTCGTTGGGATTTTACTGCTAAATGGCTGTAGTCAAATACAACACCCTCAGCAGCATGAATCAAGGCCAGATAACGCTGCAAAAGCAAGCGTTGAAAAGCCAAAAAATGTTGTGAAAAAGGAAGTAAAGGCCACAGATAACACACCATATGATCCGCTCAAAACGGATGATTTATGGCTTCGAATTAAACACCAGCTCAGCTTTGCTGATTCCAACGACAAACGCGTAACGCAGCGAATTGACTGGTATCTCAAGCACCCAAACTATATGGATACCATCAGCGAACGTGCAGCGCCTTTATTGTATTATTTAGTTGAAGAGGTGGAAAAACGCGGTCTGCCCATAGAGCTTGCCTTGATGCCATTAATCGAGAGCGATTTTAACACCCAAGCCTACTCCCATAAACATGCCTCGGGGTTGTGGCAACTCACCCCCCTGATTGCCAAGCATTATGGTGCCAAGATCAATGCTTGGTATGATGGTCGCCAAGATATTGTCGATTCGACCCGGGTTGCATTGGACTTTTTGCAGTACCTACACAAGCGTTTTGATGGTGATTGGTATCATGCTATTGCCGCTTATAATACCGGTGAAGGCCGAGTGCTCGCAGCCATTGAACGTAATAAAAAAGCAGGTAAACCAACTGACTTTTTTCATTTGAAGCTCCCGCGCCAAACCAGACACTACGTACCCAAATTACTTGCAGCCTCACAGTTGCTAAAGCATGACTTGATGAAGTTTCCTAAGATCCCCAACCGTTCGTTAATCAGCGTTATCAAACTTGAGCAGCAGGCGGTTTTATCAGACCTCAAAGGCTGGAAAGAAGTAGAGATACTAAACCCAGGATATGCGCGTTTTCCTGCATTGCTTGCAGGCCCTGAGCATATAGTCATCCCAACAGCACGGGTGTCGGAGTGGCAAAACATGCTCGCCAGTTTACCAAAAGTGCCAGCTGATACTTGGCAGCAGTACACCATTCGTCGTGGTGACTCCCTCAGTAGCATCGCAAAACGCTACTCAGTCACGGTGGCTGAGTTAAAGGTTTTCAATCAATTAAAAAGCGACCGGATCCGTGCTGGCAAAACGCTGATTTTACCTATCTTAGCTGACAAACAGCTGGACTATCGTGTTAAACGCGGTGATAGTTTATGGCGCATTGCAAAACAATTTAATGTGAGCGTTGCCAAGCTCAAGCATTGGAACCAGCTGTCATCCGACACGCTGAATATTGGCGATACTTTACAAGTATTCCTATCACCATAATCCCAGATACGCATAGGATGAACATGTCAGAACATAATAATAATGTACCTTCTGAGCACAACAGCGACACGACCACGAGTGCGCTATTAACACCACAGCCTCACAAGAACAGGCAAACGCATGGGCGGTTCAAGCTATCTCGCTCAAAGATGAACACCATTTTAGCGCTTTGCGCGATGTTTATTTCTGCGGCCTCTTTTTATGCCACGTACTTGCAAGCCAAAGCGGCACAAGAGCAGGTTTCAGCTGCTGAAAAACAACTAAAAACGGAAACTTGGCCTTGGTTGCAATTTAGCTACAGTAATTTTGATTTAGACTCGACACAAGCCACTATTCGAGTCGACATTCGTAACTCAGGCACCGGCCCCGCAGTGATCCATCACATCAAATACGAATTGGATGGTGAAACCTATTATGATGTCACCGAGTTAATGGATGCCTGTTGCAATCTACATGCTTATCAAGCGGCATTAAGAGACGCACAAGATGAAGAGTCTAACATCAACTATCTAAAAAAGTTTGGCTGGTATGTCTCTAGCGAGCCACAAAAAATTCTACTTGCCGATGGTGATAGTTTTAATATCTTCACCATGCCAAAGAGTAATTTTAATCGTGGATTATGGGATAAAATTGATGATCATAAATCTGTTTTCAAAGCACAGGCCTGTTACTGCTCTATACTTAAAGAATGCTATATCACCAACGAGAAAGCGGTGATCACTGAGGTACCCAGTTGTTCGACCATACCGACAAGTTCTATCAACAAGTAATACGTCACCTACTGCAATTTGAAGGTGAGGTATTTCACCTTTATTTAGACGTAAATGGTAATCCAACCATAGGCGTTGGTTTTCATATGCAAACTATTGAGCAATTTTGTCAGCTGCCGATGCAGGACAGACGCGCTAAGCGTGCTGCAACCTTGCAACAAAAGCACGATGAGTACCGCCGGATTAAAAGCAAACCCACAGGCTACAAAGCTTCTTGGTATGCACAATATACTGAACTGACACTGCCTCCGAGCGCCTCAAAACAGCTACTGCTCAAACACATTCAAGGCTTTGAGGACGCTCTGGCACATTTTCTTGAGCAACAAGCTGTTGGCTGTATTCCTTATCACAAGCTCCCAACACCCGCGAAGCATGCACTTCTTGATATGGCTTATAACCTAGGAACAAACAAACTGTTTTTAGCGTTTCCTAAGTTGATTAATGCCATCAGTACACAAGACTGGAAACAGGCAAGCCAAGAGTGTAGCCGCCTCCATATTAGCCCTGCTCGAAATGAAGCAACTAAACGCTTGTTCCTTAACTGTCGTAAATACAACCGTTATCAGCTGGGATGGTTTAGCACCTTGCTTGAAAAGTTTAAACGCTGGTTATATTAACCTTTAGCTGAGAAAAAAGGACGCGATAGGGTCGTAAATCAAACCCTGCGTATTACGGTGAGAGTGGTAGAGGTGAAATTTTTTTACCGTCAGCGAAAAGGGCGCTATTGGCTTTGCCACAGTCGGCTCTGGCTTACAATTTCTAAATAGCGTGATATGGGGTGAGAACGGATGCGGGTTATGATATAGGTCGCACTTTTCTCCAAAAGCGCGTAGCGGGTTGGCTAAATCTAGCAATGCTTGTGGCTTTTGCTCCGGCTTTAAATAAAAAATACCATTGTGCTGCCAGTAACCATGTTCGCTAAATGACAGCATAAATTTAGGCACCGTTAGGGTGCTGGCAAAATCACACAGTTCGGCCACTTTTGACTCTTCCACCATAGCCAGAAATGCCAGTGTAAGATGCCAATTATTCGGTTGTGTATTGGCTTTGCTGGCACTCACGCTATCGACTAGCCACTGGCCGATATGTGCGCGAGCGTCGTCATCCATGCCAATACCAAAAAATAATCGCTTTTGCATCTCACACCTTTACCTTAAGGTTTAACTAACCGTTTCCCTACTAAAGTTAGCATAATCCCAGCAGAGAAACACAATAAGCCAATAAATTGCAGCCAGGCATTTTCTGCTCGCTCACTAAATGTAGGCCCTTGAAAACGATAATGCCTTCTACCATCGGTTACCGATTCGGTATAAGCACTTCCTCTGTAATCTGATAAAAATACTGTTTTTTTGTCTAAGCGCTTTGCCATGGCAAGCTGAACTTGCTCAAAAAACTCACGGTCACCATTCTTACTTTGAGGAACGAGATATGCGTGCCATTTGTTGTATAACTCAACGGGCTCGCCAGCTTGCAATACTCCCTGAGATTGATATTCAAACAGTTTTTCACTAAAAAAAGTCTGTTTGTAGCCACTCCAAAATAGCCCTACACCGAGAGACACTAACAACACTGCTAGCATTGCAAGTTGCTTATATTGCTTTTGTTTTGATTGTTGATGTTGCTTATACCAATACTCTATATCTGGTATTTGGCTTAGTTCTTCCCGCTCTCCTTGTGCTGATAAGGTTTGCATACATTCATCTAAAGATAAATTAAGCGCTGTCAGTAACTTTCTAAATACCTCATTAGAAGGTACAGACTTGTCGTTTTCTAGTTTCGATAAATAGCTTTGCTCAACGCACATTTGCTCTGCTAGCTGTGGTTGGCTCAAGCCTCTTTGTGTACGGATCTGTTTAATAAAGTGTCCTAGTGTCATCACGGTCATCCTCGTTTATTATTGTTGCGACCCGGCACATTCTTGGCAATTCCTTGATAAATACCAAGTTGAATATTCAGGAATAAGTATGAATATCATAACATTACGTAAATTTCACGATTGCTTGTGCGTTTATCTACAAGGTTGCGGTTAATATAATGCTTTTTGATGCAGCCGCGCGCGAAACTCGCTAGGTGTGCACGCCTTTAGTGCTTGAAAACGGCGATTAAAGTTAGAGATGTTATTAAAGCCACACTGATCCGAAATAACGCTGATGGGAGAAGCTGAACTAATCAAAAGCTTACATGCTTTGGCGATCCGAAGCTGATTAATAAATTCTGTGACAGTGCGCTCCGTACGCTTTTTAAAAAAACGATGGAAATGGTTGGTGCTCATGTGCACTTGCTGAGCAAGGTCATTCGCACTCAATTTGTCTGTATAATGCTCATAAATATAGGCAATTACTCTATCGAACTTATCCTTGGCAGGATCATGGCGAGGGTCAAAACGAAAACCACTACTAGCCAAATGTTGATAGTTTGATGTTGTCATCAAGGTGAGCATTTCAAGTAGTAATACGAAGCGCATTAGCGGCTCAGCATTTGCTATTTGCTCAAACCAGATTTTGGCTTGTTTTGCGACCTCCACAGGAAATTTAACGCCACGTCGTGCAGCATTTAATAACTCAGATAAGCCATGTAGTTCTGGATGCTGCGCCACTAGAGATTCTAACCAAGGCGCGGGAATTTGCGCGACGTGAACAACATGAGCGGAGTGATCAAGATTAGGTTTTGACTGCCACGTGTGCGGTAAATCAGGGCCTAAGATAACCAAATCTAAATCTTCGTAAGGCGCAATGTGATCGCCCACATGACATACACCGACACTGTTGAGCGTCAAACAGATCTCATATTCTGGATGATAGTGCCAATTAAAAGGAATTTCCGGCAATTGATACAGGCAATAACGCCATGAACACCCGGGAGATGGCAGCACTTTCTCGTACATCGCTCGCATAGCAACTTCCTTTTACTGTGGGCTAATAAAACTCAACACCTGCTAGCTTTAATAAACCTATTAAAAATCTGCATGTTATAAGTTTTTATAACCACCGTTCATTACACCTAGTTGCATATCATGCAAATTCAATCACTAAACAATATTAATCTATCGAAATATAGCGATAACCCAAAGTGCAGTGAAGTATTTTTGTCAAATACCCCCTATTTAAGCGTGAAAAGTATCATTAGTAGATAGAAAGATACCGCTCAAAAAACATCCAAGACGATACCCTAGTTTCTGCCAACAACAAATAGGAACAATGGGCAGAACAATGAAAACAACTAAGTTGAAGCAATTTAAATTGAACAAGCTTGCCACCATAGTGACAGCAAGTACCCTATCGCCTTTTTTACTCACTTTATCACCACTCACACTCGCTGCGGAAAAAAGCGCCACAGACAATGTTGAAGTAATTGAAGTTCGAGGTATACGCCGCTCACTTGAAGCCTCTATGAATACCAAACGCTTTGCCGATGGCATTGTCGATGCCATCACTTCGGAGGATATTGGTAAGTTCCCGGACAAAAACATTGGTGATGCACTTCAGCGTATTTCAGGGGTCACAGTTGAGCGTCAATATGGCGAAGTCAGTGGCGTTACTATCCGTGGTACTGCCCCTGAACAATCACGTATTTTATTAAATGGTCAGTCCGTTGCCAGTACCGATTGGTATGACTTGGGGCCATCTACCCGAACATTTAACATGGAACTGTTATCAGCAGAGCAAGTAGCCGCAGTGAATGTCTACAAAACACCGGAAGCAAACATTGAAGAAGGTGCTTTAGGCGGTACAGTAAACCTTGTCACGCGCAAACCGCTAGACTTAGCGGCCCACACCTATATGGTATCAGCCGAGGCTGGTCGCTCCACTTTGTATGATGAAAATGATTTAAGTGGCTCGTTTTTGGGTAGCTGGAAAAGCGACGATGAAAAATTTGGTGTCTTAGCCGCATACTCATTAGAGCGGTTAACCTCTGGCCGCCATGTCATAGAATCCATCGGCTCTTATGGCGAACAATTTAAAGCCAATCCAGATACCAATCAAGTATCACATATCTCGGCATGGGCAATTGGCTCCCAAGCATTTAGAGCCGAACGGGAGCGTACCAGCGCACAGCTCACCGCACAATTTGCACCAAGTGAGAACACCGAGTTCACAGTAGACTACTTTAACTTTGAATTCGACAACCCACATGTTAACCATAATTTCCTTACTGTTACCGGTCGTGGGGCAGGAACGACGGATGTCACTACCAATGATGCAGGCGGCGCTCAACGCGCAAGGGTATTACCTGCTTACGCATCAATCATCTATAACCCTACGATACGTAACGCCGTCAACATGGAAGTTGATGTCTTAAACTTCAGTGGTAAATATGTCGGTGATACCTTTGAGGTTAGTGGCGTGATTGGTCGCTCTACTTCGGATGGTGGAACGCGGTTTGGCTCCTCAAGTTGGTGGATCCCTGCAACCGATGAAGGAGACAAAATTGGCGATCCTGCTTTCCCTAATGGTCAAAATAGTACCGATGGTGGCTTTACTTATGATGCCACAGGCCCTTATCAAATTTGGTTTGATTCGCTAGATCCGACCGATGCCTCCCAACTCAAGTTTGCTCATGAATCAAACTTCCAAACGACGGTTCAAGAGCATGAAGTAAGTTATGCACAAGCAGATATTAAATGGATGCTAGAACATGATTATTTCAAGAACATCAAAACGGGTGCGAAAGTAAACAAAAACGAATTTTCACGTATCGCGCTGCAACGAAACCCTGCTGATGTTATCGGCTTTGTGCCTGATGGTCATAGTTTAGCCAATTGGAGTGATGGTATTTTTACTAATCTTCATTCACAAACAGGTGGCCACATTCTGAACTCATATGCCAAGCTTGACGAAGACAAATGGTGGGATTTTATCACTGGTAAATATGAGGCGGGTGAACTGATCGAGCAGCAAGATCTTGGTAAGACTTACCATGTTGAAGAAGATGTGCTCGCCATCTATGTGCAAAGTGACTTCAGCGGTGAAAACTTCCGCGGTAATATCGGCTTGCGTTACATAAACACCGAACAGCAGTCCACCGGTTATGTCGATAATACAACCTTTGATGAAACGGTAGACTATGATAACTGGCTACCCAGCATCAACTTCGCCTATGACTTCAGCGACGACATTATTATCCGTGCGGCGGCCTCTAGTGTGATGTCTCGGGTCAATTATAACGACTTAAAACCGGGTCTGGCGATTGATGCGAACTTTAGTTCAGCCAAAGGTGGTAACCCCAATCTTAAACCATACGAAGCCGATCAAGCGGATATTGGTGTTGAATATTACTTTACCTCAGCTTCGCTATTTTCAGCAGCCGTTTTTGTGAAAAAGATTGACAACGTTGTCTTTTCTACAGAAGCCGTTGAATATGTAGACGGATGCGGAACCGACCCTTCTAAATATGATCAATGCCGAGTCACGCGCCCGCGTAGTAACGGAGACGGTGATGTAACTGGAATAGAACTGCAACTTCAACATAGCTTTGATAATGGCTTTGGCTTTATTACTAACTACACCTACGTGGATAGTGAAACCACTACACCAGATAATACAAAAGAAATGGTGCCGGGTGTCTCTGAAAACTCATTCAATGGCTCACTCTTTTTCGAAAACGAGCAGTTTAGTGCACGTATCGCTTATAACTGGCGCAGTGAATGGATTGGTTTAGGTGCGGCGCAAGCTGTGCGCAACGACAGCTACCAGCAATGGGATGCGTCTTTGGTATGGCACGCACTGGATAACTTAGATGTGAGCTTGGAGGGGGTAAACCTGACCAATGAAGTTATCCAGTCTTACGATACTAAGTATAACTTAACCCAAAATACCATTGAATTTGGTACTCGTTATTATCTTGGCGTTAGCTATAAGTTCTAACCTTGGAGCCTCAGTCGTTGACGGCTGGGGTCATTTGTCTATGAAAACTCATTTGCCTACAAAAACAATACAGTCACTAACAATTCTTGGTGGCGGTACTGCGGGTTGGATGTGTGCAGCCTATCTCGCTAAGCATCAACCTACTTTATCGGTCACAGTGATTGAGTCGCCACACATTGCCAGCATCGGTATAGGTGAAGGCTCAACGCCGCATTTACAGCATTTTATGCAGAGCCTTGGAGTAAAAGAATGCGATTGGATGCCTGCATGTCAGGCAAGCTATAAAACGGGGATCTACTTTGATAACTGGAATGGCGACAATAGCGGCTATTTCCATCCCTTTTTTTCAGAAATGGATGCAAAAACCGCAGAAGTCTACTTTGTCAACGCCAATGCAAGACGCCGTGGTAGTGAGTATATTGATAAGCCTGAGCATTATTTTCTGGCGGCGGTACTTGCCGACAAGCAGCAAGCACCGATACCACAACAACCACTACCAAGAGCGCTTGAGTTCGGTTATCACTTTGATGCACAAAAGCTTGCACAATGGTTAAGTGCATTTAGCCTAGCGCGAGGCGTCAAGCACAGACAAAGCACAGTAACTAGCGTACAGCATGACTCCCAAACAGTTATCGCACTGACGCTGGAGTCAGGTGAGCAAATAAAGAGTGATTTTTACGTCGATGCCTCAGGATTTAACGGACTATTGATAGAAAAAACGCTCGAAGTGCCTTTTATTTCCTTTTCTGACCAACTACTCAATGATTCAGCCATCGCTATTGCTGGGGATAAAATAACCCCACTGCCCTCAAGCACAGCGGCTATCGCTATGCCGTGTGGCTGGCGCTGGCAAATCCCACTGCAAAGCAGAACAGGACATGGTTACGTGTATAGCAGCGCACATATCAGCGCTCAACAGGCTGAGGCTCAGCTGCGTCAAGCCGCGCAACTTGATACCGGACCCGCCAAGCACCTCACCATGAAGGTGGGCATGATGGCACGTTGTGTTGAAGGCAATGTGTTTGCCATTGGCCTTGCACAGAGTTTTATCGAGCCACTCGAAGCCACCGCGCTGATGGTCACAGGCTATAGCATTGAATTATTACATCGTCTGCTTTCGCAACAGCTTGAGGCACAAGCCATCAATCAACAACTATCTGATCTGGTGCTCGGTATTAAAGAATATGTACTGGCACATTACGCTACCAGCAAGCGTACAGATACTCAGTATTGGCAAGACGCTAAAGTCGCAGCGTTGAATGTACGCGAGCTTGATGCGCTGCTCACGCACTGGCGTGACGGCGGCGATTTTGACGCTTGGCTGCACCAACACAGATCTCAGTCACCTTATATTCGTCCAAGCTGGTACTGCTTACTTGGCGGAATGGATCATCGCGACAGCTGCTGCCAAATGCCCTTTGAGCAAGCACCAACACATATTGAGCTTGCCGCAAAAGCATACCTAACACAGTTGAGCGACAAGCATTTTATTGCTCATACCAAGGCATTGCAGCAATTGCTGCTAAGCGATCAACGCAGTGCATAACCCAATTGTGGGTGGTGGTGAGGTTCCCCTTGATCTTTTTGTTTGTCTGCCCACAAGCGAAATTTTCACGCCATCACCCCTGTTTATTTAAGGTGGAAATACAATATGAAAAAAAGCTACCTCGTAATTGCCTTAGTATTGGCAACCTTTTTTACGGTGTCTTTTATTACCAATATTTTAGGCGCGATTTTTCCTGCATTAATAGAAAGCTATGACATAGGCCTCACGCTTGCAGGCTTTTTTCCATTCGCTTTTTTTATTGCTTATGGTGTGATGTCTATTCCTGCAGGTTTGCTGGTGCTGCGCGTGGGAGAAAAAAGCGTGATGCAGCTGGCATTCACGCTAGCGGCAATGGGCGCAACAACCTTTGTGCTGCTTCCCTCTTTTGCTATCGCTATGGTTGCGCTGTTTATGCTCGGGTGTGCCATGGCATTACTACAAGTCGCTATCAACCCCTTGCTGAGAGCCAGCGGCGGCGCAGAGCATTTTGCCGTGCTCTCGGTGCTTGCACAGTTGATGTTTGGCGCTGCGGCAACTCTCGCCCCACTGGTGTATAGCAAACTACAATCTCAAGTCACTAATGTAGAGCAGTTTGGTGCAGCTTTAACTCACTTTATTCCTGCCGATAAAAGCTGGTTGAGCATCTATGTGGTATTTGCACTACTGAGTGTGGCCATGTTAGTACTCTCACAGCTTACTCCATTTAGCGCGGTGCCTGAGCAAAAGAAGCAAAAGCTAAGCTGGTCACAAAGTGTCGCTTTTTTTAACAATAAAACCGCATTAAAATTCTTTGCTGCCATCTCTGCTTACGTCGCCCTTGAGCAAGGCGTGGCCAATCTTATTTCGGTCTTTTTGCAGCAATATCATGGCCTAGAGCCAACCACTCAGGGCGCAAAAGTGGTTAGTGAGTTTTGGCTATGTTTAACCTTAGGCTGCCTATTTGGACTTGCACTGCTTAAATTTATTGATGCTCAAAAGCTACTAGTTTTATTCAGCCTTGGCGCTGCTACCGCACTACTATGTGCATTATTCGGTAGCACCGCTGTTACCCTTGTTGCCTTTCCACTGGTTGGCTTTTTTCTCTCTATCATGTGGTCGGTTATCTTTGCCTTGGCATTAAACTCATTCAAAACTGGCCACGGTGCAATCACGGGAATTTTATGCACTGGGATCATTGGCGGCGCCTTTATGTCTCCCATTATTGGTTTAGCCGCAGAGCTGAGTAACAACTTACAGCTCGCAGCCCTACTGCTATTACTGCCGCTTAGCTATATTTTAAGTGTTGGTGTATGGGCTAATCCTTTGATTAAAAATAAGACTTTTGGCAATAGTCAAAAGATGCTGTCTCACCCTCTAAACGAAAATAGTTAAATGACGATGGATCACTCTTTATTATGTATCGACTTAGGCGGCACCAAAGCCCTTGTGGCTTCGGTTGTCCGCAATGAAGCCCAGCAGCTACGCCAATATACGGTACCCAATCAAGCCGGTGTCGACCAAGTTAACGCCTTTATTATGCGCTTAATCGCCGATAACCTCACGGTCAACACAACCGGTATTGCCATTGGGGTACCAAGTACCCTAGATATACACAGCGGCACCGTGCTGACAACGCAAAATATCCCTAATTGGCAACGTGTGCCGCTAAAGTCGTTGTTAGAACGCCGATTTTCGTTACCTGTGGTTGTGCATAATGATGCTAACTGTTTTGCATTTGGTGAATACTTATATGGTCGCCACCATGCCAGCAACCTAATTGGCCTCTGCCTTGGTACAGGCATTGGTGCCGGTTTTGTGTTTAACGGTAATTTATATACGGGTAACCATAGTGCCGCTGGAGAGCTGGGCAACTTAAGCTATCTCGATGGAATTATTGAAGACTATGCTTCAGGACAGTTTTTTCAGCGACAAGGCATTGAAGGAAAATGGTTGGCCGAACAAGCACACCGTGGCGACCCATTTGCACTACAGCAATTTGAGACTTTTGGCAGTCATGTTGGTCATGCACTCGCGCAAGTCGTCATGATGCTCAACCCTGATGTGATTGTGCTTGGCGGCTCTGTCACGCACTCATACCACTATTTTAAAGCGGCTCTCGACGCCAACATGCAGAAGTTACTTGGCGATACGCTGGCGCAATCCGTTCGCGTCATTCCAAGCAGCCTCAGCCATGCCCCACTTCTAGGGGCATATGGACTATTTCATCACTATAAAACTCACCATAATAACAAGGAACTAGCCAATGAAGTTTAACCGGCTTATTGCGCTACTTTTTGGGGTGTCGTCACCCCTTTATGCGCTCGACCAAACCACATTAAACTGGCTGAGCCAGAATCTGGATGTTAACTATACCTTATTAGATAGTAAGCCCAGTACCTGCCCAAAAGCACAACAAAAGTGTTATTACTCAGAGTTGAGCTTTAGCGTAGCCACAGAAAATACCAAAGCAAACCAAGACTTTGCTATCTTTTTTAGCCAACTGATGCCGATTTACCATGTTGAGGGCGATACCTTTACCATCACCCATATCAATGGTGACATTCATAAAATCACACCGACCTCAAAATTTACTGGATTTTCCAGCACCCCTACTACAGTGCGTTTCTACACTAAGGACTCTCAAATTACACGCTCTGAGTTTATGCCAAACTATGTTGTAACGGACGCACAGCTTCAGCTCACCCCACAAATCATCCTCAGCACACAACCTCAACTTGATAACGACACCGGCCTTGAATTACAACCTTATCTAATGCCATTTGATACGCTCAATCAACTGCAAACCAGCAGCAAAGACAAGACGCCATGGATGGGGAGTGAATACTTACATCAACATCAAGTTAGGCCAACGCTTGATGCCGCAACAGGGCTGATCCCAAAGCCCAAGCAACTAACGGTACTGTCTGACAAACGACTGAACCTTGCAGCTGGTATTAATTTGCAACTTTCAGGCGTTTCGGCTGATGCGATTGCCATGGCACAACAGCGACTCAATACTCTCGGGGTAAAAAGCACCAAAGACGGGCTTAAAGTGAATGTCGCTGTAAAGCCAAATAAGCAATCAAGTCCACATTATCACCTGACGGTCGCCGAAAATAATATCTCAATCCAAGCCAATAACAGCGCCGCCGCATTTTATGGGCTACAAAGCCTTGCAGGACTACTAGATATTAGCGACTTGAGTATTCCTATGGTGGAGATTGTTGATGCACCAAGATATGACTTTCGTGGTTTACATGTCGACGTTGCCCGCAACTTTCGCTCCAAAGCCTTTATTTTGCAAACCATTGAACAGATGGCAGCATATAAGTTAAATAAACTGCACCTGCATTTAGCCGATGATGAAGGCTGGCGCTTAGCCATTGACGGTCTTGATGAACTCACCTCTGTAGGCGCTTACCGCTGTTTTGATTTAACCGAAACGCGTTGCTTATTGCCGCAATTAGGCGCAGGCAATGATAAAAATTCACACATCAATGGCTTTTACTCCGCAGCGGACTATATCGAGATCCTACGCTATGCCAATGCCCACCACATTGAGGTACTACCCTCGTTAGATATGCCGGGACACTCTCGCGCTGCAATCATCGCCATGGAAGCGCGCTACAAAAAGCTAATGGCACAAGGCAAGCAAGCCGACGCTGAGCAATACCGCTTAATAGAGCCTGCAGATCAGACGCGTTACCGCTCTATCCAACATTACAACGACAACACGCTAAATGTCTGTATTAAAAATACTTACACCTTTATTGACAAAGTATTGAGTGAAGTAAAAGCACTACATGACCGCGCTGGTGTACCACTTCAAACTTATCATATCGGTGCCGATGAAACCGCAGGGGCTTGGCTACAGTCTCCCGCATGTAAAAAATTGCGCTCAAGCGTGAAAGATTTTACCAGCTTTAACGGTTACTTCATTGAACGGATCGCAAAGTTACTAGATAAAAAAGGAATACAGGTTGCGGGTTGGAGCGATGGCTTAAGCGATGTACGGGCTGCGAATATGCCAGCTAAAGTACAGAGTAATGCTTGGGCGACATTAAGCGAAAACGGGCACGCGGTCGCCCATCGCTTCGCCAATCAGGGCTGGCAGGTTGTCTTGTCTAGCCCTGATGTAACCTACTTTGACTTTCCATACCAGTCACACCCACAGGAGCGCGGCAACCACTGGGCGAGTCGCGCTATCGAAAGCAAAAAGATATTTGAGTTTATGCCAGACAATCTTCCTGCCCATGCAGAGATCTGGACAAATACCAATAACCACACCTACGTAGCCAACGACGGCGACTCATCGCTAAACCAAGGGGTGAAATTTTTCGGAGTTCAAGGGCATCTGTGGAGTGAAATGCTGCGCAGTGATACACAAGCACAATACATGCTTTATCCACGGCTCTTGGCGCTTGCAGAGCGGGCATGGCACCACGCAGAGTGGGAATTACCTTATCAAGCTGGTCGTATATACAACCAATCTAGCGGTTATTTTACTGCGAAGTTAAAAGCACAGCGAGAGGCTGACTGGCAACGGTTTGTAGCAATATTAGGCTTTCAAGAAATACCCAAATTAGCGCAGGCTAATATCGCTTTTCGGATCCCAACAGTGGCCGCAACCACGTTGCATTTAGGCAAGCTGGATGCGTTTACCGCCATTCCAGGCTTTGTTATTGAAGCGCAAAAAGCCGATGGACAGTGGCTCCCCTTTTCTCCTTCATTGCGCACTGTGCGGGTACTGAGGGCAAGAGAGCCAATAACAGGAAGAGTCGGTCGCGCAATGCCGTTGCAGCAATCGTATTCACCCTTGGAGTCTCTCACATTAAGGCCAACAAAAGCACGCTAGATAGCGGCAACTACTGCCAATACACTGCAAAGCAAATTGTAGCTCTAAGCTTTAGTTAATTAACCTGAGCTTCGGATAATTAGCTAGCCAAATTCTCGCTATTGGCTAGCGCTTGATGTGTGAATGTTTATGGATAACCTAACCAAGAAACGGCTGGCTTAGAGCAATTATGCAACCTCACGACTATATTTGGTAGCACCTTGATAGCGTCCAAAGCTGCTCGATAAAGGCGCACCAAATATATACTAGCACTTAGTCTTTATCTAAACGCTCAATTACTTCCGCAATTAAGCTGGTCACTTGCGCTCGGTCTTCCCAATCCACAGCTTCCCAATCAATACCAAGGTCTAATTCTGAAACATCAGTAAACAAGAGCTTTTTCAACAATGAACTCGAAGCAATGTTCTTAATACTATAGTTCTGCTTTTTAATACTAGTTGCACTTTTTCCCTCTAGTGCATCTGATATTTTTGCTCCAATTGCTTTTCGATCACCAATATTCAATACTTTTTTATCGTGTTGGATTTTGTAATCATTTTCAATTTTCAAAACAACTTTTTTTACTTTTACAAAAGAAAAGCTTAATCCATTTTCGTATGCTCGAATGACCTCAGGGTACCTTGTTAAAACATTGTAGTTGTCAAAAGCCCCTAAAGAAATACCAAGATACTTTGCCTTTTCTCTAACAGTAATTCGCTTTTCACCAATTTTAAGGCGAGCTTGATCTAAGTAGTCAACTTCCATCATCGCTGCTAAAAATGCTTGTAGCTTACCGTACTGAGGGAGATCCTCTCTACTGGCATTTTCTTGGAACTGTTTGACTTTTGAGAGTATTGGCTTGCGTGCATAGACTTTAAACTGAGCAACATGGCCAAACCCATAAGCGAAAACCAGTGCAAAAAAGCGCCTGTGTCCAGTGAGTATCTGATACTTACCGTCATCAGTAGGGTATACCGTAGGCACTTGTATCATTTCAGATACAGCAATATTTTCTCCAAGTTCAACGATTGACTCTATTGTCGTATTCGCCTTTTTCCATTCGCTTGAACCATATTTAAGACAATTTACAATGCAAGACTTACCAACAAGAACATAGTTCTCCCCGTTGTATAGATCACATAATTTACGCTTGGATATCGCTCTAGATATAAATTGTTTCGCATGCTCATCTTCAATAAAAATACATGGCATAAATCTAGCGTTGGAAATATCCGGAGTAACCGAACTGAGAAAAAGAGATTTATACTCAAATGGTTCGCTATGCAGAAACTCTTTGTTATTCACTGTCGCAAGTAAAAGCTGTTCTAGGTTTTCGGCCATGGTTTCTGAGGACTCCGTAAAGATATTTAGCTACAACAAAAAGGTCATATGCTGACGAAGCATACATCCTATAAAGTTAATGCTCTCATGTTATCTAAAGATAAGATTAAGAGGCATTATTATATTGCAACTAAAAATGGTTTAGTACCTTTTAATAAAATAATTACTAGGTTGAAAATTAGCATTAGCCATCACTTTTGGAGCAAGGTTCATTTTTCCCAAAATCCCAAAAAACAAAATAAAAGCAATAAATTCAACAATTTGAATTCGAACGTTTGCGAGGGTAAATAAGAATTCATAAGTACCAAGCTGCGCTTTTCCTCTGTAACCTTAAAAACAAGGTAATGTGCAGACACATCACTTCAATATTGACCTGTACAACATGTTAAAGCTCAACAGAAAAGTAGGTTATTCATGAAACAAAATACAATGATAAAAATAGAAGAGATACTTAACCATACACTTTCAAACAAAGAGTATGCGCTAATCAAGTGGGCGTATAGCCACGGTTATGCTTCGGGACATACAAATGGCTTAGATGGTATTTTTATTAGTTCCAGCGCAATCCAAGACTTACTAGGTGTAGATTTGCAGGAAAAGTTTGATACTCAAGATTTTGTATCAGACCTTGATTAATCCTTATAATGGTACATAAAACTCAGCCAAAGCATATCACCACAACAAGCCTGGCAAGCTACAAAAATTATAATAAATGAGCCTGCCGGGGCTTACTGATATTAACTTTTAATCGCTATTCATTAGATTTCTATCGTATTACACCTTCTCTTAGGTTTGTGCTGTTGTACATATTCAAATATTTCCTGAGCACACAACGAGGCGCTATTACGAGTCGTATCAACTTCTAAATCATAATCCAAAAAGTTATGTGTAGTTGGGATTTGCTGAATTGATAATCCTATCGGCCTATCTGCTCTTTGTTGCTCTCTGCTAGCTAATACGGCTGGGTCACAATGCACACCAACAATATAAGCATCGAACTTAGACAAGTTGTCTTGGCATGCAGCATGATAAAAAATTTCCTCACTAAACACTGCATCAACGATAATATCAATGTTACTTTCGGTCAGAGCAAAAATACTGCGATGAAAGCCCTGTAATATATCATTTGAGCTATTTTCATCTATCTTCGCGAGCAAAAGCGCATCCTGTCTGTATTTTGCTGGAAAATTAAATAAGAAGTCATCCATGCTAAAATGAAAGTAAGGCTCACTTGCAAGCGCTTGAAACTCTCTTGCAATTGAACTTTTACCCGAGCTAGAAACGCCATTTAAAAAAATACAAGCCATAGATAAACCTTAGGTTATTTAACCCCAAATGATTCAAAGTCAAAAGAGCTAATTTCAGATATTAAGAATCGATCGTCCAAACTAACTGGAGGTAGAAGCTCAATATAATTATCGCTCTCAATGCCAAAATTAACATGCTCTTTGCTCACCCTCTTTCCGCCTTCATCTAGCTTATATAGCATACGTGAAGCTTTTGCATGTTTTAAATAGTTTGGCTTATCGATAAAGTAAGCCTGCTCTTTCTTATTGATAATAATCGCAGCATCAACGCTGAGCTGTGGCCTTGCACCACTCTTTTCATCAAGCTCCAGCGCGACCTCGATCAAAACCGTATTATCAGTAACAACTGGGTCAATTCTGATCACTTTCCCTATTACAGTATTACTTCGTATTCCTACATTGACGCCTTGACCAATAGCAACTTTATCAGCTTGCCCTTGCGGCACCTTGATCATCGCAACTAGATCTGAAGTACTCCCCACTAACGCAATATTTTCTCCAATGGAAAGGCGCTGCCCAACTTCAGCATTTAAAGCTTGTAGCACACCATCTTGACCTGCTCGAACTAACAATTGTCTCTGCTTCTGTTCTAGTGCTTTCAATTCAGCTTCCATGAAGGAGATATTCTTTTCCATGAAGCTCAATTCTTCCTTTTGCACCAAGGCCAACTGTTCTATTTTCTCAGCAGAAAACACCAGCCGCTGTTTGAGTTGCTCAGCTTGGAGTTCTGTTTGCTTATAATCCACAGAGGAAATAATTCCGTCTTTATAGAGGTTGGACTCTGCTACCTTCTTGAGCTTTATTTGTTGATACTGCATTTCAAGTTCAAGATTGCGCTCTTTTTCATCAAGCATTTCTCTTCTATGGTTATTAGCCATCTTCTGCTTTTCAGAGACTAGCTTAAAAACATCTAACTTGGCTTTCTCCACTTGCCGCGAGAGTTCCGGACTCGACAACTCCATAATGATACTGTCAGCGTCAACTTTTGCGCCCGGCTTGAGTATGACTCGCTCAATGGTTGAGTCTACAGGAGCACTAACTTGCTGAAAGGTTCGAGATTGTAACACTCCATAACCTTTCACCTCCTGTATTAACTCACCACGCTTAACCTGACTTAAAATTGGATTCTCTATAGCCCTTTCGGAATTCACGGTAGAGTATAAAAAGCACACCACTGCTATCAATAAAATCGCAGCAAAGACCAGCTTATTATTGATATTGAATGACTTCTTTTTCTCTTTTTTTATATCCACGTTAAGCCTCCACAGTTAATGTACATAAGCTTTCATCTGTTTGCATCGCCGACTTTGTCTTTGTACTGATTGATTTTATCTTCCCCTCTTCCATCGTCACTACTCGATCCGCAATATCGAAATATCGATCATCATGGCTGATCACAATAATCGCTTTTCCTTCATTTTTGATAGCTGGTAAGATTTGAGTATAAAACAGCTCTTTAAAGTGAGGGTCTTGGTCTGCAGCCCATTCATCAAAAATATACAACTCTCTATTTTCAAGAAACGTCACCGCTAATGCCAAACGCTTTTTTTGACCATCAGATAACGATATTGTTGAGAAGACTTTATCCTTAATTGATACTTTATCGCCCAATCCCAACTGGTTTAAGTAGCCCTCAAACTTTTTAAGTTGATCATCAGAATAATTCCCCAACAAGGTATCAAAAAGATAAAAGTCAGTAAAAATGGCACTAATGAATTGACGGCAACTATTTAAATTTTCATCATTGACTTGATTGCTTCCAAAAGATATTGACCCTTTTTCATAAGGATAATGAAGGGAAATAACTTTGCTCAGTGTGGACTTACCTGAGCCATTACCACCCACAATGAAGGTAATTTCATTTTTATGTATATCAAGATCAATCGGGCCTAACGCAAACCTATCAACACTTGAGCCATAACTGTATTCTAGGTTTCGTAACTTCAAGGTGTCCCAACTTTTCAGTGAGATGATTTCTTGACTCGCTTGCTCCTCTGGTAAGTTGTCAAATATATCGTTGATTGCTTTTAAAGATATATTTGCCATTGATATTTGCGGTAATGCATTAAGGAGCTTACTAACTGGAGATGCAATGAACAACAGCGCCATAATAACAGCACTTAGCCTTTCATTTGTGATAGGGTTATAACTAATAAAAACGAAAGCAACGAAGCCGATAACAAGAAAACTGATTAAATCACCGTAATTAATTGCACTCGTAATAATAACACTTCCTTTTTTATCGTTATTGAGCACCTCATATTCATGTTTTAGTAGAAACTTATCAAAAAAGTACTTCTGCTTATCATGATTCATCTTAAGCTCTTTCGTTCCATATAACAGGCTGCGAATTGCCACGTGCAACCTATCAATGTTGTTTCGACCTTTCTTAAAGTAAAGACTACCAATATACATAGGAAGTACATACGAAATAGAGCCAAAGATGATAGCCAATGTGGCATAAACAAAAACCGTCGTGTTTAAATAAAATAGATAGCCCAATATGAAAATCAGACTCACACTAGAGATGACTAGGTCGGGAAAGGTCTTCGCACCTTGCACTACACGGCTAACATCGGTGGTAATAGTGGCCATTAATTTTGCCGAGCCAACATTATCCAGTGAAGAAATTGGTGCTTTGATAATTCGGTTGTAAATATCAACTCTTTGCTGTGTTGTCATGTCCATACCAACCTGCACCAGAATTATTTGTGATACGGTCTTTAGCACCAAAATTGACAAGCAAGACATGAAGAAAAGAAATGCAAAACTATACCTACTAACATCAAAAAACCATACTCTCTTTACATCGTCAGAAACTATTGAAAGCCCAATACCCTCTACTGGAAGACTGTAAGTAAAAATGGGTAGCAACATGGCATACACCACGCCTGCCAGCGCTCCAAAAACAATGGATATGAACAACTTGTTAGGTGCAAAATCGGTAAACTTTTTAAATAAACTCATACTTCAATCACTTTTTTAGATTAATTATGGTTTCAGACACTTCTGTTGAGTCTCGACTAGAACGATGGAATTCAAGATTCAAAAAAGGCTCAACAACATCATCATACGCAGGACTAAATACAATGCCCGACTGCCCTGTAGAGTTCATATGCAGGTGCTTAATCTCACTTTCATTTATTTGGGTGATCTGTCTAAATGATGCGCCTGAAGACTGAATGTAACCTTCCGTTTCAACAAAATCAGCACTTGCCACGTTTACTGTATTCGGAGATCCGCCATTACCAACGCGGCGCTCAAAAATAGAATCCAGCATATTCATGTTACTAAATGGGACGTGTTGATAAACTACTTTGTGTACTTTCCCCCATTGCCACTGTTCCATATCGCTACCTAATAGCAGAGACAATTCATCGATTGCATCAGATAAGGAACTAGATAGCTCTTGCTGGCATCGAGAGGACTGCGATGCAGCACACCAATTATCTGTTTTTGAACTTATCATGCTTGCTAGCTGATCTGCGGAGGTGTTGTTAATAAAGTGGTCAAATACATTGGCTTGTGACGTGCGATGCCATGAAGCTTCTAATTGAGGAGCCAACACTTTTTGTTTCAAATGACGAAACCAACTAAAGTAAATAGCTGCCCCGACACTATCAGCTCCCATGTCTAAGTCCCAAGAACGAAGTATACTTACAGCTTGCTTGTGAACAACGCTATCGCCTTCATATTGAGTGAGCAATTGCACTAACTTCTGTGCACTTAAATCTAGAGTGTCTCCTTGAAAATCAATCATATCTTCTATTGTGAGTGGTGATGACTTTGATGCAATAAGTGCTTCGATCCGCTGTGCCCTGTAAGGTGGAGCCCAATCATGGGAGATAAAGTACGGGTATTCGGAACCCACTATTTTATTATTCGCAGAGACAATATACCCTTTTTCAGGGTTAAAACTCATGGGTAACTCACGGAAAGGAATATAGCCTTGCCATTGATTGGTTGAGTTCCATCCTGGTAAAGGAAATTGTCCCTCTCCATTTTGACGTTGTGGAATTTTCCCAACCGCTTGATAACCAATATTATTATTTTTATCGGCATACAAAAAGTTTAGACTCGGACTACCAACCATAGCTAATGAGCTTCTAAACTGCTCCCAATTTTTGGCATAATTCAACTTAAGAAAACCGTCGAAGCTAGTATCATTTGCATCAAGCGCCGTCCACCGAAGTGAAATTACGTTGTCTACGAAGTTAGTCGCATCTGAAATGATTGGCCCTCTTACTGTTGAGCGCACATCAATCTCAACTGGCTTAAATTCTGGATTTAGACTCGCTGGAAAAGCCTGCTTCACATAAATTTTTTCCCGTCTTACGTCAAATGCTTTCCACTCACCATTCTCTTTGTACATTTTGGCATCTGCGCCATTAACCTGCTCCAAAAATAGATCCTGAGTATCTGCCATCATATTTGTCACCCCCCAGGTGATATCATCATTGTGGCCAAATACAACGACAGGTAAACCAACTAAAGTCATTCCCTGCACATCCAGCTTACTTCCTTTCAAATGTGTGAAGTAGAAGGGGGCTGGGATTTGTAAGTTTAAGTGAGGATCATTTGCTAAAATCGGCCCAGTTCCTTCGGTAAAACGATCGGCGACAACCCATGCATTGCTACCTAAATATTTTCCCCCAACACCTATTTCTTCAAGTGCCGCTTTGGTCTGTATTAGCCCATCAGCTTGATTCAGTATTTCCTGATTAGACACAACCACAGGTGCATCGTTTGGATAATTTTCAATAATTGCTTGTGCTAATTTTGGCTCCAAAGTTTCAGTGGCAGTCATATTCACAACCTCACTCCACATCGTGCCCGATAAATTAAGGGACAACAGCTTCATGATCACCAACGAATCTTGAGGCTGCCATTCGGACATTGTGATATCAAGCAATTGAAATTCTGGCGGGAATGCTATATCTGTCTTAATGTAGGCATTGATACCATTGGCATAAGCCTCTAGCACAGCGCGTGCCTCACTACTTAAATTATGCAAAGCTAATTCTGCTGCTTTATTAAGCCCAACGGTCCGCATCCATACATCTCGCTGTAATGCTTCGGCTCCCAAAACTTCACTTAACCGTCCTTGTGCCAGACGTCTTTGCAACTCTAATTGCCAGAGGCGGTCTCTTGCATGACTAAAGCCGAGTGCAAAAAATGCGTCATAGTCAGATTTAGCATTTATTGTAATGTAACCTTGCTTATCTTTTATTATTTTTACAGGTTCTGTTATTCCTTCAGATAACCAGTAGGCTTCTTTAACATCAATATTCTTAAAGATGTAACTACCGGTTAAAAACAGCACCAATGCTGTAGGTAAAACTATTAGAAAATATATATTTCTTTTAAAAGGGTGCATACTTAAGTTTCTCTGATCCTGATACTGATAAATTACTGCCTATATCGCTTAGCCACCGTAGTGGTATTAAAGCCAAAGTAATTGCTCACTTGAAATAATGTCACTGGCTATCTGTTCAAACTTTTCGCTGCTGATAGATCCCATAGTAAAGTGAGCTTCTTGTTGTGATTGCCGCTTAAAGTATCTATACCTCAAAATAAGATACTCAAAACAGTCAATCAGATTTATTACTCTTGCAATGGACTCAACTTCAATATTGTCTAGGGGGTGCTGAGTATGGTACCCGCTCAGAAAATGCTTAGCATTTGCTTGATGGCACCGCTCCCTTTGCGCTTTATTTAAGTCACTCATGCTTCCCACACTCGCCCGTATAGCCAACGCGACATCAATGATAAAGTGACAGAAATGACAGCTATCAAAGTCGATTGCATATAGTTGGTTATTTGTTTTTATTAAGTTATTTACAGCTAAATCACCATGATTAAGTCCATAATTCTGACTATTCATTGGCAAATTACTCAGCCACTCTATTTCACTTTGAATAAATAACCTTAGTTCATCATCAATATCCACTGCACAATCATTGAGCAAGTTTTTCACATCGGTTACTACGCTCGCTTCCGTTGGCCTTTTGAATTGCTCAGGACTCATTGAACAACCAACCTTATGAATGCTGCCTAACAGTTCCCCCCACTGAAACAGAAGCTCACTATCAACGTCTGCTATCTCAACCTGTTCTCCAACTAACTTTACAAATGCACTTGCGATATAGCATGACTCATCCGCTTTGACGCAAACTTGCTCAAGTAAACGGTTAAACTTTGACTCTGCAGGCTGACAAGTTTTGACATTATGTGAAGCTAAATAATTTAGCACTTTCATTTCTGCATCGTATAGCGATGTCTGCTTCTTTTCGCTTGGCGTCAGACGAAGTACATAATCCTTATCATGCTGAGTAAAGGAGTAAATGAAGTTCTCAGACTGACTGATACAAACACTATCACCTACCCCCAACCACATTTCATAAGCTTTTTGTACCACTTCTGTGCTTGGTATGTTCATCATACTCTTCTTCTCTCACACTTTGCTCTATCGAGGAAATTGAAAGAACATCTCATGTGTGAGACATTCTTATTTCAGCTTATATCTGTGATTATTCTCCCTTCAGCTTATATATAATTGGGCTGTCTAAGAGTCGTTTCAGTGGGTAACAGCATGCAAATAATGAAATTAGTATTATCATTAAGACTGATATCAGAAGCATCCCTATCGTCATTGAGTCAAACGAAATCATACTGTTAACCTCAGTGGTAAGCCAGAGAATGAAAAGACCCAGGCTACCCAAAGCTAAACCTACAAACACAGGTTGACTAGTGTCACCGATCATTAAGGTGTACAAATCTTTCTTTTTTGCACCAATCGCACGGCGAGTGCCAATCTCTAACTTTCGAAGTTGGAGGTTATAACTCAGTGTTCCATACAAGCCTATTGCGGCTAGAAATAATATCAATATAGTTAAGAGCCCTGAAGTCAACGCTGCTGTAATATCTCCGAAGAGCATTTTTGTATGCAACTCTGATAACATATCAAAGTTGAATACAGTGAACCGAGAATCTACAGCACTTACAATACTTGCAATTTGCGCACGACTCATCAGTTGTTCCGCTTTAAACTGAAGCATCAGGTAATAGCTAGACTGAGATTCAGGCATATATACTCTGGCGGTATTCGTATCACCAGAAGGAAGAAAGATAGGCTCTACAACGCCAACGACCTCTATTGGTGTACTTCCACGAGTGAAACGCTTGCCGATCACATCTTGGCTGCCGCCATACATTTCAGCAACTGCTTCATTCACTATCATCACCTGAGCACCCGACTGAATATCTGAACTATCAAATAGGCGACCCGCAACAAGTGTTTGTTCTATCATTGCAAAATAGTTTTGGTCAACTTTTTTACCTAGCGGAGTTAGTCTTGCATTATTTTCAACATCTTTCATTGCCCAAGTACTAAACGGGTTAACAGGTGACTTTGCTTGGCTCACAGATGCAATCTGCGGTTGTGCTTCAAGTCTATCCCTTAATGCTCTCATGACTGCGACTGAGGCATCTTTACTGAGCGGCTCTGACGTCATGGTCTTTACTGATAGCTGAGCTTTGTTCTCTACATTAAATCCCTTATCTTTATAGATTGTTTCGATAGCAAGCTGAAATAAAGTGATATTGGCCAGAACTAAACTAGTCACCAACCCAACTTGGCTAATGATCAACAACTTTCTTTTTCTTTTAGATACCTGAACCCCAGTTCCTTTACCACTTGACTGTAACCCTTCTTTTAACTTTTTATAGTTAACGATACTAATCCCAACTTTGGCAAAAAATAATGCAAGGCTCAACGCAGAGACAACTGCAATAACGAAAGTAAATAGCGATAAGCTAAGTTCATTTGCTCTTGGCAATACTTCATTCAAATAGTGTCCCAACAACATAAAGCCGAAACTTGCTATAACTAAGGCTATCACCGTAGATATCCCTAAGAGAACACCAGACTCTGCGAACATTAGCTTGAATAGATCAGACTTTTTAGCTCCGATGGCTGCATGAATAGACAACACAGTTTGACGTTCAACTGTACGAGACATAAATAAATTAAGTAGGTTTACACATGAGATTAATACCAAACCAGTTACACCGCCTAGCAACAGTATCGCCATAACACTACTATCACCCATAATGACATCTTTAAGCGCAACTAAAGCAATTTCGATACTCCACCCGGTGGCTATCCCCTCCTGCTGCCAACGCGAGTCAACAAGCGCTGAAAGTTGTTGTTCTGCCAACTTCATATCAGTATTTGGCTTTATTGCACCCACAAAGAATAGCGCATCACTTACATTGCCCCAGTACTGTCTTTGCGCGTCCTCAAAAGAGTTGAAATCCCAAGGTAGCCATACTTGCGTTTCGTGGCCTGTTTTTAGCAATTGTGGCTCTTTAAAGTCCTTTGCAGCCACACCAATGATTCGATATTTAATGCCTGCTAACATTAAGGTTTTAGACAGAATCTCTGGATCACTACCAAATAGCCCTTGCCAAGTTTGATAGCTTATCACCGTTACTGGATTATAATTATTCAGTGCCTCTGTTTCGCTAAAACTCCGCCCCATATACATATTCATATCAAACATACCTGTAAATTCTGGGGTAACGGCCCCCGTATTTACCGTAGGTTGAGATGGAATTGATGAAATAACATTTTGTTTGTAAGCAATGATAGTCGCATTATCAAAGTAACTTTGGTTTTCGTATAAGTAGACTAGGCCTGGGTACGTAAACGCGTTTGCTCTTGGGCGTTTATCTGGATCTAGCAGCTTGTGCTCGGCAACAAACATATTTTGTTGCTCAGGGTAACTGAGAGGCTTAACCAGAAGTAGATAATTTAGCGTAGCGATACAGAGGAACGCACCGAGCGTGATCCCCATTGTCGTGATAACCGTAAACACAAAGCCAAGTCGATGTCTTAGACTCATCACGGCATCTTTGATCAAGAGTAAACCATTTTTCACGCGACTTTCTCCGCTACTGCAGGGGCTGGTTGGATCACACCATCAAGTAGATACAATCTTCTTTTCGCCATATCAGCATAGCGAGGATCGTGAGTTACCATACAGATTGTAGTCCCTTTGTTATTTAGGTCAGCCAACAGTCCCATCACAAGATCACCACTTTTCGAATCTAGGTTACCAGTAGGCTCATCCACCAATAATATGGCAGGTTTTTTTACCAACGCGCGAGCGATTGCCACACGCTGCTGTTGACCACCTGACAAATAATTCGGCTTATGATTTACCCTGTGGCTCATATCTACCAGCGCAAGCACTTCGTTTACTCGCTGTTCCACAGCTTTACTATCTAGCTGGGCGTTGCCATAGCGCAAAGGAAGTGCAACATTATCAAAGACTGTCAATTCATCAATAAGATTAAAAGATTGAAAAATAAACCCAATTTTTTCGTTTCTAATTTCCGCTAACGCATCATCAGATAACCCTATTATATTTTCGCCTTCAATTAGGTATTCACCATCTGTTGCGGTGTCAAGCAGTCCTAAAATTGATAATAATGTTGATTTACCACACCCTGAAGGCCCTGATATTGAAACAAATTCGCCTGGTTCAATAACGAGATCTACACCTCTTAGCGCATGTGTATCTACATCTTCCATTTCAAAGACTTTAGTAACTTTTTTTAGTGTTATCTTTGCATTACTCAAAATATTGACTCCCAATAAGGTGCATACATGTCAAACTTGACCAATTTAAAGCCCTAGTTAGTAGGCCCTAAATGCTACTGGCGATTTATTTTGTGTATGCATTAAAAACAGTATTATCAGCTGACCTGTAATACATGGCTCTGTTATTAAAAAGCCATCCTTCATACGGTGGCTATGATATTGAATTAACTACCTTCCTTTGATTCCAGTAAAAAAGACTCTATAGCTTGGATTAACGAGTCAACAGACGGATCTCGCAATATACTAAAGTGATCGGCTATAACAGGGACAACTTGTAAACTCTCACAATGCGCTAACCACTTAGCTTCTTCACTCACTTGATCCACGTCGCTAGATAAAGCCTTCACCCATAGAGTGTGGCCTCGATAATTAGACAGCTGATATGCCATAGTAAGTGACTCAAGTGCCGATATTACCTTTATACGCTCATGCAAATCTGTGGCAGATACTGCCGATGAGAATATATTTTGTTCTATTCCTCGAGCCACAACCATTTCACATAAGACTTCAACCTCTGTTTCTAATACATTTGTAGGCAGTATCCCCAAGTCAACATTTAGCTCCAATACTAAAGAATGTAAGGCTCTATGCTGGGGTGATAGCTCAAAGTCTGTATGGCTTTTTATTGTCTCTGGTGTATAACTGTCGATTAACACCACTGACACATTCTGTTCTAATTGGGAAGCCATTTCAAGTGCTATCATGCCACCAATTGACCAACCAGCCAAGGAGAAGCAATTAATGCCATGATTATAAAGAAGTTTATTATATTTTTCAGCTACCAAAGATAAACTTGCTTCATCTATTTCCGAGGTGCTAATCCCATACACTGAACCTTTTACGTTTAACTTAGATAATAACGGTGCATAACATGCCACTGACCCACCAACAGGGTGGATTAACACCAGCGCTGGTGCCTCTTTAGACCCCTCAGACAAAGTAATTAAGTGTACGTTACTCTCATCATGTCCTTTTATATTTTCTGATGCCAACACATCCACCAACTCTTTTGCTGTTGGGTTTTCAAATATATCTTTTAGTTTCAGATTACTACCAAACTTATTGTTGATTTCTCTTGTCAACATGGGCACCAATAATGAGTGCCCTCCAAGGTGGAAGAAGTTAGCCGTCATATCTAATTGGTTTGGCGCTTTGTCTAGCACTTTTGCAAACACGTTGATTAGATCTTGCTCCGCTTTAGAACTGGGAAGCTGAAAATCGCTCACGCTAGGTGTGTGATAGCCAGCTAACAACTCAGCTTTATCTATTTTCCCATTAGCATTTAGCGGCCATTCGGTAACAACCTCAAGGTATTGAGGCAGCATATAGTTTGGCATCACAGCTTTCAGCTTCTCTCTGATCCCATCCACGCTAATCTTAGCATCAGCTAGTTTGATAAAGGCGATGAGTTGTGGCCCATGAGGTTGATTTTCAGTTAATACCAAAGCTGACTCAACCTCTTCAAGTCCAATTAGATGGCTTTCAACTTCAGCTAGCTCTAATCTATATCCCCTAATCTTAACTTGCGAGTCCTTTCTCCCTAAGAACTCAATACACCCAGATTCGGAGTACTTCACTAGATCACCAGTACGATAGATCACACGGGAGCCGATTTGTTTATGCGGGTCATAGTATGGATTATTAATAAATACTTTTTGTGTCAACTCGGGTTTATTTAGATACCCGCGTGCTAAACCATCCCCGCCGATATACAACTCGCCAATATGGTGCTCAGAGCACAACTCCAGCTGCGCATTCAGTATGTATAATTGATTGTTTTTATTAGGCTTACCTATCGGTATAACCTCATTCACCAGATCAGCTGCTGAAGTAACATAAGTCGTAGCAGTAATTGTCGCTTCCGTAGGGCCATAAGTATTTACCAAGATCGTACTTTGTGGCATTTGCATGTAATGCCGCTTAACCGTCGAATGGGTAAGCTCCTCGCCACCAACAATAACCATTCGTAGCGTTGTTTCTTCAATTACTACTTCTTCAGTAAGTTGTTGCGCCCAAAATGCCGTTGGCAAACTAGCTATTGTTACGCCTTTTTCATCGCAAAATTGAGTAAATTGCGCCAGCCCCAACATGCAGTCTTCATTTCTAATCTCTAACCTTGCACCATGACAAAGCGCCCCGAAAAATTCTTCAATAAAGATATCGAACGAGGTGTTTGAAAACTGTAACACACAATCTGTGTACGAAATATTATAACTATGTGTGATATGATTTTGATAGTTCACAATAGCTTTATGCTCAATCATCACGCCTTTTGGCTGTCCTGTCGAGCCTGAGGTATAAATCACATACGCCAGATGTGATGCGCTCACACCAACCTCTTGTGGCCGAATACGTGGATACGCATCACACAGATGCGGCTCCCCTAAGGCAAATCCATCTAACCTAACTTGCGTTTTAGTAAAACTCGCTAATGCTTCTGCCGTCTCTCCATGGCTCACTACCACCGATAATGACGC
>NZ_WEHZ01000037.1 GCF_012641745.1 Pseudoalteromonas peptidolytica
AGCTGTTGGGTCTCTCAAACAAAAAGAATAAAACAGTCTACTCTGTAACATCGCGAAGTAAACTCGCTCCCACCACAACATCAACAAAGCGCAGCACTGGTAGGAGGCGGTTTACCCGCCGAGCTGTGTGACTAGAGACGAACGCATGGTAATAATCAACAATGCGATAGGCTTTCTAGCACGTGGATCCATTTACTGAAGTTTCTAGATTAAAGTTATAGTGATGAAGAGGGTTTGAAAAAACTCCATGCGATAAAACGGCTTATCTTATTACCTTGACCCATCTCTATTATTCTCACTTGTTCTGCTGCGACTTTTCTAATTTGCTTTTGAAGCGGTTTTATATTGTCTTTATTAGAGATGAGAGATGTAAACCAGTAAATTTGCTCTTTGTACATCGCACTCTCAGCTATCATATTAAGCAAGAAGCGTTTTTCTCCACCTTCACACCATAATTCTTGAGCCTGGCCGCCAAAGTTTAGTGAACTTTGTGGCGTTTTATTGAGGTTTCTCCACTTGCGCTGTGTTCCTTTGTTTGCTTCGGCTTCACTAGAATGAAAGGGCGGGTTACACATTGAAAAATGATAAAATTGGTTTGCTTTTATGATTGTCTTAAAAAATTGATTAGGCTGCTTTTGCTGAAGAACCTTTACTGGCAACTTATTTAATTCTGCAATGGTTTTAGCACATTTTACTGCAACAGGATTTATATCGGATGCTACAAAACGCCAGTTATATTCCCTTGAACCTAAGATGGGGTAGATCAAATTGGCACCGGTGCCAATATCTACGCCTTGAACTTTGTCAGGCAAATCACTTTCGTCGAGTAAATCTTTGAGCGCGTGAATGTAGTCTGCTCTGCCTGGCACGGGGGGGCATAAAAACTGTGGGGGGATATCCCAAACTTGGATATCGTAGTCTGATTTAAGCAATGCTTTATTTAACAGTTTCACGGCATCTGGGTTTGCGAAGTCGATACTTCTGATACCATCAGCTCGTTTGTAAGCAAAATCTTTTAAAATGGGTTCGAGTGTTATGAGCTTATCGAGATCATAGCCAGAGTTATGCTTGTTTCTTGGATGCACGGGGTTCTTCGAATAAATAAAAAGATTATAACACTTTTAATCGAACTCTTAAGTCTTGAAAAAATACTTTATCTTAAAGACATACCAACTTTTGCTTGCCTTGTTTTGGAGTTTACTTATCAACCACTCAACTGGTACGATGAGGAACAAACGTTTAAAAAATCAAAACAAAGAAATGGTAGAGCAAAAATCTCTGTTAGTAGATATAGAGGATGGGCACAAACTCCACCTCAGATATATAGCGAAACCCGGTAGTATTGGTCCTGTTGTATTCTTTATGCATGGTGCGGTCGAGAATGGTAAAATTTTCTACACTGAATCTAATAAAGGATTAGCCCCTTTTTTGGCTGAACATGGTTATCGTTGTTTTGTGGGTGATCTTCGTGGTCGAGGTGGAAGCACGCCAAAAATTGATTCAGAAGCGACTTACGGACAAACTGAATCAATTTTGTACGAAATTCCTGAAATGCTGAATTTTATCGAGCAATACACTGGCTCTAGAGCACAATATTGGGTTGGGCATTCTTGGGGGGGCGTATTGATGAATAGTGTTTTTGCACGCTTTCCAAGTGAAATTCAGCACGTGAAAGCTTGTGTCTATTTTGGCTCTAAGCGTAGCTTGTATAATAATCACCCCAGTAAATTACTTAAAGCAAACCTGTTATGGTTTAATGTTGCACATTACTACTCCAAAAAGTATGGTTATCTACCAGCGAAGAAGCTCGGTTGGGGAAGCGATGATGAGTCTTTAAAATCACATGCTCAAAGTGCTGACTGGGCACAAAAGAATCCTTGGATAGATTCAGACGATGGCTTTGATTACTCCTCTGTTTTACAACATATAATGTTACCACCGACTTTACACATAGCGGGAGTTAAAGATAAGGCGCTTGCTCAACCTGTTGATATTAAGGCTTTCATAAGTGAGTCAGGAAATGGGATCCAAGAGCTTAAGATTTATGGGAAAACACACGGCCATCAACATAATTATGGGCACATAGATATGTTAACCCATAAACATGCACGTGATGATCAATTTAAAGATTTGCTTGCGTGGTTTGATCGCTTTGCGGTTGGGGGATCATCTTCTCAATAAACCCTTCATAACGCTGCCACTTTTCTAGTGGTTGCGTACTGATTGGCTTTCTAACTTGGGCTTTGCTCAAGGTATGCACTGGCTTTTTAGACTTATGAAAGTCCAAGCATTCAGGTTCGTACTTTTGATACAAAAAGCCCAAACATTTCTTGATGGTTTTTTCTGGTTCAGCAATCAGTTGTTCGTAACTAAACGTGAAAATGTCCCTTTTCATAAATTGGTAAAAATGAGACATAAGGTCGCTTTGCGCTTGTGCATACAAGGCAAACTCACTTAAAGAGCAAAAATAAGGTTCACTTTCGGCGAAATGGTTACTGTATACTGACCAAGCTGTTGCTTTGAAATTGCGTGTTAAATGAATTACTCGCGCTTCGGGGAAGAGCTTGTGGATTAACCCCAGATTTTGAAAATTCGCTGGTAGCTTATTTATCACAACTTCTTCAGATACTCTATGTCTTTTTATTTCATCGACATAGAGAATGCGGCAATGATCTAACATCGAATTACTGAGTTGGTTTAAGCATGCGGGAAACTCAGCATTATTACGCATACTGAGGTAGGGGACAATTTTGTCACTGATCACTGTATTCTCGCCAAGAGTTCCAATATTTGAGTGTTGCACCAACATTTGCTCAAGGAGCGTAGATCCTGTTCTTGGCAGACCAACAATAAATACCGGTGTAAATGTTGTTTTTACTTTATCACTGGGTTTATTAAAGAAAGATTGGCCACAATATCGTTTAATCGATTCAAAAAATGGAAGCATATCTAGAGTGCGAAACTCACTCAAGGATAGCTGAGTTTCATTTGCTAGCGCAAAATGCTCCTGCGCGAGCTTGTAATCACCTAAACGCTCATGACATTTTGCTTTTGCATAGTAGACAACTGTTTTCAGTCTAGGGGTTTCAAACTCCTCCTCAAGTTTAGTTAATTGAATTAAATAGCTTGAGAGCGCGTTTGGTTTTGACATTTGTACGAGTTCATAAAGCATAAATGCAGTCACCGCGCTGTGTGGGCAACTCAACCCAGCTTTAAAAACATTTTTTGCCTGCTCGATGAAGCCATAGTCCAGATAAAATTGGCCGAGTTGATAATGGGCTTGGGCATTATGTTTTGCCACGCTAAGCGTGTATTCAAGTACGGTTTTGGCGTCGACTGGTGAGCCAACCGCTAAAAAAGCGTCTGCTAATGCAAAAAGTGGCTCGAGCATTTTTGGCAGGTGTTCACAGGCTCTTTTTAAGTAGTAGATTGCATTATCATACTGCTCTAAACGCATACAGATACGACCTACACCAAAAAGAGCCGCGCCATTTTTTGGTGATTGTTTTAAAACCGATTTGTACATAAACTCGGCTTCTCGAAGTTTGTTCTCTGCCAACAGCTCGTTGGCTCGCTGTAATAACAACATGTGCTAATAGAGTTACTTAATCAATTTTCAATAGAATAAAAATAAAAAGGCGAAATAGCTATTGCTAGTTCGCCTTTGTTTCTGGGTTACAGTAAAAGTTAGAACGTATATGTTGCTTTGACGTAGTAGAAGCCGCCATTTATACCGTATGGTGAGGTTTCGTAGTATTTGCCACCCCAGTTATTATTTGGAATGCCAGTTGCGTCATAAAAATCAAGTTCTTCAGGATCTTGGTCGAAAATATTATTTGCACCAACAGATAAGCTAATTGAATCTGTTGCAAAATAAGTTAACTCTGCATCGAACGTGATAGTTGCATCAGCTGTTTTAGCCGTTGCGTCATAATCTACGTGGACACCTTGATATTCACCGTAGTAGTTCATCCGAACAAAACCTGAAAAAGTATCCCACTGTTGGGACCAAGTTAGTGTGCCTCTGTGTTTTGGCAGGTCGTTTTCTAGACGAGATACCTTGAAATCACCAGTAATTGCAGAAAACCGGTCTACTTCGGTTTCATTCCAGTTGTAGGCTGCACTGAAGGTCGCGTAACCTCCAAGCATGTCCATCGAGTAGTTACCTACCAAGTCGACCCCTTGAGTAGTGGTATCGAAGTCGTTTGTAAAGAAACTAACTTGAGCTAGATTATCTACATTTGGTACACCTGCCGCTTTAAGTGCCTCTTTATCAGCATCACTCAACACAATTTTTTCTGATTGACTCAAGCGATCAGTGACTTCTATGTTGTAGTAATCCAATGTGATAAACAGGTCACCAGAACGGTATACTGCGCCTAAAGTAAAGCTTTCTGACTCTTCAGGAGTCAGCTCTGTACCACCTAGCTGCTCTGAGACAGGGTTAGTTGGTGGAAGTAATGCAGAGTCAACTAGCACACCGCTACTTAAGTTTGTTTGAACGTTAGAGACATTTGCTTGACCAACCGTTGGTGCCCTAAAACCGGTGCTCACCGAGCCACGTACAGAGAAGTCTTCGGTAACGTGATATTGACCAGTAATTTTGAAGTTGGTGGTTGAACCAAATGTATCGTAGTCTTCGTATCTTAGTGCCCACCCCATTAAAAAGTCTTCAGTAAATGGGGTTTCAATATCGATGTAAGCAGCGTAGTTACGACGAGTGTATTCTCCGGCTGCTGACGGTTTAAAGCCAGGGAAACCATTAGAACCAATACCAAAACCTTGCTGCGTAAGTGGGCCTGCGATAAATGATGCTTCATCGCCTGCAAGTACCTCAAAGGTTTCTTCATGCCATTCGAGACCCGCGGCAACATTCACGTCATATGCAAGATCAAAATCATAGCCTTTAGAAACATCGAAATTGAAATTCTTTTCTAATTGTATGTACTTACCTGGGCTGAAATCCATTGGCGTGTCAGCACCAAGAGATGCGTTTACCGTATTGGTAATGAAATAGCGTGACTCATTACGTCCTACTGAGCCACTTAAATCCCAGTAGCCACCTTCCAAAAAGCCATCTTGAAACTCACCTTCAACACCGATAGTCAAAGAGGTGTCAGTAATGTTGCCACCAAAGTTTGGAGTAAAACCGCCAGGTAAAATTTCATTAAACGCGAAACAGTTGCGGCCTAACTCGGTATCGGCTGCAATTAATTGATAAGCCGGAATATTTTCAACGTTTCTGTCAGTAAGGTTGACGACTGGACACTCAATACCAACGCCAACGCCATCTAGGTCTCCAACTAGTAGTGTTTCTCCACCGTCGTTAGAATACACACCGGGGCGGGTCTGAGGGTTCCGGTAGTAGAACCCCCCTTTGACGTCGCGTTCTGAGTAATTACCAAACATATAGAAGTGCGCATTATCTGTAACGTCTACACCAACATTACCAAAGATACTAATATCATCTTTAATTTCTGGAGCGCCCCATATTTGTGCTGGGTCACCAACACCTTCTACACCCGCACCGATGTAAGCGGCAGCGTCCGGACGTTGAACACTTCTGCTTGTCGCATCAGCTTCCTTATATTGGAAGCTAAGGTTTGCAAAGCCGTTATCGGTAAATGGCAAACCGACATTACCTTCTATAACAGTTGTGTCGCCATCCCCTTCATAATACTCACCTTGGCGCACTGAGAAAGAGCCTCCCTCACTTGCGTCTTTCAGTACGAAGTTCATTACACCAGCAATAGCATCTGAACCGTACTGTGCAGCAGCGCCATCACGAAGAACTTCAACCTGCTTTAGCGCAATACTTGGGATCACTGAAATGTCAGGACCTTGTGCACCGTCGTTAATACCGCCTCCAAGGAAAGCAATAACGGATGAGCGGTGACGACGCTTACCGTTTAATAGAATAAGCGTACTATCTGCTGGCAAGCCACGTAGGTTGGCTGGTCTTACTAAGGTTGCTGCATCGCTGATAGGGTTCGCATGCACGTTTAGTGATGGAACTGAACCTTTGAGCAACTCAAGCATATCTGAGCCGGCTGCTTTGGACATATCTTCTGCGCCGATGATATCGATTGGAACCGGCGACTCGCCAACAGAACGAGGCGCAGCCCTTGAACCGACTACAGCAATCTTTTCTATTTTCTCATCGACTTTGGGTTTATCGGCCTCTTCAGCTATGGCAGTTGTTGTAAGAAGTGATGTTGTTGCAGCTGATGCTAGCGCAAGGCGAATTGCACGGCGCAGCGTGTTACTATTTTGTTTCATCCTGTTTCCCCAGTTGATTGTTGTTGTCATACCAATAAAAAGGTCATTTATAATATTTTTACCTTTAATACACATATAATTTAATTTGCTATGTGTTGGCAAGCGCTTTTTTAAAATTAGCAGCGATTTAGAAAACTGCAACTTTCTGAATAACTTTTTGTTTCCGCTATAAAGAATGTCAAAACCCTAAATATAAGTTGTTGTTAAAGATGATGTTTTATGGCTTTTCTTTGGTTTCTCACATTAAGCTTAATTTGTTGCATATCTATGATGATAAAATAGAGGAGGAAGGTAACAGCGAATATTGAGTTTTTGTTTATTATTTAATCATAATTAAAGCTCACGTCTTGGTTGCAGAGGTGTGATCGAGAATTCTAGCTATGTCGTGGGGAAATCATATTGAGTCGGGTATTTTATACAAAAAAATTACCCCTCTACTTGGCTAGCACATATTTTTGTACTAATGGCTAATAGCTAAAAGCGCGTAAACTTTGATAGACTTGGGTTATCACTATTTTTGAGTTAATGAATGAAACTGATCAAAGTTGTTCACAAAGCACCGATGCGCGTTGCTCGGATCAGTAAACGCCGGCAGCAGATCAGATTACGCCGCGCTATGGTTGCGCTTAAATGTGCCCTTGAACAAGAAAAGCAAGAAACCAAAGAAATGCTTGAAATTTATAAACGCTACACCTTGGGAAAAGCAGATAGGACTGAACTAAAGACTGCTAACGCACAACTTGTTGATATACTGAAAGGCCTAGGACTAGGCGTATTTGCGATTTTGCCTTTTGCTCCTATCACTATTCCAATTATTGTAAAAGTAGGTAGCTTAGTGGGGGTCGATGTGTTGCCAAGCTCCTTTAATTTGAAAAAAAAGCCGACAGATACCAAGAATTCGTGAATTTTCTTTTTAGGCTTGTTAATCTACGTAAGGACATTATAAATTTGAGGCCTACATGAACAATCTAGTCGTTCACTCTTCTATGGGTACACCCATTTCTCTTTTTTCCGCGACAGACCTAGTATCGTGGCAAGCAAAGCAATCAGAAACCGTTCAATTACTTATTAATACTGCAAAACTTCAGTCACAAAAAACGATTGTCATTCCCGCTTTAGGCTCTAATGAGGTTGAGCGAGTCATCGTTTTGATTGAAGAAGAGGGAGATTTTTGGGCTTTAGGTAATCTTGCTAAACAACTACCAAAAGGCACTTACACTCTAGATGTTGCTGAGGAGCTGGTTGAAGCTAACGCTACTGCCTTTTTGCTCGGTGCATACCTGTTTGCCGCTTACAAAGAGCTTGCACCTATTGTTGCTAAGCTGGCTATTGCCGATGAGCAGACTTATCACAAAGTCAAAGCGACAGTTGAGTCGATAAACCTTGCTCGTGACTTAGTAAACACACCTGCCGCAGATATGATGCCACAGCATATGGCTGAAGTGATGTCAGAACTTGCTGAGCAATATGGTGCTGATTTTAATCAAATTGTTGGTGATGAATTACTAGAACAAAACTATCCGACTATTCATATGGTTGGTCGTGCCAGTGATAATGCGCCAAGATTATTAGACTTACGGTGGGGGGATGATAAGCACCCTAAATTGACGCTTGTGGGCAAGGGAGTGTGCTTTGATTCCGGTGGACTTGACCTGAAACCTGCGTCTGGTATGCGCAATATGAAAAAAGACATGGGCGGTGCTGCCCATGTTATTGCACTTGCTAATATGGTTATGGCAGCAAAATTACCGGTGCGGTTACGCGTGCTTATCCCTGCGGTTGAGAATGCTGTTTCGCGTAATGCTTTTAGACCAGGAGATGTGATAAAAACACGTAAAGGTATCACCGTTGAAATAGACAATACTGACGCGGAAGGGCGATTGGTGCTTTGCGATGCGTTAGCAGAAGCACAAACGGAATCTCCAGCGCTTTTAGTCGATTTTGCTACGTTAACCGGTGCATGTCGCATTGCTTTGGGAACTGAGCTTCCTGGTTTTTACTCGACAGATCAAAAAATTGCTGCTGAGTTAATGGAAATAGGGCTGAGCAATGCCGATCCAATTTGGCAGCTGCCGCTATTTGATCAATATAAAGCGTTATTTAAGAGTGATGTAGCTGATATTGCCAACTGTGGCTCAACGCCATTTGGTGGCTCTATTACTGCGGCACTTTACTTAAAAGAATTTGTTGAGCCTCAAACTACACCTTGGCTTCATTTCGACGTTATGGCGTGGAACTTAAGAGCACTTCCGGGTAGGCCGGTCGGCGGTGAGGCGCTCGGATTGAGAACGATGTTCAGCTATCTCGAGAAAAAGTTTAGCTAACTGCTTTATTTACCTGTTGTAAAAAAGCCCAGCGATGATTAAGCGTCTGGGCTTTTATTTATTAATTAAACGCTTTTTTCTGGAATATTTTCCAGTATTCCTTTCATTTGTTGCCAATACAGACCTACGCTTGCGATCTCTACTTTTTCTTCAGGAGAATGCGGAAACTTTATGGTTGGGCCAAAAGAAATCATATCCATATTTGGGTATGGCTCTTTAAATAGACCACACTCAAGGCCTGCATGGATCACCATTATATGCGGCTTCTCACCGTAGATAGATTCATACATATCGCGGAATATCGCCAAAACTTGCGAGTTAGGATCTGGCTTCCAGCCGGGATAAGCTCCGCTAAATTCAATGTCGGCTGCGCCCAGTTCAGCGAGTGATCGTAGCATACCTTCGACATCACTTCGGCCTGAATCAATTAATGATCGGATCAAGCAAAGCACCTCAAGGTTTTTCTCTGAGGTTGAAATCACCCCCATATTAAGAGAGGTCTCAACAACCCCTTTTATATCATCGCTCATTCGAATAACGCCATTTGGGCAGGCGTTCAGTAATGCTAATACTTTGCTTTGGCTTTTTGTTGTGAGTGCTAAATGATGGTTATCGATGGTGTTGAGTGCAAAAGTGATCCCTGATTCAATAGCGCTAAGCTCTTGCTTTACTGTGGTTTCATATTGTTCAACTAGAGACTGAAATTGGTCAACCTTGCTGCTGTCAAAGCTTACCATGGCATAAGCTTCACGAGGGATCGCATTGCGTAGCGAGCCGCCTCTAATATCAATAAGTTTGAAGTCAAAATCTGCAATGTGGTGCTTTAAAAAACGTGCCAAAAGTTTGTTAGCATTTGCGCGTCCAGTATGTATGTCAACGCCTGAATGCCCGCCGCGTAAGCCTTTGAGAGAAAGCTCGAAAACTTGATGATGTGCAGGTATTGCTTCTCTTTCAAGCGGTAGCGTCATTGAGGCATCGACTCCTCCTGCACACCCCATGTAGATCTCGCCTTCTTGCTCAGAATCTGTGTTGAGTAAGATTTCACCGTCTAACCAGCCTGACTGCAAGCCAAAAGCACCACTCATCCCAGCTTCTTCATCAACGGTGAGCAATACTTCCAGTGGACCGTGCTTGATGTCGTCTGCGTCCAGTACAGCAAGGCATGATGCCATACCAATACCATTATCAGCACCTAATGTAGTGCCGGTAGCGGTTACCCAACCATCATCAACAAATGGCTTGATAGGATCGGTAACAAAATCATGAGCAGTATCATCATTTTTCTGAGGCACCATATCAATATGTGCTTGCAGCACTACGGGTTTGCGGTTTTCCATACCAGCGGTTGCTGGCTTTTTAATGAACACATTACCAACTTCGTCACGGCGAACTGCTAGGCCTTTACTTTCGGCCCATTCAACAATGAAGCCTGCTAATGCTTCTTCATGTTTTGATGGGTGAGGGATAGCACAAATTTGGTCAAAGAATTTCCAAATGGCTTGAGGTTCTAATTGGCTGACTTCTGTATGCGCTTTAAGCACAGTGAACTCCTTGGGTGGATGGTAATAATGCAACAATGTTACCATCCACCCAAGGGCAAAATCGAGTTATTCAGGCCATACTTTACCTAAGGAGTACGGCTTGAGTGTAAAATAGGCGATTACTGACCTCTACTTACCGCAACCGCAGGTGCAATTAACTCAAGTCCGGTTTTATCACAAGGAGGTAGGCTGGCATCAGAGCTGGCAATTGGGGTTACTCTATCACCCCATTTTAGATAGCTTGCGGCCCATGTTAAGCCTGCTCCAAACGCCGCTGACATGATATTTGCGTGTGGTTGGATCAAGCCATTTTCTACAGCTTCACATAGTGCAATCGCAATGGTTGCAGCAGATGTATTGCCGTATTTATCGATATTAACCATTACTTTATCGTCTGCGATTTCCAATCGACTTTGAATGGCTTGAATAATACGAAGATTTGCCTGATGAGGGATAAGTACATCAATATCATCTAACGATAGTGAAGCTTGTTTTAATACGTCATCACAAGCTTCACTCATGCCCTTTACGGCACGCTTAAAAATTTCACGGCCTTCAAACGACAGATCCGACGGCCCAGTACCCGCACAGCGATCCATGTCGGTACCATAATTTGGGATGTGAAGAATGCTGCGATCTGAGCTATCACACCCTGTTTTGGTACCAAGTAAGCCCGCAGGCTCCTCGCTCGCCTCCAAAACGACTGCACCAGCACCATCACCAAACAAAACTGCGCTGTCACGCTTTGCCCAGTTAACGTACCAAGTCATGCGTTCAGCGGCTACTACAACCGCTTTTTTGATCATGCCAGCTTGGATTTGAGCTGTGGCGTTTTGTAATGCGTACAAAAAGCCGGAGCACGCAGCGTTAGTGTCACATGCTGCCGCACCAACTGCGCCAATGTTTTTCTGTACCAAAGAAGCAGTGTTTGCAACCATGGTTGAAGGGGTACAAGTTGCAAGTAGCACCAAGTCAATATCTTTGCCATCTACACCAGCACAGGCCAGTGCATGTTGGCTTGCAACCGTAGCGAGATCTGCAGTGCTAACATGACTGACACGTCTAGCTCTGATCCCTGTTCTTGTGCTTATCCACTCGTCGTTTGTATCAACGACAGTACTTATTTCGTCATTACTAATGCTTGCTGGTGGAATACATTTCCCCCAGCCTGTGATTTTTGCGTAAACCATAGTGTCTCTTAATCTAATCCGACCAGTCGGCCAATTTTTTCATTTATACCAAATCCTTCATGGTATTGCCATAAAAGCGATACATGCCATCGACTAAGACGTGATTAACTGATATTAATCACAGTAATTTTAACTAAAATCGGTATAATTTTGATAAAACCGTCAAACTCAAACCATATGATGAACATTGCGTTTTCACCAAGCTCTGCATTGGGGCAACTTTTATTATTGCGCTCAGTGGCAATTGTTATACAAATACTGATGTTGCTATTTGCAGCGCTGGTATTTGGCAAGCAGTTTGACTTTGTTGCTGTGGTCGGTGTTGTGGCAGCTGAGTCGGTTTTTCAATTACTGAGTATCTACGCCTACCGCCATACTAAAGAGGCTGAGCCGATAGGTATGACGATGCAGCTGCTAGCAGATATTCTATTTTTGACTATTTTGCTGGATTTGACAGGGGGAGCTACCAATGCGTTTGTATCCCTGTTGGTTCTGCCAACAGTGATTGCTGCGGTAACAATACCGACGTTGAATATGTTAGTGGTATCGGCAAGTGCGATTGGTGCTTACGTTTATTTGTACATAAAAATGTCCCATGAGCATGTGCATCATATGGATATGTCGACACACCTACTAGGTATGTTGGTAAACTTTACCTTTACAATCATTGTTGTGGCAACTGTTGTAAGTTTATTGGTAAAGCAAAATCGTAAGAAAGAGCGAGCTATAGCGTCACTGCGAGAACAACAGCTACAGCAGGAACAAATTATTGCGTTAGGAAGCGCTGCTGCACAAGCGACGCATCAGCTAGCTACGCCTATTGCGCATTTGGCATTGTTACATGAGGAGTTAGATGAACTTTATCCTAATGAGCCATGTGTAGCGGACATGTCTGAGCCACTGTTCCGTTGTAAGGAGCAGCTTGATGTATTCAGAGAGTTCACCGAGTATTTAAAGTCAGCATCAAAAATAACTATTACCATTGAACGCTTTGCTGAGCAGTTGAGCGAACTAGTTAGCTTACAGTTTCCAAACCAACACTTTCATTTTGAATTAGAGAATCTCGAAGGGGAGTTAACCGATGATCCCATGCTCGCGCCTTCTATTTTGAATCTGATCAGTAATGGTGTTAGAGCGAACGAGCAAGCTGGTCAAGTTGATATCAAGATAAAGCTAAATTCAACAGACTCAGAACACCGTATTACGATCCTTGATAGTGGATTGGGCATAGATGAAGAAAAGCTCAAGCAGCTTGGACAGCATGTGGTGAATAGTGAGTCAGGGTTAGGTATGGCTGTCCTGCTTAGCCACGCCACAATAGAGCGGCTTGGTGGACAATTAGCGATAGAAAATTGCATCTCAGGCGGAACAAAGTGCACTATCAAATTACCAAAGGTGAGAGATGAAATTATTACTCGTTGAAGATGATGTGCCATATGCACAAACGCTTATGCGTCGGCTAGAAAAACATGGGTTAACTGTTCAGCATGTCACAACTATAGATGAGATGTTAACAGCAGTTGATTCTTGCTCATTTGACTACTTTTTATTAGATATGAAACTGGATAAGGCAAACTCTGTTAATTTTATCGCCACAATCAAACAGCATCATCCATGCTCTAAAGTGGTACTGTTAACAGGCTATGCTAGTATTGCCACCGCGGTTGAAGCTATCAAACTTGGCGCAGATGATTACCTCACAAAACCAGCAAGCACAAGCTTGATTTTACAGACTTTATTGGGTGAAAAAACCGACAATCTTGAAGCCGAAATTATGTCTCCAGAGCGGCTTGAATGGGAACACATTCAACAGGTTTTAAAGGCGAATGACGGAAACATATCACAGACCGCACGTCAGCTAAATATGCACCGACGAACATTACAGAGGAAATTACAAAAGAAACCTGCTTATAAGTAAGTTTTCACATATACTGATTATTAACTAAACTGAAATATGCTGAGTCAGTCGATGATACTCTCATTTGAAGCATTGAATCTATGGGCTATTTTGCTTGCTGCGCTCTCGTCCTTCATGTTGGGCGGGATTTGGTATTCACCTGTGTTATTTCAAAAAACGTGGCTAGAGGGCTGTGGACTTACCGAGTTAGATTTACAAACAAGCGACCCAAAGATGACATTTGGTATGGCGTTTTTGTTATCGCTGCTAGCTAGCGTATTTATGGCGATGGTAATTGCACCATCATTTTCATTGATTGGTGCTACCGCCTTTGGAGCTGGAGTTGGGATCTGCTTTGTCGCGAGTGCCCTAGGAATAAGTTATATCTTTGAACAGCGTCCATTGAAGTTGTTTTTAGTCAACGGCGGCTACCATATGTTACAGTTCACACTTATCGCGTTTGTGTTACGTATAATGAGTTAAAGGAAGATGGCAAAGCCAAACAAAAAAGGCCCAGTAAGAACAGTCGATATTTTTTGCGCCAGTTGCAAACAAAAGTTGTTTAAGTATCGTAAAGGCGGAAAAGGAAGCCTAGTGAAGTGTTTCAAAGAACGTATAAGTCAAGATTTTACAGCGGAGCAGACAAGCTGCCCAAGTTGTGGCAGTGTGTTTGCCCGTGATTCACTTGTTCGTGGAGCTCCTGCATTGAAAATCATTGGCGGAAAAGTCACATTCAAATAATGGCGCTAATGTTTTTTTAGTTCTCGCTAAAAGACAGACAAATGTCCTGTCCTGATTTTTTTAGTTTGTTACTATCTCGCCGTTTGTCTTTGCTGTTTCAATGAATGAAAGCGACCCTTCCCATGGAACTGGGCCAGCCTATTGGGTCTTGCAAAATGGAAAAAACATGATCGATTTAATGTTCGATATTATAGGTATGAGCGGTACTTTCCTAGTCGTAGGTGCGTTCTTTATGTTGCAGCTTGAGAAAGCATCACCAGAGAGTTTAACCTACAATCTGATGAATTTAACTGGCGCGATTCTTTTGCTTATTAGCCTTTGCTATAACTTTAACTTAGCAAGCTTTGTTATTGAGCTATTTTGGATCGCAGCTTCGCTTATAGGCTTGTTTAAGTATTTTAAAGCTAAAAAGGTAGCAGCAGCCTAAAAGAAAAGATTAATCAAAAACTTGCGTAGTAGCAAAGAGCAAGTATTATTAAGTTAATCATATGCTGCTACGTAGGTTAGATTACTCTAACGCTACGAGTGAAGTGTGGGAACATAGAGCTCGTAATATATGAAAAATTTAAGTGCCTTAATTAAAGTTGCGCTGTTTATAACTCCTCTTACCGCTGTCGCAGAGCAAGAAGCGACAAGTTCAGATCTCTATCAACTCTCATTTGAAGAGTTGCTGAATGTTAATGTCTCAATAGCCACGAAAACCGATGAGACTAGAGCTTCAGTCCCATCTAGCATTACAGTATTCAACTCAGAACAGATAAATAGTTTAGGTGTTGATAATGTATATGATTTGATGAATTTCGTGCCTGGGTTTCAGTCGACGCGAGGTGATTGGGTCGGCGCTGTACCAAAAGAGCATACCCGTGGGGTGTATTTAGATACGGGACATGTGTTGGTGATGATTGATGGGCAGCGACTGAATGAGTCATCTTTTGGTAAAGCGTCCGTCTATACGCCGTTCATTCCTATTGATATTGTGTATAAAGTTGAATTTATCCGAGGCCCCGGCTCTGCGCTTTATGGTAGTAATGCTTTTCTTGGTGTTATGAATGTGATAACCAAAAAGCAAAGTAACCAGTTGTCTATTGGATACGCAGAGCATGGCGGTGTTCAGGCTGCAATAAATCTGTCTACACAACTAGCTGATGAGAATGAACTTTACGCTAACGTCGGGTTCAATAAACGCTCTGGAGAGGACTACTTTTCTGGCACCGTTAAGGATCCTTTGGAGTCACTATTCATTACGGTAGGTGGGAAAGCACAAGCGCTGAGCTGGCAAATTCGATATAACCGAACTCAACTTGATGAATTTCTTAACTTAGCGCGTTATTCTCGTGAAAATGAGCACAAAAGCGAAAACTATGCTGCGATATTAGCTTATCAATCGCAACTCTCAGAGCGACTAAAATTAACGCACACCGTGAGCTTTATCGAACATAATATTGACAGTGCTGGGCTGATCGTTACCGCTGACGAAATAGGGATCACGCAAGGAGGGGACTTTTTAGTTGGACCTGCTTGGCAGTCAAAGGATTTAACCTACAACTTAGATGGTGATTTTGAACAGAGTAACACATTGCACTGGAACTTTGGTATTGAGTTGTCAGAGGAAGAACAAAGCAAAGCAGGAGTCAGAACAACTTATTATGATCAAACTGTAGGCGATATTGTTATATATAATCGTAATTATCTAGGTGGTGTTCGGACTATCATGGAATATGCGCCATTTTACCCGTTACTTCAAGATTTTGACTCATATGCAGGCTATGTTCAGTCCAAATATCTTTTTAACGATAGACTTAGTATGTTTGCTGGAGTTCGCTATGACGAAGTCAAAGACATTGATGATAAGCTCTCACCAAGGCTTGCTTTTGTATATAGCTATAACAGTGTAAATACGCTGAAGCTACAGTACGGCGAGTCATTCCGTACGCCTGTCAGTAATGAATTGAACTCTAATGATGATGTGACGACGGGGAATTCAAATTTAACGTCAGAGTATGTAAAAACAACAGAGCTTGTTTGGCACTATCAAGACGAGTCTAAGCAGTTTGATGTCGTGTTGTTTGATAACGAATTGGAAGACTTCATTAATTTAGTGCCAATAGATGATGAACAGGCAGAGTTCACTTTTGACAATGTCTTCGAGACCAGCATGCAAGGTATTGAGATCAATGCCAATATAAACTTAAGTAGTACTACTTGGGTTCAAGCTGCGTACACACAGTTATTTGATGAGCCATTAAATGGTAGCTTTAAAAAGTTTTCGGCGCTTACCTTTACGTACAAAAAAGAGTCCGTGGAAGTGACGTTGAACGCAATTTGGCGTGATAGCACATTTATGTCAGCACCACCTGAATCGCCAATTGACGATTTTGAGCAACCGAGTTACTACTTAATTGGCGGGACAGCTTCTTTTCACCTAGATGACAGCGCTAAAATTCAACTGAAAGCAGAAAATTTATTCGATAAAAAGTTTACAGTATTTGACCCCCGACTCATTGATGGTCATGTGCCACAACAGGGGCGGAACTTATCTATCCAATATATTAAAAACTTTAATTAATCTAATACCAATTTGACTTAGTGCTTGCTCAATTTGAAGGGGTAAATCTGACGCTAACAGCGTTAAAATTTCTTATTTAGAACCACTAAATAGCAAAATTTTTGTCTTGCCTACACGGAGGTAGGTACCTTGGCGATAGCAGGACGCGGTAGCGGGGTTATCGACAAGATTTTCTCGCCTCAAAATAGACTACTTAATTAAGAGAATTGGTAAAAGATAGAGAGAATTAGCAAGAAAGGGCTGTGTTAAAAGAACAAAAGTGCCACCAGTCTGGTGGCACTTTTGTTATCTCTTAAAAGAAAGTGTAATCAACACGGAGGCTAATTGTACGACCGTTGAGGTAGTTAATGTATTCTTGAGCTGCCGAGTTATTGGCATTTCTCGAGCGTGCACGCATGTATGTTGCAGTTTCTTTATCAAATAAGTTGTTGACGAATACGCTAAGTTTTAAGCTATCGCTTAACTGAATACGTCCAGACACATTAAATACGCTATACGCTGGTGTCTTATCTTCATCACGAACGTTGAAGTGGGTTTTATATTCATCATAGAAAGAGTATTCACCTCGGATGTAAGCATCTTTACCGAATAATTGAATATTTTGATCAAGCGCGAGGTACGCATTCCATTCCGGTACCATTGTCATTTTATCACCAGCACTTGCTGAGATAGACTCATTATCTTGTGTGATCTCAGAGCTTGTATATGACGTGTTGAATGACATCGTTAGGTCGTCAGTTAAACGAGCTGTTGACTCAAATTCGAAACCTTCAGACTTTGCTTCACCACCGTTAGCTGTGTATGAGAAACCACAAGTGTCCATGTATACCGAGGTTTTTATGTCTGTCCAATCAATACGGTAGACTGCCGCTGAGAAGTCGACCTTTCTGTCAAGTACGCTTGCTTTAAAGCCCAGCTCATAGTTTTCGATAGCATCAGACGTGTAACGGTCTTTACGGTTTTTAGCAAGTGGATCTGCCTCACATGATGCTGCTAATGGACCGTTGTTACCACCTGGTCGATATCCTTCTGAATATAAGCCGTATACAGACATTTCTTCAGTCGGACGGTAAGAAACACTAAACTTATAACGATTACCTGACTCTTCACCGCTTAAGTTATCTTCCGAAGTAGCCCAAATACCTTCCTGTGTATAGTGAGAGCCATCTTTAAGCTCAAAGCGACGAACGCCACCATTTACCTCAAGACTACCAGAGTCCCCTAAATCAAATTCGTATGCAACATCAGCGAAGAAAGCAAGCTCTTCGGTGTAGTCACGAATATTCGTAAGATTCCAGTTGTTTTGTGGATTGCCAAACGTATCTATACCTATTTGAGTGGCATCTGCACCCCACCAGTTCAATGCGAGTGCTGATACTTTGTCGCCTTTTTCATGGTATTGATTTTGATAGTTTGGATCGAAGCCGTACTCTACTTCATCATAGTAAGCACCGATAGTCCAAGATAGAGGCGAATTTATATCAATATTTTGGAAACGTAGCTGATGAGTCACGCGCTCATATTTACGATGATCAATGATCCAAGTACGGAACATATCTGACGCGTCTAAACGGCTCCATGAAGTCTGAATACTATCTTCTTCATAGGTGCGATGAGAGCCCGCATAAGTTAATGAAGCAATATCGAAGAAGTTGTCATCCTGAATATTGATGGTGAAAAGGTCATTCGTTGCGTCAGACCATGGGTCCATTAAGTCCCAAATTTGGTATTTTTGTGGTACACCTTTGTTAGCAATAGGCGCACTGCCGGCGTTACATTGTGGACGCTCAGCAGTTTCAGGACAAGAAACCTTAAAGAAGTCAACATCATACCCGTAATCCGCTTCTTCATTTGCAGTCAAGCTATAGTCCCAGTAATAACCAGGTGTAGAGCGATCGCCTGTTGTTGTGCCTGTATCGCTGAAAGTTGTATGGGCATAACCTAGAGTAACAGAAGTTTCAGGATCAACTTGCCATAACAGTTGGCCACGTATGAAGCCTCTATCAGCATTTCCTTGAACGCCGGTATTCATGTTTACCATTTGGTAACGTTCATGCTCTGTATTACCACTGACTCGCAGTGCTAATGTATCGTCAACAAGAGGAATGTTAACGCCCATTGAAATGTTGCGGTGCAGGCCATCAACATCTTTTTCACTTCCAATTTGTGTTGACGCGAAAAATTCAAACTCATCAAGTACTGGCTTTTTGGTGATTATCCTCACGGTACCACCGATGGCATTCGAGCCATAAAGTGTACCCTGTGGCCCACGCAGTACTTCCACTCGTTCTACGTCGTTTAGATTTTCAAATGTGAAAGGAACATCATCCACAAATACACTAGTGGTATCAGGAAATGCTGTGTTACCTCCACTGAGGCCACGTAAAATAAGCTGGCCTCTAGGGGAGGCTGCGCCAGCGAGGGTTCTGTAGAAATCTTCAGCTGATACTAAGTTACGATCAGCGATGTCCATTGATGAGATAGTAGAAACCTGCATCGGGATCTCAATGATAGTTTCCTCTTTGCGGCGAGAGGTTACGGTAATCTTTTCGATTTGTTCATTGGCACCGTCATCAGACTGTGTTTCGGCGGTGGCGTAAAAGCTAGATGATGCAGCTAGCATGCTAAGACAAATAGTGCTCTTAGCAAATGGTATTTTACCCAGTGGTTTCATTGTGATTTCCTTTATTATTTTTATGTGAAATAAGCAATAGTACCGATATTTATACTATTGCCGTATTATCAATAGCAGGTAAAAATAATTTATTAATGTAAATTATTCAAGTTTAATGTAACTTTATTTTTTCCTAGGTGTATTGGAAACATGTTAAGTTTATAATGCAAATAAGGTTTTTATCGGGCTAGTAAGGGTAAAAATATGGAATTGGTTGAAGAACTAGTTAAATTTGGAATATTTAATTCGACAAAGCCGCTATTGATAGGAGTCTCTGGTATTCAAGGGTTGGGAAAATCGACACTGAGCCAGGCGCTGTGTAAACAGTTAACAGGATCTGCGATTGTTTCTGAGCATGTTTCTCTTGATGATTTTTACCTAGACCCTGAGGAGCGGGCGATCCTAGCTTCGCAAAGACACTCACTATTTCAGCAAAGAGGATTGCCGGGAACACATGATGTGGCTCTACTACAAGAAGTTATCTCCCAGTTTAAACAAGGAAGAGCGATAACCCTTCCGATATTTGACAAGTCAATAGACAGAAAAATACCAAAATCACAATGGCGAACTGTAGCTGCTGGACTTCAGGTACTGATTATTGAAGGTTGGTGCATTGGCCAAGTCCCACAACAGCATAACCAGTTAGTATTACCAGTTAATCGCTTTGAGCGGCAATACGATGCAGATGGAGCATTTCGTCTACAAGTAAATGAAATTTTACATCAACAGTATCAACCTATTTTTTCACAAATAGATACGTTAATTTATTTGAATGGGCTGAGCTTTGATAGGGTATATCGTTGGCGATTACAACAAGAGCATATGCTAAAAGCGATGACGGGAAAAGGGATGGGAGATGATGAAGTTGAGCGATTTATCCAGCCCTTTCAACGCTTGTCTGAATGGGGGATATTAAGCCTTCCTAACACCGCTGATATTGAGGTTAAGCTGGGAGAAAATAGGGAAGTGCTTGAGATAAAAACAAAGCTCGGCAATTAACCGAGCTTAGACTGCTTATCTTATACCTATTACCTTAATTAATCGCTCTATTTTGAGGCGAGGAAACCGTGTCGATAGCTGTTCGAAATAAGAAGTCTTTCACGCAGCTAGCGTCAGATTTACTCCTTCAAATTGATCATGTATTAAGACTAATTGGCATTAAATACAGGTTTTGGTCTCGCTTATTCAGCTAAGTCCTCAACGCCGACGATTAGCCAAGGCGCATCACCTGATGTTTTGCGCTCTAAATGCCAGATCTCAAGAATAGCCTCTTCTTGCATATCATTAAGGTCACGATATTTACCCGTGAACTTAATACTGATCTCCCATACATCGGCAGTTGTGTCTGCACGAACAAGCGAAGCATCTACAAACATGACTTCTGTCTTAACATCACCATGTTGCTCACGTTCACGCTTAAACTCTTCAACTAGTTCAGGGCTTAGGTACTCAGCCATCGTGGTAAAGTCGTTTTGATTCCATGCCGTTTGAATGGTTTGATAGTGTTGTCTGGCACCCTGTAAGAAACCGTTAACATCAAAATCTCGTGGTAGATTCATTGGTACACTGTTAGCGCCAAATCCACCGCTGGTGGCACCGTTGCTTTGAAATTGCTGTGGCTGTTGAGATGGGGTGCTCGGATGACCCATTTGTGGAGCCCCTGCAAAGCTTGGTTGCTGCTTTTTAGCTAGCATGCTTCTCACTAGTTTAAAGATAATGAATGCAGCGATTGCTAATAGAATCATTTCAAGGAATTGAAATCCTTCGAAATCATCACCAAGCATTGCAGCAATTAACCCACCAGCTAACAAACCACCAAGCACACCTGCCATAATCCCTTTTTTGTTTGACTTAGGTTTAGCTGTTGATTTTGCATTTAAAGCTTGGGTGTCCGTTTGCTGCTTTTGCTGAGTAGTTTGAGTTTGATGAGTTTTGCCTTTGCTTTTACTACCAAACTTTTTTCTTGCTTCAGCATCAAAGCTCGCTGTGAATAAAAAACAAACAAGTGAAAATAACACAATGAAATGTTTCATAAAGTTCCTATATACAAAAATAACTAACAACATTGTAAAGAAGTCATTTTGCTATTTGAATAGGGCTGTGTCTTAATTTATTTTGAATTTTGGTGGTTTAGTAAGGATCTTGAGACACCACAATTAGCTCATTGTGGTGTCTGGTTGGTTTACAGCCAACGTAAAGAGTTGTTTACCTCAGTTTGGAACCTCTCAAGTGGTGCACCACGGTTGGCGACTAAGATAGTATTGGCTTTTTCATGATGTGCGATTAGCCCTTCAAAACGACTGTCGCTAAAGTTGTCTTTCTGATCTTGTGTGCTTTGTTGATCTGCAGGCACTACAAAAACAGTCAATGGGCCAAATTCTGATTGCATCACCAAATGCAGGCTTTTTTGCCCCTTAAAGTTACAGAAAGTTGCGTAAACTATCTTGCCCGGTAAAGTATCGAACTTACCTCCTAGCATTGCTAATTTTTCATTAACTGTCTGAAGAGGAACACTTTCCTGCTTTTCCAAGGCATTTTGTTCATAGTAGACGTGTGCAAGCGCATGCTCAGCTGTATCTGTTGGGTGTGCCAAGCCACCGTAATAAAAAATCACAGCAGCAAATAGCATACTAGCGGCTACCGCCAGTGGGGCTGAAATACGCCTAAACCATGAAACATGCGTTACCTTGTCGTGTTCTTCCTCCAGCAATTGCTGCTTTGCAATAATTCTTTCAGCAAGTCCATCTGGAACGTCAATATCCAGAGAATGACTTAAAAACTTATCGAAATCGCGCATATCTTCTAGTTGCGCTTGCAATTCGGGTTGTTGTGACGCGTACTTTGCTACCTCTTCATCTTGAGGATCGGCAACAAGGCGACGTCGAAATTCGAGTTCATCCATTAGTTTGATGCCCCCTTTACTGGTTCATATTTAGTCGTTAAAGCGTCTTTGAGTTGGTTACGGGCTCGATATAATCTTGTCATGACTGTATTTTTGTTCAGCTCTAAAATCTCTGCAATTTCCTCACCTGAACATCCCATCACCACCTGAAGTAATAATGGCTCTCGATATTCAGCAGATAAGCTCGCTATTTGTCTCTGCACTACAGTTTGTTCCATTTCGTCATCTAAAGCTGAGCTTCTATCATCGACTAAGGTATCTTGCTCCACCTCCGCATAGTCAAATTGTTTACGCTCAAAACGACGTGCATTTTCTCGTCTTAAAATCGTTAATAACCAAGGCTTAGCGGCTTGTTCGTCTTGTAAAGAGTCAAGCGCACGCCATGCCCGTAAAAAAGTTTCTTGTACTAAGTCTTCGGCAATGCTTGGATCTCCACATAACCAATAAGCGAACTTATATAGCTCTTTGTGGTATGCCCGCACCAGTGACTCGTACTGATGTTGTTTAGTGGCCATATTGATGAGACCTATTTTTTGGCTGGTTTATTTCATCACAAACCAATTATTTTTATTAAGCATAACAGCAATACTCTCTTGTGTTGCTGATCGCTGCTCTATTTTTATACCAACAAGCTTAACTAAGCTTGCTAATTTGAGGCAAAAATCTTGTCGACAACACCGTTTTCGTACCCTGCTGATGCTGAGATATGTACATATATCTAGGCAAGAAAAATTTGCTATTTAGTTGTTTTAAATAAGAAACTTTTAATGCTGTTAGCGTCAGATTTATTCCTGCAAATTGGTTAAGTCTTATTATCAAACAAAAGTGGTAAAGAATAAAAAAGCGCCGCTAGGCGCTTAGTTGTAAAGCGTATCAAGTACTTGTTTAGATCTTTTGTCCGCTGCTTGCTTGATACTCCGTTTTACTTCAGTGAATAAAGCGGATAAATCAACGCTAGATTGGGTGTTGCTGTAAAGTGAACGTTGCAACTCATTCACTTGCGTTTTTAACGACTCAGGCTGTTGTTGCAACCATTTGGCCATAGACATGTTTTGTTGTCTAGTATGGTTGAGCAGTGCCTGATAAAACGCATTTGTGCTGTTTTGTTTAACGGCTTCTTCAAACGAAATCAAAGGCTGTGAGTTGGTTTGCTGACTCATTTTTGGCTGTTGTTTCACTGTTGATTTAGATGCCCTCCACCAGAACATCAATGTGACTAGCCATATTATGTAACCGCTCACTGCTAAAGCCCATACCCACAGCGGTACTGTATAGCTTGTGTGTTGTTGTGTTGAAGTCGACACCGCTTGACTTGGCTCATTACTACGCGTTTGCTGAGTCACTTTTGGTGTTAGTGGTAATACGGGTTGATTTGGATCTTGAACTACACTCAGAGATTTGCTCGCCAATGTAGCAATTTCTTCGCGCTTGGTAATGGTATTGAACCAAGGTAACGTGACTTCAGGTAAAACAAAATCACCAGCTCGCTGAGGCAGATAGGCAAACGAAACGATCAGTTGCGAGATAACTTTTCCATCTCTGGTAATTTGTTTTCGCTCGGAAGTATCAGGATAAATTCTAAATCCATCGGTATCCTCTATCTGAATATCTGGAAGCTGCTCTTTTGTTACTCCTACAGCGGTTAGGCTTAATGTTCGAGTGATTGGAGTCCCAACGGTAAAGGTTGACTCATTAGGTTGCCATTCCTCGGAAAAATTTAAGTATTCGCTTGGCAACCACGTATCGGCGGCATCGGCCGGGATAGGGGATACTGAAAAGTCAATGCTATCGCCAACGGCAGAGGTAGCCATACGGCGGTAATTATCTCTGATCTGGCCATTAAATACTGGCGGCTTGATGGTGAAGTCACCACTTTTTTGCGGTTGGATCATGTATTCACGCGTCAAAACCATATAACGTCGTCCATCAATAATCTCGTATTCTTCACTGGCTTTACCTAACTGTGTAAAGGTAGCACCATCTGAGATAGGATCACTCAGCTGGCCATCTAGTAAGTCCTTGCCAATATACAGCTTAACGGTGTAAAGCGCTGCTTGCTGCACATAAAGGTTAGGTGTTTTTAGTTCAGTCTTGACGAAAATATCTTTGCTTTGCTGTTGATCCTCACGAGCGACGACTGAGATTTCGATTGGCTGCGTTTTTGCGCCATCAACTTCGAACGCGGGAATGGTATAGGTTCCTGGGGAGCGAGCCACAAGCTGCATTTGCCAGGTTGTTGAGCTAGCAACACTGCCATTGATGATACTCGTTCGAGAGCTGGTATTTACAGGGCTTGTGACAAAGTCATTACTCAAAGCTGACACATCTGGAATTGTGCCTTTGACTTTTCCTTGCGCGACGATTGACAAGGTAAAATACTCACCCGCAAGCACTGGATTTTTGTCTACGCTTGCGGTGAGATTATCCACAGCGAGCGTTTTGTGGCTTATTATTAACAAAGACAGCAAAAATAAAATACGTTTTACCATGATTTCTCAACTCCTCTCGGTAGACGTCTTTGTTTACGTTTTTGTGCTTCTAATTGCATTTTATTTCTCAGTAATATCGCTGGTTCGTCAGGTACTTTTCTGAGTAACTGATTGAGCTGTTGTGCTTTTTCAATTTCTTCAGGTGTCAGAGGTCGACTTTCCTGCACCATGGCGGCATTGCGTGCTTGTTCATCTTGCGGTGTTTGTTCTGCGTCCGTCTCAGATACAGCTTGCCCCTGTTGTTGGCTTTGTTCATGTGCTTGCTGATCTGCTTCTTGTTGTTGTTGCATGGATGGATCTAGCTGCGGCTCATTATTATTTTGCTCTTGCTGACCCTGTTGGTCTTGCTGACCCTGTTGGTCTTGCTGACCCTGTTGGTCTTGCTGACCCTGTTGGTCTTGCTGACCCTGTTGGTCTTGCTGACCCTGTTGGTCTTGCTGACCCTGTTGGTCTTGCTGACCTTGTTGGTCTTGCTGACCTTGTTGGTCTTGTTGACCTTGTTGGTCTTGTTGGTCTTGTTGGTCTTGCTGACCTTGTTGGTCTTGCTGACCCTGTTGGTCTTGCTGACCTTGTTGGTCTTGCTGATTTTTTAATGCCTCAACGACGGCTTTATTATCCTTTGCCTGTGTGAAGTCGGGGTTCATGGCTAGCGCTTTGTCATATGCTGCAATAGACTCATCCAGCTTACCCAGCTGCGCCAACGCGTTACCTAAATTATATTGGCCTTGTGCTGAATCAGTTTGATTTAGCACCGAAGCCGCTCCTTCATAGTCGCCTGCTTTATACAAAGCAGCCCCCTTTAAAACAGGGTCATTAGCTGATGCCGCTCGTTCAAAAGCTTCATTTTGATAGGCTTGTAAGGCATTTTGATCGTTATTTTTAAACCATTGTAGCCATTCACTGGCTACAGCCTTTTGCTGTGGTAATAAAGTAAAAACAAGCAAAGCACTGAGCATAATTGCGTGGTTCCGTACCAATAAAAGTGCCAGTGGAACCAATAAAATAAGCAAATATACACCGGCATCTACACGCCACTTGGCACTTTCTTGCTCAGTTTTAACGATGGCAGTATTTGACGCTAAGCTAGGTTTAAATGTGTTGATGTCTCTGTTGTCGGTCGTATACGTGGCAAACTTACCGCCTTTGACTTTCGCAAGCTTTTCTAATCGAGTAGTAAAAAGTTTTGGTACTACAATTTGACCATATTGGTCTTTTAAGAAGCCGCCGTCATGAAGTTTTATCGGCGCGCCCTGAGTTGTACCCAACGCATAAATATTGAGCGAGTAGGGACTATCAGCCAGTAACGCCTGAATGTCCTCGGCATCCTCTTGCTCGAGCCCATCTGTAATTAAGATAATATCGCCAAAGGTTGCGCTCGCACCACTTAATAGGTTGATTGCCTCTTCGATACCGGCATAAACATTAGAACCTTTTGATGGCATGATTTCGGGGCGAAGGCTTGGAATTAAATTCTCTAGTGTTGCTACATCTGTTGTTAACGGAGACACAGTGAAGGCGTCACCTGCGTAAGCAACCAACCCTGTTTCACCTTCTTGAAATAACTTCAGCATGTCCAGAGTCTTAAACCTTGCTTGAGTAAGACGATTTGGTGTGAGATCGGTTGCATACATAGAGTAGGACATATCCAGCACCAATACTCTTGGTGCTTGTGTTTTGAAAACAGGTACTTCCTGCTTTTCAATACTCGGGCCTGCAACCGCAATAATGGTTAGCAAAGAAAAAATAACACCAAGTAAAGAGTTATTGTGTTTTTGTGATTGTTGCCCTTGTTCACCCATCACCACTTTCATTAAGTGTGGAGCGATAAGTTGATTATTATGTTGCTTACCTTTTTTAGACCACTGCATCAAACAGTAGATAGCCCAAGGAACGAATAACCAAAGTAATTGTGGGCGAATAAACTCAAATTCCATGCTCTTATCCCCTTACTTTTGCTCTAACAACGACGCTCAGTTGAGCCAAAAAAAGTAGCCCAAGAACTACAAGTAGCGGTATGTAAAACAATGAAACTTTTGGGCGAAATGTCTGTGTTTCATCACTGATTGGCTCTAGCTCATCCAGCATGGCGTAAATCTGTTGTAAACTTGCGACGTCTTTGGCTCGAAAATACTGTCCGCCTGTTTCTTTTGCGATGTGCTGTAGTGTTTTCTCGTCAATGCTACTGCCAGCCATTGAGTTAAAACCAAATAGACCAAACCCTCGTCTGCCATCGGAGCCTACGCCAACGGTGTAAATCTTGATGCCTTCTTCACGTGCCAAGATAAGCGCCTCATTTGGCTCAAGATTACCGGCAGTGTTTTGACCGTCGGTCAATAAAATTAATATACGGTTACTCAGTTCGCGAGCCTCAAAACGTTTGACTGACAAGCCAATCGCATCACCGATGGCGGTGGCGCGACCAACCAGCCCAATTTGGGCCTCAGTTAACATTTGACTGACCGTCGCTAAATCTCGGGTGAGGGGGGTTTGCAAAAATGCGGTATCACCGAAGAGAATCAGACCTAGTCTATCTCCCTGACGCGCTTCAATAAAGTCACTCACGACGGCTTTTACGACGGATAGTCTATCAACCAAACGGCCTTGATACTCCATATCCTGCTCTGTCATGGAGGCTGAAAGGTCAACTGCTAACATAATATCTCGCCCTTCGCTTGGAATAACAATCGGTTCGTCAAGCCATGTAGGATTGGCGGCTGCGCTCACCAGCAGTAACCAGACAATGGCTTCAAGGGGGCTGACTTTAGCGCGCTTATGTAATTGCTTTGAGTGGCCAAGCTGTAACTTGGCGACACTTGGCATGCGAATATGTATATTCGTTTGTGCAACACTTGGCTTAAATTTGGCAATCAGCCAAGGCAGTGGTAGTAATAAAAATGCCAGCGGCCATACAAACTCAAACATCGATACGCTCCTTGACTTTAAAGGTACTGATCGCCAGTGCAAGCTTTTTGCTAAGCTCAGGCGTTTGGGTCGGTGCGTACAATGAGTCAAGCTCTTGTTGCGTTAGCTCAACACGGGTGAGTTTTGCTTGTAATGCTAACCACTCTTTACCATAGCGGCTTGCGGCGACCTCCCCATAATAGTGTTTCACTAAACGCTTGAGCAAAGTATGTAAAATCTGTGGGTTATCTTGAGATTGACTAAGCCTTATCGCTTCTTTTTTGGCTTTTAAAAACTGTTGTCTGCGATACAGCAACCAAACTCCGCTGGCTACCAGTGCGAGGACGATAACAATAACTCCCCACATTGGATAAGAAAGTGGCCACCAGCTTACGCTTTGAGGGATGACCACATCATTGAGTTGGTCGAGTGGATTGACTTGCATTTAACCCCTCATTATTTGTAGTTCTATGGGTAACGACGCATCGTATTTTTGTAGCGTCATGCCTGAGCGTTGTAGTAACGCTAATCTTCGATTAAAAAAGTCGGCTGCATGTTGCGAAAATGAGTCGCGAAATTGCTTATCCATGAGCGGTAATGTCCAGTTGTGCTCTCCCGCCGATACTTCTATTGCTTGGCTGTACTGAGGTAATTGATGTTCAAATGGATCGCTTACCATACATCCGATCACTTCGTTATGGCGGCTGGCACGTTCCAACAATTTGAAACTTTCTTCATTAAGTTCAGTAAAGTCCGATATCAAATAGATAAGGCTACCTGGCTTTGCAAGATGAACAAGCCGCTTTAAATTTTCATTAAAACGGTTTTCAGACGTCGGTCGGTCTTTTTGCAATAAGGCTTGCTCATGCAGTGCACAAAATTGATGAGCCAACGCCAAAACACCGCGATCGCGAGCTGTTGGCTTTAGCTCATGGTGATGGCTGTCATTAAAGACCACACCACCGACACGATCGCCACGTTGGCAAGCTGACCAAGATACCAAAGCGCCCAAATGTGCAGCTAATACAGATTTGAGTAACAGCCTTGAACCAAAAAGCATGCTCGAAGAAAAGTCGCAAAAAATGAATACAGGGCGCTCTTTTTCTTCTTGGAATAGTTTGGTGTGTGCCTCACCGGTACGCGCGGTAACACGCCAATCAATAGCGCGTATGTCATCGCCGTATTGATATTGCCTCACCTCAGCAAACTCCATACCTCGCCCTTTGTGGGGGGCGAGGTATTGTCCAGCTTGCGCACTTTTTACTTTGCCGCGTGGTTTAAGTGAAAGTAAATGAGCCTTTGACTTATAAAACAGTAGCTCCTTGAGGCCTAGCTCGACGCCATTACTGTGGCTTTCTCTAAACCAGCTGGCTGCATTAAACTGTGTGACGTCGTTCATCATGTTATGGAACAGCAACTAATTCTAGAATTTTACTAATGACTTGATCTTTTGTGATGCCATCGGCCTGAGCCTCGTAGCTAAGAACGATACGATGGCGAAGTACATTGTGAACCACCGCTTGAATGTCTTCAGGTGTGACAAAATCTCGCCCCTGTAGCCAAGCATGAGCACGTGAACATTTATCTAATGCAATAGTGGCACGAGGACTTGCACCATACTCAATCCAGCTAGCCAAGGTAGGGTCAAAGCGCTCTGGTTGTCTTGTGGCAATGATTAGCTGCACCAAATATTGCTCAAGAGGTTCAGCTAAGTGCATACCCAGTACAGTTTTACGTGCTTCAAATAACGTTGCCTGACTAATTGGCGTATAAGCGGCTTGATACTCTTCAAGTGCTTCACCACGGGTTAATCTGAGTATGTCTACTTCAGTTTCGGCATCTGGGTAGTCAATGTTCAAATGCAGTAAAAAGCGGTCAAGTTGTGCCTCTGGTAGCGGGTACGTACCTTCTTGCTCCAATGGGTTTTGTGTGGCCATCACCATAAATAGCTCTGGTAATGGGTAAGTAGTTTTACCTACGGTGATTTGTCGCTCAGCCATGGCTTCGAGCAGCGCAGACTGAACTTTTGCAGGCGCTCGGTTAATTTCATCTGCCAGAATAAGGTGGTGGAAAAGGGGCCCCTTCTCAAATACAAACTCGTTCGTTTGTTGACGATAAATGTCCGTGCCTGTCACGTCAGACGGTAATAAGTCAGGGGTAAATTGAACGCGTTGAAAACTGCCTTCAATGCCTTTTGCCAGTGCGTTTACTGCTCGAGTTTTAGCAAGTCCCGGAGGGCCTTCCACCAACAAGTGGCCATCTGCTAACAGTGCAATAAGCAACGATTCGGTCAGTGCACTTTGTCCTAGAATTTGGGTATCTAAATATTCTTTTAGTTGTGAAAACTCGTTTACTGCCATGAGAATGCCTTTTAAACCGACAAAAATAAAAATAGTTATATGGTCGCTGGATCAATAATCAAGGAGATTAGACCGGTAAATTTAGAAAAGTTCATAAATTTTCAATAACAATTTCAAATACTTTGAGATTGTTTGAAAAAGCATCTAAAGTTGACGTTTGCGGTTTAAAAAGCAACCATTTCGCGCTTTACTATTGGCAACTTCGATTTGGTTGTTTAGAATCGAAGGAAATTAACAGGTCAGACCTGTCAGCGGGAGAGCAAATTCATGTCTGAACAAAATATATTAAAAACATCAAAAGGCGACCGAATCGCTATCGTTAGCGGCTTGCGTACGCCATTCGCAAAGCAAGCTACCGCTTTTCATCATGTTCCAGCATTAGATTTGGGCAAAATCGTAGTTAACGAAATGCTTGAACGACTTAACTTTGACCGCAAAGAAATCGACCAATTGGTTTTCGGTCAAGTTGTTCAAATGCCTGAAGCGCCAAATATCGCACGTGAAATTGTCCTTGGTACAGGGATGCCGGTATCTGTTGATGCGTATTCCGTATCTCGCGCTTGTGCCACGAGCTTCCAAGCGATTGCCAATGTAGCAGAAAGCATTATCTCAGGCCAAGTAAATGTAGGCGTGGCAGGTGGTGCTGATTCTTCATCGGTACTACCAATTGGCGTAAGCAAAAAATTAGCTGGCAGCTTAGTCGACCTAAACAAAGCACGCACTCTTAAACAGCGTTTACAAATTTTCTCAAAACTGAGATTAAAAGATTTATTACCGGTTCCACCTGCAGTTGCCGAGTATTCGACTGGCTTGTCTATGGGGCAAACAGCAGAGCAAATGGCGAAAACACATGGTATTAGCCGAGCGGATCAAGACGCGATGGCGCATCGTTCACATACTCTAGCTGCAAAAGCATGGTCAGAAGGCCTGTTGAGTAATGAAGTGATGGCTGCACATGTCGAGCCATACAAAGGGTTCATTGATAAAGATAATAACATCCGTGAAAACTCGTCACTTGAAGGGTACGCCAAATTAAAGCCTGTATTTGACAGAAAGCATGGCTCTGTTACCGCTGCGAATGCAACACCACTGACCGATGGTGCTGCAGCTGTATTGATGATGAGTGAAAGTAAGGCCAAAGCGCTCGGTTACGATATTTTGGGATATGTCCGTAGCTTCGCCTTCTCAGCGATTGGCGTACACGAAGACATGCTAATGGGCCCTGCACACTCGACGCCTATTGCGTTGGATAGAGCTGGGATCACATTAGCAGACCTTGATTTGATTGAAATGCACGAGGCGTTCGCAGCTCAAGCGCTGGCAAACATGAAGATGTTTGGCTCAGATAAATTCGCGCAGGAGAAATTGGGTCGCAGCAAAGCGATTGGTGAAATCGACATGGACAAGTTTAACGTAAACGGTGGCTCACTCGCTTACGGTCACCCATTCGCAGCTACGGGCGCGCGTTTAATCACGCAAAGCTTGCATGAACTTAAACGTCGTGGCGGTGGCCTTGCATTAACAACAGCCTGCGCAGCAGGTGGTCTTGGAGCAGCATTTGTATTGGAGAGCGCGTAATGTCAGTATTTTCTTATGAACTAAACGACCATAAAGTGGCCATCGTCACTATTGACGTACCAGGTGAAAAGATGAACACCTTACGCGATTCATTCGCTGATGAGTTGCTTGAAGTTATTGCTAAAGGTAAGCAAGACGATGTAACTGGGATGGTTTTTATCAGTGGTAAAGCAGACAACTTCATCGCCGGTGCAGACATCAAAATGCTGGACAACGCCAACACGCGTGACGACGCGTTAGCGATATCAGAAATGTGTCATAAAACTTTCTTTAAAATGGCAGAGCTGCCATTCCCAACCGTTGCGGCTATTCATGGCGTCGCATTGGGTGGCGGCCTTGAGTTTGCACTGGCTTGTGATTATCGAGTTTGTACTGAAGACAGTAAAACAAAACTGGGTCTTCCAGAAGTACAACTTGGTTTATTGCCAGGTGGTGGTGGTACGCAGCGCCTACCAAAATTAGTTGGAATACAAAAAGCACTTGAATGGATGTTGACTGGTAAACAAGTGCGTCCAAAGCAGGCGAAAAAGACAGGACTGGTTGATGATGTGGTGCCACACAGCATTTTATTAAACGTTGCCGTTAAGCTTGCAAGAAAAGGCAAGCCTAAGCCTCGTAAACCAAACCTAGACAAAATTAGTCAACTATTAGAATCAAACCCGTTTGGTCGAAATATCATTTTCAAAAAAGCACAAGAAAATGTAGAGAAGAAAACTGGCGGACACTATCCAGCACCACTTGCGATTATCAAAGCGGTGAGAGCTTCTATCGAATTGGATAAGCTTAAGGGCTACAAAACTGAAGCAGAAGGGTTTGCTGATCTGGTTATGTCAGAAGTGTCTCGCTCACTGCGAGGTATTTTCTTTGCCACAACGGAAATGAAAAAAGATTTCCAAGTTGAAGACTTGGCGGCTGTAAACCGCGTAGCTGTGCTTGGTGGTGGTTTGATGGGTGCTGGTATTACCCATGTGAGCGCGGTAAAAGCAGGGGCGACGGTGCGTATTAAAGATGTTGCCCATCAGGGGATCAGTAACGCACTAAATTACAGCTACAAGATTTTATCTAAGCGCCAAAAGCGCCGTATTATTTCAAAGGCAGAAATGCAGTCTACCCTGAATATGATCACAGGTACTACTGATTATTCTGGCTTTAAGCACACAGACATGGTGATCGAAGCGGTATTTGAAGATTTAGAGTTAAAGCAATCCATGGTAGCGGATATTGAACGTGAATGCGCTGAACAAACCATTTTTGCGAGTAATACTTCGTCATTACCGATAGGCCAAATCGCTGCGAAAGCCGCGAGACCGGAAAACGTGATCGGATTACATTACTTCTCGCCAGTGGAGAAAATGCCATTGGTTGAAATTATTCCACACGATACCACCAGCGATGAGGTAATCGCTCGTACAGTTGCGTTTGCACGTAAACAGGGTAAAACGCCAATCGTTGTAAAGGACAAGGCTGGCTTTTATGTTAACCGTATTTTAGCGCCGTACGTCAATGAGGCGGCTAATCTACTATTAGCCGGTGAGCCAATTGAAAAAATCGACCAAGCTTTGGTGGAATTTGGATTCCCAGTTGGCCCCTTGGCACTTTTAGATGAAGTAGGTGTTGATATTGGTTCTAAAATAGCCCCTATTTTGGAAAAGGAACTCGGGGAGCGATTTAAAGCACCCGATGCTTTTGCCCGTATGATAGATAGTAAACGTTTAGGTCGTAAAACAGGCCGAGGCTTCTACAATTATGAAGGCAAAAAAGGTAAGCAGGTTGACGAGTCTGTCTACGAATTGCTGGGTATTACCCCATCTCCAAAATTGAACAAGCAAGAAATAGCCAATCGTTGTGTTGCGCAAATGCTAAATGAGGCTGCGCGTTGTTTGGACGAAGGCATTATTCGTAATGCTAGAGATGGAGATATTGGCGCTATTTTTGGTATCGGTTTCCCACCGTTCTTAGGTGGTCCGTTTAGTTACATGGATAAAAAAGGCGTTAACAAGATTTGCTCTGAGCTATCGACGTATGCGTCTGAAAATCCAACTTTTACGCCTGCCGAGCCGTTGCTAGCGATGGTGGAAGCGGGTAAAGGTTATTACTGATCTCTACGTACATTAGCAATTCACTGGTAAGCCGCATTTTATGCGGCTTTTTTTATTTTCTGGTCTATATTTAAACGAATAACCTGAGCTCGGGATAATGACTTGTTCTCCAGTAGCCGTTACCCCTTATACGAATTATCTTAACTAAATGGTCTATTTTGAGGCGAGAAATTTTGTTAACAACACCGCTAGAGCGTCCTGCTATCGCCAAGGTCACTAAATCAGTGTAGGCAAGGCAAAAATTGTACTATTTAGTGTTCTAAGTAAGCAATTTTTAACGCAGTTAGCGTCAGAGTCACGCCTTCAAATTGAGCAAGAATTAAGGCAATTGATATTACATATTATAGGTCATATCAACTGGTAACAGCATGAATAGCTTACAGATAAACTGTCGAGTTACCAATAACCTCTATATTGTTGGTGGTAACACGGATGAATAGGCGTATTTTCTTACTAATAATAGCGCTTTCTATTTTTACAGTGCTTGTTAGTGGGAGCTTAGTTTATTGGTCTGCTGTACTTAATCAGTCAATCTCTTCTTTTCATCAATCGTGGCAGTCTGACTCTGAAGTATCAATAAAGCGTGCGGCCTTGCTCGCGGAGCTTGAGCGCAGCTTGGGCTATAATGGTTTTATTCATCATTTTAAAAACTACATTCTGCGTCAACAAAATGTTTACTATGACACGGCGTTATTAGATGTAGAATCGACAAATAACGCAATTGTTAAGCTTCGGGGTTTGGGCTTAACTGAGCAAGAAGACGCTGCATTGGATGCAATACAGTCAACCTTTGATAACTACACGCACATGCTAGCGGTTGCAAAATCGACTACAACAAGTAGCAATATCACACCAACTATGATGGATAGCCTTGTTAAAGTTGACGATGCAGATGCTGAAGCCGCGTTTAACTTTTTGCGCCACTCGATAGGCGCGCAGTTTTCACTCGCAAAACAGCAGCAGGCTACAATGTTTACACAAACACAGGCATTGGCTAGTTACGGTACGTTATTATTTATCCCAATTATGCTGTTATTTGCATGCTTAAACATAGCTACACTCATCTACACTTTAAAACTATTAAAAGAAAAGCGCCGGCTCTTTAATGCAACGCCAGACGCAATTTTGTATTTTGACAGAAACAATAAGCTTAAGGACGTTAATCAAGCATGCACCAAGTTGTTTGGATATAAGCACCATGAGCTGTTGGGGATGAGAGTGGGAGATTTAATTCCACAACATCGTTTTGCCGAGGAGGAGTGTGGCCAAGCTGGTGCAGGTGATCCGCAGCTGAAAGGGAAAAAAATGTTAGCGCTTCATCAGTCAGGTAGCAAGCTTCCTGTAGATGTTACGATTTCTACGGTGTCCGTCTCGAAAGGTGATGTTTACATTGCAGTCATACGAGACTTACGGCAAGAACAAGAGCTAAGGTCACGTGCAGAACTTGATTTTTCGACTCAAGTAAAAAATCGCAGGAAAATAGAAGTGGTCCTGCGAGAAGAGGTACAAAGGGCGATCCGTTACCATCGCTCACTGTCTCTTTTGGTTGTCGACATAGACTACTTCAAGCAACTCAATGACAGTGCGGGACACCAAGATGGGGATACAGCACTTAAAGAAGTTGGACAGTTTTTGACTGAACAGGCAAGGCCGAGCGATCATATCGGTCGCTGGGGAGGAGATGAATTTGTCATTATTTGCCCCGAGACAGCGCCTGACGCAGCGTTGAATTTTGCCGATAGACTTGTCCATGATTTTCTTCGTTTTAGTAGCTATGGACTTACGTTTAGTATTGGTGTTGCTGGCTATGAATTAATTGGTGAAAGCTTTAATCACCAACGCTGTTTTGAAGAGGCTGACATGGCCTTATATGAGTCCAAGAAGGCTGGCAGAAATCAAGCCACTTTATATATCGCTCCTTGTAGCTCGTTCGATAAAAAGGCTTGATGCCTTTTACATTGTCCCTCAAAAACCTTACAATTTGCGCCCTGTTTGAATTTGTGGCGGATGTTGATGCATAAAATAGAAGACCTCATTGCCGTTTTTAATGGGCTATTCTTGGCACCTCTCAACACAGAGCTTGTCGCTGGGCTCGAAGAACCAATATACCTTCCCGCGAGTGAGGCATATCCGCATCACCGAATCATATTTGCCCATGGCTTTTATGCCAGCGCTCTACATGAAATTGCACATTGGTTAGTAGCAGGTAAGGCGCGCCGCGAGTTGGAAGACTATGGTTACTGGTATTGTCCTGATGGTCGCGATGAGACGAAACAAAGAGAGTTTGAGCACGTTGAAGTAAAACCACAAGCGATAGAGTGGGCATTGAGTGCTGCGGCAAATTTTTCTTTTAATGTCTCAGTAGATAACCTCAGTGGTGCGCAAACATGTCGATTCAATTTTCAAAAACGTGTTCATCAACAACTCATTAGTTTATTAGATATCGGTTTCAATGAGAGAGCAACATGCCTGCTTGAAGCCTTGAGTCAGTTTTACAATACACCTTGGCCGTTAAATAAAAGCCAATTTAATTGGAATATTCCATCTGATTTAAGTGTGGGGATAGAAAATGAAATTTAAACTGGGACTGATTGTTAATCCGCTCGCAGGGCTTGGTGGTAGTGTTGGTTTAAAAGGCAGCGATGGGGAGGATACCGCTCAAAAAGCATTTGCTTTAGGAGCCGAGCCCCGTGCCAATCAAAGGGCTAAAGCTGCGCTTAGTCAACTTGTCTCACACCGAGAAAATATAGAAGTTTTTACTGTTAATGGCGAAATGGGTGAGCGTATTGCCGAAGAACTTGGTTTTAGCACTCAGGTGATATATCAGACCCCAAGTGTGCAGACCAGAGCTGAACATACAGAATCCGCAGCACAACTTTTGCAGCAACAAGGTGTGGATCTGCTTTTATTTGCGGGTGGTGATGGTACAGCTCGTAATATTTGCCATGCAGTAGGTGATACTTGTCCCGTACTTGGGATCCCCGCAGGATGTAAAATTCATAGTGGTGTGTATGCCATCACGCCCAAAGCTGCAGGTCGAGTGGTTGAGCTTTTGGTCACAGGAGAGCTGGTATCTATTGGTGAAGCTGATGTAATGGATATAGATGAGGCTGCCTTTCGAGCCGGTACCGTAAGAGCCAAACGGTATGGAGAAATGCAAGTACCCACTGAACTTAGATATGTACAAGCAGTAAAAAATGGCGGCAAAGAAAGCAACGAGTTGGTATTGGCTGATATAGCCGCTTATGTTGTTTCTGAAATGGATGAAGATGAAACCTATATCATGGGATCTGGTTCTACCGTTGCTGCCGTGATGGAAGAAATGGGGCTTGAGAATACCTTACTTGGTGTAGATGTAGTGAAAGATCAAGCGCTGGTTGCACAAGATCAAACAGCACAGCAATTGCTTGCATTGGCTAATGATAAAACCAAACTGGTGATCACCCTAATTGGTGGTCAAGGGCATATTTTCGGCCGCGGTAACCAGCAATTAAGCCCAGAACTGATTAAGAGAGTGGGAAAAGATAATATTATTGTTATCGCTACTAAATCAAAACTGAAAGCGCTCAATGGTCGCCCGCTTATCGCTGACACAGGAGATGAGCAACTTGATGAATCTCTCACTGGATTTATTAAGGTGATCACGGGATTTAACGACCATGTCATGTATGCCATTGGTCATCAGGAATAACCTAGGAACACAAATGTTATTAGTAGAGTATGTAGAAAAAGCACAGCAATTTTTTGATGATCTTGTAGATAGAGCAAGTGATGATGAGTTATTTGCTGGTGGTTATTTACGGGGCCACTTCGACTTGGCTGTGGGATATGCACAGGTAGAAGAGACTGATCTCACCGTAGAAGAGTTAAACGCTCAGGTTGAGAGCAGCTTGGTCAAAGCGTATCGAAACGGTGAACTTAATGATGATGACAAGGCGCATGTCGTTACTATTTGGGAACAGGTGCAAAACCTAAAGTAAGCGGACTTAGTTAATAGGCTTATACCAATTTGACTTAATACTTGTTCAATTTGAAGGCGTAAATCTGATGCTAACTTGCGTTAAAGGTTTTTATTTAGAACAACTAAATAGCAAATTTTTTGCCTTGCCTACACGGATGTAGATACCTTGGCGATAGCAGGACGCGGTAGCGGAGTTATCGCCAAGATTTTCTCGCCTCAAAATAGGCCACTTAATTAAGCAAATTGGTATTAATTAAAATCGTTGGTATAAATCAATTTGCAAGCCTCCAAAATATAAATAGCAGTGCAAAACCAATCAAATAAATAAGCCCAAGCTTTGTTAATACCTTGACTACAACAGATTGACGACTGAATATTTCACCTTTGACCAATCCCAAATTCATCCAAGCAAATACTGGGGTAGTAACAAACGCTGAGCTCATTGCAAACATCAACATATTTTTTAAATCAGCTTTAAAGAATAGCACGACTAACATTGCTAGTAGCGCCTGAAGTAGCAAAATGCCTAAGTAATATTTTTTCGTTTTGCTGGGTCGCAGTAGCTGTAACGATTCACTCAGTACTCTTGAATAACCATCTAAAACGGTAATAGTGGTACCAAACATACATAAAAAAGCAACGCCAGCGATAAGCCATCTTGCCCACTCTCCTATCGTATTTGCATACATATCAATTAGTTGCTTGGAAAAAGCAACACCTGCAAGCTCTACTGGGTTGTTTTGTCCATACTGCATTAACATGCCAAGTAAACAGAACACGACAGCTAATCCTAAGGTAACGAAATAGCCGACCTTAAAATCTAACATGATCTGTTGGTGGGAAAGCGTTTGCTTGGATATTTTCGTTTTCAGCCAAGATGAGTTTATTGCTGATATTTCAATAGGTGCTGGCATCCAGCCCATTAAGGCAACTAAAAATCCAAGCAGTGCAAGGTCATAAGGCGATATTGGTGTCTGTGGTGATGGATGTGCTGCGCCATTTATCATGGCGATAATAAGTGCACTCACGGTGGATAGCGTTAAAATTATCATTACCCACTTACTGGTTATATCTAAAATTTTGTAATGGCCTAGCAATAAAATAGCCAAGCAAGTGGTAAGCAATAGGAAGCTTAGTGATTCAATACCAATAGTAAAAGGAAGTGAGTAGCTAAGCAAGCTTGCAGTTAAGAGCAAAACACCAGCCGTATTTACAATGGCTGCAAAAATATTGAGTAGTACGAATATTTTAAAACCAAAACGATAGTTATTGTAATAGCCCTCCACCACTGTATGGGCAGTTTGACTAGTGTATTCAACCGCATACTTGAAAAAAGGGTACTTAAGTAAGTTAACGACAACGATGAGCCAAATTAGCTGTGTACCAAACAGCGCGCCGGCTTGTGTTGAAGAAACCAAGTGTGAGCCACCGATAGCGGCGGTAGCCATCAAAATGCCAGGGCCAAAAACTGCAAACCTTTCCTTTAGCGAGCGCATTGCGATCAATGTTATTTCCTTTGTTTGTATTGTTATTATTGTAAGCCTGCACGCAGTCTACGAAGTTTTACATATTGCCGCAATATAGATGAAAACGAATTTTACATTGGACGGCAAATTAAATTTTGGTACTTAAGTGTGCCCAAAAGTGGATTTTTAACAATACCGCATGTGTAATCTCATTGCTCCTCTAAAAAGTAGTCTTCTAAATCCTCTTTGATGTCTTGATAATCGTCTTCGTCTAGGTTGAGTGCTTTCAGTACATCGCTTTTCATCAAGTACCAGTCAGGCGATGCGACAAAACGTTTATTGATGTGAACGAAGTTTTCAGCCATTTTTAGCGCAGCAAATGCCAATTGTTGTTCTTCATTTTTACACTGGGGTAAAAACTCGGGGTCGTGATGACATAAAATCATCTGACAAATATCTTTTGGTAGATTCCAAGAAGTTGCCAGAAAGTAACCTACAACTGCATGATTTGTTTGATACTTTTTCTCTTCATGTGCTACTAGGATCTTATCATAATCTTTGTTAGCTGCGACTAAAGTTTCCATATAATCAGGATAATTTACTGCCATGGCCGCAATCCCGGCATCATGAAACAAACCGAGTAAATGCAGATTTTCAATAGGTACACGTGCTTTTATTTTATTACCAATCACCATAATACTGTCGGCAATATCGGATGCGTTATCCCAAAACCGCTCAAGACTAATACAGCACTTGCTTTGTTCAAAGGATTGCTTGAGTAAAAAGCTAGTGACTAGAGTTGTGATAGCACTAAGTCCTAAAAAGACAACGGCTTGCTTGACGTCTGTAACGGTTCTAGATAGGCCATACAGTGGAGAGTTAATAATCTTTAACACCGCAGCTGATGCGCCTACGTCATGGGCTATGATAGTTGCGACGTCATTGAGATCTGGATTTGAGTCTGATAACGCATTTTGTAGCTCGGTTATTAGGCTTGGTTTTGGCGGTAAACTGAAGCCATGCTTTACGTCGGATAACACGGTGTCATCTAAATCAATCATCATTAAATCCTTCATTTTGGATATCTAAAAGCATAGCGTATTTTCTTTTTTGGACACGAAGTGGTAAGAAAAAATCTCAATCCGACTACTAAATCAGCAAAGTGTCCCAATGTTCTGAACGTATACTTGCCTATCATGTAAATATTAAGTTATGGTTAAGCAATTTTTTTCTCAGGGCAACGGTATGCACGAATCACAACAAGCGAATTCGCAAAACTCTGCGATCACCCGTTTTTTAAATGGGATCGAGCGGGTCGGAAATAAACTTCCTGATCCTGCCATTATCTTTCTATCAGCAATGTTGCTGATCTGGCTTCTTTCTTGGCTATTCTCAGGTGTGGAATTTAGCGCCATTGATCCTAGAACTAATGAAGCAATAGTAGTACACAATCTATTAGACCCCGGTGCGCTTGCCGGGTTTATGGCAACGATGGTAAAGACCTTTACTGGATTTGCACCTTTGGGCGTTGTTTTAGTTGCAATGTTGGGTGTGGGTGTCGCTGAACACTCAGGTTATATCAATACTGGGCTTAAGATTATGCTTAAGCGCACACCACAGATATTGTTAACACCGTCAATTATCCTGATTGCAATTGTTAGCCACACCGCTACCGATGCGGGATATGTACTCGTTATTCCGCTCGCGGGCGTGATTTTTTATGCGATGGGTAGGCATCCACTGGCAGGTATTGCGGCAGCGTTTGCCGGTGTGAGTGGTGGCTTTAGTGCCAACTTCATTCCATCTGGTATTGACCCGTTATTGCAAAGCTTTACACAAAGTGCTGCACAAATTATTGATCCTGAAATTGCAATAAACCCTCTTAATAACTGGTTTTTCACGTCTGCATCTAGTTTGTTTATCATTTTATTGGGCTGGTATATCACAGACAAAATTATTGAACCGAGATTAAAAAACACAGCAATCGATGGTGACACCGATAGCCTACCTTCATTTGATGAGATCACGAGCAAAGAGAAAAAGGGATTTGTAATTGCATCTCTAGTTATGCTTGCAGGCATCGCTCTACTGGTTTATGCGTCAAGTGGTGAAGATTCAGCACTGCGCAGCCCATCAGGTGCGCTAACGGACTTTAGTGCTCCATTGATGCAATCAATCGTGCCGCTAATTTTCTTATTGTTTTGGATCCCCGGAGCGGTATATGGGTTTGTAGTTGGGACATTTAAAAGCTCCAAAGACATGATTGACGCCATGACAAAAGCGATGAATAGCATGTCTTATTACATCGTAATGGCATTCTTCTGTGCGCTCTTTATTAGTGCTTTTAGCCACTCTAATTTAGGTGCATTGCTTGCTATTGAGGGAGCACAAGTGTTAAAGGCAATGGCATTGCCTAGTTATGTCACTGTTATTGGAATTATTTTCTTGACCGCATTTGTGAATTTGTTTGTTGGCTCAAGCTCAGCCAAGTGGGCGCTACTAGGACCTATTTTTGTTCCTATGTTGATGCAGTTGGGGATCTCTCCAGATCTAACACAAGCTGCGTATAGAGTAGGGGATTCAGGCTCAAATATTATCACTCCGCTTATGCCGTACTTTCCATTAGTCGTGGTTTACTGCCAAAAGTACGTTAAATCAACGGGTATTGGTACATTAATAGCAATGATGCTGCCATATTCAATCGCATTTTTGATTGGATGGAGTATTTTCTTATTAATATACTGGACTTTAGGTATACCTCTAGGGTTACAGGCAAGCTATATTTACCCATCTGGTATGTAACACCTTGGAATAGAAAGTTAAATCAAGTGTAGTCAGCTTGGGTTAAATTTTTAATCATACAGAGTGGAACCATAAGATAAGCGCTGCTAATACAGCGCTTATCTTTTAATTTGAGTTTCAGGTATAAGGACTAGAATTCAGCCAAGCTATTTGTCTGATGAGACAGCCAAAACCGGTCAGTTATAGCAATTTCCTTAATTAAGTGGTCTATTTTGAGGCGAGAAAATCTTGTCGATAACCCCGCTACCGCGTCCTGCAATCGCCAAGGTACCTAGCTCAGTGTAGGCAGGAAAAAATTTTGCTATTTAGTTGTTCTAAATAAGAAATTTTTAACGCTGTTAGCGTCAGATTTACTCTTTCAAATTGAGCAAGTATTTAAGTCAAATTGGTATTAGAGCGATTTCTCATAAGTTAGCAAACTAGTTCTATTCTCAACTCGTTAGCGCCATACAGAAAAATATTTAATTAATGATTACGCTTACTCCTCGTTATTTAATTTAGAATCACCAGCCGTTGATAATCACTTTATCGTCGGTGTTATGCTTTTAATGTATTGATTCAGCCTCTTCTTATCATACTCGTTCTTAGCAAGTTTTAACGCGACATTGGCATTTTCTATCGCGTGTTCGCGATTGTTATTCGCCTCATATGCCTTTGCTAATGATTCATAAGCTTGCCAAGATTTAGGCTGATACTTGGTGTAACGTTGAGCGACTTCAATTGCCTCAGCTGCTCTGTTTTGCCTGATCAAGTATGTACTAATAAAACCCAGTCTATTTACACTATTCCAGCGAGTTGCTCTGGGCAAAATAGCAAAACCGTAGTGTTGACTTAATTGGTCAAAATATTTATCAAGGTTTTTCAGAGCGTTACCAGGCTTGGCAACAATGTCACGATATTTTGCAGACCAAAGTGATTTTGGGTATTTTATTTCGAGCACATCCAACATGGCTTTTATTAGCGTGTCATAATGTCCTTCATTATCATATATCCGAAGGGTAAAAGGCAGGCCTTCTATTTGGCTCAATTTGCTTTTAAGTTTATCTACATTGGTTTGATATTTTTTTTGTTTTTTCAGGTCGTCATCAGCGACCATAAAAAAGATGAGCGGATTTACTTTTGAGCTCTTAGATAGCCGGGCTGCTAACCCATCCACCATGGTTTTATTTGGCGTGTGTCCCATCCCAATGATATCCGCTGCAGCCAAAAAAATGTAAGTGTCGAACAAGTGTTTGTCATGAATAAGATTATTTAGTGGGAAAAAACTACTTGTCGAAATAGCAACTACACTACGTTTATTGTTTGCGCGATACTGCTTTTCTAGAAAGGGAAAGAGTTCATCTTGGTAAAACTGATGATACATATCTGGCTCTCCCCATGAAGGCCATTTATTACTTGGCTGATTACTGAACATATTGTTGTGATAAATGTCAGGGGAGGGGCTTCCTCCATCAATACTTACAACAATAGTTTCTGGCATCCGCTCAACATCAGCCAAATGTTTAACGATCCCATTCACGGTATGAAAATACTGATGACCATGTTTACCAACAATAAAAATAACCGGATAAGTGTGATGTTCAGAAGAGAGAGTAAAGTTGCTAGGCAACGAAATTTTGAGAGGAATTTCCTTGTTTAAGATTTCTGATTTTAATAATAGCTCTTTCCCTATTACTACAGCAGGGCGGGATCGCACTTTTAGCTAATTTATGATCAAATAGCGCCAATCCCATTGCTAGGCGCAACCAATGAACCTGATTGAACACCTTACAGTTGTAGAAGAAACTCGCTCTGATATTAACAAA
>NZ_WEHZ01000038.1 GCF_012641745.1 Pseudoalteromonas peptidolytica
GGATTTGAAAAGAAAACCTCACAAGATAATCAACACCTCGAAAAGCAATCAATACATTACAAAGCAATCAACACATCGCGAGGTAAACTCACTCCCACCACAACATCAACATAGTGCAGCACTGGTAAGGGGCGGTTTACCCGCCGAGCTGTTGGGTTTGCCAAACAAAAAGGATAAAGCATCCTACTTTGTTGCATCACGAGGTAAACTCGCACCCACCACGACATCAACAAAGTGCTGCATTGGTAGGAGGCGGTTTACCCGCCGAGCTGTTGGGTTTGCCAAACAAAAAGAATAAAACAGTCTACTCTGTAACATCGCGAGCTAAACTCGCTCCCACCACGACATCAACAAAATACTGCACTGTGGTAGGAGGCGGTTTACCCGCCGAGCCATTGTGCTTGCCAAACAAAAAGAATAAAGAAGCCTACATGTGTTTACCCCTAAGAGCTACGAAGCGTAGCCTCGCTCTCATTGCGTGTATCTGAAAGCAGAACATCCTACTTCGTAGCAAGCAAGAGCCTCATTAAAGGTTGATTAACAGCATCCATCCATGGTTCTAATCGACATTAGTATATCCATGTACGTCAAATCCATTGCAGAGATGCAGCGGGTTTTTTGCTTTATCGCTCATTTGTATGACATTGGACTCATTAATGAAGCTTTCTAGTAGCAAAGCAGCTTGTTCGACTACCCTTTGCTTTGGATCTTAGCTATGATTTCTCTTTTTCCTCATTACTTAATACAAAATGACAGAACTCTACCATTGGTTTGATCTTTTAGGGGTAATGGTCTTTGCCATATCAGGAACGCTAATTGCGCATAGCAAGCATATGGATGGCTTTGGAGTGATTGTTCTTGCTGCTGCAACAGGTATTGGCGGCGGCACTATCAGGGATTTAATTTTAGACCAACCCGTTTTTTGGCTACATGATACTAGTTATATATACGCCATATTGTGCGCGGTTCTTATCAGCATCTTTTGGCTTAACCGACACGAAAATATTCCGCGCACCTTACTGCAAATTGCCGATGCAATAGGACTTGCATTTTTTGCTGTAATGGGGGTTCAAAAAGCGCTAAGTATAGGTATGCCTGATATGACAGCAATCATTATGGGGGTATTAACGGGCTGCTTTGGCGGAGTGATCCGCGATGTATTGGCCAGAGAAATTCCACTGTTATTAAAAGGTGAGTTATACGCTATTACCTGTATTTTTGGAGGGATAGTCTATACTCAAACTATTAAACTGGGTTTAGCAACAGAGTATGTGATGCTCTTATCTATGGCGTCGACACTATTCTTACGTCTTGCTGCAATGAGATACAATTTGGTTTTGCACGTTTTTAAATATCCAAACTAATTATTAGGAGACATGGATGTCTTTAGCAAAAGTGTTCACACGCGCACAAGTTGGGATCACAGCACCAGAGGTCATTGTTGAAGTTCACTTAAGCAATGGTTTACCTGCTTTCAATATAGTGGGCTTGCCAGAGGCATCGGTTAAGGAAGCAAAAGAGCGAGTCCGAAGTGCGATGACAAATACTGGCTTTTTGTTTCCTGAGCAAAGAATCACTGTGAATCTAGCGCCAGCTGACTTACCTAAAGAGGGTGGACGATTTGACTTAGCGATAGCTGTGGGGATTTTAGTCGCTTCAGGTCAGCTAGATAGTCAATCTGTAATCGATAAAGAGTTCTACGGGGAACTTGCATTGAATGGTGAATTGAGAGAGATAACGGCAATTCTGCCTTCAGTAATGGCAGCAGCAACAAAAAGCAGAGCGTGCTACTTACCTCTTGCTAACGATGTTGTTGCGAGCTTAGCTTCTGCTGCCATTCGTGTGCCGCTAGATAATTTAAAAATGGCTTGGTCGCATTTAAGCGGCCAATCACCATTGGAAATTAACCAGAAATATCATATCGTGCAACAGTTACCTCAAGATATTGATTCTGCAACAGATATGGCAGAAGTCAAAGGTCAAGAAGGGGCAAAAAGAGTACTAGAAATTGCAGCAGCGGGTGGTCACAACGTCCTTTTTTTAGGGCCTCCCGGTACAGGAAAGTCGATGCTAGCACAACGACTACCGACCATAATGCCAAAAATGACGGATCAGCAAGCACTAGAAACGGCATCAATTTATTCTATTTTAGGAAAACCAATCAACCAATCTAACTGGAAAATGCGTCCATTTAGAGCTCCCCATCATACCTGCTCTGCAGTTGCATTAGTCGGAGGTTCATCAAACCCTAATGACAATTACATCGCTATAGAGTAATAATTAGAGAACACGTTTAAATTCTACACAGCTATCGGATAATATCTACACTGATATTGTGTTTTAATTCGGAATCTACACTCTTAATAAGTGATGGTTATTTTATGTCTGTACGTGCTATACCAAAAAATTATCGCAACCTTACAGGGTTGGCAAACTCTCAAAAAGCCAAAGGTGCATTTTTTGAATCGTCACTTGAGCGTGACTTTTTAACCATGATTGAATTTGACAGTGGTGTGGAAAGTTATGATGTTCAACCTGTGTGTATTTCTTGGCTAGATACCAATGGGCGAGAGAGGCAGTACACACCTGATGTATTAGTCAATTATAGGCCTAAGCATTCAGGCTTTCCGAGTAGCGACATTATACTGTGCGAAATTAAATATCGCAGTGATATTCAAAAGAACTGGGGAGAGCTCAAGCCCAAATTCAAAGCAGCTATTCGGTACGCGAAGGAACAAGGTTGGTATTTTAAACTATTTACTGAGCATGAAATACGAACCGTCTATATGGAAAATGCCCGTTTTTTGCAGCCTTACTTACGTGAAAAGCTTGATGAATCTCACGAGCATCTAATTCTTAATGCATTACTCGCTATGAGGGAGTGTACAGTCGAGCAACTGATTAAATCGCTTTTTCACGACAAATGGGCTCAAGCAGAACTGCTTCCTTCTGTTTGGTGGCTAATTGCAGCTAAAAGGATATCGCTAGACTTGAATCTACCCATCACCATGTCATCACGCATTTGGTTGGAGAGATAGCAATGCCAAGAAAAAAGCGGAAGGAATTCACATTACAACAAGGCAGTTCAGCCTATCACAATGGCACACATTACATCATTTTGCAGATAATCAATTTGGATTATGTATTAGCGGAATGCTTCACGACAAAGAAAATTGAAAAACTAAGAATTTCAGAGTTATCTTTATCACCTCCCTCTCCAGAAGAGCAACGTTTGAGCGTCATTGATGCAATTGAAGATGATGATTGGAACATAGCTCAGCAAAGGTTGGAAATAATCCAGCCGTTGGTTCATAAACACGGCAGAACAGTTGACGATGTGAAGATGGTTGCTACAGAGCATGGCCTTCACTTTAATACTGTTTACAAATGGTTAAGGCTCTACGAGGCTGACCCATCGGTGATGATATTGACACCAAAATCTAGAAGTGACGCAGGCTCGACTAAGCTCTCTAGTGAGGTGGAAAAAATTATAGATGAGTGTATTGAAAATGAATATCTAAATAAGCAAAGAAAGTCTGTTGCAGCCGTACATCGTTTGGTTCAATTGGAATGCAGAAAAGAAGGACTGAAAGCGCCACACGTCAATACAGTTAGGAATCGGATCAAAAGTTTATCTGAAGACTTAAAAATACGTAAACGTTTCAGTAAAGATCAAATCCATGATGCTTTACACATGAATCAAGGTGAATTTCCACACGCTGATTATCCCTATGCGGTGATTCAAATAGATCATACACCGTTAGATGTCATTATGGTTGATGATGTATACAGACTCCCCCTTGAGCGTCCTTGGATAACCATGGCCATTGATGTCTATAGCCGAATGGTCGTTGGCTTTTATATATCTTTTGAAAAACCTAGTGCGTTGTCAGTTGGTATGTGTCTCGCTAATGTCATTTTACCAAAGGAGAAGTTTTTAGCTGAGTATGACATTGATGCTTCTTGGCCATGCTGGGGTATTCCAAGAACAGTGCATGCAGATAACGCGAAAGAGTTTCGTGGTAATATGCTTAAAAAGGCATGTCAAGAGTACTCCTTTACAATAGAGTGGCGTCCAGTTTCTAGGCCTCATTTTGGGGGACATATTGAACGTTTACTTGGCACTTTTGCTAAAGAAATACATACATTACCGGGAACGACATTCTCAAATATTCAGCAGCGAAGAGGCTACGATTCTGACAAGCAATCAGCGTTAACTTTAAAGGAGTTTGAGCACTGGTTGACAGTGCTTATTACTAAATCCTATCACCATAAGTTTCACTCGGGCATTAACACTACACCATATCAAAGGTTTGAAGAAGGGGTTTTAGGTACCCAAAATACGAAAGGTGTTGGGATGCCAAGGAAAGTGGAGGATGAGGAAACACTTAAAATTAACCTTCTTCCCTACGTCGAGAGGACCGTACAGGATTATGGAATTCGAATTGATGATATCTGCTATTACAGTGATGTATTGAGAGTGTGGGTTAATGCGACAGTGGAAGGTCGCAGTAAGTTGAAGAAAAAATTCATATGCCGCCGAGACCCTCGAGACATTAGCACAGTATGGTTCTTTGACCCGCAGCTCAAGTGTTACTTCCCTATTCCATATAGAAATACGGCTCATCCACCTATGACGATATGGGAGCTTAGGAAAGTACAGAAAAAGCTTAAAGATGACGGAGTCATGCATGTCAATGAAGACTCAATATTTAGTGCGCTTGAGACTATGAGGGAAATAGAGCAGGAAGCTGTTATCAAAACCAAAAAAAGTCGAAAGGCAGTTCAACGTAGAAAACATGCTGAGAAAAACGCAGTGGTATCGCCAGAACCTTCAGAGGTGATACCCAATGCACAGTTCGTAGATGAAGAAGATGACGACGATATTCAGCCTTTTGATGAAATGTTAGAGGTGCGCCGTGATTGAACATACATCCAATAATTCTTACCCTCATTTAAATAAAGAAGTACAGAGGCAGCTCACCAAAAGTGACACAGCGCGCATTGAATATATCTTATCGTCAAGGTGGATTGGTTATTCCAAAGCCAAGGATATATTAGGCAAGCTTGAAGATTTGCTGCTCTATCCTAAAAAACACCGTATGCCATGTATGTTGCTTGTGGGAGACAGCAATAGCGGTAAGACGATGATAGCTGAGCGATTTATTGATTTACATCCTGCGTATGAGCGTGAAGATAATGAAGGTATTGTTATACCCGCATTGTTCATTCAGTCGCCTCCTACACCAAGCGAATCCAGACTGTATAGCAATATCTTATCCAAGTTATTTGCGCCTTTTAGACCATCAGATTCTGCCGAGAAAAAGTATCATCAAGTGAAAACAATCATGGCAGCTTGCAACGTGAGAATGCTTATCATAGATGAGATACATTCTTTATTAGCTGGCCCTTTGGATAAACAGCGGGTTTTTCTAAGCGTAATCCGCAACTTAAGTAATGAATTAAAAATCCCCATTGTTGGCCTAGGAACCAAAGATGCATTAAGAGCGATAAAAACAGACCCCCAATTGGATAATCGCTTTAAGCCTTCTCTGTTACCAAGGTGGGAGTTTGATACTGATTTTCGTCGCTTATTAGCAAGTTTTGAGTTGATGTTACCTTTAGCTAAGGCATCAAATCTAAAGCGTAAAGTTATCGCCCAGAAAATTCACTTTATGAGTGAGGGGCTTCTTGGCGAGGTGTCTGACATTCTCACTCAAGCTGCCATATTAGCAATAAGAAATGGAACCGAAACTATCACTCTGGAATTGCTTAACGAGATTGATTATGAATCTCCAAGAGAACGCAAAAAAGGGAATGCTTGATGAATAGAGTTTTGCCAGTGCATCCGCAACCTATGCCTGATGAGTTGTTCTCATCATGGGTGTATCGCGCAGCTAGAGCCAATGGGCAAAACGTCTTTTCATTTTGTCATTTACTGCTACCAGAGTTAAATAGGCGTTATTACGATATTGATAACTCGGTTAATAATGAGGTACTTCGAACGCTTTCTCTATTACTTAGGACACCATATCAAAACGCTTGGGAAACATCGTTAGATAGTTATGCAGGGCTACTTTATTCAATGCCAACTCCTAAAGCACAGAGAAAAACGTGCATACTGCAAACAGGGATCAAAAAGAATTCAGATAAACGGTTTTGTTTACAGTATTGTCCGAGTTGCTTGGCTGAGCAAAAGCCCTACTATAAGAAAGCCTGGCGAATATCTTTCATTACAGTGTGTACAAAGCATGCTTGTCAACTCCATGATAGATGTCCTCAATGCCTCAAGCCTGTAAAACCACTATTAAACGATATAAGGCAGCCTCATAAAAAGCCTTTTTTGGGAGATATCACACAGTGTTATCACTGTGGTTGTCAATTAACAGAAGCGCCTATACTAAGCGCCAAAAAAGGTGTGGTAATTGATACTCTTTTTTATAAAGCAGTTTTAAAAGCAGGATATTGGCAATTAGCTTTTAGCCTCGCATGGATATATTCATTTTCAGTTTTTTTAGTACTAAGGCATTTAATCCGTGTCGTCGCACAAAAAAAGTATAAAAAGGAAATTACAACGCGCTCTATAGATCCTGACATTATGGAGCACCAGATTCGCTACAGGTGTATGTGTAAACTCACAGGCTTGTTTCGAGATTGGCCATTAAATTTCTTAGATATCCTTCAAAGCCTCGATATAAGGTACTCAGAGTTAACCTCGATAACTAGGCAAAGGAACCCCCTTCCTTTTTGGCTTGATAAAGAAATAAAGCCTTTGATATTTAACCCCAACTCAGGCCCTTCTGCGGAAAGTGTGGAGGCTGCGATAACGTGCATGCAAGCTAGCGGGAAGAAACTAAGCCTTCTTCAGTTGAATAAGTTCATGGGATATGCGGACTCAATGTCAATAAAAAATGTTTTTAAGCAGCAAATAGCAAAATTCAACAGGAATTTTTAGGAGTATCAGAATGACCCAAGACAGCGTATTTGATTTTTACCTTAAACGAAATTACTGCCAAAAAGGTATGGAACATTACTTAAGCTCTTTAGATAAAGAAGAGCTAGTTTTGATGTTACTTAAATTTTACGACCAAGAAGCTGACATCTATAACAACCTATCGAATTGGAAGTATAAAATACCAATGTGGTACACGGAATACCTTGGTATAAACCACGATTGGAATAGCCAAAATGCGAACGAGTGGCTAGATATGTTCATTGAGCTGGTAGAGCGTTCATCGGATCTTGCTCAACTTGACACGTGGGTACTGGCTGATCTGGAAAGCGAAAACTCACCAGCCTATTCAGCATTGATTGCTAGTAGGGCTAAATGGGCACCACGAGCAATTCGTCAGTACTGTCCAATTAGCCTATTCGGTAAGGAAAACTTAGTTGATGCTTTTGGGGAAAAGTGAGGCCAAAAGGTTATTCTTTGATTCTAGAGACTCAGCAAACCAAAAAAGTTTGTTCTTTGCTCGGGTTACTCCAACGTATGCAACTCGGTATTTTTCCTCTGTTTGCATACGTGTGTAGCCACCTTTTATATTTGCTATCTGGCACAAAACATCACGTATTGGGTGCCTGTTGGGTGGCACAGCATCACCAACCAAGAAAACGGTTTGTGCTTCGAGACCTTTACTGGCGTGAACAGTTAAAACTTTAATTTTTTCTTGTTTCTTCAAGCGCTCTATTGCAGCGTACCATGTTTGGTTGCTGCTTTTTTTTGTCAGTCTCCTAGTGGTACAGAGGAGGTAAATAGGGTTGTCAGGTGTTATCTCAGGTTTGTTTGCTTCGACTTCCAGTAACTGTGCAGCCAATTCGAAATTTATTGCTGATTGGTTCTTTTTATTAATTATAGGGGGGTGTAGCTCAACACATGATAAGGGAGTATCAGCATCAGGCCTTGCATGTTTGATCTTCTTATCACTTTTAGCGCTCTCAGGCAGTTTTGCAAGTACTCGGGCACCTAAATTGAGTACTTTACTTGAGCACCTGTAGTTACTCTCTAACTTGACGGGGTGTTCATCGTGAGACAAGTCGAAGCATGACTTGTAATTTAATATGTACTGTGGGGAGCTGCCTCGCCATCCATATATAGATTGGTTATCATCACCAACACTTATTAATGTACCATCCTGAATTATCTGGTTTTGGTGTAATTGCTTCTTCAACTCATTTAAAAATTTAGCGATTAGGGGGGAAATGTCTTGAAATTCATCGATTAGTAAGTGCTGAAGTTTTCCTAATAAGCGAATATCTAACTTGTTATATTCAATATCGCTTGGAGTGCCAAAGCGATGAAATACATCGTCAAATGTCGTTAGTTGTTTGCTCTTTAGCCTGTTTATCCATGAAGCATGGAAAAACCGTGCAAGTTTAAGGAAAAGTTGATCTGACTCTGTCACTTTACTTCCTGCATTGCTGAATAAGTTTAATTGCTTCTCAGATAAAGCGTATAGTGGTTTACCAATTGAGTAAGAGAAATCGATAAGCTTACTAAATTCAGAAACAAGTAAACTATCAATTCTATTATCGCTTTTTGCAGGTAAATCTCCCTCGCATACATAACTAAAGTCAGGAACGGGAATGGTATCTACATAGCGCTCTAATTCGAATTCTTCATACGACAAAAAGCAAAGCAGTGTTTTTATGTCGTCGACAAGGTAATAGTTGGCGCTCCCATTCAACAATACAATCCGCCTGTAATATTCGACTACACTGGCAACTTGTTTCTTTTCACCAAATGTAACCTTGTTCTTCTGGAGTACTTTATTTTTGACGCTAAGGCAGATTTTTGCGTTAGTTTTTGGCAAGTGATAGTGATACTGGAAGTGAAATGTTTTGTCAGATAGTATGACCTTTTCAGTTTCGTTAGAAGTGACAAGATATTTTGACATTCTGTTCAGTATTTCAGAATGTCTTTGTTGCCAGTATTGGGAGCAATACTCAATGTAAGTTTGTTCATAGCCGCGTATCCAGTCACACTTATCACTTACGTCCTTTTTATTCTCTAATGCTCGCCTACGCTCACCTTCTAGGGAGTATTTGAAGAGTTTATTTATAACTTGACGGAAAGACCTATTTTCAGTGTATAACTCTTTATAGAGGGTGACCATTAACACTAACTTTTCTGAAACCTCTTCTGAATTGGTTTGCTCTGCATTACCTTCTTGAGGTTGCATGAGGTTCTCAATGTTTACTCCATATGGATCATCATCAGCAGGTTTTTGAGACTTGAATTCGAAAAGTAAAGATCTGGACTTATTACCTAACTTGTTATGAATTTCATAGGCAAGTGAATGAAATGTTCGCACGACCGCACGGGCGTCGTTATAGGACAGCTCTTGACCAAATTGTCTTAATCTAGCTATTAGGCTATCAATGAACTCGCGTCTGGACTCTACGGTGAAAGTACACACTGTAATTTTGTCAAACGGTATATCCATATGCTTGTGTAACAGAATTACTCTGAGGATCAGTGTTGTTGATTTACCGCTACCCGCACCAGCTATGACATTGGTTGCTGTATTAGTAGAAAAGAGCATTTTTTCTTGCTCTTCGCTTATTCGAATGAAGTTAGGTTTTTGCTTTGTAGCTTCAATTTCATTTATTATGCGGACTTCTTCAACAAGCCTTTCTTTGATCGCCTCCATTCTATTTATTTTTTCGCTAGGAACTATAGCTTTGTTTTTCAGCAGTTTAACCTCTTTTGGAGCAAACTCAGGTATACCATGAACTTCCCAAATATGTTCCTTCAAGTCCGAAAACCTCTGTTTGTAAGTACTTCTAACAGTTTGGCGTCTACGTTTTTCTTGGATAAGCATGTGCTTATGCATATCTTTTTCGTTACTAAACTGTGTTGCTAGCTCTTTAAATTCTCTACGTTTTTTAGTAAATAGGGCTCTGTGTTTATCTAACGTTTCTTTTAAGTAGATGAGGTTGCTTGGGCTAAATGGACTTAGCAAAGAGTTGGTTTTTCTTCTTTGGGTTTTCTTTTTTGCCATTGTGTGACTACCTTCAGGTGTGAGTGGTCCCTGAGGGTTTAGGTGAATCTAAACCCTAAGTGTTTCTCAATGATGTTCTTTTGTCGGTGAACATAATCACCAGATTCGATAGAATCATTTGCAGCATGCCTTAATGACCAACTTTCAACATTAGGAGGCAACTGAGTGTGATCCCACTTCCCTCTATCTTCCGCTGATTGGCTCAATAAGTTATGTAGATGAAATTCTGAAATGCTGTCTTCATTTCGATCAAGCGCTAATAATATTGCTGGTGTATCTAACTCTATCCATCCTTCCGTAACTTTGACTACTCTCCTCTCTGCTTCGGCTAAAAAAACGGTTAGTGAGTTTGCAACGGTCAATTTGGCGATAATAGCTCTTCGATGACGATACTTTTCATCACCTTTTGCTATAAAGCCAAGTTCTTTGATGTAGTGGATATACTGCCATGTAGAAGTTTTACCAGATCCCAAATATGTTGTTGGAAAGTAAGAGTGATTACGCTCCTCTTTGCCAAGATTACCATAGACGCTGATGATTTCAGTATTTGTGACCCTCGGACAGTTGGATAGCTCACTGAGCAGTTGTGAGAATAATGCAAGACGGCAAAGCTTTTCCCTAAATTTATACTTATTTTTATGCTTTTGCTCTAGAGAAGGTGGAATAAAGCTAATTGGTACGGTTCTACCCCGACCATCACCATCTCCTGTATTGCCGCCATTAAGATCATCATCACTAGGCAAAGGCGATGATTTTGAACTTTCATCCAAATGGTCTTTTTGTCTTTCTTTCTCGATACTCTTATTCATCAAATCTGGGAACTGAGTAACAGCTCTCCCTTCGACAAGAAGATCATCTATGTTACTTCTTGGTTCACTTTCTGGATGCAAATCAATATCATTTTTTTCAGGAGGTGGCTTGGGCCTGCTTTTAGGTGGAGTTCCATTATTTTTTCCACCCAAAGGTGGTTTCTTTATTGGGTTTTTATCACCAGGATTATCTCTAAAGTATGTAAGTGACGTAAACGGATAACTGGCAGTGCAACTTAAAATATCATAAACAATGAATACGTGCCCTTTTTTAGAAGCTAGAGGACACCATTTTCCATACACGTCTAATGTTGTCTCACCTTGGAAGGGAAATGATAGCTTTGGGCTAATATTTCTTTTGTTTGTATTTTGCAGTGATAAACCTTCACTGAGCTTTCTTACTGCTTTTGCTGCCACATCATCGAAAGCGAGCCTTGCAATTTCCGAAGCTGCAGAATCAGGAGTCCACTTTTTTAACAAAATGAACGCATGCCCGTCATTGTCAATATATGACTGCGTGGGATCGTATAGTGAGTTGAACTGCAAGCCAAATTTGAATAACTGCTGAAAAACATATTGAGACCTAGCAAAATAAGCCTGCAGAAGCACATAGTGAGGGAAGATAACTATGTTGCCTTCGTCTATTTCTACAAATTCGCAGTGAACTTTTGTCGCGTTTCCATGATATGGGTGGTGGGGAAACGGAAGTAAAAATTCATCGAGGTTGCCTTTGGCGCCTGCTGTGGCTGTATAGGTTAACTCTGAATTTATAGTTACATCGAACTTCTCGCGCATTTTATCTGAATGTGACAGTAAAACTCGCTTTCCTTTATGCCAAACATCACCCAACCTAAGAATTCTGAGGTAACTTACAGGCACAGTAACGATATTAGACTGTTTAAAATCTGTAGAAAACTTATAATTTAGGCTATCAGGGGTTGGCTGCTCGATAAATGGAGATAAGTAGACGTCAACAAGTGGCTCGCTTCTGCGCTGACCTGATTTGTCCTCGTAACTTAGATAGCCAAACCAATCCACTCGCCAATATCGGCTATCGTAATTTGTTAGTGCATTAATATTAAAACCAGAAACCATAATATCCTTATTTACACAAAATTAAACGCATGTAAACTTAACTGGAACACCATAGTGATGTAGTTCTACATTAATTGCTAGTTAATTTTTGATTTCTAGTGAAAAAGGCTTGATTTTATTTTGGGTTGCAGCTCTGAGATGTTGATTAAACGTATTGATAATCCCAGCTATGCCCTTGGGATGGAAATAGCATGGTGGAGTTCATTTAAAAGTTATTTCTCAACAGGTGTAGTAAATAAGCTAGTAATTGAACCAAATTACGAAGTAAATAATGAGTACACACCGTCGAAGGTTTATTCAGTGGGAAATTGGTCAACAGCTTGCTGACCAAACTGTAAGGTAAATTAATGAGGAACATATGCAAGTACAAGAGTACAAGGAACACAACTTTAGATTGCTGATTTGCTCTGAATCTGATCGCTTTGAAATTGAAAGACTTTCTCCTATAGAGCACATAGGTTATTTGCAGATGTATGATAGAGATGGTCGGCTTGAGATCCGAGACCTCTGGATTAACGAAGAACCAGAAGACTTTAGAGGTAAGGGGTTCGGTTCAATTTTAATCGAACATGCATTTGAATATGCTAAAGAAAAGCGCATGGACTATATATTTGGGCATACTCAAAAAGATGACTATCGAGTACACCGATTCTACGAAAAGTGTGGTTTTAAGGTTTTTATTGACAATAGATATGATAGGGCGTGGTTTCTTTACCCATCAAATGGTGGCCTCATGAATACGCCTGATTTCGACCAATTGGCGAAGTTAGGTGGTTTGGGCAATGAATTAGGTATTTATGAATTCAACTAAAAGCTGAGAATAACAGGATGATTAAAAATTCACTGATGTCATGGGTATTATTGACCGTTAGCCATTTCTCAATTGCAGAAGAAACATGGCGCGGGTTAGTTGTTGAGCAGGAAAATAGGTGTTCACCTTATAACAAAAAAGCCCAATACCCTTATCCTCAAAGTGTCGAGGATGAGATTGTTGCTAGTATGGGGGGAGTGGTTTATGGGCCATATACTGGTTCCTATTTTGAGTCGGATACCGATACGGACATAGAGCACATAGTCGCAGCTAGTGAAGGTCATGATAGTGGCTTATGTGCCGCGTCAAATGAAATGCGCGTGCAGTTTGCTACAGACTTGCTCAATTTAACATTGGCGGCGCCGATAGTGAATCGATGCAATATTGGTGGAAAGTGTGGTTATGATGCTGGTGAGTGGATGCCAGAAAAAAATCAGTGTTGGTTTGCTAGTAGAGTGCTTCAAATTAAAACCAAGTACAGTCTAAGTGTTGATAGAAATGAAGCTGAAGTTTTAGAGAGAACTCTATCCGCATGTAGTTCATTTGAAATGATATTCTACCCTCACTCTGGGCTTAGCAATTCAGACCAAGAAGGTGATGAACAAGGAAGTCCCTTAGAAATGTATGATGACAATAAGAATGGTCGTATAAGCTGTTCTGAAGCTAAAAATCACAAGATTACGCCAGTATTTAGCCAACATCCAGCTTATAAGTTCATGAAGGACGCTGATGGAGATGGTGTAGTATGTGAGAACTAAGCCTACATTACAATTTAGCCAAATCAAAAAGCTTTCTCAAAATTCAGAGGGCGCTTTTTACGCAGTGAATTTTTTAGGCTGTGAAGCTGTACTAAAACTGGGGCAGTCACAGATATGAACAAAAGGGTAAGCGGTACAAAGCAGCACTAGATTTAGAACCCACCAGAAAATTTATTAATTACTTATACGAAAGGTTGAAAAATAAGCAGCCTGCCTTTATTACAATTGTTACGGGCATAGGATCATAGCACTAAATATGAATTATCTTATATTTGAGAGGGAAAGTGGCTTCAGACTTAAAATCAGCGAATAACCCAAAGATAACAGCATTGTTAACAGTGGTGATCTTTTTATGTGCGGGGGCTCAATACAGTTTTGCTGTGATACCAGCGTGGGAGGAAGCTCTTATAACTGGCGCTTTGAGCTTGGGCTTTTCGGCTTTTTTAGTGCTATTAACGAACCTAACTCCACATAACCTTAAGCATAAGTTGGTTTTTACCCGTTTATCAAATGAGATGCCAGCATGTCGAGTTGATGAGCTATGTAAAAAAGACATAAGAGTTTCATTCGAAGATGTATGCACTAGATGGCCAAGCGTATTCGAGGATTCACTCTGCCCTTCTGAGAGAAATAGCCGTTGGTATAAAGAAATTTATAAACCAGTTCTTAACGAAAAATCTGTTACTCAGGCACATCGAGACTTCCTTTTATACCGTGATGTTTTTTCTGCGCTCTTTGTCATGCTTGTGGTGGCCATTACTTGGGGCGTATGGGGGGAGATAGAGTTTGTAGGTACAATTAATACAGCAGTGTATTACATTCTAATTGGCTCATCGCTCTTAACTCTTATCGCTGCTCGAAACAGCGGAAACAGGCTTGTAATGAATGCTGTTGCGGCAGCTTTATAAAATAGTAAGGAATAATAAATGGGCGCAAAAATAACGTTTTTTCCAGTCGATAATGGTGATATGACACTGATCCAGTTAGCAAATGATGAGAAGGCTTCGTTATTAATTGACTGCAACATTAGGGCTGCTGCTGATGATCCGAATGAAAAGGCCCCCGATGTTGCTAAAAAGCTAAGGGAAAAGATAAAAGTAGACAGCGATAATCGACCATATGTAGACGCTATGCTATTGAGCCACCCAGACAAAGATCACTGTTTAGGCTTAGAAAAACACTTTTGGCTTGATTCACTGGACAAGTATTCTGATGACAATAAACCACAAGAAGAAAAACGAATTGTAATACGGCAGCTATGGTCATCCCCTATGGTATTTAGACGGGCTTCTAAAAGTGAACCTCTTTGTAGCGATGCGAAAGCATTTAATAAGGAAGCTAGAAGACGAGTAAAAGAGAATCGGAGTAATAAATTTCAAGTTCCAAACGGGGATCGGATCTTAATTCTTGGAGAAGACGAAAATGGTAAAACGGATGATCTAGGGCCAATTCTAAAAAAGGTCGGTAATGTTATTTATGGGATTAACGGAACTGCCACTGATTACCTTTCTTCAAAGTTACTTGGGCCTTTGAGTTTGCAAGATGAAGAAACCGAAGAGAAGCTTTCAAAAAATAACTCCAGTGTAATTATTAATTTCCATGTTAAATCATCTGAATATAGCTCCAAGTTGAGTCGATTTTTAGCTGGAGGGGATGCTGGAGTGGTTATCTGGGAGAAGATTTGGGCTGAATACAATAGTGCAGATTTAGAGTATGATTTATTACTTGCTCCGCACCACTGCTCATGGAGATCTTTATCACATGATAGCTGGTCGAAAAAAAAGGAAGAGGCGAAGGTTTCCCCTGATGCAAAAGCAGCTCTTAGTCAGTGTCTTGATGATGCGATTATAGTCTCAAGTAGTAAACCTATAGAAGATGATGATAACGATCCACCTTGTATCAGAGCAAAGAGAGAATACAAAGATATTTTGAGAGATGTTAAAGGTATATTTAAGTGTACTGGAGAAGAGCCTAATAGAACTGCACCTAAACCGTTAGTTGTTGAGGCAACGAATACTGGATTTAAATTATGTATTGCAGCAGCTTCAGTTTCAATGGCGACTGCGGCGACGACGCCTCCTCGAGCAGGTTCAAATGACAAAAAGTGAGTTTATTGCATGGGGAGAAGTCATTGTTAAAGATGACCTACCTACACCTCTTTTATCTTTGCTTGATGTAGTAGAAAAGCATAATGATTGTGAGTTTGTTGAAGCAATTAGAGTTTTAAAAAACTTTGAAGCTTTGGTTGTTGATTTTGGGGATGGAACATTTGAGACAGATAATTCAATCGGGGTACAGCGAATTGAGCGTTTAGCACTCTGTTACAATCCCGAAGCAGAATTCTGTTGGGATGTGAGAGCTTTAAGGAAAGACTTTCCACTTTCAATACATCAAAATCATACAGAGGGTGGTGAGCCTAGATCACTATGCCTCTATTATGAGCCTTGGCCTTCAGTGGAGCGAACATGGACAGCGCAAAGCTTTGTTAAAAGAATTTTTTGGTGGCTGCGCTCAACAGCGGAAGAAACAATACATCCAAGTGATCAACCTATTGAACAGTTGTTCTTCAAAAGTAAATATCAGTTTGTACTTCCCGATACGCATTTTGATTTATTCAACCAAGAAAACCTCGGCCTAATCTTTGGAAGAATAGATGAAAGTGAAACATCCTTAGAAACAATAGTAGGAAGATATGAGAACATAAACTCAGAACTTTCAGAAACTCATGCTGAACTTCCATATATTCTACCCATAACAATAGTAACCTCGGCGATTGAAAACGGCCCTGTAGAAGGTTACCCGTTCAAGCTTAGTGAACTAAAAGAGAGGCTAGAGTTAAGAGGCGTTGACCTTCTAGAAAGCTTGCAGAATGCTATTCGCAGGATTGTGCCAGAACAAGGCGGATTAAGCATTGATACAAACTCAAAAAGTAAAATCTTACTCATTATGGGGATTCCAAGAAAGAGAAATGGTCGTATTGAGAGGATGGACGTACAAGGGTTTTTGCTTCACGTAAATATTGGGCTCTTTGGTGAAAGTTTAGGTGTTCTTTTAAGAAATCCAGCAGATAGGAAAAAGTGGTTTTTAGATATATTTGGTACACCGAATCCAACCGACTACTGGGAGCAACAAGCGATACTTCCTACTGAAGTTCAATTCATGCCTTCAGCGAAAGAGGTACGAAAGTTTTCAGGGCTTCGAGACACAGATTGTGAATTTGAGGGGGTGTTGGCTGGCGTTGGGGCGCTAGGTAGCTCTTTAGCCGAAATTTGGGCAAGAGAAAAGTGGGGGAACTGGGATTTTGTCGACGATGACATTGTAAAGCCTCACAATCTAGTTCGTCATATATCTAGTGCTTGGGGGGTCGGGTCCTCTAAAGTAAAAGTATTGAGTGACTATCTTTCTAATATATTCAATATATCTCCAATAGAAAGCTCCCTTAGACATGTTTGTAAGTTTGATGTAGCCCTTCCAAAAATAAGGGAACTGGTTGAAAGTAAAGATTTAATTGTGGACGCTACAACTACCTTGGAAGTGCCTAGAGAACTTTATCGAGCTAACTGTAAAGCTAGAGTTGCGAGTGTATTCTTAACCCCAAATGGAATGTCATCAGTCTTATTGTTAGAGGATAAAAAAAGAGATACTAGAACTATGTCACTAGAAGCTCAATATTATAGAGCAATCTTACATAGCAACTCTTGGGGTAAAGAGCATTTGGATGGTAGTTTTGAGCAATTTTGGGTTGGAGCGGGATGCAGAGATATATCGGTATCTCTGTCAAATGAATTAGTTAAGCTTCACTCTTCAATGATAGGACGTCAATTGCGCTTGGCTTTAGAAAGTGAAAAGCCCCAGATATTTGTATGGACCTTTGATGATGAATCAGCTTGCTTAACTTGTGACAAGGTTCCAGTGGCTCCTTCAAGAACTTTACAAGTCGGTGATTGGGAGGTTATATGGGATGAGGACATTGAAAGTAGTTTAATTGAGAAAAGAAAAAATAGCCTCCCGAATGAAACGGGCGGAGTTTTACTTGGTTTTATAGATCTTAAGCTTAAATCAATTTCTTTGGTATTAGCAGGTACTGAGCCCAGTAATAGTCTATCTTCTCCGTTTGAGTTTTCTCGAGGAACTGAGGGAGTATTAGGTACTTTAGAGGAAAGCTCTAGACGTACAGCAAATATTGTACGTTACATAGGTGAATGGCACTCACACCCAAATTGTGTGTCATCGGCACTTAGCTCTTTGGATATATTGCAACTGGATCATCTAAGTAAGATAAACAACACCGAAGGACTCCCCGCAGCTATGCTAGTTGTTGCGGAAGGAGAAATAAGTATATCAGTTAAAACTCTCTCTCGTTCAGAAACGAAAGTGATTTTAACAAGCAAAAGCGTAACTTGAAGGATTGTAGTTTTACAGTATGACATTAAAGAAAAGAGTAACTAGATTCAGAGCATATCAACTAAAAAATGCAGGGTCATCATTTTCATACTTCAACGGGACAAGCTTTACTCTCATCGAGGCACGCTATAATGAATGCAACGAGAGCAGTATCAACGAAGAGTTGAAGTTATGTGGGGTAAATACTATTCATACTTTACATATTACGTCATGGGATCAAGACCATTGCTCAAGGCCTGAACTTGAAAGGATTTTGGCGAGATATAGCCCTAGTAAAATAGAATATCCTGGCTATAAACCACACACAGCATCAGGAGAAGAGTGTCTAAAGTTGATAAAAAAGTTTAAGGCAGGAGATAATACGAAAAAGGTAATTAGTGTCACACCTAAATACATATCAAGCTTGGATGCGGCTAAAAGTTATGGATATAAAGATATCTTGAGTCATCCAAAGCTGATCGATGAAAAGAATGCAAATAATAACTCTACGGTTAAACACTTCCGTTCAGGCTCCTTTAACGTGTTAAGCTTAGGTGATGTAGAGTGCTGTAATATTGCAGCAGGTTTGAGAAGGCAAAAAGTTATTAAGAATGAAACTGATATAATGATCCTCGCACATCATGGGGCGAATAATGGTTTTACAACATCTTCATTTATTAGAGCTGTTAAACCTAGAGTCGCTATTGCTTCGGCTAATTATTCTAATAAATTTGAGCATCCGAAGCGTGAAATACGTAATTTGTTACATAAGCATGGCGTTAAATTGTTCACAACTAAAACTGGTGACGTCATTATTTGCTCTGTCGGAAACCATACTGGTGATTATAGAGTTACAAACCTAAAAGCAGACAGTTCTGCTATTTCAAGTAGTTATGATTTTTATGCTCGAAAGTCAAAGATTTTAAAACATAATCTGGATACAATCAGGGCCAAGATTAGTAAGAGGAATGGTAAGCCCCAATTGAAAAAGTAGTCGCGAACTCCTTTAATATGTCTCGCTCTTCCGTCATCTGTTTAAGCTCTGCCCTTAGACGCTTAGCGGGTAACTTCTTTGCTTTAGCCACCCAGTTGTATAGGAACTTGTCTGTGATACCCAAGCGTATGGCTGTTACCAGCCACCTTTAATATCTTGGGAAATAGTTGTTGGCTTAGTTTTTGACGAAAATAGATGAAAAAATATTCCGCATTCCTTTGATCTAGATTAAACTTGACTTGTAGTTAATATATAGTTAATTTTGTTTGTTTTATGGGGGGGGTGGGGTTAGCGAATGTTTTTATCTAGATTGTTAGTAGTGACAGCACTTTTACTTCTTTCTGGCTGCGAAAAGAAGCAAAATAGCTTGCAGGATGAATTAGAAGTGCAACTCATGCTATACGGGGCGCATCCTCTTTTACTGACAGTTAAAGACGGAGTGATTGAGGGGGCTCGTAAATATGATTCTGGAAATAAGATCAGCTTTCATTTGAATGATGCGAACTTTCAGTTTCAGGAAGCCGTATTCCAGTCTAGGCAAGTTTCTCGAAAGGGAGCTTCGGCGCTTGTAGCGTTTGGCACACCAAGTATTAAAGCTGCTATATCAAATTCAAACCCCGATGTTAAAGTGTTCTTTGGTGCAAGTAGCGATCCTGTATCAATTGGCGTTGCGAATTCAAATGATCCTGACTTATGGAAAGAAAAAGGCTTTGATGGGAAAGATAATGTTTATGGTCTCGTCACTAACTTTGATTATGTAGGAATGGCTTCCCTTATTTCAAATGTTCTGCCAAAAAAGGAAAGTAACGAGGAGTGTGTAAGAATTGGTTACCCTATGAGTGATGGTGAACCTAATTCCGTTTTAGCATACGATAAACTCAAATTTCAGCTGGAGAAAGAAGGTTTTTGCCTAATATCTTCAGCAGTGTCTTCTCCAGTAGATGTTCCTTTGGCAATACGGTCTTTGATTTCAAAAGGTGTCTCTGCTATTCAAGTTGGACCTGATAACACTGTCTCTGGATCTATTGGGGCTGTTGTTTCGATAGCGCACAATGCCAATCTACCCGTTTTTACATCTGATAGTGCTTCTATATCAAAAGGAGCTGACGCGGCGTATGCTGTGGATTTTTATATGTTAGGAATAGCTTTGGGTGAAAAGGTTGCTCAAGTAGTTCTGGATAAAGAAGTTAATGAAGAAAGCCGCATAGACATTTTTTCTAATTCCAAATTATACATTTCCAAACAGTTTTTATCTTCTCACCTGAATAGTGATCAGGCTGGCCTACTAAAAGGAATGGGGTTAGAAGAAGGTTCTATCATTTTGGTCGACAAAGCTAAATGATTATGATGTATTTTTTCACGACATATCTTAGCGAGCTGCCCTACATTTTAACTATTACATTATCTGTATATTTAGCTTTTGAATATTGGCAGTTCCCAGACTTAACAATTGAAAGCTCTTTTACGACAGGAATGGTTATCGCCTTTATCACGTTTGGGAATGACTCCCTCTGGGAAGTTCTGATCTACTCATTATTGTTAGTGCTATTTTTTTCATTTTTATATTCGTTAATAACTTGGTTTTTTACTTTGCTAAGAATGCCACCTCTTTTCGCTGGCTTTCTTGTAGTTCTGGCTGCGTACAGCTTTAATTTTTGGCTAAACTCAGGAACTACTCAATCCGGATTTTTACCTGATGAAATGGCCCTAGCTCGCTATTTTGGAGCAACAACAATGGATTTTATGACCGGGGTTGCCCTTGCTATCGCTTTTTTAATAGCAATAATTGCTGCTTTTATTGACAAAATACGTCTCGGGAAATCAATCTTCTTATCTAGAAGAATTGCAGACAGGTCTGTTGCAAAGTCTCTTGGATTGAACTCCTCTTTACTATTATTATATTCGATGATTATTTATAACTCGATAGGGATGATGGGAGGAGTATTGTTCGCGAGCTCAAATAACTTAAGCAGCGTATCCTTTCTAGGAGCTATAGCTCCAGGCTTAGCAGCTATGTTTATTGTTAAGGCAGCAAAAGAGTATGCAACATTGCCTTCAAATCGAAAGCTATCCAGTACTGCTAGTGGTTTTTCTCATTGGATTGTTAAAAAGACTGATTCTATTGGATTTATTGTTGTCCTACTCGTGATTCTATCAGTGGTAATCACATTGGTTAGATTCAAACTTAGAGAATTTGAGATGAGCCTAGGGATGCTAAACGCTTTTACAGCAATAGGTACATTTTTTGTTTGGGGACTCATTGGAGTTGTTGCTCAGTTATCAGGGAAAAGTGTTAAGGAAAATTTAGGTGCGTGAATTAAGGATACGATCACTGTATTGTAGTTACGGCTATGAAAACGGAAACGAAATATCACCTATAACGAACCTGAACTTAACACTAAAGTTTGGTTTGCATTACCATTTGAAAGGAGACAATGGTAGTGGCAAAAGTACTTTGTTCAAGGGGCTACTAGGGTCTATGCCTTCATTAAAAGGCGCAGTTGAAGTCGAACGAGACGGTACGGAGTCCATCGAACAATGCGAAATCAGAAATTTAGACAAGTTGCTAAAGTCGATGTTCTACATACCACAGATAACAGAGTATATGTTTCCATTAAAAACATGCGCGATGACGTATCTACGTTTGCTGGATAAATCAGGTCTAAGGATTGATGAGGCAAGAAATAAATATCAGATATTTGATAAGCTTCTTTGCGAAATCGAGTGGAGGCACTCTGAGCATATAAGTGGCGGTCAAAGGCAGTTATTGGCTTTACTGGCTATGCATATATCAGATTCAGAAGTTGTGCTATTGGATGAGCCTACTTCACAAATTTCTAGTCGGAATACTGACACAGCCTGTGAACTAATAAAAGAATATATATCTAGCGACAAGATAATAATTTTTTCTACTCATTGCAATAAGCTTCAATTAGTTGCCGATGAAACGATTCAGGTGAATTAATGTCAATTAAAGAGAAAAATTTTACTAATTGGAGTCAGAACCAACTTGATTCAACTATAACTGGGAAAACTCTAAACAATGATTGCCTAAACTCTCTTTCTGAGCTTTGCTCGAATTCTGAATGGGTACGAGAAATGGCTGTTCAACTTTACCATGTAGTTCTCGGTTTTCCATTTCACATTGCAGGTGCAATCGCGACTAGTAGAGATGAAAAGCTACTGTCTATTTTAGTTAATAATCTCTATTCAGAAATTGGTGAAAATGTTGGGAAAGATCATATTTCTATATATAGAGAGTTTCTCTATTACTTACAACTTGATTGTAGTCGTCCTGAGCCAAATCGCTTGTGGAAAGAGACTATTGAACTAGAGCAATCTTGTAAAGATAATTACTCCAATCATGACATGGGGGTTAAGTTGGGGGCTCTATTTGCTTTTGAAAGCATGTCTAGCAGAATGGTAGAAAAGTGGCATAATGCACTAACTGTAAATGGTTATCCGAACAACGCATTTCGTTTTTTTACTATCCATATTGATATAGAAAAGGAGCATGCTGCGGATATACTTGATGTATGTGCTCACTACTACAAGAAACCGAACTTTTTGGATATGTATGAGTGTGGGCTGTCAGACGTGAATTCTAAATTGGTTAACTTTTGGGAAAAAGCATATCACTATCGAGAAGAGTGTAATTGTTATTAGTTGTACTATTAAGTTGTGAACTTTTAGTCCTTGGCTGGTACATTTCTTTATATTCATAATGTGTTAGTTGAGGTTTTAAATGAATGGCAAAGATGAAAAAGAAGTTAGGCGTAAGCTTAAAATATTAAGTCACGCAAAAGAAACCAGAAACGTTAGTAAACCCTGTCGCTATTGGGGAGAAAAGATTATGCAGCTAAAGGAGAAGCAGGGTTAACCAACTCCAAGCCATGCACTGAAAATCCAGCCGTTCGCGTTGAACCAATAATCGAAGAGAAAATTTTATGTCTGCGTAAAAACTATCATTTTGGACAAGCTAAAATTAGTTGGTATTTAGCTCGTTATCATGGACTTAAAGTTTCTATATCAGGCGTTTGTCGCGTGTTTTGTAGGTATGGCCTTAACCGCCTCCCTCAGAATTTGAAAACACGGCAAGCCGAGATTTCGAGACCCACAAGTAAGGAATGCCGAGCTAGCAGCTAATAGGTTCGATACCTTTTCGTAATCCTGACCTTGCAACTCGTCGGGGTTAATAAATCATCCCCCGACGATTATTTTATCCTTCTTCCTGACTAGCTCTTGAGGTGTCGATACCAAATATCTCTTTAGACAGAGCTTCAATCTTTTTAAGAAACTTATCAACGTTGTAACCAGCAATAAAGGCTAAGGCATATATAGCATAATTTGATGCATTATCCACTTGCTCCTGTAACTCCACCCAATTTAGTACAGCTATTTCGTAGAATTTTATGCAGCCTCAAGGTAACCAATTGGTGTCATATCGCCTAGTGAATCATGTGGTCGCTCATAATTATAAATATCTAACCACTCATCAGTGATTTCACGTACTTCTTGAAGTGACTCAAACAAGTATAAATCTAGCACTTCTTCACGGTAACTCCGATTAAACCTTTCCACAAAACCATTTTGGTAAGGACTGCCTGGCTCTATAAATTCCAACTTGATGTCATTTTTCATTGCCCAATCTTCGAGTGCCGTTGAAGTAAATTCTGGGCCATTGTCCACTCTAATCTGCTTTGGTTTTCCTCGCCAAGTAATAATTTGTTGTAGCGTTCTAATAACTCGTTCAGAAGTTAAGCTTGTATCGACCTCAATCGCCAGTGCTTGTCGGTTGAAATCATCCAGCACATTCAGTGTTCTAAAACGATGTCCATAGCTTAATGCGTCACTCATAAAGTCCATTGACCACGATTCATTATGTTGTGTCGGTGCATTTAATGGTTCAGGTGTTCTTGTTGGAACACGGCGCTTTCCCTTACGTCTCAAGTTTAGTTTTAGCATGTTGTAAACGCGTTCAACACGCTTTTTATTCCACGGCTTACCTTTATTGCGAAGCCTTTTGAATAGCTTAGGCAGCCCCCACCTAGGATGGCGCTCTACCAGCGCAAGTAATGCGTCGATAACTTCATCATCTGACGGTCGTTTATGTTTGTAATAAAAAACTGAGCGGCTTAACCCTGCCACTTCACAAGCAAATGCGACGCTGACGTTAAATTGAGCTCTTAAATGCTCTACCCAAGCTCTGCGCCTACTTGTTTTTACAGCTTTTTTGCGATGATATCCTCAAGCATCGAGTGCTTTAGGCTAAGCGTTGCAAACATATCTTTTAGCTTACGGTTTTCTTCTTCAAGCTCTTTAAGTCGCTTAACGTCTGAAGCTTCCATCCCGCCATACTTTGAGCGCCATTTATAAAACGTACTTTGGCCGATACCATGTTTGCGACAGATTTCTGGCACAGGAATACCTGATTCAGATTCTTTGATCATGCTGACAATTTGGGTTTCGGTGAACTTGCTTTTTCTCATCGTAAATTTTCCTATTTTAGTTAATGGAAAATTCTACTTATGAACTGTTTCATTTTTTGGGGGAGTTACACTCCGCTTCCATTACAAGCAATCCCGCTTTTAGAAAGATAAAAGCAACTGCACCACAAAATAAACTTACAAATGGGCGGATGAAATACCATGGCATCCACTGAGGCGTCCATCGATTGAATACGCAAGCGTTTAAATAAACTCCCCGCAAGCAATAGATTGAACCACCTACACCTGAAGCCAACATACTTTGGGATAAAAGCTTCGAGTCAGCATCATCCCTCACCAGCGCCAATCCATCAAACCCGAGTAGATAAATCGCGCCAGATAGGAATGAAATTAAAAATACGCCAACAACGGCAATAGTAAGACCGCGCATAGTTACTCTTCCACCTTACTTTGCGATTCTTCTTCAACTGCTAAAACATCCACCTCATAACCCATAAAAGCTCCATCTGTTGTTAAAATATTCGCTTATTCAGGCGTTAAAGCCTTCCTGTGCTGTATGAGGGGGGTAACTCTGTTTTTCAATAGGTGGGATGTAATTATTGGTTCGGGTCACCCTTCTTTTTAGAAGTTTTGCGTTTACGTCTATGGGGTTGCGTCTTGCACTGTGCACGCAGTGAAAGGTTCAAACGTGGTAAGTTGAGTTGAGCTAATTTATACAAGTTCATCCATTTAATCTGGTGGCGTGGCTTCGCCACTTAACATGGTTTCTAACACAACATTCAAGATCTCTTTTGGCAGCTATGTGACTATAAAGGCGAGCAGAGTTAGCCCTATTTTCAGTCTAATAAGTTGTACAAATCATTTTTGTCAATTTTAGTTTTAGGTGTTTAAAACACTATATCGATGTAATTATACATCACCGATGTGCACTCGCGTTTATCAATGTAATTGTCACCTAAACCGGGAGAGATCTCATTATCTAATAATGGAGTACTGTTCTTGGACGAGCTTCCAGAGTTTGACCGTAAAGTGTTAGACTCGTTGAGAGAACCGATGGAAACTGGAACAGTCACGATTTCGCGTGCTGCTCGGCAAGTTGATTACCCCGCGAACTTTCAACTCATCGCAGCATTGAACCCAAGTCCTACCGGTTGTTATACAGACAAAAGAAGCTCTCCTGATCAAGTGTTACGATATCTGTCTAAGATTTCAGGTCCCTTTCTAGATAGGATTGATTTACAGATAGAATTACCTCGACTAAAAACTGAAGAATTACAAAATCAATGTGATAGTGAGCCAAGTTCGTCAATAAGGCAGAGAGTCGAGAAAGCTTACCAACTTGCATTACAAAGACAGGGAAAGTGTAATGATCAGTTAGGAGTAAAAGAGCTAAACAAAGTTTGCTACCTTGCTGAAGCGGAGCGTGCTTTTTTAGCTAAGGCCGCTGAAAAGCTACAGTTATCACCTCGCTCCTATCACCGAATAATCAAAGTCGCTAGAACTATTGCAGATTTGAGCTGCGTCACTGATATTGGTTTGGTACATCTAAAGGAGGCGCTAAGTTATCGCGCTTTAGAGCGGTTATTGGGTCAACTGACCAGATATTAGGTTGAGAGCATATAACCTTTGCCACGCACAGTGACGATACGCTTTTGTTCTTTTTCGTCCCCGAGCTTTTTACGTAGCCGACCTACTAGAACATCAACAGTTCTGTCGCTAGGGCTCCAATCTGGTTGCCCTATATCTTCAGATATACGCTCCCGAGAGGTGGCTCTTCCTGCATTAGAGATCAGGCAGATAAGCACTTTATGCTCCGCTTCAGTTAGGCGCGATTCAGTACCGTGTTGATTAATCAGAGTGCGGTTATCGGGGTGTAGCTTGAAGTCTGCATATTCAATGAATTCTTCGGATTCGTCATCTTTACTACCTACAAGCCGTTTATAAAGTGCGCGCATACGCAGCTCTAGTTCTAACGCATCCACAGGCTTACAAACGTAATCGTCAGCTCCTTGAGCTAGGCCTGCTATTCTGTCTGCTTGAGAATCGCGGCTAGAAAGCATAATAACGCCTAGATCTGACAGTGTATTAATTTCTTTTGCTAGTTGAAGACCGTCCGTTGCGGGCAAGACGACATCAACAATAGCAAGAGCAAATGGGTTTTGTGTCTGTTTTTGTATAAGCTCAAGCGCTGCTGCACCAGTATTATCTACAGTGATACTAAATTCGGTATCATCAAAGTGGCTACATAGTCGCTTTGCTAAGAGTTCATCATCTTCAACTAATAAAACCTTTATGCTCATGTTTTCACTGTTAATTGTTGTTTAATTGTCGTTAATATAGCACTGAGGAATCGCTGCTTGGAAGTAGACGAAACGAATTCTTACAACTCTATATATTGGGCACGTTACCCCGCCTTTCTTGAACAATCAAGAGAGATAGCCCTTATATTATTAAATTATATACAATGATGGTGCTATTTGCCGCTTACATAATCAAAAAGCGGCGCCAAAGGCACCGCCGTAAAACAAATTTATTTACCGTACAGGTGTTGCCACCACTGCGGCTCATTTTTAAGGTGTTTGTCAAAATACGCCAGCATGGTATCCCACCAGTGGAAGCGTTTATCGCGAGCGAATATTTGGTGATCTGCTCCTTTGTATTCCACTAACTCAACATCTTGGCCGAGTATTTTAAGCGCAGTATACATATTATGACTTTCACCCGGTGGCACATTTGTATCTGCATCACCATGGATAAGTAATAACGGTGTTGTTACCTTATTTGCATTAAAAACAGGGCTATGCTGTGAATAAAGTGTTGGATTATTCCAAGGGAAGCTTCCCTTTGATGCTTCGCCTGAATATAAATAGCCCCACCAGCCTTGTCCCCAGTAAGAGGTAATATTTGAAATACCAGCGTGTGAGATAGAGGCTGAGAATAAATTGGTTTTGGTGGTTAGTAGCATTGTCATAAAGCCACCATAAGATGCGCCGAGGTTACCCAAGCGTTTATCATCAACAAAAGGATAAGCTTTTACGAACTCCTTAGTTCCCATGATGATGTCATTTGCAGTATGTTCACCCCATGCGTTGACGTGTTCGGCTGAGAATTTTTGCCCAAACCCGGTTGCACCTGTTGGTTGTAGTACGTAGACAACATAGCCTTTGGCTGCCCATAAATTAAATGGGTAGCGTCCAGAGAAGCCTCTAGTAACAGGAGATGTGCCACCATAATAGTATACAAGTGCAGGGTACTTTTTAGATTTATCTAAATCATGAGGCAAATAAACACGACCTTTTATCTCCACACCTTCTTTGTTTGTGAAGTTAAACTCTTCTAGGTTCGCTATTTCAGCACCCTGATAAGCGATACCTTTTGAGTCCCAGAGTGTTTTTGAGCGGTTATCTGAGACGTGTATAGTTTTCAGCTGTTGTGGTGTTGAGACCGTCGTGCCAGTAAATAATACTTGAGCATGACGTTCATCTGATACAGCATATTTTTCAACGACATCTAGTCCTGTGTTTATTCTTTTGAATTTATTTTTGCTCTCGTCAAACAAGAAAAGTTGCTGGCGGTCTTCATCAGTCGCTTTTAGTACAACATCACCATTATTCAGTACGGTAAAGTTACTGATCGCAGGGTCAAAGTTTTTACTCAATGCTTTAACGTTTTGCCCGCTTCGATCCATGAGATAGAGCTGACCATCGTAATTGTTCGCTAGCATACCTTCTGGTAAGTTTCGACCCGCTCCGTTTGCAAAATCGGGGCCTGCGGTAACATAGATCCCCTCTTTTGTATATTGTGCATTATTGAACGTTCGATATTGACCAATCACTTTTTGCTGATAGTTTGATAAATCAATTTCTATCAGCTCTGTCAGCATATGTGGTGGCTGAGCATAATCTTGCTGATGACGAGTTGCGAGAATTGTGTTCGCTTTAACATCAAAGTCAGCTAGCTGATGGCTTTGTGTGCCGACAGTAACAGGGTTAAGCAGACCGCTAGTAATATCTAGTAAGAATATTTGTGATTGAGTACGAGCATATGACCAGCGGTCTTCTAGACCTTGATAGTGCTTGGTCAACTTGCCTTCTTCTTTGCCACTGTTGGTCCATTCAAAAATGAGTGTATTTTCGTCGAAGAAGGTTATGCTATTTGCGCCATTTAGTTGGCTGGCAACCTGAGTCCTTTTAGTTGTCTTTAAGTCAAAGATATACGCTTTATTATCAGATAAGTAGGTAAGCTTTTCACTGTCGTCACGCCAAGCAAAATTAGCAGCATTCATACCATCAAAGTGATATAAGGCCTCACCATCTTCATTATATAAAGTGGTTTCTGTAATCGCAGAGTTACCTTTTTCATCGTTATAACGACGCATCGTTGTGATGTAATATTCTCCATTTGGAGATAATGAAATTGCGCTTACAGTAGGTGCATCGAAAAGCTGCTTAGCTGAAAGTGCTTTAGTCTGCTTGTCGGTTAGAGTAATGGAGTCATGGTCAGCTTTACCTTCAAAACTAATGTCTACCTTGTTCCAATCGTTCACTTGCTCAGCAACCACAAGGACTTGATGATCTCCTTTGGCAACATTCAGTTGGATTTCGCTAATGCCACTCACGGCTTCACCATTTAAAAAGACCTTGGCTTTCTCAATACCCTCGAGCTTTAGTTTGCCAGATACAAAGCGCTCAGTCGTGAAGTTAAACTTTAGCGCTTGTAAACCAGGTATCGTTAACTTTGATATTTTATTTAATGGCTGCCACTTGCTCTGCTGATTAAAGAGCATTATTTGGTTTGTATTTTTTTGTAGAGTAGGCAATAAATTGTCGATAATCGCATCGCGGTGTGCGGTGTCAGCAGGCTTAATTGTCGAGTTGATTGCAATCGGCCCCAAAAATTGTATTTTCGATTCATCTAATGGGCTTGCGGATAGTTGTGTTGAAACTGCCGTAAATAGTAGAGTAACGGCTGTATGTAATTTCATTTATTTGCGCCTAATGTAGGTAATTAGATGATAAAACTATATCATAGTATTTTAACTCGGTTGTATTGCTGCGATAGACGTCCTAAATTTAAGATTTGGCGTCAATAAAGCTGGCGAGCTCTCATTTAATTGTTTGATCGAGCATACCGCGCCCCCATACTTATGTTTTAAATTAAGAGGAGTACATACTTGACCCTACTTTTAACCTATATGTTTTTGGCGATAGCTATTTCGTTTATTTGCTCGGTGATGGAAGCCGTATTGCTAAGTATTACGCCAAGCCATATCGGGATACTTAGACAAGACAATGGTGGGTTAGCCGATCGTGTACAAACGCTCAAAGATAATATAGATCAGCCACTTTCTGCGATCCTAACACTTAATACCGTTGCCCATACTGCTGGTGCAGCTGGGGTTGGGGCGCAAGCTGCTGTGGTATTTTCAGATGCAGCTGTTGGTATTGCATCTGCAATCATGACATTGCTCGTCTTAGTACTATCCGAAATTATTCCAAAAACTTTAGGGGCGACTTATTGGCGTGCTTTAACGCCTGTAGTGTCCAGTATGCTGGTATGGTTAGTGCGTGTGCTTAAACCGTTTGTATGGATGTCTGATCAGTTAACCAAAGTAATAGGCCGAAAAGAAGATGAAGCGCATTATATTCGTCAAGAAATAGAAGCGATGGCTGAAATTGGTTCTGAAGCAGGTGCTTTACACCAAGATGAGACCGAGACTATCCGAAGCCTGCTACGTTTTCGCCATGCACGACTTGAAAGTATTATGACCCCAAGAACAGTGTTGTTCAAAGTCCACAAAGATATGACGGTGCATGGATACTTATCAGAGCATGGTTCGGTTGCATTTTCTCGAGTCTTGGTATTTGATAAAAACACCGATGATATTATCGGTTTTGTTCATAAGAATGACATCATGCTTGCCTATCACCGTTTAGGGGAAGAATATAAAATTGGTAAGCTTTCTCGTCCGCTATACACTGTACCTGAAACTCTAGCAGCTCCTGAGTTATTTAAGGCGCTGCTCTCGAAGCGCTTACATATTGCATTAGTGGTTGATGAATACGGAGATGTACAAGGTATTGTCACCCTAGAGGACTTACTCGAATCCCTAATGGGGATGGACATTGTCGATGAAAGGGAACAAACGACCAATATGCAGGCGGCTGCAAAACAAAAGTGGCGAGAGCGTGTAGACAATCATGATAACCTGATTGAGGATATTGATGAGACTGAAGCGCTTGAGCATCTGGAAGCGGAAAAAATCGCAGAGCAGCCCGAACAGCCTGAGGTTAAGGGTTCGAATTAATCATACGCTGCCAAGAATGAATCCAGCTTATGAGTTCATCTAATGGTTTTGGCTTGCTGATTAAAAAGCCTTGCATCAACAGGCTATGTTTATAACGATCAAGGTATTGTAGCTCTTCAATGCGCTCAATACCTTCGGCAACTATATCAAGCTGTTGATTCTGCGCTATGTCTATAAGGCTGTCGATGAGAACTTGCGAAAATCTATCTGACTCGACATGGGTGATCAAAGAGCGATCGATTTTTATCTCAGTAAAGGGTAAAGACTTTAACTGCTGGATATTGGTAAAGCCCGTACCAAAATCGTCCAATGAAATGTCAAAACCACGGATCCGTAATCGATTCATTGTTTCCAATTGAATTGACTGATTCATTGGCTGGTTTTCGGTGATTTCTAAAATAATATCACTCGGTTTTAAGCGGTTGATTTCCAATATTAATGCAAGTTTATCTGGGCAGCTTAGATCATTGAGCTGAACTGGTGATAAATTGAATGCCAGTTTAATTGGGTAATTTAGCTCTGACTTGATGGCTTTAAACTCATTGGTTGCTTTTTCAAATAATTGAAAGGTGATGATATTAATTAAGTCAGTGTCTTCTGCTACCCCGATGAAGTGATCCGGTAATATGACTTTGGTCGCACTTTTTGACACTATGCGTGCCAGCACTTCAACACTCTTAATTTTCTTATCACCCCGGTTCACTTTAGGCTGATAATACGGCGTTATTTCATTGTGGCTGATTGCATGAAGTAATTGACCCTCAGTAACTTTTTCAATGCTATTGCGTTTAACGGTTGTATAGGTTGACATTTTTTTCAGCATGCGTTCGACATCGATTAGCTGTATTGGCTTGGTTATATTACCGATGAGGTGTGCATTTGATTGGCGGGCTAGGTTTGTTGCTAGGTCAATTATCTTTTCATTCATTTCAGAAATAATAATAATACCACCAGAAAACTTCAGTTCTCCGAGCTTGTGTATAAACTCCATGCCATCCATCTCAGGCATATTGAGATCGGTGAAAACGGCATCAAACTGGTGAGGAGTTTGCCGAACTTTTTCAAGGGCATTGATCGCGCTTGAACAGGTGGTGACATGCTCAATCCCTAACTCTGTCATAATGGCCTGCATCACAACGAGTATTGCTGGAGAATCATCTACTACCATTATCCGATTTTTTGCTAATGACATTAACAATTCCTTCGTATACCGAACCTTCTTAAAGCTTAGTACAAATATTCCAAAGTGCTTAAATTCGCGCATTCTTAACGACATGACTTTTACTCAACTTTTAATCCCATTATCGAATTTTGCATTGATTTTTCTAACCTAGTAACGGTAAAGACATTGTGCAATGCCTAGTTTTGGTGATAATACTGCAAACGATTTTTGGGTTTGGATATGAATAGAGTCGAATTATCGCTAGCCGAGAAGGCTGTATCTATATTTTTTAATCAACAGCAGGTTGTACAAATATTTGTTGAGCAGCAAGCGATTGCTTTTGAGGAGCATGGAGGTTACGTCAGTGCGTCAGTTGAAGGTCAAGCCTTAGCTGTACGTACAGAGCAACTTCCACAAGGGCTTTTGGGTATTATTGTTAACGACTCCGATACTCAGTGGGTAGAGGTAAGCACCGAGACACCCAAAGAAAAACGCAGCCTTTTTGGTTTAGCTGCTCTGGGGCTTAAGCTATTTAAAAGTGCAAAAGTGGTTAAAGCTGCTCTAGCTGGAGCGTCTGTGGCTGGTTATGCTTGGCTATTTTCATGGCAATTTGCACTTATGCTCGTAGCCTGTTTGGTTGTGCACGAATATGGTCATGTTAGAGCGATGCGCTATTTTGGTATCAAGACAAAAGGGATTTATCTAATTCCATTTGTCGGCGGTCTTGCGGTGAGCGATGATAAAATAGTGACACGTTGGCAAGATGTAGTGATCTCTTTGATGGGGCCTGCTTTTGGATTAATTACCTCAATTTTAGGTGTCGTGCTCTATTACGCGACAGAAATGGAAATATTCGCAGGCGTCGCGGTATTGAGCGCATTGCTCAACTTATTTAACTTATTACCCATTTTGCCACTGGACGGTGGCCATGTACTTAAGAGCATTAGTTTTTCGATGCGCTCTTGGGTGGGACTATTAGCATGTATGGCTGGTGTGATGCTGGGCCTTTGGATCAGCTATACATTTGGATTGATATTGCTCGTTATCTTTATTTTGGTTGGGAGTTTTGAAATCTTGCTGGAATGGCGAGGGCGTCACCACAGTCACTTAATACCATTAGATAGATATGGTCAGGTGGTCAGTGCCCTAATGTACGTGTTGGTGGTATGTGGGCATGTTGCTGTAATGATGCACTTTGCTGATTCTGACAATCCAATTCTGAGTTTGCCGATGAAGATTTTATCCAGCTAAAATAACTAATAAGGCGCGTAAAGCGCCTTATTACAATGGTAGCAATAAGAGCGCAGTGATGATTGTGCCTGTTACCAATAACTGTACTAAACAAAAACCCATAATATCTTTGGCTTTGAGCCCCGCAATGGCAAGTACAGGCAGTGCCCAAAAAGGCTGGATAAGGTTAGTCCAAGCGTCTCCCCAAGCGACAGCCATTGCGACTCTGGATATGTCTGCATTTAGCGCTTCAGCCGCAGGAATAATGATTGGAGCTTGTACAGCCCATTGACCACCACCAGAAGGCACAAAGATATTAACCAGACCAGCACTTAAAAAACTCCAAACAGGCAGTGTCCATTGACTACTTATAGATACGAAGCCTTGTGATATTTGTTGTGCAAGACCAGTATCGATCATAATCGCCATGATCCCAGCATAAAACGGAAACTGAATGACAATCCCTGCACCACCTTGGATTGCTTGTTGCAGGCTGGCTAAGATATTAGCTGGGGTTTTGTGTAGCATCATGGCTAAGAACAAAAAGAGAGCGATAACGGTATTGAGGGTGAGTGTCCCTCCGTTGAAAATGAAAGTGTAGGCCAAATAAAAAATACCTAGCATTCCGCTCAATATTCCTATCCATGCAGCATTTTCTAATTGAGATGCTGGGGTATCGTGATGACTAATTTGCGGGGAGTCAACGTGTAGCTTTGTTTTATCTATGATAATGGCTTCGTTATCTTTTGGTAGCATGAACTTATTTAAAAGGGGCAAAACAATAAAGATACACAATGTCATCAATAGGTTAAATGGTGAAAAGATAGTTTCGGTGGTGGCAATAACACCTATGCTCTGCTCACTAAAGTGCCCAGGTGTCGCGATGGTTAGCGGAATTGAGCCTGCTAACCCCGCATGCCATACAATAAAACCTGAGTATGCGCTAGCCACTAAGAGGCGATAGTCTACTCTTACGTGCTTTGCGATGGCCTTAGCAAATAAAGCACCGACCACAAGGCCAAACCCCCAGTTAAGCCAGCTAGCACTCATAGCGACGAGCGTCGTTAACATAATAGCTTGAGACGGGGTCTGGGCTATTCGAGCTAACTTATCTAACAGCTTAGCCACAGGGGGGGTGATTGCGAGCATATGGCCACATAACAGAACCAGTAACATTTGCATGGCAAAAGTAAGTAGCTTCCAAAAACCATTGCCCCATGCTTCTATGATTAAGATAGGAGTGCTAGGTGTAAACGCAAAGGCCAGTAGCATCACCGAAAAAGTGAGCAAAAGTACAATAACAAATGGATCTGGAAGGTACTTATCGACTAATTTAGTGAGTGGGGTGGTAAACTTGCTCAGCATAGGACATCCTGTTTTCATTATTGTTCTTTGCAAATCATAAAGATTGAGCTGCGAAGCACAATATAGCTAAACTTTAAGCTAAAAGTTAGTGGTTTAGGCGAACTTTTAGTAAATAGAAAATGGTTGGTTTGCTTTATTTTAAATAAAATCAAAAGGTTAAGTTTGGCACGAAACCTGATACATCAAAATAAAGACTTAAAGTAACTAAGAGAGGTAACTATGTCTGGACAAGGTTCTGGTGGTAATGTCATCGCTGCGCTTTGTAACATATTTTTCCCTGGCCTTGGCCAGTTGGTTCAAGGGCGAATTTTATCTGCCCTGATTTTCGCTATCATTGTATTCGGTGGCTATGCGTTATGGTTTCTTCTCATCCCAGCCATTGTTGCTGGAATATTCCATATTTGGGCTATTATTGATGCAGCAAAATATACGCCCCCTCGGTATTGATGGCTAGACCAGTAGGAATAGCCAACCTGAAAGCGTGACAACGCTTAGCATAGTAGACAGCACTACGGTGGCGGCAAGCGTCGCCGCTTGACTGTCTAGCTGACGCGCAACAAGATAAGCATTTACACCCAGTGGAGAGGCGCTCATTAATGTGATGACTTGCACCTGTTGCGTCGGTAGTTCTAGATAAATTGCAAACAAGTAAACGCATGCGGGTAACAGAACCAGTTTTACACTACTTAACCATAGCGCCCCCTTCAGATGTCCTTTTATCCCATATTGCAGCAAACTCGCGCCGAGAATAAATAAAGCACCTGGAATGGCGGGTTTAGCCAGCCAGCTTAAACTTTCCATCAACAAGCTTGGTGGTTCGACACCAGCTATGTTTAGTACTAATCCAGAAGTAATACTGATAACTATCGGGTTGAGTAATAAAGGTTTAACGATCCCTATAAGAGCTTGATTTTTAGCGGCCAGAGAAAAAGTCATAAAAAACAGCATCAGACTGTGAAAAGTAATGATCATAAAAACCATTGCACCAGCTTGCTTACCGAGCGCCATCAAAATAACTGGAAGTCCCACTAACACCGTATTTGAGTAGGTTCCTCCCAAAGCCTTTGTTGCACAATCGGCCTTAGGAAATTTACGCCCTCTAAAAAGTAGTAAATATAGCGCGAGGTAAGTCAGCGCCACAGGTAAGTAAAATGACAGTAGTAAGGAGCCGGCCGCTAAATTACTTAAATCGGCTTGTATCATACTGCTAAATAGCAGAACAGGAATACACAAGTTAAAAATGAAGGTACGCAAGCCATCAAGTTGTTTAATGGGAATAAAGCCAACTTTGGCGCTGACATACCCAGATAACACAATAAAAATAAGGGGAAATAAAATCTCAAAAGGTGACATGCGCAAACCAAATATAATTAAGCTAGGTGCAATTCTATCAATGAATGCTTAGCGGGTACTACTGGGGTATAATGCAAAGGTGTATTTTTTAGCAAATAGTAACAATGGAATACCAATTTATTCGTGATCCACTTTCAGGCTTTCGTGCTCGCTTTAATGATGAACATGCTTTAATCGGCCGATGGTTGTCTGAAGAACTTGATCATAACAGTGTAAGAGTATTAATTTCTCAATTAGAAGCGCTCTCTTTTCAAAAGGAAGAGCTTATTCTCACAGGTAAAGAAATTCGCGCGACTTTTACCCCACAAGAAGCCTTGTTTGAAAGTCACGCGTTGTTTCATGAAAGTGAGGACGTGATGCAGTATCAAGAAGATGCGTTAGCGTTAGATGAATCAGGTATGATGGCCATTTGCGGTTACGAAGATTTTATGCCAATGTTGAAGGAGTGGGCTGAGTTTATACGAGCAAAATGAGTGTTAGTACATAATGTTTTCGTACATCTGATTTTGCTCATCGCATTTTATTTATTCTGCAAGGTTCAGCTTATTTAGGTGTGCCGTAAAGTTGCTCTGCCCTATTGAACAAGACCCAAGAGGTTAATATGTATTTGTCGTTGGAAATGGGAATGTTGCCTCTGTGAGTATGAGTAAAGTACCCGGGAGCGATAACTATTGAACCCTTTACTGGTGCAATTTTACGTTGCTGATAATAAAATTCAGTCTCACCACCTTCCTCTACATCATTAAGGTAAAACATAAATAATAGTACTCTGTGTAAAGCCTCATTATGGTCGTGTTGAGGATAAACTTCGCTGTGCCAATAAGGGTAGCCGCCTTTATTTATTTGATATCGTTGTGCTTGAATTGCACCTAAACGAAACAGCTGCTGAGTGAGCACGGGGAGTTGTGGCTTGCCGACTTCTTCAAAGTTATCCACAGTTACATCGACAGGTTCCCCTGTTTTTGGATGGTACACTTTAAGCCCGAACGCACCAATGATCATAAAAAAGTGTTCTTCAAGGTATTCAAATAAGTGCTTTGCTGTAACCTGTTGAATGTACTGTAACTGTTTGGCATAGTCAGGATAAGAATTTAAATAGAGATCTTGACTCACCTTTTTGTTCAAATCCACACCACCAGATGTGGTTCCTTGCTGTAAGTGTGGGCTGCGATCAAAGGTCTGAATAAATTCATCACAAAAGTCTGAACTGAGTGCGTTATCATAAACGCGAATAAAATCACTCATGTTTTTCCCTAGTTTTTATTGGAGTTATCATGCTGTCTGAAAAACTTATGCCGCGTTTTTGTGACACCGACGTGCTTGGACATATTAACAATACCGTACTACCCGTATGGTTTGAAGCTGCGCGCACACCTATTTTCAAAATATTTACACCTGATTTAAATCCCAAAGCATGGAAGTTAATCGTAGCGAAGATAGAAGTAACCTTTAAAGGCGAGCTATTTTATGGTCAAGAGGTGGAGATAAAGACCGTGATTGAGCGTGTTGGCAATAGCTCCTTTGTGATATTACAGCAAGCTTGGCAGCACCAAGAGTGCTGCGCTGAAGGTAGAACAACTATGGTTCGATATGACTTTGCTGCAAAGTCTTCAAAATCACTTAGTCAACAAGAGCGAGAGTCGTTAGCTCACTTTATGGTTTAAGCCCTTTAAACTGGTGACCTATGGCTGCGGAGATGCAGGGCTTAACAGTATATGTATAACCATATTTAGCTGTGCTGTTTGGCATGATCTCCAATATTTCATAATCGTTTAGCTCGACTATGTTACTCCCTTCGGTATGTTCGCAACGCGAACTACCGTCGGATTCAAAACGAAAGATAAAATAGGCGAGAATTTGGTTGAGCACCTCATCATAGTTTTGACTAGCATCTGACTTATCTGTTTCTGAACCATTGTTAATAGAAACTGAGAGCGACGTTGACTCACTATTTTGTGTTTCTGGTGGCGTTGTTTGAAGCTCATTCAGCTCAGTTGACGCTGCTTTTATATCCGTCGTGAGAGACTCGGCTGCTTCTGGTACAGTTCCTCGCGCCTCAAAGGTAATGCCATTTTCATCGATTTTAAAATCAGATGAAAGCTCTCCAATGGTGTTTGAAGCTCCTGACTTTGTTATACCTAGCACCAAAAAAGCAAGTAGAACAAAACACATGATAAGCCGAATGATTGCGGTAGTCGCAGGGAATCGATAGTGGGTTTCATGCCAAAATGGCTTGATACGAAGTGGCTTTAGTAAGAATAGCAGCACCACATAGAGGGTCATTAAAAGCTGCGTCAGTATCAACAAGAAAGTGCTAGTAATAAAAAACCATGTTGGTAATGACAGTAAAACACTGAGGTTATGGGTATAAGGAAAGTTATCGGTGCTGACTCCAGTTAAATCATTTATCCTGCCGTCTGCTTGGACCAGAACAAAATTGGCGATTAAGGCGTAAAACAACAGAATTAATGTTTTACCAGGAATGCTTTCCCAAAATGTGATGATGCGGGGCCAAAATTCGTAACACAACGCAATAACTGTGGTGATTAAAATCAAACACGCGGTAAAGATATGATCTTCGGGTTGTGTAACACTGAAGAGGAAAATAAGGAAGCTAATTAAGTAGTATCGCTGAGCGAGTGTTAGGCTTTGCCAAAATTGCTGAAAACCAAAGCGTAATTTAGCTAAGTAGGCGGTAAAATTTTTGGGTGCAAGAAGTTGGTGCATAATAAGCAAGTTTATAATTATTATGCACCAATAATAGAGATTTTTAGAAATTATGACAATAAAGGTTTTAGGTACTTTCCGGTATGAGAACCTGCAAAGTTTGCCACTGTCTCAGGCGTTCCGGATACCAATATTTGTCCGCCTCCAGCTCCTCCTTCAGGACCTAAATCTACAATCCAATCCGCGGTTTTGATGACATCCAGGTTATGCTCGATTACAAGTACTGTATTGCCATGGTCACGCAGACGGTGGAGCACGGCAAGTAGTTGTTGTATGTCATGAAAGTGCAACCCAGTTGTCGGCTCGTCGAGAATGTAGAGTGTTTTACCTGTATCTCGTTTTGATAACTCCCGCGCAAGCTTAACCCGCTGTGCTTCGCCTCCAGACAAAGTTGTTGCGGCTTGCCCTAAACGAATGTAAGAAAGGCCAACATCCATTAACGTTTGCAGTTTGCGGTTAATTGCTGGGATTTTATCAAAAAATGCTCTGGCATCTTCAACAGTCATCTCTAGTACTTCGTGGATGTTTTTACCTTTATAAAGCACCTCAAGTGTTTCACGGTTATAACGTTTGCCTGCACATACATCACAAGGTACATAAACATCCGGCAAAAAGTGCATTTCTACTTTAATGACACCATCGCCTTGGCAAGCTTCACAACGACCACCTTTGACATTGAAACTGAAGCGACCTACTTTGTAGCCACGTGAACGCGCTTCTTGGGTCGCTGCAAATAGTTCACGGATGGCGGTAAAAATACCGGTATAAGTTGCAGGGTTAGACCTTGGAGTACGGCCTATAGGGCTTTGATCAATATCGATGACTTTATCAAAATGCTCAAGACCCTGGATTGACTCGTAGGGGGCCGCTTCTTGGGTCGTTGCGCCATTCAATTCTTGGTGAGCAAGCTTAAATAGGGTGTCATTGATTAAAGTGGATTTACCTGAACCTGACACTCCCGTAATACAGGTCATTAAACCAACTGGAACGCTCAAGTTAACATTCTTAAGGTTATTGCCAGTTGCACCTTTCAACTCTAACCATTTGTCATCGCTGAGGTGTCTTTGGGCTGGTACTTCTATGCGTTTTTCACCACTGAGATATTGCCCAGTGAGTGAGTCTTTACTCTGCATTATGTCATCGCGATTACCCTCAGCGACAACATAGCCACCATGAACACCTGCACCTGGCCCAATATCAATGATATGGTCGGCTGCGCGGATAGCATCTTCGTCATGTTCAACAACGATAACAGTATTACCAAGATCTCTTAGATGAGTCAGCGTTTTGAGCAGACGGTCATTGTCGCGTTGATGTAGCCCAATGGAAGGTTCATCTAACACGTACATTACGCCAACAAGACCAGCTCCAATTTGGCTAGCAAGACGGATGCGCTGAGCTTCTCCGCCGGATAAAGTGTCTGCACTGCGCTCTAGTGATAAATAGTTCAAGCCAACATTGATCAAAAATGACAGTCGATCGCGAATTTCTTTCAATACTTTGTCTGCGATTTGGGCTTTTTGCCCACTAAGCGCCAGCTCAGTAAAAAACTGACTTGCTTCACCAATACTCATAGTGGTGATAGCGGGTAAGTTGGTCGCACCGATAAATACATGACGCGCCTCTTCTCGCAGTCGCGAACCATCACAGCTAGGGCAGGCTTGACTGGTTTGATATTTTGCAAGCTCTTCACGCACAGAACTAGACTCCGTTTCTCGATAACGGCGGTTCATATTGTTCAGTACACCTTCAAACTCGTGATTACGCGTGATCAAATCGCCTCTATCGTTGCGATATTTAAAAGCGATTTTGGTTTTTCCTGATCCTTCCAATACGACTTTTTGGAATTTACTAGGTAACTCTTTAAATGGAGTTTCAAGATCAAAACCGTATTGTTCTGCAACAGAGCTTAGCATTTGGAAATAATAAAAGCTGCGCTTATCCCATCCCTTGATTGCCCCGCCAGCTAAACTGAGCTCCGGATTTTGGACGACTCGTTTTGGATCAAAGTATTGCTTTACTCCTAAGCCATCACAGCTTTGACAAGCTCCGGCTGGGTTGTTGAAAGAAAAGAGTCGAGGCTCTAACTCGGTCATCGCGTAGCCACAGCTTGGACAAGCAAAATTAGCTGAAAAGACCAATTCTTCCGCTTGGTTGTCATCCATATAGGCAACTTGTGCGATGCCATCAGCTAGCTCCAGTGCCGTTTCAAAGGATTCTGCTAGGCGTTGTTCAAGTCCAGGCTTGACTTTAAAGCGATCGACTACAACTTCGATAGTGTGCTTTTTCTGAAGTTCAAGTGTTGGTGGATCTGATAAATCGCAGACTTCACCATCAATACGCGCCCGTATAAAACCTTGACTGGCAAGTTCCTCTAGTAGCTTGACATGCTCACCTTTACGATTTTTCACCACCGGTGCCAACAGCATTAATTTACTGTCTTGTGGCAATGCTAAAACAGTGTCTACCATTTGGCTGATAGTTTGCGCGGCTAAAGGCAAATTGTGAGTTGGGCATCTCGGCTCTCCTACACGAGCAAATAGCAACCTAAGATAATCGTATATCTCGGTAATTGTGCCGACCGTTGAGCGTGGGTTATGAGAGGTCGATTTTTGTTCAATAGAGATGGCTGGAGATAACCCCTCGATATGATCGACGTCGGGTTTTTCCATTAATGATAAAAACTGTCTCGCGTATGCCGATAATGACTCAACGTAGCGTCGCTGACCTTCCGCGTATAAAGTATCGAATGCTAACGACGACTTACCTGAACCTGAGAGACCTGTGATCACTATTAACTTGTCTCTAGGGATGGTGAGAGAAATGTCTTTTAAATTGTGGGTGCGGGCACCCCTGACTTCTATTTTATCCATACGACCCTTGTGTCTTCTCGTGTGCTGTAGTGAGTGAGCGATACTAATTCATCAAAATGAAATATGAACCAGTCATAACATGATGTGAAGTGAACAGATTACCGCATCCCGAATATAAAATTAAGTTATCTGTGCTAAACGAACTAAACTTATTAAACCGATCAGTCAGAGATCAGTACTTTGTATCGACTATTACTCTTATTCGCGCTGTTTTGTCAGGGTATTATGGCTTGTGAGCTGGTGGTAAGGTTTGAAAATTATGCGGCACAATCAAAATTGGATGAGGATTTAGTGTGGCATGGAATAGATGTGGATTTTGCTAAGGCTTTACTGGATGAAGCGGGTTGCTGTTATCGTTTTGTGAGTATTCCTTGGGGGCGGGCATTAAAGCTGCTAGAAGAAGGAGAAATAGATCTTATTTTAAGTGTTACCAAAACACCTTTGCGTGAACAGTATGCCTATTTTATTGGTCCTCAAAGAATGGAAACGATTGTATTTGCAATGAATGCACATGCGCCATATCAATTAGATTCATTAGAGTCGTTGTTCCACCTCTCAAAGCCAATTGCCATTCAACGTAACGCCTATTACGGTGAGGCATTTACTCAGCGGCTCAAACAACGTAAAGACAATGAAACACAATTCATCTTTGTTCCAGATAATCAAGTAAAACTTAATTTGCTGAAAAAGGGGCGTATTGCTTAATGCTGATCAGTTAAGAAGTTGATCGGTTGACCGATCAAAATGATCATGCACAATCCGTAGCTAGGCAACTAACTACGGATTTTTTGTGAATATAGAACAAGCTCTTCATTCAGCTTTTGAAGAA
>NZ_WEHZ01000039.1 GCF_012641745.1 Pseudoalteromonas peptidolytica
CAGAACGCCATTTGAAACATTGCTTGATGGAAAATCAATTTGGGCTGAGAAAAATTTAGCTCAAATCTAAACTGACAGCCACCGATTGAAAAACGGGTAACTGTCAGATCAAGTCTGAGCTAGTACATTTAAATACATCCATTGTTCGTTGTAATGTATCACTATTGAGCTTCATGTCTTTAAAGAGTGTGTTTAATGCTCTTGAGGTATCTAATTCATGATTAGCAGCTTCAAGCACGGCTGCCGTATTTTGCGAAATATCATTTGCCACTTCAGACTGCTGTGAAGCTGCTGTTGCAACGGACATGGTAAGTTTTTCAACATGAGAACTGTGCTCATTTACTCGCAGTGATACTTGTCGGGTCTCTTCCACTTCTGTCATGGTATTTTGTGTAAGGCGAGTATTGTCTCTAATTGACTTTACGACGTTTTGACTAATTTCAGATAAGCTGATCAGTAATGTTGATATTTGCTCTGATGATTGCTTACTGTTGTTAGCAAGCCCCCTAACCTCATCTGCAACCACTGCAAATCCTCTTCCGTGTTCTCCAGCTCTAGCAGCTTCAATTGCGGCGTTTAATGCAAGCAAATTGGTTTGCTCCGCGACACTACGAATAGAGTCAAGAATGGTATTAATTTCAGATACTTGCTTTTCCATGCTTGCAGCCATTACATCAACATCATTCATGCTGTTTGATAAAGTTTGCATCGTCTCTAAATTCTTTTGGTTGTCCGATAATAATTGCGCAGACTCACTATTTAATTGGTCGCTGGCATCGAGTGTTTCCTGAGCTAACTTAGCAATCTCTTGGCTAGTAGTCGCCATCTCTTCAATCGCTACAGCAATGCTAGAGGCCATTTCCTGCGTTTTTTTCGCGTCGTCGTTAACATTCGATGCCGCTGTGTGCATTTTTTCCCCAAGATGTGTGCCAACCTCAACGGACTTTGCCAATCCAACCATAAGATCTTTGAACGCAAAAATAGTGTTATAAATGGACTCTGAAATCTGACCTAACTCATCTCGGGTGTTCAATCGCATGTCCAAAGTGAGATCGCCCTCTTCCGCAACACGTTTAAGTATTGTGGTTAACTTCGAAAGTTCTGAGCGAAGTGAACGGATTAAATGCAAATTAATGAGCGCAATGACGGTGAGTACAACAATGAACAGGCTGAAAATTATGATGCTATCAAACGCAATATCAGCTTTATTTTGTTGGCTATCGTGAATCGTTTCTGCCCATATGTTGTCTAATTTACTTTTTAGCTGAGTAATTCTCTGTGTTGCACTGCTAAACCACTGAGCGCTGGAAGGTAAAGTTTGGAAGTCAAGCGGTTGTTGATTTTCAAGTTGATCTAGTATTCTGTTGAACTCAATCGCAGCTGGATCTGTTAAAAAATCTTGAATATTGTCTAGCTGGGTTCCTTCGAGTGCCGTTTCAAGTTGATGTAATGACATTTTTAACTGCGTACGAAAATAGCCGATGTCGTCCTTAACTGTGTTTGACATCGCCTTTTTTGCTAAAACACCATTTACTTTTCCTCTTATTTGCCCAAGCCTTTCTTTACTTTGAGCAATCAAAAATGCAATGGATAAATCTGAAGACAATGTTCTATCCGAAACATAAGACTGGATCCGGCCAGCTGTGTTAAGTGCTACTTGATTCAATTTGGCGTAGTAGTCAAACGCATTTGTCCCATTTTGACGATCTATTTCCGAGCGTATTTGCCGTTTGTTCTTTTCTACTTCGAAGATATATGGAAGCCATTTGTGAACACTCTTGTCATTTTTCAGTAATGTGTTACTCACCGACTTTAGTGTCTCGATTGATTGGTCAGCAATGACCCGTTGCTCATCAACTTTTTTCTTATTTTGGGCGCTCGGATTACCAAGGTAACCTGCGCTAAGGCCCCGCTCAACGGCATGCTGATGAGCTACCTTTTCCATAGCATCTAAAAGGGTGACATATTTAATATCTCTTTCGGCACTGGCATACTGAGTAAAATTGTTAAATACATTTTTCCCGACTAAAAGCACAAGCAAACTGAGTAGAGATACAGAGCTTATCAAGGTGAGCTGCATAATTGAGAATCTGTTTAACATACCCTTTCATTTCTCCGTGTTGTGAGCGCAGATTACTGTTCATTCAGGGTAACTATAGACCATCATTACAAGGGTGAGACATTTTGTGACCAACATCGTAAAGGAATTATTGCTTCAGAGCTCGATTTAGGTAAGGAATGCAGTTTAAAGCTGTGCTGTGGATAATCACTAAGAATAGTAAGTGGGGACGGATAACGATATAAAAGTTGTGCAGGCAGTAACTAGCGTCTTGATACTTACTCAAGTTGAGTAAGTATCAAGACAAAGCGGTAATAATCTGGTCAAAGCGCTTTCAGTGACGAAAACGTTATCCGGTAATTATTCTTAACATTCTGCGTAGTGGCTCAGCTGCGCCCCACAGCAATTGGTCACCTACTGTGAATGCGCTGATATATTTTTCACCCATGCTTAGCTTTCTTATTCTTCCTATTGGAATATCTAGCGTACCGGTAACATTTACAGGTGTCAGTTCTTTGGCTGTGATATCGCGTTCGTTAGGAATTACCCTAACCCACTCATTATGTTCAGCCAAGATAGCTTCAATTTCATCGACGGTGCGATTTTCTCGCAGTTTAATCGTCAGTGCTTGTGAGTGACAGCGCATCGCGCCTATCCGAACGCACAAGCCATCGATAGGAATTGGTTGCTTAGATGAGCCTAGGATCTTGTTTGCCTCAACTTGTGCTTTCCATTCTTCCTTACTTTGACCAGACTCCATTGGAACGTCTATCCAAGGAATTAAGCTACCAGCAAGCGGTACTCCAAATTGATCTTTTGGTAATGAGTCGTCTTTAATTTTATCCGCAACAATCTTATCGATTTCCAAAATGGCAGAGCTTGGGTCGTCAAGCTGTGTCTTAACGCTACTGTGTATCTCTCCCATTTGCGTGATTAATTCACGCATGTTCCTCGCGCCAGCTCCGGATGCAGCTTGGTAGGTCATTGGGCTTACCCATTCAATGAGATCTTGCTCAAACAGTCCACCTAACGCTAATAGCATAAGTGACACTGTACAGTTACCGCCAACAAAGGTTTTAACACCTTGTTCTAACCCCTGTTGGATAACATCTTTGTTAACTGGATCAAGTACAATGATACTGTCTTGTTCCATTCTCAGCGCTGACGCTGCATCTATCCAATACCCATCCCAGCCTTGCTCACGCAATGTGTAGTAAACTGATTTGGTATAGTCCCCTCCCTGACAGGAGATGATTACATCCATCTGCGCGAGTGCGTCTATATCACTTGCATCTTTGAGGGGCTTTGGATCGCCAGCCCCATTGACCACTGGTCCCAGTTGACCTGCTTGAGAGGTAGTAAAAAAGTGCGCTTCTATGTTGTCGAAGTCATTTTCTTGCTGCATACGCTCCATAAGCACGGAGCCAACCATTCCACGCCAGCCGACGAGTCCTACTTTTTTCATGTTATATGCCTTTATAATGTTTATACGGTTTATTGCGTGAGTCGTATGTCTAGATGGCTACCATAGCAAAAGAATTTAAGTTGGACTAGCTACAAATGGTGAATATTTAAGAATAAAAAACCCCGCAAAGCGGGGTTTGGATACAACATGTAAAGGTTGTCCTAATTAAACGCATCAGCGTTAATGAGAACTCGGTACAAAATAAGTTATAGTTTTGTTTTTAAAGTGCTTAAGTAATTTTACTAATTATCTGTTACAACTATATTAACAGCATAGTAACTTACTGAAGTATTTGGATATATTTATAGTATATAGACCAACTATACACAAAGTTACAGAATCAAGTCTATGAAATAACGATGAAGAATAGAAAAAATTTAGAAATCTTGATAAAGATCAAAAAAAGCCAAGGAAAAACCTTGGCTAGATTGGTAAGCTTAGTTTTCTTCTAGAATTCGTAGCTATAACTCAAGCTAATTGAAGTTCCAACGTCTTTTTGTCGAACGACAACATCAGACTGAGTGACTTCTTGGTCTTCGTTCAATAGGTTTTTCACCTTAAACTTAACCTTTGAGTTAAAGTCGGGATACCAAGTGTAAACAAGGTCTAGTGAATGGAATGGTTGCTCATACGCATCATCACGACCACCAATACCTGAAGCCAAAATACGCTCGCCAAACACATTGTATACCAATGAACCACTATGCTGGCCATCTGCAGAGTCATAGTTTAGCTGCATATTGACAACGTACTCTGAGTGCCCAGTCATACGTTTGGTTGGGTTGGTCAAGTTTCCTGCTCGCGCCGGATCGATGGATACTTCTGAGTCACTTAAAGTGATGTTACCTGAAGTGAAAAAGCCACTGGCGACACCTGATAAGTCATATAGCCACTCCGCTTCGATACCATATACTTCGCCTTCCTCACCGTTTACGAAGGTAGCGGTGTAATCTTCATCACCGACGCGTAGGATGGTCTCGATTGGTGCGGTAATATCTTTATAGAATGCCGCCACAGAGAAGTTGTCGCCATTATCCATATAATATTCAAAACGAGCATCATAGTTCTTTAAATCACTACTTTTAAGACCCGCAACACCAAAAGTACGGATGTCAGTTAATGGATCATAGTAAGCAACAGGTACAAGCTCACGTAAATCAGGACGAACGGTAGTCTCACCATAACCAAAACGTATCTGATAGTTACCATCCGACAGGTAAGTAAGTGATAAAGCATTAAAGAAATTATCTTCGTTTACTGTTCCTGCCAGAATACGCTCTTCGTCGTAAATGGTTTCCATGGTGACTCTATCGAAGATTAAACTTGATGTCGCAAGTGACACCTGCTTAAAGTCTTCATAACGAATACCACCACTGATCCGCCAAGTGTTATCAAAGAAAATATCAAATTCGCCGTAACCTGCATCTATTTTTTGAGCTGCAATATAATCGTCAGCAGCAGGTGCTTGAGGTTCGTTAAACGTTAATAAGAAGGTGTTGTTGTCTATAAACTCACTATCTAGGTAACTAGTAATCGAGTTAATTTCTGAGCTGTCAAAATTAACCGGAATAGAAATCCCGCTTTTGTTATTTACAACGAAATTGCTGGTGTTATAAACACGAGCACGATCCATAAAGTCATATCCACCTTTAAGGGTTATCTCGATACCGTCAAAGGTTAATGGTAAAGTTACGTTTCCGCTGTACGATTTGACATTGTCTTCCATGTCAGTAAACGCGTATGTTACGCGGTTATCATCACCAGTTACAATAGAATTTTTATAGCTTCCATCATCGTTGTAGTTATCGATAAATTTAAAATCGATATCTGTTGGAATATCTGTCTGTGCTTTTGATTCGGTGTATTGCCAGTCTACACCCAGTCCCCAGTAGTCCAAGAAGGTGTGTTGGCCAACCACTTGATCAATGTCTAACGTGCGTTCTTCGTAATTAAACTGGTGTGAGCGCTGCGCTGCACCAGTCCCTGCAATGGTTCTTACAGTACTACCATTTGGGCTTTGTAAAACCGAAAGGTCAGATTCACGCTCATTATCTTCTAAATATATCTTAGAATATGAAATGTTATGCTGATCGAGGCGATAACCCAGATTAAGCACACCATTCATACGCTCGGTCTCAGTCGTCACTTCAGACGCTTTGAGGGTGACATAACAAGAGTTTATAGTATCTTCTGCGGTTTCAAGTTTTGAAGTACAGTTTTCGGATAGGCTATCGTCAATTACGCCGGTAGTGCGGTCGCTATAATTCCAGTCATTATCGTAAGAGCCAGCTAGCATAAAGCCTACGGTGCCACCAAACCAATCTTCTTGGAAGCTATTACCAATGTTTGCTTTTACATCAAAGTTGGGATCAAGTGACTCATTTTTCACTTCAATATCGCGAGGAAGAGACGTAACAAAGCCTTTTATGATGTCTATTGCTTGGTCTGCGCGAGTGAGTCCGTCTTGATCCTTAAAGCCGTTTTTGTCTACGACTTCTCCGATGTCAAAGTTACCACGATACCTTACTACAGCATCTTGCAGTACTTGTGGTATTCCCTCAGCGGTTCCACTAAAGGTGTAGCCCTTATCGGAATTAATATTTTGTCCAATTCCCAATTCTATTCCAGCTGTGAACTCCGACGGAACCGACTTGGTACGAATATCTATGTTACCGCCACCAAATGCAGCTGGCATTGAAGGTGAATACGCTTTTTGCACCGCTAGGCTTTCAATAATGCTAGCGGGAAATATATCCAACGGAATAACGTTTCTAGTTAGATCCGGGCTTGGTACAGCGGCACCATTTAATCGTGCACTAGAATAACGCTCGCCTAGACCACGAACATAAATAAATTTGCCGTCAACGAGTGTCAGACCTGTTACACGACGAAGTGCTGATGCCGCATCACTGTCGCCGGTGCGAGAAAGCTGTTCTGCACCTAAAATATCTGCAACGAACGCTTGGTTTTTACGCTCTTCGATTACTGCTGCAGCACTGCCTTGCAAACGAGTACCTACAGCAACAACTTCTTCAATTGCCTGTTCTTCTTCCGCCACACTAGGTAGAGAAGTTGCAACAGTAACTGCCGCACTTATGGCTAAAGCAACTTTTTTAAATTTCATTTGAGTATCCATATGCAATCCTGCCAAAAATCATAAAAAAGGCGCAATGACTGCGCCTTAATTGTAATAACTAAGGTCATTACTGATAATTAGTCTGCGTTTGAAGCCTCAATTGCTTTCTTAGCCCATTGATACCATTCAGATGAAGTGTCTGTATCTGATACTGCACCAATGTAATCGACTGTTGTGAAGAAAGCGTCATTTAATCCACTTAGGTTATTCGCATCAACGGTGATTGCTGTTGAGCTCGAATTTGTTGAGAAACCATCAGCAGCCAACACATCTTGCGCACCATTAAGAATTTGATTTACACCACCATTTACAAACCAATCTTCCTTACCTTCACCTGCAGGAAGTGGATCGGAGCCGTTTTTAAAGTTTGCTGCACAAGCAAGTACCGAGCTGTCATAATTTAGCGTATCAGCTTCAGCATTTGCAGCTGCGTCACCATCTTTAAACTCTAAACATTCAGTCCCGTTCGATGCTTCTGCTTTAACAATTAGTGCGTTGTAATACATGCCACGGATAGCGTCGTCAAACTTCATGCCTTGAGACTCGTCATCATCTCGAATAGAGTTACCATCTGTAGTAATTACAGTGACATTTGCAAAGTTTAGTGTTGAGGCTGGTGCTTGGCTATAATCGTCACCTGATGCCTTCTCACCGTCAGTTTCAAAGCCGTTGTTACCCATGAAGCCTACCGTACCAGCTGGTAGAAGTACTGGATTACCATCGTCGTCTGCATAAGTAACATCACGTTTAGTTTCGATAGTACCGTGCTTCACTAAGATAAACTGGCCTTTACCCTGCCAACCAGCGTCTACGTCTATCGCGTCGTCTTGCGTATCAGTTACGACGATGTTTTTGATGCTTGCAGCACCACCGAAGAATTCGATACCATCGTCAAAGCCTTGGTGAATATGCAAAAATTCAAAGCTAGAACCTGAGCCTACAGCGTTTAGCGTTAGCGAGTTCAAGTCGTCCCCAGGGCCACCATCACGAGGGCCTGAACCTGCATACCAAATGTGGGCATATTTGATTTGACCACTACTATCTGCATTATTGTTACCACCGTAGTAGCTGGTTACACCTTCAGAGTCAGCGTTACATAAATTAGCGTTGCGTTCTGCATCTGTACATTCGTTAGTAATACCAAAACCATTTACCATGATCCCACCCCAGTCAGCGAACTGTGGACCAATTCCTGCCAAGTCAAACGCTTCAAATTCAGCGGCTGAAGTAAAGCGAATAGGATCCGCTGCTGTGCCAACGGCGTTAATTTTTGAACCACGAGCAATACGCACGACAGATTCACCTGATGTGAATGCCATTACCGCGCCCGGCTTTATTTCAAGTGTTGGGCCAGTTTCTGAAATAGTACAGCTTGTTGCGGTATTACAATCTTTACCAATTAGTAGTGCACCTTTAAATACATGTGCACCACCATTTTCAAGTTTTGCAAATGAAATATCAGATTCTATTTCTAACGATTTAGATGCAAAGTCGGTACCGTATACACAGTGAGGTGCTTGGAATTGACCTTGAACTTCAGTACTGCCCACAGTACGTGCTGTACATGGGTTTTCTGCTACCGGAGGAGGTGTTTCGCCGCCATTGTTGCTGGTGTTATTTGAATTATTAACGCTGTTATCGTTTACCGTAGGCGTAACTTCGATGTCACCACCACAACCAGTTAATGCCATAGCAGCGACGATTGCAGAGACTCTGAAGAGGTTTTTTAGTTCCATTGCTAACTCCAAGTAGTAGACTTTAAAAAATTATTTTTTTACTGTTTTTAAATGATGTGACTAAATTAATGGTGTTTTATTACATGAAGATTACACCAAGTGCTTGTAATTAAATCTTCATAAATAAAAATGGAACTTTATAAATAAAAAAAACCGCCCGAAGGCGGCTTTGGTGTTGCGATTATAAAATGTTATAATAATGCTTGTTTTAATGTCTCAGCATTAACTTTTTCTCTTTTAACATATTTAATCCATTGCTTGGCTAAATTTGCTGATTTTTTATGCTTTTCAGCTTGTTCAAATGCTAATATGGATGCGTCAAAATTTTGCAGATTAAATTGTGCCATACCAAGTGCAACGTAAGCATTTGATTCAAAGTTTAGTTCGCCCTTATTTAGTGCCATACGTGCGTAATCAGCCGCTTCTTCATATTTTTCAAGGTTTAGATAGATCTCAGCAAGCCGTTGATCTAAATTGCCATGTTCAACTTTCTCAGTGGCAGCAATAAAATATGGAAGCGATTTTTTATCTTCCCTAGCTTGTACGAATGCTTCGGCGATAAAGGTAAGATTTTTGGCATTATCCTCAACAACCTTTGCTTTTATTCCTTTATCTAATATTTCAGCGGCTTTATAAGGCAGTGAGTTCATTAAATATACCTGTGCAAGCTGCATATAGTCAGATTTTGATTTAATGAAACCTCGTTGCTTCGCAGTTTCAAATGTAGCCAGCTGTTTTTTATCTGCACCTACTTCCCCATACATTCCACCCAATTGGATCCAATATTGAGGTTTGTCATAAAGGTTAACCATTTTTTCTAGCACCTTAACAACGTTTTTATGCTGTCCAAGTGAATAATAAATAGCACGTTGTAAAACTAGCCAGTTCTCTTTTGGTAAATCACCTTCTGACTCAACTATATTAATAGCCGAGTTAATATTATCAATTGCATCATTATACATTTTTAGCTGATATTGCGCTTGTGCTTTTAAAATATAAAAGTTGCTTTTAGGGGCTTGAGGTGTTGCTGCGCTCCACTCGTCAAGAAACCTTAGAGTCAGATTGAAGTCATTGTTGGCCATTGCCAATTGAGCCAAACTAAATGTGGTCGAAAGGCGTAATGACTCAGGAATAGCTTCTTGCTTAATGACTGCTTGGAATGACTCAATCGCTTTATCAAGCTGGTTTTCGTTGTAGTAAATAAAACCATAAAAGTTGTGCATCATAGCAACTTCATAACTATTCATACTGGATGCACGCTCTTTGACTGAATCAAGAGCTGCTAAGCCTTCAGTTACTTGACCGTCGTCTGCGAGTTTTTGCGCACGAGCTAGTTGGCTATACACTTTTTCGCGTAATGCAGGTACTCGTTTGGTTTTCGTTTCTGAGTCTGCATAAGCCGTTGCCAAATTAACATTTGGTAAGACTGAAATGAGACTTGGCATTATTAACCCTGTGCTAAATAATGCACTTAATAAAGTAATTTTTTTAAACATTTTCATAATCGCAATCCTTAATGACGGTTAGCCATTAATTTGAAATGAAATCTTATTTTGAACACCCGCAACTTCAACCGGTTCACCGTTAACTACGCGAGGTTTGTATTTAAATTTCAATGCCGCATCAAGCGCTGCTTGGTCGAAGATTGATTCCGGTTCAGCGCTTACTACAACAGGGTTTCTCACAGTGCCTTGTTTAGTTACAATGAACTCAACAATCACATACCCCTCAATTCCGCGTGATAACGCCCGTCTTGGATATACCGGCGCAACTTTCACGATTGGCAGATATTCACCATCACTGGACTCAAGCGCCAAACCACCTGCCAAATCTACGTCAGCATCGACGTTAGCAGTAAAGTCAAAGCTTCCTGCGTTGGTATCCAGATTGTTACTCTGTGTTTGTGGTGCTTCCATTGGCGGTGGAGGCTCTTTTGGCGTTGGCGGCTTTTGTGGTTTGCGCTCTTTCTTCTCGACAGTTTCTTCTTTTTTAAGGCGAACAAAGTCTAACACTTGTCCTTTTACAGGATCGGTCATTGCGCCTTCCCCTCCTTGGATTAGCGCTTGCATACCCAAGAAGAGAAAGAAGGTAACTATGCCCGCAATTACTAAAGCAATTAAGTAACGCATGGTATATTCCTATGACTCCTGTGCCGCAATTGAAACATCAAATGCGCCAGCTGCGCGTGATGCATCCATTACTTTAATTAGCGTGTCAGTAGTTGCCTTTTTATCAGCTTGAATAACTACACTCCCCTGCGGATTTTCCGCTTTAAGACGCTCAATGTTTGCTTGAACTGCGCGGATATCTACTTGGCGTTTGTTAATCCAAATTTCACCAGTATCTGAAATTGCAACTAGGATATTGGCTCTTTGCTTTTTCACTGCGGTAGCCGCTTCTGGGCGGTTAACATCAATACCCGCCTCTTTGACGAAAGAAGCTGTAACAATGAAGAAGATAAGCATGATAAATACAACGTCCAGCATAGGTGTCATGTTGATTTCTTCTGCTTCTTCTTCTTGGAATACTTTTGCAAGTGGTGCTCTCATAATTCTTTCCTCACACTGCCAACTAATGGTCTAGTAGCAGTTTGTCTTCTAACAATTCAACTTCACGTTTGGCTTTACGTTGTAAATAGGTTGATGCAAATACACCTGAAAGTGCGCCAACCATGCCCGCCATTGTTGGTATAGTCGCTTTTGATACCCCAGATGCCATCGAGCGTGCGCTCCCTGAGCCTGTAATAGCCATCACATCAAACACTTCAATCATGCCGGTTACCGTACCAAGAAGTCCTAATAACGGACAAAGCGCAACCATGACATTAATGTAAGGTAAGTTGGCATTGAGTTTGATCCCTACGCGAGAGATAGTGGCTTGCCTTATCTGCTCTGCGTTCCAACTGTTACGCTCATCTCGAGAGTTCCAAGCTTGTAGGACGTCGTTTTTGTAGCTTCTGTACTTTCCGAACACAAACATAAAACGTTCTAGAATAAGTAGCCACATAGCGAAGGTTACGAAGCCGATGACCAGGAGAACCTGGCCACCCGTGTCAAGGAATTCACGTAAAGCGTTAATTGCATCAAGCAATACAACCACGATTACGCTCCTTTCTCACTACGCTCAGCAATGATCCCTGCACTTTGCTCTTGCAGAATAAGCAGCAAGTTACGAGAACGAGTGTTTAATAAGGTATAAAGGAATACCGTTGGGATAGCGACAACCAGACCAAGTACGGTGGTCACGAGTGCCTGAGAAATACCACCAGCCATGAGTTTAGGGTCACCGGTACCAAACAGGGTAATTGCTTGGAAGGTGTTAATCATACCGGTCACTGTACCTAGTAGACCAAGTAGCGGCGCGACGACGGAAATAATTTTGATTAATGTCAGGTTACGTGTGATCTTTGGCATTTCACGAAGGATTGCTTCGCTAAGCTTTAGCTCTAGCGTGTCATAAGCAACATTTGGGTATTGCTCTTTTACTTTCATCACGCGTCCTAACGGGTTGTCGTCACGGGCAACGCTATCTTTTAGTTGACGATTGATTTTTGAGCCCATTAACATTAGGGATATAAAACGCTCAATCGCAATTAGAAGTGCTAACAAACCAACACCTAAGATAACGTAACCTACCGCGCCACCTTGGTGTACTTGTTCTTCCGTATTTGGCGCTTGTACTAGTAGACCGAGAATTGAACCACCTGTTGGGTCAAGGGCAAAATCGACAGAACCGGTCTTCGCATCTTGTAATTCACCCGCTGTTGAGGTGAAGCGAGAGGCTGGCTGACGAGTCAGTTCTGAAATGGTTTGTGTATCATTGTTGTAAGTTAGGTATTTCCCGTCAGCGATTAAGTTAAACGCACCAACACGAAGTACTTCTTTATTCTGTTTTGCACCACCGGCTACAATCACTTCGGTATTAAAGCGCGATACTTTACCTTGTTCAGTCATTTCACGCTGCATTTCAAACCAGACTTTTCCTATGTCTTCGATTGATGCAAGGCGCGACGTTGAACCCATTTTTTTAGCAAGCTCAGTCATGTAGTCATCACGACCTTTAATTTCCGCTGATACCACAGATGTTGCGAACTTGTTCGAACTATCACCAGCAACTTGCTGAAGTACACCAAATAGCTCTTTTAGCGTTCCCATACGCTTACTAAGGGTGTCACTTAAATTCGCCAGTTTAATCTCGTTTTCTTCAAAATTAGTTTCTAGACGCTCTGATTTTGCGAGCGCTTGGTTGCGCTCTGCAGTTAATGTGTTCAACATTTGGATCTGGTTGTTTTGCTGTGCTTTGAAGTCAGCTTCACGTTGCTTGTTTTGCGCTGTTTGTGCCGTTTGACCCTGCTCTAAGGTTTTTAGCAGTGAATCCAAATCTAATGCCTGCTCAGCATGCGCAGATGCGGTCAACGCAAGTGTTGTTGCGAAAATAGCGTGTTTAGTGAATTGTTGTAGGAATTTCATGATAGCCTCACCTATTACTCAGCAGCTTGAACTGGAAGCGTTAGCATGTCTGGTGCTAATTGTTTGCGTGCGATGCGAATGCCTTTATTAATTTGGCTAATGTTGGTATCTGGAAGTGTTTCAAAAGCTTGGCTGTCTTTGTTCCAGAAACCCGCTTGGCTACCATCTTTAGTGACGTAAAGTAGCTCAAGTCGACCAATTCTCAGAAACTCTACCTCACGCTCCTGTCCATTCACGTCTAATAGTGCGGTATATGCTTCGATTGTTCGGCCGTAATCGACTTCAACTTGATAAGCTTCTAATACGCGACGAAACTTTTCACTAGATGAAATATCTGCACGATCCATCAGGTTATTAAGTTGAGTGATACGTTCAGCACGCTCTTTGGGAAGGAATGGTACGTCTAATTCGACGAACTGTTGCAAGCCTGTGATCATGCGCATCATTAATGGCGTGATCTGGCGCTCAATCACCGAAACTTGATCCATCGACGTATTAATCGCTGACATTTCTTCAAGTTGGTTTGTTATTTGTTTTTCTAACTGAGCGTTATAAACAGATAACCCATCAATCTCTTTGTTCAGAGTTTTAAATTTTTGCAGTCGAGATTGCATGTCATCTGCAATATTATCGATCTTTTCCTGTGACTTTAATGCGGATCCATTAATTGCCATGCTTTTATTCATGGCTTGATCTAATTCTGTTGCGCCGGCAGAGGCCGTCGCTAGCATACCTGCTATAAGCAAGTGGTTAACGCACTTCATCGCATACACCTTATAATTATTGCTAGTTACTTAAAAACTGCGGGCAGTCTAAATAGTGAAAATGACAACCATGTTGCGCAACTAATACATAATTATTACAGTTGTCATGATTTCGACGCTTTAGGTGTAAGTTTCTGATTTTTTTATTCTTTGTGTTGTTAATGGAATGTTTATAGCTATGTTTGTAATAAAAACATCATAAAAAAGCCGCTTATGTTAAGCGGCTTTTCATCTTAGGGTAAACTTGTTTAAACCTTAAATTTGAGCACCATTTGTTCTAATTCATCAAACTGTGTTTTCAATGATTTACACTCGTCGAGTGTTGCGGTGAGGTTGTTACTACCTTGAATACTTAAGTCGCTTATGTGATGAATATCGCTATCAAGTGATTGGATCACGGTATTTTGTTCATTGGTCGCGCTAGCAACCGCATGATTGACACCATCAATAGCATCAATCGAGTTGCTTACTTCTTGCATTTTCGTACCAGAAGCGTTCGCCCTTTCGGCACTTCGAGCGGAGTCTTCGAGGCTTGCTTTCATTACTGCAACTGCGGATGATGAGCCCTGTTGTAACTGCGCGATGGTGCTTTCAATTTCTTGTGTTGATTCTTGGGTACGCTGCGCTAATTGTCTTACTTCATCAGCAACTACAGCAAAACCACGCCCTGCCTCTCCAGCCCTAGCAGCTTCAATAGCAGCATTAAGAGCAAGTAAATTCGTTTGCTCACTTACGCCTTTTATGACTTCTAGTACTTGGCCTATGCTACCTGATAGCTTGTCTAACCCATCTAAGGTTTCTTGGGCTTGTGACATTTTTTGCGTCAGTGCGGCTATTTCTTCGATATTTTCAGTAAGCGAATGCTGGCTTTCCACGGAAAGCTTGTTGGCATTACTCGCAAGTTCAGATGCGTGAGTGGCGCTGCTTGAGATCTCTTGTGCACTTGAAGAAAGCTGGTTTATTGCTGTAGCAACACTATCAGTTCGTTTAGATTGATCAGTATACATAGATAACGTGTCTTGTGTTTGTGCTACCAGACTATTTACTACATTCTCAAGTGTCACAGTCGTATTTTTAACTTGTGTGATTGAAGCATGGATCTTATCGATAAATTGGTTGAAATAATCAGATAGCTCGCCAAACTCATCTTGATTTTCTATCACCAACCTGCGGGTAAGGTCGCCTTCACCTTGAGCGATATCTTTGATGGCAGCGTTTAGGTTATACATAGGGCGCATAAGATACTTGAGCAATAGTTGCAGCATCACAACAATAGCAATTACACCAAGTAGCATATAGATAGCTGCCATATTTCTAAAAGAGGACACTGATGAATAAGCAATTTCTTTGTTGATAACAACACCAAGGTACCAGTCAACGTTTTTAATGCCATTCATCTTTACAAATGACACTATCTTTTCTGTACCGTCTATTTCAAGCTCCGTAAACTCCCTACTCAACGGTAAATTCTGGCCGAACAAGTCGGACATCGGCTTGTCATTCAGCTCGGCATTGGGGTGACTAAGTATCTTTCCGCTTTTATCAAGTAGAAAGCCGTAGCCGAATCCTAAAAAGTCAATTTCATTGATAATTTTTGTGATAGTTGACATGTCAATGTCACCGCCAGCGACTCCAGCAAAGCGGCCTTGAAATTTAACCGGTACCACGGCTGAAATTGTAAATTCATTTGTTGTTACATCAATATACGGGGCAGTAAAAGCGGTGTCTTGTTTTTGTTCCGCGAGCTTATACCAAGGGCGGCTGGTGGCATCAAAATCAGCGGGAAGTTGAATGCTTGGATCGTCCAACACAAACGTACCATCAGGTGTTCCGATAAACACGTTTTTAAAGTTCCCAGCGACATCAGCAGTTTTTAATCTTCTTCTTATTTGTTCTATTGAGTCATCAGCTTTATGCCCTTGGGCGATGGACACCACGATTTCAAGCCTGTTATTGAGCCAATTAGCGATATTCTGCGAAACAGAACTGGAGATCTCTTGCAAAACCAGAGTGAGTCGAGTTTGCGTTTGATCTCGCATGACCAAAAAATTGTTGATAGTAAACAAGCCAAGTACAATTACGAGTACAAGAGAGGCTGCTACGGTTACTTTGGTGGTGAACTTTAGCGCTTTAAACATGATGATCCTGTTGAACTTGTTCTTTTAGTAATTAGGCGTATGCGCAGCTAATTAGTTGTTTATTATGGTATTGGAAAGTTAATTCCGATAGCACCATTTTTATCAAAAATCCTAAGACTTGTCTTTGTTTATCGGCAGTAAATTCGCTAAGTTTAGATTTAAGAACAGATATCTAGCCTATTCATAAAACGATTATGATTTTTTGGAACGTTCCTACGGGTTACCGAGAATTGCGGCTATGAATACGTATTCAGTCACTATGATGATTGGAGGGGAAAATAAAAAGGTGAGCATAGCGCTGCTCACCTTTACCTTATTGTTAAGGGGTCTTAAAAAATTAGGCTAGGCTGTATTAATTTAGTCTTGTCTGCCATTTCTGAGAGAGCTTGATAACATTTAGACCATACCAGGCGATGTAGACATAAAATACCAAAGGTACGATAAAGCTAATTTGAATGTGGAAATTATCGGCGACAACGCCCTGTAATAAAGGCACAATTGCGCCCCCTACTATCGCTAGACACAGCCAACCAGAACCTTTACTGGTCAATGAGCCAAGCCCTTCGATGGCCATAGAAAAAATCGTTGGGAACATAATTGAGTTAAATAGGCCAATCGCTAATACAGCAATCATTGCGATATTGCCTTGTGTACTCATTGTCAGTGCAAGCAACAAAATAATGACCACCGCATTAAATGCTACGGCTTTAGATGGGGCAACTGTTTTTAATACCGCTGAACCAATAAAACGTCCAACCATTGCACCGCCCCAGTAATAACCAATGAGCTTAGCTGCTGCATGTTCCTTTAACCCTGCTATTTCAGGCTGTGCGAAATAATTCACTAAAAAGCTACCTATCGCAACTTCAGCACCTACATAACTAAAAATAGCAAATACACCCATGACAAGATGTGGCGCTTGGATAAGTTTGTGGTTTTTTGCTTTACAATCTACGGCTTCAGTGTGCTCTGCAATAATTGGCAGCTTTAGGAATGCAAATACGATGGCAATGCTTAGTAACGCTGCGGCCAAAATTAAATAAGGGATCTTCACAGAATCTGCGTTTGCAGCGGCTTCCACTGTTAATGTTCCTGCAGTTCCAAATAATAAAATGCCACCAACAATGGGTCCAACAGTTGTACCTAACGCATTAAGTGCTTGTGCAAGATTTAATCTACTTGATGCTGTCTTAGGATCGCCTAAAGCTGCCACATAGGGGTTTGCAGACACTTGCAAAATAGTGATCCCTGATGCAAGTACAAATAATGCAGACAGGAAAATCCAATATTCATGGACCACCACTGCTGGGTAGAAAATCATACACCCGAGCGATGCGACGATTAACCCTGTCATCACTCCATTTTTATATCCGAACCGTTTTACCAAATGCCCCGCTGGTAACGAGATTATAAAATAGGCACTAAAAAAACAAAATTGAATAAGCATGGCTTCAGTATAACTAAGGTCAAAAACTCCCTTCAATCTGGGAATAAGCACATCATTTAATACGGTGATAAATCCCCATAAGAAGAATAGTGTTGTCATTGCAATAAGCGGAAGTCGATAATTGTTATTCTCGGCGTTCGCGCTTGTGACGAAGGTTTGCTTTGTATTTAATTCGCTCACAAGTGATACTCCAGTTTATTTTCACTTTGATTCTACACAGTGTTACAAGAAAGTCACAAATGATTTGTTGGAACGTTCCGATTTTTGTTTGGCTTTTGAATCCAGCTTACTGGGTCATAGAAGAGAGGTGGCTTATTAGCAGAACAATTGCATTATGCGGTGGTATACCTTTATCTAATACTATAACTTACGTAACCAAGTTGGTGGGTTATGGGGAAAGCCTTCAATATTTTCCTCATCATGGCGAGCTGCGATTTCGGCACTGGTTGTTGGAAACTGGATATAAAACAACAGAAGTTGCACGTTGCTTTACTGGCGTGCGTCATCAATGAGGAAAAGTGTAAAAAACAATGTATGTACAGACGCAATTGCACTGCTTAATTAAAAAAGCAGTATGGCAGCATAAATTTATATGAAGATAAAGTTTACGACCTTGTTTTTGGTGTAATGTGAATAAGTCTTGACTTGTAGTAATCTAGACTTGATTGTTAGAGCTTAATCAAATCTGATAGTCGCATAAGCCAATTTCGTCCATTCAATAGCAACTTAATATCTTTTTCCCGTTGCAATTTCGCCGCCTTAAGCGGTGAGTAATCGTTGGCTAAAATGTGTAGTGAAGCGGAACCGAGCCAACTGTTACGAATCCGACTTTAAGGCTTTGTTATATGCTGCTAAATGGTCAAAAATCTTATCTGAAATGGCTTCTAATTCTGGTTGAGTATTGCTACCTGCGAAGTTTGTTACGATGAAGATACCGATGTTTTTCTTCGGGTAAATGGTAAGCCAACTAGACGTGCCCATTGAGCCACCGCTTTGGTATAACATTTGTTCATTCGAATCATACTTATTTGTGTACCAATAAAATGCCGTACCATGCCCCGTCCAACTCTCATCGAGAAGTTGATGAGAAGTAGCCACTTCGGGTTCTGAGGATAGTTGATGTTGCATATAACGAGTGATTGACTCAACGTTTGAAGTTAACCCGCCACTAGCAAACCAATATCCACTGGCCAAAGGCATTTGATCACCATTTTCATCCGTTCCTACAGTAATTTCACCCGGCTTAAAGTTAGTACCTCTAAATTTCGTGTCCAGCTCTCCAGACTTAGCTGTAATTATTTCAGAAACGAGCAATTCAAAAGGCTTTTGGTAAACAGACTCCAAAATATATGCAACTAAATCAGTACCGGAGTTTGAATATTGATATTCCTCACCAGGAATAGAGTTAAGTTTCACTTTTTTGAGATCATCAAAAAAGTTGTCTCTGGAATATTTTGATATTTTTTCAAAATATGTGCCTTGCTCAATATCTTCGCGACTGTAAGCAAAACCCTGTGGAAGCCCACTAGTATGAGTCATAAGATGTCGTAAAGTTATATATTGGTTGGACAGCTCCAAATTTTTGTATTCATTACTTTTGAGGTAATGACGGATATCATTATCAAGCTCAACTTTTCCGTCGAGAATGGCTTTAGCAGCAACTAAGCCTGTATAAGTTTTGGTTAAAGAGCCAATTTCGTATACTGTTTGGTTATTGGGAGTATCCCCATTACTTAATACCCCTAAATGATATTGGTAAGTATTTTCTGAATCTACAATAGAAATTGAAACCACTTGCCCAACATTTCCATCAATAAATTCAATGATCTCAGCTTTCGTATTTGACTCAAAATTAGTGGCATCATAATTTTTACAGGAAGCTAAAACTGTCATTAATGAAACTGTAAATATCAATGATATGGCTCGGGTTATTGATCTATTCACAAATACTCCTAAGTTTGTCCGCTTTTGAACTGTTTGTTAGGTGTGCTATTGCATACACATTATTTCCTCGGACTTATATGTACCGTTTTGCTGTTTGAAATGAATTTCAAACTCAGCACCACAAATATCTTCTGCGATATAACTTTTGCAGTAGATTAAATCACCATTATCAGCTTTATGCCAATTTTTAATGTCTGCTTTAAAATCTGTGTTTAACGAAGCTGGTAACTCAAGTGGTTTTTCCCAAGCTTTCAGATCGAAACTGCAGCCATTTGGTTTTGTTGCGTAACCTGATAAAAGTACAAAAATTAAAACTAAACTCCGTATTTCCAAGTGCACCTAACGCTTGCCGTAAACGGCACAAAATAGCAGGCTAAAATTTGCGACGAAGGAGCACAAGCCTGCTGTTTTGTGTCCTGTTGGTTAAAGCGTTTGTTAGGCATACATTAACCGTGGTGTCGACGGATATGCTTTATTAAACCTGCTTCGTTAAATTCTAATGAAACAATATTAATTTTACTATATTCAATGGTTTTATCTAAATGTGCAGGCTTAACTTTACCCATTTCAGTCATTTTGATAAATACAACATTAGCACCTACCATGATTTCCTTTATTTCTATATTACTGTTTATAACTTCATCTTTTAGTTTACCAACCATGTCTGAACGGAGTTTCGTTTTATCAGTATACGTAAACTTAAATTTAACATGTTCATCGATAAAGTTATCTGACAATAAAGATATATAATGGTCGATTTCTTTAGTGGTTGTATTTGGTTGTTGACGTGAATTTTTGGCTGATACAAATGCCTTTGCTTTTTCAATTAATTGTTCTGCCGTGAACTTGTCATTTGCAGAAATTGAGAAAGAAAAAATAAGGAATATGAATGCTAAAGTTAATTTTATCACCGAATTCTCCTTGTATGCTGGTGTTACCCACAAAAAATAGACACCTAACTATGCAGCCTTTGCTGCTCGTTCTTCAAACTCGACCGGACTCAACCCATCGTTTGCTGAATGTCTTCTTTTGCGGTTATAAAATATCTCTATGTACCCAAATATACCTGAACGTGCTTCCGCAATCGACTGATAATTCTTCGCTAAGATTAATTCAACTTTCAACCTCGCATAGAAGGACTCCATCACCGCATTATCCCAGCAGTTTCCTTTTCTACTCATACTTCGCTTTACACCTAACCTTTCAAGGTAATTGACGTAGTTTGTTGACCTATATTGAGAACCTCTGTCTGAGTGAATAATGAGCCCAGGTGCTACACCTCTTGCCGCCGTCGCCATTTTCATCGCTTGCGTAATAAGTTGCTCTGTCATATTCACATCTAAGCGCCAACCTATTATCTTACGGGAATATAAGTCCATCACTGTCGCCAAATAAAGCCATCGCTTGTGTACCCACACATAAGTGATATCCGTCACCCATTTTTGGTTTGGGCCCGTTGTGCTGAAGTCTCGCCATAGTAAGTTTTCTGCAACATTGTGCATCGTTAACGTATGGCTACCATAGTTAAATGCCTTACCGTTACGTGCAACTATGCCTTGCTCACTCATTATCTTGGCAATGTAATTTACTGAGCAGCGATGACCCAAAGCATTCAATTCTTGCGTTATTCTCGGTGCTCCATAAGCTGCTTCGAATTCTTCAAAGGTATCTTTGACTAGTGATGTAATGGCGTCACGACGCTTTGACCGTATACTTGTCGGCTGTAAGCGCCAACGATAAAAGCCTGAACGGTGAACACCAAGTACCCGGCACATAAGTTGGATACTATATTGAGCCAAGTATTCCATCATGAGTGCGTACTTCACTCTTGGTTTTTCGCGAAGTACGCAGAGACCTTTTTTAAAAACTCCATTTCATCTTTTAAACGCTTATTTTCTCTGCGAAGACGACGCAACTCTTCACTTTCTTGTTTGGAGTAGTCTACGCCATCCAAGGTATTAAACTGTTTATCTGAGAGTCGTTTAAATTGCCGTTTCCAGTTGGATATTTGCTGTGCACTGATACCAAGCTCATTTGCAACTTGGGCTTGTGTTACACCCGGTTTCTCTGAGCGTTTAACAGCTTCTTTGCGGAATTCTTCTGTGTAATGTTGATGCTTTTTACGAGTCATGTGACACCTCAACTTCTGTTAAATATAACTATAGAGGGTGTCTACATTTTGTGGGTAACTCGGAAACATAACGCCGCGTTAAGTAGTGAGCAACGCCACCACGAAACTTAACCATGCCACCTTAAACACAAAACCCAACGATGGAAGGAAAAATGCCATGCGTTGGGAATCTGTCTTAAACGCTTTGTTATAACGCTTGTTAATTACTTCACTGTAATACCAAAGTCACTCCATTGAGCCTTACGTTTGGTAGTAAAAATGCAAGAAACACCCCCGACAGTGTGGGTAATAGGAGCCTCAAAATCACAGAATAATGAAATGTATAAGATTGGTAGTTGCTCATTACCAAATGAGTTTGGTGTCCACATAGCCACATCACCATCTTTACACTTAACATTAGCTTCATCACCATTGGCAAAATGACAGATTTTATCTTGCTTTAAATCGCTTAAACCAAACGCTGCTGATGAATTAAATGAAGCAATCGACAAGCCAAAAGTTAACGCTAGTAATACTTTTCTCATATTGAGGTTTCTCTGAGTAAATAAAAACTCACCTTAACATAATAATTTATATGAAAACCATAGAATATGACATACGACACAAATTGCGTTATAACGCCCTGTTAAGGGGTGAGCAACGCAATACCGAAGCCGCCGCATATCACCTTAATCACTAAAACCAACGCATAGTGAAAATGCCACGCGTTGCGAATCCCTCTTGAACAGTTTGTTAGTTGCCTGAGCCAGTTCGCAAATTTCTTGACATAAATAACTGTTCTTCCCGTTGGACATGTGTAATTAAAGTATAAAAACTATTTTTAAGCATATTCAACTCTGCATCAGAAACTACTGGTTCGTGAGAAAACCACATATTTTTATCTTTATCAAAACAGTGGCTATCACGCCACACTCTTAGTTCGTATTGTTCACCAATTACAACGATAAAGTAAGTCACCTTTCCATCAGTAAAATTAATATTCTTTGGAAGAAATATTTCTTCTTCTCCTTTAAATAACTCGTACCACTGGGACTCTGCCTCCCACCCGACATATTGAAAAGGAGCCTTGATGGAACATCCTATCGAATGATGCTTATTTAACAAAACTGATTTTATCTCCTCCAATGAGAATGGCTGTAAATCCAATTTACTGGATAAAGAATACAGCATCCTTTTTGATAAGCTGATATTTCCTCTGTTTCCATTTTGCTTTCCACATAGCAAGTCTGAACGATAATATATTCTCATTAACCATCCTCATTCTAACGATACTGCGAATCTAATGATGCATACAATATCGCTTAAAACTAGCAAAAACAAAAAGCATAAGATCAATGGAGATTCCTAACTAATAAAAACAATGCTGGATTTAAAAGCTCTCTCTATCAGTTGAACCAGAGGCAACTAACATTTTATTCGTGCGCATGCGCGTTTACCTCATTGGACCAGTGAAAACGCGCACAGTTAACTATCAGTATGCAAAGAACTTATCAGCATTCTGCTAAATATACCATCTGGAAAAGTGCGCATGCGCGTTTCCCAAACTTATTATCTCAGATCGTAGATACACAACCTTTTGATAGACAATAATATTTTTAATTTATTAATGCGTAAACGCGCAAAAATTTTTTCAATATTTCCCTTGATATCCGAGAATTTCAGATAATGTTGTGTATACATACAGCGGCGTGAGGTGAGGAGTTATCATGAATCGAAAAAGCCCATTTCTGAAAGGTCTTCAGGAAGAAATGCGTATGCGTGGTTACAGCATTAGAACGGAAAAAACTACCTATATTGAATTAAAAAATCAATGACACCCACCTGAACTAACAGTCAAGCTGAGAAAATGAAGTAAAAAGTATGTGTAATATGTACTAACCTCAGCAAGGTAGCTATATCGTGATTACCATATGAAAGTTCAAAGTCGCCTTTGAGGCGAAGTCTACATTTGTTTTTTGACACTGTAAGCACTACTACATTTAATGGTGCTAAGCGATAACGGACGTGAAAATATGTATTTTGTGCGTTCACCTGTTGCAAACGCAGCGTGTATCAATTGTCGTCTAGTGTTTAGTTGACGTCTTTTGTAGGCCAGTCAATAATATGGGACTCAAAATCTGACTCTAAATCTACTTCTAATTCTGATATTGCTCTTCCAAATATGCTTATCCCCGCATCTATCATGGCTTGTTTGGAACCTTTATGTTTGAGCGGATGCCAACTAGCGAGACCTCTGCCTTCGTACAGTCGCCTGTAGCTACAACTCGTTGGCATAAAGAATATATCTTTTAGATTTTCTTTAGTTAATTGTACACATGACGGCACTAAGATTTGGCGTTCACTGTAGCGACTGCACCCACATGTTGTAGCGTCGTTATATTGACAAACAATATCGGTGTAAAGTAACTCTTCACCTTCGCGCAAGAAGTCGGTGCTTTCAAATTCCGAATCATCTTCCTCATCACTATCAATAAATGAATGTAAGCAGCATTTACCACAACCATCACAGATTGATTCCCACTCTTCAGTTGTCATTTCTTCAAGTGTTTTTTCTTGCCAAAAGCCCATAGTGAAAGCCCCTTTAAATCATTATGTACAATCGTATTGTAATGCTAACTTGCCCTTAACCCCTATTAATTAAGCGGCTCTTGAAAGAGGCAAGCCAACAGCACATTTTATAGGAAGGTCGATAGTAATTCAAAAATGATTAAAGCAACGTCAGTTGTAGACAATGCTTTATTTACTCTTTATCAATATTGTGGTGATATATAGCGACCATAAGTTGTACGGCATAAGTTAAGGAAACACGATGCACTTGTTAGTTCGGACGTTAATTCTGTTTGGTGTAGTTGTAGGTGCTATAGCATCATACAGTTATGGAAATAAGTCGGGTCTGTTTATTTTTGTTGTGATTGGACTATTACTTGAAATCTTTTTTTGGCTGCGTTTGTCTCCAAGTAAAAATCACAAGTCACAGAAGAAACAAGTTTAGCTGAGTTTTTTAGGATTGCTTTTGTCTGAAGAGGCTTTGTGCTATTAAGCGTACTATGCAAACGCTGGCTCTGATTTTAACGGTATTCTGATCTCGATGTTGAGGCCGCCCAACAAGCTATTGAAAGACTCTATTTCCCCGCTATGGGCCTCTAACACCTTTTTACACATCGCAAGACCCATGCCTTTTGATTTCCCCGAATTTGTTCGCGAAGACTGAGATTTATATAAGGGATCAAACAGTTTCTGGTGTGCTTCATATGAAAGTGGTGTGCCTGAGTCTTCAATGCGGATGATTAAGTTATTATCCAAACAAAAAAAGCTCATTTTGACGGCTACATTTTCACCGCCATGTTTTTTTGCATTACCTAAAATTTCGAGTATACAATTTGTGATAGCATCTAGATCTATTGTTACTTTCTCTGCTCCTGAAATCTGATAGTTCACCTCCAGTTGCCCCGTGTTACTTGCAAATAAACTTGCAGCTTCAGTATGGACGTTATGCACTAGCTTACAGATAGTAAAGTCCCTAAGGTTTAGCATAGTTGCAAGTTTCTCGTTATCTGTAACAAGCATAAGTTGATTGATGAACTGATTCAGCTCATCGATTTTATCCATCAACTTACTGTAACTTTCCTGTACATTCTCGACAATATTGTATTGTAAAGATTCAACTTGTACTTTCATTACGGTCAAAGGGGTGCGTAGTTCATGAGACAGATCTGTAAATAGTTGTTGTTCCTTTTCTTGTAGTTCTTGTTTATTTCGTTGATTAGATTGCTTTTCAGTTTTTACCGTATTTGCCAACGCATTTACTTGCGTTTGTAATGTCGAGAGTAAGTTGTTTTGTGCCGACTTATTTTGTTGGGCTAGAGCAAAAGTAAATAGGATAACCTCTATCAAGTAGCCTAACTTAATCGCACTGGAAATGTGATAGACATTGATAAAGCCTGAAAACATCGTGCCCCCTATGGCGATGATATTAACAAAAACAACATGGTTCAAAAGGCTTAAAGCAAAGGTAATCGACCCAGGTGCACGTTGCTGAAACGACCAAAAAGCGGTAAAGATAAACAGCGGGATGATACTTAGACTCAGAATCAAATTATAAAATACAGACTTCGATAGGATTGCTACTGGGATTAATAACAAGTAGCCCAGCAAAAATGCCTTATAAAAGTGATTTAGTGTGGGGTTGAACCGACCGAGTTGTAAAAACTCACGGATAAACAGGAGGTGGAAGACTGGAACTAGTGTCATCAACCCTGCTGAAAATAGTGATGCAAATATGCCATAAGATGGCCAGAAATACTGAAAAGTGAACCCTGACATATCCAGTACTATTAAAAGAAATAATAACGTCCAAACGCAGTAATAAGCATTTGCGGCATTTGCATTGAAGTAAAAGTTTACTAATACGATGACAAAGACAGCGGCAATAATACCACTAAGCGTTGCATTGATTACGGTACTACTAAGCATGCTACTTTGTAATGTTCTATCGTCGAGTAATTTAAGATCTGCTGCGGCATTTGCAAAAGTTTGGTAGCGAACGATGAAGTGTCCGCTACCCTGTTCTCGCTGTGTCAATGGCTGGTATATCTGGGGAGTCGATATTGCTCTGGTTGAAAACTCAGCGTCAAGGGTATATTGAGCGATAGCTGATACCTGAGTCTCATTGACGTAGGAAATACTTAGCCAGGGTAGTCTTGCAAATCCGAAAGAAAGATAGTGTTTGTAACCAGTTTCGAGTGCGCTTGCATCAATTATAGCCCATTGGTATGGCTGCTCTGTTAATGACGGTTGATATTTAGAAAGCTGGCTGATGATTATCGACGCTTCCTGTTGGCTTACATTTAGCTGTTGACTTAACTGTGCGGGGGTCATCTCGCTAAATTGGACCTCAACTTGTGTATCACGCCCGTTTTGCTTAGGAGCTGAGATACTAGCGCTAGCCAGTGTCGAAACGAGCAATAAAATTAATGTAAGCAGTTTGGACATAATAAAGTAATACACAATGTTTGTTTGACAATGCTACGTTGAAATAATGAAGCAAATATGGATAAAACGTGTGTAAGTAAAAGATTGTAAATAAAAAGCATCAAATATACGTATTAAAAACAAACAATTACAGACTCCTGTTTACTGAGATTTGTGAAACATGGTCGCAAAATAGTCAGATAATCTGAGTTACATAAAACTGAAATATAACTGTAACAATTGAATGTTCTAATGCGCCACTGAAATAAAAGTGTAACGAAAGAACACGTATTACTCTAAGAGCGAAACTATGGTTAATCAATCTCAGACTTCAGCTTCAGCAAAACTTTTTAACTGGCTGTCTATCATTCTACTTGTTTACTTAGTCTTAGTTGCAGTAGGTACTGTAAGTGGCGGTTTTAAACTTGCCTCTGGTGGTAGCGAAGGTGCTAAGGAAATATTTGCATTTGCAACTAATCCTGTAGTGGCTTTATTACTTGGTGCATTAGCAACTGCTCTGGTTCAATCCTCATCAACAGTGACCTCTGTCATCGTTGGATTAGTAGCAGGTGGATTACCTATTAGTATCGCCATTCCAATGGTAATGGGCGCGAATATTGGTACCACTATCACCAATACGTTAGTCTCAATAGGTCACATTCGCAGCAAAGAAGAGTTTAAACGTGCTTTTGCAGCTTCTACGGTTCATGATTTTTTCAATCTATTGGCCGTTGTGATTTTCCTGCCGTTAGAAATTATGTTTGGTATCTTAGAAAAGTTTGCGTCTAGTCTTGCACATGTTTTTGTAGGCGATGCTGATTTATCTTTAAAGAGCTATAACTTTATCAAACCACTAGTTAAGCCAGCGGTTAATGTGGTCAAAGATGCCGTAAGCTTTTTAGATTCTACTGCCGCTGGGGTTTCTATGGTGGTGATCGGTATAATGATGATTTTGTTCGCCGTTACTTACTTAGGCAAACTACTGAAAAAAGCGCTAGTAGGTAAAGCTAAAGAATTGTTACATAGCGCTATCGGTCGTGGGCCTTTGGTGGGAATTGGCTCTGGTGCAGTGGTGACCGTTATGGTTCAGTCTTCTTCAACAACAACTAGCCTTATGATCCCACTTGCTGGAAGTGGTGTGTTTACGACCCGTCAAATCTACCCATTCACATTAGGCGCAAATATTGGCACTACTATTACCGCACTTTTGGCAGCGACCTCGATAACAGGTGCTGCGGCAGAAGTTGCCCTTACCATCGCACTTGTACACGTAATGTTTAACGTTTTTGCGGTAACGCTTATTTACGGCATGCCGTTATTACGCGAGATACCACTGCAACTAGCCGAAAAGATCGCTGATATTGGATCTCGTAACAAACCGGCAGCACTTGCTTATGTGCTAGGTTCATTTTTTGTCTTCCCGGGACTTATTATGTTGGCAGTGCGTTAATAGCAACCTGGCACCCTGTGACATAAGGCTCGAATTATCGAGCTTTATGTCTTTTAACACATCATCACATGTTTCAATTATTTTTATTACCGTTGATATCGATTGGGCAAAACCTTTAAACAGCTCAAAGCCGAGAGTGTCATTGACGAAAACGGTATAAAGTCATAATTCTGTCATCATATTTTGAGAAAATTACTTCCGTCTTTATTAATGAAGAAGCAAATAAATGAGTAGCAACCTTGGTATTTTTAGCTTTAACGCGGCACAAATTGAAAGTTCGATAAGAGGAAAATATCGATCGGTTCAGCCCTATGAGAAGCCAGTTTTGCGACCAGATGATAATGGACTATCGTTGACAATCGAGCTCCCCAAGGACGCGCGCATTGGTGATAAGGTTGAAGTGATCTTGACCAAACTTGGTGAACGTGTTGCTAAGTCTGAATCAGTATTAACTGTTGACGCTGACACTTATCTAACCAAAATAGTAGACGTTAAAATCCAACAGCCACTAGAAGCCGATAGGTATGCTATGCAAATTAATTTGGTTGGATTGCATGATTATTTGAAGAATACTGCTGAGTTTACTATCACGCTAGCCGAAGCCTTGATTGCGCCAAGCCATCCTGAGATTGATGTAAACGGCGATGAAGTCAATGGCGCTAAACGGCTGTTTAATGCTGCGATGAGTGCAGTGCTGTCTGTTTTTTGATCACAAAATAACCAAAGCACAAGCTATAAACTTATGGAGCACATTTGTAAAACGCGCTGCCAACACATTAAGCGAGTTAGTACTATGGTTAAGCCGTAAATATATTAGCTTAATTGGGTAAAGATATTTTCCCCATTGAAAAGGGTAACGCTTCCTTCTCTCCTGATAACGTTTCATTTGCAAGCAATGCAAATAAAGCTGCCTCTTTGGCATCAGGGTCAATGTTCAAGTTGGCAAAGTCTTTAATCACTATGGTGCCTTTGAGAAGTCCACCAAGGCGCTGCATCAAAAACGCATTATGCACCCCGCCTCCACTGACATAAAGTTCAGTGAGTTCTGTTGTGAGCTGATTTATTGCCTCTGCAATAGTACGAGCGGTAAATTCAGTAAGAGTTGCTATGATATCCTCATGGCAAAGATCACATTCACTCAGCGCACGTTGTATATACGCGCGGTTAAATAGCTCTTGTCCCGTAGACTTTGGCAGTGGCAAATCAAAAAAAGCATGTTGGCTTAATTTGATTAGCAGTTTATCGTTAACATTTCCACTCGATGCTATCTTGCCATTTTCGTCATAGGCAATACCAAGAGTGTGTTGACAATATTGATCAATTAATGTGTTTCCTGGGCCTACATCGCTACTAATGGTATCGTTTATCGCCTTAGCTTTTGGTAAATAAGTTAGATTAGATATACCGCCGATATTTAATAAAATGCGGTCGACTTTTTTATCTGAGTAGAGTAAATGATCGCCATACTGTACCAGAGGCGCTCCTTCTAGTTCATTGGCGATATGTTTTTGTCGGAAATCAGAAATAGTAATTATACCTGTTTTTGTGGCAATGACATCGGCATCTACAATCTGCAAGGTGCTATGTAAATTTGAAGCGGTATAAAACGGTTGACCCGGACAATGATATATAGTTTGTCCGTGACTTGCGATCAGATCTATGGACTGATGCTCCTCTTGCCATAACTGTAGTGTCTCACTAATCATATCTGCATATAACCTTCCAAGCCAAGTATGTAACTGGCAAAGAGAACGCAGATCGACTTTTGGGACTGATGCGTGTTGGCTCAATAAGGCCCTTTGTGATTGGCTATAGGTAACGGTTTTGAATTTTTCTACTTCAAGCTTTGTCCGTTTTCCATGATGCGTAATTTTACATAATGCAATGTCAAGTCCGTCAAGAGAAGTCCCACTCATCAGGCCTAAAATTCTCTTAGTGGGTTTATTTGCAATGTTGGCTAATTTTATAATATCGCTTTTCATTTATAGCTTTCGTTCTGTAATGATGGCTGCCACTTTATCGTATTTTACGCCTTTCAAGATCCCGAACCCAGTTAATTGTCTAAACTTAAACCTCGTAAAATACGGGCAACTTAAGCCAAGTAAAAATAGTGTTTTTAAATGAGTTGAAAAGTCGACACTGTTCTGTGTGGCAAATTGCGACGCATTTCTCAACGTTTCTCGGACCAACTCAATATCGATGGCAGGTTCTTCCTCCACCTGCATTAACATGGCTTTTCCTTCGCATGCGCTACAATGCCCGCAATGTTTCGGAGCCATGCTATCTCCAAAATAGCTTGCCAAAGCGTAATGATAGCAGGTAGTTAGTTGAAAAAATTGGAGTAAATGTTTAAGTCTGGCTTGTTCACCTTGCGCTTTAATTTGTGCTTGTTGATAAAACTCATCCGTTAATTTATCGATGTCGATTGATTCACTCGTTTTAGAGTAGACAGAAGTATACTTTGATGTTTTCACCTCGATCAGCTGTCGGTTCGATAAATAGTCAATAGCATCTTGCGCTTTTGACAAGGAGATCCCATTATTTTCCAATGCAGCTAACGATAATACTCCCCACTTTTTCTTAAACTCAAAGCAGCTCAATAGCTTATCCAAGAAAACTTGCCGCTGTTCAGAAAAGTGAGCAAGTAACTTCTCTTTCGTTTGGGTAAACGCAATGTGTAGCTCTGCAAAATAGCTATAGTTAATTTGTAATAAGCCTTGTAGCTCTAATTGTACTAACAAGGTTTTTAAGACCAATTGGTTTATATTCGTTTTGTTTGCAAGGTCATACTCATTTAAATGATAGTCTTGATCTGGCGCTGAAAATAATTCAGTAAAGAGGTGTTTGAGAGACGCATACTCCAATGCGCTTGCATGGACAAAGTTCTCAAGTGTCGATATTTTCTCGTTATTTATTAGCGCAACACAGTACGCCTGCTTTGAGTCCCTACCCGCTCTGCCGACTTCCTGGCTATAACCCTCGATGGACTTTGGCATATCATAATGTAGTACCCATTTAACATCCGGTTTATCGACTCCCATACCAAAAGCAATTGTGGCGACAACGATTAAATCTGGTTCAGTCAGAAAGTTCGCTTGGATCTGTGCTTTATCTTCAGCTTTAAGCGAAGCATGAAATGCAGCTGCTTTAAAGCCACATGCAACAATCATTTTAGCAACTTCTTCTGCTTGTTTTTGTTGCGTTACATATACTATCCCGGCTCCTTTTGCCCTTTTAAGAAACGCAAGTAAGTATTCATCTTTTTGCTTTTCTCTTATATACACCGCACTCAGATGTAAGTTCTTTCTATAGAAGCCGGTGCGAACAATCGACTGCTGCTGAATATTAAACTTACATGCCATATCATTGGCGACTTTGTTGGTTGCAGTGGCGGTAAGTAATAACACTTGCTTGATCCCAAGCTCTTCACGATATTTGGCAATTTTAAGGTAATCAGGGCGAAAGTTGTGTCCCCATTCGGAGATACAGTGTGCCTCATCGATGACTAAAAAAGAAATGTGAGCTCGGCTTAGTAATAAACGGGCTTTTTGACTGTTTAATCTTTCTACTGAAATAAAGAGTACTTTCAGAGTGTTACTGATGATCTCATTTTCAACCTGGGTTGTTTCGGCACGAGTTTGAGTACTATCCAAGCAGGCGGATTTCACTCCTATCTTTAATAGATAATCTCGCTGCTCATGCATTAACGCAAGTAATGGTGATACGACAACACACATACCCGATTTTAAGACTGCGGGGAGCTGGTAACACAATGATTTTCCTGCTCCAGTTGCAAAAATAGCAATGGTGCTTTGTTCTTTTAGTATAAGGTCTATAACTTCTGCTTGGCCATGGCGTAATGTCGAATGGCCAAATGTCTGCTGCAGCGTTGTGAAAATCTGTTTTTGATTCATTCCGAGTCTTTTCTGTATTTTTTTGAGATATCGCTTATCGTCTCGCTTAGGCTTTTAATAGCTGTGTTGATCCTATCAATTTCAGAGCGGTTAAAGGCATGTCGACCTAGCATAAAATGTATCGCATTGTCATTGACAACATAGGGATGTAATACGAGGCTGTGATAGCCAAGCTGGTTAATATAATAATATCCCGCATCTTCATCTTCTATCAGAAAATCAACACGACCCTTTGCAACCATTTCTACTCTGCGCTCTAGGCTTGAAATTTCAAATAACCTTTTGTCATACCATTCTATTTTTTTTATTTGTTTTAGCTCTTCGCCATAATAAGCCCCAGGATTTGATGTAAACGTATGCCCGGACGAAAAAAGCTCTATTAGACTACTGTTTGGGCCGATTTCTCTATTTGAGAATAGCCTCATTCTCTCTCTTCTATAAGGAGCCGAAAAATAAGCAACTTTTGCTCGCTCAACGCTAAAGCTAGCTGAAGGAAGAATATCTATTAGTCCTTTTTCTAGCTCGGTGATCCCTCTTGCTGATGAAGGAAGTTGAATAAATTCGATACAGAGGTTTGCGTTAGCAAAAACTGACTTTGTTACTTCAATATCAATACCGTATGGTGTTGGATTATACATGACAAAAGGTGGCCACTGTGAGCCTATTCCAACTTTATACACAGGCCGGTTGGCGCAAGCCTGCGAGTGAGTCGTGAACATCATCAGGCAACATATAAATACGGTGATACGAAAAATTACTATCAGGAGGCGTTACTCGTTTGTGAAGCTCATATCGTTATTATGAAAGACTCACGAAAAAAATAAAGTGATAAATCGGTAATATTGGGCAGAGTAATGTGTAAGTGAACAATAAAATGAGCTTGTGCAAACAAGCTCATTTAGGGTTTAAGTTAAAGTTAATCAGTTTACAGACGTTTCCAAACGCCAGCGGTTCCAGGCTCTTCTCCACGAGTCCACCATTTGGCTTCAAACTGGGCGCCGTTATGGCTAACGCGATCTCCGCCAACATATACGGCTGAACTATCCCATGCAGGATATTGTGCTGCCGTGTCTTTCACTGTTACATCAAAGCTTGAAATAACACTGTTGACACCGTCAGAGACTGTAACAGTTACCGTCACCGTAGTATCAGCAGAAACACTAGAAGCGGTAAGGGTTGCCGTATTATTATTGCTAACAACGCTTAGCTCGGCTGGTACTGACCAATCATAGCTCAATGCAGCGCCCTCTGGATCAGTAGCGTTGACTGTAATTGTAGTCGAATCACCTTCATTGATCGTCACATTTGCGATCGGCGTAACTGCTGGAGCCTCATTTGCCCCCTCAGGATTGACAACTACAGTGACCGTCTTACTGGTGCTAACAGTGCCATCGTTTACTGTTAATGACAAATCATAGCTAGTTTGCTGAGTTACTGATGGAGCAGTGATAGAGACTGACGCTGTGTTGGTTGCAGACAAGACTAATGCTGCGGGAGCAGTCCATGAGTATGTTAACGGATCATTGTCAGCATCAGCTGCTAGCGCACTTACATTCACCGATTGCCCCGCTGTTACGTTAATTGGACCTGAAAGGCCAATAGTGGGCGCACGGTTTGGAATATCACCAGCGGTAAGACCATCGTACATCGCATTTAATATGTCGCCATTGTCAGCGTCAATTTCCCAGCCGAACAAACCAGCAAGTTGGTGAGTATTTGCATATTGACCCTTGGCGATGACACTTCTTGGGCTATCATAAGTGATCAGTTTACCATTGCTTCTGTTCCAGACGTAAGCGGCTTGAGCCTGTTCGTCGTAGCCTACTTCGAAGCCATTAACACCATTACCACTTTGACCTACAGCGTTAGCCGCTATCGCTTTATAATCCATTATCCCAGGTTCCCATACCCCTTCACTGGTTGAGCCTTTTAAAGGACCATTACCAGGTGCTGTCATCGGATTTCCTGAAATAGTCGTGTTAGCATCACTTACACCTTCCCAGCCACGGCCATACATCGCTACGCCCATAACCAGTTTTGACGGTTGTACTCCTTGTTGTAGCAACAACTGTATTGCATGGTCACCAGTGTATGCAGGACCTTTCCTAGGATTACCATTGCCATCAACACCTGTACCATTACATTCATCAGTGCTTAGATGTGAACCGCAATAAATCCCAGTTTGGTGCCCAGTATCATTATTCCACGCCCCATGGAAATCGTAGGTCATGGCAAAAATGTAGTCCATATACTGCTGCGCTGCTTGGTAATCTACGTCCTCAATTTTATCGTAACCCGCTCCGATAGCGGATGTGAGTTCATATTTTCTGCCTGTTTCTGCTTCCAACTGGTCTAACATTGCTCGTAGCTCTTGCATAAGTGCTACATAAGCCGGACCATCGTTAACTGGATCGCCAAGATCTGGATTTGGGCCGTCGCCACCAGGGAACTCCCAGTCTATATCTACACCGTCATAGAACTTCCATGTTTTCAAGAACTGCTTAACAGAAGCGACAAAGGTGTCGCGGTTTGCTTTAGTTGTAAAACCATGGAATGGATCTGAAAGTGTCCACCCTCCAATTGAAGGTAAGATTTTTAATTCAGGGTAACGCTGCTTCAACGCCATTAATTGAGAATATACACCACGAATAGGATCTTTCGCGTCTACACCTGGCATCGATTTCTGTACGGCTGCCCATGGATCATGGATAACAACTTCATAGTCTTGTGAATCCGCACAGGCAGTTTGTAGTGCACGCCAACTGTTGCCGTTTTCAATAGATTTCAACGATTCATTCGGTCCACAAATTGGAATAAAACCGTATAAAATGTGTGACAAATTGTGGGCTGGGATTTGAGTTACATCGTAGTTGCGACCGTAAATCCCCCACTCTACAAAGTAAGCACCGGTAACACGTCCGGGAATTGTTCCGTTATTTCTGTTGTTCGGATCAACATTCATTGGTAGTGGGTCCAAATGTGCACCGTCTGTGTCGGCGATAACGATTTCTTTGCCTGCACTTCTGGCACATACCGTACCTTCACATAGCTCTAGATAAAGTTGGTGTCTGCCTGATTTTGTATAAGGAAATTCGACAACCCCACTTTTGGTTCCCGGTGTTAAAGTTCCTTGATTGACTAACATATTGTCAAAGTAAACTTTATAGTTATCTCCACCGGAGCCACTCCAAGCATTCCATTTGATGTTAATATTAACCACATCTTTGGCTTTAACTAGCTGCTTGTATGAGCCGTTGCCATCAACATTTACTTCAACAAAAGAGTATTGTTGCGGCTTCCAATCAAGTGATGGCGTAGATGGTGCAGCTAGTGCTCCCCCACTTAATAACGCCAGTCCTATATATGTAGTTATTTTATTAAGTTTCATATTTTCAACCTTTTTGTAGTTACATGTTGTACCCAGTGTGGGTTAATTAAATTGGTTTCCAAACAGCGGAGCTGCCTGGCTTCTCATTACGATTCCACCATTTCGCTTCATAGCTCTGTTGTTGATAAGTTACTTTGTCCCCTGCAACATAGGTTTGAGTTGCTTGCCATTGTGGGTATTCACCTGCGTTTACATTCTTGATGGTGACAGTAAAACTCGCTGCGGTACTGGCTTTACCATCCGAGACTGTAAGTGAACCTTCAATTGACTGGTCGGTGTTAACGGCTGGGGCGGTGACAACTATCGTGTCGCCATCTCCTGTATAAGTTAAAGGTGAAGGAATTGACCAAGTAAAACTCAACGGATCATTTTGATCGTCGAAAACATGAGCGTGAACGGTTGCTTGCGTGTTTTCGTTAATCACGATATTTGCTATCGGGTTAATCGTTGGAGGTGTATTGGTATCCCCCTTTACAATACTCAGGTTACTTGTAAATTGTGCGTTTGGTAAAAATACTTGATTGGCCAACAATGTTGTTTCGTCAAAAACAATCGCGCCATCTTGCTGCATAACACCAATTTTTAGTTGGTTACTAAAGTTACTATTTAAGTATGAGGCAAGCTCAGTTTGCCAGCGCGAGACATTCGTTGAATTGATGGAAAGTTGATGGCTTACTAGCTCGTTACCCGCTTGGTCAAATGTTCTAAACCAGATACTGTCGCCAACGTTAGCATTTTGTCCTTGTTTTAAATAGTAACCACTGCTAACCCAATCCGCAGGCGCGCCTGTGGACTTAATGGTAATATCTGAGCAGTTATAAAATCCTTCGCCACCGGCATCATTACGTTGCCAGCGGGTGTACAACACTGCTTCTCCTTCACGACCTGCGGGAATATTAATTTCCATTTTGTAAAAGCGTTTGCCTTCTGGATCTACAACAAAGTCGATATTGTCGAACTCATTGATGAGCTCTAAATCACTCCATTTGAGTGGCATTGTATTTCCGTCGTAACTGGGCTTAGTTAAGAAAATCTGCCAGAAGCTGGGATTATGTGGTGTGGTTGCCCTAAAGCTAATGGCCACTGTGTTTTGAGCATTTGGCTCAATCGTAGTTCTCTGCCAATGGGGCGACACAACACTCATTCCCTTTTTATTTGTGTCCCCGGCTGAACACAATGTACCATCTGGAACTACAGTCTTAACGGCTTCAAGGTTGTTATAATCGGCGGTATTTGCTGAAAACTCATGCTCTTGTACAAACTGGAAGTGTCCTGACTCTAGAAAAGCTGCCCTACATGCTAGGTTGGGTATGTTGGAGCCGTCATCAGGCCACCAGTAACCACCTTGAGACTGGCATATTGCTTGTCTGGCCTTTGGAAAATCCATATAGCCATGAGATAGCGCGTTGTTGGACAGTAGCGTTGAAACGGTGCCAACCATTATAAATGCAAACTTAGATTGGAATTTATTCATGTTAAATTTCCTTCTAATAAGTGGGGAGCCTGTCCTCCCCATCCATTATTTATAAGTTACAAACTTTGGTATAATCACTGCTCGTTGAAGGTTGTTTATTACTCCACCACTTGGCTTCGTACACTGCTTTACCATCTTTAATAAGGTCGCCCTGAGCCGCATGGGTGCCTTTAGGAAAAGTAGGATAGGTGACAATTTGGTCTACAGGGGTTCCTTTACATGAAGTCACCGGATCCGTTGAACCATCTCCTGGCTTTGCTATTGGAAGATCTTTGTATTCACTGGCAAATGCGTATCGTTTACCATCCTTCTCAACGACAAAATTAACAGGACCTGAAATCGGCATATAGTACATAACCTGGGCGTTCACCGTTTCTCCAGGGCCAAATGACTTAGGTGTGCTCCCCCACTCATTGACTAACGTGATAGAAAAACGATGGAATTCATTTTCAAAACCACCTATGTTGTTGCCAGCAGCGTTAGAGCCATTTACATCCACCGCCATCTTAAGTTTTTCTTGGGCATTCCAGTTCGATTTGAAGATAGCTGATGTTGCAACAGGTACATCGAAGGAAATCTTTGCACCGGTTAAGTCAATCCCTGAGTTATTGGTAAATGCGAAGGTTGGAGCAATTGGGTAGTTTGCATCACCTGCTGGGAAGTCTTTTGCTTCAAAAGACACGTTGACAGCAGAAGCTGGTTTCACAAACGTTTTGTTACCCTGTTTGACCGAATAAGGCGTACCACTTTGGTTAAACTTGTTGTACGCCAAGCTGGTAAGCGATGAACCCATAAAATATTCATTTTTGCTGGTGTCATAGTCAAAGTCACCGGCAAGCTCCCAAAACATGATCCCGCCCAGTTCTTGGTTGATGACATAATCAACTTTTGCAGCCATGGATTCTTCATCTTCGATGGACAAGAATACGTTTTTAGTTGAATTCCAAAGCCAAGGTGCAACTGCAACCGCATCATAGTGGCGTGTATAACTGCCGGTAATTTGGTGCGCTGGGTTATTGATAGGGTCTAAACCGTAATCTGAAAGGTAGCTACCCAGTACTCCATTTTGTAAGTTTTTAACATGCCATAATGGGTTCGAACCCGCTGGTACCTCTAAACCAACATCATTTTTGTCATGCCATAAGTTGTCTATACCAACTGCACCATTACCACATTTATTCTTGTCGCCACTACCAGTACCAGGAGGGCAATCCGCTTGGTTTGGTAATGCAGCTTGACCCCATAAGCCATTGGTACCGCCAGTCACATCTCTAAACCCGCGAGTGTAATAAGGAATACCTATATTAATTCGCCCAGCAGAAACTGATCCTCTGAAATATTTAACAGCCCAATCAGTATTCAGGTAGCCAATACCTTCAAACTCTTTCGTGCCATAAACATTCCATTGTTTTAATTCAGAGTCTTCACCAGTATCAAATAATGAAGCATTGTGGCCAACATGTTGGTTCCATGCACCGTGAAGATCATAAGACATGATATTCACATAATCTAAGTATTTGGTGACTTGGAAGGTCTCCATACCACGCAACAAATAACCAGAGGAAGGAGACGCGATAGTGAGCAAGTAGTGGGTATTATCTTGCTGACCTGCTTGGTCTAGTGCCTCACGTAATTTCTTCATCAATACTTGGTAAGAGCGATTCAATGCTGCGCGTCGGGGGTTTGATATGGCAAAGTCATCTGGGTGACCCGAATCGTTCATCGAAGAGGGGTACTCATAGTCAATATCGACACCATCGAAGCCATATTTACGTATAAAATCGATAGAGCTTGCAACAAAAGCATCAATTCCAGCGTGGTTCACACTACCATCAGCATTGGTTGTCATGGTGTAGAAACCACCACTCGCGACTCTTTTGCCTGTTTCGTCAAAATAGCCTCCAGTTTCAGCCCAACCACCAACTGAAATCAACGTTTTTACGTCTGGATGCTGCTTTTTAAATTTGTTAAGTAAGTTAAAATGACCGGTATAGGGCAAAGTTGGATCCATTTCTGCCCCTGCAACTCCCGGCCAGGTCATATTCGTTGCTGGGTTTTCAGCGGCATTTGGGTTGCCTATTGAAACCTTGTTGTTTGCATCTACATGTGCAAATGCGTAATTAATATGCGTGATCTTGTCCCACGGTATGTCATTAACCAAATAACTTGGTTGACCGTTTTTACCTGTTCTCCAGCTTGTAAAGTAACCAATAACTCGTCTTGGATGATCGGCACCCATTTTCTCTCTGCCATTTTCATCATAGATTTTGCAGTAATTTGGCGAAGCATTTGGAGTTTCGTACAGCCCTGCTGGAACACAGTTATTACTAACTGGAGGAACTTCAACAACATTCACAGTTAATGTACTTTGTGCTGTTGCACCGCTGTTATCTTCTACGACTAGTTTAAGTTGCGCGGTGCCGAGTTGCGCCGGTAGCCAAGTGTATTGTGCCGGTGCTGAAGTACTCTCAGAGACGACTTGACCGTCTACAAGCAACGTTAATTTTTGTACTGTACCATCAGGATCTGAGCCATCCAAAGTAATGATGACTGGTTGATTTACAGTGACATCAGTTATCCCACCTTCAAGACTTAAATTTGCGGTCGGTAGTTGGTTACTCGTTGAGTTTACGATGATATTGCTGATTAATGATGAAGAGCGTGCTTGTTCATTATCTGTAGCAACAACAGAAATGGTATGGTTACCTGCAGTTGCCAACCAATCAACAGAATAGTTGTTACCTACTGCTGTTGTATCAATACCTACAGAGGTACCGTCAACAAAGAACTCGACTTGACTAACCGAACCATCAGCGTCTGTTGCATCAACTGAAATGGTAACGCTGTCATTTTCTGAAAAAGAAGCTCCGTCAATTGGCTGTAATGATTGAACTTGAGGTGGTTTGTTGGTGACAGCGCTGTCACACCGTCCCAATTTTTTCCAGTCATCCCAAGGTCCAGAGTTAGTAGAGGGATCTGCTTGAGTCCACCACTTTGCTTCATAGGCATGTTGTGCTTTTTGTACTTGTTCACCGCCGCTATATGCTGTGCCTTGTGACCATTGTGCTAGTGAGTCACAATTGTAAGCATATGAATTAGCGCAAAAAGCAGCACCAATTAGCGAAGCCATATAGGATAAATTAAAGGTCTTTACATGTTGTTTCATAGGTGTGGTTCTCCAACCATTTATTGTATTCGGTTAACAATAACAACATAAACCTAACACATAAAAAGGATATGGCAACAAGAAATTTACCACCTTGTTTGACGTTTACGTAAACGTAATTTCATGTGTTTTAGACTTAAAAATGTAATACTAAGCTATTGAAAATAATGCTTAGTTCTTTCTCAGATAATGAAATAATCGATGTCATGATTATTTGAGATTTATAGATAGTTGATTAAGCGAGAATGCAAAATCTTTACTTTAACTATTTGTTTTATAATGATATATCTTAATGGTATAAATGATTTCTAAGAGGAATATAGGAATTAATTCGAATTTTTCATCATGCTTGTTGTTACTTGGTTTTTCTACTAAGTTTAAAAGTAAGGTAATTTGGAGGTATTGCATTGGATTTTAGCGAACAATCAACTACTTCAGACAAAGTCATTCGTATTCTATGCCTCGATGACGAAGAGAATGTACTGCGATCATTAAACAGGCTGTTTCGACAAAATGGGATCGAAGCGGAATTGTTTACTGAACCAGAGCAAGCGTTGTTGACGATTAAAAAAAATACTTATGATGTCATTGTTAGCGATATGAGAATGCCAGATATGGACGGAGCTACTTTTTTAAAACAAGTAAAGCAAATTCAGCCCGAAACTCAACGTATTTTACTTACTGGATACGCTGACATGGCATCAACAATTAAAGCCATAAATGAAAGTGGGATCCACGCATATATTCAAAAACCGTGGGACAATGAAATTCTAATTCATACAGTTAAACAGTGTGCCGAGAAATTTCGTTTAAAGAACCAAAATATAAAGCTTACTAAAGAAATTAGTACAAAAAATAAGGAGCTAGTGGAGCTAAACGAAAGCCTAGAGGAATTGGTACAAAAACGTACCACACAAATTAGAAAAGTATTGAATCAGCTCGAGCAAGCGAATAAAAAAGAAGTTAAAGAGCACCGTGCTACAGTTGAGTTGCTGTATAACTTTATTAATGCCAACCCCTTTATTGATGGGAAAAAAGCGAAGAATATTGCTAGATTATGTAAAATAATGGCTTCTGGCCTTAATTTAAGTAAAGAGCTTGCTGAAACAACAATGATGTCAGGTTATCTTGCTGAGGTAGGCTTACTTGCGATGGATCCTGAAATCTACAAAAAACCACCGAGAACGCTGAGCGAAGCGCAAAAAAAGACATATTATACACACCCCTCAATCGCACAGCTTATGTTAATGCCTGCACAACATTTATCTGATGTTGCCGAAGCAATTTATCACCAATTTGAAAGGTACAATGGACAAGGTATTCCAAAGGGACTCAAGGGAAAGGAGATCCCTCTTGGCTCTTTAATATTGGCTGTGGCGAGAGACTATTATGATCATTTTTATCAAGCTAACGGTACAGATGAGGAAAAAACGCAAACTTCTCTTGAGCTTATAAAAGCGTATAGAGGAAATTTTTATGCCCCCGAAGTTGTTGATGCCTTGCAAAAAGCCGTAAGTAATAACGATCTGGCTGAAGATAGTGTGGGAACAGTTGATATAATTACAACTGATAAGCTACAAGCAGGGATGACCTTAGGTCTTGCTCTACATAGCAATCAAGGGATCTTGCTACTACCCAAAGGCCATGTATTTACAGATAAATCTATTGATAAGCTTAAGCAACTACAAACTCAGCGCCCTATCCCTTTTAGGATAATGGTAAAAAGTAACTAATACCAATTGACTTGATACTTGCTCAATTTGAAGGAGTAAATCTGACGCTAACAGCATTAAAAATTTCTTATTTAGAACAAATAAATAGTAAAAATTTTGCTTTGCCGATACGGATGTAGGTACCTTGGTGATAGCAGGACGCGGTAGCGGGGTTATCGCCAAGATTTTCTCGCCTCAGAATAGACCACTGAATTAGGAAAATAGGTATAATTTTTATTAAACACTTTACTGGTTATAAGCTGCGAGCAAGAACTATTAAAAATAGGTTACAGCGTCAAGTTTTCTTCATACATTTAAAATGTGTGAGTATTTCTTTTTGAAAAGAACACATCGTACAATGATGAGTGGAATTACAAATTAATAAACCGAGTTGAATTTTGAAATTTTTATCAACGCGAATTCAACTCCGAAGTGCACCACTCGCTAAATTAAGCTGCTTTACGTACTTTGCGTAATTTATTGAATACAACAGCAGGCTGTTTATACCCTAAACACTTTCTCGGTCTGGCATTTAATGCCC
>NZ_WEHZ01000040.1 GCF_012641745.1 Pseudoalteromonas peptidolytica
CATGCCTGTTCCTTACTGGGTCACTTTCTTTTTTGGTCGAAAGATCTGATCTTGGAACAGGCATATAGTTCCCTAGTTTTTAAATTCTTATCCCGAGCTGGGGTTAATTAAGAAAATTGGTATTATTATCAAATACTCAGGCTAACTACTGCTGCTCTACAATAACCCAAGGTTGAGAAAACCAATGGTAACGCCCCGGCTCTTGAATAGACGGTGCTGTACAGTTGTATCTTGATCTCCCCTTAGGTAATTCAGCAGGAGTTTGGATCCGAACACTATCTTTTGACTCCCAAACAAGCGTGGCTTGACCAACACCTGAAACGTAACAGGCAAACTGAGTATTGTGAAAGTCCTTAGTTTTGAAATGTAGAGTGATTTGTGGTTTTGTATTACTAGTAACACTATCTGCGTAGTGCATATTTTGTAATTGAAACGCTTTGGTGTCTAATTTCGTTTTGAGGGTCTCAAGGTTGCTGTATATGCCTGAGGCAGGGAACCGAGGGAGGCGCGTAAAATCAGATGTGAGCCCCACCGCACCAGAATGTTGACCAATACCAATTAGCCCTAACTCGCTTACAAGTTCTTGCAATTTAAGATTAAATTCGCCGTAAGGGTAAGCTAAGTAGGGGTAATCATGACCGATTTCTTCTTTAATACGCTGTTGTGACCAAGTGATATCTTGCTTGACTCGTGCTCGCCATTCGGCAATGGATTCATCATCAAGCTTTTGATGAAGGTAATCATGCTTGGCACTATGATTCGCTATCGTTGCCCCTCGTTTGGCCAATTTACGCAGTTCATACCAAGTCATTACATAACTTTTTTGTTCATCGATAAGTTGAGGATTGACAAAAATAGTGTACGGAAAACCAAACTGCTCTAAAAGTGGGGCTGCGGCAGTGATATTGTTTTCATAGCCATCATCAAAAGTGATGGCTATGGTTTTTGCCGGTAGTGTCTGTTCGGATTGCAGTGCATTCAATAGCTTCGGCAGTGGCATCACGTTATAGCCATTGTTTTTAATATAACTCAAGTGTGACTTGAAAGTTTCTTCACTGACACTGGTTACCGCAGGAAGTTTTTCACTGACGTGATGATACTGTAAGATGACAGCACCCCAACTATGTGCCGAGAACAGGGCTAAACCAAGAATAATATGTTGTATCAATTTATTAAGTGTTATAAAGCGCAACATCTGAGCCTCTTACTGCTTGCAGGTCCGATGATATTATCAAATATTACGGTGCCACTGTTAGGATTAGTCGATACAGCGGTAATTGGTCATCTAGATAGTGCTCATTTTTTGGCAGGGATTGCGCTTGGGTCTAGCTCTATCTCAGTACTATTTTGGTTGGCTAGCTTTTTGAGAATGAGCACAACGGGCGTAATTGCGCAGTCAAGCGGCGAGCAGGATAACGAAAAGCTCGTGGGTTCACTTTACACTAGTGTGCTAATAGCAATCTGTTTTGCGTTGAGTCTAATTTTATTATCACCATTTTTACTGCAAGTAATCGCATCACTGTCAAATGCGTCTAATGAGGTATTTACACAAGCAAAGCTGTACTTTCAAATTCGTGTATTTAGTGCGCCTGCTGCCATGTTAAACCTAGTGCTACTTGGTTTTATGCTAGGCATGCACTATGGACGCGGGCCATTTTATCTGGTGCTTTTCACTAATGTCGTGAATATTGTTCTGGATGTGTTATTTGTTATCGGTTTTGAGTGGGGGGTCGCGGGGGCTGCGTGGGCATCTTTGATTGCGGACTACGCAGCACTGGGGTTATCAATATTACTGACCATCAATGTTGCTAATAAACATGGGCTTGAGCTAAAGTTCAGCTTTGTAGAACGGGCACACTGGCTGAGTTTGCTGACATTGAATAGGGATATTTTTGTTCGTTCATTGATCTTACAGTTGTGCTTTAGCTTTATGACCTTTTATGGTGCTCGATTGGGAGAAGTTACACTTGCGGCAAATGCTGTATTGCTCAATTTTCTGATGTTAGTTAGTTTTGCAATGGATGGAATTGCCTATGCCTCAGAGGCTAAAGTGGGTACGGCTAAAGGCCGAGCGGATCCTGTTCAATTGCAGTTATGGGTTAAAATAAGCCTGTTTTGGGGAGCGTTATTCGCATTACTTTACAGTATGGTCTTCTATTTTTTTGGTGACTGGATTATTGGCTCTCTTACTACTATACCAGAGGTTATAGCGGCTGCGAGTATTTACTTACCTTGGCTGGTGGCTTTACCTTTAGTGGCAATGAGTTGCTTTTTATTTGATGGAATATTTGTAGGGCTGACTCGGGCAAAGGAAATGCGAAACAGCATGTTGATCTCAGCACTTTTTGGCTTCTTTTTACCTTTTTGGCTTACACATTCACTTGGAAACCATGCGCTATGGCTGGCAATGAGTTGTTTTATGGGGTTGCGAGGGCTGACATTGGCATATAAATATTACCAGTTGTCTCGTCAGGGAGCATTATTAGCCTAGGCAAAGGGGTCTTGGTTTCTCAGTGCTTGACGGCGTTTTTCTCGTGCTTCTATGACCTGTGAAAACCGATTGGCGAAAATACCGATGTAACCATAAAAGGCACTACACAGACCAATTGGCAATATGAATAAGCCAGCTATCTGAAAACGGTGGTCTTGATAGTATCCAAGCGCAATCAGAATTGCGGCAAGAATAACATCGCATAAACCAAAGAGAAAAAACTTGAGACTTCGCTTAGGGTTAGACCCTAAGCGATAAATGAGAGCTTTGCTCATTAATAGTAAGAGTGCTCGCCGCGCGCATGCTCCGTGATGTCACGCACACCATTAATTTCGTCAAACTTTGCAACCATCTCTTTTTCGATGCCTTCTTTTAACGTGACATCAATCATTGAGCAACCATTACAGCCGCCGCCAAACTGAAGTACAGCAATACCATCTTCAGTAATTTCGACTAGACTAACTTGGCCACCATGGTTTGCTAATTGTGGATTCACCTCAGTGACCAACATATGCTCCACACGTTCAGCAAGGCTTGCGTCTTCGCGTAGTCGTTTTGCTTTTGCATTTGGTGCTTTGAGAGTTAGCTGGCTACCCATTTTATCGGTAACGAAGTCGATGTCGGCTTCGTCTAGAAATGGTGCACTTTCTTCATCAACAATAGCTTCAAATCCATTGAATGGTAGACGGATATCGCTGGCTTCAACAGCGTCTGCTGGGCAATATGACACGCCACACTCAGCCTGAGACGTGCCTGGATTAACCACGAAAACTCGAATGTTGGTGCCTTCAGCTTGATCAGCTAATAGCTTTGCGAAATGGCTTTGTGCAGAATCTGAAATACGGATCATAATTCGCTCTATACTTGACTAAATTACTCGGTTAATACGTATCATACTCTCCTCATCGTATTGTCGCTAGTGTTCAGCGTAAAAATTTGGCAATCGACAGAGTGCTTGTTAGCTTGAAAAGTACACAGAACTAAAGGAAACCATCATGCGCTTAATAAGCTGTTTTATCTTGTTGCTGAGCTTCAGCTTGCAGGCAAAACCGGTTGCATATTATTTTGGTAACGAAGTGGAGTTTGACTCAAGTATTACTACCCCAAAACAGGCATTTGGTTATGAGGTGGGCCAGTGGCATTTACGCCATGATCAAATTGTCCACTACCTTCAGACACTCGCTAAAGAGAGTCCAAGGCTCAGCATTGAAACGATAGGCTACAGCCATCAAAAGCGACCACTATTATTATTAAAGGTAAGTTCGCCGAAAAACCAGCAGAACCTAGCCCGCATTCAACAAAATCACTTGGCCTCAATCGGTGATGACTCAAACCGCAGTGATAAACCTGTGGTGATGTGGATGGGATACAGTGTGCATGGCAATGAGTCGTCTGGCAGCAATGCGGCTGTTTTACTTGCTTATTATTTGGCCGCGGCGCAGGGGAAGTGGGTATCTCAACTATTGGATAATGCTATTATACTGCTAGACCCTGCTTTGAACCCTGATGGGCTTGCCCGTTTTGCAACGTGGGTTAACAGTAATAAAAGTAACTCTCCATCGACCGATCCTGCACATCGTGAACATTCGGAGGCTTGGCCTTCAAGTCGCACTAATCATTATTGGTTTGACTTAAACCGTGATTGGCTGCTGTTACAGCATCCGGAATCACGTGCGAGGATCAACGCTTTTCATAATTGGAAGCCCAATATATTAACGGACTTTCATGAAATGGGCCCCAACAGCACCTATTTTTTTCAACCTGGGATCCCATCTAGAACGCATCCTATTACACCTGCGGAGAATACCCAGTTAACGAACTTGATTGGTAAATTTCATGCCAAAGCTTTAGATGCACAAGGTAAGCTATATTTCACTCAAGAAAGTTTTGATGACTTTTACTATGGTAAAGGATCAACTTATCCAGATGTGAATGGCGCAGTGGGAATTTTATTTGAACAGGCGAGCAGTCGAGGACACGCTCAAGAAACCCTATATGGTGTGCTCAGCTTTGCTGAAACGATTAAAAACCAAGTGACTACTAGTTTATCGACTTTTCAAGCAGGCATAACACATAGACGTACTTTACTGGAATATCAGCAACAATTTTACCAACAAGCAAAGGTGCTTGCGAGTAAAGATGATACTAAAGGGTATGTGGTTGCGCGTGGTCAAGATAGCTATCGCTTTGAAGCATTCATTCACTTATTAAAGCAGCACCAGATTGAGATAAAGTATTTATCAAAAGAAAAAGAAATTGACGACCAAGTATACCAACAAGGTGATTTATATATTCCACTGGAGCAGCCGCAATATCGATTGATCAAAGCATTGTTTAGCACGCAAACGCATTTCAATGACAACACATTTTATGATGTCTCTGGCTGGACAATGCCTTATGCTTACGATCTTGATTTTGTTGCATTGAAAAGTGAGTGGGGGCTGAAGTTAAGTGATAACACGAATACTGAAAAACAAAAGCTTACACCAGTAGAAGATAGCTATGCGTATGCGATTAGTTGGCATCATTATTTGGCTCCACAGCTAGCTAATCGTTTGTTGCAAGGTGGGGTAAAAGTAGCAGCTGCTATGTCACCATTTTCGGCATCGACCACTTCTGGTAAACAACACTTTCAGCCTGGTACTTTGGTGATTGCTCGCGGAATTCAACAACATGATGATTGGTATGAGCAATTAAAAACGATCACAAGTGAATTAGGACTGCCGGTATATAGTGTCACCACAGGGTTGACTGAAAGCGGTATAGATTTAGGTTCAAGACAAATGCTGCAACTGCAAAAGCCAGAAGTACTTATTTTTGCAGGTGCAGGTATTAGTCAATATGAAGTAGGTGAGCTTTGGTATCACCTAGATAGGCACCTGATGCTGGCTCCTTCTATCGTAGAAAAGCAGATGATAGATAAGCTTGAACTTACACGCTATAGCCATATTTTGTTAGCGGATGGCAAGTACAATGATTTAAGTGATAAAGTAAAAGCCAAAATACATAGTTGGGTAGCAAAAGGAGGAGTGGTTTGGGGCCACAAGCGTGGTGCACAATGGCTTATAGAACAGCAGCTCCTTGATGCAGAGATGACTTCTAGCAAAGAAATGCGCAGACAATTTGATACTAAAAATCTGACTTTTGCAGACAAAGACCGATTGTCCGCGAGACAGCGTATTGCCGGTGCTATTTTTGATACTCGACTTGACCTTAGCCACCCACTCTCTTTTGGTTTTGAGAATAAAGAGTTGCCAGTGTTTAAGAATAGTACTTGGGTTATGTATCGCAAAGATAAACCTTTTATTGAGTCGCTAGCCTATACTAGTGCTCCGCTATTGTCGGGCTACGCCGATACTACTAATGTTGAACAAATAGCAAGCTCTTCTGCTCTTATTGCATCAAAAGCTGGTCGTGGAGTTGTGGTTGGTATGGCTGATAACCCTGTCTTCCGCGGTTTTTGGTATGGTTCAAGCAGGCTATTAAACAATGCGCTGTTCTTCGCTCAAGGCGTGCGATAGTCTGAGGCAATAAACATGAAATAAAGCGAAAATAATAAACCCATTACCAGCTAACCTTCAAACGGTGTGAGGCTAATACTCATCGCCCACACCGACTTGGCCCCTTGCTGTTTGCAGGCTTTAGCTGCCGCATCCATTGTTGCTCCTGTTGTGATCACATCCTCTAGCAACAGAATGTTTTTTCCCTCAACAGGGGTTACGGTTGAAAACGCACCACGTAAATTTACTTTACGGCGAGCTTTACTAAGAGTGGATTGCGCCTGAGTTTTTTTGTTTCTTATTAAAACTGTTGGTTGTAATGGTAACCCCTGCCATATTTGCTCCACCTGATTGTAGCCTCTTTGAATGAAGCGAAAGCGGTGTAAAGGTAAGCAACACGCTACATCTACGCAGAGGGGGGATGCTTTTTGAAATCGCTGCCAGAGTGTATGCGCCAAGATACTTAGCGCACACTGGTGTACTTTATTGTGGTGAAACTTAATCCCTTGAAGCCAGTGTGAAATGGGTGGCCGATACCAGCTTACCGCACTTAATCCATCACAGTGATCAAGGCTTACCAAGCGTTTGATATTAGGATAACTTAAGAGATTTATCTCCTTATCATCAAAATCTAAGCATGTTGGTAAACAATATTTGCACACAGGATCCGGTGCGCGTTGTCCGCAACTGGTACAAATTTGTGTGATTGCGCTTGTAAAACACCTGTTGAGTTGGAGCATTGCTTTCCATCCTAGGTTAGCTATCATGGCTTCAAGTGTGGTTGAGAGAAGAAACAAATGCAAAATGAAGTCGTATTTCTTCACGGCTGGGGAATGAATAAGGCTGTGTGGCAATTATGTGAAGCCACATTACAAAGTGAAGTACCCTATACACTCAAAGCAATAAATCTTCCTGGATTTGGAGGTTCAAGTAGTGCCGCAGGTGGTTATATACTTGAAAAAAATGCAGAGCTAATCGCCGAGCAGTTGTCCTGTCAGAGTGTTGTTGTTGGTTGGTCGTTAGGTGGGCTATTTGCACTTTACTTGGCGAAACATTTTCCAGAAAAAGTGAGTAAAGTAATATTGGTCGCTTCCACTCCACTTTTTGCTGAAAAGTTTAATTGGCCGGGCATTGCTCCTAAAGTGTTAAATAACTTTGCGACACAACTGACAACGAATACAGGTAAAACCATTGAGCGCTTTTTGGCTATTCAAGCGATGGGAAGTGAACATGCTAGAGATGATATTAAACAGCTTAGAACCTTACTTGGGCAGCTTCCCCAAGCGGAGGATAAAGCGCTTTCTGGCGGACTTACGATATTAGAAACAGTGGATCTACGAGATATGTTTGTAGAAATTGAACAACCAATATCGGGTATTTTTGGCCGTTTAGATTCACTTGTACCGCATGCTGCGATAGATCAAATGCACCAATTGAACCCTAAATTTGAGAGTCATGTTCTGCCAAAAGCGTCTCATGCACCATTTATTTCGCACAAAGATACGTTTATATCATTACTAAAATCAATTATTTAAATAATTAAAATAATAAAGCGGCAAAAAATTGCCGCTTTTCCTTTCCTTTGTTGATTTCTTGCGCAATAATTAGTCAGTAAGAAAAGGTCTATTTAATAGGTGTGCTTATGCCAATAGGTGATGTGCTAAATAACGGGATTGATGGTTACAACCGTGCTGCTCAAGGCATCGCTCAGGCGAGTGCCGATATAAACAGAGCCGCAGCTGAAGAGCAAACGTCCACAGACCGTGCATTTGGGCGACAGTTACAAGGGGCGAGTACCGAAGAAGCGGTGACTGCGCCTGTTAGTGAGACCCCGAGTCTCACTGAGTCTGTTGTTGCCTTGAAAGTGGAAGAATTTAATGCGAAAGCCAATGTGCAAAGCATCCGCACAGCAGACGAAGCACTAGGTACGTTGATTGATATAAAAGTGTAATGAACATAGTAACGCCACCACCGGCGATGAACCTCAACACTGCCAACGTGTACACCGAATCGGTCGTACGCGACAACCAGCTACGTGAAGCGATCCCCAAGGCAACCCCTACTAACCCTTCATTTGCAGATAACCGTAATCTCTCTGATTCAGAAAAAGGCAGAGCGTCGGAGCCTGATGAAACCAAACTTTATGGCTCTGATGGAAAAACCGAGCAAGGTAAGAAAGTAGAAGGTAAAGGAGAGGAGCAGCAAGAGGAAGGCCAGGAAAAAGGTAAAAGTGAGCAAGAACAGCAGCAAGCTGAGCAGGAAGAACAAATTGTTCAAGAGTTAAAGGCTCGAGATAGAGAGGTTCGATTACACGAGCAAGCTCATGCTAGGGTTGGGGGGCAGTATGCTGGCTCTCCAAGTTACGAATATCAGCGTGGCCCTGATGGTAATAATTACGCCATTGGTGGTCAGGTTATGATAGACGTCGCGCCGATCGAAGGAGATCCACAAGCGACGATCGAGAAAATGCAAACGGTGAGGGCCGCAGCATTGGCTCCTGCCGAGCCGTCTGGCGCTGATAGGGCTATTGCTGCAGATGCAACGCAAAAGTTGTCGGCGGCGCAAGCAGATCTTGCTAAGGCTGCTATTAGTGGTGAAGAACAAAACGACAGTCAGCGCGTGCAAAACATTCAAACAAGGCGTTTGAGTGGGGAACAGGCGAAAGCGGAATCTGAAGAAGAGCAAGCAAAGCTCAAACAAGATGCTGACCCTTATGCTGTAGCGATGCCGATAGAAGCTGATCCTGAAATACAAGCCAGGTCGCTTCGGATCTCAGATTTTTACCAACATGTTGCAATGCCAAACCAGCCAGCTTCGCTGTCTGTACAGATTTAACCCTAGATATTGGTCTTCTCCTCCGCGGATCAATGTAGTAATAGCGAGTTAATCCCCCAAAATCGAAAAGCGCGACTAAGGCCGCGCTTTTCTTTGTTAGCTCATCGAAGTGAGCATTACCCCTATTATTACTTTTTCAGCTTGGCAAATGCTTCTGCAAAGGCATTGCCCATGGCCGCATTACCAGCATCTCGTGATTTTGGTTTTGACGGCTTTTGTGTTGATTTGCCTTTGTGAGACTTGGTACTTTGTTTTTGTGCTGGGTGATGTGACACCTCATCGTTGAGGCGCATTGTAAAGCTAATTCGCTTACGAGGTACGTCAACTTCAATCACCTTAACTTTTACAATATCACCAGCTTTAACCACTTCACGTGGATCGGAGATAAATTTATCCGTGAGTGCAGAGATATGCACTAAGCCGTCTTGGTGAACACCAACATCAACGAAAGCGCCAAAGTTAGCAACGTTTGACACCACTCCCTCTAAAGTCATCCCGACTTTTAAGTCATTAATGGTCTCAACACCCGCTTTGAATTGTGCTGTTTTAAACTCAGGACGAGGATCTCGGCCTGGCTTATCTAATTCTTTAATAATATCAGTGACGGTAGGTACACCAAATTTCTCGTCTACGTAGTCGTTAGCAACCAAGCGATTTAAAATATCATGATTACCTATCAATGCGTCTACTTCTATATTTTGTTTTGTACAAATAGCCTTAATGACAGGGTATGCCTCTGGGTGTACCGCTGACGCATCTAATGGATCGTCACCGTTTGCGATGCGCAAAAAGCCAGCGGCCTGTTCAAAGGCTTTTGGCCCCAAGCGCTCAACTTTCTTGAGTGCTTTACGATTAGTGAAAGAGCCGTTTTCATCGCGATATTTGATGATATTGCTGGCTAAAGTTTTGTTTAATCCCGAGACTCTGGTTAATAGTGGGATTGATGCGGTATTCACGTCTACCCCAACAGAGTTTACACAGTCTTCCACAACGGCTGTTAGTGTTTGTCCTAATTGGCTCTGCGAGACATCATGCTGGTATTGGCCAACACCGATTGATTTTGGCTCTATTTTTACCAGCTCTGCAAGCGGATCCTGTAGTCTCCGTGCGATAGAAACTGCCCCGCGCAGTGACACGTCAAGATCTGGAAATTCATTGGCTGCAAACTCAGATGCAGAGTAAACCGATGCACCTGCTTCACTCACCATGATTTTATTGAGCTTGAGTTCTGCGGCATTCTTTAACAGCTCTGCTGCAAGTTTATCGGTTTCTCGTGATGCCGTACCATTACCTATTGCAATGAGTTCAACTTTATATTGGCGACACATTTGCTCAAGTGTCTTGAGTGACTTTTCCCATTGGTTTTGAGGCGCATGTGGATGAATAGTGCTAGTGGCAATCAATTTTCCTGTTTTATCGACAATGGCAACCTTACATCCAGTGCGAAGGCCAGGATCGATACCCATAGTCGTTTTTGCACCGGCCGGCGCTGCCATTAACAGGTCTTTTAGATTTTTAGCAAATACTTCGATGGCATCGAGTTCAGCCTTTTCGCGCATAGCACCCAAAAATTCATTTTCTAAGTGTAATGATATTTTGATCTTCCAGGCCCATTGCACCACGCTCATCAGCCATTCGCTCGCTGGCGCGCCTGAAACCGCAAGAGTATAATGATCGGCAATGATCTGCGCACAAAATTGATTAGCGTCTTCGACACTTGGCTCAGGATTGATTGAAAGCTGCAGTACTCCTTCATTACGTGCTCTTAACATTGCCAAGGCGCGGTGAGAAGGGATTTTATTTAATAGCTCATTGTGCTCAAAGTAATCGCGATATTTGTTGCCAGTCTCTTCTTTACCTGTGATTACCTTCGCTTCTATTTGCGCATGCTCTTTGAGATGGGCGCGAAGCTTAGCAAGTAATTTTGCATCTTCTGCAAAGCGCTCCATTAAGATAAATTTAGCACCATCTAGCGCAGATTTGCTGTCTGCGACTCCTTTATCTGAGTCAATAAAGGTTGCTGCTTGTTGCTCTGGGTTAAGGTTTGGATCGTTAAATAGCGCGTCAGCGAGTGGCTCAAGTCCAGCTTCAATGGCTATTTGCCCTTTCGTTCTGCGCTTTGGTTTGTAAGGAAGGTACAAATCCTCTAATACGGTTTTGCTGTCAGCAGCTTGGATTTCTGCATGTAGTTCAGGTGTGAGCTTGCCCTGTTCGTCAATGGTTTTGACGATAAACTCACGGCGCTCATCTAGCTCTCTTAGGTAGCTTAACCTTTGCTCAAGTAAGCGTAGTTGGGTGTCATCTAGGCCACCTGTTGCCTCTTTACGGTATCGTGCAATGAATGGTACGGTTGACCCTTCGTCTAGCAAAGTGATAGCAGCATTAACTTGCTGTTCTTTGGCGTTAAGCTCAGTTGCTAAACGTTGTGCGATATTGCTCATGCAAAATCCTTATACTCATCTTAATCAGTTTGTGCAGGCCCGATATAAAAGTGCGTTAAGTTGGGCAAGCAAAATTCAGTTCAATGTTATCATTGTTCCGTGTTATTACGATATTCGATTTGGTTGATAAACCAAAGTCTCTGACTGTGGGCTGTCTTGACCATGATTTCATCATCTACTTGTTTACCTAATAAAGCGCGAGCCATAGGCGCATCGATGGAAATATAGTCATTACGTTCGTATATTTCATCAGGCCCTACAACACGAAATACGCGCGTTTCTCCGTCTTCGCTCTCTACCTCTACCCATGCACCAAAATAGACTTTGCCGTTTTGTTCAGGGCTATACTCCACGACTTTAAGTTCAGGTAAGCGCTTGCGTAAAAAGCGTACTCGTCTGTCAATTTGTCTCAGTAGGCGTTTATTGAACGTGTAGTCAGCATTTTCTGAGCGATCGCCTAAGCTTGCAGCCCAATTAACTATTTTGGTAATTTCTGGACGTTTTTCAAACCACAGATGGTCATGTTCTTGCTGTAGTTTGCGGTATCCCTCGGGTGTGATTAAATTCGTTTTCATGTAGCTTAGGTCTGTTGAGTTAAAGCGTTGTAATGTTCGGTAACAATCTAGTATCAATGTATGGTGTCACAAAGCACTAAATTCAATTATATTTAAGCATAATAATACATAGTCCAGATTTACGATGAGCGTTGAATGAACAGAAATAGAAGTTGCGTGCGCAATACCGCAACTCGGTGAACGTTAGTAAATTGATAAATAGAAGAAATGAAAATGGGAAACGAAACCACCAAAGTTCTCGTCGTTGACGATGATATGCGCTTACGTAGTTTATTGGAGCGTTATTTAGTTGAGCAAGGGTTTATTGTACGAAGTGCTGCTAACTCAGAGCAAATGGATAGATTGCTAGAGCGAGAAAACTTCCATCTGATGGTATTAGATTTGATGCTTCCGGGAGAAGATGGTTTATCTATATGTCGCCGTTTGAGGCAAAAAGAAAACGAAATCCCGATCGTGATGTTGACGGCCAAGGGTGATGAAGTGGATCGGATTATTGGTCTTGAGCTTGGTGCAGATGATTATATTCCAAAACCATTCAATCCCAGAGAGTTGCTTGCCCGTATTAAAGCTATTTTACGCCGTCGTGCGAAAGAAGTGCCGGGGGCTCCTGCTGCTGAGGAAAACGAGGTTAGTTTTGGTGATTTTACACTTAATCTAGCTACTCGAGAAATGCAGCATGGAGAAAATACAATTTCACTGACCTCTGGTGAATTTGCAGTATTGAAGGCGCTAGTTAGCCACCCAAGAGAGCCTTTAAGCCGTGATAAGTTAATGAATCTTGCCAGAGGCCGAGATTATAGTGCGCTAGAGCGTAGTATAGATGTTCAGGTCTCTCGACTGCGTCGGATGATTGAAGATGATGCGTCAAATCCGCGTTATATCCAGACCGTATGGGGTCTAGGTTACGTGTTTGTGCCTGACGGCGTGAAGTAGCTGCGATGTTACCAAGAAGTGCTTTTGGGCAAACCGTTTTCTTTGTTGGTGCTTTGCTGCTGATAAATCAGGTTGTGTCATATATTACTGTCACCCTTTATGTGTTTAAACCGACATTTGAACAAGTCAATTTAATGTTAGCCAAGCAAGTCAAAACGGTCTTCATTGATTGGGAAGAGGGAGTTGAGGTTGGCAGTGAGTTATCTCAAAAATTTTTTGAGATAACGGGGATTGAAGTAATGACACAGCGCCAAGCATATGCCAACGGGCTTGGTCAGGCAAAAGAGTACACTTTGCTTTCACGTAGTATGTCTGAGCAGTTAAATGGCTCTGCACGTGTGAGGATAAGCCAAGGAGATCCGGTGGTTTATTGGGTAGAAGCACCTCAAGCCCCCGGTTATTGGGTGAGAGTTCCACTAAGCGGCCTGAGTGAAACTAAAATGGAATTTCTTGTTTTTTACTTATCCAGTATCGGCTTTTTGAGTGTTTTAGGTGGTTGGCTCTTTGCTCGTCATCTAAATAAGCCATTAAAGTCCCTACAAATTGCAGCCAGTCGAGTTGGTGTCGGAGACTTCTCTACACGACTAGTTGAAGAAGGTTCTACAGAAGTCATTGAGGTAACTCGTGCGTTCAACAAAATGTCTAAAGGTATCGCAGAGTTAGAAAGTGATAGAAGACTTCTTATGGCAGGCGTATCTCATGATTTAAGAACGCCCCTAACTCGAATTCGCCTAGCCACAGAAATGATGTCGGACGAAGAAGACTATCTGCGCGAAGGTATCATTGATGACATCGAAGATATGAATGCGATTATCGATCAGTTTATCGAATATCTACGTCACCACAATGGCGCTGAGATGTCGGCTGATGACATCAACACCGTGATAGAGGAAGTTGTGCATGCTGAGCAGCAGCATCAGCGCCCAATCCGTTTACAAGCTGAGCAATATTTGCCGTCTGTTATGATGAATGCTGTTGCCTTGAAGCGAGTGTTTACTAACATGATTGAAAATGCCATCCGCTACTCAGACAAAGATATTGAGGTTACAACCGAATATAGTCCAAAGCATCGTGCTGTGATTGTTAAAGTAATGGATAGAGGACCTGGGATCCCAGAGTCTGAACTTGAGTCTGTATTTGAGCCCTTTAAGCAGGGGGATCAAGCAAGAGGCAGTGAGGGAAGTGGTCTAGGACTTGCGATTATCAAGCGGATCGTGACTACGCATGGTGGTAAGGTGAAACTACGCAATCGTGATGGCGGGGGGTTGAGCGCTGAGGTTTCTTTGCCAGCCTACCGTGGTAAGCTAGAAGAAAATAATAATTAATACCTTATATGGTATACCTTCAGGTTAGCTCGAATACTGTTTGGCTTCAGTTTTCAAAACGGTGCCTCCAGTAGAGCGTAAGGAAAGTAATTTGTGGCTATAGTAGTATCCAGCACACGATTGATCCCGGTTTTGCGACGTGTCGTTGCAGCGAAAAAGTTTGCCCAGCTTCATCCATCTCTGATCCCATTCTTGCTGTATTTAGCCATTAGTGGTATCGGTTTGTATTATCTTGCCTGTTTGCTCAATGCGTTTGGTTTTTCAGCTTTGAAGCATATAGGGATCAGTGATCATGACTAATTTTCTATTTGTCCCAGCATTGCTACTAGTTAGTTTGAGCCTGCTTACGCTAATTAAACAAGATAAAAAGTTGGTTGCGATCCGATTTCTGGGCTTAGGTAAATTGAGTTATATCGTGAATCATCCACTTTATAAATTTCCGGTACTTAGTGCTTCAATATCGACGCTTGTGTTATCTGCTTATGCAGCTGATTTCGCTGCAAGTAGCGCGGTGAAAGAAGTGAAAAGTTTACAACAGGGTAACGTTGACGTTTATTTAAGTTACCCGATTGACTGGTTTGGCCAATCTGTAATGACTATTCCTTCGGCTGTGATTTTGTTATCAACCTCACGATATACTTTTATTTATCACCCCGAAACGAAAAAAGCAGTTGCGATCCCTGATGTGAATTTAGGCAGTATCGTCAAGATGACTCGTTTGGAGCATTCGCATGAAAAAAGTAGATAACGACGCGGAATATTTTGCTTGGTTTGCAATCACAAAAAATAAGTGCACGCAGTTTATTTACCAGCAGCCTGCATTACTCATGACTTTGGGTTACCTTACACTCAATCTATCCGGATTTACCTACCTCTGGAGTCTATTTGATGCTTTCTCAATAGAGATCATCAAATATATGGAATTAAGTGATTTTGTAATGGCATTCTTAGCCGAGCCAAGCATTCTCTTAGCCTCTTTAGGGGCTATTATCGTAGGCGGTGGTGGCGTTTACTTTATCAGTAAAATAAACATAAAACTGAGTGATGCTAACGCGCCTGAAGGCTGGAAAAGCTGGTTGCTTAGCAATCGTCTGTTTTACTGTTTTAACCCTTTTTATTCTTTGGTCGTTATAGCGACTCTCATTTATCCAAACATATATGCAGGTGTCGTGGGTAAATGGAATGCGCAAAGTATCAAGCAGGGCGTGATGGCACCATATAATGTTGATTTAATTAACCCAGTCCACGTTGGCCAGTTTCAACAATATCACTTCCAAAACATGCAGATTATTTTCGAATCGGGGCGGTACCTTTTTTTATTTGAACATTCAAAAGGTCGAACAGTGATCTTCGCAAGAGATAATATTGCCAGCATTCAGATGGCGACACAGGGTGTAGACAACTAATGCTGCGTCATTCTATCAAGCTTACACATGCTGATCTGACATATCGAGACAGCGCACTTGATGATAAAAAAGTTTGTCAATTAAAGCATATTATTGCCAAGAGTTTTGCTGACATTGATGTCGACGCCTACTTTGAATATTATTTTGAACAAGATGCCAAAGTAAAGCGTAGGCTCAGATTATTTTTTCTTGATTGCAATATTGTAGGCTATTGCCTTTTAACATTTGATGATAGTCACCATCATTTTTGCTTAGTGGGGGCGTCAGCTGCATTTTTACCAGAACATAGAGGTCAAAATAGCACTTTTGCGTTTTCATTGTCTGAGGTGTTTAAGTACTACCTTCGCAACCCGTTACGCCGTGTATTATACGCGGACACCATGTTAAGCCCTGCCATGTTTAGAGCCATGGCGAAAAATATCGCACAGGTTTACCCCAACCAAACGCCTCCCGATAGAGCCATTGCTGAGCTATACAATGAGATTAACTCTGAAGGCTTAATTAGTGCGGAAAATGGCCTGCGCTGCCTAAAAGCCGTGGGGCGCAAAACTAACTATAGTAACGCGGAGATTGCGCGCTTTCGAGAAAGTCAAAAAGCAGAAATTGCGCTTTATTGTCGTGTTAACCCAAATTTTGACAAAGGGATTGCACTAGTCACTATCATTCCAATTACGTTCACACAGTTTGTGCTGACGTTGAAAAAAATGATCTGGCGCGCGGTTTTTCAAAAATGAGACAATAAAAAAACGCCCAACGAGGGGCGCTTTTGATAAAGGAATCTTTATCTATCGTGTTTAGCCACGAGGACCTGCTGCTTTGATTGCCTCAGAAACATCGTATTTAGCAAAGTTCTCTTTAAAGTCAGCTGCGAGCTTAGCTGCATATTCAGCATACTTAGCCTGATCTTGCCAAGTGTTCACAGGATTTAATAGTTTGCTATCTACGCCTTCAACAGCAACTGGCACATCTAGATTTAATGTTTCAATATGTTGTGTTTCAACACCTTCTAATGTGTTGTTCACAATGGCATCAATAACCGCACGAGTAGTCGGAATGTCGAAGCGTTTACCAATACCGTACGGACCACCAGTCCAACCTGTGTTTACTAGGTAAACTTTAGCGCCAAACTCACGCACGCGTTTCATTAGTAGCTCAGCGTACACGCCTGCTGGACGCGGGAAGAAAGGGGCACCAAAACAAGTTGAGAAAGTTGATTCGATATCAGAGGTTGAACCAATCTCAGTTGAGCCTACTTTCGCCGTGTAACCACTAAGGAAGTGGTAAGCAGCCGCTTCTTCGCTCAGGATTGAAACTGGAGGAAGTACACCGCTCACATCACAAGTCAGGAACACAACAGCACGAGGTTCACCAGCACGGTTTTCCACTTTGCGTTTTTCAACGTGCTCTAGTGGATAGGCTGCACGAGTATTTTGGGTGAGGCTGGTATCCGCAAAATTTGGTACTTTGTTTTCATCAAGTACAACATTTTCTAAAATAGTACCAAACTTAATTGCATTCCAGATCACAGGCTCATTTTTCTGTGAAAGGTCAATACACTTAGCGTAGCAGCCACCTTCAATATTAAATACGCTGCCTGGCGCCCAGCCGTGCTCGTCATCACCGATAAGGAAACGCTTAGGATCTGCCGACAGTGTTGTTTTACCGGTTCCCGATAATCCAAAGAACAAGGTGGTGTCGCCAGCTTCACCAACGTTCGCACTACAGTGCATAGGCAATACGCCTTTCGCAGGAAGAAGGAAGTTCTGTACTGAGAACATCGACTTTTTCATTTCACCGGCATAATGCATACCCGCGATAAGCACTTTGCGCTGAGCAAAGTTGATGATAACGGTACCATCACTGTTTGTGCCATCACGTTCTGGATCACAAACAAAAGAAGGTACATTCATCACCTGCCATTCAGGTAAATCAGCTTTGTTATATGAAGTAGGTTCAATAAACATGTTCTTTGCGAAGATGTGATGCCAAGCAGTTTCAGTAGTAACCACCACTGGTAAATAGTGCTCTGGATCTGCACCCACTTCTAAGTGAGAGACGAAGTGGTTATTTTCAAGAACGTGCGCTTCAACGCGAGTCCACAGCGCATCAAATTTAGCACTATCGAATGGGCGATTTACATTTCCCCACTGAATATCATTTTCTGTGCTTGATTCTTGTACGATGAAACGGTCATTAGGTGAACGTCCTGTACGACGACCTGTTTTTGCAACAAAAGCTCCATTTGCGGCTAAAGTGCCCTCGCCACGACGGATAGCGTGTTCGACAAGTTCAGCTGCGGTTAGATCGACAAAACGAGTAGCGCTTGAAGTCATGTTTATACCTAAAATGTGAGAGTTGAACGGGATAGCTCTGGGGTACTCTTGCCCTTAGCTAAATTTATAGTAACAGATGAAATTGAGATATTCGAGCCTTTGGAGGCCTTAAAATTACATAAAAACGTCAAAAAACTTGAATAATTTCAATGATACCGGTGTCATAACTTTTGCCAGTTTTATGACACCGGTATCACCATAGGGCCACAAAAAAACCGCCAAAAATGGCGGTTTCATTCTACAATAAAGTCCTACTATAAATTTAATTAAATAGTGACTTCACGTCTTGTTCGCTAAAAACATAGTTCTTTAAGCAGTAATGGCAGCTGATGTTGATTTCACCCTGCTTTTGTAAGTCTTCAAGTAAGGCTGCTTGCCCAACATTTACTAGCGCGTTTTCCGTTTTCTCACGGCTACAACCACACACAAACGAGATAGTTTGCGGCTCAAATAGCTGTGGGTTATCTTCGTGATACAGGCGCGTTAATACAGTGTTAGCATCAAGATCCAGCATTTCCTCTTGCTTTATTGTATTACTCAATGCCTCAAGGTGTTGGAAGTCAGCAATCGACTTTTCTTTATTTACAGGTAAAACTTGTAAGAACAAGCCCGCAGCTTTTACTTTTTCGTCCGTAACACTTGTTGCAAACCATAAGCGTGTTTTTAACTGTTCAGATTGTTCAAAGTAATCTTCAAGACATTCTGCAAGGGTATCCTTTGAGAGCGGTACAATACCTTGATAGCGCTCGCCTTTGATAGGGGTAATGGTAATAACCATATAGCCTTTACCAATCATCTCAGGGATAGATCCCCCCTTAATTTCTGATTGCAACCTGGCGATACCACGCATTTGTTGCTTGTGGTTTCCGTTGATCACTGCGTACTTCACCGGTCCATCACCTTGTAATTGGACGGCAATATCACCTTCAAACTTTAGTGTGGCAGTCAGCAAGCTGGTTGCAACTAATAGCTCACCAAGCAGATGTTGTACTGGCTCCGGGTAATTATGACCACTGATAATGTCAGTAAAAGTTTGTTCTATTTGTACAAGCTCTCCGCGCACGTCAAGTTTGTCAAAAATATAACGATGGAGTAAATCAGTCTGCATCAATGAAAATCCTAGTTTGATTTCAGTTTAAGTAATTCACGGCGTTGTTTCTTATCCGGCTTAGTTGCTGGACGTGGCGCAAACAAACTATTATTTTGGCGCGCCAACGCGTTTTGAGTTCGCTTCTCAATACTCGCTTCAGATTCTTCGTAAAGCGTTTGAGCGATAGGAGCAGCCTGGCGCTTCTCCATAATTTTGAGTATGGTTACTTCTTTTTCTTCATAGCCTTGAGCCAACTTGATAACCGCACCGACTTCAACCGTTTTACTAGGTTTACATCGTTGACCGTTATAGTGTACTTTGCCACCTTGAACCATATCACGCGCAAGTGCTCTGGTTTTATAGAAGCGGGCAGCCCATAACCATTTATCAATTCGAACTTTCTGTTCAGATTGGTTGTTTTCCTGTTGGAGTTTTGTCACAATTCGTTAACTATTTGCAAGAGTGAAATTTAACCTAGTAAATTTAGCATAATTCGCTATGCAAACAAAGTGAACGGCAGGCACTAAACTTGTGAGTTAATCGCATTTTACCTAAAAAGTGAACGAATATGAGTGTCTATGTTCTAACGTTAAGTTTAGATTCAGTTAATTAGCTTACGGTGTACCTAATTAAATAAAAAGTTTAACAATTGCGCGCTTGTTGAAAAAATATCAAGGCGGTACACTGGGGCGTTAAATAGAATAAGAAAGTATTATATGGAATTACAGATACAACAGCTTCAGAAGCTCTGGCTTGGTTTGCCCCATGCAAAATTGAGTCGCATTATTGTTGTCCTGTCGGTTGTTTATGTTGCGTTTCTCTTCTCGCAACTGTTTTGGTTGTTATGGCCTGTGCCACAAACACAACCCTTACTGCCAGCTTCACAGTTATATAGCCAATCTGGCAAAAGCGTTACTAGTCAAGGGATCGTAGCACAAAACTTATTTGGAAAAGCCAATTCAGTAGCTGAAGTTAAACCGGAACCGATTGTCTCAGATGCGCCCGAAACGACATTAAATGTGAGATTAACTGGGATTGTTGCCGTCAGCCAAGATGATGGTGCAGGACTGGCGATTATTGAGTCACAAGGTCGCCAAGAAACGTACTCAGTAAATGCTGCGATTAAGGGGACTCGAGCAAAGTTGGCGCGTGTGCTTCCAGATCGTGTGATTTTGGATGTAAGCGGTCGTTTTGAAACTTTGATGTTAGACGGATTAGAATTTAGCCGTAATGTGGCAATGCCCACGAGAACCAAACAAATAGTAAATAATACCACTTCGCCTACCCCGACCCGCAATGAATTAGCAAATCGTCGTCAAGAGCTACTCAGCGATCCTGGAAAGCTATTTGACTATATAAAAATTTCACCCGAGCGACGCAGTGGTGAGTTAATCGGGTACCGCCTTTCACCCGGCAAAGATCCTGAACTATTCAAACAGGTAGGACTACAAGCGAATGATTTAGCAATCGCTATTAACGGGTTTCAACTCACGGATATGAAACAGGCTATGTCAGCAATTAACGAGCTGAGAACCAGTACAGATGCGAACATCACGATCGAGCGAGACGGTCAAGTGATGGATGTGCAGTTTAGCCTGTAAAGTTATTAATTTTGGAGTTTTAGAATAATGGGTAAAAAGCTACACCTCACAAAAACCAAAAAAGGGTTAGCTAAGTATGCAACACTCTTAATTGCTGCTGGTATTTCACTTTCTGTTTCTGCGGTTGAATATGCAGCGAACTTCAAAGGCACTGATATCAATGAGTTCATTAATATCGTTAGTGATAAGCTAAACAAAACCATCATTATCGATCCTAATGTGCGCGGTAACATTAACGTGCGCAGCTATGAGTTGATGGATGAAAAGCTATATTATCAGTTTTTCCTAAATGTGCTCGAAGTGTACGGCTATTCTGTTATTGAAATGGATACCGGTGTGCTTAAAGTTGTTCGTAGCTCCGATGGTAAGAAGTCAAATGTGCCACTGGTATCAGCTGAAGAACGCGGAAATGGCGATGTGATGGTTACGCGCGTGGTACGTGTGAAAAACGTGAGCGTACAGGAGCTCGGCCCTCTTATCCGTCAATTTAGTGACCAAAAAGATGGCGGTCACGTGACTAACCTTAACTCCGCCAATGTGATGATGCTGACAGGGCATGCTTCATCTGTAAATCGCCTTGTTGATATCATCAAAACGGTAGACCAAGCCGGTGATAAACGAGTAGATATTGTAAAGCTAAAGCATGCAACCGCAGACGATGTGGTAAAAGTGGTAGAGAAAATCTTCCAAGACTCGGGTAAAGGCGGCATGCCTGATTTTTTGATCCCCAAGATTGTATCAGACACCCGTACCAACAGCGTCATTGTGAGCGGAGAGTCTCAAGCTCGTAGCCGAGCAGCAGAACTGATCAAACGCTTAGATGACGAGCTGCAATCACAAGGCAATACTCAGGTTTTCTATCTGAATTATGCAAAAGCTGAAGACTTAGTGAAGGTACTGCAAGGGGTTAGCAAGTCAATCGAGGAAGAGCAAGCAGGTGGTCAAACAGCTAGAAAGTTAAACACTAAAAAACAAGATACCAGCATAGAAGCCCACGAAGATTCGAATTCATTGGTGATCACTGCACAACCTGACACAATGCGCTCGCTCAGCCAAGTGATTAAAAAACTTGATATTCGTCGGGCTCAAGTACTCGTTGAAGCGATTGTTGTAGAGGTATCTGAAGCTGACGGTATTAATCTAGGTCTGCAGTGGATCTCTGAAAAAGGTGGCATGCTGCAATTTAATGATGGTACCACTGTCCCAGTTGGCTCTTTAGCCGTGGCAGCAGAGCAAGCACGAGATAAAGAGATAAAAGGAACCATCATAGGAACTGATGATAATGATGTGTCTAATACAACAACCACTGAGCGTGGAGATTACAGCGGGTTAGCTGGGTTGCTTAAAAACATCAATGGTCTAGCAGCAGGTATCGTGAAAAACGATTGGGGTGCAATCATTCAAGCGGTAACCACGGATACCAACTCAAATATTCTAGCTACACCGTCTGTTACCACTATGGATAACGAAGAAGCCTCTATGATTGTCGGTGAAGAAGTGCCAATCGTAACAGGCTCGACTGCTAATGATAATAACTCTAACCCATTCCAAACGGTGGACCGTCAAGAAGTGGGTATCAAGTTAAAAGTAACGCCACAGATCAATGACGGAAGTGCTGTTCAGCTGACCATTGAACAAGAAGTTTCTAGTGTTAAAGGTGCCACTTCTGTCGATATTAGAGTTGCGAAGCGGGCTATTAATACAACCGTTATTGCTGATGATGGTGGCATGGTTATTCTTGGTGGTCTGATTGATGAAACGGTACAAGAGAGTGTTTCTAAGGTTCCGTTACTCGGTGATATACCAATTCTTGGACACTTATTCAGATCGACAGGTACCAAAAAAGAAAAGCGTAACCTATTGGTGTTCATTCGCCCAACTATCATTCGTGATAGTCGTAGCATGAATGAAATCAGTCATTCTAAATACAACTTCATTCGTGGTGAACAGCATAAACACAGGGAAGAGGGAATTGAGCTTATGCCGTTTGAGGATACGCCAATACTACCCAAGTGGGATGACAAGCTGACGTTGCCACCGACGTATGAAGAGTTTTTAAAAGAGCAAAACCGTAAAGAGCGTGAAGATGATTAACGAAGAAGTCGCGCCGAGTTTAGATGCTGAAGCTGAGGAAATGGCGGCGCAGTTACAAAACGTCAGCTCAGCACCAGATGATATTGTTGCGGTAGCAGATACTTCTACGGTAGCACTTCGTTTGCCATTTTCTTATGCACGTCGAAAAGGTGTGTTACTCAGTCCAGATGGCGATCAGGTCAAGTTAATCCACAAAGGCACGCTTGACCGAGAAACCTTGATGGAAGTTCGTCGCGTCGCAGCTAAAGCACTTTATCTTGAGGAGCTAGATGAAGCTCGGTTTGAGCACATGCTAGAAGCTGCCTATCAACGAGATAGCTCTGAGACTCAGCAGATGATGGAGGACATAGGCAACGAAATGGATCTATTTTCGTTGGCCGAGGAGCTTCCACAAACCGAAGATTTGCTCGCCGCAGATGATGATGCACCAATCATTAAGCTAATCAATGCGATGCTGAGCGAGGCGATTAAAGAAGGTGCGTCGGATATACACATCGAAACGTTTGAACAAGAGTTAGTGATCCGCTTTAGGGTTGATGGTGTGTTAAAAGAGGTTTTAAAGCCTAACCGTAAGTTGTCTTCGCTACTAGTATCGCGTATCAAAGTAATGGCAAAGTTAGATATTGCTGAGAAGCGTGTACCGCAAGATGGTAGGATCAGCCTTAGGATCGCAGGTCGAGCTGTGGATGTTAGGGTATCAACCATGCCTTCGAGCTTTGGTGAGCGAGTCGTATTACGTTTACTTGACAAAAACAACGCAAGGTTAGACCTAGAAGACCTTGGTATGACTCAAGCTAATCGAGATGCTTTTGCTGAGATCATCGCAAAACCTCATGGCATCATCTTGGTTACAGGCCCGACAGGTTCTGGTAAAAGTACCACTTTGTATGCAGGTATGACGCAAATCAACTCCAGAGATCGTAATATCTTAACGGTTGAAGATCCCATTGAATACGAGATCCCCGGCATAGGCCAAACTCAAGTTAACCCTAAAGTAGATATGACATTTGCTCGAGGGTTGCGTGCAATCCTGCGTCAAGACCCTGATGTTGTTATGGTTGGTGAGATCCGAGATTTAGAGACTGCACAAATCGGCGTGCAAGCCTCACTAACCGGTCACTTGGTGTTATCAACCCTACACACGAACACTGCCGCAGGTGCCATCACTCGTATGGAAGACATGGGAGTGGAACCATTCCTGTTAAGTTCGTCACTGTTAGGGGTGTTGTCGCAGCGTTTGGTCAGAACACTTTGTTCTAATTGTAAAGAAGCACATTTAGCCGATGAACGTGAATGTGAGTTACTGGGTGTAGCCAAAGACAGTAATACACAAATATATCGTGCTGTAGGGTGTGAGGAATGTAATTACAACGGCTATAAGGGTCGAACTGGTATCCATGAATTACTAATAGTGGACGAAGCAATCCGTGAGCTTATTCACAACGGCAAAGGTGAACAAGCCGTCGAAAAGTATATCCGTAAACGTACGCCAAGCATTAGGCAAGATGGTTGCTCGCGAGTACTTGCAGGCCAAACAACCTTGGAAGAAGTATTGCGTGTAACGCGTGAGGAAGGCTAATGGCAGCTTTTGAATATCGCGCCTTAGATGGTAAAGGTAAAGAAAAAAAAGGAATTTTAGAAGCTGATACCGCAAAGCAAGTTCGGCAGATGCTAAGAGAAAAGGCGTTAATGCCGCTTGAAGTGCTACCGGCTGCTGAGAAAGAAAAGAGTCAAAGTAACGCTGGATTTTCGCTATTTAAAGGGTACCGCCCTTCGGTTTCAGATATTGCGTTGATCACCCGTCAACTTGCTACCCTAATACAGTCTTCGTTGCCAGTAGAGGCGGCGGTTATGGCGGTAGCAGAGCAATGTGAAAAGCCAAGATTAAAGCGTATGCTGATGGCGGTACGCTCCAAAGTGGTCGAAGGTTATACGCTTGCTGATGGTATGTCAGAATTTCCGCATGTGTTTGATCACTTATATCGCTCAATGGTCGCGGCAGGTGAAAAATCAGGCCACTTGGATGAAGTACTGAACCGCTTGGCTGATTATACAGAGCAGCGCCAACATATGCGCAGTCAAATTACTCAGGCCATGGTATATCCAATTATTTTGGTGATATTTGCCATTGCAATTGTCTCTATATTGCTCGGTACCGTAGTACCAAAAATTTTGAAAACGTTTGAAAAATCAAAGCAAGCGTTGCCATGGACAACTGAGTGGGTAATGGCAGCAAGTAATTTTGTGCAAAACTACTGGATGATCACGTTAGCTGTGTGTGTCATTGGTACCTATATATTTAAAAAAGCACTTCAAAAACCTAAATTTCGTTTTTGGTACGACAGCAAATTGCTGAGCTTACCGGGGCTGGGCAAGGTAACTCGTAGTGTTAATACTGCGCGCTTTGCTCGTACCCTTAGTATATTGTCATCAAGTTCGGTTCCGCTGCTTGAGGGAATGAAAATTTCAGGGCAAGTACTCGAAAACGAAAAAATAAAGGCTTCAGTCGCTGAGGCTGCCACTCGGGTGAGCGAGGGGGCAAGCCTTAGAGCTTCACTTCAACAAACCAAGATGTTCCCGCCAATGATGTTACATATGATAGCCAGCGGAGAAAAATCAGGTGAGTTGGAGCAAATGCTTGAGCGTGCAGCTAATAACCAAGAGCAAGAGTTTGAAAGTATGGTAAATGTCTCGCTGAAATTGCTAGAACCTGCAATGATAGCGACAATGGCGATTATCGTACTGTTTATTGTTATGGCAATTCTTCAGCCAATAATGGCGATGAACAAAGCCGTAGGATTATAGTCAAAAAGGAAAGGCCCTGTACCTGTTGTATTTGGCCGTTAATAACAGCATTGAGGTAAACATTGTGAAAAAGCAATCAGGTTTCTCACTACTAGAAGTGATGGTAGTACTAGTGATCATCGGTATGATTTTATCTATCGTTGCACCAAATGTGATGGGGCAGCAAGAAGAGGCTGCAAAAGATAAAGCGCGTATAGATATTCGTCAAATCGAAGATGCGATGAAAATGTATAAGTTAAAAAATAAGCGCTATCCAACGACAGAACAAGGTTTAGAAGCGCTTGTAACTCAAACCAGCATTGACCCTGTGCCAAAGCGCTTCCCTGAAGGTGGTTTTATTTCTGAGCTGCCAGAAGATCCTTGGGGAAATTCTTATCAGTTAGTTAGTCCTGGTGAGATGAACCAAATCGATATTTTCTCGATGGGGCCAGATGGAGAAGTGGGCACCGATGATGATATCGGTAACTGGGACTCAGAAGACGAACGTTAAGCGATGAAGTATCCTCTGCGTGGCAAAGTGGGTAGTAAACTCAAGGGCTTCAGCTTACTCGAAGTCCTCGTTGTTTTAGTGATCATTGCCTTTTCCGTTAACTTAATTACTTACACGGTTAGTGATAGTAACGAAGAAGAGCTTGAACAAATGGCACTTCGCCTGCAGGGAACAGTGAATCTCGCTTCTGAATTTGCAGTGCTCAATCAGGTGGAGCTTGGCTTCCATCTAGATAAAGAAAAATTAGAGTTTTTGGTATTTGACAGTGAGAAATGGCGTCCTTTTGAAGCTGACGATATTTTCAAAGCTGTTGAATTTCCAGAGCAGTACAAGGTTGAATTGATCTTAGAAGATCTTCCTTGGTCACAGGATAACTTGCTTGAGCAAGCGAATTGGCGAGAGCTAATGGGAGGTGGCGATGATGATAATTTCCTTGAATTGAAAAAGCTTAAAATTCCTCAGGTACTGATTTTATCCTCTGGTGAAGTGAGTGCGTTTAGGCTCAGTATTGAAGACAAAGCGCTTCAAGAACCTATATTTTTCATTGAAGGGGAGTTTATGGCACCTGTTGCGCTTAAGCGGGAGCCGCAGCTATGAGTAGTCATAAGAGCTTGGGTTTTACCTTACTCGAAGTCATGGTTGCATTAAGTATTTGTGCTGTAGCAGGTATTGCTGCGATGCAAGCAACCAGTGAACATATCACTCATATAGGCTCACTTGAGGAGCAGACTTATGCGTCATGGGTTGCTGAAAATCGCTTAGTTTTCTTACGTGCTCAAGGGGAAAACTGGCACGGAAAGAGCGGAAATAAAGGCGAAGAGGAAATGGCTGGGGTAACTTGGTATTGGCAGCAGCAAATCCAAAAGACAGCAGATCCAAACTTTGTGAAACTGACCGTTCACGTCTTTCGCGAACCTGAACTTAAAAACTCGGTGTATGATATCACGACATTTATGTACCGAGGTAAGTAGTGAAAATAGATAAACATCGCGGCTTCACACTCATTGAGGTGTTATTAGCACTCGCTATATTGGCAGTAGTGGTAACTGCCACGCATCAAATCTTAGATTCAACATTAAAAGCGCAGGCTGCGTCAGAAGAGACGATTAAAGAAATAGAAGGGCTTCAAACGACTTTTCGTTTAATGGATCAGGATTTTAATCAGATCACTAAGCGCGAAGTTCGCAATGAAGCTGGCGACTTTAGTCCGACTTACATTATTCATGGTCGCTATGAGTTAGAGAGTCAATACGATGGTATTGCATTTGTTCGTGATGGCTGGACTAACCCAATTAGTTTATTGCCTCGCTCTGAACTGCAAGCTGTAGGTTATCGTGTAGTCGATGACAACTTAGAACGCATTTACCGCGTGTATGTTGATCAGCTTGATGGTACAGAGCCTCGAGCTCAGGTTATTTTAGAGGATGTAGAGGAACTTAAATTTGAGTTTCTTGATGATAAATTAAAATGGCAAACTGATTGGAAGTCAAAATCACTCCCCAAAGCGGTTAAGGTTACGTTACAAAGAAAAGATTCTGAACCTATCAGCCGGTTGTTTCTAACTCCAGGTAGTGGAAAGGCTGATGATAAGGAGCAAAACCCATGAAGCAGCAGGGGGCAGCGCTAGTCATCGTGCTATTTATTGTCGCATTGGCTGCCACGATAGCAGCGGACATGGCTACCAGTTTGATGGTTCAGGTACAAAAGGCCTCAAACATTCAGACACAACAGCAAGCAAAGTGGTACAGCTATGGAGCGGAAGAGCTTGTAAAAAGGGCGCTAATTAAAGCTAAAAAAGATGACCCAGATTCGGTCAATTTAGATCAGCCTTGGGCGCGAGAAGAAGTTCCATACCCAGTTGATCATGGCACATTAAGTGGCAAAGTAACGGATTTACAAGCTTGTTTAAATCTTAACGCATTACGAGCCAAAGCACAGGTAAATGATGGCAATCAGCGTAGCCAGCAAGTTGGTGCTAAGAGCACCAATGTCGCTCATGGCGCGCTACTCGAACTGTTAAAAAATATCGAAGACCTGCCGAGTACGGAAAGTGAGGAAACGCTAGCTGACAGTGTTTACGATTGGCTTGATGAGGACAGTATTACATATCGCTCTGGCGCTGAAGAAGATGAATATATGTCAAATCAAACTCCTTATTTGGCTGCAAACAACTTGTTGGCATCAGTGAGTGAACTTCGAGTGATTAAAGGCTTTAACCCATTAGTCATGGAAAAGATAAAGCCATATGTTTGTGTTATCCCAGGTAGTGAAGAGCTGGCGGTTAACGTCAATACAGTGTTGCCAGAGCAAGCGCTTTTATTGAGTGCCTTAATTCCAGGTTTATCAAAGTCAGGTGCAGAAGCCATTATCTCTGCGAGACCCAAAAAAGGGTTTACAGATCTGAACGAGTTTTACACGGAAGTCGCAAATCAAGGGGTCAAAGAGCCTAACAAGACTTCCAAAATATTTACGATTAACAGCAACTATTTTCAGTTGCGAGCAACAGCTGTGTTTGATGAGCGGCGCTTTTCTCTCACATCAATTATAGAAACAAAAGATGGTAAAGCGTACGTGCTTGCTCGCAAATTTGGAGGCGTAGAGTGACAGAACAATTATTGATCCGAGTGGATCAGTCACACCAAGCGATAATAAACTGGATGGTTTGGTCAACCGAGCAGCAGCAAATTATTGCCAGTGGTGAGCTGGAAGGGAGTGAGCAACTCAGCAATCTTACTGAGAAAGCGCAAACAAGAAATGTGGTGTTACTACTGCCAGCAACGGCGGTACAATTGCGAACGCTTGAACTGCCAGCAAAATGGAATAGAAAATTAGAGCAAGCAATTCCCTTTATGTTGGAAGAGCAGGTCGCAACAGACATTGATGACTTATTTGTTGCAATCGGCAAGCCCGGAATGAAAGGCGATGTGCACACGATTGACGTGGCAATCTGTGACAGTGAGTGGCTTCAGGGTTGGTTCAATATCTGCGAAGATGCGGGGATCACTGTTTATAAAGCAATTCCTGATGCGCTGTGCCTCCCGCTAAAGAAGGGGATGCAAAGTGCTGTGCAGTTAGGAGCACAGTGGTTATTTAAGCACAGTGACTGGCAAGTTGGTGCAGCAGAAATAAACTGGGTTAATGACTATCTCAATATAGCCGGCACTGAACAAGTCGCGCATTTTAGCCCTGCGACCGGCTTCTCAAATGATGTCGTGCTTTCGGCACAGCAACAAGAATATGACCTGCCACTGGCAATTTTTGCAAAAACACTGCCCACGATTGACTTTAATTTACGTCAAGGGTGCTTTGCTGCAAAGAAAAAGCAACCACAGTGGTGGCGAGATTGGCGTAGTGGCTTGTTAGCTGCAAGTGTTGCGGTAGTGAGCTTTATTGCCATCAAAGGGACTCAGCTATATGTGGTGAGTCATCAAGCTGAGCAATTAGAGGGTCAAGCCGTTGCGCTTTACCAGCAGGCGTTTCCAAATAAAGTTGTTCGCCCACACTTGTTAAAAAAGCAAATCCAAAATGAGTTAAATGCTTTATCGGGTGCAGAGCAAGGTGGGCTATTAGAGCTCACCAACCACTTTATTGCTATCTATGATGAGGTTGAGGCCTTTACACCAGAAACGTTACGTTACGACAAGCGCAGAAATGAGCTAAGGATCAGAGCGCGAGCGAAAGAGTTCCAGGTTTTTGGTCAAGTGAAATCAATTTTGGAACAGCGAGGAGTGAGCGTCGAACAGGGGGCACTGAATAATGATGGTGACTTTGTGGTTGGTGAAATCCGCATAGGAGGTGCAGTATGAAGCAGCAGGTGATCAACTACTGGCAAGGCCTGAAAGAACAAGAGCAGAAGCTATTGATTTTTGCTGGTGCTGTCTTTGTCGTATTCGTATTGGTAATGGGGATCTTTAGACCATTAAACCAAGCGGTTAATGATGCTGAACTAAAATTACAGCGTAACCACGAATTGGTTAATTGGGTGGGGCAAAGTGTTAATAAGCTAAAAGCTAATAGCCCTACACGTGTGACTAGTAGTGGTAGCATTAGTCAGGTTGTAAATAGTACGCGGAGTCGTTTTAAAATCAATATTAGTAAAATGCAGCCAAATGGTGACGCATTAAGATTGACGATAGATAACGTTGAGTTCAATCAATTAATTGCTTGGGTCGATGAGCTAACCAATCGCCACGGAGTGAGAGTAGAAAACTTAGATTTAACACAAGGTAATACTCCAGGTTTTGTCCGTGTTAGTCGCTTGGTTTTAGAGAAATAATTATGAAAAATACACTAACTCTGCTAATCATTTTCTTATTTGCTTTCATTGTCTTTTGTACCTTCACTATGCCTGCTGCTGTATTGTTGCAGGTTTTTAAAGGGCAGTTACCGAATAATCTTCAATTGGGCGCAGTCAATGGCTCAGTATGGGATGGTCAAGTCAGTGGAGTAAGATTCAATAACATTCAGCTAAACCAAGTGAAGTGGGAGATTGAGCCTGCCGCTTTAATACTTGGAGAGCTTGCTGGCAATATCAAGTTTGGTAACCCAAGAGATACAAGTGAAATTTCGGGCAAAGCGAGTTTTTCTTCAAGTCTACTAAACCGCTCGGTATCTGTGAGTAACGCTTCGTTGCGCTTTAGTGTTGAACAAGCGATGGATCAGGTCACTTTACCGTTACCTGTTGACGCCAAAGGGCGCGTTATTGTGAATATCAAAAAGTATCAAAGCGGCGCACCTTATTGTAACGGGCTAAACGGTGAGATTAGTAGTCCAAATATCGATGTGAAAGGAATGAATGGATGGTTTAGCATCGGTGACTTAAGTGGTCAGCTTGACTGTAAATCTGGTGACATTGCAGTGGTTGTTGATCCTGAAAATCGTTTAGGACTGCAAGCCGATGCTACGTTGGCTGCAAACTTTCAGTTTCGAGTGGCCGGTAATATTAAACCTGAAGCTAGCTTGCCCAAAGAAGTGCATGATGCTGTGAAATTTCTTGGCCGCCCAGATGCGGATGGACGTTATCCTGTAAACCTTTAATAGCAATTAGCCTTAATACTTGCTCAATTTGAAGGAGTAAATCTGACGCTAACTGCGTTAAAAATTTCTTATTTAGAACAAGTAAGTAGCAAAATTTTTGCTTTGCCTACACGGATGTAGGTGCCTTGGCGATAGCAGGATGCGGTAGCGGGGTTATTGACAAGATGTTCTCGCCTCAAAATAGCAATCTTAATTAAGACAATTGATATAAAAAAACAGTGTACCAAGGTGCACTCATAGATTTAGATCTTTTTTCAAGGCGCAAAAAGGTGCGTCTTTGGTAAGGCAATATTATGCACAATTTCTCATTCACTCCAGCACAACAGCACTGTCTAGAAAACTATTTCTCAACGCGTAAGCTGTCAATTGATATCTCTTTTTTGCAAGGCTATTTATACGCAACCTGCATCGATCCTAACGGGATTGAAGCACAGCAGTGGCTTAAAGTTTTAACGAATGCGGATCCTGCATTGGATGAAAGTGTGGTATTTGCATTAATGGCACTCCATCATGAGATTTCAGAACAGGTGTATGAAACAGGATTTACTCTACCATGGCATGCGGACACCCCATTGGCTGAAAAAATAAATTGGGCCGAAGGGTTTTTGATGGCTGCTACGCCATTTTATGAGCAACTGATGTCAAGTCCATTGGCTGATGACATAAAGCAGGCGCTCCAAGTAAGTACTGAGCAGCTCGGGTTGTTTGCGTTAGGTGAACACCAGCTCACCTTGTATTGTGAAAAGATAGGTCAATCGCTAGAGGAATTTCAAGTAACGCAAGCTCAACTTGCCGATGAATTTGCAGGGTCTTATGCCGAATTGGTTGAAGTGGCAGCAGTAAAAAGTGGACTATTTGAATAGTCCTCTACATAAGGTCAAGCTCAATGAGTGTGCAGCCAGTTTGACAGCGTGCTATGGCGCTACGTTGGGCGTGTTGATTTAGCGTAAGTGAGATTGGTAACTCGCAGTGAGGGCAAATAACCGTTCTACCTTGGCTCAGTTTTTTAATTAACGCTTTTTGATCATTGAAAGATTTTGCACGTTGTTTGTTGAGTTGACTAAAGTCCATTATAACCCCTCAGCTTCTTGGATTGCTTGGCTGGCTATTTCACAAATAGTAATGAGGTCTGAACCGTAAAAGTACAGGTTATAGTCATTCTCTTTACAGTATTTGAGGTGAAAAAGTCGCACTTTCTCATCACTTGCAAGCGCCTCGTTGATATAAGCTTTCTCATCTTCTGTCATTGTGATTGCTTTAGCGACGTTTGCCCTGGCAATTCTTGCAGCTGTACTTCGCTGGATTTTGCTAGATTCACTGAGTGTGTTTACACCTTGTCCCAAAAGCCTTTCTCTGGGCTCTTTGATTAAAGGATGATCTACAGTGAATAACGCAACGACTATAATGGCTAATACTAAAAATTTTTTCATAATCTAGTGCAGACTTGATCTAGCTAACAAAAATATTGCACCTAGTGTAATAAACTTGTCAGTCAAGCCGCAACTAATCTCTCATCATTTATGATGGGTTTTAGCTCAACTTACTATTAATCATAGAGTTTCAAGGCGTATAATGGCAGTTGCTAAACAATGTCATGGGGCACATCGCAATAGTTTAGCGTTTATTATGTAATGCCAATTTGCTTAATTAAGAAATGTATTCTAGGACGAGAGGGTCGTCTCGATAACCAAACAAAACTTGTTATTTAGCTGTTCTAAATAAGAAAGTTTTAACGCAGTTAGCGTCTGATATACTCCCTTAATTGAGCTAGTATCAAGATAAAATGGTATAAGGTCACTGTAGCAAGTGCATCTCGTTCCAAAGCACTAAGGAGCTTCCATGGAGAACGATAGAATCAAGGTTAAAAACATACCGTCAGAAGTTAAAATTCAGCCACCGTCAAATGGCGCAGCAGGGAAGTCACTCAATAGCTCGACGCCGGATCGCTTCAATCCTCGAAATCGTATCTATGTACGCGCTGTATCGGGCTTACATCAGTTGCTGAGAAGGCGAATTGGTTTTATCGGCATGTTGGCGTTTATGGTATTACCTTGGCTAAACTTTAACGGCCATCAAGCTGTGTTGTTCGATATCTTTGAACAAAAGTTTAATATCTTTGGCATGACTTTATGGCCACAAGATCTGACAATTTTCGCCTTTATTCTAATGATTGCTGCCTTTGCGCTATTTCTGGTAACTACGTTTTACGGTCGAGTTTGGTGTGGCTACACTTGCCCACAAACAGTGTGGACTTTTATTTTTATCTGGTTTGAGGAAAAGTTTGAAGGCACTGCCAATCAACGCAAAAAGCTAGATCAAAGACCCATGGACTTTGATAAATTTTGGCGTAAAAGCGCTAAGCATGGCAGCTGGATTTTATTCTCGTTATACACCGCGATAACTTTTGTTGGCTACTTTACGCCAATACGTTCGCTGATCCCTGATCTGTTGGCTTTCTCAGCGGGATTCTATGCCGTGCTCAGTATCATTGTTTTTACAGTATGTACCTACGGCAATGCTGGTTGGATGAGGGAAATTATGTGCTTACATATTTGTCCATATGCACGTTTCCAATCAGCCATGTTCGATAAAGACACTTTTACCGTGAGTTATGATGCGACGCGCGGTGAAAGCCGAGGCCCTAGAAGTCGTAAGCAAGACCCCAAAGCACTCGGACTTGGCGACTGCATTGATTGTAATTTATGTGTTCAAGTGTGCCCGACAGGGATTGATATTCGTAATGGGTTGCAATATGAGTGTATAAACTGTGGTGCTTGTATCGATGCGTGTGATGGCGTGATGGATAAAATGAATTATCCTAAAGGACTAATCGCATACACGACAGAGCGCAATCTAGAGGTCTCTACTGAAAAAACCAAAGCAGTACGAGGCAAGCTAATTGGTTACTTAATGATTCTGCTCGTAATTACGGGAGCATTAGTGGCTAACATAGCGATGCGTATGCCGATGGATCTTGATATTATTCGCGATAGAAACCAGCTATACCGTGTTAATATCGAAGGGCTAATCGAGAATACTTATACCCTTAAGGTGATAAATAAAGCTCAAGTTGAGCAGAAATTTTCGATTGAGATCTCTGGTCTAGATAATTATCAAGTGTTAGGTAAGCAGCAAGTTCATTTAGCGGCTGGCAGCACGATGGATGTGCCATTGTCTGTGGTTATTGACCCGTACGACTTGAAAAAGCCAGTGACTGAGTTTGAGTTTGTTCTCATCAATCAAGATAACCCTGATGAGAGGCTAGCCCAGCCGACTAACTTCTTTAAGGGAAGATAAATTACTAAGGTAAAGAGCGAGGTAAGCCCTCGCTTTTTTAATAAATATGATGAATGATTTTAGTTTTAACGCACTGACACCTGATTTGATCCTCGACGCGATAGAGGCGCTAGAAGTGTACCCGACAACCGGATTGCTGCCATTAAACAGCTATGAAAATCGTGTTTATCAATTCGGTGCCGATGACGGCAAACGTTACGTTGTGAAGTTCTATCGTCCAGCACGATGGACAGATCCCCAAATACTTGAAGAGCACGAGTTTGCATTGCTTGCTAAAGATGCAGAAGTCCCTGTTGTCGCACCCTTGGCTATCCAAGGTAAAACGCTACACTGCTACCAAGGTTACCGATATACGCTTTTTCCCAGTGTTGGTGGGCGGCAGTTTGAACTAGATAACCTTGAGCATTTAGAAATATTAGGCCGTTATCTTGGACGTTTACATTGCTTATCTGCACAGCAGGCTTTTGAGCACAGGCCAATGTTAGATACACAGCGTTTCCTGTTTGATGCAAAAACATCACTTTTAAAAAGTGACTTAGTGCCTAGTCATTTGCATACTCCATTTGTTACTATTCTCGAGCAAGTTATTAACAAAGCGGCGCAGAAGTATAAGGTTCCAAAGACAATCAGGCTTCATGGTGATTGTCACGCGGGTAACCTACTGTGGTCCGCAGATCAGTTAATGTTAGTTGACCTCGATGATTGTCAGCAAGGTCCCGCGATACAAGATCTGTGGATGATGCTAAATGGCGATCGAAATGAAAAACTTGTACAACTAGATACCCTACTAATGGGATATGAAGAATTTATGCCTTTCGATGCTAACGAGTTGGCACTGATTGAGCCTTTACGCGCTATGCGAATGATCAACTATATGGCATGGTTGGCACAGCGTTGGCAAGATCCTGCATTCGAAAGGAACTTTTCTTGGTTCGCGACAGACAAATACTGGGAGCAACAGATCCTTGCACTAAAAGAGCAACTGGCAGCCCTTGATGAACCAAGTTTGAGCCTATTTCCTTGAAATTAGAGAGAGTAACATGCTAAAAAAATTAAAAGTTGCACTGATTGCGCTATTTTTGCCCGTTGTCGCAATGGCGTCAGACTTTGTTGATGGCAAACACTATTCGACATTGACAACAGCACAAAGTAAAGATCAAAAAGTGACAGAGTTCTTTTCCTTTTACTGCCCTCACTGTTTTCGCTTTGAACCGATTGCAAAGGCGATAGAGAAGAATTTACCTGATGGTGCGTACTTTGAGAAAAGCCATGTGAACTTTTTAGGTGGTATTCCTAAAGACACGCAAACGAACTTAAGTTATGCGTATATTATTGCTAAGCAAGCTGGTAAATCAGATCTTATCGCTGAGAAAATTTTTCACACGATCCATGTTGAACAAAACAGACTACTCGATATTAAAGACCTTAAAACACTCATGGAATTAAATGGGATCTCTGCCACACAGTTTGATCAAGCAGTGACAAGTATGCCTGTAATAAGTGCTGAAAATAACATGCTGACAGCACAAGAGAAGTTTTCAAAAGCTGGAGCGTTGACAGGCGTCCCAACTTTTATTGTTAATGACAAGTACAAAATCGAGATGAAAGGTATTGAAAGCCAAGAACAACTCGATAAATTGATTGCATATTTATTAAAGAAATAAGGACTGGAGAAAGCGAGTATGTTTAAGGTATTAAAAGGCTTAGCTGTTGCATTGATGCTACCACTCATGGCGCAAGCAGCACCATATGAAGAAGGTGTTCACTACGAGGTCATTGCTGAGCGTGGTACTAAAAAGCCAGAGCTTACGGAGTACTTCTCATTCTATTGCCCAGCTTGTAATGTAATGGAAAATTTGATTGTTGACGTTAAGCCAAAGCTAGACGAAGGGGTGAAGTTTAAAAAGAGCCATATTGACTTTGTTGGTCCTAGAGAGCCAGAAATCCAACAGGTTTTGGCACAAGCACTAGCGACAGCGGAAGTATTACCGCAAAAAGACAAAATCGTTGCAGCGATGTTCAACCATATTCATGGTAAACGTGCCAAAATTAACGAACTTGCAGACGTAAAAGATATTTTTGTGGCTCAAGGAGTTGATGGAGAGAAATTTGATAAGCTGTATGCCAGTTTCGCTGTTCGTACTAAAACATCGAAAATGCAGCGAATGCAGAAAACCCTTTCAGGTAAAGGTGCGCTAACTGGTGTGCCAACGTTTATTGTCAATGGCAAGTATAAATTGTTGTTACGTGAATCTGGTACTACCAAGCCTGAACAAATTGCAGCGCTGGTGAACTATTTAGCCAAGAAATAGTCGATAATTTGTATTAGACTAGCCTCGCCATAATTGCGGGGCTTTTTTATGTTTAAAATTTTAGTTTCAAGTTGTCTATTGGGTTATCCGGTGCGCTACGACGCATCATCGCAAAGTTTACAAGATAATACCTTGCAATATTGGCGGCAAAAAAACTGGGTGTTACCTTTGTGCCCCGAAGTATCAGGTGGGTTACCAACACCTCGCCCACCTGCAGAGTTAATAAAGGGTAGAGTGCTGAGTGAAGATGGTGATGATTTTACTGCATCGTTTGAGCTTGGTGCTAGAAAAGCGCTTGCGGCATGCCTTCAACACGATATAAAGTTTGCGTTATTAAAAGAGTCCAGTCCGTCATGCGGCAGCAATCTGATTTACGATGGTAGTCATACCGGTAAAAAAGTAGTGGGGCAGGGTCTGACGGCGTCTTTATTACAGCAATCCGGTATTCAAGTATTTAGCGAAACTCAGCTGCCAGCGCTTATCACAGCAATGGCAGCCAGTCGTTAAACGTTATAAATCACTTTCTTACTAAGTAAACGCCAGATTCAATATGATGGGTGTAAGGGAATTGATCGAAAATTGCCATACGTGCGATTTTATGTGTTTCACATAATAAGGCTAAATCACGTTCTAACGTATCTGGATTACATGAGATATAAATAATGTTGTCGTAGTTGCTGACTAAGCGACAGGTTAGCTCATCCATACCCGCTCGCGGCGGATCGACCAAAATGGTTTGGCAATCATAGGACTGTAAATCGATACCTTCTAATCGTGAAAACTTCTGCCCTTTCATGGCTTGCGTAAACTCTTCACTCGACATGCGGATAATATCAAGGTTGTCGACTTTGTTTGCTGCGATATTAAACTGTGCAGACTTTACCGATGATTTAGAAATTTCCGTAGCCAGCACTTTGTCGAATGAACCAGCTAATGCGATAGAAAAGTTACCGTTACCACAGTAAAGCTCAAGTAAATCATTGCTAAGCGGCTCGCTGATAGACTGCGCCCACGCTAGCATTTTTTGATTCACTTGGGCATTTGGCTGCGTAAAGCTGTTTTCAACTTGCTGATAAATATATTCTTTACCATTAACCGCGAGCTTTTCTGTGACATAATCATGACCAAATACGACCTTTTGTTTTCTAGCACGTCCTATAAAGTCCACTTTGTAAGTCTGTTGCAACTCAGATCGCAACTCCAGCATAGCAGTGTGCCACGCTTCATCAAGTTGCTTGTGATATAAAAGACTAATCAGTACTTCACCACTTAGGGTAGTAAGGTAATCAATTTGGAATAATTTTCGGCGTAAGACCTCATTGCCTTTAAGTTTGTCTATCATGACTTGCATCATTTCATTGACAAGCTCGGCACCCGGGTCAAAGCTATCAACACGAAGCTTTTCTTTACTTTGTTGATCAAACATGATGTGAAACAAGTCGTCGCCATCATGCCAGACTCTAAATTCGCAGCGTTGGCGGTAATGGCGAGTTGCAGAGTCATACACTTCTAATTCTGGCGCATTAAACTGTGCAAATTGTGCTGTGATACGCTCAGCTTTTTCAGCCAATTGTTGCTCGTATGCTGAATCATCAATCTTTATTACTGCCATACTAAAACCATCTATGTTGAATTAAGAGGCGCTATTTTAGGGAGCGTCGTTAATTTGTCCAGTCTAGCATAGTGACTAAAATCGTTTTGGCGTTTTTTTAATCATTTTACTTTAGCTTTGCACAAATATGCCGATAATCTAACTAATATATTGGAGGGCATACCATGAAAATCGGGCATTTAAATCAATTGCTCAATCCAGCGATGCAGCACAAGCCTGGACAGAGCAAAGGGATAGGACCACATATCCAAATAAATTCAGATAGTTATGCGGGGGATAAATCTAAACTCGCTGCCAAAATTCTTGATGACAAACTCGCTGAAGCGCTTGGTATTGAGAAACCTACGCAAGATAAAAAAGACAAACCATTGTTTGACTTTGAAGCGATAGTGAAAAACGTACTTGATTTCGTTCAAGGTGCAGTGAAAAAAGCGAAAGTAGACGGTAAAAATGACGACGAATTAAAATCTATGCTGGATGGGGCACGCAAAGGTGTGCTGCAAGGTATTGATGAAGCCAGTGAAGAGCTAAAAGGGATGGGGGCGTTTAATTCTGATATTGAAGAAGGGATTGAAAAGTCTCGAGAGGGTATATTTAAAGGACTTGATGACTTCGAAAAAGAACTATTTGAAGAAAAGTCTCCAAAGGCAATGGCTATCAGTGCGGCGCAATTTGCAAGCTTATCGAATCAGGCCGAATATGCGTTCACTACAGCGGAAGGTGATGAGGTTGTTATTTCATTTTCTGACGCATATTCACAAGGGTCTGCTGCGAGCGTGGCCCAAAAAGGCAACAACTTTGGTGCTGCATATGGCTCCCAGTCATCTCAAGAGGTGAACTTTTCGATTAAAGTAAATGGAGAGCTGAACGAAGAAGAGCAGCAAGCAATCAACGATATGATGGAAGATATTCGCAATGTCAGCGATGCGTTCTTTGGCGGTGAGTATGATGAAGCGTTCGATATGGCAAAGTCACTTAGTTTAAACTCTGATCAAATCACCAACTTCACAATGGACTTAAAGCAAACGAAAACATCTGCCGCGATTGCACAGTATCAACAAGGCAATCCGATGAAAGAACTAGAGAAGGCGTTTGTACCTCTGAATAAGCAACTAGCAGACATTCAAGAGCAAGCAAAAGCGCTCAATGCTAACAACGAATTGCCAAATATACTTGCATGGATGAATGAAGGGCAATCCAGGTTAAATGAATTCTTGGATTATGCGAGCAGCTTTTTCAACCGCTTAAATGAATCAAATAAGGGCTCATCAGCAGAGCAACAACAAACAAGCTGATCGAGTTTATTTTCATTGTGACTCATGGCAAACTTCATTCCTTAAATATTTAGGGGATGAAGTGTGTCACATATTCTAGTTTTTGACTCCGGTATTGGTGGAACAAGTGTTCTGTCACACTTGCGCTATCGTTTTCAAAATTCCACTTTTAGCTATGTTATGGATAACGCATTTCTTCCTTATGGTCTGCAACCTCAGGAATTAATTAAATTACGCATTAAGGGACTCATTGTTTGGCAAGAGCAATACTTAAGTAATGTTGATATGATTGTTATTGCCTGTAATACCGCCTCAACTTATGCGTTAGAAGAGGCGCGAAAACATACTCAAATCCCTATTATAGGTGTAGTTCCTGCTATTAAGCCTGCTGCGTATAGCTCTCAGACTAAGCACATCGCTTTGTTAGCAACACCTGCGACATCCAATAATACTTACACACAAAAACTCATTCATGACTTTGCAGGTGGATGTAAAGTCGAGATTTTGCATTCTACAGAGCTAGTTAGAATAGCTGAACATTTTTATTGGCACAGCACGCTTGATCAAGCGGCGCTGTGTGAGGAACTCAAGCAGCTACATATTCCGTATTCCGTTGACCGTTTAGTGTTAGGCTGTACGCACTTTCCGTTAATTGCCGATAACATCAAAGAATGCCTACCTGATCATATTGAGTTGGTTGATTCGGGAAAGGCCATAGCTAACAGAGCTGTTTCTTTGCTTGGAAAGCAGGAAATAAATATAGAAAAGGCGCCGCTAAAAGAAGTTAAGTTCTATGCAACGGCGCCTGTTTTGGATAGCAAAGAAGAAGTAGCGTTAATCTCCTTCAGTTAAAGCAAGTCAAGCTGGTGAGTGATTTACTTCACCCTCAGGCTTTTGCTTCGCCTCTCTCACTTTTAGTGTACGCTGTTGAAACTCACTTTCATTGAGTTGGCTGATGGCCTTGTCCGCATCCCCTTTAGCCATCTCTACAAAACCAAAGCCACGCCGCTTGCCAGTATTCTTGTCCTTTAATAGACGAACAGAAAATACTTTACCTTGTTCTTCGAAAAGCTCACGAACAACGTGCTCATTGGCTCTATATGGTAAGTTACCTACATATAATGTAGTGGTTGCTAAGTTTGATTGTTTTTCTTGTTGTGTATCACTTTTTGAAAGCTGGGCTAAGATACTGCCGACAATAATACCTACGGCCAACATCAATGCAGCGTCGAGTTGAGCAGAGCTTAATGCAAGATCGACAATGAAAAAGCTCGTAACTGCAATAACCAAAGTGATCAAAATGACTTTATGATCAAAAGACTTCATATACATATACCAATTAAAAGAAGGTTAAACATTAATTTAACAAATAAGCTAGCTATCTTAACGAGTTAATTAAACTTCGCAATAATTAATATAGTTCTAATAGTAAGATTTGTCTTATTTTGGATGTTATCTGTACATAACAGCTGTTTTTGTTCAATAGTTGTTCGAACGAATAAAAAGATCAAAAAAAGGGTTGCACTTAAATCGGATCTCCCTATAATGCGCATCCACCGACACGGGGAGCAACGCTGAAAAGCAACGAGCCAACGAGTCGGGAGTCAAATAAAACTTGAGTTTGAATGCTTCGAAAGAAAATCAAAATTAAGTGTTGACAATAAATGGGAAATGCTTAGAATGCACAACCCTCAGCGCTAACGGCGCAGCGATGATGAGTCATCGCGCCGGGTAACCGGAAATGTTCTTTAACAATATGAAGCAATCATCTGTGTGGGCACTCGTACAGATTGAGTTCTAACAGCAGAGTCTAGTTCGCTAGATGACGCAAACAAATTTAGAGTCTCAATTGAACTGAGTGACCAACAG
>NZ_WEHZ01000041.1 GCF_012641745.1 Pseudoalteromonas peptidolytica
GGGCATTAAATGCCAGACCGAGAAAGTGTTTAGGGTATAAACAGCCTGCTGTTGTATTCAATAAATTACGCAAAGTACGTAAAGCAGCTTAATTTAGCGAGTGGTGCACTTCGGAGTTGAATTCGCGCTTGGTTATATCTAATAACCAACATATTTAAATGCGGTTTAGATATACCAAGTAGACCATAGATTCTTACAATTTAGTACTGTCGAGCTAGACAGTTCTTCGTATAATACGCCCCATTGCATACTACCAACGCAGGATCGAGAATATGTCGATAAAGATCAAGACCACGGATAGCAACAAACCAAATGGCACAGGGCTTGCCCGACTTATCAAAGCAACCCATTGCTCAGTGAAAGGGATGAAAGCGGCGTACAAAGAAGAGTCTGCATTTAGACAAGAAACTTGGTTGCTAATAGTGAGTATTCCTTTATCCATTGTGCTAGCGCAAAGCATTGCTCAATGGGCACTGTTAGTCGGTAGTGTGCTGTTAATATTAGTGATTGAACTTATCAACTCAGCAATTGAAGCACTTACAGACAGAGTGAGTACCGAACATCACTTATTATCTGGTCGTGCAAAAGATATGGCTTCAGCTGCCGTGACACTAACATTACTAATTGCATTTCTAATTTGGGTAACCGCAGCGATAGAGTGGTTCAACACCATTACCTAAAATTATCCGTGACTTTGACACAAAAAATGGCGGCTAAAAACTTAGCCGCCATTTTCATTACTCAGTGCACTGATTATTTAAACACTTTTTCTACATCTAGCGTTTTAATATTCTGACTTGGAATATTCAGTGGATACGTGGCAATTTCAGCATCTTCTGCCAACAGTGCTTCTGGCTTTTTCGTGTTATAGGTCATAGGTGATGACTGCTTATCACTTAAACGTTTTGCCATGTCTTTAGCGTCACCCGTGATAAATACATAGTGAATATTGTCGGTCTGCAAATTCTCTTTGATAACACGGTTGATGTCATCAACAGATAGAGACTGCAACTGCTCAGTCACATACTTCACAAATTCATCGGTATTGTAAAATTGACTATCTAACGCATAGCCTAGCTGTCTATCTTGGCTCGCCACCATTTGCGGCACAAAGTTAATTAAGAAGTTACGTGTCGCCTCAAAATCGGCTTTGCTCATCCCTTCTTTGATCAGCTTATCTAGCTCAAATAAGGCAGTACGTGTTGCAAAGTGTGCGTCATTATTAGAGCGCAGTGGGCGTAACCATACTTGGAAGATCTGCTCACTACGGCCTAAGTTTGCGTCAGGCTTGGTTTGGAACATCCCGCGAGGGAAGTATTCAATATACGCATAATCGCCATAGTTCATGCCACGAACTTGACGAATGCGTTGGTACAAGTGACTGTTAGCGCTGCGGTGCTCACCAAAGTATGAGCGCACCAACCAAAGTGCAGCCCAGTCTTTGTTGCTACGAATAGTGTCAATTGGGAAACCAAAAGAGACAGCTGTCGACTTGGCATTTTTCTCTACAATCGTCGCATGACGCCCTAACAATGTTGGCGCATCAGGCACTTGTAAACGTGCTTCTTGGCCTTTTGGCAGTGTCGCAAGATCACTGAACATTTCTTCTTTTAGCTGTTTATCAAGCGCACCTGTAATACCCACGTTAAGTTTTGCTTGGGTAAACTGCTGAGCATAAAACGCTTTCACATCATTCAATGTAATCGCTTCTAGGTCAGATAAATCACCAAAATTGTAGCTTTCGTATGGGTGACCTTGATACAGCTCATGATATAGCACTTCTTTACCTAACTCTTCGTCATTCGACGCTTTTAGGCCAGCTTTAATGCTATTGATAAGCTCTTTTTTCAGTCGATTAAAGTCGTCCTCTCTAAAGCCTGGTGCCAGCAACTGCTGACTCACAATGCCATACCACTGCTCTGCATTGTCTTTGTGAATACGGCCTCGTAGAGAAATCATTTCTTTATCAATTTGATAGCCAAAACTGCCCGCAATTGGATAAAGCGCTTTTTGAATCTCTTTGTAAGATTGTGACTCACTACCACCTTTGGCTATCATTGCAGCCGTCAACGCAGCAAGCCCTTTTTTGCCTTCAGGATCAGCGGCAGCACCGGTATAAAACAGGAAGTTTACATCCACCAGTGGAGAATTATTGGTTTTATCTAGTACATTAAAATGACGTGTTGCAGGCTTGTCCATTTTTGCAACTAACTTGTCTAGCTCGACTTCTTTATCAAAGCCAGATACGGACTCAAGCGCCGACATAGTCACCGTCGTACGGCTACTATCGACAAAGTATTTATTGGCAATATCACGTATATCTTTTGCAGTTACTTGGTCAGCTGTCGCATACAGCTCATTGATAACCTCAGGATCTCGCTCAAAATGCACATAACGTGCAAGTGTAGAAGCAATTGCTTGCGATGAGTCAAGACCGTTAATAAAGCTATACTTTGAGTTAGATTTAAGCGCTGCCAACTTATTTTCGTCGACTAATTCTGTGCGAGCTTTTGCATATGTGTTGTTAATCGCATAACGTACTGTCGCTAAATCTTTTTCGTTTTCCACTTTAACAAATACATGCAAAAGCCCAGGATCTTTAGTCTCAGGGTTGTAGGTAAACATTTGACTTGCCAGCTGCTTGTCTACTACCAACTCCTGGTATAACTCAGAGTTACTAGAGAAATAAAGCTGCGAGATCAGATCAAGTGCTGCACGATCTTTTTTCTTCGGCTCCCATGCTGCTCCTTTATAAGAAACAAGCAACCAGTGCCCTGGCAAGCCGTCATATTTCTCGTGCACATAACGTGCTTGCTCTTGCTTTGGCTCAACTGGAATATCGGCTTGATAATCACCTCTTTTCCAGTTGCCCCAATGCTTTTTCACCATCGCTATGGTTGCTTTAGGATCAACATCGCCCACGATGACCAGTGATACATATTCAGGCTTATAGAAGCGCTCAAAGAATGTTTTACCATAGGCCATTTGATCAGGCATTGCCTCAATGTCTTCAAAAAAGCCCATCGTGGTATGCTTATAAGTATGTTTGTCGAATGCTTCTTTTCTTACCGCAGAAAGTAACTTACGCACAGGACTTGCGTTGTTTTTAAGGTACTCTCCTTTGACAGTGAGCGCCTCGGTACGGAACTGCTCTTCACTGTACGTTAGGTTTTGGAAAATATCAGCTTCAATTTCCAACACTTTATCTAAGTGCTGTTTAGAGAAGTTTAAATGATAGTTGGTAAAATCATTGGTTGTATAAGCGCGATTATCAACACCTGAATTTTTCAAAATATCTGAGTACACATCTTGAGGATATTTTTCTGAGCCTTTAAACATCATGTGTTCAAAGAAATGAGCAAAGCCTGTTTTTCCGGCTTCAACTTCATTGCGAGAGCCAACTGATACTGGAATTTGTAGTGATACTACATCAGGGTAATTGGTTTTTACTACCATGACACGAAGACCGTTTTCTAACTCTTCGAGTACGTAATCTTGGGCAAATACTTTATTTGACTGAGCGGCTTGAGCACCAGCAGCTGCATTCTGTGTACTATCGGCATTAGTCATTGCACAACCACTAAGCGCTAGGCTCACGGCAAAACTAGTTGCTAGTAATTTGAATTTCATGGATTGGTTCCTAATCATATTTTTATTCTAAATAAGTAGTGATCACTTACTTCAGCAAACTTCTTGATTATGCCCCAAAGCAATACTCATTCGCTAATTTACGAGATGATTTACCCTCTTAATATGTAAACAATTATGACATTTTACCTTTGGCACTTGAGAGAAATTCATAATTATTGAAATTCTTTCATTAAAAAAATCTATCTAGACGTCTAAATGGCTGCTATATTAGTAAAGAGATACTGAAATGCTTTTGTGGACGCAGATTATGGCTTTAACGCTTCAAGAGAAAATCATTGACCCTAACCAAGGGGTATATTTAATTGGTACCACACCACCAAAGATAGGCACCACACCCGAGCAGCTCAAAGCAATCGCAGCTAAGTTGCTAGGACGTTTACATGAAATCGAATACGATGGTGTGATAATTTACGATATTCAAGATGAAAGCAGCCGCACTCAAGTACCGCGCCCATTCCCATTCAAGCACACCGTTGACCCTTGTGAGTATAGTCAGTTGATCCGTGAATTATCACACCTTGATGTTATTACCTATAAAAGCGTAGCACAGCGTGACGGTGAAGCATTTAGCAATTGGCTTAGCAGCACTAAACAACAATATGGATTGGACAATCTGGTGTTAGTTGGAAGCCCTTCTTCAACAGGCGATATTAAGCTGCCATTATCAGAAGCTTATAAGGTGTTAAAGCACCATCAAGAGGAGTTTTTCTTAGGTGGTGTAACCATCGCGGAGCGTCATGCTAGTAAGCGTAATGAGCACGAAAGATTGATTGATAAAACAGTCCAAGGCTGCCAGTTTTTTGTCTCTCAAGCTGTCTATGATGCCCAAGCAACCATAGATCTGATCACAAGCTATGCTCGTACTTGCAAGCAACAGGGCACGACACCAAAACGTATTATTTTAACTTTTACTCCTTGTGGTGGAGAGAAGACTTTACAGTTTATGCAGTGGTTGGGTATATCCGTGCCGGAGGCGACTAAGTGGCGTATGTTAGATGCAGAAAATACACTGAGCGAGTCCATTAGAATTTGTAGAGAAAATCTAGATCAAATCTTAAAAAGTTGTTCACACTTAGATATTTCTCTTGGTTTGAATATTGAGAGTTTAACGAACCGTAAAGAAGAAATTGATGCCTCTATCAACCTGTATCGCCTACTCAAAGCAACCATGGAATTGAGCCTTGCAGAAAAACAAATTGCTTAATCATTGTATAAATGAAAAAGCCAGCTTGACTCCACAAACTGGCTTTCACCTAACCGGACTAGAAAGATTAGCTAAAACTTAAGAAAGCGATTAGCCCTACTCCAAGTAATAAACGATATATAACAAATGGCATCATACCCATACGTTCGATAATTTTTAGAAAGAAGAATATACACGCATAAGCTGAAACAAACGACAATACCGCGCCACTTAGCAGGGCATTCCAATCAACCACTTCATCGCCCATTGCCAATTCTAAACTATAGTAAAGTCCCATCATCGAAATCACAGGAATAGACATCAAAAACGAAAATCTTGCGGCACTTTTCTTATCAAGCCCTAGCAATAATCCGGCTGTAATTGTGATCCCAGATCGCGATGTTCCAGGAATAACCGCAGTAATTTGCGCCAGTCCAAGTATCAATGCACTTTTCCAATTTAGCGCAAACTCGTCTTTGATCTGTTTTGCTTTCACATCGGCATACCACAGCAATAAACCAAAAACGATAGTAGAGATTGCAATAACCCACGCACTGCGTAAGTAGATTTCGACAATATCTTTTAATAGAGGCGCCAGTAATACAAATGGAATTGTCGCAACAACAATACACCATGTCAGGCGGCTCTCTTTTGAATGCTGACCTGAAAACGATTTAAACCAGCCAGATAATAAGCTTACTATGTCGCGCCAAAAATAAATAACGACGGCAAGCAGGGTTCCTACATGAACAGCAACATCAAAAGCCAACCCCTGATCTTGCCATCCTAGTACCTGTGAAGGCAGTAATAAGTGTGCTGAACTAGAAATAGGTAAAAACTCAGTGAGACCCTGAATGATTGCAAGGACAACAATCTCGATAAAACTCATAACTTGGGAAACTCCACTTTCCATAATTTTTGACTTGGGTTGTGATATTCCTGCCACAACTGAGCGATTGATTTCCCCTCAACAGGGTGAATAAAATCAGCGGCAAGTTCAGCTAATGGCTGAAGCACAAAAGCATTTTTGGTTATTTCATCCCTTGGCAGCTGAGCTGGTGATGAACAAATAAGGTGATCATAAAAAAGAATATCGAGATCTAAGGTACGCGGGCTAAACTTTTTTTCGTTGCAGCGACGACCATGATCGTACTCTATCGACTTAAGCCGTGTATAAACCTCATTTAAAGACATTGGCGTGTGTGCAGCAAATACTGAGTTATAAAAATTACTACCGGTAAAACCGACAGCCTCACTCTCAAATACACTTGAATGTCGGTAATTTGGAAAATGCTTTATGAGTGTTTGTAAACCACTTAGTAAGTTTTTTTCTTTCTCAATATTGGAGCCAAGGCTGATAAAAATTTGTGCCATGATAATGCTACTTCTTACGCACAATTTCTACACCCACCGTTTGTGCTTGCGCCACGGCTTCGGGTTTGCTTACTTTTATAAGTACTTGCTGTACATTAAATTCATTTAAAATCATTGCCGCTAGCTGCTCGACTAAAGTTTCGAGTAATTCAACTGGCTTGGCTTGAGTATGCGCGATAATACGTTCACTGACTTTGGCATAATCCACGGCCAAATTAATGTCGTCGAGGCGCGCTGCGGCGCTAATATCGGTCAACATCTCAACATCAAAGTAAAGGCTTTGTTTACTTTCTTTTTCAAAGTCGTACACTCCTATTATGGCTTCGACGTGTAGCTGTGAGATATAGACTTTATCCATGTAAACTCCAAACATGTTTATCGCTTTTATCTTCCCGCATTAAATAAAGCGCAAATGCGCTAAATTGCAGGACTTAAGACCGCCGATCATAGCCCAAAACAACGCAATAAAAAATAAGGAAGACAGTGTTAATCAGTTTAATGTGCGTATGTGCTTATTTATTAGGATCGATTTCCTCCGCAATTCTGGTGTGTCGACTGTTCAAGCTTCCAGATCCGCGCTTTAGTGGCTCCAACAATCCAGGTGCGACCAATGTATTGCGGTTAGGAGGAAAGGTCCCTGCTGTGCTAGTGCTTATCTTTGATATTTTAAAGGGCACCATTCCAGTATGGGGTGCCTATTTCTTAAATATAGAGCCTCTTTGGTTAGGCGCTATTGCGGTGAGTGCATGCCTTGGACACATTTACCCTGTGTTTTTTCACTTTAATGGCGGTAAAGCAGTGGCAACAGCGTTTGGAGCGCTCTTACCTATTGGTTTATCACTTGGTGGATTGTTGATAAGTACTTGGCTTGTAGTACTGGCGCTAACGCGTTACTCGTCATTGGCAGCAATCGTCGCGGTTGCTGCAGCGCCACTTTATACTTGGTGGATAAAACCATTATATACATTACCGGTGAGCTTTTTGACCGTCGTCATTATCTTTCGTCACCGAGCTAATATCAAAAGGCTCCTTGCAGGTAAGGAGCCAAAGGTGGGTAAAAAGTCTAAAGATTAACGTAAGATAGCCTACACTTTTTCAAGGCTATCTAAAGGCCAACGTGGCTTAGTTTTCATATCAAGCGGCGCATACTGCCCGGCCTTTAAGCGCTGCATACCAGCATAAGCAATCATAGCTCCGTTGTCTGTGCAAAACTCAGTTCGAGGATAATACACACGACCTTTCATCCCCTGCATCATACGTTCAAGCTTTTGTCTTAGTTCGGTGTTAGCACTAACACCACCAGCAATCACAAGGCTTTTAATGCCCGTTTCTTTTAAAGCACGCTTACATTTTATCGCTAGCGTCTCGACCACAGCGGTCTGAAAGGCATGAGCAATATCCGCTTTGGTTTGCTCATCATCTCCTTCGTTACGGATGGTATTTGCAGCCGCTGTTTTTAAGCCACTAAAACTAAAATCTAATCCGGGTCTATCGGTCATCGGTTTTGGAAAGGTAAAACGTCCCGGCTGACCTTGCGTCGCCATTTTAGCCAGCATAGGACCGCCCGGATAATCAAGACCCAGTAATTTGGCTGTTTTATCAAATGCTTCGCCAGCAGCATCATCCACTGACTCACCAAGCACTTCATATTCACCAATACCAGACACCTTAACCATCATCGTGTGACCACCAGATACAAGTAGCGCAACAAACGGAAACTCCGGCTTATCATCTTCAAGCATAGGTGCCAGCAAATGACCTTCCATATGATGAACGGCAACAGCTGGTACTCCCCAACCAAACGCTAACGAACGACCGATTGAAGTACCCACCAGCAATGCCCCGACTAAACCAGGACCTGCGGTATAAGCAATCCCATCTAGATCTTCAGGGCCACAACCTGCCTCTGCAAAAGCAGCTTCAATAAGCGGGATAGTCTTGCGCACGTGATCGCGAGAAGCAAGCTCTGGTACCACCCCACCATAATCTGCATGCACCTTCACCTGAGAATATAATTGATGTGCTAATAGCCCTTGCTCATCATCATAGATAGCAATACCAGTCTCATCACACGAGGACTCTATACCTAAAATACGCAAGTTACTTTCTCCAAACTCTTTACTGCAATCGCTGATTATACGAAATCAGTTACTCAAGTTCCAAACCTATATTAGTTTGTCCGTCAGCAAGAGCTAATTCCTTCAATGACTTCACTGAATCGCTGCTAATTCGCCCCATTTTCTCTACATGCTCAATAAGCTCTGCCAGTATTTCAATTTCGTATTGCATTTGTGGATGTTCGCGTATCAATTCATTTGTCGGTAATACATCCTCAGCCATCAACATAAACTCTATATATTTTGCTACTGTGGCTTGTGAGATTTTAGCGACACTAACAAACTCGTGTTCATCTTTAGCCATTAAGCCTTGCAACATGCCAAGCAGCGCTGTCGCAACATCAATCGCGGGATAGGTACCAAACATATCAAAGTCGCTCAGCTCAGGTACATTTGGCTCAACCTTTTCGACTAGCTTCTCCAAACTGATTTTACTTTTTGGGATCAGAATTTTTTCCCAGATCAAATTCAGCGTATTTCGTAAGACTTGCTCATCGCCAAAGCCTGTTGCTTCGCTAAAAAGCGAGTAATTAGGCAACATTCGCTCAATAATTGCAGCGCCTAACACTGCTTTTTGAAGATAATTTAACTCTCTAATACGTTGAAAGTTATTTGCTTTACTCATGCTTACTTCCACATTGCCAGCAGTATTCAAATGCCGGTCCATTTATTTCAGTACAATGATGACACTGCCAGTCGGCCTGTTTCACAGCACTGTGACGACGTAATTTGTTATAGTTTACCAATAATTTCTCAGCCTCGGGTAACTTTATTGCATAAACAAGCAGCTTGATTGCAGCCTGCTCTAAGGGGATCTCCCCCATAGCGCCAGATAAATGTTCACCTTGTAGGCGCACTTGAATATTCGCTTGCTCTAACATCCCTTTGAGCAAATGCGCTTCAACAAAATCAGTGGTCGAATACACTTGCTGCCAACGAAAAGATGCTACGCTCATATCGCTATACTCATGCTAAAACCTCACCCTACTTATTTGTTGCTTGATAAAATAGCTTATTATCATCACACTTAGTTACTCTGTTATTCAAAATCAGTACTATTATGACGTTAACCACACCTGGCTTGTTATTTCCGGCCATTTCACTACTACTGCTTGCTTACACCAACCGGTTTTTAGTACTAGCACAGCTTATTAGAGAATTAAATGCCAGAGAAGGCGATACCATAAGACCCTTAGTAAAAGCACAAATTGAAAATTTAAGAAAACGAATAAGACTGATAAGACGCATGCAAGTTTGGGGAGTAATTGCATTTTTATTATGTACACTATCAATGTTTGCGCTATTTCTTGAGGTGTCTTTACTGGGCGTCACGCTATTTGGAGCAAGCCTTTGCAGTTTAACGCTATCGCTTTTGTTATCTCTATATGAGATCCATATCTCGTGCGATGCAATAGAATTAGAATTGCGAAATATCGAGAAAAAGCCACAACAAGATTAGCACCATCAATACTGCCGACTATACTAACGTTGAGTCAGCATAAAAAGAGGAGCAATCTGTGAGCGGATTTTTGTTCTCAGATGAAGTGCCAGAAAGCCCTACAAACAATATCGTCGATACCTATTGGGATATACTCGTGGTAGATGATGAAGAGGATATTCATCAAGTCACAAAGTTAGTATTATCTGGCTTTAAATTTGAAGATAAAGCACTTCGTTTTCATCACGCTTACTCTGCACAAGAAGCAAAAGAAATTTTGGCATCACAACAAAACATTTCAGTAGGGCTGATAGATGTTGTGATGGAAAGCAACCATGCCGGGTTAGACCTGATCAGGTATATCCGTAATGACTTAGAGAACTTTGATATCCGACTCGTTTTACGGACGGGGCAACCTGGCGAAGCACCTGAAGAGTCAGTGATCCGAGATTATGATATTAATGACTACAAAAATAAAACCGAGCTAACTGCTGTTAAGTTAAAAACACTACTTTATTCTGCTTTAAGAGCACATAGGGATATTCAAACCATAGAAAAGCATAAAATGGGACTTGAACGCATTATTGATGCGTCATCCAATTTTTTACAGTGTAGCAATATTCAAGATTTTGCATCAACCATATTATCTCATGTATCCGCAGTAATGGGATTATCAGACTCAGAAATTTATTGTGCCGCAGCCGTTAACCACCAAGCGAATGCCCCGACAAAATTTAAGTTATTGGCCGCGTCCGGTGAGGGGGTTGAACCACACAATGGATCAATACCTGATAATGTACAAAAGCTCTTTGTAAAAATACATAACAACAAAACTTCACTCAAAACGCGTAATGAATATATAGGTTACTTTCCCTCTCAAGAGGGTAACGAAACAATGATTTATGTGAGTAAAGAAAGTGACTTACATACAATGGACTTTCAGTTACTAGAGTTCTTTGCTAACAATATCGCACTGGCTTACGACAATCTGAAATTGCGCGAGACCGTTAAAGATTCTCAAAAAGAGCTTTCTTATATTCTTGGCGAAGCAGTGGAAAAGCGCTCTAAGGAAACCGGCTCACATGTCAAACGAGTCGCACATTATAGTATGTTGTTGGGGCAGCTATATGGGCTCTCTCATTACCACGCTGAAATCATTAAACTCGCCTCTCCCCTACATGACATTGGTAAAATTAGCATACCTGATCACATACTCAATAAACCTGGAAAGCTTACCGATGAAGAATGGTTAATAATGCAGACTCACGCCCAGCAAGGCTACGAAATCTTGAAAAATTCAACAAATGAGATTTTGCAATGTGGTGCACTAATTGCACATCAGCATCACGAAAAATGGGATGGTTCTGGGTACCCACAAGGGCTAAAAGGTGAACAAATTAACATTGTTGGCAGGATCACGGCATTGGCTGATGTGTTTGATGCATTGGGCAGCGAACGCTGCTACAAGCCAGCTTGGCCGCTCGATAAAATAATTGAGTTAGTCAACAATGAAAAAGGAAAACAATTTGATCCCAAGTTGGTTGACCTTTTTCTAAATAATCTGGAACAATTTATTGAGATACGTGATAGGTATCCTGACTAACTTTGTAATCAGAATGTAAAAACTTCACTTTCCTTTTCCCGTTTTGTGTATTATTATTGGGAAAAGACGTAATAAATGTGTTTTAGTTGAAATTAAAAGGAATTTCACATGAGATTTGAACAACTCGAGCAGTTCGTTGCATTAGGCAATTTAAGACATTTTAGACAAGCTGCGGAACAAACCCAGATCAGTACCTCAGCCTTAACGAGGAGCATCCAAACTCTTGAAGATGAGATAGGGTGTGAACTTGTGAAGCGCTCCACTCGCTCCGTCAAGTTGACCGAACAAGGTGAACTCTTCTTAAAATATTGTAAAACGACGCTTTCAGAATTGGAGTTGACCAAGAAAACGATTAAGCAAAGTTTATTTGGTCGTGACAACCAAAAGTTAATTATTGGTTACACAAACCAAGCAAGCAGTATTGTCCCGGTTTCTTGTGGTCAGTTTCTAGCGCAATACCCTAACGTCAAAATTGAAATGCAATTGCAAGACGAGCTAGAGCTCACTCGTAAGCTACAACTTGGTGAAATTGACATCAGTGTATACCTTCAAAGCGCTAACAGCATCGTGAGTGACATACATTTACCAGATCAGTTAGTTCTATTTGTTTCTAGAAGTCATCCACTTGCTAATCAAGATAGTATTCGTAAAGCAGAGTTAACTCAGTATCCAATGTACGGCTGTTTTTCTCAGTCGAAACAAGTACAAAGCATGCTAAATGAAGCTGTTGAGTCGCTGAATAAATCGACTGGGGTGAAAATAGGTAGTATTGAGCAAGTTATTGCTGGCCTGAAAACAAGCAATAGTTTCGCTATCGCGAGTATTGAACATTCAAAATCGATAGCACAAGACCCAAATCTAGTGTTACTGAAGACAAATAAGGCATTAGATAGGGAGCAATTGATCGTACAAACTAATCACCAAATTGGTACCAACGATCATATTAATCATTTGCTTGAATTGATTGAAGATGCTGCATCCTCAAAGAGTAAGCAAACAATCACTTACTAATAAGTATTTAATCTTAAACTTGAATAAGAGGTGGGCTAGCTTGTTTTTAAGTCCATCTTGGATGATTTCTCAATCTATAGCTGTCACGCGATAGACGCGCATTACCTATCCATATTTCAAGTTTTTTAATCTAATGAATACTTGAGCTAGGGTGAGCCAAATTACTTTGTTTAAAGCTCGCCCTTAATTGCCCTTTGTATAGGTTAAGCGTGTTTAAGAAACCACCTCCCCCACTTTATGCTTTCAAAGAGCCAACGCCCTACCCGCCAAAACTGACAGAGAAAAGATAGCCATTAGTAAAAACCTACCTTCCACTGCTCACTCATATTAGCGCTCTACAGTGGCATAAAACCAAAGACGACACCTGCAAAAATAGCTAATCCAACATAGTTGTTATTAAGAAAGGCCCAAAAACACGCATCACGCTCTCGATTTCTTATCACATATAGCTGCCTAATTAGCAACGCGATAGCAACGCTTAAACCAAGCCAAAATAAGTAATTCAATTCATATGCGTAACCAATCGCAGCCATTATTGCTATAAAAAGTACGTTTAACATAGCAATGATATGTCTGTCCCATTGACCAAATAGAATAGCTGTAGACTTAACGCCAATTTTTACATCATCATCCCTATCTACCATTGCATACATAGTGTCATACGCGACAGTCCAAATTAGGTTAGCAGCGAAAAGTATCCAAGCAAGCACAGGGACGTGCTCATTAGCAGCCATGAAGGTCATTGGGATCCCCCAACTAAATGCAGCACCGAGAACAAATTGTGGCAAATTTGTATAGCGCTTCATCAGCGGATAAACCGACGCTAATGCTAAGGCACCCAAAGATAGCGCGACCGTTTGCCAATTAAGCAATAAAACAAGTGCAAAAGCTAACACAATCAATACAAAAAATAGTGATAACGCTTCTTTACTTGTGACAGCGCCTGTTGCAAGCGGTCTTTGTGACGTCCGCTTGACCGCACCATCCACCTTGCGATCCGCAAAGTCATTAATCACGCAACCGGCGCTACGCATGATAAAAACGCCGAGTGCAAAAATCACAATTAAAGACAGCGTAGGAACACCTTCGGCAGCAAACCATAACGACCATAATGTTGGCCATAGTAAAAGGAGCGTACCAATGGGTTTATCCAAGCGCATTAGCTGGCTGTACGCTTGCCACTTTTGTTTATTAATCATAAAAACTTTCCGATATAAACACTTCGCAAACTAGAATTTTGGCGTTGCCATTTTTAAACCAGCTCTTTCTGGCAAAAAGCTCGGTTGGGGAAGAGAGCGAAGCTCCCATTAAGCCAGCCAGTGATAAATACTCAGATGCTCTAAGTCGTATGTATTCAAGTTCACCTCTGTGCCAGTTTAAGTCCGAAAAAAGGATTTCTCCCAACGGGGTATCTCCTATCAGGTGGACGCCAGTATTACAAGCTTGTTCGTTAAGCCAACTTTGACCATATATTACCGCTCTACCGTTGCAATTAAGTGTGACTTCACGGCACCAAGCGACGCTTGAAAGATCAGCTTTCAATGTATCTGGCACATCTTTTAATTCATCACTCAAAACTGAAACAGAAAAGCTATCACAGCTACTTTTTAGCTTTGCAGTAAGCGAATGGGTTTCATATAAGTAAGGTGCCAATGCAGCCTCTACATTCACTAACTGAGTATTTTTATGCCAAGGAAGTTCTAAAGGTAATTGCAAAAGCAATGTTCTATATCCATTTTAAAAATTCGCCGCCATCATAGCAGAGCGAGCGCTATCTAAAAAGTTTATGTTTGTGTACAAGCCAGCTGTAAAAGCAACGCAATTATGTATAAACTAAGTAAAAAGTAATTTGCACTAGGATACCTAACCAAATATGAGATTGTTAGCTGTTGTACTTACTGTATGCTTAGCACTATCTGCGGCTTTCCCCGCTAAAGCGGACTCGAATATTGGGTATTTTGGGTTTGAGCCAGATATTATTACTAACTATATCGGCCAATCTAATAAGAAGCTGGGCTATGTTCGTGTTACAGTGGATCTGATGCTGAATGATGTGTCGAATATTGCAGTTGTTGAGCACCACACCCCCCTACTCAGAGATGCAATAGTTCAAATATTAAGTAAAGAGAATGAAGAAACGGTCAAATCATTAACAGGTCGAGAAGAAATCAGAAAGCGTTGTGCCGAAAAGTTAAAAACCCTATTAAAAGAAGAAACTGGACAAGAAATTGTCCGTGATGTGCTATTTACTAAGTACTTGTATCACTGATTTTAATACCAATTTGCTTACTTAAGTGGTCTATTTTGAGGCGGGAAAATCTTGTCGATAACTAGGCAAAAATTTAGTTGTCCTAAATGTGAAATTTTTAACACTGTTAGCGTCAGATTTACTCCTCTAAATTGAGCAAGTATTAAGTCAAATTGGTATAAGCTACAAAGTCAATAAGGAAGCGTCGGCATTAACGCTTCCATGTAAGACACGCTCAATGCTATTACATGCCCCTCATAACACAAGAAGACCGCACCTTTTTATGCTTCCCTTTTATTTTGATTATTCGGCCAGCACGCGGCAATAAACATACCTGATAACAAACCAAACAAATGAGCCCAATTAGCCATACTAATGAAAAATGTATCGGTGAAGCCAAACAACATCCACAGCAGCATAAAACCAACAATTGGTTTGGATACTAATGGTAGTTGTTGCGGGTTTTTATGACCAATAATCCAGCAAAAGCCTAGTAACCCATAAACCACACCACTTAAACCACCAAAGTTAGCATCTACAAATACAAACTGCATAAAGTTACTGGTAGTACCTGTCACAAAATAAATACAGATTAAAGACCAAAGTCCAAAACGTTTGCTAACTTGAGCGCCAAGGTGTAACCACCAGCTTAAATTAAAAATGAGATGTATTGCACTAAAGTGGATCAGCGTAGGAGTTATCCAAGCCCATGGTTTATCCAAAGAAAAGCGAAATAATGAAAAGATATGGTTAGCATCACCAAACAGCATAGTGATGAACACTATGATACTGACAGCAAATACCCCTTGAAGTAACCAGTTCAGAGTTAAAAAACGCTGGACTAGGTTAAGCTTTTGTCCTTGATAATTAAATAGCCCTGCAGTACTGCCCGTTTGCCAAGACGCGGCTTGATACCGTTTAGCCTCAGGGTTGGCTATAAATTGCTGCCATAAATATATCGCTTGCTGCTCATCGCCACGCTCAAGCCACACTTCAACTTGTTGCCCATCATGACTACGTAAAATACACTCAATCCCCTGAGTCTTTATATAGTCAACAGCCCCTTGAGCAAGTCGAGGGTTGTGATAATGGGCAATTAATTTCACTTTTCGATCTCGTTAGGCAGTTCACTTGCCCACTGTGTGAAGCCACCGTCCATGCTATAGACTTCCTCAAAACCTTGTTCTACCAAATAGTTTGCAGCGCCTTGTGATGAAATGCCATGGTAACAAACCACTATTATTGGCTGATCGAACTCTTTTTCCTGCATAAAGTGTGCAAGGTTGGCATTTGATAAATGCTCAGAGCCAGGAATATGCCCCTGAGTAAAAGTGTTTTCATCGCGTATATCTGCAATAACCACTTCTTCATTACTTAAGAGTGCATGTGTGTCTGCTACTGAAATATGTTTAAAGGACATGTGCTACCTATTTTAATACCTAAAAAGTAAAAGACGACTAAACCCAATGTGGGCTTAGCCGTCTTTGTATTATAACTGCTCATTGATGCTGGGAGCAAAGGTCAACAGACCCTAATCCCAGTTCAAAATAACTTTACCCGATTGGCCAGAAATCATCGTATCAAAGCCTGTTTGGTATTCATCAATGTGGAATTGATGTGTGATAATTGGGTCAAGGTTCAAGCCAGATTGGATCAAACTTGCCATTTTATACCAAGTTTCGAACATTTCACGACCATAGATACCCTTGATAACCAAGCCTTTGAAAATCACTTGATTCCAATCTACAGCCATATCCGAAGGTGGAATACCTAACATGGCAATTTTACCACCGTGGTTCATGCTATTTAGCATACCTTTAAAAGCAGAAGGCACCCCCGACATTTCAAGACCCACATCAAAGCCCTCGGTCATACCAAGGTCTTTCATTACTGTCTCTAGGCTTTCATTGGCAACATTTACTGCCCTTGTCGCTCCCATCTTAGTTGCAAGCTCAAGGCGGTATTCGTTTACATCGGTGATCACCACATGACGCGCGCCAACATGTTTAGCAACCGCGGCGGCCATAATTCCTATTGGGCCAGCACCTGTAATTAATACGTCTTCACCCACTAAGTCAAATGACAATGCCGTGTGTACTGCATTACCGAATGGGTCAAAGATAGACGCTAGCTCGTCAGAGATATTGTCTGGGATTTTAAACGCATTATAAGCAGGAATAACGAGATACTCCGCAAATGACCCTTCGCGGTTTACGCCTACCCCAATGGTATTTCGGCATAGGTGTACACGTCCTGCACGACAGTTGCGACAATGGCCACAGGTAATATGGCCTTCGCCAGATACCCGGTCGCCAATGCTAAAACCTCGCACTTCTTGTCCCATATCGACGACTTCACCAACATATTCATGACCAACTACCATTGGAGTTGGAATCGTATTTTGCGCCCACTCATCCCACTTATAGATGTGTACATCGGTACCACAAATGGCCGTTTTACGGATTTTGATCAAAAGATCATTGTGCCCAACTTCTGGTTTTGGCACATCCGTCATCCAAATTCCTTCTTCTGCTTTCAACTTGGATAATGCTTTCATAGTATTCGCTCGTTAGCTGCCCCAATTAAAAACTGGGTGCAAAATTAAATTACGCCTAAGTCTTTACCGATACGGGTGAAGGCTTCGATTGCTTTGTTTAGCTGCTCAGTGGTGTGTGCAGCTGAAATTTGTGTACGGATCCTTGCCTGACCTTTAGGTACTACTGGATACGAAAACCCGATAACATAAATACCTTCATTTAATAATCTGTCAGCCATTTCTGACGCTACTTTTGCATCTCCTAGCATAACTGGAATAATGGCATGATCCTTACCTGCACAAGTGAACCCAGCAGCTTCCATTTTGGTGCGGAAGTAAGCGGCATTATCCCAGAGTTTAGCACGCAGAGCGTCGCCCTCTTTCATCATATCTAATACTTTGATTGAAGCGGTAACGATTGAAGGAGCTAAAGAGTTTGAGAATAAATAAGGACGTGAGCGTTGACGTAGCCACTCTACGATTTCTTTTTTACCTGAGGTGTAACCGCCAGACGCGCCACCAAGCGCTTTACCAAGTGTTCCAGTAATAATATCTACTCGGTCTAGAACACCACAGTACTCAGGAGTACCACGACCATTTTCACCTACAAAACCGACAGCATGCGAGTCATCAACCATCACAAGTGCATTGTATTTATCAGCTAAGTCACAAACAGCTTCTAAATCACAGATAACCCCATCCATTGAAAAAACACCATCTGTCGCGATGAGTTTCGTTTTTGCACCAGCAGCATCCGCAGCAATAAGTTGCTGCTCTAAATCTGCCATATCATTATTAGCGTAGCGGAAGCGTTTAGCTTTACAAAGGCGAACACCATCAATGATTGAGGCATGATTCAGTGAATCTGAAATAATAGCGTCTTCAGGGCCTAAGATGGTTTCAAATAAACCCGCATTGGCGTCAAAACATGAAGAATAAAGGATCGTGTCTTCTGTTTTTAGAAATTCGCTGATCTTCGCTTCAAGCGTTTTATGAATATCTTGTGTACCACAGATAAAGCGCACAGAAGCAACACCAAAACCATGATCTTCTAGGCCGTGTTGTGCCGCTTTGATAAGCTCTGGGTGGTTAGCTAGGCCAAGGTAATTATTTGCACAAAAGTTAATAACACTTTCGCCTGTAGATACCGCGATCTCAGCTTGTTGCTGTGAAGTAATAACACGCTCTTTTTTATATAATCCTTCAGCTTTTACTTCTTCAATTTGTTGCTGAAGCTGGCTGTAGAAGGCCGATGCTCTCATCTGGGAGTCTCCATTATTTGCACGGTGATAGTCAATTGTATACTGCTTGTACAGAATAGTGCTTAACTATCAGAAATTTACGCTTGAATGCTGTTATTAACGCCTTCAAGTTTTTGGCAAGCAGCAGCCAGTGTATGGCAGCTACTCAAAAAATACCTGTATTTTAAAAGGTTCACACAATAAATGCACGATTTGCGACGGTTAGCAGCAAAGTTTCTTTACTATAAGATAGATAATGCTTGCGGCACTGATCCCAACGATTTGCACACATAATCAGCTAACTGTTTTTGCGTATCAGTGAAGCGCTGTCCTGATTCGACTAACACTGTGGTAGCCAGCCCCGCAGCATGGGCAGCTTGAATATCTGAAACTTTATCTCCTACCATGATACTTTGTGCTGGATCTAAATTATGCTCTGCAATCGCTTGATGCAACATCCCAGGCTCTGGCTTCCTGCAACTACACTCAACGTTATAAGGTGCGTTGGCTTTCTCAGGGTGATGAGGGCAAAAGTACACCCCTGTGATTTCTATACCACGAGCCATAAATTGTGCACACATCCAATCACTTAATAGGTGAAACTGTGCTTCATCATAATAACCTCTGCCAATACCCGACTGGTTGGTCACTACTACGATTTTATAACCGGCTTGAACAAACTGTTTGCACGCATCGAATACTCCATCGATAAATTCAAAATCGGCGATTTGATGCACATACGCATGATCTTTGTTAATCACACCGTCTCTATCTAAAAAGATTGCTTTGTGCATTATGAATTAAGCTCCTGCTCTTTAACCACGCGGTCGAACATTGCGATAACGTCTGCCACTTCTATCTGCGACATTAACTCGCGCCCTTTTACACGCGTTCCCCAAGGTAATTCATCAGCAGTTTTCCCTTTTTGCGCCACTAAGTTTTTGTGATAAACCTCAACCACATAATCTTGGTACAAGTAAGGGCCTGTTCGCTTGGGGTTTGAATGTGCATACAAACCAATAACGGGAGTATTTACAGTCACAGCCATATGTGCAGGGCCTGTATCTGGCGCTAACACTACATCGGCTTGATCAAGTATACATAAGAGCGTTTTTAAGTCTGTTTTCCCAACAAGATTTAACAGTGCGGATTGAGTATGCTTTTGAATGTCAGCTGCTAAGTTCTGTTCCAGCTCCGTAGGCCCACCAGTTATAACGACGTTGAAGCCGCTTTTCATTGCATGATCTGCAAGCGCAGCATACCGCTCAGGTAACCAGTTGCGCTCGGCTTTACTCGCTGCAGGTGAAATAACAAAGATTTTCCCCTCTGGCAGTAATGCTTTGGCAGACGCTTTATGATCATCGGTGACAGGCATATTCCAGCTTGGTTTCGCGCACTCAGCACCGATTGCACGAGCAAAATTTTGAAAGCCCTCTAACACATGAGGCGACTGTTGTGCAGCGATACGTTTATTAATAAACAAACTATGAAGCTCTTTTGAGCGCCCCTTATCAAATCCAATTTTTTGCTTTGCAGGGATAACACGAGCAACGAGGTTCGCTCTTAATGCAACCTGCATATGTAGCAAAACATCAAATTTTTGCCCTTTAAACTTCGCTTTCAAAGCTTTGAGCGCAGCTTTCCCCTGTTTTTTGTCAAATACCACCAACTCGACACCAGGTAAACCGGCTAGCAACATGGCTTCTACCTTTCCTATTACCCAGGTAATTTTAGCCTGTGGGTGCGCTCGTTGAATTGCTTGCACCGCGCTAACAGCATGGCAAACATCACCAATCGCTGACAGTCGCAAAATACAAATAGAGGATAAGGAGTTGCTCAAAATATTTGCTCTCATGGAAAGTAATAGGTGCTTGATCTTAAATTAATCAAACAAGTTTGCAAGTTTCACTGACCGAGAAAAGTCGTTAGAATAAAACAATTAGTCACCAAGAACTCTGACACTGTGCAAATCTCTAAGCAATCACATTATTTTTTACTTACCCCCACTCACTCTGCGTTGACGGTGTCAGCAGAAATGTTTGAACCGGAATATTGGCAAAAAAATAATGCGATTGTCGGCTCTAAACAAGGTAGAGCGACCGCTTGGTTTGTAAAACTTCATGATAAGGTTGTCGTGCTCAAGCATTATTATCGTGGTGGCTTAATTGGTAAATTACTAAGCGACCAGTATTTGTTTTTTGGTTTGAAAGATACCCGAGTATATCAAGAGTTTGAATTACTTGAGCACCTAAAACAACAGGACTTACCTGTGCCCGCTCCAATCGCAGCTAGAGTCTCAGCTAGGTTTGGTGTTTACCGTGGAGATATCATCACTGAAGCGGTAGAAGATGCGATTAGTGTTTGTGAAATTCTACAATCCCGCGCTCTTCAAAACATCGAATTAGAGAAAATAGGTCAAACAATCGCTAAATTTCATCAAGCAGGTGCGTACCATGATGATTTAAATATCAACAATATTTTGTTTAGCGGTGATGGCGAAGTCTTTCTCATTGACTTTGATAAAGGTAAAATTCTGGCACCGGCAACGCCATGGCAACAGGCAAATATCGAACGCTTGCAGCGCTCTTTTAAAAAAGAGGCCGGCAAATGGCCGACCTTTCATTTTGACGATAATCAGTGGCAAGCACTGCTTCAAGCATACCGCACGTCCGTTTAACTTTTTTGCAGCTGTGCTTTTTTAATCACGTTCGAAGTCGAGCATCCATCCAGAAATGGCAACACCTCGACTTTACCGCCTTGATTAAGAACATGCCCAGCTCCTGCAATATCTTCTACTTTGTAATCACCCCCTTTGACTAAAATGTCGGGACTGATCATCTCTATGAGCTTAGCTGGCGTATCATTTTCTTCGATACTGCCAAATGGGATAACCCAATCTACCGAGGCGAGGGCTGACAGCACCATAGCGCGCTCCTGTAGCGGGTTTATTGGACGCTCAGGCCCTTTTAGACGAGCTATAGACTCATCGTTATTCAGACCGACAACCAATCTGTCACCCATTGCTTTTGCTTGTGCTAAGTAACGAACGTGTCCGGCATGGAGAATATCAAAGCAACCATTGGTGAAAACAATCGTTTCACCATTTTGTTTCGCAAAAGAAATATGCTTCAACACTTCCTCAAATGGTGTTTGGTAATGTTCGCCTGTTTCGCGTAGATATTGACCTAGCTTGCGGCTTAGCTCTTCTGGTGACACTGTCGCAGCGCCAAGCTTACTCACAGCAATCCCCGCTGCAATATTCGCCACTTCTACCGCATCTTTAGCTGGCATACCAGCCCCAAGCATAGTCGTGAGTGTGGCGATCACCGTGTCACCCGCGCCCGTTACATCACTTACTTCTTGCACTTGAGCTGGAAAGTCATGCTTCTGCGTTGCTGTGATCAAAGACATGCCCTGCTCTGAACGCGTCAGTAACATCGCACCAATCCCAGCCGTTTTAAGCAACTTACGGGCACTTGAGGTTAATGCATCTTCTGAGCTTGCATCGCCGCCAGCTAACTTAAATTCGTTTAAATTGGGTGTTATAAAGTCAGCGCCTTGATATAGGCTTAAGTCACTATTTTTGGGATCAATAAGCACAGTTTTACCTGCAGCTTTTGCTACTGCTATCATCTCTGAAATAGCGGATAATGCGCCTTTGTTATAATCACTGAACAGAACGAAGTCGTAGTTGTCGATTTCTTGTTTTAAGCGCGCAAGCAATAATTGGCTATGTGACAACTGAAAAGGTTCTTCCAAATCTAGTCTCACCACCTGTTGATGACGGCTAATCACGCGCATTTTGGCAATCGTTGGACACTCAATCACACTGACCAAACTCGATGCTATGTTGTCCTGTTTTAGAATAGCTTCTAGCGTCTTACCGTTGTCATCTTCACCAATGAGTCCAAGTAATCCAACCTTACCATCAAGGTGGGCGATATTTTTCGCAACGTTTGCAGCGCCGCCCGCTTTATCTTCCAACGCACTCACTTTAACCACCGGTACCGGTGCTTCAGGAGATATTCTGCCTGTATCGCCATGCCAATAACGGTCAAGCATCACATCGCCTACGACTAACACGCTGGCTTGGTTAAGTTGTTGTAGTGCCGCTAGGTTCATGCTTGTTGCTCCGCTTCAACTAGCATATCTACAGCTTCACACAGCCAATGACCAATGAACATATGTGCCTCTTGAATACGTGCAGTTTCATCATTAGCGATAATGATAGGTAACTTAGCGATATCCTTCACTTTGCCACCGGTTCGACCGGTTAGCGCAACAGTATAAGCACCTATATCATTGGCCGCTTGTAGCGCTAAATTAATATTTGGACTGGTGCCTGAAGTGGTTAAGCCAATCACCATATCTTCCGGCTTACACAATGCTTGTACCTGACGCTCAAATACCGAGTCAAAATGGTAGTCATTACTATGTGCGGTAAGAATAGACGTATCTGTAGTTAAGGCAATTGATGCTAAAGGTCCACGCTCAAGTTTATAACGCACGACAAACTCCGCCGCCAGGTGCTGTGCATCCGCAGCGCTACCACCATTACCAAACCATATAACCTTTCCTCCAGCTGCCAATGTACTCTGGCATGCTTCTAGTAATGCTATACATTCTTGATGGTAGTTAGCCATAGTTTCGAACACGTCGACATGACGCTGTAAACTCGCTAAGTAACTTTGTGCTACTCGTTCATTCAATGACATATTTTTTCCTAAACTCTTCTTTGCTCAGCCCGTGTATACCTACCAGTATACATGTACTGATAACCAAGTGTAATTCTCACCAAAGACATCTTTACCTAAGGTTAATTTGGTTTCGATTTGCTTATTGTATGCTTCACCGATGTGGGCAAGTTCTAGTTCATACCCTCGCTCATACTCAGCTCCTGTTTCACCTAGCTCATTAAAATAATTGCTTTCATTATCAATCACAGAAAGCTTAGCACGCCACAGTGAGCTATAGTCGGCTTGATAGATACCTTCTAAAACATGAACTTGAGTGGGTGCACCATCATCAAACTGGCGATGATTACCTGCAAAGTGACCGACAACGAAACCATCAATACTATTTCCCTGTGTTTCGTATATTTCATTCACATACCATAGACTTTCCATGTCGGTATATTCATACCGTAACGAAGTGGTGGATGTTAGTTGTGGCAAATACACGCCAAAGCTAGTCGCAGTGTTACCAAATAAGTAGTTTTTGTGGTTGTTTGTATCCTCACCACCATACTCTAAATACCACTGCGCTCGCGTGCCATAATTGGTAGTAAAGCTTGTCGTAATTGTGGCCCACTGATCTCCAAGCTCATCGTCTTGTGTTAAATCATCGGTTTTATTATCACTTCCTGCTGGGTCTATATACGCTTTTATAAAATCCTTAAAGTCGACCTTTCTAGGGCCGCCACCAAATTGCAAAACACGATTTAGCCCTATTTTCCAACCATAAATCGGCTCTATACTAAAGTGAGTACCCGCTACTTTTGGCGTTCCATCATGCAAGGTACCTTGGTATTTAATCCCCTTATCGACACTTTCTAGTTCCGAGTAAAACAGCTCAAAATCAAAATTCCACCAATTTTTTATTGGTACAACCAGCCCTAGAGAGACTGACAGTGGTGGTTTTGCATTATTTGAGTAAACCTGTGCTGAGTGTTTAAATGGCGAGAACCAATGTTCTTTGTAACCTAAATTCAGTTGTAAGTTACCAAAAGACATACCGTAAAAAGTATTGTATGCCACCAGCTTGTTTGCTTCTGCTCGATACTCAGCGCCAATTTGCAAAATACTCGAGTCGCTTCCGCGCCAAACTCCAGCTATGCCTAGCTCAGCATATTCGCCACTCATGTTCCCTCTATCATTGGCAATTTGCTGCTCTTCACCACTATCTACTCGCAGTGTAATAGACTTTTGAGTGATCCCATCATCTTGCAGATACGGTGCAATACCTTGGCTAATACTGCGTTGTAAGGCCGGATCTATGTGCCTTAATTGCAGCAAATTCATCTGGATCTCACTAATGCGGTAAGGCTTTGCCATAGGTGTTCCTACCGTCATTGCAAACATTTTGTCTATTTGGTATTCCAAAAGTGGGTCTTGACCAATTGGCAAATAAGCCGTAGGACTTGCTACAACCAGACTTGAAGCAAATATCCCACAACAAGCAAGTACTTGAGCTAAATTCATTTTTGTCATTCCATTACATTTAATAGATTAAATATTACCAAACCAAAGGCACAGAGGCATCTGTTGAACTGTGTAAAATTGTGTTGTTCATTCTAATTTAGGTGAGAACAAGGTAAAATCATGATTTTACAAACTGAAGCGATTTTCATGGCGCGCCAATTTTACTCCCTACTGTTGCTTGTATTAGCACCTATTCTATTAAGTTATTTATATTTCATTCGGGGTAAAAAAAACCTTGGCTATCGCGCCAACTTTACCGAGCGTCTTGGCTGTGGCCTTGCGAGCTTACCACCACACAGTATTGTGATCCATTGTGCCTCAGTTGGTGAAGTGCTTGCTGCAACCCCTCTCATCAAGTCAATATTGAAAACACGTGAGAATACACCTGTTATTATTACGTGTAATACACCAACAGGCAGAGCAGAAATTGTAAAAGCACTCAACAATATTGCTCAAGTACATACCTGCTATCTTCCTATTGACTTTGCCTTTGCCACGAGACGGTTTTTTTCAATTCTAAAACCCCAACTCCTGATTGTGATGGAAACTGAGCTGTGGCCAAATCTTTTTCACTACGCCAAACAAAGTCAATGTAAAACCTTGGTCGTCAATGCCAGACTCTCAGAAAAATCATACCAAGGTTATAAAAAGCATGCTTGGTTAACTAAAGGCCTGATAAATAACATAGACGGACTCGCAGCCCATAATGAAGAAGACGGCGAGCGTTTCATCAAACTCGGGCTTGTTCAATCTAAACTTCACATTACCGGCTCAATCAAGTTTGATATCTCAATCACTGAAGAAGAAATTACAAAAGCAAGACAGTTTCAAGCAAATTACCCCGAGCGAGTAATTTGGCTTGCAGGATCTACACACCCTAAGGAACATGAGCAAATTATTGCTGCACATCAGCGAGTATTAAAGCAAGTAAGTAATGCCTTACTTATTATCGCGCCTCGTCATCCCGAGCAGTTTCAAGCAGTTGCTGACCACCTCAGTGAGCAAGAGATCACTTTTACCAGAAAGAGCAGCGACAACATAAACACAGAAGCCTCGGTCTTGTTAGCGGATACTTTAGGAGAATTAAAGTGGCTATTTGGAAGTGCCGATATCGCCTACATTGGTGGTAGCTTGATTGAGCGCGGCGGTCATAACCCACTAGAAGCCGCGGCTCACGGTGTGCCTATTTTAACCGGCCCACATACCTATAATTTTGCGCATATATATCCTCAACTTATCGCGCAACAAGGTGCCATCGTAGTCGATGATGAGGACAAGCTTGCCGCTGAAATTATTACGCTATTTAAAGATAAATCGCTTCGAACGCAAACCGGTGCTAACGCTAAATCAGTACTAGTTGAAAATACCGGAGCTATTGCTAAAACCATGAAACTAATAAATAAGAGCTTGGAATAATTCATGAATACAGTCATCTCTACAATGCAAAACTGGGTTAGCCAAGTCATTGTGAAATACAACTTTTGTCCATTCGCTCGAAAAGAGGTAGAAAGTAATAGCATTCATTATTTCGTGTCTCAAGCGATAAGTTATGACGATGCCGTAATGGATATGCTAGAGCAGTGCTCAGAGTTAAACCACCATCCAGAGCGAGAAACAACGCTAGTTATATTTGATAAAGGTTTTAGTAATTTTGACGACTTTTTGGATCTCGTCGACCTTGCAAACGCGTTATTAGTCGCGCAAGGGTTTGAGGGGACTTATCAAATTGCAAACTTTCACCCAAATTATGTGTTTGCTGATAGTGATGAAGATGATGCGGCAAATTACACGAACCGCGCACCATTCCCAACACTTCACTTGATCCGCGAAGAGAGCATGGCTCAAGCATTAGCTGAATATGACGACCCGGAGCAGATCCCTGAAAATAACATTCGTCTGGCAAGGCGAAAAGGGGAAGCGTTCTGGCAGCATTTACTTCAGCAATGCCACAAGGGTAAATAATCTAAGCTCCGGATAAATAGTCAAAAGGCTGGCAAAGTCAGCCTTTCCTTATGAGACTTTGGGAGAGTTACTTTTTCACCCAGCGGCCACTCACCTGAATATAGTGGCCTGATTGCGTTTTGTTATACGCTTTTTTAGCCGCTAGAGCCTCTACTTGCTCTAGGGTAATACCGTTCTTTTTCGCTAACTGTTGATATTTCTGTTTGCGCTTTTCATTCACTTCATTGACTAACTGCTGTACACCTTGGCCATTTTTTACCACACCAAGATAGCCTGATGTAGTTTCACCAACCAGACCCTGTGATTTAGCATCGTCAATAGAAATTGCGAATGCGGCGAAGCTCATACTGAGTCCAATAATTAGGGTAGAGATTGCTTTAAGCTTCATAAATCCTCCTTAGAATAGCTCACTGTCTTCGCTGAATAAGTTGTCGAGTTCTTTATCCACTTTCACACGGATCTCGTGATCGACTTTTACATTTAAGTTGATCGTTATGGGCTCTTTGGTTTCTACTTGCACCTTATGAGTACAAGCACTTAACACCAATAAAGCTGATATCACTAGCATCCATTTCATTCACTAACGCTCCTCTTTATTTAACGCATTTTCCACTTCGCGCGTGATCTCGTCGCTCAAGCGTAAGGCTCGTAATAAGGTAAACACATTTTCCGAGTGTGTATAGTTAAAGTTTACTGGTTGTTGTTGGCGTTTGTTAATTCCTGTAATTTTAACATCTAAATCCAACCAACCATCTTCACTTAAATTTACGCCACTGCTCAACTGTTCAATCGTTAATTCGTCAAGTACACCTATCACCGTTTGTAAGCTGGGTTGCTGCGCTTTTAAGGCATTAATTGACGCATTGTTTTCAACCTTTAATAGCCCCTCACTAACATTATGAATATGACCAGAATCAATGCGTACCCCAGATGAAGAAACTTGTACTGGTAGCTTGCCCGAGATCAGCCCTCTGAGCTCAACACCAGCATCATGTCCAGAGGCGGCAATAAGGTCTAAACTCAGTTTATCTAACGATACCTGAACCTCCTGTGGCGTTGGTATAAGCTTAACTTCTTCAATGTTGATGCTACCGGCAAAAACTTGTGCACCAATATCTTTGAGTTTTACTATGCCAGCTTCACTGAGAAGTTGAGCCTGTATTGCTTGGACAATAACCCCAGCTCTCAACTCTTCAACACTCAGTGTGGTTGGTTTGAGTTGAATATTAGCTGAACCTAATTGGGCGGAGACATCAACCGCTGCATTTTGAATAAGCCGCTCATTAAATAACGCAGAGCCGTTTTGAATGCCACCATCTAAGGTAAATATACGCGTGGATAAATCCCCTTCGAGTACTGCATAGAAGTTTCCATTCGTCATCTTTAATTCGGGTAAAAGGGCATCAATGTATGGCTGAAGCTGAGTGAGTTGCTGCGTGGGCACATGTAATTGTGCTGGATGTTTTAAGTTTGAGTATTGATGCTCAAACAACGCCTTTACACCATCAATATTAATCACATGTGACGCCATTAATCCGCGACTTTGCTGCCCTTTACTTTCAATGCTCACATCTTTCAAATTAAGATCAGCTAAGTTCACTTCTGCTACCTTAGTATTGCCCGACAAGGTTGAAAAGATCTCACCTGTCGCGACAGAGCCTTGCCAACGGAGTGTCTGCACTAACTCATTCAGTTTGTAATTCTGCTGTTGTATCTGTGCACTAATTAAGTTGAGGTTGATATCAAAATCGTGTGTAGGCTCTAACACCACTCGCCCGCTCAACGTGCTCTGCTTTGCAGTTACATTTTCGACATTCAGGTTTCGCAGTGTTGAATCAAGCGTTATCGCAAAACTCATTCCCTCAGGTAAGACTCTGTGTAGACGATGTTCACTTTTGAGTTTTGGCACATCTAGCTGCGCATGTAAATCAAGCTTCAGAGATGGATTATCAATCATTAAACCTGATGTCGACAACTGGGTTGAGAATATAGTCGGCTGAGCTTCAACTTTAATTAGCTCGGTTGGATCACCCGATATTTTGAAGCGGCTATTGAGCTCAAGGTTCTCAGCAATAACATCTTGCAGTGTAAGCTTTTGAAGGTCACTTGTGATTTCCCCGCTCATATCAACAAAATTTGGCCGCACACTAAACGCTCCAGCCAGTGTATGCGCGCCCCACTTTTCATCGGCAAATTCAAGGCGAATATCACCATTGACGAAAGGCTCAGTTAAGTCGACTGCCAACTCGTTAACTTCAAGCTGTAACGACTTATCTTCCCCTATTACTTCGAGCGAACCTGTCGAGGCAGCTTTCGCAGAAATAATAATTTCACTCGGTAAACGAAGCTGCCAAGTGCTAGGTAGCAGTTTGCGATATTCAGAATCAAAGCAATCAAGCGTTGATTTCGCTGAGATAGGCTCGGCAAGTGCTATCTTCCCCTGCTGGTTGGTTAAATCATACCGCCCTGACACAGCGCCAATATACGCAGCACTACCTTTACACTCAGCCTGTTCAAGCGCTAGTAAAGTCTCAAGCTCCATCTCTGCATCCAGAGCCAAGCCATTGAATACAAGTTGGCTAGTTCCTGAAAGGGCTTGGATCTGAGGAGGTAACAAAGTCCTAAGATACTCGCCACTTAGCTCAACATTTGCAGCAATACGCTCTGGCTGCAAGGTAACTTCTGCAACGATGTCACCTGATACTACAAATTGATTGAGCTCGGACTCCGAAATCGACACAACTAATGGCTTTGGTAATGGCTCGCCAGATATAGACAGCTTGGCAATACGCATTTTGGGCCTGGCGATATCGAGTGGCAAAACAAGGCGCTGTGGTTGAGCTGCATCTGAATTTTTGGGCGGAAGCAATTGTATGTCAGCTTTTTCAATATTGACTTGGCGCATGCTTAGTTGCGTATCAAAAAGCTGGGCATTAAACGCCTCTGTCTGCACACACGCTTTTGTAATATGGATACGATTGAAGCCCGACAAGCGCCAGTCAAGACAGCTGATCTGAACTTCATTATCAGGCATAAAGTGTTTTATAGCCCAGAGCGACAAAGGAACTCTGGCAAGGTAAACACCCACTAAAACACTGAGTATCAACACTAAGCTCCAAAGCCACTTTTTCATTCGTATCCCTAAAATATAATTGCTATTTTCCTTTCAGTTTACCCGATAGAAAATTATCGAGCCATGAATAAAAAAGGCCACCGAAGTGACCTTTTCTAATTTCTGCGTTAGCCTACTAGCTTACGCGCATTGCGGAACATGCGCATCCAAGGACTATCTTCTTGCCACTCATCAGGGTGCCAAGAGTTTGCCACTGCTCTGAATACACGCTCAGGGTGCGGCATCATCACAGTTGCACGGCCGTCTGTTGAGGTCATACCCGTAATACCAGCAGGCGAGCCATTCGGGTTAGCTGGGTACTGAGTAGTTGGATTGCCGTAGTTATCAACAAACTTCACAGCAACTGAACCTGAATCCAATGCCGTTTGTACCGCTGCTTCACTTGCAAACTCAGCATGGCCTTCACCATGTGATACCGCGATTGGCATACGAGAACCAGCCATACCATCAAAGAAGATTGATGAACTTTGCTGCACTTCAACTAAGCTGAAACGCGCTTCAAAACGCTCTGATTTATTAGTAACAAAGCGTGGCCAGTTTTCCGTGCCAGGGATCAGCTCTTTCAATGTAGAAAGCATCTGACAGCCATTACACACACCTAAACTGAAGGTATCTTGGCGTTGGAAGAAACCTTGGAATTGCTCACGTGCAGAGTCATGGAATAGGATTGATTTAGCCCAGCCTTCACCAGCACCTAAAACGTCACCGTATGAGAAGCCACCACATGCCACTAGGCCTTTGAACTGCTCTAGTGTTAAGCGACCTTCAAGGATATCACTCATATGTACGTCGATTGCCGCAAAGCCAGCACGGTTAAATGCTGCAGCCATTTCAAGATGCGAGTTCACCCCCTGCTCACGTAAGATAGCAACTTGTGGCTTCACCCCTTTTGCAATGTAAGGCGCTGCGATGTCTTCATTTAGATCAAAGTTTAATTTAACATTAAGGCCCGGATCTTTGTTATCGAACTTAGCGTCAAACTCTTGCTTCGCGCAATCTGGGTTATCACGTAGTGCTTGCATCTGGTAAGTGGTTTCAGCCCAAATAGTACGAAGCTCAGTGCGAGTATTTTCAAGTACCGTTTGACCATCACGAGTAAAGATAATTTTATCTTCACTATTTAGCGTACCGATGCGATGTGCAATATCAGCAATACCGTGCTCGGCAAATACTGCTTCAACCGCTGCAATGTCGTCATTGCGAACTTGTAATACCGCACCTAGCTCTTCATTGAATAGTACTTCTATGTCAGTACCTTGGAGCGTATCTAATTCAATGCTCACACCTGTGTGGCCAGCAAATGCCATTTCCGCGGCAGTGGTGAATAGACCACCGTCAGAGCGGTCGTGGTAAGCGATAAGCTTGCCAGATTCAACCAACGCTTGTACTGCATTGTAGAAGCCTTTTAATAGCTCTGGGCTGTCAACATCAGGGGTCTTGTCACCAAGTTGCTTGTACACTTGCGCTAAGCTTGACGCACCAAGGCGGTTTTGACCAGCACCTAAGTCAAGTAGGAATAGACTGGTTTCACCCTTATCAGTACGAAGCTCAGGCGTGACTGTTTTGCGAATATCTTCAACACGACCAAATGCAGTGATGATAAGTGACAACGGCGCAGTCACTGACTTTTCTTCGCCATCTTCATCCCACTTTGTCTTCATCGACATTGAGTCTTTACCAACTGGGATTGTAAGACCTAGCGCAGGACATAGCTCTTCACCAACCGCTTTAACTGCTTCGTAAAGACCTGCATCTTCGCCTGGGTGACCCGCAGCCGCCATCCAGTTTGCAGAAAGTTTAATGTTGTTGAGGCTACCGATATTAGCACCAGCGATATTGGTTAGCGCTTCTGCTACTGCTAGACGAGCCGATGCTCCATAGTTAAGTAGTGCCGCGGGGGTGCGCTCACCCATGGACATCGCTTCACCGTGGTAAGTATCGTAAGTTGCCGCCGTTACCGCACAGTTAGCCACTGGTACCTGCCAAGGGCCAACCATTTGGTCACGTGCAACCAAACCCGTTACGGTTCTGTCACCAATCGTGATAAGGAAGGTTTTCTCAGCAATCGTTGGTAGGCGAAGTAAACGCTTAGCTGCATCGTCAAGTTCAATACCTGCGGTATCTAATGCTTTACCTTCTACATGCTTTGACTCAACATCACGGTGCATTTTAGGCGGCTTACCAAGCAATACGTCTAGTGGTAAATCAACCGGATTATTATCAAAGTGGCTATCGGCGACGGTTAGGTGACGCTCTTCTGTCGCTTCACCAATCACCGCATATTGTGCGCGCTCACGCTTACAAATTGCTTCAAAGCGAGCAAAGTCTTCCGCTGCAACTGCCAATACATAACGCTCTTGTGACTCGTTACACCAGATTTCGTGTGGTGCCATGCCTGGCTCATCATTCGGGATATTACGCAGCTGGAATTTACCACCACGGCCGCCGTCGTCGACAAGTTCAGGGAATGCGTTTGATAAACCACCCGCGCCCACATCGTGAATAAACGCAATTGGGTTATCATCACCAAGTTGCCAACATTTGTCGATCACTTCCTGACAACGACGTTCCATCTCAGGGTTTTCACGCTGAACAGAAGCAAAGTCTAAATCTTCGTTTGATTGGCCAGATGCCATTGATGAAGCAGCCCCGCCGCCAAGGCCGATGTTCATTGCAGGACCACCAAGTGCGATTAGCTTAGCACCTACAGGGATTGAGCCTTTTTGCACGTGATCTTCACGGATGTTACCTAAACCACCTGCGATCATGATTGGCTTGTGGTAACCACGTACTTCAGCGCCGTTATGGCTTTCTACTTTTTCTTCGTAGGTACGGAAGTAACCCAAGAGGTTTGGACGACCAAATTCGTTGTTAAATGCTGCACCGCCAAGAGGGCCATCAAGCATGATGTCTAAAGCATTAACAATGCGTCCTGGTTTACCAAAGTTAGTTTCCCAAGGTTGCTCAAAACCTGGAATACGAAGGTTAGAAACGGTGAAACCAACTAAACCTGCTTTTGGCTTAGAACCTCGACCGGTTGCACCTTCATCGCGGATCTCACCACCGGAACCTGTTGATGCGCCAGAAAATGGCGCAATCGCCGTTGGGTGGTTGTGCGTTTCCACTTTCATCAGAATGTGGATATCTTCCTCGTGGTACGCGTACTCCCCGTCAGTATTTGGGAAGAAACGGCCAGCTTTAGAGCCGGTCATAACCGCAGCGTTATCTTTATACGCCGACAATACATTGTCGCTATTGGTTTCGTAGGTGTTTTTAATCATTTTAAACAGCGACTTAGGCTGCTCTACACCATCGATAGTCCAATCGGCGTTGAAAATTTTGTGACGACAGTGCTCAGAGTTCGCTTGAGCGAACATGAAAAGCTCAATGTCGTTAGGGTTACGACCAAGCTTTTCAAAGCTTTCGACTAAGTAATCAATTTCGTCATCAGCAAGTGCAAAGCCCTGCTCAACATTCGCAACCGCTAATGCTTCACGGCCGCCGCCAAGAATATCCACTGAAGACATTGGGCGAGGCGTTTCGGTACGGAATAATTTAGCTGCATCATCAAGTTCTGTATGAACCGATTCTGTCATGCGGTCATGAAGTAACTGCGCAACTTCTTCAAACTGAGTTTGTGTTAGTTCACCCTCAACATAATAAGCAATACCACGTTCAACACGGTGTACTTGCGTAAGACCACAGTTGTTTGCAATATCTGTCGCTTTAGAAGCCCAAGGAGAGATAGTGCCGACTCTTGGTGTGACCAAGATCAGTTTGCCCTCAGGCTTATGCTCCGTAATAGTCGGTCCGTACTTTAACAGGCTGTTTAGCTTGGTTAATTCAGTCTCTGAAAGCTCAGCCGTTAAATCAGCAAAGTGCATGAACTCGGCATAAACATTGGTAACTGGTAATTGAGCTGCAGCGCAGGTTTTAAGGATCTTTTGGACTTTGAAATCTGAAAGTGCAGGTGCACCACGTAGGATTAACATAGGTATTTTCATCCGGGGTTAAGGATTGAACGATATCTTGGGCGCTCATTATAGTGGAAATAGCGCTTGGAATTAACACTAATTTGTCAAAACTAGAAAATATCATGCAAATCTATCATTACCTTAAGTTAATTCGGCTTTTGCAATTATGATTTTGCTGCGGTAAGTTGATAATTCGAGCGCACAAGAGATCTGGGCCATGTTAAAATACATCTTTATGTGCTTTGTTGTCCTCTTTTTAGTTGGGTGCGACAAAGCCCCACTTAATCAATTACAGCAGATAAAACAAAATAAAGTATTGCGTGTTGGTACGCTCGCGGGCCCGGGAAACTACTATCAAGGTACCGCTGGAGAGCAAGGCTTTGAGTATGAACTGACGAGTGAGTTTGCTAATGAGCTTGGCGTTGCATTACACATTGTCCCCTATTTTAGTTTAGATGAACTATTCGCAAGATTAGACGCTGGAGATCTCGATATCGTCGCTTCAGCGATTAGCTTTCACCCATCAAGAACAGCGCAATATCGCTTTGGCCCAACCTACAGAACGATCAGTCAGAAGCTTGTCTACAAACAAGGCAGAGACTGGCCAAGAGACTTTGATGATATTAACGCACCTATCACAGTACTGGCACATAGCAACCATGTCATTGCATTAGAGGAAGCCAAAATTCAATATCCTCATTTAACATGGGATGTTGTGTCTGATAAGGGAGAAGAAGAGTTACTACAAGCCATCATTGATGGAGAGATTGACTATACCATTACAGATTCTCACTCATTAGCTTTATTTCGTCGTTATCACCCAACAGTGAGTATTGCTTTTTCTGTTACCCAAGATGAGCACGTAGCATGGATGATGCGCAGTGAAAAAGATGACTCTCTTTATGCCTTACTGCCCGCATTTTTTGCTCGTGCAAAAAAAAATAACTTATTAGCAACTTTAGAAGAAAAGTACTTTGGTCACGTTGAAGAATTTAATTATGTTAACACTCTAGCATTTGTAGAGGCTGTTCACAGCACCCTCCCCACATATCTAAAGTGGTTCAAAGAATATTCTACACAACACAATATAGACTGGCGCCTGCTTGCGGCAGTAAGTTATCAGGAGTCGATGTGGGATCCAAAAGCAAAATCGCCCACAGGAGTCAGAGGGATCATGATGTTAACTCAACCTACAGCTAAACAAGTTGGAGTAACGAATCGCCTCAACGCCAAGCAAAATATAGAAGGTGGAGCAAAATATTTGCGTATTCTATTTAATCGTATGCCCGACGAAATACAGCAACCAGATAGCACTTGGCTCGCATTAGCCTCATACAATGTTGGCTGGGGACATGTCCGTGATGCGCGCGCTATCACAAAAGAGCAAGGGGGGGATCCAAATAACTGGGCTGACGTTAAAAAACGACTACCACTGCTTACTAAAAAGCGCTACTATCGAAATACAAAATATGGATATGCTCGTGGTGATGTTGCGGTTACGTATGTAGATAATATTCGCCGCTATTATGACGCGTTAGTATGGCTAGAGGAGAATGGCGCGCTCCTTCCTGATGACAACATAACTTCTTCGCAAGCAATCCCTGAAACAAACCAAAAACAACCTCATGATGTCGCTAAAAAATAGTGACTAATAATTACTGTTGTGGCTTGATAAATGCACTAAGCGGTCATAAATCTGTCACAGGCATCACGTATTAATACTAAGTTACTGTTGGGGAATAGCCCCATTTAATCTCTCACATTCGGAGGTTCTATGTTGAGAAGACGTCGGAATCATCAGTTTAAACGCAATACCAAGTACACGTCACCAAATCGCCGTCGGGTAATGATGAAAAATGCACACAGAAAAATGCTGCTTCGCCATCGTATTTTTGCTCTTATTCAAATGGAAGAGCAAAGAGAAACAAGTACAGCATCGACGGTAGTACAACCCTAAGTACTACCTTGTTTCAACTTCTTTGCAGCCTTAATCTCTTTTCGTCTGCGCTTAAAAAAAGCAGACAGCTTGTTTCCACACACCTCTGCTAGCACGCCAGATGTCACCTCTATTTGGTGATTCAGTTTCTCATGCTGTAATAAGTTCATAATTGAACCCGCAGCGCCGGTTTTCGCATCTGGGGCACCAAACACAACTCGCTTTAAACGGCTATGAACAAGCAAACCTGCACACATAGGACAAGGTTCAAGTGTCACGTATAACGTACAATCAATAAGTCGGTAGTTTTCGATGACTTTACCTGCTTCTCGAATAGCCACCATTTCAGCATGTGCAGAAGCATCATGGCAGGTGATGGAACGATTCCAGCCAGCAGCTATCATTTCCCCCTCTTTCACCACTACCGCCCCCACAGGGATTTCATTTTCCGCTTCAGCTTTGTCTGCATATTTAAGCGCTAACTGCATCCAATATTCATCGTCTTTTACTTCTGACATGATTTGCCTAACCGTCTATTCACTTAAAATCAGAGTATACCACCTTCAGCGTTGGCACGGTTAAGCTGCTATTCTTAAATAAACTTAGTCATAGATAAAGCTGCTTTTATAAGCAAACTCAAGATGTTACCAACATTTTTTTAATATTTTACGGAGTTTATTAGTAATTTTCGCAATTTTGCCGTGGCTCATAGGGTAGGATTTACGCTATAATTCGCCGCTTTTTTTATTTCGTAAGCTCAAAAACACACGGGTAGAATATGAAATTTCCGGGACGCCGTAGGCATAAACACTATTTTCCGGTGGAAGATAAAGATCCGCTTATTAACCAGTTACACGCTGATGATCGGCTAAAAAGGAGCTATATCTGCGGTATAGACCAAATCGTCGTTGATATTGAGGCCAAAGTGGATCAAGCATTTCTTGATGAGTTCCACTTACAGCGCGGTATGTCACAAGTGATAGACAATGATGTCACCAACGCCCTATACGATAGGCTAAAACGTGATGACATGATCGACTATGAATTTGCTGGCGGTACCATTGGTAATACCATGCACAACTATTCAGTTTTAGCGGACGACCGTTCTGTTTTGCTTGGGGTTATGAGTGAAAACATTAAAATTGGTAGCTACGCCTATAAATTTTTATGTAACACCTCAAGCCGAGTAGACTTGGACTACCTACAACCAGTAGATGGGCCTATAGGTCGCTGTTTTACACTGATCGATGACAGTGGCGAGCGTACTTTTGCTATCAGCGCAGGACTGATGAATCATCTACGTCCAGAATCTATCTGCCAAACGCTTATCCAAGAATCATCAGCGTTAGTGATCAGCGCTTATTTGATGCGCACCAGTGGCGATGAAACAATGACTCAAGCCACCATGCAAGCGGTTGAGTATGCAAACAAAGCAGGAGTTCCAGTAGTACTCACTTTGGGAACTAAATTTTTAATTGAACAAGATCCTGTTTGGTGGGCTGATTTTGTAGCGAAACATGTCGACATTTTGGCAATGAACGAAGAAGAAGGCGAAGCGATTACAGGGCATAGCGATCCGCTCCTTGCTGCTGATAAAGCACTAGATTGGGTTGATCTTGTCATTTGTACAGCAGGCCCTAAAGGATTGTTTATGGCAGGTTACGTCGATGATAGCTGTAAACGAGAAACTGAGTACCCACTTCTGCCAGGCGCAATTCCAGAGTTTAATCGTTACGAATTTTCTCGTGCAATGAAAAAGTCACTATGCCAACAGCCTATTAAGGCATACAGCCATACGGCACCATACATGGGTGGGCCGGACATTATCAAGAACACTAATGGTGCTGGCGATTGTGCACTTGCCGCAGTATTGCATGATATTTGCGCTAACGAATATCATAAATTAAATGTACCAAACTCAGCAAAGCATGAACAAAGCGCGATTACCTACTCATCCCTTGCACAGATCAGTAAATACGCTAACAGAGCAAGTTATGAGGTTTTGGTTCAGCATTCACCAAGGCTCTCCAGAGGACTTCCCGAGCGAGAAGATTCACTAGAACAATCGTACTGGGAACAGTAACTCTCAACATAAAAATGGCGACTCAGGTCGCTATTTTTATTTTGGCTTAGATTGGTAGCAAAATATGATTATTTGAAGCTTTATTTTTACTTGAGCGACTTAAAAAATTGCAGTGCCAAGTTCATTGGATAAATATTCAAGTGCAGCAATCCCAGCTAATGAGTTACCAACTTTATCTAAACCAGGCGACCATACTGAGATAGTAAAGCGATTAGGCACTATTGCTATTATTGCTCCTCCTACACCTGATTTACCCGGCATGCCAACTCGATAGCCAAAGTCACCCGCAGCATCATAAAGGCCGCTTGTGAATAGTAGAGAATTCATTTGCTTAGTTTGTTTTTTAGAAAGTATGTGCTGTCCTGATATGCTGCATTCCCCTTGGTTGGAAAGGTATGAAAATGACCTTGCTAGCTCTGTCGTATTCATTTCAATCGCACAGAAGTTAAAATACGACCACAGCACATCTTCTACTTCATTATTAAAGTTACCAAACGATTTCATTAAATAAGCCATAGCCGCATTGCGATAACGATGATCGTACTCGGACTGAGCAACAATCTTATTAATGCATAATTTATTGTTACCTGACATTGCTCTATAGCTCTCCAACATCGTGTGGATCGGTGCGGATAACCGAGAGTAGAGTGCGTCACAAGTAACAATAGCACCTGCATTTATAAACGGATTTCTGGGGATCCCATTTTCAAACTCAAGCTGAGTTAAAGAATTAAATGCAGTGCCTGAAGGCTCTTTTCCAACTCGCTGCCAAAGTTCATCACCATAACGTTGTAATGCCAAAGTCAGAGTCATCACTTTAGAAACTGACTGTATTGTAAATCTCGCAGTGACATCACCTGCACTATATGTTTCACCATCAATAGTGTGTAAAGCAACAGAAAACTGCTCAAGCGGCTGCTGAGCCAATGCGGGTATATAGTTTGCTACTTTACCTTGACGTAGTAACGGCTTAACACGCTGGACAGCCTGCTCTAAAATATCTTGATAATTTGACATAGATTCTAAGATTTACACATACGACGATTAGTGGGATTGTATCAAAAAAGGCCCCGAGGGGCCTTGTGGATAATCTGAATTTTACTTAAGTTCCATTTCTTGAATGATCTCATGCGCGATAGGAGGGGTGGTGCTCACTGGCTTTTGGTGTTTATTTGCTTTGAGCTGACCCTTACGATGCTTTAAAGCTGAATCCAACTTTTTAGAGGCTTTAGCTATTGCTGGATACATTACTTCATCTTCGCCTTTTACCGATATTCGGCTTCCTGCGTAGTTTGTACTTATCTCCGTATAAAATTGTTTGTGTTCTTTACTGACGATGATGTCAAGGGATAACAACGATGGAAAGTGGTTAGCAATCTTGGCAAACTTTTCATGAACGTGGTTTTTAACAGCATCGGTTACATCTACGTGATGGCCAGACAAATTAATCTTCATATGCAATCCTTCTTTTGCGTTTACCCTTAACAATAGTATTGGCACGATTGTGTTATTTCTCAAGAGCCCTAACAGAAATTTATTACAAAAATTGGAAGGAAACTGATTCTTATCAAAAGAAGTTATAATAAAATATTTTATTAGCCAAGACTCTGGCATGGCTTGCCTAGTGCCCTAATAGGCTTGAGCCGTGACTAAAAAGTAGGATTACTCATTATTCTTCAGCTTGGCTTAATACCAATTATCTTAATTAACCCGAGATCGGTTTAAGCCATCAGTTCATCAATAGAAATTGATGGCTTTTTTTCTTTGTGGCTGTATGCAATCAGCGCACCCAAGACTGTTAATATCATTCCATGCAAGCTTCTATGT
>NZ_WEHZ01000042.1 GCF_012641745.1 Pseudoalteromonas peptidolytica
ATGCTCAAGCAGTGTGAATGCGGCTTACCGAGTCAACGCAGCAAATTGAAAACCGCTGGCTGGAACGACAAATTTAGGGCACAGGTATTCTTTGGTTTATAAGTAATCAAAGTATGCTCTGCCCCTGATAAGCTCCCCACCCTTGCTTGCCCATCACAACGTATCAAACTTGTGAGCTGCGTTCGATAGAGGCTTCACTCCTTGCGTAATTTCGTCTTCGAGATTGTTGGAGAACCGAGAACTCAATGCCGCTGGTTTTGCAAAGTAATAGCCTTGTAAAAAGTCAGCTCCAATTTCTCGTAGCACTTGCGCTTCATGTTGACTCTCTGCACCCTCAGCTATCACGGCGATGCCGTTTTCATGAGCAAGCTGAATAAGATGAGAGACAATGTTTCGTTTGTGTTGATTGGAGCCTATGTGTCTTCCTAATTCCATATCTATCTTTATGTAGTCCGGTCTTAGTTGCGCCAACATACTTAAACTGGACCACCCAGAACCAATATCATCTAGTGCAACGCCAAAACCGCAACTTCGGTAGAATGCCAAAATACCTCTTAAGTGATTCATATCACGGGCTTGATGTGTCTCGGTGACCTCAAATACAATGTCTTGTGGCTGAAACCCAAGTTCGCTGATAGCAGAGGCTGTTGAACGTAAGCAATATGACGGATCGTAAATACTGGAAGGGTTGAAATTTATAAATATTTTTGAGTGTAAACCCGCCTTTGCGGCATGCTCTACAGCAGACTTTCGCGCGATTAAATCAAGAGAAAAGAGTAATCCGCTTTGCTCGGCTAAGTTAAAAACGAAGTTTGGCGGCACCATATTATTTTCATTATCGAATAGCCTAAATAACGCTTCATTGGCAAACACATCTAGGTTTCCCGGTTCTGAATATGCTCTCACAATAGGCTGGAACCAACTTTGGTAGGTCTCGTTGTCAACTGCCGTTTTTATCTAACGCGCTTGATCACGGCGCACGAATGTTTCGACACTTGCCACTCGACTAATCGCACTAATATCCGGATGACCATCATGTGCCATAGTCGTCACTTTAGATTGGCCAAATTCGGGGCCAGCTAAGCAACCGCCTATATTGTTTAAAAATGTACTCAGGCCGCGTTTTTCTACTACAACTTTTACACATTTGCTTTCTACCCCTTCTGGGGTTAAGGCCATTTCGGTACACATCTGCTTTAGGTTTTGCTCTGCATTACCAGTCGGTAAGAAAAACCAAAAATATGTTTTATCGAAAAAATACGACTCTATTGCTTCACAATCTGCGCACCACATAGCATCCTCCACAAATGTAAACTCATGTTAAATACGCAGTCACGCTTTGATCCGTTCACTAAGAGGTGAACCCGAAATAAAGTTATGACGTATTGTGTAACCATAACGCTGTACCGCTAAGAGGTTAGGTTTGAAAAATCATTCGCGAAAGGTACCATCATCAAGGCTGAGTCGCCTTGCTCATTTGGGTGGATTGGCAGGTCAAGTTGCGTCAAATATGTTATTTGAAGGCGCAAAGCAGGCGCTTCAAGGGCAACCTGTGAAACGAAACGACCTATTGCTACAGAGCAAAAATATTGATGCAGTTGCGAAGAAGCTGAGTCACTTGCGCGGTGCGGCAATGAAGTTAGGACAGTTACTTTCAATGGATGCTGGAGATCTGCTACCACCGGAGCTTGCCATGCTGCTGACTCACCTGCGTGCAGACGCTATGCCAATGCCACATAAGCAACTCGTTGGTGTCTTGGAGCATGAATTAGGGCAGGACTGGCTCGATAAGTTTAGTCATATTGAACTGAAAAGCTTTGCACAAGCGTCGATTGGGCAAGTGCACAAAGCAACCACCGAGAATGGGCAGTCTCTTGCAATCAAAATACAATATCCAGGAGTGGCTCAAAGTATTCATAGCGATGTAGACAATGTCGCGAGCCTAATCAAAATGACGGGGCTACTTCCTAAAGGGATTAGTATTGCCCCTTTAATTGAGGAAGCAAAGTCGCAGCTTCTCGCGGAGACCAATTACCAATTAGAAGCAAACTATTTACAGCAATTTGCCAGAGGACTTTCTGATGACACGCGCTTTAAAGTCCCAGCTGTAAATCAAGCGCTAAGTAGCCAGCATCTGCTGAGTATGGAATATGTCTGTGGCGCGCCGCTTGCAGAGACCGTTGCTTTACCACAATCTGTTCGCAATGACATAATGACTGCACTCATTGAGCTGTTCTTTATCGAAATGTTTGAGCTTAAATTGATACAAACAGATCCTAACTTTGGTAACTATTTATATAACAAAGACACCCACCACATCGTGTTATTAGACTTTGGCGCAACGCGCATCGTCAACAATGCGATTAGTGTTGGGTATAAAAACCTGTTACGGGCAGCGAGAGAGCAAAACCGTGAAGCTGTTAAACAAGCTGCATGTGACATTGGATATTTTGATACTGATATTGCACCCGAGTACTGTAACGCGGTTATTGAGCTGTTTTTACTTGCAACAACTCCACTTCGGTGTGACGGCCCATTTGATTTTGCTAACAGCCAGCTAAGTAAAGAGATAAGTGAAAAAGGACTGGCTTTAAATCGCCATTCCAACGAGTGGCACACACCACCTGTAGACGCTTTATTTATTCATCGAAAGCTGGCGGGGTTATATTTAATCGCAGCCAAATTGCAAGCCAAAGTAGACTTAACGCCACTGCAACGCTACTTAAGTTAGACTAAGGTAAGGAGGCTGTTGTTTGAGTAAGATACACAATCTAACAGCACAATACCACTAGAGCCGGCCGGATAATCATTACAACGCAAAGTCGCTGACACCCACCGCTAATATGTGTATACCAAAGCAACCGTCTACACTTTAAGCCTGCACTTAATGGATTGAGAGACAAATTATGACAACGGTCTGAAAAAGACCAGCTAGTTTAAATAACACATACAAGATATCCAAAACTTTTTTGGTTCTCGTTACTTAACACTCGTTATTTACCTTGTGCGACTCGACTTCGGCGCCCTGTGTGATGATAAAAACTCGCCAGAAACTGTGAAATAGCACAGCGTTAGCGCCATTTAATAAACCATGTGCAACATGGGAGCGTTCGAGACCGATATTGCACATTAGTGTTATAGTGCAGCGATTAACTGTTTTTACTTACAACGACTCTGCGTCAATTACAGCATGCTTTTAAACACGCCATCTTTGCGTATAAAATGGTGGAAACATGCAGCACTAATATGAACGACCAGAACAAGTAACAGTAGTAGCACCGCAAAACCATGTCCCTCACGAAACACAGCAAAATACTCAATATTTGCCACCATTGCCGCTGGCATAGTCAATAGGTCGAACACGACAATTGGTCTTGCACCAAAGTACTGCATCAATAGACCGCTAACCGGTATGACTAACATTAAAAAATACAAAAGCCAGTGACTAAACTTTGCCAGCTTAACTTGAATAACGGGCATTGTTGATGGCAGCGCTGGGGCTGTCGATTGTACTCGCACGATAAAACGCAATATCAGTAATATTAACGCCAGCACGCCAAATGACTTATGCAATCCAAGTAAGCTCAGCTGCCATGGCTCCAGTGAGCTCACTATGGCAAGTCCTGCACATACCATAGACAATATCAAAACCGCCATCGACCAGTGTAATAATCGCATAGTAAAAGTATAGCGAGTCACCAGCTTATTCACTTTCTTTCCCTCCCAATGCCCCTATTAACTGTTCTTTCGCACGGCGTCTATAAGACTCAGCATAGGCGGCCGAACGTGCTCTTAAAATAGGATCGGCTGTTGCCGATAACCCCGTCGGTAAGATTAAAGGGTCAAAGTTCAGTGCATGGCACGCTCCTTCCAATTGTGGTTGCCACTGGGTAATGTTAATTTCCCCTGCGTTTACTTGAGCCCGATTACTTGGCCACTGAATAGCGGGGTTATTTTCATCATCAGCCGGTGCCGCAAGAGTAAACTGCCATGTAAAACGAACATTGCCGTGTGCAATTCTGGCCGCCAGCTCTTTTTGCAGCGCCGCACTGTCTGTAAACGGGTTTTTGCTCGCCTCGCCTAATGGTAACATTTGCCAACGTACGGCCTGCTTATTGCTTCGTGCATCATGTAAGTAAAAGGCATTGATGCTATGGTAAGTCTCGAGTGCCAAACTTTCAGTGGGTGTGTAACTTGCTTTCCATGCTAAAAAGTCTGCGCTTTCAGGATGCTTAGCAAAAAATGTCTTGATTGCATCACCACCCTGCTTTATGGCGACAAGTTGCTGATAAAAGTCATGCGGATTGCTCACAGCCATTACCGGAGGTGTATTCATGGCTATGTTCCAACGCTCTGAACCGGTAACAAAGCTGAGTGCAAAACTTCTAACAGGCGCACTCAACTCATCAGCATGTGGATTGTTACCAGCGATAGAAAACCGGCCAATAAAGGGGTGAACGCCTGCACTAAAAACTTCAGCATCCGAATAGTGCGTTAGCGACCCATTCGATACAAATTCTCCCGACACACAAACGCCTTTGGCATGCGCCCTTCTAAACCCGGGAAAGTGTGGTTGCCCTTGTTGTAAATCAACAAATTGTTGGGCGGTAACTTTTGTGCTTGCCTGCGCCGGTTGCGTCAAAAATAGCACCGCGCCATACCAAGCGACGAACGCACTTATTCCATAAAACCTTGCCAAGGAATATCTAATCATAAAAATAAAAACCTCATTAAACCGAGCTTGAGATAACAAACTGCGCTGGCGAGTGCCGACTCGCTTATGGACAGCCACTCATCAGACCTTGGTTCCGGCAAAAAAATTTCACACCGCTACGCTCCAATAATCATACAAAATTGTATTCTGAGCCCGTTGAAAACTGCGTTATGCTATAGCTAAACGACCAAACAAACCGCACAATGAAGATATTGCTTGTAGAAGATGACCACGACACTGCAGAGTTTATTTGTAATGGCTTAAAGCAAGCTGGAGAATCTGTGGATCATACGCAGTGCCCAAAAGATGCAATAATAAGAGCCTCCACCACCTCATTCGATGCCATTATTTTTGATAGGCTACTGCCGTCGATGGATGGCCTAGACGCAGTAAAAATCCTTCGAGCGAGCCACATCTTAACTCCTATCATTATGCTAACGGCATTGAGTGACACCGCAGCACGGGTTGAAGGCTTGGAAGCTGGTGCAGACGACTACTTAGTTAAGCCCTTTGCATTTGTCGAGTTGCATGCAAGACTAAAAGCACTGTATCGACGCAAACCAGCTGCGCAAACCGTGAATGAATTACAAGTTGGTTGTGTAAAACTACTCAGAACATCAAGGCAAGTATTTAGAGGTGAAAACGAGATTGAGCTAATGCCAAAAGAGTATCAGATTTTGGAATTTTTAATGCTTCACCCTAATCAACTGGTTACCAAAACTATGCTGCTAGAACACGTGTGGGGGTTTAGTTTTGACCCAAAAACCAGTTTAGTTCAAACACATGTCAGCCGCTTACGTAACAAGTTAGACAAGCCTTTTAACAGTGAAGTTATCAAAACCATTCGTGGCAGTGGCTACTTACTTTCTGAACAATAATATGAAAACGAATACTCAAAAATACCATTTGGTACTGGCGCTTAAATTTTCTTTTCTATGTTGGATACTCACATGTGGTCTAGCACTTTTGGTATCGCACTTTGTGTCTCAAAGTGAACAGTCCAGACAACAAACCGAAATGCTTGAACTTATTGAGGAAGCCGTCGAGCTTTACCATAGTGATGGGTTGGAGTCTTTGGTAGAAGTATTTGAGTTAGCAGAAAATGAAACTTGGACCAAAGAAGAAGCGCAGGAGCATTGGCAAGAGGAAGGCTGGCTTATGGCGTTATACCAAAAGGACGTAACAATCGCTGGTGGCGATATAGGTTTTGAGCGAGCAAACACCGCAAATCCGCAGCTACAAACAGAAATAGATGAAACAGCACAACACATTTTTTATCAGGCACAGCAAATCAACGATGGTCTTTATTTACATCTATGGCAGCGCCTTGACCACGATGTTGTTATTGCCCAGGACGCTAGAAAACAATTTATTGTGTGGCTAGCGATATTTTGCTGGCTGCCGCCTTTGCTCATCTTTGTCTATTTTAGACAAATGCAAGGCAATACCATTACCAAGCTGAGTCAACAACTCTCTTTAGTGGCTAAAGCGCCTGAGCTGCATCGCACCGTTGCAAAAAGCGATGACCCACAGCTGCTACAATTATGCAGTGTGATCAACACGATGCTCGACGAAATTACCAAGCTCCATCACAATATTAAAACAATGTCTGTGGGAGTTGCCCATGACCTTAAAACGCCTCTAACCCGCGTTGCAAACCGGCTACAATCTATGGGTCAAGACATAGACGATCCGGTACAATTAGCCGTTCACCTTGAAAAGGCCTGTGAAGAATTAGAAAAAATCATCTCGACTTTTAATAATTTAATCCGCTTGAATAGTATTGAATCTGGAAAATATCAACAAGGTTTTAAACAGATTGACTTATCAACACTGCTTTTAGATCTAACTGATAGCTTCACTCCGGTTTTTGAAGACGTAGAAAAAACCTTATCCGTCTCGATATTGCCAAATATCAGCTGTTATGGAGATGCGGATTTGCTCGCGCAATTGGTCTGTAACCTGTTAGAAAATGCACTTGAATATACTAATCCAAGGGCGTCTGTATGGATCAGGCTGCAAAGTCACTCATCTGGCGTATTACTACAAATCGGTGATAATGGCCCTGGCATCGCAACATCAGACCAAGCACATATTTTCGAGCGCTTTTATCGTGCCGATACTAGCCGTTCCTCTTCAGGTAATGGGCTCGGGCTTAGCATTGTCAAAGCAATCTGTGACATACATGAGGCTCGGATTTATTTGCTTGAGGATCAACCGGGCGCTGTGTTTAATATTGAAGTGCCAACTCATTAATAGATTGAGCTAAGCTTTGACTTGGTTAGTTTACAATTTTGTATGGTTTCGCACGCAAACTTGTAAAACACTAAAGTCAAAAATCATCCTACACTCATAACTTATCGTTCACTATTTGAGTTAAGTTATGAGATCAGTCATTAAATACTTTTCAGTTTGGTGTGTGTTAACCCTATCAGCGACTGGCTGTGGCGGTGCGCAAGAAACCGAAGTCGCGCAAGCTAATCAGCAGCTCATTGACAACATTGAAATTACCGAGCCATCGCAACCTATTGCAGTGGATAATGTGTTTGCGACACCACAAAGTACGGCCTCATTTTTACACCAAACGACTTTTGGCGCTACACCACAACAGCTCAACACGCTTGTCGGCACATCTGCTTCTAAATGGTTCATCGACCAAATAGCACTAAAACCAAGCTTGAAAATGAATTCAGTTGCAAAATATACCCCCGAAGACGGCGGTTTTAATACCCTATTCGTAGAATCAACAAGTATCGGGTTTTGGCAAGATGCCATCACTGGCGAAGATCAACTGCGTCAGCGAGTAGCTTTCGCTTTATCTGAGATTTTAGTGGTTTCTAATGCCGGTGGTGACGAGCTCACTGACATCCCAGCGGCAGTAGCACGCTTTCAAGATATACTCATTGAGCACGCCTTTGGCAATTATCGAGAGCTGCTTCAGGCGGTAACTTACTCACCCGCGATGGGAACTTACTTAACATATTTAGGAAATCAAAAGGGAGACGAGCAAACAGGCAGGATGCCTGATGAGAATTATGCTCGGGAGATCTTACAGCTCTTTACTTTGGGTCTTGTTGAGTTAAACCCAGACGGTAGCGAGAAACGCGATAGCAATGACCAAGCCATTGAGTTGTATACCAATAAAGATATTACTGGTCTTGCCCGTGTTTTTACTGGGTTAGTGCTTGATGAGTCAGGCGCCGAACAAGCCGCTCAAGAAGAGTACGCGCTACCTATGGTTGGCGACCCTGAACTACATTCGACTAAAGCCAAATCCTTTTTAGGCTACACCATAGCTGCTGGCACCGATGTCAACCAATCAATCACGCTCGCATTAGATCATATCTTTTCGCATCCTAATGTTGGCCCATTTGTGGTTAAGCAGTTAATCCAACGTTTAGTAACATCAAACCCCTCACCTGGTTATGTCGCTCGGGCAGTAGAAAGCTTTGATTCTGGTAGCTACGTATTGCCCGATGGTACCAAAGTGGGCGCTAGCCAACGGGGAGATTTAACCGCAACGATTGCAGCAATTATCTTTGATAAAGAAGCTAGGAGCGAGAAAACAGCGCGCAGTGGCAAGTTAAGAGAGCCAATATTAAGATTTACACAGTGGGCACGAGCCTTCGAGGTAAAAAATATTACGCCTGAGTATCAAGAGCCACTATGGGATACTCGTTCAGCAAACGCATTAAATCAACACCCCTATCGTTCAAGTAGCGTATTTAACTTTTTTCGCCCGGGTTACAGTGCACCAGGAACGCTAATATCGCAAAACCAACTGGTTGCACCTGAGTTCCAAATTACCAACGCCTCGTCAATCCCAGGTTATATTAACTTTATGACCTATTATATTTTTGGCTATCAACAAGATGTTGATGTGGCTGATTTACAAGCGGATTATGACGCCGAAAATATACCGCTTGATGCTCGTCAAGCTGTTTATAGCTTTCTTGCAGACTATGAATACGAACTCACTTTGGCAGATGACCCAAAAGCGCTATTGGCTCATTTAAATCTACTCCTAAGCGCAGATCAGCTCACTGAGCATACAGTGAATAAGATCACCCAAATTCTTGAGACACTACCGATGGAGGAACCACAAGATAGCCTTATTCGAGTGCAATGGGCGATTTTACTCGTGATGACCTCAGCAGATTATTTGATTCAAAAATAGGACGAGACAAGATGAAAAGACGTGATTTTTTGAAACTAAGCGGTGCGACCATGATGTCAACGTCCTTGCTTTCGTTGAGTCAAGCCGTTGCGGCAGCAGAACAAGGCGAAGATTATAAAGCCCTTGTTTGTGTATTTTTGTATGGTGGAATGGACTGCCATGACACGATTATTCCTCTGGATGACAGTAACTATCAACAGTGGGCAAATCACAGATCCTCACTACTCAGTGCTTACCCTACGCCAAGAACACCACAAAATTTGCACGCCCTCAGTACTCCCTCTCGATTTAATCAACGCAAATTTGCCTTACCTCCAGAAATGGCGGGCCTTGCGAAACTATATGTTCAAGGACAACTGTCCGTAATTGGCAATGTTGGACCATTACTTGAACCTGTTAATGCCTCGCATCTAGAACAAGCCACTGCAAGTGTGCCTCCTCGATTGTTTTCTCATAATGATCAGCAGTCAACTTGGATGTCTGGTAAAACGGAAGGGGCACAATTTGGTTGGGGCGGGTTAATTAATGATGCGCTTATCAATACAGGAAAAACGCAGCAGACGCCTTTTAATGCCATTACCACAGCCGAGGCTGATCTGTGGTTAACCGGCAGTAATACCTTTCCATACCATGTGAGTGATGGCAAAGCTGGAATAATAGAAATCTTAGAAGAGTTCGACAACAACCAAGCACTCGCTGACTACTTTGCGGGCAAAGAAAACAGTAGTAGCAATAATATACTTCAGCAAGACCTAGATACGCTTACTCGCAGCGCCATGGCGGCAAATTCGCAATACAATGATGCCATTGCCAATACCAGTTTTACCTTACCACAATTTCCTACCACACCATTGGCGCAACAGCTGAAGAATGTTTGCCAAAGTATTGCAACAAGGCAGCAACTCAACACCAAACGACAAGTGTATATTGTTGGCATGGGTGGATTTGATACTCACTCAGGTCAAGCTCAGAGCTTGCCTAAATTGCAATCAGCGCTTGATGGCGCACTTGTGGCGTTTAATACGGCCATTGCCAGCTTAGGGTTAGAGAAGCAAGTAACTTTATTTACCGCATCTGATTTTGGTCGTACCCTTGCTGTCAATGGTGATGGTACTGATCATGGCTGGGGCGCTCATCACTTTATTATGGGTGGTGCAGTCAATGGTGGCACTATTTTCGGCGATATCCCTCCTCCAGAATTAAACCATGCCTTTGATGCGGGTAGCGGCAGGCTCATTCCCACCACAGCTGTTGACCAACTGGCTGCAAGCCTTGGTAGCTGGATGGGGGTAGACGACAGTGCACTGCTGCAGATTTTCCCAAACCTTAAAAACTTCTCTGGTAAACTCAGTTTATTCAAAGGGTAGATTTTTATTCGAAATTAAGCACACAAGGATGTGCTGCTATACTCTGTTACGCTATCACTGATATAGGTGCGAGGAACAGCGTACTTTTAAACCCCAGTAATCTACTATACGTAGCTGAGAACACTTAACAGTAATTTAGGCGGTGGCAAAATTGCGTAACTGGTGTAAATACTGTACTCTTGCCCGCCGCCTACTACAGAGTAACAAATCATGAGCTTTAGCCACCTAGGTTTAGCCCCAGAAATAAATCAAGCCGTTGTTGAGCAAGGCTACGACCAGCCAACGCCGATCCAAGAACAAGCTATTCCCGCCATTTTAGCTGGGAAAGATGTGATGGCCGCAGCGCAAACCGGTACAGGCAAGACCGCTGGCTTTACGCTACCTTTGCTACAAAACTTGATGTCGGGCTCTAAACCAAAAGCCAACCATGTAAGGGCCTTGATCCTAACACCAACACGTGAGCTTGCTGATCAAGTATGGCAAAGTGTTAAACTCTACAGCAAGCACCTCCCTATCAGCTCTGAAGTCGTTTACGGCGGTGTGAAGATCAACCCGCAAATGATGAAGCTGCGTAAAGGCATTGATGTTTTAGTAGCGACACCTGGGCGATTACTAGACCTTTACCAACAGAATGCTGTCAAATTTGATGACCTTGAGGTACTGGTACTGGATGAAGCCGACCGCATGCTAGACATGGGCTTTATTCACGATATCAAACGCATCATCAAAGTACTACCCGCTCGTCGGCAAAATTTGATGTTCTCTGCAACTTTCTCTGAAGAGATTAGAGCGTTAGCAAAAGGATTAATCCATGACCCTATAGAGGTTTCTGTGGCACCGGCTAATAGCACCGCCAAAAGTGTTACTCAGTGGGTGTATCCAGTAGATAAAAGTAAGCGCACCAACTTACTCAAACATTTAGTTCAAACGCATGACTGGCAACAAGTGTTGGTATTTACCCGCACAAAACACGGTGCGAACCGCTTGGTTAAGGATCTAGAAAAAGCCAAAATCAATGCCGCAGCAATCCATGGTAATAAAAGTCAAAGTGCTCGTATGAAAGCCCTTACTGGTTTTAAAAACGGTGAAGTACGTGTGCTTGTTGCCACTGATATTGTAGCAAGAGGTTTGGATATTCAGGAACTGCCCTACGTGGTTAACTTTGACCTGCCAAATGTTTACGAAGATTATGTTCACCGTATCGGTAGAACTGGCCGTGCTGGTGCAACGGGTGAAGCTATCTCATTTGTTACCCAAGAAACCGCAAGCGATTTATTTGGTATTGAGCGACTAATTCAACAGCTGGTGCCGCGTAAAGTGGAACCTGGATTTGAACCGCAACTTGCCGTACCTGAGTCAAAGTTAGATACGCGCCCAATCAAGCCGAAAAAACCAAAGAAACCGAAAAAGCCAAAGACAACAGACGCTGAGCAAGCAACTTCTGCTCAGCCGAAAAACAAACCCAAGCAAAATTCAGGTCCTCGTAATAATAAGCCAAGTGGTAACGGCAAACCTACTGGTAACAACAATGGCAACCGCAGACGTCGCCCATCACAGTCTACCAATAAGCCAAAGAACCAACACGCTGGAGACAAGCGTGCACCACGCCATAAGCCCACTTCTGGCAATTAAAGGTGTAAGCAGGTGTAATAACATTTACGACACCTTCTCCTAAGCTAAAAAAGGCTGTTAATCGTAACAGCCTTTTTCGTCAAAGGAGCTAGGCTATGAATAAGTTCAAGTTACTACTATTGACTGCATTCAGCAGTACCTTTTTAGCGCACTCGGGTACACAGTATCTAACCCAACCTGCAAGCAACATCACCTGGAGTAAATGGCCCCGTAAGTGCTCAAATTTCAAACCTAAGCTGTGGGACTGAATACCATTTTCGCTTCCGTGGAGATCCAAAACCCCCACGCACCACAATCCAAGGTGAAGATCTCACTTTTACTACGCTGCCTTGTAGCCCCACTAGCTACGCGAATGTGTCGTTCGAAACTGGCGGACAATATTACTTTGTGGCTGAAGGTAACGGCGGCAGCACGGTCAACGCAAACCGGTTAGCCATAGGTCCTTGGGAGCAATTTACCCTGATAGATATTAATGGCGGAGACCTTAATAGCGGTGATGAAGTTCATATTCAGACTACATCTGGCTACTACTTTGTTGCCGAACAAGGTGGTGGAGGTGAACTCAACGCCAATAGAACCGCAGCCTCTATCTGGGAGACATTCACGATTGAACTGCCAAATAACCCCGGTGCGCTCATCCAAGGCGGTGATAAAGTAGCGCTCAAATCCGTCAACGGCTACTATGTGCAGGCTCTTGGTAATGGTGGCTCGAGCGCAAATGCAGAGCCGACGGTTATTGGTTGTAATGCAACCTACCCTTGCTCATGGGAAATGTTTAAAATCATTTTTTAACGCACTTGTCCGTGGTAAAAAATTTTATCACGGCCTTACACGCGCTATCCATTCGAGCCATGTTATAATTGCTGTTTTAGAACTACAGAGACAGCGACTTTGACTCAGCCACTTTTTTCCAGCACTCCACTTTCCAGCGCCTTACTTGATAACCTCACTTCGTTGGGTTATCACACCATGACTGACATTCAAGCACAAACCTTACCGCTTATCTTGGCAGGTAAAGATGTTATTGGCCAAGGTAAAACGGGGTCAGGTAAAACCGCCGCTTTCTCTTTGGGACTATTACATAATTTAAATGTGAAACGTTTTCGTGTGCAGGCTTTGGTCGTATGCCCAACTCGAGAGCTTGCCGATCAAGTTGCTGTTGAAATTCGCAAGCTTGCCCGTGCAATCCATAACATTAAAGTATTGGCACTGTGTGGTGGCGCACCTATGGGTCCGCAAATTGGTTCTCTTGAACACGGCGCGCACATCATTGTGGGTACGCCAGGACGCATTGAAGAGCATTTGCGCAAAGGTCGCTTGTCGCTAGATGAAGTCAATACCTTTGTACTAGATGAAGCCGACCGTATGCTGGAAATGGGTTTTGAAGAGTCATTACAATGTATCATTGACCACTGCCCTAAAACACGACAAAACCTGCTTTTTAGCGCAACTTACCCGCCAAAAATAGAACAGCTTGCGCAGCATGTCATGAAAGATGCAGCTAAAATCACGGTTGAATCAACCCACGATGATAGCTCAATTGAACAGTACTTTTATGAAGTCGACAATAACGATGCAAGACTGCCTGCAGTCCAAAAACTGTTAATGCAATTTCAACCTAATTCTGCGGTTATCTTCTGCAACACCAAGGCAGAATGCCAGAACGTATGCGACAGCCTATATAGTTTAGGTTTTGATGCAGCAGCACTTCACGGTGATTTAGAGCAAAAAGACCGTGACCGCACATTGGTTCGCTTTGCGAATAAGAGCGTCACCATTTTATTAGCAACGGATGTCGCCGCACGAGGTATCGACGTCGATCACGTAGATATGGTGATCAACTACCATATCGCCCATGACCCAGAAGTACATGTTCACCGCGTTGGCAGAACTGGGCGTGCAGGCAATAAAGGCGTGGCATGCTCTTTGATGAGCTATAAGGAATCACATAAAGTAAATGCCCTCGAAGACTATTTAGGTAAGAATATTGAGCCCAGTACCTTGCCAAACGATCAAGTTTTAAATAACAAAATTAATCGAGCGCCAATGGTTACCATTCAAATCGATGGTGGTAAGAAAGCGAAACTAAGACCTGGGGACATTTTGGGAGCACTGACCTCAAACCACGCACTAAAAGGTGATCAAATTGGCAAGATTAAAGTCACTGCAATGTCATCATACGTTGCGGTTGAGCGCAGTGCTGCCAATGTGGCGCTTAAAACAATCTCAGAAGGGAAAATGAAAGGCCGAAACTTTAGAGCACGCAAAGTAACAAAATAACAGATAGCTTTGCTTTTCCTACGGTGGTCAACTTTTCCCTGACCACCGCAATTTTTAGATTAACTCAGCAATTTCTCGCCTATTTATAACTTATTTCACACTATAGGGGTTTAAATCTGCGCCACGATCCCAAGGGCTTATACCAGTTGTATTAAGTAAATGATCTATCTTGAAACGGGGAAATAGCTTTAGTAGCAAGGCAAAAATTTTGCTATTTAGTTGTTCTAAATGAGAAATTTTTAACGAAGCTAATATGCTATTTCACCCTTCAAATTGATTAGAGAATTAATTCAATTGGTATTAGTTAAGCAAACACTTTAAAGGAGTTTATCTATGAAGACCTTAATCATTGGTGCCAGTGGTCAAATTGGAAAAATGACGACAAAGAAAATGCTAGAGCGGGGTCATGACGTTGTGGCGTTAGTGCGTGATAAAGATAAGTTGGCTGATATTGGATCTGCGCAGTTAACCATTATTGAGCAAGACCTTGAAAACGATTTTAGCGCTGCTTTTGACAACATCGAGCAAGTAATATTTAGCGCAGGCTCCGGTGGAGAAACGGGTGCGGACAAAACCCTACTGATTGATTTATGGGCCGCCATTAAAGCTATTGATTATGCTGTGAAAGCAAACGTTAAACATTTTATTATGGTTAGCTCTATTGGTGCCGACGATCCTGATAACATTGAAAGTGAAATCAAACCGTACTTGGTAGCCAAACACATGGCCGACCAATACCTACAAAGAAGTATCGTAAACTACACCATCGTTCGACCTGGTACATTACTTAATGAGCCCGCAACTGGTGGATTCTCCACTTCACGCACTGCAAATAGAGAAGACGCTGTAATAAATCGAGAGAATGTCGCTGACGCACTAGCTTACCTTGCCACTTTGCATCCTCAGAATCTAACGTTTGAGCTATTTAATGGTGAACAACCTCTCAAACAAGCACTATGCCAATAAGTGGGTTATATCTCGGGGCTTAACGCCTCGGGATATATGTCGAAAACACTTCTTGCTGTACCGATATAAAAGCTTGCTTTTATAAGAACTATTCTGTATCATTCAAGACTTGCTTTATTAATTCCACCCTAGATAAAGCAAACCTCAAGTAATGCCTCCTTGCCCTGATCCAGTAAGTCCGCATAAAACATACAAACAGAGCTTAATATAGTCAGGCGAAATAAAATCCAACAGCATGTTGGTACAGACTGTCATACCCATATCGGGTCGTTGTGAGTACAGTATATCCTGTTCGCTAAACTGTAATGAAGCTCATCTACTATTAAAAGCATCAGCTAATTTGCTGTGCATTATAAAAGTGAGTTTTATTATGTCATATACATATAACGGAACAGAGATCCGTGTTGAGCAACCAATTCGCTCAATTTCGGTGAACAAATCTAAAGTGATCTTTGCTGACGGCACAGGCCGTAAGATCACACAATTCGCCAATGGCGGCGAAGCACGTCAGTTTCTGAGCTGGTTAACTTCAGCACATTGATTGTGTGGTAATACCAATTTGACTTAAAAAAATGCCGGACAACGTCCGGCATTTTTGTATCTTCAATATTTGTTAAGCTTATACCAATTTGCTTAATTAAGTGGTCTATTTTGAGGCGAGAAAGTCTTGTTGATAACTCCGCTACCGCGTCCTGCTATCGCTAAGGTACCTACATCCATATAGGCAAGGCAAAAATTTTGCTATTTAGTTGTTCTAAATGAGAAATTTTTAACACTGTTAGCGTCAGATTTACTCCTTCAAATTGAGCAAGTATTAAGTCAAATTGGTATTAGCAATAGTAAGCTTCAACAGTCCCTTTTGACTTCAGTAGCAAAGGCTGACCACGACGGTCTAATGCCTTTGGTGATGCTACCTTAATCCAGCCTTCACTGATGCAGTATTCTTCAACATCAGTGCGCTCTTTACCATTAAAACGAATGCCAATGTGGTGTTCTAGTACTTCTTTTGCGTAATGTGGACTACGAGGGTTGATAGAAAGCCTATCTGGTAATGCTGGTTTTTCAGTTGAATCTGTCATTTTGTTTCTTCAATTATTTAAGCATGCTGTATTGTAGGTAATCGTATCGACCTGCTCAATAGCGGTCGACCTAAATTTTGACAAAACTCTGCTTAACCAAACATCAAGCGTTAACATCAACAATAACGCGCCCTCTTACTTTGCCATCAAGCAAGTCCGCTGCTGCGGCAATCACCTCATTCAACGTAATTTCATGGGCAATCATATTGAGTTTATTTAATTCAAGTTCGCTTGCTAATCGCTGCCATGCTTCAATTCTTAACGCTTTGGGGCACATCACACTGTCAATACCTGCCAACGTCACCCCTCGTAAAATAAAAGGCGCCACTGTGGCAGGTAAATCCATACCACCAGCTAACCCACAAGCAGCAACTACACCACCATATTGTGTGCTAGCACAGGCGTTTGCTAAAACGTGTGAACCAACTACATCTACCACACCAGCCCAACGCTCTTTTGCAAGCGGCTTTCCAGCTCCTTCTAACTCACTGCGATGGATCACATTTTGCGCACCAAGCTGGCTAAGAAATTGAGCTTCTTGCTCTACCCGCCCGCTTAGCGCCGTAACACTGAAGCCAAGCTTTGATAAAATAGCGACGGCAACACTTCCTACGCCCCCTGCTGCACCAGTCACAAGTACCTCCCCTCGTTCAGGTGTCACACCATGGCGTTCAAGCGCCATCACACATAACATTGCGGTATACCCTGCGGTGCCGATAGCCATCGCATCTTTTGCCTCAAATTGAGTCGGCAAAGGAACCAACCAGTCACCGTTCACTCGCGCTTTTTGTGCCAGACCTCCCCAGTGCTTTTCACCTACTCCCCAACCATTAAGGATCACAAGTTGTCCAGGCTGATAATCGGGATGCGACGAAGTAGACACTTTCCCCACAAAATCGATACCAGGAACCATAGGAAAGTGCCTAACTACGGGAGACTTGCCAGTAATAGCTAACGCATCTTTGTAGTTTAGCGTTGAGTACAACACGTCTATATCAACGTCTCCAGGCATGAGTTCTGATCCAGTTACCTCATTAAGTGTTGCGACGTAATTACCACCTTGTTTATCAATGACTATTGCTTTATACATATCGTCTCCATTAATTAGACCAATCGTCTATTAAATTACAAAAAAGCGGGGCATACCCTGCTCAGATGTAGCTTGGTTAATCCGGCATTTGAATCGAGCGAATAAAAAACGTTGAAAAGCGCTGAAGTGGTACACCACTTTGTTCAAGCTTGGCTCTCATAACTGCGCCTTCCCAACCATTCCAAAACATGTAGGCCAGTTCATCACAGTGGTGCTCAGTTGAAATATGACCAAGCTGCTTGGCGTGCTCAAAGCATTGAGCGACCAAGATTTGCCACTCATTCAGAACGTCACCTAGTTTGTCTCTAAAAGATTCTGGTAGCTGAGCAATTTCTTGACTTAAATTGCCAACTAAACAGCCTCGTGTGTAATTATACTTCGCCATCGACCGCTCAGCTTGCTCCATAAATAGTGCAAGTCTGGCTAACGGCTCAAGACCCTCAGCGGATAAAGCTTTAGTGAGCTTTGCACTTAGAAACGATGAGTAATGTTCAATCAGTACTAAACCATATGCTTCTTTGCTCGCAAAGTAATGATAAAAAGACCCTTTTGGTACATTTACCGTTCGCAAAATGGCATCAATCCCAGTAGCAGCAAAACCTTTTTCGGTGAGAATTTCCATACCTGTTCGGATCAATGCCGCCTTAGTTTCACTAAAACCAGTTTGCTCTTTTTTTGGTCGGCCACGACGCCGCTTTATACTACTTTCATTCATAAATTGAATATTAGACCGATCGTCTAATTATGTAAATAGCCATTGTTATGTAAATTCAATTAGAATTTTTACCAAACGGTGATGTTTTCGTGTACAACAGCGCGCTACACCCACTGCTAATTTTTAGTACAACGAATCAGTTTTAACGCCGAGATTGGCGACTGAGTCACAAATAATTAACCTGAGGTTTGGATAAGGAATATTCCAACTCATTATTGCTAAAGCACAACTTAGTTTTTTCCTTGCCTAGCCAGAAAGTTTTAGGGAAAACACCGCTTCGCGTCCTGCTCTCGCTAAGGTACCTACATCCTGTAGGCAAGGCGAATTTACTCACCGATAGCTGGCCATTGGAAGTGAATTCAATGCAGTTAGCGCTAAAACTGGCTGCTAGAAAGGCATTAATTATACGCAGCTCAGCTTAATTAGTTATCACTGGAGCGCTGTTGTGTTGCATCAACAAGCTGCTGGAATGCCTGAGTACTACCCAAGAGCTCTCGTTTTATATCATTCCACTGAGCATTATGGTGACCAAATCGTTGCTGCCAGTCCTGCTTTTCATCCTCATTAAGATGGTAAATCTTAGCACCAAGTGCCATCAATGCTCGTTTGCAGCGCTGCTGGCGTTGTTCAAATTGCGCCACATGTGTACGAAACGTTTGTAACCCCGCTTCTTGGATTTCCAGTTTAATCTTATTAGATAAATTATTGAGCCACTTTTGATTCGCAACTGTTACCCACGCATCTGGCACACTCTCAATCAGAGATACATGACCTATTTGATGCCTTAGTTTATCTCGACCGGCAAAAAGCCCAATCACACTGGGATCCATCACGTCAATATGATCAGTTCGCGCCATTTTAGCTACCTTGGCCCATGGTACATCTACAACATTAGCAGGCGTCATATTATAAAAGTGGTGTAATACTTTTGATGCAGGCACTCTGAGCACAACCCCTTCAAGCTTTTCAGGCAAATTAATTAACCGGTTAAAATGCTTGGTACTGGTTAAGGTTCTTGCTCCCACAATGTGATGTATCAGTACAGTCAGCTTCCCTTGTTGATTAATTGGATCAATCACCATGGATTGCCATTGTGGCGAGCAAATCAAATTAAGAAAGGCTTGATTGGCGCTTGCCCAAAATGGAATATTGAGAATATCTAATGCGGGTGCGGCTCTAGACAAGTTAGAGACTGAAATCAGTATCGCCTCTACTTGGCCTCTTGTCACCGCAGCCATTAATTCTCGTCCAGAGCCTAATACACCATTATGATGGATATCTACATACACTTTGCCATTAGTGAAACGTTCAACGAGAGATTTAAACTCAATGTGCATGTGTGGAATAAATTCGGATTGATAGATGGGATAAGGAGAAGCGAGGCGCAAGGTGTAAAGAGCACGCTGACGTTTAACTTTTTCTTCCAAATCCGACTCAGAGGACGCTTTTGCGCGCTCCGATAAGAGCAGGCTTGCACCTACTGCAAATGAAGCTTGTAAGAATTGACGTCTATTGGTAGGCACTGGCAAAACTATAACATGGGACTACTGTCTAAAAGATAGCTGAGACACATGCTATTGCAACTTTGCGGGCGCATTACTCCAGTTTAAGCCAAAGACTCACTCACAGACATTGACGTTAGCTTTTATCACTAATTTACCCCTCGAAATAATTGAGCGTCTAATAATCTATCTTTTTAAATCAAGTTACACAGCGACTTAGAAATAATAAGTATTTAACAGTCAGAAAGTTAACAGCTTGAGTCAATCACTAAGATATAAAGTTAGGATTTCTTATCTGTAAAAATTTCATTTTTCACATTCTCTGCACTTTTGCCTGCCACCTTAAAAGCTCAAAACACAATAGGGTTGGGAATTATGATGAATAAAGTCAACATCTTCGGTACAGCCGTGCTACTCACAGCACTCACTTGTTTACCTGTGTTAGCGCAACACAAACGCTTACCACCGCCACCAAAGCAAGCACCTTTATCAACATTGGATATTGAATTGTCTGCACTTATTGCTAATCATGGGATAACGGGTAAGGTACTCGGTACTGAGGAACTACCTAAAATATCAGAACCGATTGCGCAACTTGGCATGCAGTTGTTTTTTACCAAAGCGCTCGGAGGTGAAAAGTCCGTGGCGTGTGCAAGCTGTCATGACCCGAGGCTTGGTGGTGCCGACGGACTTTCTCTGCCAATTGGTACTAACGCACTAGATGTTGACGTGGTAGGTCCGGGACGTCAAGCGGTGAACGATGAAATTAATATTCCACGCAATTCTCCCACTATTTTTAACTCTGGGTTGGCAAACAGCGCGCTATTTTGGGATGGTCGTGTGCAACGGATCACCATAACTGATGAAGCCGGTAACGAAAGCAGCTTTATCAGCACACCGGATTCAGGCTTTAATCAACCAGACCCTAACGCCGCAGACTCCCTTGTAGCAACACTATCTCGCTTTCCTGTGACCTCAAGAGAAGAAATGCGTGGCGAAGCGTTTGAAAACGCCACAACGAATGAACAAGTCAGAGCGCATATAGCACAACGGATCGGTGATTATGGCGAAGAAGCAGGTAGCCTCGCTACTAATGACTGGCTGCACGCGTTTAGAAACGCATTTAACTCTCAAGCCGACGCGCAGAGCTTAATAACCTTTGATAGTATTGCCTTTGCTTTGGGACAATACCAAGCATCCTTTGTGATGGTCAACACCAGTTGGCACCGTTATGCCCGAGGCGATCGCTCAGCATTAAACGAGCAGCAAAAACGGGGGGCGAAGCTATTTTTCACACCTGTCAACGAAGACGGTGCAGGGTGTGTCGCTTGTCACAGTGGCGAACAGTTCACTAATAATGGCTTCTTTAATCTAGCCTTTCCACAGTATGGAATTGGCACGCAAGAAAATCGTGCCGATATTGGCCGAGCAGCGATTGACTCCACACCCCGTAATCTGTTTGCATTCAGAGTACCGAGCCTTATCAATATCGCATTAACGGCTCCTTATGGCCACGCTGGTGCCTATGAGACGCTAGAGCAAGTGGTGGATCATTATTCAAACCCTGAGCAAACCATTGAACGGTTTTTCCAACAGGGTGGCGCTTGTGGCTTAAAGCAGTTTGCCTTATCTGCTCAATGTGACACACTAAACCTCCAAGCTAGAGAAAATAGTGAAGCGGCTTTGACGTTATTAAGACAGTCCCCTTTTGTTGCTGCAAACTTAGCACCACAGCAAAAACAAGATCTCGTTGCATTTTTACATACACTCACAGACAAGTGTGCCAAGGATCTAAAATGTGTAAAAAGATGGGTACCAAACCGTAACACACCCGATCCTGATAACCTGCGCTTACGCGCGCACCACTAATAGGCGCAGTAGTAACAACTATGAAAATGACCATCCGCGTCAAACTTTTGCTAATCATTTTAATAGCCAACACTACGTTAGTGCTGGCTATTTATATCGCCAATAAATTAGCATTTGAGAAAAGCTTCACCAGCTATCTAAGAAATACGACTCGCGTGCAACTTCAAGAGGTAGTCAATCAAGTTGCCGAAAACTATGAGCGTTATGGTTCGCTAAACTGGGTGTATCGCGGTTCAGAGCCATGGAATGATATTGTTCGCCAATTTTATGATCTGCCAGATGACGCTCCTCCTAAAGCACGCTTTAGACCTCCACCACGCCACCGAGCGACTGCAACTGAGCGACCTAGACGGAAAGACCGACCACCGCGTATGGGTAACAAAAAACGCCTGTTACTCAAAGACCCGCAAGGCAATATCATCATGGGTAAGGCTCAGAGCATACATTCATCATTCTGGTTTCCTGTTTATCAAGGAGAGCATTTATCAGCGCCAAATCATGACCATGTGGTTGCATATCTTGGCGTCGAACAAAGTGCACTGATTAGTAACGAGTTCAATCAATTATTCGCTCAGCAACAACGACAGCAGTTTGTTGTCATCGCGCTTGTTGCATTACTGATCACGCTGATCATTGCAATACCGTTTAGTAAGTATATGGTGCGCCCCATCGTTCTGTTACGCCGTAATGCTAAAACACTTACACAGGGGAATTATGACTCACGAGTCGAGATTAACAGTAATGACGAGCTGAGATTACTGGCCCGAGATATGAATCGTCTCGCGGACACCTTGGCACAAAACCAAGTAGCAAGACAGCAGTGGATAGCTGATATTTCTCACGAGCTGCGCACGCCCATTGCTGTGCTTCGGGCAGAGCTTGAAGGTATGATTGATGGTGTTATCACCAGTGATCCTGAACAACTTATCTCACTCAATGAGGAAATTCAACGGCTCACTCGTTTAGTTGATGATTTACATCAACTATCAATGTCTGACCGTGGTGCACTTACTTACAACATGGATAGAGAAAATCTCCATGACCTATTGCAACATACTTTTAGCAAAGCTAGTCATCAAATTGACAAACATCACCTCACCTATTCGCTACAGTGTGATGATAATATTGAGATTGAATGTGATGCCCAACGATTCAGTCAACTATTTGATAATTTATTACAAAATACGCTGCGCTATACCGACTCCTCAGAGCAATGCCCTGGCATCGTAGAGGTTGAGGTCAAACAACAACAAGGGAAAACTGTCATTTACTGGCAAGACAGCGCCCCTGCGGTACCTTGTGAACAGTTAGATAAGCTATTTGATAGACTCTATCGTGTGGAAGAGGCAAGAAGCAGGAAAACAGGGGGTTCTGGTCTTGGGCTTGCGATTTGCCAGAGCATTGTTGCTGCACATAACGGAGAAATCACAGCAAACTTGAGCGAACTTGGTGGTCTAGCTATTATTATTACCCTGAAAAAATAATGGATACCTCCCGTGCCAAACAAACATATTTTAATTGTTGAAGACGAACCAAAGCTTGCTGATATATTAAGTAAATATCTTGCACAAGCTGAATATACCAGTCACCTCGTATACGATGGGGCATTGGCAGAAGAGGCTTTTAAGGAGCAACAACCTGCATTAATTTTGCTTGACTTGATGTTACCCAATGTAGATGGCATTGAGATCTGCAAACGGATCAGAGCACATTCAACGGTACCTATCATTATGATCACTGCAAAGGTTGAAGAAATCGACCGTTTGCTCGGCTTAGAGGTGGGTGCCGACGACTATGTGTGTAAGCCGTATAGTCCAAAAGAAGTCGTCGCTCGAGTAAAAGCAATTTTGCGACGAGTTGAGCTGAATCAACGCGGTGATATGTCGGAAACTGAAAGCAAACTCAAACTTGACGAAGAGCGCTTGTTTGTCTCTTTTCAAGAGTCCAAAGCAACGCTTTCTCATGTCGAGTTTATGTTATTAAAAGCCATGTATGGCCACCCTTGTCGCATTTACAGTCGCAATTTGTTGATGGACCATATTTACGACGATAGCCATATCGTTAGCGACAGAACCATCGACAGTCACATCAAGAATATTCGTAAAAAGCTGCAAAATATCGCCCCCAAGTATGACTTTATCCACTCGATTTATGGGGCTGGGTATAAATTTGAAGCCCAAGAACGTGGCACGGAAACAGGCTGACAACACAAGCGCCTGCGTATAGCATCGCTGGCGCTTGCTTTTATACCAATTATCTTAATTAAGTGGTCTATTTTGAGGCGAGAGAATCTTGTCGATAACCCCGCTACCACGCCCTGCTCTCGCTAAGGTACCTACATCCATATAGGTAAGGCAAAAATTTTGCTATTCAGTTGCTCTAAATAAGAAATCTTTAACACGGTTAGCGTCAGATTTACTCCTGCAAATTGAGCAAGTATTAAGTCTAATAGGCATTATACTCCTCCCCTTTGATTTTTAGCGACTACACCACGCTCCCTTTTATTGGTAAACTCAAAAGCAAAAATAATAAGGAAAACCAATGAAAAAGCTGACTTTCGTCATCTTATTATCCTTAACAGGATGCAGTAACAACAATGTTGTGGAACGTATTACACCGCCATCTTCAGTGATAAAACATAGTGCTATCGAGGGCTATGAAGACAGGTACAGCAATCTATATAATTCGTTTGAAGCTTATCCTGCTACCTGTGAAGCACAGTGCTACCCTCCTACACCACGCATTACGTGTAAATCACAAATGCAAGATTGCACCTATGTTGGCGAAAATCCATCACTGTCACTGACAACTGGATTTACAATTCAATGGCTTGGGCATGCCAGTTTCAAGGTTAATTCACCAGACGGACAACAATTCCTATTTGACCCTGTAACGGCGCAATTTGATTGGCCTGTAAACTGGGCATTTCGCCTTTCAGAAGGATATAACCGCAACCTGCCAACCGCGCTAAGTAAAGCTGAGCTTCAACAAACTGATGCAGTTATGTATTCACATCTACATTACGATCATTTCAACAAAGATGATGTAAAAACCATTGGCACTAAGGCACAATTTTTAACGCCACTTGGATTTGCCGAGCATTTTCCTGATGATGGATACAAAGTTTCCGAAATGGCGTGGTATGCCAGTAAACAACTCGGTGATGTCACTGCACATTTTGTTCCCGCTAATCACTTCAGCAGCCGCATTTGGGTTCCTTTTCTGTATGAAGATCATGGCGCAGCATTGTGGGGTGGCTGGGTATTAGAGCATCAGGGCCACACATTATTTTTTGCCGGTGATACAGGATACTCTCCACACTTCAGAGATATTCAGCAAAAATACGGGGATATTGATATTTGTTTACTTCCGATTGCGTCATATCATAGTGAAGAACACCCTAAATGGTATCGCAAAGTACACACGACACCAGAAGATGCTCTAGTAGCCGCACAGGAACTAGGCTGCAAAGTAATGGTGCCATGGGGCTATGGTAATGCCAGTTGGAGAATGGGAGACCGGACATCACATTCAGCCTTATTCCGCCTGTTAAAAATGCAAGATACACTCAAAACAGCTACCCCCATATACATATTAAACGAAGGGGATTCACTTAGTTTGTAAAAAGTCAATTTGGCGGCGCGGCGAAAAATTAAAATAATCTATAATGATGGCCACCACCATGCTATCGTAACGTCTTTATAAATAAAGAGTTAAATATCTAACACATCAATCAATGATAAGGAGTATCAATGAACATAGACGCTAATTTACTTGGTCAAGCGGTATTTATCCTCGCTATCGTATTTGCAGGTTTAGGGTTCTATTTGGGGAAGCGAAAAACCCAAACCCCCATTTTAGTCTCGGTTCTTGCTTTTTTCTCGGCTGTCGCCGCACCACTTGGTTTAATTTTTTTGATGGCGCTTACAATCAAGAACGATTTAACTAAAGCACAAAAGATAACTGATATTTCAGACAACTAAGGGGCTGAAGAAGTTAGTGAATCAGCTAATACCAATTTGCTTAATTAAGTGGTCTATTTTGAGGCGAGAAAATCTTGTCGATAACTCCGCTACCGCGTCCTGCTATCGCTAAGGTACCTACATCCATATAGGCAAGGCAAAAATTTTGCTATTTAGTTGTTCTAAATGAGAAATTTTTAACGCTGTTGGCGTCAGATTTACTCCTTCAAATTGAGCAAGTATTAAGTCAAATTGGTATAACACACCTACACTTCAAAGCGTAATACCACTCTAACTGCAAGCCATTTCTCAATATAAGGCAAATTTGTGCGTCCATGACAGATAAATTTAACGCTGTATTAGGGGATAGCAGCAGCTAGAGAGCAAATTTTTATGCCAAGTTCAGGTTAATTTACTTAGCCTGAAGTTGGAACAAGAAATTAGATAACTAATTGTTTTTAGTGAATAAATTAAGTTATATTCTTATCTAGCCAGACAATTTTGGGGATAACACCGCCCCCACATCCAGCTCTCGCTAAAGTACCTACCTCCTGTAGGCAAGACGAATTTATTCCCAACAATGAACGATTGACGTGCAAGTTCACCTTGCCGACAGAGTATTGGTGCCAGTGCGTTGGCTGGACGTAATATCAAAGCCCCCCACCAAAAAGCTAAATCCAATTTAAAAACAACACGTTACAAGTATCAACATGCAAGTTTAGAGTTAGGTATGTTATACTCTAAACATACCAATCAAGGAGGTATCATACCCGAGTGAGTAGAGCTAAACTAAGCCAAGACGAAAGCCTATCTTTTAAAGTTAATTATCAACTTCTTCCCAAAGAGACAAATCAACTCGACCTGTATTTTTCGATCCCAACTGATATGGGGATCAATAGCAGCACCCTAAATGAAGTCGAATACTTTAATGCCAACATCAAAAGCCACAGCGCCTATTACTCAGAACAACTTCATCTACCCTTGGTGCGAAGCCGTTTTATCAGTCAAAGTAAAGGTCAGAAAACAGATTATCGAGTCAACTTAAATTTATTCTGCTATCAGATCCGTATTGCATTAGATGCTGATGTAAAGCAGACACTGAAGCTAAAAGAAGCCGATGAGTTTTATCCAGCCGCACAGTTATTAGTTGTAGAAACCGAGCGTTTGCTGAAGAAACTAAGGCGCTACACACCACCAGACAATAAACTACAACCTTATTATCAAAATGCCGATAACTACTTAAGCTGGCATACAGAGCAGGCTTTTTTGAAACTGCTGTCAACCGGTCCAAAATCCAGCGACTTTAGTCAAGAGCGCAGTGTCATTACGCAGTTTTGTCAACGTGAAAGCCAATATCGCGAGGAGCAACGCTATAACTCCCAAGTTACACTAAGCGATCCAAACCGCATTACCAACAAAATGAAGTTACTCGAGCGCCTAATCGAATATGGCGTGGTTTTTAATAAACAAACGATAGACTTAAGTACCAACCTAAAGCGCCTAGTGCGAGGGGTTGTCACAGGAATAATCATGGCATTTGTGATGTTTATCGTACTCAATGCTCGCTCTAACTTCCAAGAAGTTACAGTGGCGCTTATCGCGTTACTTGGGGTGATCTATGGCCTTAGAGAAACATTCAAAGAGGATTTAACGCAATGGGCATGGCGTTATATTCAACGTGGTCGGCCTAAATGGCGCAATAAGTTTAAAAACTCCGTTACGGATGCAATCGTTTGTACACAAACGATTTGGCTTGAACATATCCGTAAAAAAGATTTACCTGAAGATGTCGATAAGCTACTAAAAAAACGTCGTCAACAAAATAAACAAGCGGCACACCTCATGCACTTTTGCTGCAAAAACCAAGTGCAAATTGACAAGTTCCTCCCAGGTTATGAAGAGGTACAACAGCGTATTACGTTCAATATGAGCGCTTTCTCGCGCTACTTAAAAAAAGGCGCTGGTAAGTTATATAACCTAGATGGCAAAAAGGTATCGAAGAAGTCGGTAGAGCGACGCTATCAGATAAACTTAGTGATGCGTTTTCAATCATCAAAAGGGATCCAGCTTGAGCGTTATAAGTTAACAATGAACCGCTCTGAAATAGTCGCAATAGAACTTATGGCGAGTGACTCAGTGTATATTGAGAATGAACAATAACCACATAGAGACCACATTACTGGACGTGGCTTGCATCATAGCTTCCATAGCACACTAGCGAGCCACCTAATGGACGGCAAATCGTGGGCTAACAAAACTGAAAACCCACTTTGAAGTTGCTTTGAAGTAGTTAATGGGCTTTTTTTGGCCCATAACGTACCAAATCTTTACCATTTTCATACACAGCTTGAGATACCCAGCGACCCAATAGCAGCTGGTGATTATCATCAAGAACAGCAACAAACGGCCTGCCATCACTATTGTTAGTCGCCAATGCTACCCCTGCAACATTTTGAAGACCCAACCCACCGTTATCAATGAGCAATAAAAATGCTTCAAGCTCTTCTAAAGTTTCTATGACATCGTTATCGTTAATCATTTGCTCTATCTCAACTACCATAGTTGCCGCGCAGGATAACAGTTATGATACGTGGATTAAACCCATCATTAAAACAGGCTGATAGCAGGGGGTCGATATTTATTATCTCAAACTGAAGTACGCTACCCAGATCAGGCGGTCACTCCAAAGCCAAACACTGTAATGACACTAAGAAGCACACCCAACGCTCACTTTACAATAAACAACTTATTTTTATGACGCCTGTTCTTTAGCACTTAAAAATTAAGCGTCATGGTCACGCCTACTTCTCTTGGTGGTGCTAGCCAATACTCCGCAATACCAAATACTTCACGAAAATCACTAGCGCCAATAAAGTGATATTCGTCGGTTAGATTATTAGCATGTACACTAATACTTAGATGCTCACTGAAGTCCAATTGAATTCTTGCACTTAGCAACCTTAAGTGGTCAGTTTGTGCAAAGGGAGAATTAAAGACATCTGTATACATTTTACTGCGGTAGCTCCAATCCAATCGAGTATGTAGTCGCTTATTCCCACCTAGATACCAATTTTTCCAAATACTACTCGTTAATGACCACTTGGGTGTACGGATGGGGGTACTATCGAGTGTAACTTGAGTGGCATTGCCCACATCTACAAATTCAGAGCGGGTAAAAGCGCCTGAGATAGAGGCACCAACATCGTCATCAAGTAACCCTTCGAACTCCCACTCAACCCCTCTCGTCTTGGTCTTACCCACATTATCAATAAATATTTCGACTCCTTCTTGAGTCGACTCCCCTCCCCTCAACTGCATGTCTTTATGTTGCAAGTAGAAAGCGGAAATATTAATCCGCAAACGGTTATCAAGCCACTGCGAACGCAGGCCCGATTCATACGCGGTTAAATGCTCTGGTTCAAAAGGTCGGATTGCCGCAGCTGAACTGGGTAAGCCATTAAAACCACCGGACTTAAACCCTCTTGATCCCGTTAAATAAAACACTGCATGCTCATTGGGTTGATATTGAAGGCCAAGCATAGGGGAAAACACTTTCCAACTTGGTGTCACAGCTCCAGCTTCACTCTGGTTAGTGCGAGATAAAAGCAGCACGTCCGCCTCTAAGGCTAACCCTGTCACCTCTTGGCGTTTATCTTCACGGGTATACCTTGCACCTACAATGCCTGACCAAGTTGGTGAAAAGTGATAATTCATATGACCAAATATGGCATAGCTAGTATTTTCAATTTCATTTAAAAAGCGATTGTGGAAATCAAATGCAACATTTAATGGGTTACCCGCACCGCCAATATCGGTTGGTGCAGATAAAGGTGAGCCATCAATCGGTGTCGGGATAGCTTCAAGCGCCTGAAATAATCCGTCAAAAAAGTTAAAGTCTGCACGATAACTGATATTTTCATCAAAATAATAGACACCAAGTAACCAATCATAATCGTCAAACTGTGCAGTTAGATTAAACTCTTGACTACGTTGGTTTTGCCATTGCCAGTCTTGAGTGACGCCAATATTAACAGGGTTGTTGTCGAAGTCTCGGCTATAAAAGGCATCTAGCGACCGGTAAGCGGTAATGGATTTGAGTGACATCGCATCAGTTAGCCGATAATCAGCCTGTAGCGAAATTCCTGTGTGCCTAAAGCTGTTACTGTTACTTTGCTCTGAGGCACTGAGATACTTATCATCAAAAACTTGTAGCGGCTCAATTGGCTCCACCCCACCACCAAGTTCTGCGAATATATTGTAAAGCTGGATTAAAATCGCATCATCATTTTTGGCAGCAAGTATAGAAGGTGCACTCCCCCGGCTCTGTGTTTGACGGCTATACTGCCAGCGAAAACTTAAGTCATCGCTTGCCTGATAATGTAGCTTAGCTGACAAACTAAAATCATCTTCGCCTCCTTCTTGACTACCATTAACACGACGAACAAAGCCATCTTTGTCATATTTTGCCATTGCCACTCTTATCGCAACGTGCTCTGAGAGCGGTTGATTAACCACCATGGTTAGGTCTCGACGGTCAAATTCTCCAAGCGTTAGTGAGGTTTTAAAGATGGTTTCATCCACTACAGGGCTGGTACGAATATTAACAGCACCGCCTATCGTATTTTTACCAAAAAGTGTCCCCTGAGGCCCCCGCAGTATTTCAATTTGTTCCACATCTAAAAATCGCGACATAGTACCTGCGGAGCGAGCAAGATAAACACCATCAACATAGACACCAACACTGGGATCCGTTGTAGGTATCGGATCAACCTGACCCACTCCTCGTATGGTAATATTTGCACAATGGGTGCAGCCTGAATTCTCTCCTGTCGTTGTTACATCAACGTTGGGAATGAAATAACTCGCGCTCAATAAATCCGTGATATTGCGCTGTTGAATTTGTTGCTGTGATAAAACCGACACTGAAATTGGCGTGCACTGTAAACTCTCAGTAACTTTTCTTGCCTCAACTTTTACCTCTAAAAGCTGGTCGAGTGACAATGAAAACAAGTCCTCCTCACTCGCCGATAATCCCGTGCAATTGAGCGATGCGAACAGTACGCTGGTGCCCACGATATAGTTGTGGCTAGACATAACAATGCAAACTCACTATTGACTGAGTTACTTAAGTTTAGTCAGAATTTCACATCTGTGGGAGTAAAGTTGAAACGCTTGATAATTTGTTCGTACCAGGAAGCTGTCTTGTATCATACTCATTCATCTTTGTACTAAAAAACAGTATGAGACCGAGCTAATCAATAAAAAAGAATTCAAAGAGAAGCGCTTTACGTTAAACGCAGCAGCACTGGTTTAAATTAAGCTCGCTATAACCCTTAACAACTCAGTTTTGCTTCACTGAGATATTCGTCAAGCGCAACTGCTCTATCTCTAGACGATTAACACTAAGCGTCGCCTCTCCACCAGTTGCGTCCTTGAGATCAGGCACAAAATAAAGCGCGGAAATATGCTCAAGTACAATCCCTTTATCTTTGGACCACTCAGGCGTCCAACTCGGCCTTTTAAAATCACTTAGAGAAAGCCGAACAACCTGCCAAGAATTTGAGGCTGGCAATACGCTTTGGTAATGGGCGTAGCTTTTATCGCCCAGCCTCCCATACTCTTGTTGTGAGAGTTTAACAATGACGGCTTTATCACTTTTATAGGCAAGGGTAACAATAAATGCGGGGGTTAACTGTTGGGGTAGATCGTATATCAACTCCACCCAAGAATTATTCGCTTTATCAACACGAGGAACCCGAGTAAAGTGCACCGAGACCACACCATTTTGTACTAACCCTTCATCATATTTAGCCTGGCTGCCATGTGGATCCGTTACATATCGCCACTGATTAGGTGTTAAAGTTTGGCTAGCAACAGTACATCCAGAAAGTAAAATAGCCACGACTAATATAAATAAACGCATACTGAGCATCCTTTAGCCCCCTCCTTAAGCAATATTGCTCAGTGTATTTATTGATGAGTGATATAACAACAACGGCTGATTGCTATTTTGATGACTATTAAAAGATTTCAAGTATTGCTTCTGACTAGCAAACACGAGCACTCGTTAAAATACACGAACTACCTATAAAATTAGCAACGCAGAAATTAAGATAATTAATTAACAAGAGCTGCTGTAACAGGCAAACATAGGTGTAATGCTATGTAACTCACTGTAATATCTTTACTGCTGTTTATTTTCTATATTCCTAACTCACTCAGTTAGACAGGAAATGAAAATGAGCAAATTAACAAAAGTTATCATTGATACCGACATGGACTTTGATGATTACATGGCATTAGCTTACCTACTACAACATCCACAAATAGAAGTATTAGCTATCAGCGTTACCGGCTGTGGCGCCGCTCACTTGTCTAAAGGGGTGGAAAATTTAGCTAACTTTTTGACCTTGTATAGCGATGAAACGCAAAAGCTTCCGATTCTAAAAGGTGCGAATGCACCACTGCGATATAGTAATGTTTTCCCTGCCAATGTCAGACAAGGTGCTGATAGCCATTACCAAGCCACATTCCCCCAAGAAAATAGGCAAGCAAATATATATGAGGCACAAGCATGGTTAACCGACTACTTTTTGTCCACATCAGATAAGGTGACTGTATTATCCATTGGAGGTGGAACAAACTTTGGGCAACTATTCCAAGCAGCCAAAACTGATAAACAGTTACAAACAGGTATTTTCAACGCCATAGAGCAAATAGTCATGATGGGCGGAAACCTTACTGATGAGTACATCACGCCTGGCGCAAGTGGTAACATACTCGATACTTTGGGCGACAACCCTTACTATTCAAATGCCGTGGCTGAATGGAATATTTTTATCGACCCGCTCGGTGCACAAGAGGTTATTGACTCTGGGATCCCTGTCACTTTGGTTGCATTAAATGCAACACAGGATGTGCCAATTGACAATGACTTTGTGACACAACTCAAGCGTATTCAGTCGCCGCAAGCCCAATTCTTATCTGAAGTACTTGACTATCCTGACAACAAAGAAGGGATCGGCAGCTTCTTATCTTTTTGGGATCCTCTTGCCGCCTGCGTTATTACCAATCCAGATATTGTTTCAACTCAGCCCTTTGCGATCTGCATCGAGCAAGCCATGAATGAAGAGCAAGATACTTCAGGAAAATTGATTGTAGATGAAGTAGATGGTACTAAGATAAACGTTGCAATTTCCGCAAATAAGTCTCTCGTTTACGAAACTTACCTTGCTGTATTCAACGATTAATCCGCTTATCAGTTTGCCCACTTGCTGTGGGCAAGCCCTCTGTAACGGTATAAAAACTCAATACCGCAAAAGCAAAGTGTAATCTAACGTAATCTCGTGTAATACCAAAGTGTTTCACTCAGCACTACAATTTACTCGAGTAATATCAACAAAACTCATTTCTGTCACCGATGATAACTACAGACAAGCTCAGCTTATAGCAATTACATTGAGCAAATGAGCTTTTTTGATGCGGGGAAGCCACGCTGTGCCATGGCTCGCTGCGGCAGAACTACCCATTCATGTTGGTAGGGCAAATATTATAACTTAATTTTTATAAATTAAGCCGTTAGCCAAGCGAGTATGGTACTTCCCCCCTTCAAATTGGTTTAAGCACTAATGCGATTACTATTCGTTTTGACTGGCGTGGCGAACGCTTTCTGTTTGTGTATCAAGTAACAAAAGGGAATATAATGAACATCAGTAACTCATCAACAGTAAAGGCGGCTGCACTAGTATTGTCTGCACTCGCGTCATATTCTGTAACAGCGAAAGCTGAACCTTGGTACAAACAATCAATGTATAAAGGTCAATATACAGAGCTAAATACCTGTACCCAAACATACCCTAGCTATTGGCAAGACCCTAACCCCAAATTCACAAAAATGTGGGAAGGCCAAACTATTTCTAATGTACCAACAACGCTATGGGATGAAGGAATATTCGCACTCTCAGATAAATACCCACGAGAGCTTGTTATTGAACCGAAGAAAAATCAGCCTTGGTATGATGCCAAGTTTGATGCACTATTCGATGAAAGTACCCCACAACGAGAAAAAAGCAAGCTTGCCAAAGAATACATAAAGCTTGTTTATGCCTATGGCCTTGAAGGAAATATTGCGGGCAAAGGAAGAGTTGCTTCAAGGGACTTTGATACTTGTGAAAATAAATATAGACCTTGGTTCCACATTCCATTTCAAACTTACGATCCACTTTCAGGGCGGGAGTACATTAGGGGCTTAACACGTGAAGCTCCAGTCACTTTTTCGGTGCAAGATAGCTCGGGTACAGATGCCTCGACCATGTGGGCTGTCGGCTTTTATAATGCTACAGCAGCATACACTTTAGGGGAAGTGTGGCAAGAAGATGGCACAGCTAAATTACCAAAAAAAGGCGTACGATTCCACGAAGGTGCCGTCATTATTAAGCCATTATTTAATACTTCAACTATCGCTCAAATACCTGTGTTAGCAGGATTACCAAGCTGGAATGCCAATATCTCAGATCCCGCTTACTGTGAATGTAAAGTAGCACCAGGAAGCAAAGATAAAGATGGTAACGAGCGCAAGGAATGTAACTTTATTGAAGAAAGTAAGCAATGTAAGCGTAACAGTCAGGCTTGGGATGACGTAAAACTGCTTCAATTTGATGTCGCCGTCAGAGACGACAGAGCAAAAGATACAGGCTGGGTATACGGCACCTTTGTGGCGGACGGGCAACGCAAAGCAAAAGTCAAAAACCCATGGGAGAAGATGACATGGCTAGGGCTAATGTGGGGTAACGATACGCCTGCAAAAGGCCACTTAGCGTTTAATACACCAGTGAATCCAAGAGAGAAAGGCTTTTCAGAAGCAGTGATAAACTGGTCTTTAGTTGATGAACTTAACAAGTATAGTGGCAGTGCTATGACACGCCAAGTTGGACACCTTGGTTGTAACAATCGCTTGAATGGTCCTGCCGATAACACCAACAGCTCTTGTATGTCTTGCCATGGCACCGCTTCTTTACCTGATAGTGAGCGTAATACACCACTGATGATCTCACAGTTTGGAGAGCAAACGCCTGAATGTGCGGTACCGCTTATAAACAGCGACACATTGGGTAAAGATAGAGGTGGCGACACAGGTGAAATCCATGATGGTATTAACTTCGCACAAATCGATAGCCTGTACTTCGCCAATACGGGTGCTGGTGAATCCTTTAATATTCGTGTCGATGGTAAAAGCCTAGCTCAGCCTCATTATGACTTTGCGCCGGACAAGAAAGAATGGATCTCTTTGGATTACTCAATGCAGCTTTCTATTTCATTGCAGCAATGGCTAGAGTGGGTTGAAAATCAGCAGCTAGATCCTAACGATCATGTTTTAAAAGATTTCAGAGGCCGTAATTAATCTGACATTTTAGATAAAACACCCATTTTAAGGTAAACGAATGCCACGCTACCGTGTAGCTTTCGTTTACCTTTCATTCAAAAAATCACACTTTCCAATCTTTCGAGCTATCAAATACTGCTGATAAAGCTAATCGCTTTATGCGCCCTACGCGGACAAAATGTAAATCGATGTAACTTTTTTGATAATATTACATTCCTATTTTTGCCATCAAATGATAAAAAGGACGAAATTAAGTGAATGTAGGAACATCATTTTGAAGAAACACATCGCTGCAGCTACTGCACTTTGCGCATTATCAGCAATCTCGGGTAAAACAATGGCAACACAGTCAGATCCTTACCTTTGGCTTGAAGAGGTCGAAGGTGAAAAACCACTTGAGTGGGTCAGCAAACAAAATGAGGTATCTCTAAAGTATCTCCAAAGTAGTCCTGCGTATCAGAACATTTATCAAAATACATTAGATATTTTAAATGATCAGTCTCGCATCCCATACGCTACTGAACGAGCGGGTTATTACTACAATTTCTGGAAAGATGCAGATCATGTCAGAGGGATTTATCGAAGAACAACCTCAGAGGAATACAAAAAAGATAATCCAAAATGGGAGACAATCCTAGATCTTGATGCACTTGCTAAAGCCGAAGGCGAGAATTGGGTATACAGTGGGATCACGTGCCACTACCCCAAATACGAACGCTGTCTAGTGCGTTTGTCGCGCGGCGGTGCAGATGCAAAGGTTGTAAGAGAGTTTGATATTCCAACTAAGTCTTTTGTTAAAGACGGCTTCTATTTGCCCGAAGCAAAAAGCACTATTTCTTTTTATGACGACAACTCGGTCTTTGTAGGAACCGACTTTGGCGAAGGCTCAATGACTGACTCTGGCTATCCAAGAATCGTCAAAATTTGGCAACGAGGAACGCCACTAAAGGACGCTAAGACAATTTTGGAAGCAAAACCAAGCTCAATTAACGTAGGTGGCCTTACAATTTATGACAATGACACGTCATATCACATGCTGTATGAAGCGACGAGCTTTTATACAAGAAATATCTTTCAGATTAGTAATGGAAACAAACTAAAGCTTCCCATTCCCGAAGATTCAGACTTCTTAGGTTTAAATAACGGTAAATTCTTCGTGAAATTGAAGTCGTCATGGAAAGGATTTGAACAAGCAGAGGTGATCTACGCCAACATTGATGACATCAAAAAAGAAGACATCAAATTTTCCAGCCTGGTTAAACCAACAGCAACACGCTCGATTGAATCGCTTGATTTCACTAAGTCCGCCATTCTTGTGACGGTCTTGGATGATGTGAAAAATAAAGTGTTCCGCTACATTCCTAAAGCCAATGGCCAGTGGCAAGTTGATCAAGTTAATTTCCCTGAAACAGGTTCACTTTCTGTCTTCGATACCGATCCAGACAGAGATGATTTTTTTGTGGACTATTCTGATTTTCTCTCACCAGCTAGTTTGTATCTCGTGAATGGCCAGTCACTAGAAATCACCAAACTCAAAGGTAACCCCTCACACTTTGATTCAAGTAAGTTTGTTACTCAACAAAAGTTTGCAACGTCAAAAGATGGTACAAAAATACCTTATTTTATTGTCCACAAAAAATCACTAAAGCTTGATGGTAAAAACCCAACACTATTATATGGTTATGGTGGGTTCGAAGTATCAATACAACCTTTCTATTCCGCCAGTATCGGCAAAAACTGGCTAGAGCAAGGGGGTGTATTTGTGCTTGCTAACATCCGAGGCGGTGGAGAGTATGGCCCTCGTTGGCATCAAGCTGCGTTAAAAGAAAACCGTCATAAATCCTATGAAGACTTTGAAGCCGTTGCCGAGCAGCTCATCGCTGACAAGGTTACTCAACCGCAACACCTTGGTATTCAGGGTGGAAGCAATGGTGGACTATTAATGGGTGCTGCATTTACACGTCGACCAGATTTATACAATGCTGTGATATGCCAGGTCCCTCTTCTCGACATGAAGCGCTTTAACAAACTTTTAGCTGGCGCAAGCTGGATGGGTGAGTACGGCGATCCGGATCAACCTGAGCAGTGGGAATACATTAAAACTTACTCTCCTTATCACAATCTCAGTAAAGATAAGCAATACCCTAAAGTATTCTTCACTACCTCAACCAGAGATGACCGTGTACACCCGGGTCACGCTAGAAAAATGGTTGCCAAGATGAAAGACATGGGATTCGACGTACTTTACTTTGAAAATATAGAAGGAGGCCATGCTGGTGCTGCTAATAATGAACAACGCGCCATGGTTAAGAGTCTTGAATATGTGTATTTAATGGATAGATTAAAATAATCCAGTTAAATATTTTTATATATAAAAAGTGATAGGACTATAGCCCTAGCACTTTAAAAAACAACACCTTGCTTTACACTATGAGTAAAAAGATCGAAAGCCTAAGCTATTAGGGTGTTTATTTCTCATCAAAAATATAAATTTAAAATGAGCAAGAGCCAGATTTAATACACCCTTAGTATATTAAATAATGGAAATAAAGTTTCATCAGTATCATGACACTTATTGGTATTCTCTTCGCCATTATCTGATGTATAAACCACTGCTTTCCCAAGCTTCATTGCTGAATACAAGATACCTAGGTTTTTATAGTAATCAGGATGTGTTGGCTTTAGCTCGATAGTTTCATGTTGCTCTGGTGTTATCCCAGGGCGGGATCGCACTTTTAGCTAATTTATGATCAAATAGCGCCAATCCCATTGCTAGGCGCAACCAATGAACCTGATTGAACACCTTACAGTTGTAGAAGAAACTCGCTCTGATATTAACAAA
>NZ_WEHZ01000043.1 GCF_012641745.1 Pseudoalteromonas peptidolytica
ACCCTAGCAGCGAAAGCCGAAGGAATATGGCCTAATCAACTCAGTTTCTCAAGCTGCTCGATGGCGGTGATTCAATACTTCTCATCAATATCAATAATGAGTCCCGGTAACATTCCAATTCACTGGGAGCATCTGCTAGGTACGCTAAGACTATTTAAACTGCCACCTAGAAGAGAAGATAGGCAGTATCCAAGAGCGATAAAGCCTAAGCCATCAAAGTACCCATATAAAAAAGAAATGCCAGTCAGCTTAACTGACTGGCATTGGGCTAACAGCCCCTTTTTTAATGTCTTTACGAAATAGTTATTGCTTAATAACGGTTGTCGATATTTGCGTCGTGGCAATGTCAGCAGCTTCAAAAGGTAACGTCACCAACTCATTTTGCTCACTATAATGGCGGGTTTGATCGTTACTATTCTCTGCATCTGGATGTTGTGATTGAGAATAGGTCAACAGGCCTTGTGCCTTCACGCCCGTTTGCTCAAAGTCTACAACCATCATCCAACTAGAACCAAAGTGGAGCTCGTATCCACGTTGTGACAATCCACTCCACAGCGGCCTGCTATTGTATGGCGTTGTTACAGGTGGCGTTGGCACAGGTGCAAATATGGTTTGGTCAAGGCGATTTTGCGTTGCAAATACATTTAGCCCGCCCTCAACGTTCATATTACCCTGCCACGCAAAACGCTGCCCATACTGCTCAAAAAATTGCAACTCTCCAAGCGATGCCTCCAGTGCAAAGCCCGCATGGCGAATAATTTCACCAGCGATAGCCAGCTCTTTAAATAACGCTTCATCAACCCGAATATTACGCGGCGTATTCACAGGATCTTGCGCATCAAAACTGACTTCAAAGTCTTCCCTGTCGTTGACCCTTGCAACGAACTCCCGCACTAAATGCGCCGCAATCGATGTTTGATTGAAGTGCCCATCCCATTTTTGCAAGGCTGCACAGCTTGGCGCGAGCGCAATTGATTGCTCATCAATCGTGATGGTTTTGCTTTGCCAACCTTGTTTACAAGCGGTAATGACATCGTCAATTATTGGAGTTATGAGCGCAGTATTCGATAGCAAAATGGTCGCCACTTCATCAACACTAAATTTATTATCAGCCCCGACTGGGTGACTCACTTTGGCTAGGGAATGTCGTGTTCTGCGACTTTGTAATACACTGTGCTGACCATAAAGTGGAGAAACTTTAGCTATCGGTGCACTCGCATTGGCGAGCCAATATGAGTCATTTGCATTTTGCACGTAATCTGCACGTGTTAGCTTTGGTTTTGCTTCATACGGTACACTTTGCTGATAATAATACACCGCCGAGTCACCTGGCAGTACCGGGACTCTGAACTTTGCAAAGTACTGCTTCGCCTGCGCGTTATCATTGAGATATTCTAATGCAATTGGGGGAAGGTCTGGCACATTGGCAGCATCGATATAAAATGCTTGTCCGTCTTTATCGGTATAAATCACATTATTAAACATCAAGCCATTGTGATCTTTAAAAGTTTGTTGGAACTCAGCGAGTGTTTGCGCTTTATTCAGTGCCAACCAATGATCGATTGCCGCAAAGCTATTTATATTGGTATTTTTTAACATATAGGCATGTTGATCACTCCAACCTAACACTTTGGGGATTTCGACCATCATGCCACCTTCTGCTTTATACACAGGCTTGTGTAGTCTGTATATTTCACCTGAGTCACTAAGCACTTCAATTGCGACATCCTTAACAGTTATCTGCTTCGTTTCGCCGTCAACAACATATTTTAATGGATCAGTTGCATCGAGCGTTAAACGATAAATTACACTCTGTGTTGAGGCTGAGTAGGTATGGCTCCACGCGATATTGTGGTTAAAACCAATATTTACCGCTGCGGGGAAGCCAAGTAACGATGCCCCCATTACATCTAGCTGACCTGGGATGTTGGCATGATACGCCCAAAAGCGCATTTGCCCGGTCATAGGAAAGTGCGGGTTTGCCATCAATAACCCTTTGCCATCATCACTCAATGCACCACCAATTGCCCAAGCATTAGAGCCTTGAGTAACAAGCGTATCTGCACTTGGGACAGCAGCAAGGGGAGCGGTCAGCGAAACTGGCTTTGCTGCACTTGGCAGCCATTCATTAGCCTGTCCAGGATGTGCTTGTAAGATAGCTGTTGCGAATTGTCCAAGACTGACTCCACTTCCTGCTGCGGCGATATTGGCAAGTACGTCAATTGCGGTGATTGGTTGCACCCAGTTTTGCCCTTGGCAGGTTGGCTCAAGACTCGCTTTACCCTGCTCTACCTCTGCGAGATACAAATTAAAGCCCGCTGCAAACCCCTCAGCTGCAGCTTGTGTATTTTCAGAAAGGTGAGGAAAGGCTAACTTAGCTTGTTGATGAATATCGGCTATCTTAAAGAGGTAATCAGACATAACATGACGGTTGTCCCCTGTACGATGCAAGTCAGCACCCAAATATTTAGCGCGCTCACCACGTACTCGCAAGTAACTATCCGCTAAAACACAAGCATGATCTTGTGCCTGTGCATAACCAGAGCCAAAAGCCAAAGAGCGCAGATCATGCGCCGTAACATGTGCGATACCAAACTCAGTACGCGTGATCTTCGCTTTAAGCTTGCTGTCATCTTGTGTGTTATTACTTTGAATTGACGAGTAGTCCGCCTGACATGCTACAGAGCCAAATAATAATAATGGAACGAGCAGTAAATTAGAGTTCATACCTATCCTTTTCTTGTTACTGAGTAGTAGAAGCAATTGAAGTAGCGCTTCAATTAATTTCGAGGGTGAAATAAATCACTTACTTAAGGTGAGATATAAAAAACGGGTGATTATCACCCGTTTCAGTTATTGATTTTCTAGCTCTGCGACCAACGCTTCCTCAACTAGAAATGCCAAGTTATCAATCGTGGGATCTTCAAAAAAGGCAGCTGGTGTGATTTCAACAGCAAAGATTTGCTTTGCTTTTGCTATCATCTGTATCGCTATCAGAGAGTCTCCACCTAACGCAAAAAAGTTATCGAAGATACCAACTTCTGTATAACCCAGAGACTCACACCACAAGTTAGCTAGGCGCTGCTCCAGCTCGCTTTCGGGCGCTTCAAACTCAACATCCAAAGGTGGTCGCGCTTTACCTTGTGACGTCAGCGGCTGCGCAGAGTCAACGCTACCCAGGGTCTCAAGTAATGCTTGAAGTTTGATTTCACGCTGCGCCCAACTCATGGCTGCGGCATAAATATGTGGAACATCACTTGTAAGCGCCTGCTTGAATAATGCTGCGCCTTGTTCACGACTTAAACCAAGCCCACTTGCCACTTGCTGCCCTGCGGCCATGCCTATGTTGTCCCATCCATCCCAGTTAATAGTGCAAACGGGAAATGGTAACGCGCGATAAGTGACGACATCAAGATAGGCATTCGCAGCACAATAGTCACTTTGCGCAAACGCCCCGAGTACGGAAGCGAGCGAAGAGCACAGTATCATTTTTGTTAACGAGTGCTGTGCAAATACGGTCAGTAAATTGTCCGCACCTGAGACTTTTGCTGCCAATGTCATCGTCACTTGTTCAGCGGTTAGCTGTGGCAGAACGCCACCTCCAGCAACCCCAGCGGCATGCACAACATGCGTAATACTGCCTAAGTTGGTCTCAGCTTTATAGACCGCATCGCTCAACTCGGTTAAATCAGTAACATCACCTTGTAATACCATTAAATCAGGTGCTGTGGTTTGTAATGCACACAACTGCGTAAACAACGCCCTTTCATCTTCTGTGTCAGCGTTCGCTGCCAAACGCTGCCATTGTGTTGGATCTGGTATTGCTCTGCGACTGAGTAGAGCAAGTTTATGTCCTTGCTGTGCAAGTTGCTCGGCAAGAACAAGGGTTACACCACCTAGGCCGCCAGTAATAAAGCTAACGGCTTGCTCAGTGCAAGCTGGCACTGTTGTCACCTCCGCCAGTGTCTGTTGTGACAAGCTAAAGGCGTTTTTACCACGGATCGCCACTTCCACGCTCTGATCGTAAAGTAAATGCTGAAGTAACGTCGAATTGAGCCTATTGTTCGCGGCGTTGGCAATCGCTTCATCAACATCAAGTACTTGTATTGCTAACTGTGATGCTTCGTGGCGTAATGCCCGCGTTGCACCTAAAAGTGTCGCTTTTTGCGGTGATATGGCTTCATTTCCCAACACCGAAAATAGTCCAGTGGTCACAAGGCTTACCGCGGTTTTGTTAGCCACCGCCCATTGAAACAGTGCTAAGTGGCTCGAAAATGCCAATACATCATCACCGAGTAATCTTAAATCAAGGACTCTGTCGATACTGCCAGATTGTGCCGCAATCGCTTCTAGGGTTTCAGCTTGTTGCGTATCGCCACGGTATACTTGCGCCTGCTGCAGCTCAAAATCACGACTATGCCACAGTTGGAGTACTGCAACTTGCTGAGCTTGAAGTGCATTCACCAACACACCGCAAAGTGGGCTATCATCACAAATCACCAGCCATTGCTCTGCGCTCGGCACTTGGCTTGCGCTTGGTAGCGGTGGCGTTTGTTGCCAGATTGGCGTAAGTAACTCAGGGGGAGTGTCTTGCGATCCAACAACCTGTGCTTGTAACTGCTGTGCCTCTTGCCAAAAACGCGTATCTGCAAATACATACTCTGGTGTGATCATCATTTGACCACGTGGATAGTCAGTGACTTGCTGCCAGCTAATCTCATGACCGCGCTGCCAAAGTGCCGCAAGCGTGTTGATAAAAGGAGGTATGGCCGCTTTCAGATCTCTTACATGTGCAATCGAGTGTAGCGCGAGTGCTTGCTCACCAAGATTCTGCATGCTGAGTTTTTGCAATGTATCGCCAGGGCCTGCTTCTATTAGCACTGGGCATGATTGCGCTAGCGTTTGTACACCTTGGGCAAACTTAACTGGCTTGCGGATATGATCCAGCCAATACTGTGTTGACGTTGCCTGAGTCGCCGTGATCCACTCTCCGGTAACATTAGAGACAAATGGCAGTGTTGGGGTATGTAGCTCAACCTTTGCTAGTGCCTCTGCAAACGTTGCCAACACGGGTTCTGTCAGGTGACTATGAAATGCGTGAGAAACGTGTAAACGTGTACAGCTTATTTGCTGCTCTTTTAAGGTGCTTTGCAGCGCTTTGATAGTTGCTTTTGTCCCTGCCACCACCGTATTTTGAGGGCTATTTTGCGCAGCAATATCTAACTCAGAATGCAGATAAGTTTGTACTTGCTCCGCGCTTGCCATCACCGATAACATCGCCCCTTCTGACATTTGCTGTAGTGCTTCACCGCGTGCGATGACCAGTGTAATGGCATCATCTACCGACATAACGCCAGCCAAACACGCAGCAACATATTCGCCAATGCTGTGGCCTAACATTGCATGTATTTGCACACCATGCGTCTGATAACATTTAGCCATCGCATACGCCACAATAAAGAGTGCAGGTTGTGTAACTCGAGTTTGATTTAAGAGCTGATTGGCTGCCAAAATCTGCTCATCTGATGGGAAAAACACGGCTTGTAGCTCTGACTGGAGTTGGCTCGGCACGCGCGCCATTACATCATCAAAGTGCGTTTTAAATGCAGTGATATGCTGATATAAAGGCTGTGCCATCGTGACATATTGCGAGCCTTGACCTGAAAACAACAAACCAACCGGTTCTGCTTTCGTGGTGGTACAATCAATCTGCTCACGACTTAATATCTCGAGCGCATGAGTCGCATCTTTCACCGCAATGGCATGGCAGGCTGACAAGCGACGCTTCTTGTGTTGTAACTGCGCCGCAACCAGAGATAGCTGCTGCGGGTGCTGCTCTATAACTTTAGCCAGCTGCTGGCACTGTTTTTTAATACTGTCTGGGTTAGCCGCCGATATAGGCAAGATATGCCAAGGCGCGGAGGTACTTGTCCCCTTACCCTCGGGCGCTTGATACTCTTCAACAATCACATGTGCGTTTGTTCCACCCATACCAAGCGAGCTGACCGCAGCCCTGCGAGGAACATCACTGTGCCACGTTTGCACCTGCTGGGGTAAATAAAAAGGGCTCGCCTCAAAGTCGATTTTACTATTGAGTGGCGTGCAGTGGATACTCGGTGGGATCTCTTTATGGCGTAAAGCTTGTATTGCTTTAATTAAACCGGTTACGCCAGCCGCTGAGTCTAAATGACCAATATTCGCCTTGATTGAGCCAAGCGCGCAGTATTGTTTTTCAGTGTGTTGATATGCCTGCGATAAGGCGGCGACTTCGATAGGATCGCCAAGCTTAGTGCCGGTGCCGTGAGTTTCTATGTAGCCAATTGAACGGGGATCAACATCAGCAAACTCGAGCGCCGCACGTATTGCACCCGCCTGCCCTGTGATACTCGGTGCGGTGTAGCCTACTTTGTCTCTACCGTCATTATTAACCGCCGAACCTTTGATCACCGCTAAGATATGATCGCCATCCTCTATGGCTTCCTCAACACGCTTGAGTACCACAGCAGCGCTACCACTACCAATTAAAATGCCATCCGCGTGCTCACCAAACGCGCTTAATTTACCGCTAGTCGATAAACTTCCACCTACTGGGGCTAGGTAGCCTTGGTCATCTAGTAGATTGAGCCACACCCCACCTGCAAGCGCACTATCACATTCATAGTTTTGCAACGCGCGGCAGGCCATGTGCACTGCCACCAAAGAAGTTGAGCAAGCAGTTTGCACCGTTACCGCCGGCCCAGTTAAATCTAATTCATAACTGATCCGAGTTGCCAGTGCGTCTTTTTCATTACCATTGGTGAGCGCCAATAAGCTAGTAATATCATTATCTTGCTGCTGGGGAAGTAGGTGTTTCAGCAAATATGCAGGCACACCACATCCTGCAAATACGCCGGTAAACTGGCCTGCTTCCATTAGGCCTGCCTGCTCTAACGCATGCCAGCAGGTTTGCAAAAATAGTCGCTGCTGCGGATCTAACTGGGTTGCTTCTTTTGGTGTGTAACCAAAAAATTCAGCATCAAACTGATCTTTATTGGCAAATGGGATAGCAGCCTTCACATAATCCGCATGTTCACGCTGTGCTTCGCTTACCCCCGCAGCTGCAAGCTCGTCATCAGTGAGGGTGTTAATCGCGCAGTGGCCACTACGAACGTTGTGCCATAATGCGTCAACATTATCCGCATCAGGAAAGCGGCCTACCATACCTACCACGGCAATATCTAAAGGGTTAAATGTTTGCTCTGTCATCGTTTATGCTTCTCTTGATTTTCGCTTCTTGGCAGCAAAGGCATTCATGGCTTGCTTTTGTTTTTTACTATTTGGCGCTTTTGACGACGCAACTTGGGGGCTTGACTGACTGGTTAAATGAGCCGCCAAGCTGGCAATACTGGGGTATTGAAATAGATCCGTTAAGGCTAATGATGGGTGATCTTGTTTTAGCTCATCAAAGATAGCCATTAGCATCAATGAGTGACCGCCTAAGTCAAAGAAGTTTTGCTCCATGGCAATGGCATCGCGCTGTAGATGGCGCGCAAATACTTGTAGCAACTGTTGCTCTAGTGCACTTCCTGTTTGTTGTGATAACAGCGGTTCAACAGTTGCCGATTCGATGTTGGGAAGCTTATGACGCTCTAATTTTCCGCTATCAGAAAGCGGCAACTTATCAAGCACTTGGATCACATCAGGGATCATGTAATGAGGTAAATGCTGTTGCAATGCTTGTTTTAACTCAGACTCACAAGTCTGCTCAGCCTCAACAAATGCGACGAGACTAGTAGTGCCTTGACCTTCTCTGAGTTGAACCACGGCGTGATTGACCTGAGGCAACTTACTTAGTTGCGATTCGACTTCTGAGAGCTCGACGCGAAAACCTCTGATTTTCACTTGATGATCGCGACGACCAATATATGCTAACTGATCACCTTGCCACCGCACTAAGTCGCCCGTGGCATACATGCGAGCACCATCGTCTCTAAATGGATCAGCAATGAACTTACAAGCAGTAAGTGCACTTTGCTGCCAGTATCCTCGAGCAAGAATGTCACCACCAATGTAAAGCTCACCAACTTCACCATGGGGTACTAACTGTAATCCCGAATCTAAAACATAAAGCTGTCGTCCCTGAATTGCCGTACCTACAGGTACAGTCGTCGATGAGCCAAGCGTGCGACAATCAAACACACTGGCTTCAACCACTATTTCTGTTGGCCCATAGGTATTTAATAATTTCACACCAGCCAATCCAGCGGCACGCCAATCCGCAATGCCGCTAACAGACATGGCTTCACCACCAGAGTGAACTTGGCGTAGGTGAGGCAATACCAGCGCGCCATCACGCTTAGCTTGCTGTGCCCATGATGCAGCAATTGAACGCCAATAAGCAGCACTGAGATCCATCACGCTAATATGATGACGCTTTGCTTGATGATACAAGGTTTGTGCATCCCACAGTGCGTCTTCTCTGAGCACTACTGTTGCGCCGACAGTCCAAGTTGGGAATACCTGCTCAACAAAGGCATCGAAATTGGCGGTTGCAAATTGCAGCACCACGTCATTCACTGTTAAGCCAATAAAGTCGATGGCCGATTCAATATATTTTGCCAATGCGTCATGCGCTATCGCGATACCTTTTGGTGTGCCCGTAGAGCCCGAGGTATAGTTCAAATACGCCACGGTATGCAGATTTGTAGCGCTAATTTCATTGCTGTTATCGCTATCCAAAGTCTCAAATAACTCAGCAGGAGTGTAAACGCCACCCGCACAAGTTATATTGACTTTGCTACCATCACTGATGAGCTTGCCACAGTTTGCATCCTTCAGCATGAACGCCAATTTAGCATCTGGGAAGTTGACATCTAATGGTAAATAACCCGCGCCGGCAAGCAGACATCCTAAGGTACAGGCTAACATCTCTGGTGTTCGTGGTAACAAAATACCAACGACCAGCTCTTCGTCACGGCCAGCTGTATTAAGCTGACGAGCTACGGCATGTGCCCGTTGCCACAACCAACTGTAGCTATAATTTTGATCTCGATAAATAATAGCTGTAGCGTCTGGATTGGTGTTGGCATGATGTGCCAATTGTGCCAGCCACGAAGGTGTTGCTTCGCTGCTCGCTTTACCTTGACCCAACGCTAATAACTCAGCGGGCTGTTTTACCGTCGTCAGCTCCGCGATTGCTTTTTGTGGCGCTTGAGTAGCATGCTCAAGTACCGTCAACCAACTTTGTATAAAGGTCTGCATTTGCGCGTCTGAAAATAGCGCACTGTTGTATTGCAGCTCGATATCAAGGTGACCGTCATCAAACAATTTTGAGTCTACACTAAAGTCAAACTGCGCTTGCTGATTGAGTGCCTCTACACCTTCAGCACGCAGTGATGTACATGCACCCCATGGGTTCGCTTGGTATTCCACATGGTTCAGCATGAACTGGAATAATGGGTTTTTCCCCAATTGGCGCTCTGGGTTTAGCACTTCAACTAACTTTTCAAACGGATAGTCTTGATGTTGCTGCGCCTCAAGGGCACGCTGTTTAACCTGTGCTAGCACTTCAGTGAATGACATCGCAGGCTGAATATGTGCACTGATCACTTGGGTGTTGACAAAAAAGCCCAACATTTCTTGAGTAGCGGCACTACGACGGTTTGCAATCGGGACGCCAATTCTTGGCTTGGCCTTGGCGTATAGGCGATAAAACGTGACTTGCAAGGACGCCAACAACAGCATATACAAACTGGCACCTTGTTGATGAGCGAAAGCCTGAAGTTGCTGCACCTGACGATACCCGACTCGTTCGCCAAGTAGCGCCGACGCAGGTTCTGCTAAGCTATTGCCATACTGCGGTGTAATAAGTTCCTCATCCCCATCACCTGACAACTGAGCCAGCCAGTATGCTTTTTGCTGCAAAGCTTCTGCGCTTTCAAGCCAATCTTGCTGCCACTGAGCGAAATCACCATATTGCAATAACGGGAGTGCTTGCGCTGTCTCCACCCCGTCTTCCAAAGCTTGATAAGCCTCAGCGATTTGTTTAAGTAGCAGTTCAAATGACCACGCATCACCAACGATATGGTGCATTGCAATCAGTAATCTATGCTGCTGTGGCGCAACTTTTATCAGTGCTACTCTGAAGCACTCTCCCTCTGCAAGTGCGAAAGGTGTGCGATACCACTTTGCTATCCACTGCGACTGTATATCTTGCGTACACAGTGATAAATCTTCTTCACACCAAACCATTTCACGAGAAGACGCTGACTGTCGCCACATACCATCACGACTTTTAATAAATTGCTGTCGCAAGATAGGATGGCGTTCAAATACTGTACTACATGCCAGCTGAATATGCGCATTGGACAAGGCGCCGGTTAACGTAGTTTTTGCACCAATATGATAGGCATTACTGTCTGGCTGTAATTGCCAAAGGAATAGTTGCCGCTGCTGCTGAGCACTCAATGGATAATCTGTTTGTTGAGACGGCTGCAATTGTATTTGCGTGCTGAGTTGCGCTTTGTTTTGTTTTACGAACTCGCAAAATGCACCAAATTCTGGTGCGGTGAACAAACAAGTGGTGTCTAATTGACAATCAAACTGGGTTTGTATCGCAGCAATTAAGCGCACCGCTTTGAGTGAGTTCCCGCCCAACGAGAAAAAATTTGCTTTATCGCTTGTGACTGGATAGTTGAGCACTTGCTGCCACAGTTGGGCAATGGTCAATTCAAAATCAGACCACTTTTCAGTGCTACACTCCGCCATAGTGAGATTGCGCAGCGCTTCGCTATCAAATGCCCCATACGGTACCAACCGTTCACGTTGATACAGTTTGAGACAGGCACTACGTTGTAGTTTGCCACTGGAGGTTTTCGGTAACGTGCCTTGATCTAGTAACAGCACTAACTCGGGACTATGTCCGAATTGGGTACTTACAAAGTTTCTGATAACTTCTGCGGTGTGTTCAGCCGCAACTGAGTTACGGTAACTATTACTAGTTTCAATCGCAAGACCGATCCCTTCACCCGTTTGGGCACAGGGTACCGGAAACGCTGAGACTCGGCCTTTACGTACAAAGTTTAGTTCCGCCTCAATGATCCTTTCTATATCTTGAGGGTAAACATTGTGGCCATTCATAATGATCAGGTCTTTTTCTCGTCCAGAAATAAACAACTGACCATCATAGATGTAACCAACATCACCGGTTCTTAACCAACGCTTACCGTCCAATTCTACAAATGTTGCTTGTGTCGCAGCTTCATTTTGCCAATACCCTACAGCAATGCTTGGGCCTGCGGTCCATATTTCGCCAATTTCACCATCATCAAGGCGCTGCTGTGTATGCGGGTCGCTAATACGCAAAAAATGCTCGCTGGCAACCACACCACATCCAACCTGATGGCGGTATTGCACGGTATTTCGCCAATCCTGACTCGGCACCTGAGTTGCCTTTCCTGCTGCCAGTGCTTCGCTATCAAATGCAGCAACATACGCCCCCTGTCCTGCATGACTACCTGTTACCATCAGGGTGCCTTCGGCAAGACCGTAACAGGGGTAGATGGCTTGCTTGTCCAACCCACATACAGCAAAGCGCTCTGCAAAATCAATCAAGGTGTCATGCCGGATAGGCTCAGCGCCTGAAAAAGCAACCCGCCAATGACTAAGATCTAGCGTTTCCATTACCTGTGGTTTGATGCGCTCTAAGCATAAGCGAAATGAAAAGTCAGGCCCGCCAGAAATCGTTCCTTTGTACTGACTCAGTAACTGCAACCATCTCACTGGTCGTTCCATAAAGTAACGAGGTGACGTCAATACCAGCGGGAAACCAATAAAGAGGGGCTGTAGCAGGCCGCCAATTAGTCCCATATCGTGAAACAGCGGCAACCAACTAATCATGATGTCATCAGCAGTTGTGGCCATTCGCTCACAGATAACGCGCTCATTGGCAATCAAGTTTTCATGGCTGACCATAACGCCTTTCGGAGCAGCAGTAGAGCCTGATGTATATTGTAAAAATGCAATGTCACTTGGTGCAACGTCAGCGCGCTCGGCTTTGCCATCAAATGGCGCTAGCGTATCAACACTCAACATCGAAGCATCAGGAGTTTGTGATGTCAGCGCTTGAACCGTCTCGCTAAAACGTGATGTGGTCAGGATCAATGTTGCACTGGCGTCTTTAGCAATCCCTATCGTTCGCGCTAGGTGTTGTGGTTTTGTTGACTCTGGAGGAAAACTGGGAATTGCGGTGATCCCACAGTATTGGCACGCTAAAAAGCTGGCTACATATTCAATGCCGGTTTCCATCAAGATTAGCGCTCTGTCGCCTATCTTTGCATGATGTTGAAAGTGACCTGCAAGAGACATTACCTTGTCTAGTAATGCTTGATAACTCCACTGTGTGGTTGCTTTGCGTTCGACACATACTAACGCAAGTTGCTCAGGTTGAGCTTCGGCATGGCGCGCAAGGTAGTCTGTAATGGTAATGGCAGACATAGATTACTCCGAGGATCTCCGATGTTTATAGCAGCACATGGCTAATTGAAAACGCTTGCTAACGAACAAAATTGGACAATATGGGCTCAATGATGAAACCTAAATTCCATAAACCCATCGACATTAAATAGATTAAAAAAGAGTGCGGATGATTAACTAGAAGATGCCTGACGCAAGCTCAGCGGTCTCATATCCACCCAGTGTTCGTTGATAAAATCAAGGCAAGTCTGCTTATCTCCTTCGCAGCCAGCTTCTTGCCATCCTCCAGGGATAGTCTTATAACTTGGCCATAAAGAGTACTGTTCCTCATGATTTATCAATACTTTAAATGTGCAATTCTCATTATCAAAGCTCATAACTTTTCACCCAGACTGTAAATAAACTAAGTTGCTAGCAATGACGCCTCACAGACAAAATTATTTAGTTTTATTTATTCGTTAATACTGTGCCGCCTCACAACTTAGTTAACACAAAAAATCAGATAAACACCTTAAGGCAAAATAAAAAACACATTAATAACATTAAGTTTTGACATTAATCGCACAGTATTCACCACGAATGGCCCGCTATTTTCTCCATAGTTCAGGAACCAGAGCAGGGAAGAGAACTTAACAACCTATTTTAAAAACAATAGGTTAAGATGTTTTTTACCCACCTTTTCAACCAAATACCCAAAACAAAAACTTTTGTTAATTTGAAGAAAAAACAATACACAAAAAGTAAACTTTTCACTTGACATCCCTCCCAGATAAAAAATAGAATAACTGATAATTATTATCATTTGCATTGTTGTTATTTTTGGAATACTTAAGGAGTAAGTCGCTGTGTCTCAATTTGCGCTAAAATGGTCGCGTGTTATTTCTGAAAACGAATCAAAATTACTTGTGTACCTAAGCAGTATTTTGCGCTGTCCATATTTGGCAGAAGATGCCCTGCAGGATACTTATATTAGATTGGCTGGTATGTCTAATTGTCAAAACCTAGCAGTTAAAAATGCAACAAGCTTTTGTTATCAAGTAGCAAGAAATATCGCCATTGATATGCTCAGAAAGTTTAACCGTGAAAATATTGTGGATATTGAGACAGGTCATCTAGAGCAACTTACCGATCAGCAGGTCGATCTTGAAGCAAAATATGAGAATGAACAGCTGAGCGGAAAAATCAATGAAACGATTGGAAAGCTCTCAAGACGCCACCAAAACATTCTCTCCTTTTATCGTAATGGTCGGCTAAAGCAAAAAGAGATTGCCAGCCTTTATAAAATCTCTCCAACTTTAGTCAACTTTATGATCAAAGAGGCAATCAGCAGCTGCCAAACAGAGTTAGTCAGTCATTAATGGCAAAAGCAGCGAATTAGCCTAAGGTTTAGCTCTGAGCTTAGCGGCAATAAAATCGGCATGTGCAACGTAAAATAAACCGGCAATTTTACGAATAATATGGTCTTCATGACTGTCTAGCTCGCCATCTGCATATGCCACATGCCACAGCAGCTCTATTACCTCGATGCGCTCTACATCATTGGTATGGTTGTTTATCTGTTTAGCAAATGAGTACATGTCCACTGCATGCTCGACCAACTGCTGCGCCTCATCAATAAGGGTTGTGACTTGAGCCTGTGGTAATTCACAACGCGTTTTTAGCAGCTCTGCGATTTTATCGAACTCTGATTGCTGCAACTTACCGTCCGCTCGCATTACCTCCACCAATAACGCAGCTAAAGCAGTATTAAAATCGAGCTCTTCTTTTGAAGCGGTTTCTTGCAAGCTTTGGAACAGCTTTTTTAGTTGGTTAAGCAAGTTGCTCATCTCCTATGTGATATACTATGAATGTAGCAGATTAAAAGGATAGTTATGCCTAAGTTATCATTAAGACCAAGCGCGTTAAAGCTAAGTTCTCTAACAGTGGGTGTAGCATTACTTAGCGCATGTCAATACACTCAGGTGCCAAAAGGTGAGGCTGAGAAACACTATGATTTTGACCATAAAGTCCATTATGAGCAAATCACTTATAGTGATACCTACTTTAAACTGGCTATAAAGCCTGATAGTTATGCACACTTCAGGCAGCAAAGTGTGTTCTTGCTACGTCACGCAAAGCGCTTATGCCAAGGTGCTCATCCACAAGTGACATTACTCAGTGGTGTACAAGATTTTGACAGGCTCCCATTAGAGCCAAGACCCTATCAAAATGATTTAGCAGTTGAAATAAAGTGTGTGGCAAGGTAATCACACACTTTACTTTCAACGCTTTATTGCATAGCTAACCTAATCTTCGAATAGTTAGTATTACAACTCAGCGCTGAACTTAGTCTTTATATCCCCATGGTGCTTTTGGTGCAGTCACCGGCTTCGTTAAATCAAAGTCGACACGAAACTCTCTTCCCTCACGAACTAAGCGATAGGTGAACTGCTCTGGGTAAATATACATTTGCCATGTATTCCCTACGGATTGAGGGATCCCTTGCTGGATGAATAACTGTTTTGAGTATTCATCCGCTGGAAACGACTGCACTGTGTTATACCCTGCATCTAAGGTATGCCCACCATACATAGTAGAAACATCATCGCTACCATCTTCATGACGGTGGTCGTGCTTTAGGCTCAAACCGCTGCCTGTTTTGGTGATGATCCACGTCCTTGACGCATCTTTACCTACATGAAACGGTACCTGAAGCTCAGTATCACTGCATTTGCGTACGTGCATCACAAGGCGCGCATCGCTAAAGCTGCTGGGACCTTGATTATCTACTGTTACTTTACCTTCATAAGCTTTGCCACAATGCGCTTTGATACTATCGAAAAACGCATCATGACTAGGAATTGAAACCAGCGGGGCTGGACGCGCAAAAGCTGCGCAACTCAAGGTCGTGAGTAGCGCGAAAGTTAATTTTTTCATTGGAGACACCTAAAACAAATAAAGCCAGAGCTTAATCAGCTTCTGGCTTGGTGGCAAAATTATTCGACCAAATTGAGTAACAAGTATTATTGCCAAGGTCTTGTCGTGGCCAGCTGCTGCTCAAACACATCAATTTGGGCATTCAATAATTCGGTCTCACCAATAAAATCAAGGCCACTCAAAAGCCGTGCTTTAATGTCTTCTCGCACCTCAAAGTCAATTGGCGTAATACCTGTTCCGCTTATCTGCTGCGCTTCTAGGTCAATACTCAAATGCACTTGTGATTGTTGCTCACATGCGTCGAAAAGCGTATCTAGCGTACTGGCTGGTAGCGCAATGCAAAGCATCTGATTATTGCCACAGTTGTTAAAGAAAATATCTGCAAAGCTCTCGGCTAAGATCACAGTAAAGCCATATTGTTTAAGTGCCCAAGGAGCATGCTCACGAGATGAGCCACAACCAAAGTTATCGCGTGTTAATAAAATTGATGCCCCTTGATACTGTGGGTAATTTAACACAAAGTTGGGATCTGGCTGACCTTCATCAAGATAGCGCCAGTCATAAAATAGCGCTTTGTCGAAGCCGTCACGACTGGTTGAAGTTAAAAACTGCTTGGGAATGATTTGGTCCGTATCAACATTATTTTTGTCTAGTGGCGCAACTAGGCCCTTGTGAAACACGCTCATGACGCCTCTCCTCGAATATCAGTAAAGTGACCTGCAATTGCTGCTGCGGCAGCCATTGCTGGACTCACCAAGTGCGTACGACCGCCTCGCCCTTGGCGTCCTTCAAAGTTACGGTTTGAGGTTGAAGCACAGCGCTTTTCAGCACCAAGGCGATCATCGTTCATTGCCAAGCACATAGAGCAACCCGGTTCGCGCCACTCAAATCCCGCGGCTTTAAAAATATCGGCTAAGCCCTCTTGTTCGGCTTGCTGCTTTACTAATCCAGATCCCGGGACAATAAGCGCTTCAACACCTGCTGCTACGCGTTTACCCGCTACCACTTGTGCCGCAGCGCGTAAGTCTTCAATCCGGCTATTGGTGCAAGAGCCAATAAATACAGTATCAACTTTGGCATCGCTTAGCCTTTGCCCTGCTGTGAGGCCCATATATTTCAGCGCGCTGCGCATCGCATCTGCTTTAACTAAATTAGGTTCATCGTCAGGGTTTGGGACTAAGTCATTAATCCCAATGACTTGCTCTGGGCTTGTTCCCCACGTTACTTGAGGTTGCACGCTATCAGCGTCTAACTCCACGACACGATCAAATTCGGCATCCGGGTCACTATGCAACGTTTGCCAGTAGCGCACCGCAGCATCAAAGTCTTTGCCTTGAGGTGAAAATGGACGCCCACGTAAATATTCAAATGTCTTTTCATCAGGTGCGATGAGCCCTGCCTTCGCCCCCATTTCAATACTCATATTACAGAGCGTCATTCGCGCTTCCATTGACAGTGCTTCAATGCCTGTGCCACAAAATTCAGCCACATAACCCGTGCCACCAGCTGTGCCTAATTGCCCAATCACAGCGAGGATCAAGTCTTTTGCAGTCACGGTCGGGCGCAATACGCCATTCACTTGAATCTTTAACGATTTGGCTTTTTTCTGTTGTAATGTTTGTGTTGCCAGCACGTGTTCAACTTCTGATGTACCAATACCATGAGCCAGCGCCCCAAATGCGCCATGTGTTGAAGTATGACTATCACCACACACTATGGTTGTGCCTGGCAAAGTGACCCCTTGCTCCGGCCCCATTACGTGTACTATGCCTTGGTTAATCGAGTTTAAGTCATATAGTACAATACCAAACTCTTCACAGTTTTGTGCCAAGGCTTGTAGCTGGTTTTTACTCACATCACTGGCTGCATCAAGTGAGCGACTTTTAGTTGATACATTATGATCCATCGTTGCAAAAGTTTTATGTGGACAACGCACGGAGCGGTTCTGCTCCTTCAATCCAGCGAACGCCTGCGGTGAAGTAACTTCGTGTACAAGGTGACGGTCGATGTACAGCAGATCCGTTTGTTCATTTAAATTGGCAACTACATGGGATTGCCAAATTTTATCGTATAATGTTTTTGCCACTTGCTCTTACCCTTATTAGACCCTATCGACGATCGCTTGTGCGACATCCATTGTAGTAAACCCACCTTGCGGGTAGATGTCAGGTGTGCCCACACCATCTTTCACTGCCTCTGCTACCGCCTTTTCAATTGCCCGCGCGGCTTCGTCCTGCCCCAAGGAATAACGCAGCATCAACGCAGCACTTAAGATTTGTGCAATAGGATTAGCCACGCCTTTACCGGCGATATCTGGCGCTGATCCACCCGCAGGCTCATATAAACCAAAGCCTGACTGGTTTAAACTGGCCGAGGGTAATAACCCCATGGAACCCGTGATCATTGCACATTCATCAGAAAGGATGTCACCGAACAGGTTATCGCACAATAGGACATCAAACTGGCTAGGTTGCTTGACTAGCTGCATCGCAGCATTGTCGATATAAATGTGATCAAGCGCCACATCTGGGTATTCTTTCGCCACGTCATTGAGCACTTCACGCCACAACACACTAGTTGCAAGTACATTCGCTTTATCCACTGACGTCACATGATTATTTCTGAGCCTTGCAGCATCAAACGCAAAACGGGCGATGCGTTCGATTTCTTTGCGCGAGTAGGTTTGCGTATCAAACGCTGATTCGTCTTCGCCTTTACCTTGGCGACCTTTGTCGCCAAAATAAATCCCGCCAGTAAGCTCACGGACGCATAAAATATCAAAACCTTGTTGGCTAATGTCACTGCGCAGTGGCGAGGCAGCGCTCAATGCGGGTAATAGCTGCGCAGGGCGCAGGTTACAAAAAAGCTGGAAGTGCTTTCTAAGCGGTAATAAAGATGCCCGCTCTGGCTGCTCATTCGGTGGCAGATGCTCCCACTTTGGCCCACCGACAGAACCAAATAAAATAGCATCAGCGGCTTCACATGCAGCTAATGTTGCTGCTGGTAAGGCTTCGCCAAACGCATCAATAGCCGCGCCACCAATCGCTTGCGCCGACTTATCTAAAGTAAAGTTGAACTTAGTCGCCACTTTATCCAATACTAGCTCAGCGGCTTGCATCACCTCTGGACCGATTCCATCACCTGCCAGTACTGCTACTTTATAGCTTGCTTGACTCATCCTGCTTTCCTTTGTTGTTTAAGACTTGACACTTTTTGTGCTCTATCGATTAGGTTATATACTCGGATCATCGCTCTTACCGATGCCTCTACGATGTCAGAAGCAAGCCCTACGCCGTGATACTGCTTGCCATCAAATTTCGCAATGATATTCACTTGGCCTAGTGCACTGGCGCCCTGACTAGTTGCGTCTAAGTTATATTCCACAACTTCAATCGCCATATTTGTGATCCGTTCAATAGCCAAAAATGCCGCTTCCACCGGACCGTTACCTGTTGCCGCTTCTTGCTTAAGCTCCCCATTGATTGTGACTCCAACCGTGGCGCTGGCGATAGATTGCGAGTTAGATGAAGCGTTAACGAACTGCAATTGGTAGCGTTCATCTTTATCTTTGATCTGATTGAAGTAAATCATCGCTTCTAGGTCATAGTCATAAACCGTACCCTTTTGGTCAGCTAACGCTAAGAAGCTGTCATATAGGCTATCCATATCGTAGTCTGACTGTTGATAACCAAGTTCATTGAGGCGGTGTTCAATCACGTGACGACCCGAGCGAGACGTCATATTTAGCTGGTTACTCGGTACGCCTACCGTTTCAGGTGCCATGATTTCGTATGTATTTTGTGCTTTTAGCACGCCGTCTTGATGAATACCGGAGCTGTGTGCAAACGCATTTTCACCGACAATTGCTTTATTCGGTTGTACCGGCATATTGCAAATTTTAGCGACCTGACGTGATGCCCGGTAGATTTCTTCACTACGAATATCGGTATGAACTTTTAGGTGGTCTTGACGCATCTTCATGATCATCGCCACCTCTTCTAGTGAACAGTTCCCCGCACGCTCACCAATACCATTGATAGTACATTCAATTTGCCTTGCACCTGCTTGTACCGCAGCGATAGAGTTTGCTACCGCAAGCCCCAAATCGTTATGGCAATGTACACTTAATCTTGCTTTGTCTATGTTAGGTACATTATGGCGAATATGGTGGATCATCGCGGCATACTCATCGGGCGTCACGTAACCAACGGTATCAGGCAAGTTAATCGTAGAGGCGCCAGCATTTATTGCAGCTTCAACAATCCGACACAGATCTGGATAAGGGGTACGGCCAGCATCCTCACAAGAAAACTCAACATCATCGGTGTACTTTCTGGCCTGAGAAATGGCGTTAATCGCCATGTTAGTCGCGTCATCTAAGCTCATTCTTAACTTATGCTCTAGATGCAGTGGGCTGGTTGCAATAAACGTATGGATACGACGCTGCTCTGCGCCTTTTAAGGCTTCACCACAGGCGTCAATGTCTTTTGCCACAGCACGGGCTAGGCCGCAAATTGCAGGTCCTCTTACTTCTTTGGCGATGCGCTGCACGGCACGAAAATCCGCGGGGCTGGATACTGGAAAACCCACTTCCATCACATCCACATTGAGCCGACTAATGGTATGCGCCAGTTGTATTTTATCTTCTTCGGTTAAGCTGGCCTTTAGTGCCTGCTCACCATCCCTTAACGTTGTATCGAAAATCCAAACTTTATCTTGCATACCCTTATCCTCAGCCAAAAAAAACCCCGCAAGTGCGGGGTGTCTACAGTAAATGTCGCTCAATTCGCGCAATTACACCCCACCCCAGTGGTTTACCAGTAGGAGGTTAAGAAGGAGTGACAAACGCGCTGTTAGTTTCATTGAGCTAGGTGTTCCTGTTGATGAATTAGTTATGTTTTAACATGCTTCAAAAGTGACAATCAAGCATAAATTATCCATCAAAACTGACTTTAAAATATATAAAATAAAAATTTAAGTCTAAAAAAAGCATTTCATAGACAATATCTTTCAATTTAAGAGAGAAATACAGATAGTATATGAAATGAACAGGGTAATTTTGAATTTTAATTACAAGCAAAAAAATAGCCTATGCAAGGCTATTTTTTGGGCGGCTCTGGGTGCTTCGCATATCCTGAAGCACCTTTTGCGATATACCTCAGTTGCCACTTCAGGCGCTCGGTAAGTTCTGCACGTTGTTGTGAGTCTTGATCTAAGGCCTCTGCACCTGAGCTAAATACCAAAGTGACCATAGCCTCAGCTTGCATATGAGCGTGATGCGCATCCACCCTAGTCTCAGTCTCTAAGTAATGTGCAAGCTCAAGTATAAAGTGCTTTATCTCTCGTGCCACCGCAGCACGGAATGCCGGTGAGGTGCCAGAGCGTTCACGTAGTAACAACCGGAACTGGTTACTCGACTGCTCAATAAACTCCATAAAAGTATAAACAGACGTATTAATAACGCTACCGCCTTTGGCAATGCGGCGTCTTGCCTGTCGCATTAATTGCCGCAGGGTTAAGCCAGCTTCATCCACCATAGTTAAGCCAAGCTCGTTCATATCTTTAAAGTGGCGGTAAAAAGAAGTAGGTGCGATACCAGCCTCTCTTGCAACCTCACGCAGGCTCAAATTAGAGAAACTATGCTCCGCACTCAGCTGGTTAAATGCCGCTTCGATAAGCGCTTGACGAGTCTTCTGTTTTTGTTGGGCACGGACACCTGTCATGGACTTTCCCCAATTCGCTTCGAAAATAAGAACAATAAAGCGCAGTCTAAACCTTGACGCAGCAAGAATGAAATACTATTTTAGCGTACAGTTGTACGCTGAAATAAAATTTTGAGACTGACTGATGAAAAAACCTCCCATTTTATGGACCAATGTGCTGTTTTTTAGCTTATCGTTTCTGGCAGCCGTTACTTTGGTTCCTTGGTATGGCTTCGAATACGGTTATACCACCAGCCACTGGCTAGCATTTATTGCCTGCATGTTCTACGCAGGCCTTTCAATTACAGCAGGTTATCACCGCTTGTGGGCACATAAAGCCTACGATGCACACCCTGTTATTCAAATTATCTTTGCGCTAGGCGGTGCATTTGCGCTACAAAACAGCGCATTACACTGGAGTAGTGATCATCGAATTCATCACGGCCAAGTTGATGATCCCGTTAAAGACCCTTATGCCGCAACTCGAGGCTTTTGGTATAGCCATATTGGTTGGATGCTACGCGACTATCAAGGCGACAGCTATGGTGATTACAGCAACGCACGCGATTTACAGCGCAATCGGATTGTTATGTGGCAGCATAAACATTATATGAAATTGGTATTACTAACCAATATTGGTATTCCGCTCACGCTGGGCTTATTGCTAGGTAATGTTATCGGTATGCTGCTACTCGCAGGTGTGCTGAGATTAGTGCTTAGTCAACACTTTACCTTTTTTATCAATTCACTAGCACACATCTGGGGAAGCCGTCCATATACAGAGAAAAATACCGCAAGAGACAACGGCTTTTTAGCATTGTTTACTTATGGTGAGGGCTACCACAATTTTCACCATATTTTTGCAAGTGACTACCGTAACGGTATTCGCTGGTATCACTACGATCCGACTAAATGGCTGATCCGTACCTTTGCGGCGCTCGGGCTTGCCAGCAAGCTAAAACGAACGCCGATAGAGCGTATCGAGAAAGCCAAAGCAGAAACGCTACTAAATAAAACGAAAGTTAGCCTCGCAAAATTGCCTTTAGCGCAAGATAAGCTTACATTGTTACAACAAGAGTATGATTTGCTTCTGAAAAAGCTTCAAAACTACTGTGCGGTGCAAAAGCAAGTACTTGAAGCAAAGAAAGCAGCCGTACGTGCACAATGCGAACACTCCGCATTAATGCAACAATATAAAGAGTTAGAACAAGCTTGGGAAAGTCAAAAACAAGCTTGGATTGCACTGAACTCGAGGCTTCTGAAAACGGCATAACACTCAGCGGCCTCAACAATGATAAGGGTGAGGCCGTGAGCAAAAAAGCCACAGAAAAAACAAAAAGTATTCCAGATTCCTATCAATATGACGCCATAATCATAGGCACAGGCCCTGGTGGCGAGGGCGCCGCCATGAACCTCTCAAAAAGTGGCAAAAAAGTCGCTGTCATCGAGCGTCAACATGCTGTTGGTGGCGGCTGTGTTCACTGGGGTACTATTCCTTCCAAGGCACTGCGCCACTCCGTCAGCCGCCTGATTGAATACAAAGCCAATCCCTTATACCGTTTTACCGAGCGTCCGCAGCGCCATACGTTTCAAGACATATTGCACCATGCGAGTGATGTCATTTCCAAACAATCCACGCTGCGCTCAAGCTTTTATGGCCGTAATCGTATTCATTTATTCCAAGGTGACGCCAGCTTTATCGATGCCCACACGGTTCAAGTTCTGCACCAAGATGGCTCACAGGAACTATTAACCGCTCATACCATTGTCATCGCGACAGGTTCGCGGCCATATCGCCCACCAGGCGTAGACTTCACTCACCCTAGAGTGTATGACAGCGATACTATTTTAAGTTTAGAGCACAACCCGCAGCGCGTATTGATCTATGGCGCTGGCGTTATCGGTTGTGAATATGCCTCTATTTTTAAAGGGCTTGGGGCAAAGGTAGATCTGATAAATACCCGCGACCGCCTTTTGGCCTTTATGGATGCAGAGATTTCAGATGCGCTAAGCTATCACTTCTGGAATAACGGTATTGTTATTCGACACAACGAAGAATTTGCCAAAGTAGAAACCCATGAGAAAGGCGTGATTGTTCACCTGCAATCCGGAAAAAAGGTTCGGGCAGATTGTATCTTATGGGCCAATGGTCGCTCAGGAAACACTGAGACGCTAAACCTAGAAAGCGTTGGATTGAAGGCAGATAGCCGTGGACAACTCAAAGTCAATGAGCATTACCAAACAGAAGTCGATAATATTTTTGCAGTGGGTGATGTAATTGGTTATCCAAGCCTAGCCAGTGCCGCATTTGACCAAGGGCGTATTGCTGCCAATGCGATTGTGCATGGAGCGTGCGATGACCGTTTGATCACTGATATTCCAACGGGCATATATACTATTCCAGAAATGAGCTCAGTAGGTAAAACAGAGCAAGAGCTAACTGCTGCTCGCATTCCTTATGAAGTAGGTCGTGCACAATTTAAACACTTGGCGCGCGCCCAGATAACAGGCACTGAAGTGGGTAGTTTAAAAATTTTATTCCATGCTGAGAGCAAAGAAATACTCGGCATCCACTGCTTTGGTGAGCGCGCTTCTGAAATTATTCATATCGGCCAAGCGATTATGGAACAAAAGGGTGCAGGCAATAACATAGAGTATTTTATCAACACCACATTTAACTACCCAACCATGGCGGAAGCCTATCGTGTTGCGGCGCTAAATGGGATCAACCGCCTGCTAGATTAGTTAAAACAAGCGTGACGTGTAGCACATCACGCTTTTTATAAGCTAAAACGATACTCAGCGCTAAGCCGCCAGACACTATCTGTTTGTTTGGGTTTACCATTAAAGGCTTCTCGATTCGCAACGGTAGTAGTGAGCCCTAGCCATTCAGCTCCTACTATCCAATTTGAATGCAACTGATATTTTGCAGTTATAGTGAAACCATGGCCATGACTTTGGTTTGGATCGAACTGCCAGTCATCTTTATCGATAACCTTAAATTGCTCTGCTCGCACACTAAAGCGCCACGCGTTACGCTTATGAGTCAGTAACAGAAACCAACTATTGAAGTCATTATCGACACCGCGATTAGTCCCCATCGCAGTATTGCCAGCCATTCCTTGGAACAGCAGCTGTGTTTGTGTTGATAACTTATAGCGCCAAGCAGCGCTTATAAACTTGGTATCCCACGCATATTGGCCTGTGCGATAATTAATTTTGCTCGGATCACCATTATTATCGTACCAATACACATTGACCGCGCTACGAGTCGAGAAGTCATGATGATACCCAAAGTAGTATCCAAAACGACCATCTATTTCTGTGAAAGGCTCAACATATTGCGCTTGATGCTGTAACTGCGGCGTATTTAACGACTCAACGGCGGCAAAGGGTATACTTTCATTAAATACCGACTGCCTATCATGAACTGTAAACCCTCGCCATGCTAACAAAGTACCTGCGGGATCATTGCCCTTAAAGATCCCAGCAACCCCTTTATACCCCTTACCTCTGCTGCGACGAGTTGATGGCTGCTCCACGGCTACTTCTGAACCAAATACACGCACCTCTTCCCCAATCCAAGCATTAATTGCTGAATACTGGTAATGGTAAGGAGATGACCAACCAATATCTGGGTTTTCAATGGAAAAACTGGGATAGAAACCACCGGTACGCACTATCAACCGGCGACCATTTTTGGGAAGGGTGCGATACTGTAAATATAACTCGGTAAATCCGAGCTTATCATCTGGATCTGGTACGTATTGCATTACGCCATGTAAAGACCAAGCACTGTCAAAATCAACACGCCAATCCACTACCCCGCGACTCAACGCCAAATCTGACTCGGCTTGACCAAAGCGAGTTACCCCCCAACCTGGTTGATACCAAGCTTTACGGTTGTCATCGTGCTGCCAGGTAGCCTGTAACTGGCCATGTCCAGACACTTCGACTGCATTAGTCTGCCCAATGGCAAATAATGCTAGCATAGGGCTTAATTTAGTAATCATCGAAGCCATCAGAAAAGTCCTGCAGTGGAGCAATCAACGTTTGTTTTAATTGATACGTTATTGAACTGGTGTTACTCAAGCCAGAGAGCTGGTGCTGCTCAACTTGCTCTAGGTTTTCAAACCGTTCGTGCCACACATGTAGCTGTAACGCGCCTGCTTGCCCCAAATCTAGATCCAGAGTGACATAACCATTACTATCAGTTACGGCAAATAAAGGACTGTCTACAACCACGATATACCCTAACATCCAGTCATGAATATTACAGCCAAGTTCGACAATCCCTGCCTTATCAAAAAGTACCTTTTTTGGGTCGTCACGATAGAGCTTCAGCTCAAAGGGCTTGGCTGGTGAGAAAGAGTACACATGATGCAAAATAGAATCTAAATTAGGAAACGAGACCTGAGCCCCTGTTGGTACCATTAGAATATGCGGCACAAATGACTTATCCTTTTGCTCCATCTTGAAACCATTTTCCGGTGCCAAGTGCGCGACGCCTTCACCTTCAAGCCATACGGCTGCATTCGCTAGCGGCTGCTTATCATTGTCTAACACTTGTATTTCCAGCGCATCAACAGCGCTTGATTGTAATGCGACTAGTGCGATGGCAAGACATCGCAGCAAAGTTAGGTTTTGCATAAGCGGTTTGTCCTATCCTTATTTTATTTTGTGCTTATCTTCAGTAGACCGAGCGGATTAAATATTACATTCATCGCATTTACAGGATGAATACGTATGCAGCTTTTACGTGAACTTTAGCATACAACAGTAAGCTTAGCTTATACGCAAAAGAACACGAATAGACGTGTCGACAACGAAAAGGAAACGCTATGCGCCCCCTATCAGTTTCACTCATTGGCTTAAGCTTTTTTACCAGCACAAGCTTCGCCACATCATTAGCAGTCAGCTCGCCCGATGGCAACATTACTTTTACTTTAAATGACGATAAGCGCCAACCTACCTACCAAGTAAGCTTTAACAACAAAACCATTATTGCTCCCTCTAAACTTGGTTTTGACTTTGCGAAGGCGGCATCTATGCGTGATGGGTTGACTATCACCACGCATCACCGTAGCAGTGTCGATAGTAGCTGGGAGCAGCCTTGGGGTGAGGCTCGCGTGATCCAAGACCAGCATAATGAGCTGGCGGTCACATTTGCCAAACAGACCGACCAATCACCGCAATATACTGTACGCGTCAAGGTGTTTGATGATGGTGTCGGCTTTCGCTATGAGGTTGCTCAAAACCAAGCCCTTTATATTACCAAAGAGCTCACCGAATTTACCTTTGCCAGCAGCGATAAGATTACCGCATGGTGGATCCCAGCGCGTGGATGGAATCGCTATGAATATGTATACAACACCACACCTCTGCACGATGCTGCTCATGTGCACACCCCATTTACCTTAAAGAACCAAGATGGTATGCATATCAGTGTACACGAAGCCGCCCTTATAGATTATGCGGGTATGACATTAAATCAACGCCGTCCCGGCACATTTATAGCTGATTTAACTCCTTGGTCAGATGGGATTGCAGTTAAGACCAATGGCAAGTTCAACACACCTTGGCGCACGCTTCAAATAGGAGATGAGGCTAAAGATTTGCTCAACTCCCACTTGATTTTAAACCTCAATGAGCCAAACAAACTAGGCGATGTTTCTTGGGTTGAACCGGGTAAATACATCGGTATTTGGTGGGAAATGCACATAAATAAAAACACTTGGGGAAGTGGAGAAAAGCATGGTGCAACGACTGAGCGCACTAAAGCATACCTAACCTTTGCAGCCGATAATGGCTTTGATGGTGTGTTAGTTGAAGGCTGGAACACTGGCTGGGATGGTGACTGGTTCTTCAACGGCGATGTTTTTAGTTTTACCGAAGCCTACCCTGATTTCAACATAGACGAAATAGCCAAACATGGCGAAACTGTCGGCGCTCGCTTAATTGGCCATCACGAGACTTCAGGCAATGTTAGTAACTATCGAAATCAAATGGAAGAGGCCTTTGCACTCTACGAAAAAGCCGGTGTACGTCAGGTAAAAACAGGCTATGTTGCAGATGGCGGCAACATCAAACGCATTGATGCCAAGGGCAATGCCAGATTCGAGTGGCATGATGGCCAATTTATGGCAAATGAGTACCTAGACAACATAAAACTGGCAGCCAAACATAAGATCAGTATTAACACCCATGAGCCTATCAAAGACACAGGGCTGCGCCGCACCTATCCAAACTGGATTTCTCGAGAAGGCGCCAGAGGACAAGAGTTTAACGCATGGGGCACGCCACCAAACCCACCTGAACATGTGCCAATGCTTGCTTTTACCCGCATGTTAGCAGGCCCTATGGACTTTACTCCGGGTATTTTTGACATGGGCTTTAATGGCCTTGGTGATAAAACTAACCGCCCACAAACCACCCTAGCTAAGCAATTAGCGCTTTATGTTGTACTTTATAGCCCAATTCAAATGGCGGCCGATTTACCAGAAAATTACCTCGCTAAGCCAGATGCCTTTCAATTTATAAAAGATGTACCGACTGATTGGGAACACAGTATCGCACTTGCGGGGGAAGTGGGTGATTATGTTGTCTTTGCCAGAAAGGAACGTAAACATAAACAATACAGCGGTAACGACTGGTTCTTAGGCGCAGTGACGGATGAAGAATCAAGAGACATTCCTATTGCTTTGGACTTCCTCGAACCAGGTAAAACCTTCGAAGCACAAATTTACGCAGACGGCGACAAAGCTGAATGGAAACACAATCCGTATGAAATGAACATTTACCGTAAAAAAGTAACCAGTACTGACAAGCTGATGTTAAAACTGGCTGCCGGTGGCGGGGTTGCGATCCGCTTTAAAGCACTATAAACAACGCGTGGTCACCCTCTACAGGGCGACCACCATTTTAAATTACCGCTGGTATTACTGACACTGATAGCTAGGGGTTAATCCTTTAGCAATTTCCCACTTCGCCGTTAGCAATGATGCAGGACCGTTGCTATCGTGCGAGAGCTCCCAATTCATAATGCCGCCAGCATTGAGCTTAGCGTACTGCGTTTTTGCACGGATCGTCGGGATACCATTATAGTAACTGCTGCCATCACTATCACGACACGCATTGGCTGGGTTTTCTTGCAGTAAGGTGCGGTATGCCTTCCAAGTAGGTCTTGCATAAAATGGTACACCTAATACCGTTTTTTCCTTGCTCAAACCACGACCTTGCCAATAAGCAATAGAATCTTTGGCATATTGCATAGAAGCATGATCGCCATTGTTCGCGTCATACGCCATCAAATTTAAAAAGTCGATATCTTGGAATACAGATTCCAACACGCCACCACCTGTGTACCCAAGCGCCACCACTGCGGCTGTTAAAAATTTACCTCTGGCACGCAACTCAACGCTTAGCGCTTTCATCAGTAACGCATAGTTATTTGCAGAAGCACCAGGATCTGGATACTCCCAGTCCATATCAACCCCATCAAGGTTGTGCTGCTCAACAAACGCAATAACCTCTTGGACAAAACGCGCTCGACCTTGCTCCGAGTTAGCAAATGTCTCAAACGCACTATCATCGCCGCCATTCCAACCACCAATGGCAATCCCTACCTTCACATTATTGGCATGAGCTGAATTTACCAGCGCTGTCATTTTGCTTAAATTTTCGAGCGGTCTTAGTGTGCCATCAGCATTAGGAAGTAAAAATGAGTAATTGATATGGGTGAGCTTATCAAATTGAATGTCGCTCACGGAGCCTTGCCAACTTGGGAAGTAGCCGACAATTTTAAAATTAGGATCGCCAGGAGGTGTATCATCAGAAACTACACTAAAGCTCACAGAACTCGACTCACCTCTCGCCCCAGATGTATCAGTGGCATAGACGGTTAACGCACGAGCACCAAGCCCCTGCGCTTGCCACATAGCCTCATAGGGTGGAGTGCTATCAGACGCCACAAGCGTACCATCAAGATAAAACTCAACATTATCAATGGTAGTATTTTGCGGATGGCTTACTGTTGCAGCAAGACTAACGGGCGAACCAACAACAACGCGTGCATTGCTGCTCGGAGAAGTAACCGACACAATGGGAAGTGGCGTAGTCGCATCGCAGCGCCCGTTTGCTTGCCAGACTCCATAAGTTTCAGAGTGTTGTGCTGGATTTTGGTTTTGTGTCCACCATTTAGCTGTGTATTTGGAAGACTGATAAGTGACAGCATCTCCACCGGTATAGACCTGCTGTGGTTGCCATTGCGTTAAGTTGCTACAGTCCACAGCTAATGCAACTTCCATCGCACCTAAGAGCGGAAGTGCTATCAATAGATTTGTATATTTCATTACCTTTTTCCATGTTGTATGTCGGCTAAAGCAAGCCATGCCGAGTTTAAATAAATGTTAACTTGCGATTCTAGCCTATCAGCATGGTTAAATTTCATACAGGATACAATGCTACGACCTTAGTCTAATGCAGTGATAAAGCGTCTTACTTTCTATTCCATTCGTGTATTTGCAGTGGAGCACGTTTATAAAATGTGCAATTAATGCTCGTAGGCTGTACAGATAAGACAGAGCTCAGTATGCTTGCAAGTTTAGGCGCTGATAAAGAGAATAACACTGAAATGAGTACGGCATTTTCGAGACGATTTGTAACTTTAGTGGAGCAGTTTGCAGGCGGCAATAAACGTCAATTTGCCCAACTAACAGGTAAATCTCCTTCCCATATTTACCGTATTTGTCGCGGCTTGAGCCGCCCATCTATGATTTATCTTGAACATCTTTATAATCTCTTTGCCGTTGACTTAAATTGGCTACTGACAGGAGAGCAGCCTCTCGATAAGCCACAAGGCCAGCTCCAAGATGAACTTACACTCATTCCAAAACTCGACATTGAGGCCAGTGCAGGTATGGGTAGTGTAATTGGTCATGAGGAAGTCACCGAGCAATTTGCACTCAACCGTCGTTGGCTAAACTCCCATCTTGGCGTGTACTCAGATAAACTCGCCTTTGTCTCTATCCGTGGTGATAGTATGCAGCCTACATTATTAGATGGCGATATGGTACTTGTGGATTTATCACAACATCAGCCTAGTAAAGATGCCGTTTATATCGTGCAAACGCAAGACGGCCTAATGGCAAAACGCGTGCAACAGAGACAGAACCGAATCCAGGTGATCAGTGACAACCCTGACTACCCGAGCTGGGAGATCACCGCTGACAATGCCGATAGTCACGGCATTGCAGGACGTGTTGTTTGGTGTGGTCGCAGTATATAAGCCACACCCTACTTTACAGTGTGATGCACCAACATCACACTGACTTAGCCAGCGTTTCCTGTCCCTTGTGTGTATTCACAAACTGACTTAGCACTAACGAACATACAGCCAGTGCAGCCCCAAAGTAAAATACCAAGGATTGATCGTACAGCCATACCACCCCAAAACTTGCAGGGATCACCACCGCAGCAATATGGTTAATGGTAAAGCTAACACCAGCCGTTGCCGCGATATCTTCTGGTCGAGCAATTTTTTGGAAATAAGTTTTAAGTGCAATCGCCATCGCAAAAAATAAATGATCAATCACATAAAGTGCTGCTGCAAAGCTTGCTGACTCTACTAATGCGTACCCAATAAACACCGCAATCAGCCCAATATATTCTATTGTCAGGGTTTTACGCTCACCTATATGACCAATCATCTGCCCAATCTTAGGTGCAATAAATATGTTTACCAAATGATTTAGCATATACAGTGCTGTGATCTGCGCCACATCAAAACCAAACTTTTCCACCATTAAGAAACCCGCAAATACCATAAAGATTTGCCGCCTCGCACCAGAAAAGAAAATCAACGCATAATAAAGGCTATACTCTTTTCTTAAAATCAGCTTCTTATGTTGCCTGGTGTGTATTTCAAACGTCGGAAAGCCAATAAACATAAGTAACGCAATAATAAAACCAACACCGCCAATTAGTAGATACATCCACTGATAGTCCGCAGAGAAGTAGCTAAAACCCAGCCATATTATCGCGTAGGTGATTAAAGAGGCGATGGATTTAATCGAGAGCAAGATACCCAGTTTTGCCGGTGCCTCATCTTTATTAAACCATTGTAAACTGAGCGATTGATTCAGCGTCTCGAAATAGTGAAAACCTATCGACATTAATACTGTGGTCGCATACAAACCGTATATAGTAGGTAACAACCCCGTAATGGCGACGCCAAGCGACAACAAACACAAGCTGATCAGTGCGAAGGTTTGTTCCTTTAACACCAATAAAACAAATACCGCTGTAAACGCCAAAAACCCAGGGATCTCACGCAGCGATTGCAACATTCCCATATTAGCACCATTGAAATTTGCCGCTTCAATCGCAAAGTTATTGAGCATAGCCATCCAACCTGCGAACGTAACGGCCATAACAACGGTTGCGAGCACTAAGAAATTAAAAGGACTTTGCCATCCTTGAGAAGTATTCTTCATGATTATCTCCACATAAAGCACAACTATTAAAAGTTATGGCTATAATATGGCCACATTTTAATTTCTGATATACACAATTATGCCAAGTTCTTTATCAAAACAGACAACCTCTCCTTGGCGTATTCAGCCAAAGTCGAAGCGCTTTTTAAAACCTGCACTTGGTCGACCAATTCTTCCTAGGGCAGTAAAAAAAGCAGAGTGGGAACATGTCCAGCAACATCAACATGATTGGGGCCAGCTTGCATATACCAGTAATGGCGTGATCACTATTGTGACCCCAGAGGGCACATTTGTGATCACTCCTGACCAAGCTTTATGGCTCCCCCCAGGCCTGCCACATGAGACATATTGTCGCTACGGTGGAGACTTTCGTAGTGTGTATATTGATACTAAATATACTGAGTTACTGGGAAATAAAGCCAAGTTGATTGTTGTCGATGAACTACTAAAACAATTTATTTTGGAGATCTGTACTTGGCAGGAAGATTACCACCTAGATGAAAAAACAGAGCGATTTATAACGGTCTTTATTGATAGGCTAACATCAGCTGCAACTTGCCACTTTTTTATTCCAAGCGCACAAGATGCTCGAATCTTACCCATTGTAACCGAGCTGCATACTAACCCAGGATGTAAAGTAAGTTTGGAGGAATGGAGTGGTCAAGTGGGCGCATCCACTCGTACACTAAACCGTTTATTCCACAAGTGTTTTATGATGGGCTTTAGTGACTGGCGCCAAAAATTAAGGGCAATCAAAGCAATCGAATTGTTAAAAGGCGGATATTCTCAGCAACAAGCAGCACAGTATTTAGGTTTTGACTCAACCGCGGCATTTAGCAGTGCGTTTAAAAAGGTATTTGGAAAACCACCAGGGCAATATCTAAAAAAGTGAGCGAGTAGCCTCTTAATTTTTTATTAGTTGAGTTAAAGCAAAAGGGTATGCAACTGCATACCCTTCAAAGTTGTCACTCTAGAGCTATTCTTAACACTCTAAGATTTACATCTAAAATTGATAAGTAAAGGCACCGTAATACATCCGCCCGATATTGTCATAACTTGCACTACTTGCACCTGTGCCTGTAGTGTAGCCTGGTAGATCTCTATCAAACACGTTATCAACGCCAAGTTCCAACGTAATGCCATTGTCGAAACGATAGCCACCACGTATATCTGTAATAAAGTAGCTGCCATAGCTCATAATGTTACTAGGATCTGGGTTTTTATTTAGAGACTTATCGGTATATAGGCTAACTTCATCTAAGTAACGCGTTTTCGAGCTAAAGTGCCAGTTATTGACCTTATAGCCAAGTGATACCATAGCTTGCCACTCTGCTTCACCTGTTGTCCCAGCATACTCTTCAGAGTCTGATAAGTCAGACTGGAAAGGAAATTCTTCACGACTCTTAAGATAGGTTCCTATTAGGCTGGAAGTCATACGACCTTCGAATAAATCAAAGTCATAGCCAATCTCAAAATCTATCCCTTCTGCGTTCTGTTTAGCAACGTTTTGCGTAATTGAACGAATACCGGTCAACTCTCCGTCCGCATCTCGTGTCACCAACGCACAGAACTGGTTATCAATACCACTTAACGAATCAACACATTTATCAAGAATGTCCTGGCCTGAGATATTATTAATTGCATCTTCAATCTCAATTTCCCAGTAGTCAAGCGTTATAGAAAGACCCGATATTGCTTCTGGTGTATATACTACACCAAATGTAAGGCTATCAGATTCTTCTTCTTTAAGGTCTGGGTTGCCACCAAGTACGCCCGGTATAGAAGAGCTGGTCGCTACCGCGTCAAAATCTTCTGGGATACCAAGTGCATCACAGTTCGCTCTGCGGTTCGCATCTTGAACTTCACCACGCTTACAGGGATCAGTGATACTTCTAAAAAAGTTCTCACTTTGAGGCCCGTATAGTTCCGAAATATTTGGTGCCCGCATCGCTCTAGACTTAGTGGTTCGAACTCGTAACTCATCTGTTACCGTCCAGTTTAAACCCGTTTTCCAGCTTACGGTATCTCCGATAGTTGAATAATCAGCATAACGTACTGCAACATCTAATGATAAATCCTGCACTAACATCATATCGGCAAGTAATGGGACAGAAATTTCAGAAAAGGCTTCTCTTACACTGAAGTCTCCATGCTCTTCTTGGATTGCATTCAAGAATGTTGCACCCGTTGCAGCAAAGGCATCAGGTAAGGAATCACTTTCTTCTTTTCGATACTCAAGACCAAATGATACGCCCACATAACCTGCTGGTAATTCAAATAGTCCGCTATTACTGATATTGGCATTCAATACTGTTTGCTTAATCTCAGACTTACTGACACTTGTTGTATTGAACCAAGCTGCGGCTTCATCACTTACTGCGCCATAGCCAAACATACTTGTTGGCACACACCCTGCAGCACGAGCTTGCTCATCACGACAAACAATATCACCATTGTCTAATCGAATAGCATCAGCTGACTGCTTAATACGTGCTTTAATCGTATTACCTGCATTGGTCTGCGTGATCTCTGTCTTACCATACACAGCTGACGCTTCAAAATCCCAGTCCTCAGCTACAACTCCGCTCAGCCCTGCAACAAAGCTTGTTGTCTCACGCTCATTCAATTCATAGCGACGGCCTGCATCTTCCATGAAACGGTGCATATTAAATTCATCGACGCCATTTCTATCCATCAGCTGTGCCAAAGACTCATGCATATAAGCATTATCTCTTTTGATCACAAATGCACCCGTCCCACGGCTATCACCATATTCAAAATACGACGGCTGACCAATAGAATCTGCTTCTGATTTTGTGTACTTTGCAGAGGCGTAAACATTCAAATCTGATGTAATATCGTAGTTAGCTTTGATATTTACGTTTGTATTTTCAAACGTTGGCTGTAATTCTCGATAACGGGTTAGGTCAAGGATGTCACAGTCGCCAGAACAAATTGCCCAGTCATTTTCATAGGTTGTACCTAGTTTTTGTGGTCTAACACTGCCGTCTGGGTTAAAGGTATACCAAACTAACTCGCCATTTTCCTGCTGATAAAAGTTACCGTTTACAGAGTCATCATAATAACCGGCATTAGTGATTGTTAACCTATCAGCTATCCCATCATGAATATAGTTACCATCTTCGCCGGCGATGTCACCATCATTTGGGTTAGTGATTGAGCTAATCAGCCTATTAGTTTGAGCGCGGTCGGTAGCATTCATACCATCTTGGCTCACATGAGATACTGAAATACCGACATTACCCTTACCGCCATCAAAGTCTAGGCCGTAAGAAAGGCTGAACTTTTCATTTTCATACGGCCCTTCCGCAGCAGTACCTTTAGACACACTTAAGTCAAAACCTTGAATGTCTTTTTTCAAAATGAAGTTAACTACACCTGTTACCGCATCAGCACCGTATACAGCTGACGCACCACCCGTGATAATTTCAACACGCTCGATCCAGTTTGAAGGAATATTATTAACATCAACAGATGCAGAACCCGGACTACTTGACACATGGCGCTTACCATCAACCAACACCAATGTTCTTGCAGTACCCATACCTCGTAGGTCAAGTAAACTCAGACCTGCGGTACCAATACTTCTTCCAGCATTCGCAAGAGAGTAGGTGTTTGCTAACGCTGGCATATCATTTAATGCTTCACCGATGCTTGTTACACCGCTGGCTAACAATGCCTCTCCACTGATAACTGTCACTGGGGCTGGGGCGATCGCACCCTCTCTTAAAATGCGAGAACCTGTTACTTGGATTTTTTCTACTTCATCAACTCCGGAGCTTTGTTCTGCAAGCACATTCATTGAGGTTGACGCAATGGCACAACTTACGGCAAAAAACACAGGAGTTCGTTTTGTTATTAGGTTTGTTATATTCATTTATGACCTTATTCTTTTTTATATACTTCGTTCCCGATAAAGCAACAACATAAACTATTTCTTTACGAGGAAAAGATCAAGATTTTTTATAAAAAATATGAATTTTTTTATTTTTAATAAAACAACAACAGATTTATAACATCAGAAAGAGAGATGAAAAATGCAACAAATTGAAATTTATTAATAACATTCTTTATCAAAAAAGGGTTAGGAACTGTAATCAACTTAGAGCTTTCAGTCTGATTATTCTTGCTTATTTGAGCCTATTAATCAAATAGCTACTCCATTTCCCGATCAACTCGCTTTGAACCGCTACGAAGCTGGTTATATCAATTATGATAATTAATTTGCTAATTTGAAGCGAGAAAATCTCTTATTTAGATTTTCTCAATAAGAGCTCTTTAACGCAGTTAACGTCTGATTTATTCCTCCAAATTGAACAAATATTAAGGCTAATTGGTATTACAGCAATGTTCGAGCTTAAAAACTACGAAGCCCTCAGCTCATTGAGATGAGCGCATGTAGGATATTTTTGTTCTTTTTGTTTAATAGAGCCAACAGCTCGGCGGGTAAACCGCCTCCTACCAGTGCAGTACCTTGTTGGTGTTGTGGTGGGAGCGAGTTTATCTCGCGAGGTGTTGATTATCTTGTGAGGTTTTATTTTCAAATCCCACATAGCAAAAAACCCGCAGCATTGCTGCAAAGGGTTTCTTTTCGGCGGGTAAACCGCCTCCTACCAGTGCTGCACTTTGTTGATATTGTGGTGGGAGCGAGTTTACCTCGCGATGTTACAAAGTAGGATGTTTTATTCTTTTTGTTTGGCAAACCCAACAGCTCGGCGGGTAAACCGCCTCCTACCAGTGCTGCACTATGGTGGTGTCGTGGTGGGAGCGAGTTTACCTCGCGAGGTGTTGATTATCTTGTGAGACTTTCTTTCCAAATCCCACACAGCAAAAAACCCGTCGCATTGCTGC
>NZ_WEHZ01000044.1 GCF_012641745.1 Pseudoalteromonas peptidolytica
ATGCTCAAGCAGTGTGAATGCGGCTTACCGAGTCAACGCAGCAAATTGAAAACCGCTGGCTGGAACGACAAATTTAGGGCACAGGTATTCTTTGGTTTATAAGTAATCAAAGTATGCTCCGCCCCTGCTTTCTCGGGAATGATAATATCTACTGGAAAATAGTCCCCCCAACGTGCATATACAGCCAGTATGATATCCGCAGCGGAAATTTGATCGCCCCCTAAAAAAGCTTGCTGTGCGAGCTTTTTCTCGACCAACACCCATAATTCGTTGATGGCAACCGCTGCTGCTTCTAAAAATGGCTTGCGTGCATGCTCATCAGCGATTGCGCCTGTGGTAAAAAATAGGCGGTTGTAAGCCGGGTGCATCGTGGCATTGGCAAAAAGAAGGTTTTCTATTGCTTGTTGCTTATGAAAAACATCAGCTTGAGGAAGAAGGTTATTTTCGTGTTTATTGAGTAGATAAAGTAGGATTGCTGCTCCTTCTACTAACGTGTTTCCGCCATCGTTAAGAACTGGGACTTTACCTGTTGGGTTAATGGCTAAAAAGTTATCTACACCGCGTTTGTCAACAAGTTCAAAGGGTTGCTTTAATTCTCTTAGTATGACCTGTGTTGCTAGCGCACAAGCACCCGGTAGGTAATATAACGTATACATAGTTGCTTTCCTTATTTGCTTCTTGGCTAAAAGATATGCTCAGTGTATAAACTTGATAATGTTTGATATATAGCTACAGTGAGAACCAAGAGTTCACATAGTGGAAACAATTATCAAGGAAAGTATGAACAAGCTACGAGCGATAGAAATGTTTGTAAAACTGACTGAGGTACGCAGTTTTACTCGTGTTGCAGAGCAGTACAATACGTCTAAATCCATGGTCAGTAAGGAGATCAGCCGACTAGAAGCTGAGCTTGGCGCGCGGCTTATACACCGCACCACACGTAATTTGCAGCTTACGCACGTGGGAGAAGGCTATTTGCAACGGGCAAAAGATATTCTCAATAAGTTAGAAGACGCAGATACCTTTGTTCAAGAGTCACAGCAAGCACCCAAAGGCAAGTTAAAGGTAAATGTGCCAATGGTGCTTGGGATCACTGACTTGGCTGCAATGTTTGCTGATTTCATGCAAGCGCATCCAGATGTCGACCTCGAAATACATTTAGGAGATGAGGATGTCGACTTAGTAGAGCAAGGGTTCGATTTAGGCTTTCGGGCTTCTAGTCGCCCGTTTGACTCAAGCTATATAGGTAAGGAAATTACTCGATTTACTTATCATGTATGTGCATCAAAACAGTATTTAGAGTGTCATTCCGCTATCCATTCAGCACAGGATTTAGTGCATCATAATTGTTTTGAATACAGTTATTCAAAACGTAAAAATTTATGGCCACTAGACGACGGTGTGCGAGTAAAAGGCCCTCTTAAAGTGAATAATGTTCTTTTTATGCTGCAAGCAATTAAAAGCCACTTGGGCGTCGGTTTTTTACCTGAATTTGCTTGCAGGGAAGCGCTTGATAAGGGCGAAGTTGTGAGTATTTTACAGGATGCAAAAAAGCCTAAGTTAACTTTATATGCGCTATATCCAGCACGCCAATTTGTGCCAGCTGCGGTACTTCAGTGTATCGAGTTTTTACAGGCTTGGTTTAAACGAGAAGGGCACTGACTATATAACCTAAGCTGCGGATAATTAATGCCTTTCTAGCAGCCAGTTTTACTCCTTCAAATTGAGCGAGTATTAAGTCAAATTGGTATAACTACGGGTTTGGATGATGGAACAGTCAATGAAATGTGATAAGCAAAATACCAATGGAAAAATAGGTTTGGGGCTGGCTATCGGGGTGGGATTGGTGCAGCGGTGGGCGTTGCATCTAGGCAAATCATGTACACCTTACCTATCGGCATTGCGATGGCAATCTTGATTGGCCGTAAGTATTTTTAATCCTTTTTGACACTTGATGCGTATCTGTGGTTCCGATTAAAAGACAACAAGATTAAGTAAGTGCAATTTAGTGACTCAGAAATTTCCAGGATCATAGAAATGGCGTGGGAAGATAGAACGCCATTTGAAGCTATCGAACGACAGTTTGAACTGAGTGAGCCTGAAGTGATCAAGCTAATGCGTAGCAGCCTAAAACCCAGTAGTTTTAAGCTCTGGCGGCAACGAGTAAGTGGGCGCAACACCAAGCATGTTAAACTTAGAAGCAAAGCGGTCAATCGCGGGTATTGCAAAACCCAATACAAACAAAGGTAACTCTGTATCCATACCTTTGATTTTTACTCTTTTCTTTACCGAGGGTCGCTTGCAAGTAAGCCGTAAAGCGCAGAATCTGATACGTCGCCAGCGATTTCCCAGCGAGCGCGCAAATGTCCCTCTTTAGTAAACCCAAGTTTTGCGAGTACTTTGGCTGAGCCAATATTAGCGGGATCAATTTCCGCCTCAATGCGTCTTAACTTTAGTGTTGAAAAGGCATAGTCAATGAGCGCAGTGCCAATTTCTGGAATAACACCTTGCCCCCATTGAGATTTGGCAATACCAAAGCCAATCTCGGCTCGACGTGACTCTTTATCCCAGCTAAACAGTAAACATTTACCAATTAATGCTTTATCACCTTTTGAAACGATGGCCAATGTGAGCGCTTTTTGAGTGGTCAAATCTTCATGTGATTGCTTAATAAATTGCGTTGCATCATGGAGGCTATCCCAAGGTGGCGTGTTCCAATATCGCATGACGTCTGTGTCTGAGAATATGGCAAATAGCGCTTCGGCGTCTTGTGAGATTAAGGGTCTAAGGGTGAATCGCTCGGTGTCGAGTTTGATTGAAGTTAATTGCAATATCTTTTTCCTTGATAAAAAAGGGCGCAAATTAGCGCCCTTAACAACAAACTGAGCTGCTTATTTATTCGCGTCTTTAACTGCTTTTAGCTTTGCTGCATGGTCAATTTCATAATCTGGCATGTCTTTTTTGCCTTCGATTAGGTAGTTGTCCATCCACCGCATCAAGCGTAAGCTATAGTCGTACTGTGCAGCTACTTTGCGGTTACCGTGACCTTCACCTGGGTAGTAAACTAGGCGTACGTCTTTACCTTGTACTTTCATGTAGCGATAAAGCTCCATAGATTGTGCAGGGTGTACACGTGGGTCATCTTTACCGTGCATGATGAGTAATGGCGTTTTAGACTGGCCTGCCCAGTAGATTGGGCTGCGCTCTAAGTACCATTGCCACTTATCCCAAGGGTAAGAACGAGCATGTACTAAGTACATTTCGTTTGAGATGTCGGTAGTACCAAACTTAGACAGCTGGTTGGTTACGCCAACAAACATCACGCTTGCTGCAAAGTGTTCGGTTAATTTTGTCGCACCCCAAGCTGACGCATAACCACCGTAAGAGCCGCCAGTAATACCAACGCGCTTAGTGTCTACTAAACCGGTATTGACTAGGTATTCTTTCATGTCTACCAAGTCGTCAAACTCTTTACCTGCGTAGTCACCTTGGCCAAGCTTTGAGTAATCAACACCTTTACCTGTTGATCCACGATAGTTTGGATAGAATACCGCATAGCCGCGTGCCGCGCCCATTTGACCTGGATCTGAATAGCTGGTAAGCCAGCCGTTTTTATCATGGCTTTCTGGACCGCCGTGCACTGACATTATCAATGGGTAGCGGGTGCCTTCTTGATAATCCAGTGGGTAAATTAATACACCACCAATTTCAACGCCATCGCGAGCTTTAAAGTTAATAGCCTCTTGCTTTGCAAAGCGCTTGTTATCTAACCATGGGTTAGAGTTTGATAGGCGAGTTGCTTTACTTGAGCGGATCATAAACACTTCATTTGGGTGCTTAGCGGTGTTTGCACGTAGAGCAATTGTTTTGTCTGAATCAGAGATAGATAGATTCGATGCGATGAACTTACCTTCTTTGATAAGCTTCTTGTATTTTTTAGAGCCGACTTTAATTTGGCCTACAAAGCTTTCAGCACCTACGTTTGCAATAAAAGTTAGCTGGTTCTTACGGTTTGACCATTCAAAATCACCAATGTGACCCATAAAGTTCGGGATCCACTCTTCTACTTTACCGCTTTGTGCATCGGCAAGGTATAAGCGACCAGTTGCAGGGTCGTGCTTATCTTCAGCACCTAAAATCGCGATGTATTTACCATCATGAGAAAACTCAGCGGTGCCAAGCTTACCTTCTGTTTTGAACGAAGTGGTGATTTTTTGTGTTTTCGCATCAAGTACATGCCATTGTGACTTCATGTACTTATCATCGATAAGTGCGGTTGGCTGAGTTTTAACGAGCAACTTTGAGGCATCGTCAGCCCAGTTGATTTCACTCACATACCCTTCGATATTAAGAGCCGCTGGGGTCAGCGGTTTTTCAGAAGCCGTAAGGTCAATAATATGAAGCTGTTTGTTTTTTAAACCCAGTTCATATACTTCAGCCATAAAACCAAGTTTTTTCAGCTCTTTTTCTGACTTCTCAGCGGCTGGCATTGCCAGAACAGCTACTTTTTTGCCATCAGGACTTAGGTTATATGAAGAGATCCCTCTGCCTTTTAGCGCAAGTACTTTTTGTGCTTCACCACCGTTCACGGCGATGCGATAAAGCGCACGTTGCTTATCTTCTTTCTTCTTAGTAAGGAAATAAATAAATTGACCATCGGCCGACCAAGAAATGCTTGAAATACTGACTTTTCCGGTGATAAATGGGCGCTCAACACCTTCGTCATCAACTACGTAAAGTTCGTTGTAGTTTGTACCATTTTTGTCAACGTAAAGTTCACGTGGTACTGAGCGTGTAAAAGCAACAAGCTCTCCATCAGGGCTGACAGACGTTGAACTTACCGACTGGATCTTAGGTATATCTTCAATGGTGATAGTATCACTAGCTAGGCTAGCAGCGCTGGTAAAGCCCATCGCTAAAGCCAAAGCAGACTTAAGTAGTTTCATTATTTATCCTGAATTTTACTCACTTGTTGTAGCTGCGATATTCTACTTGTCACGAAAATAAAAACCAATGTTTGCGATTAGTTGCCGGTTAAGGCTGATAAAATGAAGCGGTGGCACTTATAATCCAAAGTTCAGCGCACCTGAGTGCTCGACTTGATATGCACTAAGGTGATTAATCGCATAGGAAACATAACCTTGGTTATCCAAAATATAGATAGATGCACCACAGTGCCCACAAAAACCATGCTCTCGGATTGACTGTGTTTCTGAGCGTGTAGTTACAAACCTTTCCAAAGATTGACTTGAGTTTTCGATAAGGCCATTTGCTTTAATGAACTGTACACCCGTAGAAGCTTGTGTGATGGTGACAGTGGTAAAAATTCGATAGTGGATCTGTCCACAGTGACAAGATGTGCTGATCATGTTGATGTCCTTTTTGTTTGATGTGTTAAGTTTACTTTTTATTTTTAGTTGATATATATTGATTTAATACAAAGACTTTTTCCTAATGAGAAACAATGAGGAAGGAATACGACAAACTTCACTTACTCAAGATATTTTGCTGCGTTGCTGAACAGCACTCCTTTAGTCGTGCAGCTGAGCAGCTTGGCACCACAACATCAGCGGTGAGTAAATCGATTGCACAGTTAGAATCTGTGTATGACCAAGTATTGTTAAATCGCACAACACGCAAACTTGCATTATCGGATGCGGGTAAATTGGTTTACGAGAAAGGAAAAAAGATCCTCCGCGCATTACGCGATTTAGAAGAGGAGGTCGAGCAAGTTGGCGTGCATCATTCAGGGCATCTAAAAATTACCTTCCCAAATACGATTGGTCGTATGCTTCTGAGCCAAATCTGTATCGATTTTCAAAAGTGCTACCCACAAATAAAACTTGAATTAATGTTTACCGCGGCAAATCAGGACTTAATCGAAGACGAGATAGATGTGGCTTTTAGGTTCTCAGCAGCATTGAAAAATAGTCAATTTTATGTGTTGAAATTGCTCAGCGTAAACGCGACGTTTGTTGCTGCTCCTAGTTATCTTGCTGCGCGTGGTAAACCTGCACAGCTTGATGAACTAAGTAGCCATAACATATTGTTATCTAAACTTAATCATGTCGAGGATAGCTGGCATGATGGTACTAAGAGTTATCCGCTTCAAGGTAACCTAATAGCAAACAGCCGTTTTCATATTAGAGAGGCAGTATTGGCTGGTTTAGGAATTGCCATATTGCCGTCTTATTTTTGTCAAAAAGATATAGACTCAGGAGCCTTGGTTGAACTATTTACTGAACTACATAGACCACAAGTTCCTTTGCATGCCATTTATAAAGTGAAGCGAGAGCATTCCGCTAAATTGGATTTATTTTTAGGGTTTGTGCAGGAACGATTATCATCGCGATCAGAACTGATATCTTAATCCCGCATAGTAACGTCGGCCGTTAACATATACTCCGGTTGGTGCGTACTCGTTGCGATCATAGGTATAGATCTGTTCGTCGGTTAAATTAATAAACTCAAATTGTGCATCGAGATTATCACTTAGTTTCACCGTGAGGCTGCCGTCCAATTGGCCGTAATTATCCATCATGGTCTCGCCTACACCGGTGGCAAACTGAGTTCGATAATTATAGCTAAGCCGTACGCTAAATTGGTGGTTTTCGTAGTAAGCAGTGAGGTTAGTGCTGTGTTTAGAGGTGCCAGGCACTTTGTCCCGTAAGCCAACTTCAGCGTTATCACGTTTTCCATCAACGTAGGTGTAATTGGCGATTAGCCCAAATCCGTACGCAAGTGTTTGCTGATAACTTAGTTCAACGCCACGGATACTGCCGCCAGCGCCATTATTGGGTCTATCGATAGACATTAAAATGCCTTCATGACGCTCAAGTTTTCGTTCAAACTCAATAAAGGATTCCACCTCTTTGTTAAATAGCGCGATTGAGGCGAGCCCAGCATCGTCAAAGTACCACTCAAGGCTGACATCAAATTGCGCTGCTCTATATGGATCTAGATTGGCGTTACCACCTTGTCCTTGAGCTTGCGTCACGTTGTAATTGGTGGAGGGCATAAGATGGTGAAATTGCGCTCGTGACATGACGCGTGCAATGGAAAAACGGCTAATTAGGCTCTCGCTTAAGTCAAACTTGATATTGGCACTGGGTAGAATATCGCTGTAATCCCGAGATTCTTCATGCCAAATATAGCTGTCTGGCGCATCGATGGGGGAGGCGACACGCTTAAATGCGCCAGAGTCTTGAAAGGTTTTGACCACTCGAACCCCAATGTTGGCAGCATAGGATTCACCAGCGAGTTGCATTTGACCGTAAGCAGCGGCGGTTTTTTCTGTAATATGAAAACGACTGGCTTTTTCTATTTCTTGTTCAAAATTGAGCGTATTAAAGTCTTTGGCAAGCAGTGCAATATCTGCAAAACTGTACTTTTTTAAAGTGTTGTCACTACCTACGCCGCGCAAATAATCATCCACAAAAGTGCCCGGATAGGCGGCCAGGGTAGTGCCAAGCTCACCGGCTAGACCATCAAGCCCTCCATCTTTGGAGCGATAGCGCAAAAAGTCTCGTTGATGGTCTTTGAATTTAACACCAAATTTAATCGCGTCGAGCTGTTTAAAGTCGATATCGTACGCAAAATCAGCTTGCGCGAAGTATGATTTATCTTTGCCATCTTGGCTGTCATTTCGAGCTTCGGTGATAAACCAGCTTGGTGCATCTAACGGTGAAATACCATAACTTGCAACGATGTTTTTTCGCATTGATGTATCAACATGAAACTGGGTGTTAGCAGAAAATTGTGAGGTGACGTCTTCTTTGGTACCGCCTGAACCTTGGCTTAGACCGACTTGAAACTGGCTTGACCAATAAATGCCATCATAGACCAAGTCTAGGTGGGCACTTTTTGTGCTGACCTGCGAGTCTCGCCAAATGGCTTCCATGCTGGTATTGAACAGTGCAGTTGTGGGTAAATAATGGCCGCTCACCAAAGTAGCATCTTGTACTTGTAAATGGGTTACCCCGCCGCCTAGGTCAATAGACTTTGCACTTTGCCAGAGAAAGTTTTGATTGTTATTGTCTGCGTTTAGATGAGAATAAAGTAAGTGACTATTTAATCGAAGCCGCGGGGAAAGCTGGAACGCGGCATTGACTGTATAAGCGTGCAACTCTCTTTGCTGCTGAAAAATCGCAGATCCCCCCCCCCCTGGAAACCATAACGTCTGGCTTTTATTTTGTGGGCTCTGCTGGGTGGCATACCAAGTATCATTATCACCTTGGTATAACGTCCTATCGTGCCATCCCCAAGATTCTAAGCCGTCGCGCCTGAGGCTGCGATCTCGTCGTGTCGCAGTAAAAAGCACTGCATAATCGCCACTTTTGCTATGGTAGTTGTAAATTGCAGATAGTTGTGGGTCGAGTTTATCGCTTAAGTCACTGTATTGGAATTGGGCTGTTGTAACGCCATAGCCTGAAGGTGTAAACAGAGGGTCGCGGGTTTTTATATTGATTGCGCCACCTAGTGAGCCTTCATCCTGCATAGCTTGTGGTGTCTTGAATACCTCTAGGCTGGAAACGATTTCACTGGGTAATAAGATAAAGTTAAAACCTCGGCTTGGCTGACTTGAGATCCACCAGTCAGCCGAGGCGAGATATTGGCCATTCAAATAGGTTCTATTTTGCTCAGGGGTTGTGCCGCGCACGCCGATCCGTTCACCTTCACCTTGTGCTCGAGAGAGTGAGATACCAGTGATCCGTTGCAGCGCCTCTGCGACGTTTTTATCCGGAAACTTCCCGATGTCTTCAGCACTGATCGTATCTGAAACTTGTTGATTGTGGCGTTTATTACTGAGAGACTTGACAACGCTGTCATGGAAGGCACGAATTTCGATGCGTTCTATGGAGTTTTCAGCAGCCTGATTTTGCTCAACGGCATCACTTGCAGTTGTAATAAATAATACACAACAAGAAACGGTTCGGATGAGAGATGCTGACATTGTGCTCAACTTATAATACGAGTAAGTTACCTTTAGTTAATACTCATAATACGCTTTTATTACGAGCCTAACCATAGTTTCACAAATTTTTAGTGGTTGATGATTGAAAGCTTAGATAAACGTTTTTTAATCAATGAGATACTTGTTGACCTGGGTAATTTATCTGTATGTGTTGACGGTTCTTGGAGAAGCATCGAAGCGAAGCATGCTGAACTATTGCGTCTGTTGATTGCCAATAAGGGGCAGGCGGTCAGTCGGGAAGTCATTTTAGACACGGTGTGGCCGGGTACTATTGTCAGTGATAATTCTGTGAGCCAGCTGGTGGTACAGCTACGTAAGCTGCTTGGTGACAGCTCAAGCGAGTCAAAAATAATTAAAACAGTACCGCGCCTAGGTTATCAGTGTATTGCGCAAATTGAAAAAGCTCCGACGTTACTTGAGCAAATAGAGGAGCTGTCTCGTGGGCGCGGTGTACAGTTTGCTTTGCTCGGATTTTTTATTGGTTTACTGGTAACTGTACTTGCGTTATTCATCGCTGAGCAGTGGCAAAGTGACGTGCAACAAGATCCAGTCTCTGCTACTCGGATCACGTCCTCCCCGGGTGCTGAAGTGTTTGTTAGCTTTTCTCCAAATGGTAAATATTTGGCATACAGCTATTTAGCAGAAGGCGCTGATCAGTTTGATCTTGCAGTCTATGATCTTGAGACCAAAACAACCCATACCATTAAAAACAGTGGGTATAGTGAAGAGTCGGCAAGCTGGTCTTTAGATGGTAATTGGCTGATTTATTCGCGTTCGGATCCGGTTTCCTGCGAAGTACGGGCGTTACACGTCAAAGGCCCAATAGAAATGTGGCGACTCGCGCGCGATAGCGTGCTTGGCAATTGTAATAGTGCACAAGACTCAGCGCCTTGGTTTGAATATCGAGCAGGCCATTTTATCACTAAATCTTGGGACAAAGCCGGAACCTATCTGCAATCTGTAGAGGTTACTTTTGCAGACAATAACCCTATGGTGATCAACATCGTTGCGTTACCTATTCGCGACGTAACACATTACCAAGTGGATCAACAAACGCTGTTGTATCAGATAAAAGAGCAGGGGGTTTATCAGCTCAACCTAAATCAACTTACAGAGTCTGAAAACCAAAAAATCACGCTCTCTAAACAGTCTTTTTCCGCGCTGAGCCATGGGTATCAGGACGATACTATCATGCTTGCCAAACAAAACTTGAGTGTACTTAAAGGTCGCGTTCAACAAGTTTTATACTCTGGATTTGGCGTGATATCTGAAATTGATGTAAATGCGCAGTTACGTGTTTCGGCGCACACTGAGGGGGTAGCTGAGATAAACTATTATCAGCTTGACGTAGACTCACGAAACAAAGCGGCGCAAAAGCAGTTAACGTCACCCGCAAGGATGGATTTACTTGCTGCTTTATCTGGTGATGGTGCGCATTTTGTGTATGCTTCGGTGACAACCAAAAATAATGATGCGCCACAATTTGAGTTGTGGCATAAACATGCTTTTCGACCAACGTCTAGTTTGCTTGGAACCATGCCCCAGGGGGAAGTGCCTATTCTGTTATTACTTTCGCCTAATAACGAGTATCTCGCTGTATTATCAAAGTCGCATAAAGTGTATTTAATCAGCTCTTTTATTAAAGAAGTTAAAAAAGTAGTTGATAACTTTACCGAAATTGCTGATTTGCATTGGTCACAGGATGGTAGAAAGCTGTATTATCGAGCGAAGCCTGCTATGGAAGCAAAATGGCAGGCATGGCAATTTACCGTATCTCAAGGGCGCAGTGAGCAACAGCCCTTGGCGACTTATTTCCCTGATCTACCTCTTACTCATAAGAATTCTAGTTTTGTAGGGTATAAAGAACAAGTCAGGGAATACCTAATTACGGCACTCGCTGAGATATTTGATATTGAGCAGTTACGCGGATCTTTATCGCTCTACCAACCGGCGGTTTATAGAGATGGAGTTTACTTTGTACTAAAAAGAGGTCATCAATTGGTGCTTTACCGCTATTTAAGTAGTGAAAATAAGGTTGAAGAAATTCAACCTATTGGATTACACCTTTATGCAGGGGTTAGCGAGCTACAGATACTAGCAAGCTTTGATGGCAGGCACGTAATATTCAATCGGATCAACAACTATGAAAGCGACATCGTGTTATTGGAGTACGGTAACAGGTGAAGACATTAATGTTGAGAAGCGCTAAATAGATGTTGTTAGTTAGCAAGCTTTTGCAGGAATAAGTGTATTGCATGACTACTCCAATTGCGCTGAGATGCTGACTTTAATGCTTGAGAAGCAAGCTTTTTGGCCTCTGCCTGATTCTCTGCAAGCCGTGCCAAAAGTAGCAGCAGCTCAGGGTGTTCGGGATCGATGATGAGACCATGGCGCAGCCAAGCCTTGGCCTGAGCTTTATCGCTGAGGCGAGTTAAATACGTATTTACTAATAACAGTGTGGCGCGTAAATGGCCGTTATTCGATGCCTCGATGAGTACCTGTAGTGCATGAGGAACATCTTGAGGTTCACCGGTGTTAAGCAGCACAGTTGCTAAACGATATTTTGCAATATCCATGGTCTGTGCTGCGTGTTCGAGCCAGAGTACACCAAGCTGATGTGCTCCTGCATTAATAAGCTGAGTAGCTAAGCGATATTGTGCCAAGTCCAAGCCATTTTTGGCGGCAGCGAGATAGAGCTCATTCATCGGTTCGTCAGAACGCCAATGGTAGCGCAGTAACTGATAGGCGTTGTACTCTTTCATACTCAACCAGTTAGCAATATAGTATTGTACTTGCGCCACACCACGCTCCGCAGCGTCGATATTCTGCCTTAGTTGTTTTTCGTAAGCCTTTTTTTGAATAGCCAAAGTTTCGCGATATTGCTCATCTTTATGCGTTGCAAAGTGGTAGATCAACGTGTGTGCTTGTTTTGAACCCGTATATCGCCACTTCTCCACAGCATTTAGCAGACTTGCAGTAAATACATGTCTTGGGTAGCTGTCAATAACCTCAATATTGGTTGCTTTACCGCTTTGGTCGATGTCAAATTCCAACCAAACCCAGCCTTCAATCCCTTGTCTTACCGCTTCATCTGGATATTCAGGTAAAACATCGTGGGTTTTACTCAGTGTTGGTGTAGTACTGTGTTGTTTAAGCTTAGTGAGCGTTGAATCAAGCAAGTAGGTGTTTGACAAGCGGCTTTTTTGAAGTTTTAAAAAGTCCTTTAGACCACTTTGGTCGTTTGACTGTTGCAAAACAAGTTGTGCAGTTTGGAATGCTTCAGCGATACCAAACTCTTTAGCCAATGAAAACCAAGCAAAGGCATTTGCAGCACTTTGTTCGGTGCCTTGCCCATACAAGTACATCACCCCAAGATTATACATAGCGTCAGCATTTCCTAATTGCGCTAAGCGACTGAATTTTGAAAATGCGAGAGTAAATTCTTCGTTTTGATAGGCAAGAGTGGCGTCGTAAAGATCGGCTTTTGTTAGCCAGCTCATACCTAGAAAAAATGAAAAAATAAGCCCAGAAATGAGATTGTTGCGCATTTTATTGATTACTCATCCTTGGCCTGCTCTGTGGGGTTGCTATGGTCATTTTTAATACGCTATATAACCATAATATAAAGGAAATTTAAATAATAAAAGCTGATAGCAAATGCTATCAGCTTTTTGGAACTCCGGGCAGGGAGTTTACTAAGTCGAACCTGTGTTAGCTTGGAAGCGACTTAATTAGAGTCATGAAACTATTCCTATGCAACTAGTAAGACCAGATTTAGTGGTAAAAGTTTCATTCACTTTTCAGAGTTAGAAGTTAAATCTAACTCCTGCGCTAAAGCGCCTTCCATCGGCATAAACACCGGTCAGTGCTTGTTCAACTCCCTCTTCCTGATAGCTAAATGTATGTTCATCCGTCAAGTTGATGGCCTCAAGAATAAACGCCACATTCTCGTTGTAGTTATAGGTAAGGTTGGCATCTACTTGACCATAATCGTCAATGTATCCTGGCCAGTCTCGACCGGTATCATACCCTGTTCTGAAGTTGTATGAGATGCGAGCACTAATGAATTCGTTTTCATAATAAGAACTTAGGTTAACGGTATGCTCAGAGTTACCAGGGATAGTGATGTCGTTACCTTCATCATCTTTTGCTTCACCATCAACATAGGTATAGTTAGCGGCAACGCCAAAACCTTCGTATAGCTCTTGTTGATAACCGATTTCTAGGCCTTGAATGCGGCCTGCTTTCCCATTAACAGGGCGGCTGATCAGCACTTCTTTACCTTCGTGAGTTTCAAGTGCTGGTTGGCTCTCGATAAACGACTGAATATCTTTGTAGAAAAATACCGCAGAAAAAAGGCCTGCGTCGCTAAAGTACCACTCGATACCGGTATCAAACTGCGTCGCTCGATAGGGGTCGATGTCAGGGTTACCGCCAGTGCCAGTTTGTGTTTCTAGGTTGTATGAAGTTGATGCGGTCATATCGGCGTAATCTGGGCGAGACATAACTCGTGCCGCAGAAAAGCGCATTAATAAATCATCATCTAAGTCAATTGCCAAGTTAATGCTTGGAAGAATGTCGAAGTAGTCCTTTTCTTCAGTTGTCCAGACCTCAGCACCTGACTCACCTGCAAACGCGGATGAGGTTTGTTTGGTATTTACAAGTCTTACACCTAAATTACCGCGTAGACCATCTGCATCCAGATTCGCTTTAATGTAGCCTGCGGTAATTTTTTCATTGATATCGAAAGTACTGGCCTTCAATACTTGGTAATTCCAACCTAGTGCATCACCTTCTTGGCGTATTTTGTCCGGATCAGTAATCGCATAGCTGCGTGTTGTGCCTGAAGAGCCTATGCCTGATAGATAATCAGATGGCATGGCTTTGGAGTAGTCAGCCAAACTCCAGTTTAAGTCGGTACGATTGTCTGTGGTGTGTTTGGTATTAAAGCGGCTGTGGTCACGGTATTTAAAGCCGACTTTGATCTGGCTGAAGATGGCAACATCAATTGGACGCTTAAAATCGGCTTGAAAGTAAGTTTCATCATCTTTGGCATCATTACTGTCATAGCGTAAAAAACCTAAATTCCACTTCTCTCCGTCGTTTGGAGCGGCGGCATAACTGGTTTTTACATCTTCTACTTGTGACGTATCAAAGCTGTGAACATAATTACCTTCCCAGCCAACGGAGCGATCAGCTTGCGACCCCCCCGAACCTTCTGTGTAACCTAAGTGATATGACGATTCCCAAAGTTGTCCTTGATGTTCAACTTTTAAGTCGTACGACTTGGTTTTGAGCTCAGAGTTACGTACTTTGGTCTCATCCAGAATATTATTGGCATTTGGAGATAAGCCAAGCGTACCACCAACGGCCATTTTGCCAACGACAGGGTGGTCGATAACGGTAATGTCAGTGTATTGTGAGCCGCCGTAACCGGGTAACCAAAGGAAGTTTTGGTTTTCATTATCAGCTTCTAGTGTAGAGTCTAAGGCATTGAATACAATGTCCATATTTTCACTTGGACGATATTGCAAGGCGAGGTTTATGCCTGTGCGTACGCGCTGCTGTGAGAACATGGCTGAGCCCCCACCGCCAGGGCTGTAGACATTGTTGACGACAGTACCATCTTCAAGTGTGATATCACGATAGGTCCAAGACCATGCTTCAATACCATCGCGGCGCAAGTTACGTTCTTGGCGAACAACAGAAATTAATGCACCAAAAGATTCATCATCGGTTTTAAAGTTGTACATAGCGGATAGTTGCGGATCGGTTTCACCTGATACTTCGCTGTGCTGTGCGATAATTGAACCTGCAATTTTATTTGCCTCTAACTCAAGTGGCTTACGTGTTCTCACAATCACGGTGCCGCCAATAGAACCTTCATCAATATCGGCTTCGGGTGATTTGTAAACTTCAAGCCCAGAAATAATTTCTGAGGGTAACATTGTATAGTTAAAACCACGACTCGCCGCTGAGTTGGTCCACCAATCTGCTGAACCAACGGCTTGACCATTTAATAAGGTTCGGTTTTGGCTTTCACCTGTGCCTCGAATGCTAACGCGCTCACCTTCACCAAAACTGCGGGTGATTGAAACACCGGTAATGCGTTGTAGCGATTCGGCAACGTTTTGATCTGGAAATTTACCAATATCCTCGGCAGTTACTGCATCGACAATGGCGTCAGAGTATCTTTTAGTATTGAGTGATTGAACAACGCTGCCACGGATCCCTCTGACTTGAATAACTTCAACTTCACCATTTTTAGCTGCTTCTTGATTATTGCTCTCTTCAGCGAGCGCTATACCTGGTGCAAAAAGTACCGAGCCGAGCAAAGATTGGCTGATTAAGACTACTAGTTTTTTCTTATTATTGCGAAACATACATTCCCCTTGAGTGCCTATACCAATTAGCCTTAATACTTGCTCAGTCTGAAGGAGTAAATCTAACGCTAACTGCGTTAAAAATTTCTTATTTAGAGCAACTAAATAGCAAAATTCTTGCCTTGTTATCGACAAAGTTTTCTCGCCTCAAAATAGACCACTTAGTTAAGATAATTGGTATTACTTGTGATTGAGAGGTTGACCTCGAGAAAGATTAAACACCAGCGGGGTTTGTTAAATCTTGAATTGAAATGAATAGTTGTGAATTCAATGGATTTCTACTTCAATAATTACCATTGTACTGAAATATATAGATATAAAATAAGTTAAGTTGGAGGTTTTGTAGTTTAAGTTAAGTTTACTTGAATGATTTTGCTTAGTCTTTTGTTAACATTCACAACTACAAAGAACTGGAAAGTCACCTTTCCAGTTCTTTTTACACGTTATAAGCTCTTTTTAGGTGGCAGCACAACGTTTGAGAAGATAAGGCCAGCAATAAGAGACATAAATATTAAGAAGGTTTGTTGGCCAATATGATCCGCATGGACAAAGCTTTGGCCTTCGATCAGTGAATTAAGTCCAATATAAGTTTTAGAACCAGGGACCAGTACAATCAAACCTTGCATTGCAACAATAGAAGCTGGAGCGTTGACAACGCGGTTAAAGATATTGCTAAAGACACCCACTGCAAATGCACCGACAAACGTACCAAGTGCGTAGTCAAAGTAAACCGCAGAGCTGATGCTTGCTGCATAAGCAATAAAACCTGATGCTAGCGACCAACTCGCATGTCTTAATTTAGTTCTAAATATCACCACAAGACTGCTACAAAGCAAAAGCACAGCAAGCCACGCTGTCCATCTTGGTAATGGTAGGGGTTGGACAAAATCAACTTTCCCGAATAACGCAAACCCTAGCGTGATACCTAAAAAAGCACCAAAATAGAGCTTAAACAGCAACATGATCGAGTCCATGACTCGAGCGGTTCCAGAGACCAAATGCCGAGCTGATAATTCAGCAAATCCAAGTGCGAGTGCTAACCCTGGAATAAACACGATAATCGCCGATAGCACAACCAAACGGATATTTATTTGTGGATCGATATACACAGAGACTGCGCAGGCAGCTACAGCCGAAACAATGGCAACCAAAGGCTCAAGCATATGGGTCACGCGCTTGGAGATACTCGCCCAAAGTACAAACAAAAACACCAACAAGGAAAGTAATGCTGACCACACGACGTCGTTCCAGCTGGTGCCCATTAGCATTGCGAACGCACCACCAGAAGTAGCAAAAGCAAGTCCAGTGAGGAGTTTATTATATGGGGGCTGGGCATGCAAAATGGCTTCGAGGCATTGCTCGGCCTCTTGCAGTGATAACTCTCCGGATAGCACTCGAGTTACTACGCCATCAGTATCAGCAAGCGAGCCTAAGTCATGATCGCCTGGGTCAACCCGTGCCACATGAGTGTACTCTTCTTCATGACCTTCAGTCCAAATCACAAATGTGACGGATGTTGGGGACATAACAAAAGAAGACTTTAACCCTAAGTGAGTGGCAACTTCCATTAAGTGTGCTTCGAGCCGATAGGCAGGGGTGCCGTATTTATGAAGCATTTTGCCTAACTTCACAATAAAGCGGCGTTTCTCTGTAAAGGTTGCGTTATTCAACGAAAGAGAACCTTAAATGTGTACTACCAGTCGGTTTCAAATACGATTGGTAAAAGTGTTAAAAAACAGGAGTATGACAACAAAAGTAACGTTGTGCCAAGTATAAACTCGCCATTCTAGTATGGTACATCTATTTGCTTTTACTAGATTTATTTAATACCAATTATCTTTAATACTTGCTTGATTTGAAGGAGTAAATCTGAAGCCAACTGCGTTAAAAATTTATTATTTAGAACATATAAATAGCAAAATTTTTGCCTTGCCTATATGGATGTAGGTACCTTAGCGATAGCAGGACGCGGTAGCGGAGTTATCGAAAAGATTTACTCACCTCAAAATAGACTACAGTATTAAGATAATTGGTGTAAGTCGACATCAGTCACTTGTGCATATTTCCTAAATGTAAATATAGACGGCTGAGATTGCTGCGAATTCTATCCAGATTCTCAACAATGTCTATAGGTTTGGCCGCAAATATTTGCATTTTTTTAAAATGTAATTTGATAGTAATCAAAGCGCTTGTCTATACGCCGATTTCGCATATTTGCGAAGAATCCCTCAATTGAAGCGTTACATCGACTATGGTTGTCGCCGCAGGAGTTGTGCCACTGAGCTGCTCTGAGAGGGTTTGACAAGTGCGTCTACATATCTCGTTAATATCTATTTTTACACTACTCAAGGAGGGGGTCATAAACTGAGAATCAGCAAAATCATTGAAACCAATCACTTTTATATCTCTACCTGGTGAAAGTCCAATCTCCCGCATCGTATCTACAACGCCATAGGCTATAAAATCACTAAAACACATAACTGCATCTATATTACGATGAGTTTCGATCAGTTGTTTGAATGCCTTTTTGCCGGCTCGACGGTTATTTTGGACGTCAATAACAGTCGCCTGATGCTTAACGTGGTGTGATGTTAATGCACTTTGAAAACCCGCCAGTTTAGCCTGGTACTCAAAGCAGTCTTGCTCACCAAGTGCAGCAATATGTCGAGCTCCAACTTCAATCAAGTGAGAAGTTGCAAGGTGAGCCCCCTTTTTGTTGTCGGGCAGAATCGAGGGTGCTTTGGCAAAAGCAATTTCTCGCATTATTGTGATGACTAAAAAACCGGAGTCATAAAGATTGTCTAGCCACTGTCGGGAAGTACCTTTGGCAGGGATCATAATGAAGGCAGAAACATTATATTCTTTAAATGCCTGTACCGCTTGCTGTTGACGTTCAATACACTCGTTCGTACTCACCAGCATGGGAACCATACCTAACGTATATACCTGCTTTTCGAGTTCAACAGCTAGTTGTGCGCACAAAGGACAAGTTAAGTCATTCATCACCAAGGCAACTAAATTGGTACGCTTACTTCTAAGTGCAGCAGCCTCTCGGTTGTAGACATAGCCCAGCTTTTCAATTGCATGTAGCACTTTGGCTTTGCTTTTATCGCTCACTTTCTCACTTTTAGTAAGCACGAGAGAGACCGTAGACTTTGAAACTTGTGCTTCTTTGGCAACATCAAAGATGGTGACATTAGCGCGTTTTTTATCATTTTTCATGCTAATTAACCTGAACTTCGGATCATGAATACTTTATCTAGCATCTAGATGTGATGCTAACGGCGCTGAGTTTACTCCTTCAAATTGAGCACGTATTAAGTCAAACTGGTATTATCTGTATCAAAATTTTCAGATCGACCAGACTCACCAACAGCGATTTTTCAGGGTTAATGGTACCGCAAGTTTTCTTTACATAACATCGCAAATCTGTGCACATTTTCCAAAAATCATTATATGATCGCACAATGAACGCCCAAGATAGGTGAATACAGTGAAATTATTAAAAAAAGTTGCATTTATCATAATGATAACTGCCGTATCACAAACGGTATTTGCAAATGAACAAGGCTATATGAGGCCTTCTTCAGAACTTGCTAAGTTAGTTGATGCTCCTCTCATTCCAGCTTCAAAGTTGAGCGCTAACGGAAAATGGCTTGCGCTAATGCAGCGTAATCGAGTCCTTTCTCTTGAAGAGCTAGGTACACCGGAAAAAGCATTAGCAGGCATTAAATTTAATCCTGAGAGCTTTATGAGAACGTCCAGTCGACAATATAGCTCAATTGAATTTAAACATGTGGATACTGGGGCGCTGATCAAAGTACAGGGTCTACCTGAGGGTAAAATAAAGGCACCTAGCTGGAGTGCAGATAGCCGTTATCTGGCGTTTATTCTTGAGCAAGCGAACAGCTCTACGCTGTGGGCATTTGATATAGAAAAGCGCGCTCTGAAGCAATTAACGCAATCGACTTTAAATGGAATAGTGACCTCAACCCCTTATCAATGGCTGCCTGACAGCACTGCAATTGTTGCAAACATTGCGGTTAACCATGGCAAACAACCGAGCGAGCGTGATAGGTCGCAGTTGGCGCCAATCGTGCAGACAACATCTGGTAAAAAAGCATCGACCAGAACTTATCAAAACTTATTAGCAAGCCCTTATGATATTCAGTTGTTTAAATTTTATGCTGAAGGCCAACTGATAAAAATTAATCTTAATTCAGGTGCCCAAAAAATTGGTAACCCCACCTACTTGAAAGACTTTTCAATCTCTCCTGATTCAACCAATCTAACTGTAGGCATGATGGATGACCCATTTTCTTACCAAGTACCGTATAGCCGTTTCCCTGCGGTATGGCAGGTGTGGGGCATGAGAGGGTTCCCGCTATTTGAAGTGGCAAGGCAACCTGTTGCAGACGCCTTACCCGCGGGCTTTGACAGTGTGAGAGAAGGGCCTCGTAAAATCCAGTGGCGAGACGACAAAGGGGCAATGCTTATCTGGGCTGAGGCGCAAGATGGTGGTGATATGAGCAAAGATGTTGAATATCATGACTATTTGTACACAATTAGTGCACCTTTCAAAAAAGAGCCTGAATTATTTGCAAAAGTTGAACGACGCTTTGCAAGTATTCAGTGGGCTGATAATAATGTCGCTATTTTAAATGAGTGGCGCTTTTCAGATCGTAGTGTGCGCGCTTCGATATTCTCACCTCGCAACCCAGATATGAACCGCGTGGTGTTTTCAGAGCGAAGTTATAATGATGCCTATAAAGACCCTGGTAATTTTATATATGAAAACAGTGATTTAGGCTCTCGTGTACTGAAGCTAGTTGGTGGTCGTTATTTATTTTTAACCGGCAATGGCGCATCTGATCAAGGCAATATCCCATTTCTAGATCGATTTGACGTAAAAACGAATACATCGACTCGGCTATGGCAATCTAGTGCACCTTATTATGAAAGGGTTCGGGCATTACTCGATGACGAAGGAATGCGGTTTGTTACTGTACGTGAGTCGCGTCAAGAGCAGCCTAACTTTTTTGTCCGTGATTTACAGTTTGATACGCTAGAACAGTTAACAAAGTTTCCACACCCATATCCTGCATTTAAAGGTGTCGTGAAAGAGCAAATCAAATATAAGCGCGATGATGGTGTTGAACTATCGGGTAATTTGTATTTGCCAACCAACTATGATCCCTCTAAAGGCAGAATACCGGTATTAATGTGGGCATACCCACTTGAATATAAAGATAAAGCTGTTGCTTCTCAGGTACGAGAGTCACCTTATCAATTTCCTTATATTGGTTATTGGGGACCCATGCCTTACCTTGCCAAAGGTATCGCTATTTTTGATGATCCAACTATGCCTATAGTGGGAACCGGAGACTCCGAGCCGAATGACACTTTCAGAAAGCAGCTGGTGGCAAGTGCTCAAGCTGCGGTGGATACGTTAGTTGAGAAAGGGATTGCTGACCCTGAGCGTATCGCGATTGCAGGTCATTCATACGGTGCATTTATGGTTGCGAATCTCTTAGCGCACAGTGATTTATTTGTTACCGGTATCGCACGCAGTGGTGCGTATAACCGGACACTGACTCCATTTGGTTTCCAAGGTGAGCCTCGTAGTTTTTGGGAGGCACAAGATGTGTATGCCAATATGTCACCTTTCTTCCACGCGGAAAAGATTAACGAGCCTATGTTAATGATCCATGGTGAGGAAGACCCAAATTCAGGCACTTTCCCAATGCAGTCTAAGCGGATGTTTGCTGCAATGAATGGCTTGGGTGGTAATGCAAGGTTAGTCATGTTACCTGAGGAAGGTCATGGGTATAAAGCACGAGAGAGCATCTTACATGTTCTTTGGGAGCAAGAGCAGTGGCTCGATACCTATTTGTTTCCAGAAAAAGCGCAAGAAGAGATAGAAATGTTGCCTAATGAACCGACTGCTATTGCAACACAGGCTATTGTTGAGCAGTAAACATACTTTCATCTAAGCGCAGTACTGCGCTTAGATGAAAACTAAAAATTCGAGATAATTATTGTTTTGAGTGTATAGAAGGCTTCGCTATTGAAGCCTCTTTATGTGAGTTTATACCAATTTCCTTAATTAAGTGGTCTATTTTGAGGTGAGAAAACCTTGTCGATAACACCGCTTCCGCATCCTGCTCACGCCGAGGTACCGACGTCCTGTAGGCAAGACAAAAATTTCCTATTTAGTTGTTCTAAATAGGAAATTTTTAACGCGGTTAGCGTCAGATTTACTCCTTCAAATTGAGCAAGTATTAAGTCTAATTGGTATTACTCTTTGCTCGATACTGAGCTGCCAACAGATGCAGTGATAACCATCAATATTGCCAGCCATTGCCATACAGTGAGTAACTCTCCCAAAATTAAAAAACCAGCCAATGCAGCAACCGCAGGCTCCACACTCATTAAGATGCTAAAACCTTGTGCTGGCATTTTTCGCAGTGCGACCATCTCTAAACTGTAGGGTAGGGCGCTTGAAAGCAGGCCGATGGCAATCCCTAACGGGATAATTGACCAATCTAGTAAAGCCGTACCTTGGGAGATCACGCCAAATGGCACAATCGCGAGCGCGGCTATACTCATACCAATGGCAACTGTCGCCCCACCAGAACTCTCACTGCCTGAGCGCTTACCATATAAAATGTACCCCGCCCAGCATGCGCCAGCAATTAACGCCAATACGACGCCTATTGGGTCAAGTCCATTTACATCACCCAGATCAGGCAATAGCAGTAAAATGCCCGCAATCGCAAAGGCTACCCACAAATAGTCACGTTTACGTTTAGAGGAAAATAACGCGACCGCGAGTGGTCCGGTGAACTCTAAAGCAACCCCAATACCTATCGGGATACGTTCAATAGCATAATAAAAAGTGATATTCATGCCGCCCAAACACAGACCATATACAATAAGCGGTCGCCAATTTGATGGTAAGTGTCGCCAAGGTTTGAATACTAAGCACAAAATTAACGCTGAAAAGCCAAGGCGATATGCGGTTGTTCCTTCAGGGCCTACGAATGGGAACAGCTGCTTGGCAATAGAAGCACCTGATTGGATTGTTATCATAGCGCACAGTAGACATAAAATCGCGATGATAAAGTCACGGTTAATGAGTGGCATTATGCCCCCTGTAGATAAAAAAGCAGGTAAAGAGTTTGCAGATGGCGTTAGTCTAATCTTCTGTAGTGAGCGGCTCAAATATTTTTGTATATTTTATTCTTTTTATTTTTCAGACTCTCTAAACGTTACCTCTAGGCTGCTTTTAATTGAGGTTTATGTTTTATTTTTTACCTTTATTTTACTTGTGTTGCTGTAAATATAATTGCCACTGGTCTTCGTGTTTCTGCATACTTTTATGTTTTTTCGATTCTTGATGTGATAGCGCATCAACTTCGCTGACAAATGGGCCTGCTCTACAAATAGTACAGTGATTTGGCGCTAAGTAATGTGGCATTTGCAGTTTTGAGGTTATTGGGTGCGAGTGATTTATCGACCAGTAATAGCTGACGCCACTAGTATCCTTTACATGTTTATCTCGATCTACATTACGGATAAGATACTCAGGGAATTGTGAAATATCAAAAGTAGACTGACCGAGGTAACACAAGTCTGTGTTTGTTATCAGGCTCTGCTCTATATTCCACTCAATATAGGGCTTGACGTCTTTAGAGGTGATTATCCCAAGGTTTACACCTGCTGGGTCTAACGCATACTTTGTTGCGTTGAGTAAAAACTTTCTTAGCAACTGGCGATTTAACGTGTTTACGCTTAGTGTTTGCTGCTGGAAGCTTTCATAAGAGGCAAATGCCGGGATCAATGGAAACTGAAATATCACCGCATCAAAGCTTTGCTTAGAGAGCCTATGCCAGCAGCTCGCCTTGGTAACATCAAACTCGGTGATAATATCAATACCAATATTTGCAAGTTTATCAAATGCGTTGTCTTGGTATTTATGTTTAAGTGCACTTTCGCTGTCATAAATACTGGCAGTGAGATGAATTGGCTTTAGGTACTTTGCTAAAGAGTAAGAAAAGCTTAAATCACCATCGCCAACAGTGAGAATACGCCAGTTTTTATCAAGGATCATGGAATTATCTAAATCAGCAAAACGGAGAGTTTACCAAATTAGGCTGGTATCTTGTAGCGGTTGGCTCCTGTCTGGGAGGATTAATACCAATTAATGAATATAATTCGTATAAATTAGATAAAATCGCCGCGGCAGCAAATGTTGCAATACCCGCAAAATAAACAAAGAAACATACAGCCTATAGGTCATTTACTATGGCGTCGTATAATTTCCCTTAGTGTTAAAGCGGGTATCCGATAAAACAGTGTATCGCTTTACTTATCAATGCCCTAGCTGGTCAAGTAAGTCCATTACTTCGACACTTGCTCGTTCCATTTGATTAAGCTGCTTAACTGCGCCTTGAGGATCACCGGATTGGAATTTTCTAATTGCTTCCACGCCTGCACGGTGTACCTCTTTATGTGGCGCATCTAAACGTTTAAAGGCATTGTGAGCTCCAAATTTGTCAGCGCCTTCGCCGCTCCACCACTTTCCTAGTCGGCACATTGTATGGTCGGCAAAATCATTTACTCCCTTGTGACTATTACCGATAATCACGTTGTAAACATCCCCCTTCCACACCACATGGTCAAGCTTCACTGTTTGGATAAATGTCTGTGTTGTAGACACTAAAATTGTGTCTTTCATTGAATCACAGCATGCAACAATCCCTTCATATTCATCATTTAAATGTCCAATACTGTCGGACAGGGTAATATTGGAGGCTTGAATTTCCTCTACAGCATTCACGGTTGTGTGCGTCGTGTCGATGATTTTCTTCACGAGATCTGAAACTTCATTAGCTGATTCATTCGTGTTGGTGGCAAGTGCTCTTACTTCATCAGCTACAACAGAAAACCCTCTGCCAGCTTCGCCAGCTCTCGCCGCCTCTATGGCGGCGTTAAGCGCCAGTAAGTTAGTTTGATCTGAAATCTTAGAAATCGTGGTTACAAACGTATTTATACTATCAGCCATTTGCGACAAGCCAGAGATGTTGGCCGTCATTTTGTCCATATTTGTTCCAAGCTGATCCATGCCTACGAGTATTTTTCGTAATGCCGTTTCCGACTTAGAAAAGGCAGCGTTTACTTTCTCTATAGAATGGCTTTCTTCTTCGATCCCCATAAAGCTTGCGAGTACTGTTTCGCGGATCCCCTGCACTTGACCAAGTCCAGTCAGCGCACATTGCAGTAATTGATTATCTGTGTTGTCATTCAGAGACACCTGAGCGCTGACCACCTCTGCTTTGAGTGATTCATTTTCGGCACTTAACTGTTCATTTTGTTGTTTCAGTTGGAGCAGTTCTTGTTGCGCTTTTTCGAGCGCTTGCTGGGTCTCGTTGTTTGTAAATAGCTTTGCAAACACTGCACATTCCCCTATAACTTAATATTAACGATAGCTTAGCAATTATTGTGTATTAGTGCTACAAATTTAGTGAGGGCAGCAAGTCAACTGATGATTCTTACTGCAAAAAAGTCAGTTTTTGTTTACAAATTTACCGCTTTTGGGTCTTTTAGCCTCTAGAGCTGGAACGAAGAGATTTACCTTTCTTATCACCATACATTTGTTTATCTGCTTCATGGATAAGTAAATCAGCTTGCTTTGCAGGGTCGACCATAACCTGTCCTATACTGACATTGATATTGTATTCAAGCAGCCCGTTTAGTAATGCACTTCTGATTTCATCTAGGTTAGGCAGCTCACAATCCACATAAGCAATGAATTCATCCCCTCCTATCCGAAAGCAATGTGACAAACCAAAGTATTGCTGCATATTTTGTGTGAAGCTAATGAGTACCTTGTCTCCAACGTGATGCCCATACGTGTCATTTACTTGTTTAAAGTTATCGACATCGAGATAGAGTAACCATAGACCCGCAAACTTATGTGCTTGTAGCCCTTCGAAGCAAGCTTTGCGACTGCCCACTCCGGTCATCGAGTCGTGATTTGCTTCGTAACGCATCTGCTGTTCGAGCTGCCTTCTTCTTTCCACTTCTGCTTTTAGCTTGTAAACGTCTTTACGCTTTTCTTTGATCATGCGATAAAAGCCGACACTTATTAATAAAAAACCTAGATTTTTCAAAGATGTATCTAAGCCTAAAATAGGCAGATTAGTGTTGCCGATAAAGCTGTCAAAAATATCCAGTAGTAAGCCAACGGAATAAACAAGTAATGCTACACGTAATAGTTTATTGACGACTTCTTTGGTAATGATAAAAAATAACGTGAACGAAACAGCAAACCAAAAAAGCTCCTCGAAACTCTCGTAATCTGTGTGACCATTGGTGTACATAAACACCGCTAACGCGATATTCACTATCCAGAACAGTAGCAATGGAACTGCCGTTTTTATCAAAGTAATTTAGCTCGCTATGGTTCGCCTACAGTTAGTTATAGTTAATGGGTCATGGGACGCAAGTTTCCTAAGCGCTGAGTTCAAGGGCTTGAGAAATCATAAAGAGGTGCCCGACGAAAACCATTGCGCTTAGCACGGTGCGCATTTTCTGGTAATCCTTATGGTATTCTTTCCACATTGGGGATAAACGTTCAATCAGATAGACCAGCCAGTAAGCCACGGATAAGTATACCAATGACCACTCGAGCGTTAGAAAACTCAGTAGCGGATAGGGGATCACAACAACAACAGCCAGTATCGCTTGGCTTTGCGTTTGTTGACCTGCACGCCATAAACTGCCAGCCATAAAGGCTAAAATACCAAAACTATAAAATTGAAACGCTTGTACTGTGTTAGCTGATGCGCCGGTCATTAAGGTCCATGCAATACAGGCAAGAAAGGGAACAAAACCAAGGTAGCCAAGTTGGATATGATTAAAATAGGGGTGCATAGTAACGCTCTGTTATATCTGATGATTGGATCATACCGTATTTACAGTACTTTTATACTCTTATGCTAAATTAGTTGATCACTTAAAAAGCTATTATCAGTTTTTTCGATTACAGTGATTCAAACAATCCATTTTATTTAAATATCACTTCCCCTTATCTTTGTACTCAAGCCAAGGCGAATAGCAATCGCCAACATTAATTCAAACTAAACAACAGTGAGGAAAGCGATGAGCACTTCATTAATCAACACAAAAATTAAACCTTTTAACGCAACAGCATACCATGGTGGCGACTTCGTAGAAGTTTCTGAGCAAGACCTATTAGGCAAATGGTCAATCGTATTCTTCTACCCAGCGGATTTTACTTTTGTATGTCCGACAGAGCTTGGTGATTTAGCTGATTATTACGCACAGCTTCAAGAAATGGGTGTTGAAGTGTATTCAGTATCAACAGACACACACTTCACACACAAAGCGTGGCATGACGCGTCAGAAACGATTAAGAAAATCCAGTTTCCTATGATTGGCGACCCAACAGGCCGTATTACTCGTAACTTCGGTGTAATGATCGAAGAGGAAGGGTTAGCGCTTCGTGGTACTTTTGTAATCAACCCTGAGGGTGAAATCAAAGTTATTGAAACGCATGACCTAGGTATCGGTCGCAGCGCTAAAGAGCTAGTACGTAAAGTACAAGCTGCTCAATACATCGCATCTCACGATGGTGAAGTATGTCCAGCGTCTTGGCAACCAGGTGAAGAAACATTAGCACCTTCACTAGACTTAGTTGGCAAAATCTAAATTGTCAAAGGGAGTGCAGTATGCACTCCCAAATTAACCATCCAGATGAACTGAGTTCATTGTTTTTGCGAATTTTTACTGTAGTTTCTGCAGAGGGTTACCATTTATGTTAGACAACCAAATTAAAACTCAACTACAAAGCCACTTTAGCTCTCTACAACGCCCGATTGAACTCGTCATTAGTCTTGATGACAGTAAAAAATCGCAAGAGCTAAAAGAGTTAGCGCAAGATTTAGCGTCTTTGAGCGATAAAATTTCACTATCTGAATCGAGTGAAGGCAAGCGCATACCACAAATGTCAGTTCGCGGTATAGACACAAAGAGTGAAATTACGTTTGCAGGCGTACCCATGGGGCATGAATTTACCAGCTTGGTTCTTGCATTATTGCATTCAGGCGGGCATGCCACTAAAGCATCGGCAGACGATCTCGAACTGATCAAGGGTATTGATAACCCATTGAACTTTGAGGTGTACATTTCACTGAGCTGCCAAACCTGTCCACAAGTCGTGCAGGCATTGAATCTCATGGCGGCAGTTAATCCAAATATTACGACTACGATGATTGATGGTGCTTTGTTCCAAGAGGAAGTCGAATCACGCAACATCATGGCCGTGCCAACCGTATACTTAAATGGTGAGCAATTCAGTCAAGGCGCAGTAAGCCTAAGCGATATTTTACTAAAACTTGATAGCAAAGCTGGCGAAAAACAAGCAGCTGTACTTAACAACAAAGAGGTGTTTGATGTGCTCGTTGTTGGTGGCGGCCCAGCTGGTGCATCTGCTGCTATCTATGCCGCTCGTAAAGGACTAAATACCGGTGTTGTGGCTGAGCGCTTTGGTGGTCAAGTTGCGGATACTTTAGGTATTGAGAACTTTATCTCTGTACAAAAAACCGAAGGCCCTAAACTGGTTGCACAGTTAGAAGAGCATGTTAACCAATATGGCGTTGATGTGATGAAGAACCAGCGTGCAGCGGCGATTAACAAAGGCGAAACCATTGATATCACTCTTGAAAGCGGTGCAGTGTTAAAAGCTAAATCGGTGGTAGTGGCAACGGGAGCGCGTTGGAGAAGTATGAATGTACCTGGTGAATCCGAATATAAAGGAAGAGGGGTTGCCTATTGTCCGCACTGTGATGGTCCGTTATTCAAAGGTAAGCCCGTTGCGGTGATCGGTGGCGGTAATTCGGGTATAGAAGCTGCCATCGACTTGGCAAATATTGTTGAGCATGTCACGGTATTAGAGTTTGCCGATACACTTAGAGCTGACGAAGTGCTGATCAAAAAGGCAAAAAGCCTTACCAACGTTACCATTATCAAAAACGCACAAACCACTGAAGTCGTTGGAGATGGTAACAAAGTAATTGGTCTTAACTATATAGACAGGGTAAGCGGTGACACTCATTCGTTAGCACTCGCTGGCATCTTTGTACAAATTGGGCTGGTGCCAAATACTGAATGGTTAAAATCGAGTGAAGTCGAACTTAGTCGCTTTGGTGAAATTGAAATTGACAGCAAAGGGGCGACAAGTTTAGCGGGCGTTTACGCGGCAGGCGATGCAACCACCACACCGTTTAAGCAAATTATTATTGCGATGGGTGGGGGAGCGACAGCAAGTTTAGGCGCTTTTGATTATCTAATTCGGTTAGGACAAGACGACGAGCAAGCTGCTTAAGTATTTGCATTATCACAAAGAATCATTGCAACTATACACCCATGCAATGCTCCCAAGCCACACTCCAGCAGTGTGGCTTTTTTATTTATCCCTATATTTGCATCAATATGCCTGTTTTTCCGCTGTGAAGTGGCTTTTCTATGCTCCAACAGTCTTTTAGTAAATAGCAAAAATAAAGCAACTCAATCGAATTTTTAGTTTAAATAACTTATAACTTTTTGATTAATATTAATTTAGTGTTTATGAAAAGGTTGGGTTTTGTTTTTGTAGTGTTAATTTTAAGGTTTGTTTTATTTTAAATTATTTCACAACCGTTGCTGTAGTGTGAATGTTTCTATATCTTGACCAGCCTTAATTGTAATGTGAATGAAACTTCAATGTAACAATGAGGGGGATAACACAATGGATAGAACACAGGAATTAACAAGCAACTACACTGAATCACAAGATACAGCAAGCTGGTACACCTATCAAAGCTACGTAGAGTCAAGTGCAAGAACGTATTCGCGAGTTATCGATAAAGTCATCGTCTCTGGTAAAGGTTCAATCCTTACCGATGCTGATGGAAAAGAATATGTCGATCTTTTAGCTTGTGCAGGGACATTAGCACTGGGTCATAACAATCCAGAAATTAAACAAGAGCTAATTAAGTACCTTCATACAGATGAAGTGATGCAAGGATTGGATATTTTAACACCCGCAAAATATGCGTTTACTAAAGAGTTATTGGGTTTACTGCCAGAAAAGTTTCGTGATGAAGCACGTATCCAATTTTGCGGCCCATCTGGCGCAGATGCCACTGAAGCTGCGGTTAAGCTATTCAAAACTGCAACAAAACGTCGCACAGTACTTGCGTTTCATGGTGGGTATCACGGTATGACAGCCGGTGCATTATCACTTACCGGTAATCTCAGTGCCAAAGATGCTGTAGCGTCATTGATGCCTGATGTGCATTATCTTCCTTTCCCTTATGACTATCGCTCACCTTACTTGGTACAAGGTGACGAGTTAATAGAGACTTCTTTACACCATATTGAAACCGTCTTTAGCGACCCAGAAAGCGGTATAACCAAGCCTGCTGCTGTGATATTAGAGGCAATCCAGGGGGAAGGTGGCTGTATTCCTGCCCCTGCCAAGTGGCTCAAAGGCTTACGTCAATTGTGTGATGAATACGATATTCCGCTGATTTTCGATGAAATTCAGTGCGGTTTCGCTCGCTCTGGTGATTTATTCGCCTTTCAAAGTGCTGACATCATGCCGGATGCGATTTTACTATCAAAAGCACTTGGTGGCGGCATGCCAATGTCAGTTGTTGTGTATCGTGAAAAATATGATCACTGGAAACCTGGGGCGCACACCGGCACCTTCCGAGGAAACCAGTTGGCGATGATTGCAGGTCGCAAAGGTATGGAAATTATCCGTCGTGATAAATTGGCCGAAGCTGCTCAAAAAAAAGGGACATGGCTTAAAGCCGAGTTGGAAAAACTGAAGCAAAAGTACACCTTTATCGGGGATGTTAGGGGGCGGGGCTTGATGTTAGGAATTGAAATTATTCACCCAAACACAGCCAGATCACCAAAGCACCCTGATTTGGGCGATGGCTCATTGGCTTCAGCAATCAAAAAACAATGCTTTGCCAATGGCTTGATTTTAGAAACTGGTGGCCGCTTTGGGGCTGTATTGCGCTTATTACCAGCTTTAACTATCTCGATGGATGAGCTCGAGCGTGCGCTTGAACTGCTTGATCTTAGCATGAGTCAACTAGCGCAGGGGTAAGTAAGATGAATTGTCCCGTTGTCATGAAGTTTGGCGGTGCATCATTGGGATGTGCTGAATCGATATTACGTGTCGCAAGGCTTATCCAGCAACAGCAGAAGCACACTCGAGTCATCGTGATAGTGTCAGGCTGTGGCAACGTGACAAATGATCTTGAAGCCATTCTTGCTGACCCACACAAACCGAGCCAAAAACGCGCATTAGAACAAGTCAAGTTGTTCCACAGTGAATTACTTCGGCAATGCGCCCTAACTTTACAGGCAGAGCCTGAACTCACCGCCACCCAACATGTGATTTATGATCTATGTGACCACGCACTTGAGCTGCTTGATTACCCGGAGGTGGCTCATGATGACTTACTCACACTCGGCGAGCGGCTGAGCGCACAGATCATGATCGGTGTTTTACGTGTATTAGGGCTCAGTTGTGGCTATTTGGATGCCGCAGAGTTTATTCATTTATGCGGTGAAAAATCCGAACATCAGCCAGCCATTGAGAAGATCAGTCGTTTGTTGCAACAGGTTGCGAGACAAGCCAAGCACGTTAATGTCAGTGAAGGCTTTATTGCTCGCGCGGAAGATGGACAAATCGCCACATTAGGTCGCAACGGCTCAGATACAACTGCAGCAATCTGGGCTGTTGCGTTAAATGCAAGTCGCCTTGAAATTTGGAAAGAAGTAAAAGGGTTATGTAATGCCGATCCTAACATTATTCCAGAAGCCAATTTAATCACCGATATTGCGTTTGACGATCTGTGTGTTTTATCACAATTTGGTGCATCTGTGATCCATTACCCCGCGTTACAATTATTGCGACAACAGCGCTTAATACTTTCGCTAAAGTGTCCAAAAAATCCAAACACGCCAAAAGCCACTCATATTCATTTTGGTGGCGAGCGCCCCCCTGTAAGTGCATTAGCACTATTGAGTGGCGTGCAAGTCTTGCCCCATGGCGAACACCTAGGACTATTTTGTGTTGATAAAGGTGCCGCTGAACTGCGTTTTGTTATGGAATTATTCTTACAAAACAAAATATTACATGCTCTTCAAAAGATACAGAAAAGTCAAAGCTTGTTGCTGCTTACGTTATTCAGCAATCAGTTTGCTATTGATACTCAGGCGTTAAAAAGTCAGCTATCCAAGCACGGGATATCGGTATTGGCAGTGTGTTCCGATGGTGCCAACGAATGCGTGAATCTCGTTATTGTCGCGGAAGAAAAAGCGCAAGCAATGCGGATTGCACATGCCCAGTTACGCCAGCAAATTACACAAAGTCAATGTATAGAAGTGAACGATGCAGTATAGAACCTTGTTTTTTATTTTGATTTTATTCCTAGGTATATCAATGAGCCAAGCACAAGTTGACCCAGCGATAAACGCTTGGGCACCGAAACTAGAAGCCATCACCGAGAAGCAGCAAAGCACTTTAAACGACATTTATCGTCATATGTTAGCTGGCAACTTTACGTTGGCTGAAACCGAGTTGGCAAAGCTATATAAGGAAGTCCCGCAAGTATTACCGCAGTGGCTTGCGTTGCTGACTGAGCAACAGCAATACGAAAAGATCCGCAAGTTAGTTGACGAGGGAATTGTTTCCCCTACGCATAGTAGTGCTGTGATAGCCAACACGCTCGCTTCTGGCTCTTTACCACAACTTTACTTCGAACAATCACAAGCCTCCATCCCGTTGCAAGGCCACTGGTTAGTGCCTCTGCCAAGAGTAAAGCTGAGGCTAAATGGACATGAATTCTACTTTGTGCTCGATACCGGTGCTTCTCAAAGTCTAGTGACAGACAAAGTGGTGAAGCAATTACAACTTGATATTGCCTCACAGCAGCAAGTCGAAATCGATACTGCAACTGCAAATACAGTCAAGGCTGACTTAGTGCGCTTGCCACCGTTTCAGCTCGGTCCGGTTAAAGCCCAAGATCAGCTTGCGCTCGTTGTTGATCACACTGAACTCGAACAGCGGTTTTTGGGGATTAATTGGTATCAACTTGATGGCATTATCGGCTGGCCAATTATAAAAGCATTGGATTTAACGCTTGATTTTGAAGAACAAATCGCTGAAATCAAAAAGCCTGCGCTGCAGCAAGAGAAAAGCGGAAATCTCGTCTGGCTGTTTGACGACCCTATGGTGATCACCAAGGCAAACAATACAAATCAACTCTGGTTTTTAGATACCGGCGCAATGGAGAGTCAAATCACCAGAGATTACTTAAGTCCAGAACAATACCAATCCATTACGTGGAAAGAGCGAAAGTTTAATGGGTTAGGGGGCAAAGGGGCGGTGGAGAAAACCGCTAAATTTGGCCCTATCAGCATCCATTTTCCATCGATCACACAGCATTTTAAAAAACTGACGGTACGTGCCGACCATCAAGATTGCAGCCATAGTCGTTGCGATGGTCGATTGGGTGTCGACACCGCAGACAGCCTTCGCATGCATATTAATTTTCACGCCGCCAGTTTTGACATTCGCCATAAACACTGAGCTTCCCTAGGAACGTTTTACTCACGGAATACAAAAATGAACAATAATTCTAAGACTTCAATGCAATTATCGACAGCAGCGCGCTGGTTCGAAAGTCAAGCGAAACGTGGGTTTCGCTCAGCGATACCGGCCTCAGAAAATACACAGCATTCGGCAAATCAGGAGCATACGCACTATGTAGCCGATGTTTCAAGCTTACTAAGTGCAACTGAAGCATCCGCCAGCAGTACTTTGCTCACCGCGTTTATCGCTTATTTAGCAAGACTGACCCTGCATTCTGAGCAAGTGCTTGCAGTAAAGGCTGCACCTCTATCGCAGCAAATAGCGTTGTTCAATATTGACCTTACGTCAGACTTTTCTCAGGCAATTAGAGAATGTGAGACCACTTTAGCCTCTGCTGCGCCCGTATCAAATGAAGCGCTTAGCCAGCTGGCGCAGCAACATGAACTAGAAAGTCATGCCGGTTGCGCTGCATTTACACAACTTGGATTTGCCAGTTGCAGCCAAAGCGCTGAAGTCAACTTGTCACAAATGGCGATATTATTATGTTTGCGCCATACCGAATCTGGATATAGCTGTGAGATGTCATTTGCAACCGCACTTTACAGTGAAGCGATTGCTCATAGCCTATTTAGCGGCTTTTTAGGTTTTTTAGAGGCTGCAACCTCGACACCGCAAGCGCCATTAAACACCTTAGCCCTGGTTGGAGAGCAAGCAGAAACATTGCTAGCGCTTGGACAGCCAAGCTACCAGGCAAAAGCTGAGATCAGCGACTTAGTCAGTGTCTTTCGGGCAAGAGTCGCAGCTCATCCGCAGCAAATAGCAGTACGAGAGGAAGCGCTTCACCTTACCTATGAGCAGTTGAACAAGCGCAGTGAACAATTGGCGCATATCTTACAGGGGCTTGGTGTTTCTAGTGGAGATACCGTAGCGGTGGCGCTACCACGTTCAGTCGCACTGGTTGAGACGTGCTTGGCAATCGTTAAACTGGGCGCCGCCTACGTACCGATTGCGTTAAATACTCCCATAGAGCGCCTGACTTTATTGCATGAACAGTGTCAATTTGCCGCTCTTGTGTGCGGGGAAAGCTTTACTCTGCGAGTGCCCGACGTTGCGGTGATAAACCTTGATAAAACAGCGTTAAGTGAAGCGGCTATTGAACCTGTGATAAGTGAGTTGGACCCGAGTACTCGAGCTTGTATTTTGTATACTTCGGGCTCTACGGGGAAGCCAAAAGGTGTGATATTAAAGCACGGAGGCCTCAATCGTATTGCACTCAACTTAGATCATGTTGATACCGACCAAAGCAGTGTGGTTGCCTTTTGTAATAATACCGCATTTGATGCTTGTAGCTTTGAGATGTGGCTGGCGCTATTAAATGGGGCATCGTTGGCCGTTATTTCACAAGAGCAGGTTCAAGATCCAAGGCGTTTTGGTAATGCACTTACTCAGCATGGTGTCACGCATAGTTTTTTAACCGTAGCGCTGGTGAATTTGTATGTGCAAGTTGATCCCGCGAATTCAACTCCGAAGTGCACCACTCGCTAAATTAAGCTGCTTTACGTACTTTGCGTAATTTATTGAATACAACAGCAGGCTGTTTATACCCTAAACACTTTCTCGGTCTGGCATTTAATGCC
>NZ_WEHZ01000045.1 GCF_012641745.1 Pseudoalteromonas peptidolytica
GCTCAAGCAGTGTGAATGCGGCTTACCGAGTCAACGCAGCAAATTGAAAACCGCTGGCTGGAACGACAAATTTAGGGCACAGGTATTCTTTGGTTTATAAGTAATCAAAGTATGCTCCGCCCCTGGACTGCTAGTAAATTTAGAACTTGTTTTCAGCACGGTAAGAGCATCTGAAATTTTATCTATCTTTTTTACTTCAACATATTGTTGCTCAATGTTATCTGTAAGCGTATTCAATATATGATTTTTATCAATATAACTGATATCAGCATGTGCCAGTGGGGAAAAAACAATAAAACCCCACATTATAATACCACTCTTAAATTCCATCTTTTTTCCTTTATTAGCATGATTATATAACCTATATTCTCTGGCTAAAGCTAGTACTAAGCAGCAAAACCCTGTTTTGGTTACACTCTTTCTAAAGAGCTTTTTCGTTTTCATCAATTTAAAAAAGGTTACTAATAGTTTTAATCGCCTCTTTTATTAAAGTTATTTAATTTAATAAAAGCTATTGTTATTGCTCCCCCCCTTTGAGCACAACTATATCAATAGTTCTAAACTGATTTATATATTTTAGCTAATCAATATACCTGTTGAGAACACCAAGCACACATAGTAAATACCTTCCCCTAAGCACTATCAAACATATTGAAATAACGTTGCGCATGCTCCTGTTTTTGAACTTCGGGGGTTCGACTTATCACTCAATCTCCACCCCGCTCTACACAAAAACTGACTTTTGCGCCACCGCTTGGGTTATTGCCCAGTTTAAGCTGTCCACTGTGGTTTTCAATAATAATGCGAGAGAGCATCAAGCCTATGCCATTGCCATCGGCTTTGGTGGTATAAAATGCTTCAGCAGCTTCATTTAGGTTGGAAAAACCAGGACCGGTGTCTGTAACCGTAAACACCAATTTGTCTGAGTCAGGAATAATACTGAGGGCGACTTCGGGTGGCGGTGTACAAGCTTCTAAAGCGTTATTTATAAGGTGACAAAGCACTTGTTTAATTTGGCTAGGGTCAAAAAAACCAAATTGCTCAGTTGTATTTTTTACTTGTAGCTGAGGATATGCGCTTTGCAGTTGCGCGCAAAACTCACTTACGTTGATGATTTGTGTATGTGCAGGAGGAAGCTTAGCAAGAGCAGCATAATTTCCCATAAAAGCCTTTAAGTAACTGGCACGCTCGTTAATAAGTGCAAGTCCACTGCTAAATCTATCAATATCAATATCTCCATTTAAGCGTTTGGTGAGGCTACGTGCTACCGTACCAATTGGCGCCAAGGTATTATTGATCTCATGGCTTAAAATACGAACAAAGCGCTGTAAGGCATCCTTTTCTTGTTGATATAAAATACTATCGAGTTGCTTTAGCACCAGTAAAGTATGGGGCTTATTCGCGATGTAGCAGCTATCATGTTCGAGTAAAAAAGCATGTTCTACACCACCTAGCATGACAGAGACTTTCCCTTGTTTTCGCTCTGCTTGTAATGATTGAAACCAACCAGATACGTCGTCTTTATAGCAATCTAGAAACGTTCGCTCTGCGTAGCTGTTAGCAAATGCCACTTTTTGACTGTCAAATACAATGAGCGCACAGTCAATCTTTTCAATAATTTGCTTTAGCAGGTCGCTGTGCTCTGCAAGCGCCCGCTGATCGGCTTGCATAGTTTGTGCTAGCGCATTTACATGCTCAACAGTTGAATGCAATTGTCTATCTTTTGCGTGTACAGCCCTTAGGGCATAATCACCTTGACGGAGCGATATCAGCAACGTGTCTATCAAATTTATGGTATGCTGCCTCGTTGAACCAAAGTGATAAGCCAATAAAACACCGCACGCTATAAATATCAAATCAACAAGTACAATCAATGTTATTGGGTAATGATGGATCATGAGCAGCACATTTACGATAACAAGTAGTAACGCATTGAGTAGCCAATGTCCAAATCGATAAAACACTTAAGCCGGCTCCTATTCGTATTTATCCATCTTGCGATACCAAGCACTACGAGACAAACCAAGACTTTTGGCTGCTTTTGAAACATTGCCACCATGAAACGCTAAGCGGCTAAACAGTGCCTGCTCTACAATTTCATCCAGCGTTAAATCGTGATTCTCGGGTATAACTGACGTACTTTTTGTTGTTGAGTGAAGCGACTGGTCTGAGGCGTTATTGAGTGCCAAGTCACTGGCAAAAACTTTAGCGTTTGCACACGTGAACACAACCCGTTCCATCATGTGTTTTAATTCTCTTACATTACCCAAAAACTCATATTGTTTAAGCGCTTTGACTGCACAAGGCATTAAGCTTGCGAGTGGTTTTTTATAATTATGACTAAACTGGGATAAAAAGCGTTCTGCTAGTGGCAAAATATCTTCAGGACACGCTCTTAACGGCGGTATTTCTACTTCAACCGTATTGAGTCGGTAGTAGAGGTCTTGGCGAAACGCTTGATTGGCGATAGCATCATGAAGTTTGCTATTAGTCGCCGATATGATTCTGGCCGTATTTTCCAAAACTTTGTGGCTACCAACAGCAGTGTATTTTCTCTCCTCTAAAACCTGTAACAGCTTTGCTTGCGAGCGTAGTGACAAGTTAGCAATTTCATCTAAAAATAATGAGCCGTTACTCGCGAGCGTAAATGCCCCAACCCTATCTTCTTTGGCATCTGTGAACGCGCCTTTTTTGTGCCCGAATAATTCAGAATTAAACAGCTCATCGCTTACTGCCCCCATATTAATTGAGATAAAACTGCCATCTGCGCGTCGAGAATGCTCATGTATATACTGCGCGTAATAGCTCTTTCCCGTGCCATTTTCACCAGTGAGCAAAATATTCATCTCACTTTGCGCTAACTGCGTCAGTTGCGCGAGCACTCGCTGTTTGTGTTCGCTTTGTGTAACAAAGTTAATTGACCGCTGAGTCTTTTTAAGGCGTTCATTTTCAGCGGAGAGGCGTACTAAGTCTTGTCTGTCAGCACGCTTCTCAATGTGTACTTTTATGCTGTGAGCAAGGCGCTCATCGTCCCAAGGTTTTTCGATGAAATCCGCTGCACCTTGCTTGAGGGCATTCACAGCGAGATCTAACGTCGCCCAGCCAGTCATCACTACTATCGGTAAAAGTGGGTCGATTTGCATCAATTGGGAGATTGCCGCAAGGCCTTCTTTACCACGGGTCGTATCTTGGGTAAAGTTCATATCCAATAACACCAAGTCTACTTCTTGCGTACTCACATAATCAAACGCTGCATCTGGTGTTACGACGCCATGGCAAGTATAGCCTTCATCTTCAAGTAAAAACTTCAGACTCGCTTGAATATCAAGCGAATCATCTACTATGAGCACCTTTTTCACATTATTATTCCATTCTTAAGCTAACCGCAGGTTGGACTTTTATGCAGCGCTTCACCGGCACGTATAACGCAAAGCACACCGCCGCAAATACCAGCAACAAAGTCACTGTACCTGCGCCAAACATTACGCTGAATGGCACAACACCACGGAAAAAGTCTACCGCAAGATAACACAAGATATAGAAAATTAATGCAGAAATCATCAACCCAGTTAAGGTATGGGCAAGGTTTTTCTTGATAAATAACAACATGATCTGACCATCTTTTGCCCCTAAAGTACGGCGAATACCTATTTCATAGCTAGATTTGTTGATATTACTCAGACCCATGGCATAAATACCAATTAAAGAAAGCGTCAATGCAAATCCACCCACAATCAAAAACACATAAATGATGCTGGTGAAAGCCCCCATCATAGAACGGTGGTTGTCGTAGTGATCAAAGATATAGCTGGTTTCGAGCTTGCTTGAGAGCCTACTTAACACGCGATAGAAGGTTTCGTAACTTTGGCTTGGCGGCAACTCAGTAATGAACTTAACCGCCATTGCATTTTCCTTTGGCGCATATTGATGAAAACTAAAGTAGACTTCATGACGACGATCGCTGGCAACAACGTTCATTTCATCCACAGCAATACCAACTATTTTAGCGCTTGGCCATTTTGCATCACGTAACATCAGTGAGCGACCCAATACTTCCCCGCTGCCGAACAGAGCCTCTGCGAGAGACTGGCTAATGATCACGACGGGCGCAGCTTCTGTGTTGTCTTGTGCTGTGAAGTTCCTACCGCTTTGCAACTCGCGCTTAAACAGATGAGATACCGCTTCAATATTTATGATTTTATCGGTATACACTTCGCCCTCGCTTGTTAGCACATCAAGCTCCATCTCCCGTTGATACACACGCCCTTCTTTAAAGGCAGAGTCCAATGTCATTCCCACGACTAGTGCGTTTGCCATTTCGAGCGCTTTATCACTCGAAAACTCGCTTTCAGTTTGAAATTGCAACTCAGTTGAGTACACCCCTTTGAGGGCTTCGCCGTCAATATTTCCCGCCATAGAATACATCACATAGCCTATGGTGCTCGATGCCATCAGCATAAAGCTCACTAAGATCACCTGCAAAGACAGTAAGCGTTTTGACATCAATCCCGCTCGTTTTCCGGTTGCACCACGCGTGCCGTCTCGCAGTACATCATTGATGTTAAAATTAGCGGTTTTCACCGCAGGTAACAGCACTGCAATAGCAAATACCAAACTTATCAGCAATAGTGACACCAAGATGGTGACTGCATTTAGCTGCCAATACCACCAGTACGGCATTTTGCCACCAAACATCATATGCATAAAAAAGTTCAGCGCTCGCAAACCGAGGTCTGTTAATAATAGCGCCACAACCCAACTGCTAACGCAGTAGACCAAGCCCTCGCAAGCATGCTGCTGAACCACCCTTAATTTTTTCGCGCCAATCGCGGCCCGAATAGCCGACTCTTTTTGTCTCTCAATGATTTTGGCAAAAAGTAAGTTACCAATGTTAATTGAGGAAATAAGCAAAATAAGTACGATACCAGCCATAAACAAGGTAAATATAAATACCGCTTCACCATCGGTGTTGTATTCCACCAAGGTCATAGATTCAACTCGCACGCGTTTATCTACTTCAAGTGCAGAGCGGCTCATTCGCTGTTTGACATAATCGCTGAAAAATAAGCTTAGACGCTGCTCAAGCTTTGCTTCCAGTGCCCCGCTCGGCAACTTATAGATTATATTTATCTCGTCTTCAGGTGCGGCATTATTCGCTTTTAATGGTAACCAGAGCTTAGAAAATACAGGAAAATTATTGCGCTTGGGCATCACACCGATTATCTCGTAGGGCTTTTGGTCGATAATCATGGTTCGCCCAATAACATCTTTACTGCCTTGAAATAGGTGCAGCCATAGGTAATCTGAAATAACCACTACATCTTGGGCTGAACCGATAAAATCTTCAGCGGTATAAAATCGTCCAAGTGCCGGTTTACTATTCAAAAACTGAAAAAAGCGTTCATCAACATACGAGCCACGATAATGACTGCCTCGCTCAGCATCACTTACCCAAACTTGTGCCGGAGCGATGTAAAGCCACTCATCCAACTGGTTGACTTCATCAAGCGCTTTGAGCTGTGGCAACATACTATACGAAAATTGACTTTGCATACTGATAGGATTGTGAACTTTGAGGATCCTAATTTCAGTGTTACTACTATTTACTTGGCTATGTGAAAAGGCCACCGTATAAATATAGTTAAAACCAATAAGTGATATGGTCAAACTACCAACCATGATAAACATCATCAATAACGTGAAGCGCATTGATTTGGCGATATTTCTCAGTGCATAACGAAAGTCTAGAAGTAATCCCATACTAAGCTCCAACGACTTTGCTTGCGCGCTCAAGCTGTTTTTTGTCTCTTAAAATTGTGCCATCTAGCATAGAGATAACACGGCTAGCGTAAGTCGTAGATTCGATATCATGCGTTACCATACAAATCGTTTTGCCAGCAGCATGAAGCTCGCTTAATAACCCTAACACTTGCTGTGCATTGTGTGAGTCCAAATTACCGGTCGGCTCGTCCGCAAGGATCAAATCTGGTGAATTAATCAAGGCTCTAGCAACCGCAACACGCTGTTGCTGTCCGCCTGACAGCTGAGAAGGAAAATGATTGATGCGGTTTTCTAATCCCACCATCGACAGCGCATCTTTGGCTTTTTGCTCCATTTCTTTTTGGCTAATGCCGCCGATATAAGTCAACGGTAACATGACATTTTCGAGCACGTTTAAATCACTGATAAGATTAAAGGCCTGAAAAATAAAACCGATATGATTGGCACGAATATGAGCACGCTCGTCCGAGTTTAAATTAAACGCTTGGTTACCACTGATAAAGTACTCGCCGTTACTTGGCTCATCAATCAAGCCCAAAATTGACAATAACGTTGACTTGCCGCACCCTGACGGTCCCGTGATAGCCACAAACTCGCCGGGCTCTACTACGAGATTAATACCATCTAGCGCTTGCGTTGCAATTTCGTCTGTTTGAAATCGCTTTTCGATGTTGTTGAGTTGAATAACTGAGTTCATAATGATGTCCTGTTAACGCACTAGCACTTGGCTATCTTGAGTGTATTTTTCCATATCGGAAATGATGATAGTCTGATTTTTATTAAGGCCTTCAAGCACTTCTATATAGTTTACCGAACGCTGACCAAATTTAACTGTTTTTTTCGTCGCCAAATGTTTATCAACAACAAAGACACTGGCTTGATTATTTGCCACGGCATTGGCAGGCATGGCAACAAAAGTAGCGTTTGATTGATGACTGGTCACAATTACGCCTTCAATATTGAGCTTGTCTCTGGCTTCTATTGGCAGTGTATTTGTGATGCTTAGCTCCACCTCCACTTGGCCATTTACCACCTTTGGAGAAACACGATTAACAACAGCACCAAAACGAGAGGTGTAGGTGTCTATCGTCGCTTGTTGCCCAACTTGTACCTGTGGTGCATCTAATTCAGCGACATTAATTTTAGCGACTAGTAAGCGGGGATCAGCGACCTCAGCTACTGAGCTGGTACTAGCTAGCTGCATGCCTAATTCAATAAATACATCTTGAATTTGACCTGTGATGGGCGCACGCACTTTAAGCGCAGTAATGTTCTCTTTAAGCAGCTTAATTTCAGAATATAAACTGGCTTGCTCGGCCTGCTGCGCGGTCATTTTCGCTTGCAACACAGCTTGTTGAGTAGCGACGCTGGTTTGTTGTAATTCAACTTGTTTTTGACTGCGCTGCATTGCAAATTCGCTGCGCTGATGGTCAAGCATGGAAATGGTACTGTTACCTTTGTCTATCAAGGTTTTTTGTGCTTGCCACTGGGCTTTTTCAGCTTTATAGGCCAAAAAAGCGTCATAGTGAGCCGTTTTTGCTTGCTGTACTTTCGCTTTCAATTCAGCCAGTTCAGCTTCGTGTTGTGCTACCGTTTTGCTCAGCAAGCTTTGTTTTTGAGTCAATGTTTGATGTAAAGCAGGGTTTTCAAGTCGCGCAATTATCATCCCTTGTGTGACCATTTCCCCAGGCTTTACCAAGACTTCAACCACTTTCCCTCCGCTGATACTAGTTACCAAGTGGCGTTTCTCTAGTACTAAACTACCCAACCCCTTCACACTCAGCTCAAACTCACCTTGCTGAACTTTAGCGACGATTAATTCATCTTGAAAAACCACATTCGACGCGCTTTGCGTATATGCTTTGGTGAAAACGACCAAGCCCCCGACAAGTAGCGCAATAACCAGCAACACCACTTTAGTCATTGGTAAGCGCTGAGTTTTTGCTAGTTTTATATCCATACTCTGTACTCCTCTTTAAGAATACAGGATATAAATCAAGTTTCAGGCCATTATTTTTTTCATTAATAATCAATACGATAAACTATTTCAGTAGAAAATAAGATAGCAGGTGTGTCGAAAGTGAGACACAGTAATTAAACAACCTGTCTCGAAACTGGAACAGTTCAAAAAGCGGGAAGCAAAAATCCGGAGCATCAGTGCTGTAATTCAAAAATGTTTAGTGGTGTAACTGACGAGTAATGCTTGAAATTACTCGGAAAGCTTGAGCATTAACCTAAACTAGGGATAATAATACCAATTTGACTTAATACTTGCTCAATTTGAAGGAGTAAATCTGACGCTAACCGCGTTAAAAATTTCTTATTTAGAACAACTAAATAGCAAAATTTTTGCCTTGCCTACAGGACGTAGGTACCTCGGCGTGAGCAGGACGCGGTAGCGGGGTTATCAACAAGATTTTCTCGCCTCAAAATAGACCACTTAATTAAGAAAATTGGTATAACTTGTTCTTTAGCAGCTGTTATCACTTACTACTGCGTTCACTTTTTTGCAATAGTATGGTTAGCGCTTAGACGGGTGGTGGGTTTTAGTTTCTGATGTGTGCATTCGCTTTGTGCAGTTAACAATGACTTCTCGCTTTTCGTCTTCGCTAAAGCGACTCCAGCTGGTGATTTCTTGCAGTGTCCTAAAACAGCCAACACACACATCGTTATCGTCCAAACAGCACTGCCTTACGCAAGGGGAGTGGACAAAGTAATCATTTAAATTTGCCATCAAAGGTTCCTAAAACATCCCTAAAATCGATACCTCGAGTGTACTATTTGACAAGATCCTTTTCTAATAATAGTAAAGTTTTATTATTGTGTTGTAGTGAATCAAATTGACTGTACCCTTGTTTTTGATAAATGTGTAATGCTCGCTTATTTTTGGCAAATACATCCAACCAAATACGTACCATCTGTAATTCAACTAATACATACGCTTCCATCAGCTGCAGCGCTTTTTGCCCAATACCCATTCCTTTTTTGCTAACAACAATACGGCGAAATTCGACGCTATTTTTATCTGGTTCAGCAGCCAAAAGTATAAAACCAACTATCTCATCTCCGTCCTGTATATTCAAATAATAGACATTAGGCTCAATAAACAATTGTTGATGAGCCGTCAGTGTACTACTCAAAATAAACTCTGTATTTTCCTGCGCGCTTTCCATTTCACATAAAATTGCCAATTCTACAAACTCACTTGGTACTAGCTTTATCATCTTCTTTAACCTGAATTTAGGATAGTTAGTTAACTTCTCTTATTTCTTCTTGATACGACGAGGCACATCAAACCTGTGCCACCGTCATTGAGCCGTGCATATAACCATTACTTAAGCAATTTCGCATTCAGATCATTGATAAAATCCGCATTATTCAATCTCGTATCTTGCGTCACCAACCAAGCTTCAAGTGTATCAATGCTCGCTGATTGATAAAGCGTTGCTAAGTAATTTTGAAGCGATATATTAAGCTCATCACACAGCGTTTGCAGACACACCCAAACTGCTTCAGGCATTTCTATGGATTTCCTATGTTTTTTTAGTTGCGAGTGTTGAAACATGCTTAAGAGCCCAACCAATCCCAGCGCACTCTTTTCGTCTAAAGGAGCTATTTGTTGAGTTTGTATAAACTTGGGAGGTTTGGGGAAATCAAATATGAACTCAGGTGAGCTGTTATTACAGTACTGATACTTCACTTCTGCACCAACTGATAAATTCGTAGCTTCACATGGAATAGTAAAAGGAACGTTAAGACTACTCTCATGCTCACCGAGCATGTGCTCTTTATACACAGTAATATGCGTATTCAACTTAAAGCCGTCGCCTGGCTCATACTCCTCAGGGATCGTTAACGTTCCAGTCAATACCGAGCTATCTCCTTCACTTAATTTTTTAACGGTTGTGCGCTGCAAATTAAAAAACTCACCGACTTGAACCTCAGCATCGCTTCTTTTTAATGTCGCAAAAAGCGCTATCGACTCGGGGATCAACACGCCATCTTCTTGCAAATATGGGAATAAATGCTTAAAAATCCATACTTGTGGCTCCCTTTTTAGGAGGGCCGTCATCGTTTCCGAAATAATAATATCGAATTTATCTGCATCTTTTGGCTGCCATTTTAGTGCATCGGTGCACACCACTTCCTCAACGCAATGTGCAACATCCAGCTTATCAATAAGTTGCTGTACTGCTGAAACATTCTCTTTATGGATGTCGAGTAATGTCGCTCGAACAGGTAAGTCAGGGAGCATAGCGAGTAAAGGAACAAGCAAGGTTGCATAGGGGCCTGTACCTGCGTATAAAATACGTACTTCAGGTAAACCTTGGTTTAGCTTGTCTTCTATCGCAGCTTTTACCCCCTGCATAAAGACAAGGCTTCGCAATTGTTCTTGAGTGCACTTAGCTGCTTGCACAGGGGAAATCGCAACGCCAAACTCGGTGTTTACATTACTCCAATCATTCATATCAAACTCAGTCTCAATCCCTGTCAGCTCACCCAGGACTTGAGTGAATGCTTGAAATAACACACTTAAATTTGCGGTATGTTTGTTCGCGGCGAAGATGCTATTCAGCAAATCCCGCTTAAATTCTTGAAGTTCCATTGTTTTCCTTGAAGTACGCTCAGATACATTATTAAAGCACTAAAACACTACTTTACAGTATCTTTGACCCTTTTCTTATATTGTTTTTTAGATCAACTCTGTTTTTGTTTCTGATCAATGATGGCGCTGCAACTGCTGTTAAACTGAGTACTCTGAGGCTTGCAGAAAGTTACACAACACACTGTTTTGGGATTTAATTTGGTATTGTCAGCAACTCAGATTAACTATATTTAGCCACCCAATCAAGGAGCAACATGATGAAAGCTGCGTTAGTGCATCAATTTAAACAGCCACTAGAAATTCAAGAAGTTGAAAAGCCTGAGCTCACCCAAGGCTCGGTCATTGTAGAAATTGCCGCCTGCGGTGTCTGTCATACGGACTTACATGCGTGTCACGGTGATTGGCCGGTAAAACCCAAATTACCACTAGTACCCGGTCATGAGGGTGTTGGTACGATTATCGCAAAAGCTGATGATGTCAAACATCTAGCCATTGGCGATAGAGTCGGCATACCTTGGCTGCATAGTGCCTGTGGTCACTGCGAGCACTGCCTCAAAGGCGATGAAAACTTATGCCCAGATCAACTAAATAGCGGTTACTCTGTGGATGGCGGGTATGCTCAATTTTGCAAAGCTGACGCAAACTACGTCATAAAAATTCCAGCAGGCCTATCGTTTGTTGATGCTGCGCCATTGTTTTGTGCGGGTGTCACTACCTATAAAGCGTTAAAAGTATCACAAGCCAAACCGGGAGAGTGGGTGGCTATTATTGGTGTTGGTGGCCTCGGTCACTTAGCTGTGCAATATGCCAAAGCCATGGGGCTAAATGTGGTTGCAGTGGACACCGGTGAATCAAAATTAGCACTGGCAAAAGATCTTGGCGCTGATTTATGTATCGACTTTAAGCACCATGACCCCGCACAAGAGATGCAAGAGCAACTTGGCGGCGTCCAAGCGGTTGTCTGTACCGCAGTATCTAAACCCGCATTTACTACTTCGTTCAATAGTGTAAAGCGCGGCGGTACATGCGTTTTAGTTGGCTTACCACCTGAAGAAATGCCAATCCCGATTTTTGATACTGTACTTAAAGGTATCAGTGTAGTTGGTAGTATCGTGGGTACTCGTCAAGATCTAACGGAATGCTTACAGTTTGCCGCTGAGGGCAAAGTAAAGGCCATTATTGAAACCAAACCACTTGAGCAAATCAATGATATATTCGATGATATGCTTAACAGCGAGATTAACGGAAGAGTTGTGCTTACCTTTGACTAACCTGTGCAGGCGTGCTGAACACGATTCCATTTAGCACAATAAGGAATAACAGCTTGGGCGCGCCAGTTGTTATTCCATGTTTGAATCATGTCATATGAGTATTAATACTTTCTACGCAAAAAATAACCCATACAGTACCAGCAGTACTAACATTAATGAAAAACCATATCGAACACGCTTTAGCACGGTCTCATCTTTCAATGTTTTAAAAATCACACCACCTAATGCCAGCCACATTGTGTCGACCACTATCGCCACCACGTAGCACACGCTAGCGGCAAGTAACGTAGCAACTAGATTTGAGCCTGCAGGCACCGAAGCAGTCGCAAAAATAGCGATGCAAGCCGCGTAGGCTTTGGGGTTAAGGAGGTTAAGAATAAACCCATCTTTAAAGCTAGGTAGCCGTGCGCCAGTATTACCAAGCGCCGAGTTGTTTGCTGCAATTTTATAGGCGACGTAAATTAAGTAGGCGGCTGCAAGCCACTTTAGCACGAGCGTCACCTGAGGCTGACTTACCAGCAGTCCAGCCACTCCCGTAGCCGCACAGATCACTGCTACTAACAATCCCGCCAAAATACCAGCTAAGAACGGGAAACCTTTTTTCACACCTTGGCTGGCGCCAGCTGCCGCAAGTGCTAGCGGCGCAGGCCCTGGTGAGCCAAGTAACACCGCAGTTGTAATTGCCACAGAAAGTAGAGCTTCGAACATCATCTTATCCTTATGATTTTTTATATTACGAGTTCGCTTGATAGATACCACAGACGTAGCCAAGCGACTGGCACACCTTCACGACCAAGCAATAACTCGGGAATTTTCTTATATTGAGAATAAGGCTCTTGGGAACAGAGCCTTTAATTAAGTGTGGAGTTACGCCTCTGGGACGCGAACAAAGCCTTCCATTAGCACGCGAGCACTGCGGCTCATGACGGCTTTTTTAGCTTGCCAACGGCCAGACTCTTGCTGTGCTTGCGCGCCAACCTTTAAGGTGCCTGATGGGTGCCCAAAGGTCACTGAGTTAAGATCACCGCCACCTGCCGCTTCGTTAACTAGGGTGCCAGGAATGGCCGCCGCGGTTGCTATCGCCACAGCGGCTGTGCCCATCATCGCATGGTGCAGTTTACCCATAGATAAGGCACGAACGTTTAAGTCGATGGTATTGGCTTCCACCGCTTTACCGCTCGATGCAGCATAAGATTTAGCGGGTGCAACAAAAGCAATTTTGGGGGTATGTTGGCGAACTTTCGCTTCGTCAATATGACCTATCAACCCCATTTTCACTGCGCCATAGGCACGGATCTTTTCAAATCGCTCAAGTACCGCTGAGTCTCCATTAATCGCTTCTTGTAACTCTGTACCTTCATAGCCTAAATCGGCAGCACGGAAAAAAAGCGTGGGGATCCCGGCACTAATCATGGTCACTTCAAAGGTGCCTTCATCAGGCACAGTTAACGTATCGACGAGATTGCCCGACGGAAACATATCAACATCTGGGTCGCTTGGATCCATAAACTCAACCACCACTTCTGCTGCTGGGAAAGTTACGCCATCCAGTTCAAAATCGCCCGTCTCTTGCACTTCTCCATTGCTGATAGGAACATGCGCCACTATGGTTTTGCTAATATTCGCCTGCCAGATTTTAACGACAGCAACACCGTTCTCAGGCACTTTATGCGCGTCGACTAAGCCATTGCTGATCGCAAATGCCCCCACCGCAGCCGTTAAATTGCCACAGTTTCCGCTCCAATCAATAAATGGTTTGTCGATAGCAACCTGACCAAATAAGTAGTCCACATCATGGTCGGCTTTGTCGCTTTTACTTAAGATCACGGTTTTACTGGTACTGGAAGTTGCACCGCCCATACCATCGGTATGTTTACCATAGGGATCTGGGCTGCCAATCACACGTAGCAGCAAGTTATCTCGCGCTTCACCCGATTGCTGCGCGTACTCGGGTAAATCTGTTAAATTAAAGAACACCCCTTTAGAGGTGCCGCCACGCATATAAGTGGCAGGAATTTTAATTTGCGGCTTAAATTGACTCATGGTTACACACCTTCCGCTTCGAGGAAGTCTTGGGCAAAGCGTTGTAACACGCCGCCAGCAGAGTAAATAGACACTTCTTCAAAGGTATCTAAGCGACAAGTCACAGGCACCTCTACACGCTCACCACTTTGACGATTAATCACAAGAGTTAAAGTAGCACCTGGTGCCGGTTCCCCCTCAACGTCATAGGTTTCTGTACCATCGAGTTCAAGCGTTTTACGGGTTGTGCCCGCTTTAAACTCAAGCGGTAATACTCCCATACCGATTAAGTTGGTACGGTGAATACGTTCAAAGCCTTCTGCTGCGATAACTTCAACTCCAGCCAAACGTACACCTTTTGCAGCCCAGTCACGAGATGAACCTTGGCCGTAATCCGCGCCAGCAACGATGATCAGCGGTTGCTTACGCTCCATGTAGGTTTCGATGGCTTCCCACATTCTGGTGACTTTGCCTTCAGGCTCAACACGCGCCAGTGAACCTTGTACTACTTCACCGTTTTCTACCACCATTTCGTTTAACAGTTTGGGGTTGGCGAATGTCGCACGCTGCGCCGTTAAGTGATCACCTCGGTGTGTCGCGTATGAGTTGAAATCTTCTTCCGGTAAACCCATTTTGGCCAGATATTCACCCGCCGCACTACTTGCCAAAATCGCATTCGATGGTGACAAATGATCCGTCGTGATGTTATCGCCTAAAATCGCTAATGGACGCATGCCTTTCATGGTACGCTCGCTCGCCAATGCCCCTTCCCAATAAGGAGGGCGACGAATATAAGTACTCGTTGGACGCCACTGATAAAGTGGGTCGTTGTCTTCACCATAGTCTACCGTGAGGTCAAACATTGGTTCATAAACGGCGCGGAACTGCTCTGGTTTTACGCTTTCTTTGATCACTGCATCGATTTCTTCATCGCTTGGCCAGATATCTTTAAGTGTGACCGGATTACCTTCTTGGTCGCGACCAAGTACACCATTTTCAATATCAAAACGCACGGTGCCTGCAATTGCATAAGCTACAACTAGTGGCGGTGAAGCTAAGAAGGCTTGCTTTGCGTATGGATGAATTCGGCCGTCAAAGTTACGGTTACCCGATAACACTGCCGTTGAGTATAAATCACGGTCAATCACTTCTTGTTGAATTTTCGGATCAAGTGCGCCACTCATGCCATTACAAGTCGTACAAGCAAAGGCAACGACACCAAAACCGAGCTGCTCAAGCTCAGGTAGGAGCTTTGCCTCTTCCATATAAGAACGTACTGCTTTCGACCCCGGTGCAAAAGACGTTTTCACCCAAGGTTTACGGGCAAGGCCTAATTTATTGGCATTACGTGCGAGCAAGCCTGCGGCAACTACATTGCGTGGATTACTGGTGTTAGTACAGCTGGTAATAGCAGCGATGATCACGGCACCATCTGGCATCAAGCCATCTTTTGGCGCTTCAATCTCTTTAACGATACCTTGATTGGCAAGGTCGTTAGTTGCAACGCGGCGATGCGGATTTGAAGGGCCTGCAATATTACGTGTCACCGTCGACAAATCGAACTTAAGTACACGCTCGTACTGTACGTTTTGTAAAGAATCAGCCCAAAGCCCAGTTAATTTAGCGTATTTTTCCACCAACTTGATTTGCTCGTCATCACGGCCTGTGAGCTTCAAATAATCAATGGTTTGCTCATCGATGTAGAACATGGCCGCGGTTGCGCCATACTCTGGTGTCATGTTTGAAATTGTCGCACGGTCACCTAAATTAAGGTCTTGCGTACCTTCACCGAAGAATTCTAAGTAGCTAGAAACGACGCGCTCCTTACGCAAAAATTCAGTGATCGCCAATACGATATCCGTTGCGGTGATCCCCGGTTGGCGTTTACCAATGATTTCAACACCAACAATATCCGGCAATCGCATGTAAGACGCACGACCAAGCATTACGCTTTCCGCTTCAAGGCCACCCACACCAACGGCAATAACGCCAAGTGCATCTACGTGTGGCGTGTGGCTGTCGGTGCCAACAAGCGTATCTGGGAAGGCAACACCGTCACGCGCTTGAATAACTGGCGACATTTTTTCCAAATTGATTTGGTGCAAAATACCATTGCCCGGCGGGATCACATCGACGTTTTTAAATGCCGTTTTAGTCCAGTTGATAAAATGAAAACGGTCGTCATTTCGACGGTCTTCAATCGCGCGGTTTTTCTCAAACGCATCTTCTTCATAACCAGCATGCTCTACTGCCAAGCTGTGATCGACAATCAGCTGAGTCGGCACGACAGGGTTGACTTTAGCTGGATCTCCGCCTTTTTCAGCGATAGCATCACGTAAACCCGCAAGGTCGACTAGTGCAGTTTGACCCAAAATATCATGGCAAACTACGCGAGCAGGAAACCACGGAAAGTCCAAATCGCGACGACGCTCGATGATCTGTTCAAGATAATCATTGAGTTTTTCAGGCTCAGCGCGGCGCACTAAGTTTTCAGCAAGTACACGTGAGGTGTAAGGTAGAGTCTCATAGCTACCGGGTTTAATAGCTTCTATTGCTTCTTTTGTATCGTAATAGCAAAGTTCAGAATCAGGTAAACGTTTACGGAATTGAGTATTCATAACAACTTCCAACAATCTGTGACGGAGAACAGGCGGCCATGACGGCCGCCAGAATAGACTTGAGTCGTGCTCGATTAACGCTCAGAAATAGCAGGAACTGGACGTAATTCTTCACCAGTGTATTCCGCTGATGGACGAATAATTCGGTTATCTGCGCGCTGCTCCATAACGTGTGCAGCCCAACCTGTTAAGCGTGACATAACGAAGATTGGGGTAAACAATTTAGTTGGGATCTTCATGAAGTTATAAGCTGATGCGTGGAAGAAATCGGCATTACAGAATAGCTTTTTCTCGCGCCACATTACTTCTTCACAGCGTACAGACACAGGGTAAAGTACAGTATCCCCCACATCTGCTGCTAGCTTTTCAGACCAGCGTTTGATGATTTCGTTACGAGGGTCTGACTCTGAATAGATAGCATGACCAAAGCCCATGATTTTTTCTTTACGCTCAAGCATGCCCATCATTTCTTGCTCTGCGTGATCAGCAGATTCAAAGCGCTCAATCATTTCCATTGCCGCTTCGTTTGCACCACCGTGAAGTGGACCACGTAGAGAACCAATCGCACCAGTAATACATGAGTGCATATCAGAAAGCGTTGAAGCACAAACACGGGCAGTAAAGGTTGATGCGTTAAACTCGTGCTCGGCATAAAGGATAAGTGACACGTGCATTACGCGCTCATGCAGCTCACTTGGCTTTTCACCATGAAGTAGGTGTAAGAAATGAGCACCAATTGAGTCGTCATCCGTCTCCACGTCGATACGAACGCCATCATGGCTAAAGCGATACCAGTAGCAAATAATACTTGGGAAGCTCGCTAACATGCGGTCGGTTACTTTACCTTGCTCGTCAAAGCTTGCTTCACCTTCAAGGTTGCCAAGCATTGAACAGCCAGTACGTAATACGTCCATCGGGTGTGCGTCAGCAGGAATACGTTCTAATACTTCTTTTAACGCCTGCGGCAAACCGCGCATTGCTTTTAGCTCGCTTTTATAAGCGTCCAGTTCAGTTTGATTTGGTAAGTTACCTTTAAGGATAAGGTGAGCCACCTCTTCAAACTGACAATTTTCAGCTAGGTCCTTTACATCGTAACCACGATAAGTCAAACCTGAGCCCGACTTACCTACCGTTGATAGTGCTGTTTTTCCCGCTACTTGACCACGAAGGCCCGCGCCACTTAGTACTTTAGCCATATTATTGTCTCCTGAATTTTTTACCTGCTGGGTATTGATATTTTGTGCTGCTGAGTAACCCCAGCAGCTTTAATTTTTTACTTATTTTTACCTTCGGCGAAAAGTGCATCGAGCTTTTGCTCATACTCGTGATAACCAAGGTAATCATACAAATCCATACGGGTTTGCATGGTATCGAGTACCGCTTTTTGGTCACCGTTTTCTAAAATGGACTGATATACCAACTCTGCCGCTTTATTCATCGCTCTGAACGCACTCAATGGGTAAAGCACCATGTCTACCCCCCACTCTCCTAGCTCAGCCTTATTCCAAAGCTCAGTCTTGCCAAACTCAGTGATATTCGCGAGGATGGGCACATCAAGTGCTTCGCTGAATGCGCGATAGTGTTCTTCTGTTTGTACCGCTTCTGCAAAAATGCCATCCGCGCCTGCTGCAACATAAGCTTTTGCACGCTCAATTGCCGCCTCTAGCCCTTCTTGTGCAAAAGAGTCTGTTCTTGCCATGATGAAAAAGTCAGGATCGGTGCGCGCATCAACTGCTGCTTTAATACGGTCAACCATTTCTTCTGTCGACACGATTTCTTTATTCGGGCGGTGACCACAACGCTTTTGCGCCACTTGGTCTTCCATGTGTACCGCTGCAGCCCCTGCTTTTTCCATATCTCGAACGGTTTTAGCAATGTTAAATGCACCACCCCAGCCAGTATCAATGTCAACCATCAAAGGAAGATCACAGGCAGAAGTAATTCGACTTACATCAGCAATGACATCATTTAAAGATGTCATTCCTAAGTCAGGCAAACCATATGAGGCATTAGCAACGCCACCACCTGAAAGATAAATAGCTTGATGGCCAATCTTTTTTGCCATTATCGCGCTGTAAGCATTAATAGTTCCGACAATTTGTAACGGCTTATTGGCTTTTAGTGCCTCACGAAATTTTTTTCCTGCGCTCATGATGATGTTCTCTCTTATATATGTGATTGATTGCTTGCTAACTTGGCTGCGATATTATTTTTAGAATATTGAATATGTCGACGCATCAGTATTTCTGCCAGCTCTGGGTCGCGGTTACTGATTGCACGAACAATATGTTTATGCTCGTCAAATGCAGTGGTAACCCGAGGCCCTGCCATCCCTAACTGTACGCGATACATGCGCACTAAGTGATATAAACCATTGACCAGCATAGAGATGAGGCTAGCATTTTTACTGCCAAGAATAATGCGGTAATGAAAATCAAGGTCACCCGCTTCCTGATAGTAAGAGTGTTGATTTTTGACCTCATCGAATTGGCTCGACAGAAGACCTTCTAAATCTTGTACTTCACCCTCGGTCATGTACTGTGCAGCCAGTCTTGCTGCCATCCCCTCCAGCGCCTCTCGAATTTGATAAAGCTCCATCAAACCTTCTGGTGTAAGGGTAACAACACGTGCTCCAACGTTGGCTTTACGTTCAACCAAGTGACATGACTCCAAACGATTAATTGCCTCACGAACAACCGCTCTACTGACCTCGTATTTTGTCGACAATTCCATTTCGCTGAGCTTGGAACCAGCAGCTATCTCTCCTTCGACAATTTCCTTTCTCATACGAAAGAATGCTTTATCAGAAGAAGTAACTGCTTGTTCGTCTAGAAAGCTCATCATTAGTTAGTCAGTCATCGTTTTTTAAGTTGTAGACAATATAGTGTTAGTTGACGTTAACGTCAACTAACAAAAATGCAAATTGTCGACAATTCTTAATATAGACACTATTCACCAATTTTATGATGTATTAAAACTTACCGTTGATTCATTCATCACGTACAGAGGTAACGACAACATTCATTGCGCAGGATAACAATTCTGCATATTATGATATGTAATAGGACAAAAGGCTGACTATTAGCAATGTGGCGTTACCCCCTCATCACAACAATATTTCTGCTGGCAACAGGCCTTGCCAACGCACAGTCTTATTCTGTGTTGGTGTATCATGGCGCAAACCCACCCTATTATTTTGAAGAGAAAGGCAAACCAACAGGCATATTTGTCGACATTTTTCAGGAGCTGAGCAACCTGACCTCACATCAATTTAGCTTTATTCCACTTTCTGTCGCCAGAGGACAACGTTACTTTGATGGTGGTAATGTAGATATCGAACCCGGCGTAAACCCAGTTTGGCGTAAAGCCGCTAAAGTACCCGGCATATATAGTATTAACTACGCCTTTTCAACAGAGGTGCTATTAGGACGAAAAGCAAACTGCAAGGGAAAGCAACAACCTGAACACTTTTATGGTGCGCTCGTCGGCAAGGTAAGAGGGTACCACTATGACACATTCGAAGAGCACCTAGGCAAAGATAAGATCTCCATTTACGAGAATATTTCTGAAAAAGAACTCCTCGCGCAGCTTGAGCATAACCGTCTAGATTATATTATGATTGGCGCAGAAACCGCGGATTATTATATCTCTCAGCAACCTAAATATCGTGATTTTTCCCCTTGCTTTAGAATAAGCCGCTTGCCGGTGCACATGCGCTTCCAACCTCATTTGACACAGCTAAATCTGGAAATAAACACGGCGCTGAGCCGCATGATTAATGACGGCAAAATAAAAGCCATTTATGCTAAATATAAAATAACGCATTGATGGCTAGAGCTACAGCTTCACGTCTTGCTCACGATACCAATGGTCAGGTAGTCCATCTTCTAGAAAAAGAGTAGTATTAGCTACTCTTAATTTACCCACGTTACCAAATAACCAAGGAAAAAACTTGATAGAACGTATTGAAACTAAACAACGAATGAGCCGCATAGTTAAACATAACGGGACAATTTATCTATGTGGTCAAGTCTGTAAAGATGCCGAGCAAGGGATAAAAGAACAAACCGAGACCATGCTTGAAAAAGTTGACGAACTGCTTATTCAGGCGGGCAGCGACCGCAAGCACATCCTTTCTGCAACAATTTATATTAAAGACATGAAATATTTTGCTGAAATGAACGAAGTATGGGATGCGTGGGTACCGCAAGGGTATGCAACTGCACGTGCTTGTGTTGAAGCGAGCATGGCTCGTGATGCTTTGCTTGTTGAGATTTCGGTAGTCGCTGCAGAAATCTAGCTGATAAATTAAGGTAAGTGCGATTAACATTGCACTTATCTGTCATATCTGGCTCTTCGATACCGACCAAGCTTGGCAATAACACCAACCAAGATTTCCTCACGCCATTAGATTCTATTTGCTGTTAGTGAGCATAAGCTGATGCATTTCTTCATTGCCTTAATCTTGCAGGTTTGAGCTCTAATAATTTCGATTTTTAAATACCATGGGTGTGAGCAACATAATTACTAAGATTATGAACGCTATTGTAAAACCAACTTGCTGAACCATATTAGCACCAGAAAAACACATCAAAGTGGCTATCGTCAAAACAGCAATTTGAGCAAACCCAATTAAGCCTCTTTTCCCACGGTTTCCATCACCCTTAAACACCCAAAACAGAATAATGGGTAGCGATAAAGCAAACAAAATAAGTAAGGGAAAAAGCAACCCTGATGCTGCGTGTACCATCTACATTTCCTATTTACCTATGCTAACGTTAAGTAATGAGCCGCTAAACTACTATACTGACAGCACGGAAGTTAATTCAAAATAGTACCAAACGTTCCATTGAAAATGTTGCGCTACTCGATACTTTCCACAGCCACCAAATTAAGACCTTCACTCGCTGTTGGCGCTTCAAAGTATTGGGTTACATGATGAAATACAGCTTCTGTATCAAACATTGATCTTTCTGGTTGTTCTACCCGACGCATAGCGATTTGAGATAAACATTGCTCGTCGGTTAACGCTAGATACCAGAGCTCATAATCACTATTTACTTCAGAACATAGTGATACGAACCATGACCTTTGCTTGACAGTATTTGCTGGGAAATCCATAACAACATTAACCCCAATACTTAATAAGTTTTGCACATGAGATTTAACAAAAGGTTTAATGAGGTTTGAGTACTGAATGTAATCATCAAAAGTTTGAATTTGAGAAGGATAATGCGCTGACAACCAATCATCTTCTGAAATTAAAATTGCATTATTTACAGTAGCGACTGTCCGAGACTTTGTCGATTTCCCCGCCCCCATCTTGCCACAGAAAAAGAACAGCTTTCCTTTATTTTCCATATTTTCTCCATTTGTACTTAGCAATCACTTAATTGGTGAAAAACACTTAGCGATGAGTCATGGTAAAAAACACTTTTGTGTAGGTTTGCCTTAGTTTTCTTTGAATTATACATCTTCGCTACCCCACTATAAGTGGTACCTACTTCTTGGGCAAGCCCTATAAATAGTAGGCTAAGCGAAAAGTGTACCCCCCCCCTTTACAATTACTTCTGGCTATAGCGATAAATTTGGCAACTTGGATGTTTCAACCAACTTTGCCAACGTGATTGATATCGCTTAAGCCACATTTCACTGGCTTTTTCATTCGTTTTTGCGTTTATATTAACTTGCAAAGCAAACTGTGCAAGGTCGTCAGAATTAAAGGTCATACTTTGTAAAATCGCAAAGGCGCACGGTTGTGAGCGAACAAACGCGCTTGACGCTATTTTCTTTATCCAACCATCACGAGGGTTTCCACAGTCATGTAAAAAATCTTTATTAATGCCCCATTGTGGCTGCGTTCCACACTCTATTGTATAAAGTGGAAACTCTACAAAATAGCCAGCATAACGTGCTTCCACCCAGTTTGGGGTCCAATTAAATATTAAAATAGGCTTTTTGTTTTTGTACGCATCTTTTAGGACGCGCACCAGTGAAAAGTCGTCAGGTAAGTTTTCGACTCTATAATTCAGGTTTAATGCTCTAATTCTCGCTGAATCGTTCTTTTCCCATGGACCGTTATAATATACACCTCTTGGGTCATCACCTTCGCTAAATAAATGTGCACAATCGTTTAAAGCTCGCCAATCAGGTAGCTTGGGGCATAATTTTGCGACATAATCCGGATACCACCACTCTTCTCGTGTAGAAATAGGATACGTACCCGCCAGCTGAATATCACCCGAATGCAGCAATTGTTCTAGTTTATCTTCCATTGTGCCTTGCCATACCTCAACTTGCACATCAGCATGGTTATATTTTAAGTAATACCACTGCCCTACGGTTGGCAAAGAAATAAACTGTGACTGAATTCCAGCGTGCTTGAGCAAGCTGGCATAAATATTAGACACCACCAATTGGCTTGCCCAATCATTAACAATGATGCGTACTGGTTCTGCATGAGCAAAAAAACCTCCACATAAATACAGTAGTCCTCCTAAAGCCACGCGCTTACATCGTAAAGTATTCATATTGAATCAAGCAAACAGTGTACATTTATTAAGTTATAGCTGCTCGGCTCTAGATTGTGAACTTAAACCATTAGCAAACACACATCAATGCGTAAATCACATTCATCCACTTCGAAGATCAGATTTACGTGTTCAAAAAAATATAGACTGTTCGGCAAACAGGTCGGCGCTTTGTGGTAACCACTGTTCATAATGCCTATAAATCATATTGTCTAAATTACCATGGCTACCAATATAGGTAGACTTCGCGATAACCATGCCACGTCAATTGCGTGTTTATTTGTTCGAATGAACTATCACATTAATTAAGCGCGAACGCCTCTCCCGTTAAGTCTACAAATAACCAATAGCGCTTATTGTTAAGCTAACAAGTAAGGTAGCGCGATTAAAACAAGCACTTATTACAACTGGTTTATGTATCCAACCAAAGGGAAAGCGGCTTTACTGCTTTTGTGATCAAGGTTGCTGTTTAGTCGGTGCTATTGCTATCTCACGAATACATACATTTTGTGGTTGGTTGTATGCGAACATAACCGTTCTTGCGACATCATCGGCACTCAACGCTCCACCAATGTCTTTTTTCCAGTTTTCATAGCCATCTTTTATGTCGTCAGAAGTGGTATGAGAAAGCAACTCGGTTTCAACTGGCCCTGGGGCAATCGTAATTACACGAACATTGGCTGAGGCAGCCTCTTCTCTTACATTCTCAGAAATGGCATGTACAGCGAATTTAGTGCCGCAGTATGCCGCATGATTTGGAAATGTTTTTTTACCTGCAATAGAGCTAATGTTGATAATCGTTCCCGTGTTTCGTTCTAGCATAGGGGCAAGTGCGGCTTGCATACCATTCAGTAACCCAATAACGTTCACATCAAACATGTGTTTCCACTCACTTGGCTCTTGAGTGTCAATTTGTCCCAGTAGCATAACCCCCGCATTATTTATTAATAAATCGACCTCTCCAAATAATTGCTCTGCTTTCAGTATTGCTGCTGTAAAAGCATGTTTGTCCGTAACATCAACTTTTTCGCACAACGTATTGGGCAAATTCAGTGCTTCTAATTTTTCTACTCGACGTGCGAGCAGCAGCAATGGGTGACCTTGTGCGCTTAATTGACGTGCAATTGCTTCACCAATACCCGAACTCGCACCTGTAACAACAACTAGCTTTTTCATATTCGATTACCTTTTATCGATTAAAATTGAACACCCATCTTGTAGCGAAAAGCAATAAACCATCGCTTTTCCATTAAGCTTTAATGCTATTGAGTGACTAGGTACTATCTTAAAGCTAGTTTATTAGTGCATATATATCATTTCAGTTGAAACACTGTTGCACTTGAGCAACAATAAACATCACGACTATGTAATACTAATCAGTTGCTCGGATTTTGAACTCTAACAATGATGCTTCATTAGATCTTTTAGAATAAGGAGAGTGTTTAGTGATAATTGACCAAATAAGCTTGGATGATATTCGTATTTTTGCCGTAGTTGCTGAACAGGGTAGCTTCACTAGCGCGGCAGAGTTGCTTAAGGTCTCTCGGTCACATATATCAAGAAGAGTAAGTGCGCTTGAAAAACAAACTGGTTTGACGCTGCTACAAAGAACAACAAGAACATTAAAATTAACGGATAGTGGTAAACGACTGGTTGCTCAATGTCATAGCGCAATACAAAAAATTGAATATGCCCTAGTAGATGCCATTAATGATAATGATAATCTTAAGGGAAGTATCCGAGTCAACAGCGTTGGTGGGTACTTGGGTGAAGTCTACGTTGCGAGTCTCGTTAGTGAATTTATGAAACTGCACCCTGAAGTGTCTGTTGAACTTGATTTTAGTAGCCATCGAGTTGACTTAATTAACGATGAATTTGATGTTGCATTTCGTATGGGGAAGCTCGAAGACTCAGGTTTTGTCGCACGGCAATTATGTATGATAGAAATGTGTACGCTCGCAAGTCCCAATTATTTAACTGGTAAACCGGTGATTAAGCACCCAAAAGAGTTGCAAATGCATTGCTGCTTAACCGGCTCTGTTGCACATTGGCGCTACTTGCACCATCAAACAAATGAATCATATTCCGTCTCCATTGACGGTACCTTACGTTGTAAAAACGGACAAGTATTGATCAGTGGTGCTCTTAATGGACTCGGAATAATACGCGTGCCTCGGGTTTATTGTCAAAATGCGATAGACGAAGGAAAGTTGGTGGAAGTGTTTACTGAATGGCACATTCCAAGTGTTGAGTTTTCTCTTCTTTATCACAAGGATAAACATCAAGCTAAGAGACTGGCTGCATTTATTGAATTTACAAAAGCATACTTCTTAAATACTTAGCTAGTGGCGTCCCTTCGTTATTCCGAAGTCAACCGTTTAACAAAATAAGTTATCAACAAAGTTTTAGGTAAAGCCAAAGGCTTCCATACTAAACAACCTTCACTTGGGATAAATAGTTAAAAGTAGTTAAATACTCGTAATTTTTAAAAAAAGCAAATGCACGATTAATTAATTCGTCATACTCTTGTCCTCATCGGTACGCCACTGGTGCGCGATATTTAGGGGGCATAAACTGCCCCCAAAACATTTAACGTCTCGCTGCCCAAAACACGATCACCACTAGCATGTTCGCAATCAGCAAGTAGGGCATGGTGTTATCAACGCCATACAGTCCAGTACCAACTATCGGCCCACTGATAATTCCCAACCCTTGAGCAGCCGACACTATACCAGCAGCCGCGCCTTGTTCGGTAGGGTTGACCGAATTAGCAGCCAGTGCAGAGACCGATGGATAAATCCAGCCCATACCAAACCCAGCTATTGCATAACTTGCCCAAATAGTCATGGTATTGACCGCCAACACAGCGCTTACAAACCCAACAGCAGCAATGAGCCCGCCACACAAGATTAGTTGTTTTGGTTGCCATGTTAATTTCTGCAATACAATCTGGGCAATAATCAATGCAACTCCAACAATAGCCAAAGCAACACCCGCAGCCCTAGCTGCTTGGGCGGGTTCAAGTTGGAGCTGATCAAGTACAAAAAAGCCAACTATAATTTGCGCCACCGCCACACTAAAAGTGCTGACGAATGCGACTCCAACAGCACTTCGCAAACGTTTATCACCGAGGCTTACTGTATTAGCCGATGGCTGAGCATGCAGCTCTACTTTTGGTAATACGCGCCATAGAACAAGCAGCGCGATAACCGGAAAAAAGGCTGTAATATACAACGGCAAGCTTAAACTTATTGGCCCAAGCAAACCAGCAAGACCAGGGCCAATCACCATTCCAGCAGCACTTGCAGCGCCAACTCCAGCCATTGCACCAGCACGGCTATCTGGTGCTATATGGTCTGCTACCAACGCTGCCGTTGTTACAGGTACCGCCGCATAAAAAAATCCAGCGATCCCTCGACCAACAACAATACCAATAAAAGCCATCACAGGCAGTATTGCACTGTGTAAGGCATAGTCAATAAACAGCGCCAATATAAAGTAACTAACCACAAATCCAGTGAGACCGAACAACATCACTGGACGGCGACCTTTTCTGTCACTTAGTCTCCCCCACACCCGTGCCATGATAACCCAGGCTAACCCAGCTACAGTTACAGCGGCACCTACTTGCCAAGCTGACAATCCTATAACTCGAGAAATGGGTGCAGCTAAGGCCGCAAAGGCCATCATTGCCATAGTGCATACAAAGGTTTCAAACATCATTGGCTTTAAGCTAAAAGATGTTGCCTGCAACGATTTAGTATTATTCCTTATGCTGGTCATTTGAGCTCCATTTCATCAACAGGTTTTGACAGTTTTCCGACTTCATCTATTCACCCAAACATCTGTCCTCAAGATGATTGTCATCTAGTGTGCGATCAGTGCGTTGCTGGTTAACCGCCGCACTCTTCGCTGCTCGATATAAAAATGCCCGCACATCATCAATAGGAGGGTCAGGGCTGCGCCTTAGCATATTTTCAGCAACCGATTGAAAGATATCTGCAGCTGTTTCAGCACAACCAACTTTTCTGATGAGAAATCGGCTGACTTCTAGTCGGTACTTTTCTATTACCCCCGCCATAGATACAGTATACACCTCTGATTACCTACGGCCTTTTGCTGAAAATAACCTCTAAGTTATTGATAAATCGTTACTAACCACATAACTACGGGCTAAGAAAGAGAATCCAGGCAATACTGTAAGGCTTCGTGTAACAATACCGCAAATAGAAACCACTCTCAATAACGAACTGTAATTAGGTACAACAATAACCTGGTCAAAAATCATGCTTTCTACATAACTTGCTACTCGCTGTCGCATTTTTTCAAAGTTGTACTTTTAAGATGCTGTAAAAAGCTTAGATCCAAACTCGGAGTTATTAATTTAGGGGATAATTAATCAAAAACGTGTACAGCAACCTTATTTCAAAGTGTTTTGATGCTAAAGCGAAGCAATTCGCTGCAATGTTAAGTTGAGCCTGACACAACCATGATGAACAAATATTAGTGTAGATCAGTATTAACTCAATAATACACGCAGGCACAGTATCTAATCAGCTTGCCTTTTAACCTCACTGATAACGAATAACACCGTATTGATTACTTCGGTAGGTTTTTCAAATTGTATGTAATGCGACGTGTTATGGAATAATTTCAAATGACTATTAGATGACCATGATGCTTGGTCGTTAAACATATAACGGTCTTGCTCCATTACTGCCGGCACAATATCACGGCTTAAACCTGCATTGGCAAGTTGTAGATCAGACATTTTTGTGTAATTAACAATGTTACCGAGAATAAACATAGGTCTGTCGCCAAAGTTTCTTAGTGAACGGATTTGTTTTAGACCAACAGAGTAATTCAAAATTTCCTGAGATAAAGTATGATCAGATAATGGTGCAAAGGCTTTCACAGCTTCTGAATGATACTGTGATTGATTTGGAAAAGCGAAACTAGCCTGATTATTTATAATACGAGTTAAACCTATTATATCCATAATGGGCTTAACTATTTGGAAAACTGAATTTTTTAAAGATAGAATCAATGGTATTTCAACATCTTGAACTAAATCCATCTGCTCTGGATGAGGTGAGTCTATCAACACAATACCAGCAACTTTTTTTTCAAACAGCTCAGTAAATTTCGTAATATATACACCACCAAATGAATGACCAACCATAATATATGGAGGTTTCTCATTCGATATAACAAGCGCTTTATTTAAATCACTCGCAATATCTTGCATCAAATTGTTTGTTCGGGGCCGAGGGTCACTCCACATGATACCTGCACGATCATAAGCACAAGTTCTCGTTGTTTGAGCTAATTGGTCATGAACTGCTGACCAACTTAATGAACCCAAAGTATCTAAGCCTGATTCAAGAATAACAATAGGCGTACCTTCCCCTCTGCAGTCAATGTGCAAAAAGCGAGAACCTATATCAACTAATGAGCCGTTAGCTGGATACTTTAATAATGTATTATTTCGAGAGACTTGTTCATAAGTTATACCGAAACTAAGAAGTAACAGTACAAATAAACAAAAACTTAAGACAGTTTTGCTTTTAGATAACAACGGTAATACCCTATATTTAATTTAAGTAGGCTAACACCTTCCTAATTAACACACAAATAATTGAATAAAATAATCAGCACTAGTGCACACGCCGAGCTTTAAGAACCCTGTCAAAATTCGGTTGTTATATATTTTTATTCAAAAATTTAGAGATAAATAAACTTCTAACAGGAAGTTATTAATCCTACTAGGTTTGCTGATATTTCTTGTAGTATTCATCATTTCATCCATTGTCATTTTGCGTCCTTTTGTTTAGGAATTTGTCATATGCCGAATATATAGTGCATGTTTAACAAAGTTAACCGTGTAACCAAAAAAGATACATAGCATTAAATTATCACATCGGATAATTTTTATGACTTTAAAGTTGATTCTATTGATGACATTACAGGCGTATTCGGCCAGAAGCAAAACGAATAAGCAAAAGTCTACTGTGTAGTATTCCTTTGTTAAAGCATGTTTCAGCATTTTGCTCACTCAGAGCTGACCCCAGGGCGGGATCGCACTTTTAGCTAATTTATGATCAAATAGCGCCAATCCCATTGCTAGGCGCAACCAATGAACCTGATTGAACACCTTACAGTTGTAGAAGAAACTCGCTCTGATATTAACAA
>NZ_WEHZ01000046.1 GCF_012641745.1 Pseudoalteromonas peptidolytica
AGAACGCCATTTGAAACATTGCTTGATGGAAAATCAATTTGGGCTGAGAAAAATTTAGCTCAAATCTAAACTGACAGCCACCGATTGAAAAACGGGTAACTGTCAGATCAAGTCTGAGCTAGTACACATTAGTGCTGTGTCGCCTACAGTCAGTTTAGTTCTTAAACGTCCTAAATATGCCGATGGTCGTTTTAAGGAACTAACAAAGCTTCATGAAACTGATATAAACGCAATCGATCATTTTGACCCTAGAACTCACTTCTGGGGCGCAGATGGCATAACCCGTGAATTTTTGGAGAGTGCTGTTAACTGCATCAAAGGTGAATCTGCACATCAAAACATATATAACAGTTCTGACGACCAATATCTGATTCCCATTGATGTTGCCCTATTTCAAGACAGATTTAAAAATACCGAGATTACTGAACAATTCAGGCTTTTAGATAACCTGAAGACTCTTGGCATGCTTACATCTATAGAAGTAGGTTTAACAATACAAGGGAATCAACCTGCTACTCTAAATCACTTTAGTGATGGACAGTTTCAATCCGTTTATATTTATGCCATAACAGAGTTGTTTAAGGATAAGGAGTGTTTAACACTTCTTGACGAGCCAGATTCTTTTTTACACCCAGAGTGGCAATTTGAATTTTTAAGACAAATTTCAGATATAACCATAGAAGCAGCTCAATCAAACCACATCCTGATGACCAGCCACAGTGCGGCTACACTATGCAATATAGAACAAGCTCAGCTCTCCCAAATGAAGTTTTTAAATGAACAAATAGAGTGTATCCCCGTTGATAAACGTAATGTTATCAACGACCTTTCAAATAGCTTTATTCAATATTCAGAAGATGAAAGTAAGCTATTGATTGATAATGTAATTAGAACATCTTTGCGTCCAATTCTTTTTGTAGAAGGACCATCGGATGTAAATGTTCTGAATACAGCATATGAAAAACTTTATCCAGGAGAAGATATTCCCATTTTAATTCAAGACGCCTTTGATAGAGGTTTTATTAAAACCTTGCTAGCGAGGGGGGAAATTCATCAAGCTTACCCTGATAAATTGTTTTTTGCTTTGTTTGATTTTGATGATGCTTATGAAGACTGGCGACATCTAGGTGGAAATATGGAAGTCACTGATATTGGATTGGGACTTTGCAGAAAACTAGAAGATAGGAATGCCTACTCCTTTCTATTACCAATTCCTAACAACGCTATTAGAGAGCAGGTTTGGGATGAAGATAACCCTCTAGAAAAGATTTTGCCCAATCCGCATTTTTGTATTGAACATGCTTTTTGGGGGATTACCGAACTGGAGAAATACTTTGGACCACATCGTAAAAAAGACTATATAGTTTTTAAAGGCGATAAAATTAAGTTTTCAAAGGAAGTAATAAGTCAGTTACCTTCTGAGTGCTTTGAGCTTTTTCGCCCGATGTTTGAATTCATCCAGGGTAAGATTCAAAGTCACACCGAGCTTGCAAAAGCTAGTTAAATTTTAAGCAAAAAAAAATAGACAAACCGAAGTTTGTCTATTTTTATATACATTGTCTGAATTTTATATATTCAGACACACCTCTTACGCGTCGCGGTAAGTATCAACCGCAGGGCAAGAACAAATTAGGTTACGGTCGCCGTATACATCGTCGATACGGGTTACCGTTGGCCAGAATTTGTCTTTTGCTACGCTTGGTACTGGGAATGCAGCTGCGAGGCGATCATATGCACGGTTCCAGTCGTTGCTTAGTACGTCAGCTTGCGTGTGTGGTGCAAATACTAATGGGTTGTCTTCGATAGACCACTCGCCTGATGCAATCTTGTCGATTTCACCTTTGATAGAAACCATGGCTTCGATAAAGCGGTCGATTTCTACCTTAGACTCAGATTCCGTTGGCTCAACCATAAGTGTGCCCGCTACTGGGAACGACATTGTTGGTGAGTGGAAGCCGTAGTCTTGTAGACGCTTAGCAACGTCCATTTCGGTAATGCCTGTGGCTTCTTTCAGTGGGCGTAGGTCAACAATACATTCGTGGGCAACACGGTCGTTACGGCCACGGTATAAAATTGGGAAGTGCTCGCTCAACTTAGCCGTTAGGTAGTTAGCGTTTACGATTGCCATTTCTGTTGCTTGTTTTAGGCCTTCACTGCCCATCATCGCAATGTATGCCCACGAGATAGGTAGGATAGCTGCAGAGCCGTAAGGTGCCGCAGAAACCGCGCCGTTACCTACGTTTGTGCCTTCTACGTTGATCACGCTGTGGTTAGGCATAAATGGCGCTAGGTGCGATTTAACACCGATAGGACCAACACCTGGGCCACCGCCACCGTGTGGAATACAGAATGTTTTGTGTAGGTTTAAGTGTGATACGTCAGAGCCGATTGAGCCTGGGCTAGTTACTCCAACCTGTGCATTCATGTTTGCGCCGTCCATGTATACTTGGCCGCCGTGCTGGTGCACGATGTCGCATACTTCACGGATAGACTCTTCGTATACACCGTGTGTAGACGGGTAAGTGACCATGATGCACGATAGGTTTTCAGCTACGTCAGCGGCTTTCGCGCGTAGATCTTCTATATCGATATTACCGTTTTTATCACAGTCAACTACAACCACTTTCATGCTTGCCATTTGTGCAGACGCTGGGTTTGTACCGTGCGCTGAACTTGGGATCAAGCAAATATTACGGTGACCTTCACCGCGAGACTCATGGTACTTACGGATCGCGATAAGACCTGCGTACTCACCTTGTGCACCTGAGTTTGGCTGTAGTGATACTGCGTCGTAACCTGTGATATTCACAAGCCAGTCGTGCAGCTCAGTCATCATGATCTTATAACCCTCTGCTTGGTCGATTGGGCAGAACGGGTGTAGCTCTGCAAACTCAGGCCAAGTCACAGGGATCATTTCAGCGGTCGCGTTTAGCTTCATAGTACACGAGCCCAATGAGATCATTGAGTGGTTTAGTGCTAAATCTTTGTTTTCAAGACGCTTGATATAACGCAGCATCTCGGTTTCGCTGTGATAGCTGTTGAAGTTTGCGTGCGTTAAAATTTCATCGTCGCGCACTAAGCTTGCAGGAATACCTGTGATGTTCTCGCCTGACACTTGTGCGTCTAGCGCATCTACATTTAGGCCATGGTCGTCAGCTAGAATAATATCAAATAGCTCAGCTACGTCCGCACGCGTTGTAGTTTCGTTTATTGCAATTGAGTATTCGCCGTTATGGTTAAGGGCAAAGTTCACGCCTTTTGCTACCGCACGCGCCACAGCTGCTTGCTTGTCAGCGTCGTCCGCTTTAACCGTAATAGTATCAAACCAAGTATCATGCTTAAGTGCTACGCCTTTTGCTTTAAGACCTGTGGCAAGAATGCTTGCAAGGCGATTAATGCGCTCAGCGATGATCTTAAGACCTTGAGGGCCGTGGTAAACCGCGTAAAACGCAGCCATGTTCGCAAGTAACACCTGTGCAGTACAGATGTTTGAGTTCGCTTTCTCACGGCGGATATGCTGTTCACGAGTTTGCATCGCCATACGTAGCGCGTCGTTACCTAAACGGTCTTTAGACACACCAATAATACGGCCTGGTAGTGAACGCTTGTAAGCATCACGCGTGGCAAAGAATGCCGCGTGTGGACCACCGTAACCCATAGGTACGCCAAAACGCTGTGCAGAACCAAGCACTACGTCTGCACCTAGTTTACCTGGTGCTTTAAGTAGCATTAAGCTCATGATGTCTGCGGCAACACAGGCAATCGCTTTTTTGTCTTGTACTTGTGCGATTAGGTCAGTAACGTCAACCACTTCACCTGATGTTGTTGGATACTGGAATAGCGCGCCGAAAATGTCGTGGTTAGCAGCGTCGCTAGCAGGGCCTACTACGATTTCAAAACCAAACTGCTCAGCACGCGTTGATACTACGTCAATAGTTTGTACATGTACGTCGTCTGCAATAAAGAAAGTGTTTGCTTTTTTCGCTTTAGATACACGTTTTGCAAGCGCCATTGCTTCTGCGGCTGCGGTTGATTCGTCGAGTAGTGATGCACTGGCTAAGTCTAGGCCGGTAATGTCCATAGTCAGCGTTTGGAAGTTAAGTAGTGACTCCAAGCGACCCTGCGCAATCTCTGGCTGATAAGGGGTGTAAGCCGTGTACCAACCCGGATTCTCAAGTACATTACGTAAAATAACATTAGGTACATGAGTTGGGTGATAGCCTTGACCGATGTAAGATTTGAAAACCTTGTTTTTGCTCGCTACTGATTTCAGGTAGCTAAGGGTTTCCACTTCTGTGCGGCTTTCACCGATCTGTAAGCCCTCTTCTAAGCGAATTGAAGCAGGTACAGTTTGACCGATCAGCTCTTCAACACTAGATACTCCAAGAGCGCTTAGCATCTCACTCACCTGTGCTGGGCTTGGCCCGATATGGCGACGGATAAAATCTTGCTTTTGCTCTAACTGTTCAAGAGATTTGGCGTTTGACATTAGTCCAGGTTCCTATGATCCAAATGAAAAAGGTGAATACTGTTTTTATCTAAAAAAGATACCTTGGTAACGGCAGTATTCTAAAAACGTTGGTATGAACTCGTCATACCTTGAGCAAGCACCCTTGCTCAAAAAGCAACAATAAAAGCCCCTAAAAAGGGGCTTTTATTACTATCAACAAATTAGTCTTCGTCGATTGAATTTGCGTAGCCTTCTGCGTCTAGTAGATTGTCTAATTCTGACTCGTCAGACGCTTTAATACGGAACAACCAACCGTCACCGTACGCATCGTTGTTTACAGTCTCAGGCGCATCTTCTAGATCTTCATTTACCGCAATGATAGTACCGCCGATTGGTGCATAGATGTCTGATGCTGCTTTTACAGACTCAGCAACTGCACAGTCTTCACCCGCGTCAACTTCATCGTCTACGTCTGGTAATTCAACGAATACCATGTCGCCTAGAAGTTCTTGTGCGTGCTCAGTGATACCTACTGTGTACTCGCCATTGCCTTCAGCGCGAACCCACTCGTGTGAAGTAGCGTACTTTAACTCGCTAGGAATGTTGCTCATTTTTTTGTTCCTTTGGTCGATTGTGGTGACGCCCCGTGAGCGACACCAATGTTATTCTTAAAATTAGATAATTGACTTGCCGTTACGAACGAAACTTGGCTTAACAACTTTAACATCAACTAGTTTCTTACGCATTTCAACCTGTGCGGTCTCGCCAACTGAACGAGGTACACGCGCAAGCGCGACACTAAAGCCTAAAGTCGGAGAGAATGTACCAGAAGTGATAACACCTTCGCCACCTTCTACGATAACTTTAGAGCCACCGCGCAACACACCTTTACTTTCAAGTACTAGACCAACTAACTTGTCAGTGCTTTTTTCTGCGCGCTGTTTAGCAATAGCTGCACGGCCAATAAAGTCACGATCCTCTGGCTCCCAAGCGATAGTCCATGCCATGTTCGCCGCAAGCGGAGAAACCGTTTCGTCCATATCAGAGCCATAAAGGTTCATGCCCGCTTCTAAACGTAGCGTATCACGTGCACCTAAGCCAGCTGGACGCACACCTGCGTCTAATAATTTTTGCCATAAGTCCGCAGCACCGTCGTTGTGCACTACGATCTCATAACCAGCTTCTCCGGTATAACCTGTTGTTGCAATGAAAAGGTCGCCAGCTTGCACACCGAAGAAAGGTTTCATACCTGCTACGACCGCTTGTTGTTGTTCGTCTAGAATAGTCGCTGTTTTCGCAATTGCATTTGGTCCTTGTACCGCAACCATTGCGTACTCAGGGCGCTCTGTCACTGTCACGTCAAAACCGGCTGCCACAGCATTAATGTGTGCAAGATCTTTTTCACGTGTTGCAGAGTTAACCACTAGGCGGTATTGCGTTTCAGTGAAGAAGTAAATGATAAGGTCATCAATCACGCCACCCTGCTCGTTTAGCATACCGGTATATAGCGCTTTACCTGCCACTGTTAACTTAGCTACATCGTTTGCAACTAGTTTTTGTAGAAATGCTTTAGCGTCTACACCTTCGATATCAACAATCGTCATGTGTGAAACATCAAACATGCCCGCGTCTTGGCGCACCGCATGGTGCTCTTCAATTTGTGAGCCGTAGTTGATTGGCATTTCCCAACCGTGGAAGTCTACCATTTTTGCGCCAGCTTCTAGGTGCTTAGCGTGTAGTACTGTTTTAGAAGTCATACTTATCCTTCACTTTTTTACTCAGCAACTTATATTGGGCACTGAGGGGGTTATTGTTATCGTAATTACGATAACTGCACGGAATTTATGAAACGAGTTTAAAACCAGCATCAGTAAGCGTTGTTTGCCACTTATCTAACACAGCAGCTTGTGCAATCAACTGGTATTGTTGCTGTTCGTCCACCAGCAAGGTTGTAATAAATACTTCGCCGCTTTGTTTGCCATAACAGGCATTTTTGTCTGAAATCCTAAGGCCTGGTGTTAACGTAAAGTCGTGAATCAAACGTTCAAACGCAAGCTCACCACTTAAGGTTGCTGCGGCTAAGTCGTGACGACGTACCAGTTCAATATCAAACTCATCCGCATGATTATCAATCAATGTTGCAAGCTCAGTGGCAGCTCTTTCACTGACAACAAAACGGTAAGCAGTTTCACTAAAATAGTACACGGCAAAATTTTCGCCACTGTCTAGCTTGCCCTGAAAGCCCAAGCCTGGCGCCATTAATTTATTTAGATTAAGGGTAAGAATTTGACTTAAAAAAGGCGTGGTTTCAAAGCCACTGAAGTCCAGCACCACAACAGCATCCGTTGGTTTGTAATGGTTTTGCGTCGGAACACTGCCCTGACGGTGCTTTGCAAAGATAATTGGCGTGACGCTCATGGCACTACCTTAGTGAAATTTCGATGAGCAAAAGTATAAGGATGCGCAAACTCAACAACAAATTGTATTTACTTATCAATTGATAAATAATATTAATGTACTTGGGTTTTATAAATTGCATTTCCTTATATGAAAAACTTATCGATTGATGGATTAAGAACGCTGGTCACTGTGGTAGATGTCGGTGGCTTTGCCAAGGCTGGCGAGCTACTAGGCTTGTCTCAGCCCGCTGTTAGTTTGCAAATTAAACGCTTAGAAGACATGCTCGGTTGCAAGCTGTTTAAAAAACAAGGACAGCGGCAGATATTAAATCAATATGGCGAGCTGCTTTTGCCACTTGCCAAACAAATGCTGCAGCAAAACGATGCAATTATTCAGCAATTTACCTCTGAAAGTGTCACAGGCAGAGTGCGATTGGGTATTCCCAGTGAATTTGCAGCGCGGATCTTACCCTCGATTATTGGTGATTTTGTGTCTTTATATCCCGATGTTGCACTTGAAGTTAAATCTAGGCTGAGTAAACACTTACTTTCTGTGGTAAGGCAAGATCAATTTGATTTAGTGTTGGCGCTTAACGAAGAGCTCAGTTCGTCCAAGTATCCGGTGTTTATGCAAGATCAGTTGGTCTGGGTTGGCGATTTATCGCTTGCGCAGCATTCGGTTGTCACTTTAGTCACCGCACCAGAAGGCTGTATCTATCGCCGCCGCGCTATTGAAGCGCTGCAACAAGCTGGCTTGCAATACCGTATTGTATACAGTAATGCCGATTTAACCGGCCTTACTGCAGCTTTAAAAGAGGGGCTCGGGATCACTGTGCTGGCCAAAAGCACTGTTCCTACGGAATTGCCTTATCAGACCCAAACCCAAATATTACCCAAGCTCGGGCAAATTGGTATCAGCCTAGTCAAAAACACCCAAGAGTCCGCCCATGCCGTTGATAAACTAGCCGAGTTTATTGCATTGAGGTTAGGTTAAAAGATCGCGATATAAAATCGCTCCTACCAGCAACATAAAGCCTCTGTGGTAGGTGCTTTACGCGGTGAAGGTGATTTAAGAAAAGCTCGCGATGTAAAATCGCTCCTACCGGCAACATAAAACCTCTGTAGGAGCCGCTTTACGCGGCGATCTTGTCCTATACTTACGTTAGCACTTATTAATGAACTCAAGGAGAGAGTCATGCCACATAGCTGCCGTTTAAGAAAAGGTCGGGTTTCATCGGCAGGTCAATATTATGCAATCACCATTTGCTGTAAAAACAAAACTGCTATTTTTAATAACCTCGCAGTCAATCAACTTGTTATTCGCGAAATTTACCACCTTGAGCAGGATAACATTATCAAATTAATTGCCTATACGCTGATGCCCGATCATTTACATCTTCTGTTTCAACTAAAGGATGTGTGTTCCTTATCTGATACCATTAAGTCGTTAAAAGGAAAAATAGCAACTAAGTTAAGAACAATGAATGTTAGGCAGCTATGGCAAAAAGGTTTTTATGACACCTGTATTTTGCATAACACCATGTTAAAAAACCAAGCAAGATACATAGTTGCAAACCCGCTTCGAGCTGGGTTGGCAAAACAGATTGGCGATTACCCTTACTGGAATTGTATTTATTTAAGTAATGGAATTGGGGATTTATAAAATTGGTGATGCCTGTTTTAGGAAAAGAGCGCGATGTAAAATCGCTCCTACCAACAATATAAAACCTTTGTGGGAGCCGCTTTATGCGGCGAGATTGTTTAAATGATCGCGATGTAAAATCGCTCCTACCTACAATATAAAACCTCTGTGGGAGACGCTTTATGCGGCGAGATTGTTGAAATGATCGCGATGTAAAATCGCTCCTACCTACAATATAAAACCTCTGTGGGAGACGCTTTATGCGGCGAGATTGTTGAAGTAATCGCGATGTAAAATCGCTCCTACCTACAATATAAAACCTCTGTGACAGGTGCTTTACGCGGTGAAGCGGATTTTAGAAAAGATCGCGATGTAAAATCGCTCCTACCTACAATCTGAAATCTCTGTAGGAGCCGCTTTACGCGGCGATCCTTCTTTTATTTACCGCCGACAGCTTCTTTAGCGAACAGGTGCTTAATAGGGCCGAGATTGTCGACCAAGCTTAGACCCACTCCCCGCACTAACTTTTTAAGCGGATGATTGCCTTCGAACAGTTCTTTAAGCCCTTGCATCATGGCAATGTGCTTTTGGGCATCGGCTTTTCTGCTGCGCTCATATTGACGCAGTATCCGTGTGCAGGCAAATTGCTCTTGTGATGCTGATAACAAAGTGATCAGATACGCGGCGTCTTTTAATCCTAGGTTCATACCAAGACCTGCAAGTGGATGAATGGTATGTGCCGCATCCCCCATCAAAACGATACGCCCTTGCACCCACTGTTTTGCATAGCGCATGGTTAGAGGAAAAACATGCCTTTCGCCAACCAATTCACACACGCCACACTGCATATCAATTGCTGCGCTTAAAGCTTTATTGAACGCCTCGCCCGACATGGTTTGTAGCTGCTTTGCTTTATCTGGTGCGGTAGACCACACAATTGAATGAGTGTATGGGTCATCCAGCGGCAAAAAAGCCAGCGGTCCATCGGGGAGGAACACTTGTCTTGCTGTTGCATCATGAGGCGCTGCGGTTTTTATCGTTGCAACCAGCGCATGGTGATCATAATCCCAATAAGTGATTGGCATATTAAACTGCTGACGAATAGCAGAACGTGCCCCGTCAGCTGCTACCACTAATTTTGCCATCACCGGCTCACCAGTGGCTAAGGTTAACAGCACATCAGAATCTGTTTGATGCAGGCTTTGATATTTGGTGTTCCACATCAGCTTAGCCGATTGCTCTGCTTCGAGCGCCGTTAACAGCGCATAGCGAATGGCGTCATTTTCAATAATATGACCAAGCTCAGGTAAATCTAGCGATTCACTGTCAAAGGCAATTTTACCAAAGCTATCTTTATCACGGACATCCATATGAGTATATGCCGCGGCGCGCTGCGCTTTAATATCAGGCCATACCCCTAAGCGCTCAAATAACGCTTGGCTTGCAGCGCTTATCGCGCTTACGCGCGCGCTGTATTCTTGTGCCAATGGGGCTGGCTTTTCACCACTGTCTAACACTAATACCGAGATATTTTGCTGCGCAAGCCCCAGCGCCAGCGTTAATCCAATACATCCACCACCAACAATACAAACTTGAACTTGTTGCATGCCAACTCCTTTATCCTTTATACCCCATCAATTGTTTAGCCAGTGGCGCTCTTGCTGTTTTGGACAGCGCCATGGTGAGTAGACCTAAACTGCGGCCTAAGGCTAACGTTCTTGATGAGTTTGAAAATAGTCGAACGAGCGCATCGGTTAATGTCATCACCGTGTTAATGTCTTGCGCTCGCGCCAGTTGATAAGCACGCGTAAATTGAAAGCTCCCCCACTCGTCGGGCGCAACGGCCTGACATTGTGCGGTAAGTACTTGAATATCTCTTAGGCCTAAATTAAAGCCTTGTCCTGCAATGGGGTGAATAGCATGCGCGGCGTTGCCAATCACCACAACGCGATGGTGCGTGAGCTGCTCTACCCGACCAAGTACCAGCGGATAACTGGCTCGCATGCCTACTTGTACAAAGCGCCCAGCGCGATACCCAAAGGCTTGTTGTAATGCTTGCAAAAATTCAACTGGCGCCATCGCTTCAAACTCATTGAGTTTGTCATTAGGCATACACCACACCAGTGAATAACGGTTATCACTCATTGGCAGTAGCGCCATTGGGCCATGTTCAGTAAAGCGCTCGAACGCCTGACCACCATGAGCTGAGTCAATCTGCACATTGGCGATCAACGCCCCTTGCTCGTAGCCTATGCTATCAAAGCCGATATTGAGTTTAGTTCGCGTAGGAGAGTTTGCGCCGTCGGCAACGACCAATAAACGACCACATACTTGCTCGCCATTATCAAGCGTTAGAACAACTTGCTCAGGGCATTGTGTTATTTCAGTCACCTGATTTGGGCAAAATAGCGTGACGTTAAGACCTGCGAGTTGCTCATGTAAAAAGCTGCCATAAGGATTGACTTCAACCACATAGCCTAAGGCTTGCTCACCATAATCTTCAGGCCGGATCCACGCTTTACCAAAGTGGCCTCTATCAGAAACATTGACCTGTGTGATTGGCTCAACGTATTGCCACTGGGGATTAAATAGATTTAGCTTGCCCAAAAATGCAACCGACTGTGCAGCAAGTGCAATACTGCGGTCATCAAAACTCGGGTGCTGTTTACCTTTCGGTGCGAAGGCTTCAATAACCGCAATGTTCGCCTGCGGAGAGGCTTTTTTCATGGCAATAGCGGCGCTGGCTCCTGCCATACCACCGCCAACCACGACGACATCAAACTGTTGCACGCAATGTGTCCACTAGTTATTCATTAATGCTTCTATTTCTGTGATGGTTTTTGGCACCAACGCGGTTAAATTTTCATAACCGGTGTCTGTAACCAACAAATCATCTTCGATACGAATGCCAATTCCTTTATATTCATCAGGAACTTGCGCATCTTCGTCAAAATACAAACCAGGCTCAATGGTGAGCACCATACCAGGTTCAAATGGACGATCCGCTTCGTCTAACTTATATTCACCAACATCGTGAACATCAAGACCAAGCCAATGACCCAAACCGTGCATATAAAATGCTTTACATGCCTGAGCATCTAACAGCTCGTTTACGTCACCCGCAAGAATACCCAAATCTACAAGTCCCTCAGTCAATACTTTCATCGCGACTTGATTTGCTTTAACTAACGTGCCACCGGGTTTAACCTCGTTAAAGGCGGCATATTGTGCTGCCAATACTAGATCATATACTTTGCGCTGAGCATCAGTAAACTGGCCATTTACTGGGAACGTACGAGTTATATCTGCCGCATAGCCTTCCAGTTCACAACCCGAATCAATCAGTATCAAGTCACCGTCTTGTAGCGCGTCACAGTTGTCGGTGTAGTGTAAAATCGTTGCATTGATACCGCTACCCACGATGGTGCCATAGGCTGGGTGACGCGCACCGTTCATTGCATAGTGATGGTGAATTTCAGCTTCAAGCTGGTATTCCGTCGCACTAGGCTTTGCAAACTGCATCGCGCGTATGTGCGCTTCTGCGCTAATTCTGCCCGCTTCGCGCATCACGGCGATTTCCGCATCTGACTTAAACAAGCGCATTTCATGCACAAGTGGGCGAATATCTTTGATTATCTCAGGTGCGCGATAGCCCTTTTTTGGCGCGCCACGTAATGTACTCAGTAACTGCCAAACCTTATCATCAAATGCGCTGTACGTGCCTTGGCCGTAGAACAATACCTTGCGGCCATTCACGAGATTGAGTAGCTCATCGTCTAAGTCACTAAGTGCAAAGGTATGGTCAAGTTCAAGTTGCGACTTAGCTTGCTCATAGCCCATACGGCGACCATGCCAAATCTCAGCAACCTTATCTTTATTACGACAGAACAACGTAGACTGACCGTTGCCCTCGCGGTCTTTTGTTAATACTAAAACCGCATCAGGCTCTTTGAAGCCAGTGAGATAAAAAAAGTCACTGTCTTGACGAAACGGAAACTCAGTATCGCGGCTACGGGTTAATTCAACAGCCGCAGGAATAATTGCGACGGCATTATTATCAAGTGCCGCAATAAGGCGCGCACGGCGTGCTACAAACTCGCTGTTTTTAATCATAATTAATGTATCGTTTTTGATGTGCCAACAGACTGCGATTCTTTACCCATTTCGGCAAAGCACAACAGTGTAGAAACTCGGACATACTCAATCACTTCAAGTAATGCTTCTTGATCTTCGTTAGAGTCTTCAAAGCCGGTATCCAGCTTTGTGATCTCGCTAAAGTCGTTGATCACCTCTTTCACGTCTGAAGATAACTTGCCATAGTCTTTTTGCTTTAGACCAAAGCCTAGTAAAAAGCCCGATACCCAAGCTATCAAGGCATTCGCTTGGTCATGCAATGATTCGTCTTCCGGCGGTAAATATAGTTCAAACTGGAACTCACCGTCGTTGAAGTGTTCAGCGACTTGCTTATAAAGGTCGATGCAAAATTCCCGTATTGGTGCTGAGAATTTTTGACCGTCATTAAATACGTCGCTTAGTAACCCTAAATACTCAGAGTCTTCGATATTCAGGCCACAGGCCAATAGCCCAGATATAGTGCCGTGAACTTCGGCAGGGGCAATAAATAATTCGTGTTTTTCTAATAGCAATTGAGCTTGCTGGTAGTCTTTGAATTCGCTCATGATACTTTCCCAAGCAATTGATACTCCAATGCTACCACCGCAGCCAGCGCAACTCCAACGAATTGTATGATCAACCTCAAAGCTGAACTAAAATTCACCACTTTTTACAACCTCAGTGTACAGGGAAAGTTTTGCACTTCCCTTTACATTGAGGTTGTGAGTGCGTGGCTTTTTATCTCAGTTTTACTTGCCGCTGGCTTCTACCTTGATTAACTCAGCGAGTAACTCTGGGTCTTGTGACATAGCAACGGGTAACTGCTGACTCAACGCCATGAAATTTTGATTGTGTGTTGATGTGATAGAGAGCGAAAGGGCGTTCATTCCCAAAGCAAAGTCATTGATAGCCTGTTGTACCTCTTGTGGCAAAAACATCATCTGTAGTTGCTGCGCAACAGCAGCTCGAAAGTCAGCTAAGGTCATCTCCTGCTGAGCCACCTCCGACTCAATAAATTCTGAGAGCTTACCCTGATTATTGATGGTAAGCGCAAGAGACTTAAATTGCAGTGACTGCATCGCGGCCATTAATTGCGACTGTAATTGCAATTCCTGCTCAAGGCTTAATGTTTGACTATCCAGCTTCGATGCCGCCAACGAGACTTCCATCAATTTTTTACTGTTGCCTAAAGAGATAGTGAAGTCTCCTTGTGCTACTTCATCAGCTAAGACCATCAGCGCAAACTCACTGTCGCCAGATGCTTCATCAAAGGAGAAGCTGGTTTTCACATGATATGTTGCCGCGAGCAGCTCAGGTGAAGTACCTTGTGAAAATACATCAGCTTTACTGTTGAGTTTTATCCCAACAAACTCGAGCTCAGTGAGTGGGCTTATCTTGTCTTGCTCGTAACCGGCAATACTTAGCTTATCAATGGTCAACTCTGGAGCACTTTGCGCTAATGATGAAATCTGTAATTGTGTGATCTCTACATCCCGTGTCAACAAGTCAACGGAGCTGCTGGCAAAATCAACATCAAGACCCGTGTCAGCTTCAAAACCAGCTATCTTTTGAGTGATCGCTTGTTCTATCTGGTCATTGACATAATAGTTTACACCAACATATCCAGCGCCAGCTAAGGCTGCGGCCACCAATATTACTGTGGTTTTATTCATTTTTTACTCCGTTTTTAAAAAAGCGCCTCAAGTGCTTCACTTAAGCTCGAGACAGCAACGATTTCCATCCCTTCAATTTTTTCTTTTGGTTGATTTGCTTTTGGCACAATGGCTCGTGTAAAGCCATGTTTTGAAGCTTCACGCAAACGCTCTTGTCCGCTAGGTACAGGGCGGATCTCTCCACCAAGCCCCACCTCACCAAATACCACAAGCTGCCTATCTAGTGATTGATTTTTAAAGCTCGACACAAGCGCTGCAATCAAGGCCAGATCAGCGCTGGTTTCGGTGACTTTGACCCCACCCACCACATTGACAAAAACATCTTGATCCGACACTTGTAATCCACCATGGCGGTGCAACACAGCAAGTAACATGGCTAAACGGTTTTGCTCCAAACCAACAGTGACGCGACGTGGGTTCGCCAGTTGCGAATAGTCAACCAAAGCCTGGACTTCTACCAATAGCGGTCTTGTACCTTCCCAAATCACCATCACCAAAGAACCGGGAGTTTGTGCCTCACCGCGATTAAGGAAAATAGCGGACGGGTTACTTACCTCTTTCAAGCCTTGACTGGTCATCGCGAAGACACCTAACTCATTGACCGCGCCAAAGCGATTTTTATTGCCTCGCAACGTTCTAAAGCGGCTGTCAGCGCTGCCCTCTAATAAGATTGAACAGTCAATACAGTGCTCTAATACTTTCGGCCCTGCTAATGTTCCGTCTTTAGTCACGTGGCCAACCATGATAATGGCAACCTGATTTTGCTTTGCAAAGCGTGTTAAATATGCGGCGCTCTCTCGAACTTGAGAAACAGAACCCGGCGCTGATTGAATATCATTCATGTGCATAACTTGAATGGAATCTATTACCATGATGCTGGGCTTTTCTCTGAGCGCAAGCTGGCAGATGGTTTCTACGTTGGTTTCTGCTAACGTTTTTAGTTTATTAGTAGGCAAGCCCAATCGCGTTGCTCGCATGGCAACTTGTTGTAGGGATTCCTCTCCCGTCACATATAACGTATTCATGCTCTCGGCTAAGCGACACATAGTTTGCAGCAACACAGTACTTTTACCAGCACCTGGACTACCGCCGATTAATATTGCGCTTCCTGGAACAACCCCGCCGCCCAAAACACGGTCAAACTCGGTAAAACCAGTTGAAAACCTGGGTAACTGCTCAAGGTTTACTTCATCTAAGGTTTGTACTTTCGCTTCAACAAAGCCTGCATAACCTGAGGTCACGCCACCTTGTGGCGCAGCTTTAGCCGATGGAACCCGAAATTCCGTTACCGTATTCCACGCCTTACACTCAGAACATTGCCCTTGCCAACGCGCAAACTCTGCTCCACAATCACTACATACAAATGCTGTTTTCTTTTTTGCCATAAATTACAGGTATATATCTTGCTTAAACATAATAATCGGTTAAGAATAAACTAATAATATGCCAATGTTGACATAATATTGGCGGTGACCCTAAGGTCACATTAAAACGAGCGCGTGTAAAACTATTTATGCCTGAAGATAGATTACAAAAATATCAGAGCTTAATTGATGATTTAAAGCTGGATCTTGGCGACCCTGCTTTTGATCGCATTTTTAAGCAACGCACTGCGGAGCTATCCAAGCCAGATCAATTTCTACTGAAAATGGAAATGTCTAGGTTGTCTCAGCCCGTGGCTAGATTTATTGACCTCAGAGGACAAGTTGCAGGTCAAGTTAAGCCTTATGAATACGAGGGCAAACAGCATTTTATGGATGATGTTGCTATCGATGTTTTTGAGCAGGAAGTGGCAAGACATGGCGGCTATACCCTAGCTGTTTATGAAGCCGTGATGTGCACCGAAAACAACTACAAGGTGATGCAGAAGCAAGCAAAAGAGCGTGAAGAAGAAGTAGAAAAAGACGCTGAAAACCATAACTATACAAAGCTTATTCGGTTTGCTTCTTATGAGAGCCGCTCTGAAGAGCGAATGAATTACTCCATTAAAATTACGGTTGAGTTAGCACAAAACCAACCTAAGATTTCAGCCACAACTTCAGATATTTCATTAAGTGGTGCAAAAATAAAATTACCGACCAATCAGCAAGTTGACCCTGGTCAAATTATCTCAATACGTTTGGTTGGCCTTGAACAAGATTTTGAACTTGGTTTAAAAGAAGGGATCCAGTATGAGGTGGTCGCTGTTGAGCCTGGCACCATAGAATATAACCAAGTGCGTTTAAAAAGAACGTTTATCGAAAAAAACCAAGGATTCGATGACTTTTTAAACAGCTTTATTCATGGTAACAAACGTCGCTACAAAATTAATTTAGATAACACCTTAGATGCCGTAGTCTGTAAAGGTTATGAGCAGTATTATTTGCCAAGAGTGTGCTCTTTGTTTGTTTTTCTAAGTGAAAAGCAACAAAATCTGTTTCCAAGTATGGTACTCACTAATGAGAATAATGCGGGTCTTAATTATTACTTTGAAGATGAAAAGAAACAATCAGCACTATACAGCGTATTCAACCAAAAGCGAGTGCAACGCCTACTTGAATTAACTGGTGCGGTAAAAGAGGCGGTATGCCATGTATTCACTCACTCAAGCCAAGGTAAAATGTATTTTTATTCTGCGTTTGATTTTGAGTTAGCCGAACTGCCGCAGCTTAACGATCTGTTTTTTGCCTTTGGTAGCCAAAAAGACAGTTTTAAAAGCTTTAAAGTGCAATTAATGCCAAGTCATCATGAAGATGCCTTTATTCCTTTATCCTTGCCTGCGAGCGCGGGGAAAAACGTTGAAAAGCTTAACAAACGCCCGTCACCACGAGTGCAAGGGTTTATCCAAAATGTAAAATACTTAATGCAATTGACCGACGTCACAACCCCGTCAATCAGCGAACGTTTTTTACACCTCAATTATGAAAAATCGCTAGTCAATCAGCTCAAAAAGTTTGGCCACGGCAAGTCATCAACGCCACCTTCGCTCGAAGTCGTTGCATTGGAGTATGTTAATCTCAGGGCGCATCGCCGCTATCTCTATAAAACGGCAGCGATTGTCACGATTGATGGTCATGGCGTATTCAATTGTGTTACCCGTGACTTTTCGGTTATGGGATTGCAAGTGGAGTGTGAAGAAGCGATCCCCGTTAAAAAGGGAGACTCTATTCACCTTGACTTAGTGGATCTACAGAAGCTAACTAAGCAGCACAATTTAACCAAGTTGCGCTATGAAGTTATGATGGTCAATAAAACCAGTACTATTATCAACTTAAAGGTGCAAAAAATTGGTCAGCTTGACCATAATGCAATGAGCTTCTTTAAAGTATTAATAGACAACAACAAAGACAAATTAGTTGCCTGTGACGAGGCGCCAAAAGTCCCGGGGTTATCAACAGCACTACGTAATATGGTGACAAAATCAGTATGTCAGTTTCCACTATATTTGCACAAAGAAGCATCGCACAATATCGTTGGTGCTATCGGCCAAGGCCTGTACCCGACATCCTTGCACCATCTGCTCCACTCTTTTAGCGATAACAGTGATAACACCATAGATGCAAAAGCGATTTTCCCTGAGCGCTTTGTCGAAGAAAAGCTAAGTGATCTGTTAAAAGGGCAAACTAGGCAGGATAAGCCGCTGAAATTTTTGGTTTTTATCAAGTTTGACTCTGAGCAAAAAACACAGCATGAGGCGATAAGTTCACAAGTCATTGCACAAGAGGAATCACTTGATAGCTTATATCTATTCGCTAAAAAAGCATTGCGCAACGACCTATTATTCGTATACCAGCTCTACGTATCAAAAACTGGTCGCCCAGATATGGATTACTTGGCTAATGAATTGCGCTACGTCAGTCATTACGCGATTCATAAAGCCAAGGACTTAGAAGAAGCGCTGTGGTCAATTACAGGTGTCTGTGATTTGGTTGATGTAAGTGAATATGTGATCAATAACATGGGATTTGATGCACCACTTATTCACGCTATGGAAGAAAAGAAAAAACGCTGGCTAGAAGCCAACTTTAAGCATTAGCCGTATGACGTTGTGGCAACGAGCGCATACGGCCGCTCTTGTCGATTCTAATTGTTATATAAAATGAGGTTATTCTATCCAGCCAAACAAAGTTAAAATAGCGATAATAACGAGATAAAATAAAATGTTGCGTTTAACCAAACGCATCATACAACTGGCCTCAAAGGTACACCCTAAAAATTGCTGTTCAATCTGTTCAGCTGCTAACGCTGTGGTTGTGATTATCCTTCGATTTGTGGTTTTGAAATCTAATACATGCTTTAGCCAAGTGGAGGTGCCCTTGGTGAAATTACCGATGATCAAAAAACCAAAACTGGCGATCCGTGCAGGTATCCAGTTAAGCCAATAAAACAGCCTACATAGTTGCTCAGATACATGCTGCATAGGCGGAGCCTCTTGCTCGTGTTGCCAGTGTACAACCTGCCTAACTGCCGCATACAACACCGCCCCCGGAGCACCAAGTGCCACGAACCAAAATATCACGCCACAATAGTGTTGAAAGTTAATCCAAGAAAGGGTCTGTCCAAAAGTCTCGCCGCCAGGCTCATCTTCCAGTTTATCTTGCCCCATCTGCCACGCATACAGTGATGCCGCCTCGTTATCACCTCGAGTTAAGGCATTTAAGTATCCTTTGTACAGCTTGCGATATTTGGCACAACCAAAACAAATCAGCAAAATACAAATATTGACTGCAAACTGCCAAACCGCAAAGTCGCTAAAGTTATAAATTAGCGCAACCGCTAAAGCAGGCAGCACAAGCCAAATCATAATACCCAAATGTGTTCCTAATATACCGCCTGAACGTGTCCATGATTTGGTTTTGCTGTGATAGTTTTGCAGATAAAAGTCAGCTTGCCAGTGCTGCGCACGGGCGCCGAGTCGTTCAATTATAAGCGCAATAATGATAGAAATTAGAATCATGCTTACTTAACTCTCTTGGTTATTTAACAAGGAAAAATAGTGTTGCCAATCAAAAGCAGCGCCGGGATCTGTTTTACGCCCGGGTGCAATATCGTTATGTCCCACAATACGATCATTTGTGATCTTTGGATAGTAATGCTGAAGCCAACGCGTTGTTTTTACTAAACTCATGTATTGCGCTTGAGTGTAGGCGATGGTGTCTGTCCCCTCTAATTCAATCCCGATAGCAAAATCATTGCACCCTGCTTTTCCCTGCCACTGGGACACACCAGCGTGCCATGCTCGCTCACTAAATGAGACATATTGGGTGATGCTGCCATCGCGTTTGATCACACAGTGCGCCGACACTTCAAGCCCTTTGAGATCAGCAAATGTTGGATGAGCATGACAATCAAGTTTGCCCATAAAAAGTGCGTCGATATAAGGCGTGCCAAAACACCCCGCAGGTAACGAGATATTGTGAATGACCAACAAATCAACCTCACACCCAACGGGGCGTTCATTATAGTGAGGTGATGCCGTTCGTTCTGCAAAAGGTAGCCAATTCAAAGTTTTAATTCCATGCTTTGGGTTAGCGTCGATTATAAAGACAAAATAAGACAAAAGGTAGGCGCAAATTTTAGCCACGTTATTACATTCTTTTTATCTGCCGGTATATCTTTATGCTGTGCGATGAAATTGCCTCCATCAATTGTACTCCTTTGCAAAGGCGCGTAAAATTCGACTATTGCAGCAAACAACAAAAAGACAACTCTATGATTGACCAAAACCTGATCCGCCAGTTGGTAACGATGGCACTAGATGAAGATCTCAACTACCAAACTCCAAATGATGGCGATATTACCGCAGCCCTAATCCCTCAGTCGCAACACGCTCATGCTTATGTGATCACCAGAGAAGACTGTGTGTTTGTAGGTAAAGCAATCATTGAAGAAGTCTTCAAGCAAGTCGACCCAAGTGTCGCTGTTGAAGTGCTAGTCAACGACGGTGACTTCGTTGTTGCCAACACTCGCTTATTCACAGCCACAGGTTCCGCTCGAGCTATTTTAACGGCTGAGCGCACCGCGCTGAATTTTGTCCAAACTTTGTCGGGTACTGCAACCACCACTGCAAACTATGTTGCGGTGTTAGCTGGCACGCAAACCAAGTTATTAGATACACGTAAAACCATTCCTGGATTAAGAGCATTGCAAAAATATGCAGTTAAGTGCGGTGGTGGTGAAAATCATCGCATTGGTCTATTTGATGCGTATCTTATCAAAGAAAACCATATCGCAGCGTGCGGCAGCATCGCCATCGCTGTTGCAACGGCGCGTAACAACCACCCAGACAAGCCGGTAGAAGTTGAAGTAGAAAATCTAAACGAACTACAACAAGCCTTAGATGCTGGCAGCGATATTATTATGTTGGATAATTTCAGCGTGGATGAAATTATCCAAGCGGTAGAGGTTACTCAAGGCAAAGCAAAACTGGAAGTGTCTGGTAACATGACAATAGAGACGCTCACAACCTACGCACAAGCCGGTGTTGATTTTATCTCCAGTGGCGCATTGACCAAACACGTGCAAAGTATTGATCTGTCAATGCGATTTGAATAATCATTGTTATCTTTATGGGCGTTTTTAACGCCCTAAATCGTCTGTTTATCTGTAATCCTGCGTAATAGAGAAACTTGTCTATTTCATTGACAAACTTACTGAAAACCCGTTAAATACGACAAAAGAATTAGAGTGTAACAAGTTCTTAAAGTTCAGTAACGGTTAGTTCCATCTCTTTTTTGAACCTATATTAGGAAAGTTTGCGCTACCGCAAAAGAATCAATAATTTATTATTAAAATTTGATTGCTGCGCTCAACGTTTACTATTAAAGTATTTGTTAATTGTGAACGCGAGAACTAATTAAGTGCTACACTCATAAAAGATTAGGGACGGCTCACAGGCATACCAGATAAATCTCAAGAAGATATATTGAGTTAGGTGAAATCAATAGCAAATGCTAAACACCACCTTCTGGTATGTAAGATAAAGCACCAGCCAGTTTGTTGATAGAATAGATTGGTGATTATTGCAAAGGTTTTAATAAACGCTTAACGTAAACATCGTAACGTTAAGTCACTTAAAATTTAGGAGACACATCATGACTCAAAAACAACAGGGTGGTTTTACCCTAATCGAACTAATGATTGTAGTTGCAATCGTAGGTATTCTTGCAGCAGTGGCACTGCCTGCTTATCAAGATTACACTGTTAAAGCTCGCTTTACTGAAGTAGTTACCGCTGGTGCATCAGTAAGAACTACAATGACTGAGTGTTTGCAAACAAATAACAATGTCATTACAGCATGTGACTCTTTTGGTGAGTTAGGTATTGCAGCACCAACAGCTACAACTAACTTAGCAAGCCTAACAATTACAGCGACTACAGGTGCGATTACTGCTACAGGTACTGCTGTAGCTGGTGGTTTTGTATATGTTTTAACTCCACCAACAATTGATCCAGCAGATCCTGCACCTTCAACGTACGTATTCACAAAAAGTGGATCTTGTACAACAGCAAGCATCAAAAACCTTTGCTAATTAAGTATTGGGGAGGGTTATTCTCCCCATTCACCTTTCAATCAAACACTCTAATCCATGAATAAGAAATCTATCGAATCTAGCAATACTTTAGACACCTTTATTTGGGTCGGAGTAAATAATAGAGGTAAGCGCTTAGAAGGTGAGATAACAGGTTCAAGCGTTGCCCTAGTCAAAGCCCAGTTACGAAAGCAAGGCATTACTCCTTCCAAGGTAAAACGCAAGCCCAAACCTCTATTTGGTTTGTCTGGTACACAAAAAATCACCTCGCAAGACATTGCGACTATCACCAGACAAATTGCCACGATGCTAACAGCTGGCGTTTCCCTAGTACAAACATTGGAAATGTTGGCGCGAGGTACAAAAAACAAGTCCCTATCTAAACTTATGGGACATGTCGCTGATGAAGTCAAAGCCGGTCAACCCCTTGCAAAAGCGCTCCGCGCGTATCCAAGATATTTTGACGAACTTTATTGTGATTTAGTCCACTCTGGTGAGCAATCAGGTGCCTTAGACCGAATTTTTGACCGAGTAGCACTCTATAAAGAAAAAACCGAAGCGCTAAAATCAAAAATTAAAAAAGCACTTTTCTACCCTATTGCAGTTATCGTAGTGGCGCTAATTGTCACCTCCATCTTGCTCATTTTTGTTGTTCCCCAATTCCAAGATATATTCAATGGGTTTGGTGCGGAGCTACCAGCTTTCACGCTAATGGTGATAGGCTTTTCTGAGTTTTTGCAAGAATACTGGTGGGTATTTTTAATTGGTGTTGGCTTATTTGGTTATACCTATAAAGAAATGCTCATACGCAGTAGCGCAGTTAAACATTTTAATGATCGCATGATCTTAAAACTGCCTATTGTAGGCGATATTTTAAAAAAAGCAGCCGTTGCACGTTATGCACGCACCCTTTCAACCACCTTCGCCGCAGGTGTACCTCTCGGTGATGCACTAGACTCCGCTGCTGGTGCGTCAGGAAATATTATTTATAAAAATGCCATTCGAGAAATAAAAGCTGAGGTCAATGCCGGTAACCAAATGCACTGGGCGATGCACAACACCAAAGTATTTCCTGATATGGTAGTGCAAATGGTGTCTATTGGTGAAGAGTCTGGATCATTAGACAGTATGCTTGCTAAAGTCGCTAATATCTACGAGCAGGAAGTGGACGATGCCGTCGACGGCCTCTCAAGTCTTTTAGAGCCACTTATTATGGTCGTATTAGGCGTACTTATTGGTGGTCTCATTATCGCGATGTACTTACCTATTTTCCAGCTAGGCTCTGTGGTTTAGGCCGTTTGGCAGTGTTGCGTTATTTTCAACTTGATGTGGTACACTGCCGCGCATCTAGACATCACGTACAGTCTAGTAAATAGGTACCGAGCGCGACTCGGAAGTTTCACTTAAATAAAAATAAGCGCACGACTTATGCACGACATTATTCACTTGATGCAAACACAATTATGGTATTGGTTACTGACAGTAGCTGTTGTTAGTCTTTGTATCGGTAGCTTTTTAAATGTGGTTATACTCCGTTTACCCAAAATGATGCAAAACAACTGGCAATCAGAGTGTCGAGTTTTACTTGCTGATGAGCTTAAAACGCCACCAAGCACAGATACCGAAACATTTAATTTAGTCAAGCCAAACTCTCATTGTCCAAGCTGCAAAGCACCTGTCAAAGCATGGCAAAATATACCTCTGCTAAGCTGGATACTATTAAAAGGCAAGTGCCACCATTGCAGTGCGTCTATCTCTGTGCGCTATCCACTTGTTGAATTAGTAACCGCAATACTAGCAACTTGGGTTGCTTGGCACTTTGGTGCAAGCCTTGAAGCTGTCCTTTATATCGTTATTACATGGGTGTTGGTCGCGCTCACGGTTATTGACATCGATGAAATGTTATTACCAGATCAACTTACTTTGCCAACATTATGGTTGGTGCTTATTGCCAGCAGTTTAGGTGTGGGAGTGTCTCCTGGCACAGCAATTATTGGCGCAGCCGTTGGCTACTTGAGCTTGTGGAGTGTGTACTGGCTATTTAAATTGCTGACCGGAAAGGAAGGCATGGGCTATGGCGATTTTAAATTGCTCGCTATTTTTGGTGCCTTGATGGGGTGGGAAGCCATCTTAACCATCGTTTTAATGTCTAGCCTAGTTGGTGCCATTATTGGCAGTATACAACTGAGTGTTCAGGGTCGTGACAAAGCCACGCCGATTCCATTTGGCCCTTACTTGGCCATCGCTGGCTGGATCACCTTGATGTATGGCGAGCAGCTCCAGCATTGGTACGTTAACTTAATCATGTGATGAAAAACAATGCTAAAAACAAATAACTGGATTTTAGGGGTAACGGGTGGCATTGGTGCGGGCAAAACTGCGATCACCCAGCATTTACAACAAAAAAAGATTACTGTCGTTGATGCTGACATCGTTGCCCGTGAAGTCGTGGCAATAGGCTCTCAAGGACTACAGGCCATTGTTAATGAGTTTGGTAACAATATTCTCCTTGTAGATGGGGGATTAGACAGAGCCAAATTACGAGCGATTATTTTTGCAGATGATCATAAAAAACAGTGGCTCGATGCGCTATTACACCCGCTGATACGTAACACACTGCTCACGCAGCTAAACGAAGCACAAAGCGACTATGTTATCTTGTCCGCACCGCTGTTATTTGAAAATGGTCTAGAACGTTATTGCGATGCCACTTTACTCGTTGATGCGTCGGTTGAAACACAAATACAAAGAACGACAAAACGCGATAATGTAGACCCTACTCAGGTCGAGCGTATTATTGCAGCGCAGATGCCACGGCAAGAAAAGCAAAAAAAAGCAGACTACATATTAAACAACGACCGTCCGCTCGAAGAAAGTTTGCAAGCTTTGGACACACTACACCAGACATTTTTAACTGAAGCAAAAATACAGCAGAAGCGGCACACATAAAGAACTGCGCCTCGGGTAAGTAGTCAAAATGACATAATTTAATCTACACTCAGCGTAATGATAAATATTGAATAAGCATTGAATGTGAAGGCAAAGAGGTACTATGGAACATCATTCCCCACTACTGCGTAAGTTTATTACTCTCGGGCGAGTCACTGCCGAGCAAATAAAATCTCGCCAGTCAGAGGCTAACACCACTGCTGAATTGATATGCCTCAGCTCAGGAATGAGTTCAAAAGAGCTCGCTGAAGAATGTTTGGAGTTGTTTAAAGTTCCTTACTTTAACCTAGATCATTTTAATGTCAGTGAAGTTCCACAAACATTAGTCAAAGAAAAATTGATCCGCAAACACCATATTTTGCCGCTGGTACAAAAAGGTCGAAAACTGTATGTTGCAGCGTCAGATCCCACTGATTTTGGTGCATTTGAAAACTTTGAATTTAGCACTGGGCTACAATGTGAAGTGTTAGTTGCAGACTATAAAAAGCTCGAGACCAAAATCGATCAATTGTTTGATGCCGCCGGCGGACTGTCGATTTCAGAGGCTGAATTTAAAGAGTTTGCGGATCTTGACGTTGAAGAAGAGCCAAAACCCCAAAATACCAGTGAAGACAAAGATGATGCGCCAATCATTGTTTACATCAATAAGATATTGATGGATGCCATAAAAAAAGGAGCATCGGATCTACATTTTGAGCCATATGAAAAGAAATACCGAGTGCGCTTTCGTATTGATGGATTGCTACATGAGATGGCAAGCCCCCCTAATACATTAGCAACACGCCTAGCTGCGCGTATCAAGGTCATGGCTCACTTAGACATTGCAGAGAAGCGAAAGCCTCAAGACGGTCGTATTAAACTTAAAATATCTGAGCGTAAAAGTATCGACTTTCGTGTTAGTACACTCCCAACCATGTGGGGTGAAAAAATCGTAATGCGTATTTTAGATTCTTCAAGCGCTATGTTGGGGATTGACGTACTAGGTTACGAACCTGAACAAAAAAAGCTGTATCTGGATGCGCTTGAGCAACCACAGGGGATGATTTTGGTTACTGGCCCAACGGGCTCAGGTAAGACAGTATCATTATACACCGGTTTGAATATTCTTAACCAACCAGAGCGAAATATCAGTACCGCGGAAGATCCTGTGGAGATAAACCTTGAAGGTATAAACCAAGTTCAGATCAACCCTAAAGCTGATATGACTTTTGCCAATGCCCTAAGAGCGTTTCTACGCCAAGATCCTGATATTGTGATGGTTGGTGAGATCCGTGATCTTGAAACCGCAGAGATCTCCATCAAAGCAGCGCAAACGGGTCATTTGGTGTTAAGTACACTGCATACAAACTCAGCTCCAGAGACCCTTACCCGCCTTTTGAACATGGGTGTACCAGCTTATAACGTAGCCAGCTCAGTTAGCCTGATCATTGCTCAGCGCCTTGCAAGACGTCTTTGTCCTAAATGTAAGACGCCAGAAACCTTGCCTGACGAAGCACTACTGGGACAAGGCTTTAGCGCTGATCAAATTAAGGAGATCACCCTTTTTGCACCAAAAGGCTGTGACAGCTGCACCGACGGCTATAAAGGTCGAGTGGGTATTTATGAGGTCGTAAAGATCACCCCTGAAATTTCCCATTTAATCATGGAAGGTGGAAATTCACTGGAAATTGCTGAACAAGCGGAAAAATCAGGGTTTGATAACTTGCGCAAATCAGGCTTAAAAAAAGCAGCAGCTGGCGTGACATCACTGACGGAAATCAACCGCGTGACAAGCTATTAAACGCGTACGGGAGCCGCCGAGCATCGTATTCTTGTAACAAGATCGCGATATAAAATCGCTCCCACCACAAATAAGTACCTACCAATCAGCTAACCCTCTGTGTGGGAGCCGTTTTACACGGCGATGGGGTAAAAATCTCGCGATATAAAATCGCTCCCACCACAAATAAGTACCTACCAATCAGCTAACCCTCTGTGTGGGAGCCGTTTTACACGGCGATGGGGTAAAAATCTCGCGATATAAAATCGCTCCCACCACAAATAAGCACCTACCAATCAGCTAACCCTCTGTGTGGGAGCCGTTTTACACAGCGATGGGGTAAAAATCTCGCGATATAAAATCGCTCCCACCACAAATAAGCACCTACCAATCAGCTAACCCTCTGTGTGGGAGTCGTTTTACACGGCGATGGGGTAAAAATCTCGCGATATAAAATCGCTCCCACCACAAATAAGTACCTACCACTAAGCTAACCCTCTGTGTGGGAGCCGTTTTACACCGCGATATTGTAAAAATCTCGCGATGTAAAATCGCTCCTACCACAAATAAGCTAATCACTTGGGTGGGAGCCGTTTTACACAGCGATTTTGTAAAAGTGCTCGCGATGTAAAATCGTTCCTACCACAAATAAACGAACCACTCGTGTGGGAGCCGTTTTACACGGCGATGGTGTAAAAATTTCGCGATGTAGAATCGCTCCTACCACAAATCAGCGAACCACTCGTGTGGGAGCCGTTTTGCAAGGCAATCTTGTAAAAATCTCGCGATATAAAATCGCTCCTACCACAAATAAACGAACCACTCGTGTGGGAGCCGTTTTACACGGCGATATTGTAAAAATCTCGCGATGTAAAATCGCTCCTACCACAAATCAGCGAATCACTTGGATGGGAGCCGTTTTACACGGCGATGGTATAAAAATCTCGCGATGTAAAATCGCTCCTACCACAAATAAGCTACTCTGGGTGGGAGCCAGGGCGGGATCGCACTTTTAGCTAATTTATGATCAAATAGCGCCAATCCCATTGCTAGGCGCAACCAATGAACCTGATTGAACACCTTACAGTTGTAGAAGAAACTCGCTCTGATATTAACAA
>NZ_WEHZ01000047.1 GCF_012641745.1 Pseudoalteromonas peptidolytica
GATCAACTGCTTGTAACTCATGGTAACTACTCTTGTTTTTTGGCGATTACAGAGTACCACCAACAGGCAGTTGATCTCTCCTCACCGATTAACCATGAGTGGTGCACTTATTATCTGAATTCGGGAATAGCAAAATTTTTGCCTTGCCTGCACGGATGTGGGTTCCTTGGCGATAGCAGGACGCGGTAGCGGGGTTATCGACAAGGTTTTCTCGCCTCAAAATAGACCACTTAAGTAAGATAATTGGTATTACCTCTGCGCTTTAGTCAGGGGATGTGGTTTGGCTGAGTGGGATAGTTTTATCGAAAATAGCCTTGTTTGCCTTGGTTACATAGGGGAGGTTTCGTTTAATTAAAACGTTAATAGCGGATCTACAAATTTGCTTCTCCGCTACAACATTAATATTGCATCGATTATTGCTGGTATTAAAGATCTCTTTGACAGGGTTAGCGATTAATGGATTGCACGTAAGCTTTGGTCTTCTGAGTCCAAATACCAAAGGCGCTCACCTGATAAACCACCGCTGACCACTACTTTTTGATTACCATCTAAACTGGTAAACTTTTTACCTTTTGTAAATCTTCCTAAGCTATAGCCTCTCAGGAACATGCCATTGTTTCCAAACACTTTTATACGTGTATTGTCTGAATCCAACACATAGACCCTGTGGTGGCTATCTATCGTAATACTTCTTGGGCCATTAAGTTTATCTGTTTGATCATGGCCGAATTCGCCAAGTGTGTTTAGCACGTTACCGGAATAGTCCGTAACGATAACCTGGTGGCCGCCAAGTCTCAACCAGTAAACACTGCCGCTACTCGTATCAATTGCGAAATCATGTATCGGTATATCATCGCCTTCTGGAGTTGTAATTTGAGCGACTAAGTTCCCATACATATCAAATACATCAATAAAGCGGCTTAATTCGAAATATACAAACACTCTAGTGTCGTAGCGACGAATAATCTTTGCTTTCATCGTTACGTCAACACTTCCACCTGTTGGAGGGCTTATCTTTCTAACCGGTTCACTAATACCAAGTGACAGCAATTGCTCTCTCGATAATCTCGTGGAGTCAGCATTTGCTGCTATCAATTCATTTCCGGTCGCCATCGCAGGAAATGGTAGCACTGAAGCGGCTAATAACATCGAACTAGTATTCAAAAACGCTCTACGATCCACGAGCCTATCCTTTTGTTGTATTTATAGAAAAAATAATATATCAGCTTGGCAAAAAAACACAATTACTCTGTAATTACACAACATTACACGAACAAAAAACAGACAAGATTTAGTAAAAAAGAGTTCATAAATAAAAGATTACAGTATTTGGACTTGAAGTAACTAGTTTATAACCCATCACATCAGCCTGTTTAATTTTTTTAAATAATAGATAATCTCATACTAGACAAGTATTTACATTCCAATTAACCTATTACGTTAACATAGAATAAGAATTAGTAATCGTATGTCTCTGACTCAGTTTTCGGACAGCCATATTGTCGATGTCTTTCAGTCTGACAAGTATCAACTACTTGAAAAGATTGGGGAAGGTGGTTTTGGCAAAGTTTTTAAAGCTCGTCAATTAAATACAGGACAGTTCGTGGCACTTAAGTTTTTGGCATTAGAGCCACAACTTGATGTAACAAAAAAACAACGATATGCCGAGCGATTTAATCGTGAAACTCTGCTTTGTAGTCAGCTTAATCATCCAAATATTGTTCGATTATTAGATAAAGGACAATTAAATGAAAATTTAATGTTTGGTGTCTTTGAGTATGTTGAAGGGCAAACATTAAGAGACTATTTAAGTCAAAATGGCGCTATTGATTCTGTCTATACCACTGATATTATGTTGCAGGTTTTGGATGCCCTTATCCATGCTCATCAACAAGGTATTATTCACAGGGATATAAAACCCACAAATATTATGTTGAGCCAATCAGGGGCAAAAACCTATGCCAAAATACTCGATTTTGGTATTGGTACCCTAGCGCAAGAAAGTCGCCAGCATGATTTTGAGACGATTACCCTCACCCAAGAAACTCTCGGTACACCATCATATAGCGCGCCCGAGCAATTAAGGGGAGAGCCTGCATCAGCAAAGTCAGATCTGTATGTGTGGGGGTTGGTTTTTTTGGAATGTTTGACCGGTGTGCCAGCAGTAACCGGCACCAGTGTTGCGTCAATTTACCATAAACAACTCAGTGACGTACATATTCCTATCCCAAGCGCTCTGCTCGGTCATCCTCTGGCAGGTTTGTTAAGAAGAGTACTGCATAAAAGTGCACTAGAACGTGTCATAACAGCAACAGAGGCGTTTTCAGAGCTCGCTCGAATGAACGTTTCCAATCTAGTCGGTGTGCTTAGCGACGTAAAGGCACAACACGGTTACGATGAAACAACAATAATGATCCGCGATGACGATCCAGATCATCGCGCAATTCAAGAGTATACGGCACTTACTGAGCGTAAACAGCTTACGGTTTTAGCGGTACGCTTAAGTGTTAAAGCGCTCGACAACCATGATAAAGACTACGATGTGATTGACACAGTTTATAAGTCTCAACGTAATCACTTTATCGATATTGCCACCCGCTACGGTGCCTACCATGTTGGGAACTTAGCCGATACTTGTCTTTTTTATTTTGGTTACCCCGTAAGCAGTGATAATGATGCACGCTTGTCTGCGCGCACAGCGCTAGAAATGATAAGCGAACTTGCCAAACGAAATGCATTGATGCAAGAAGCGCACAGAGTCTCACTCAATGCCCATATTGGTATTCATAGCGGAGTATTTATTACTTATGCCAACGCTGTTCCTGAAGGCCATCATGCAAATATTGCCGCAGCACTCTCTCGCGAAGCTGGCGAGCGACAAATTTTATGTAGTGCAGAATCGCGCTCACTCCTAGATGCTTTTTCAGAGTTTAACCTGTACGGCCAGTTACAAATTGGCCCATTGTTCGAGCTAACTCCAGTATACAATTTACAGGGTGAACGTCGCGTCGAAGCGTTTGGCTTTATGCGCGGTACTAAAAATAACCATGAGCTAGTTGGTCGCCATGCTGAGCTTGAGCAAACACTGTCACTCATTAATACAGAAATTGAGGGCGAAACACGTATTGCGCATATTCATGGCGAAGCTGGTATAGGTAAATCTCGTTTATTACAAGAGATCCGTGCTAATGCTCCACAATACCAACACTTGGTCGCTCAATGTTTGCCTGAGCATCAAAACAATGCCTTATACCCAATACTTAACTTAGTAAGGTATCTATTTAATACAGATCAGCTTGATGCCCATTCAGCAAATACCGTATTTAGCTACGTGTTATCAAGCATTGACAGTGAGCTTGATTTGACTCAGGCCATTCCTGTACTGCTTGTTTGGCTCAATATTTCTCTTGGTGATGATATAGCACCTTCAACTCTCGCACCTGATGAGCAAAAACAAGTGTTATTTAAAGGGTTATGTGCATTATTGCTGTCAAACCGCCATGGGATAAGTAAGTTTAAGCTCTATATTATTGAAGATATTCATTGGGCAGATAATACAACCTTAGAGTTTTTACATCATTTTGCGGGCGCATTAACGTCTGGCAATGTACTACTGAGTACATCGCGCCAAGATGTACCTAGCCAGTTAAAAGATTTAACCTTAGTCGATGTTTGTTTGAAAAAGCTAACGGCCAAAGCGACCGAGGACTTTATCATTAATCTATTTGACGGTCGCCAAGTCTCTGAACAAGTGCTTACTGTACTCACTAGCCGTACAGATGGGATCCCACTTTTTATTGAAGAGCTGGTCAACATGCTAAAGCAGAAAGCACTGGTTGGAGATAAAGGCGGAGTCATCGACTTTTTGGCACCTGATAAATTGGAGCAAGTTCCAACCAGCCTAAGAGAATCACTGCAACAAAAGCTCGACAACCTTCATCATGCCAAAGAGACAGCGCAACTGGCGGCAACCATCGGCCGAGAGTTTGAATACAATTTACTTATTGCTACATCATCCTTAAGTGAAAGCCAAATTCAAAACGACTTAAATGAGTTAATGGCTAACGATCTTATCGTGCATCAACGTCGTGTTGATAACGATAGCTACATTTTTAAACATGCTTTGGTAAGGGATGCTGCCTATGAAAGTATGGGTAAGCATGAATCATATGCACATCACATGAGTATAATTGAAGTACTCAACAATACAGGAATGAGCCAAAAGCAGCCCCTACTTACAACCCATCATTTAGCAAAAGTGGGAGATCATAATGCGGCTGTTGAATTATTACTAACATCAGCAAAAAGTGCTGCTGCCATCTACTCTGTCGCAGAGGCCAGTATTTACTATGCAGAAGCATTAAACTTCTTTCAAAATGGGTTAATTGATAACCAGCCTTTACTCCATAAAATTAAAAATGCGCTTGCTTCATCACGGGTTGCATACAATGGTTGGCTAGACACGTTGGCTAAAAAGCACGTGCTTCAAAATATCAGTGAACTCGCCACAATTTTAGACCCTAAAGAGCGCTTCATTACGATGAGAGGTGAATGGCTACACGCCTACGCTACCGGTGATATATTAAAAGCTCATAATATTGGATTACAGCTGCACGAAAACAAAAACGAATATCCACCTCACCAACACCCAGTGATCTTCGAGCTTTTATCGCAATCCTACTTTTCGCTAGGAGAGTTTGACAAAGTAATTGCGCTTGTCGATACGTTACCAAAAGAGGGCTTCTTCGATAATAGCTCTCAAGCCATAACTGATAATTACGGCTTTTGCTCTGAACTCACTTGTATTGCTTTTAAAGCGCTATCACAGTTGCTCACTGGTAAGGTTGATTTGGCACAAAGCGCCATGAACGATTTAGCTGAGCTTTCCAAAAATATTAATATAAATGACATTAGCTCAGCAACAAATGGGATATGGGCGTGGTTTAAACTAATACATGCTTCAATACAAAAAGATTCAGCTAATTTTAAAAAATATCAAGATGAAGCAAAAAATTACTCATCAACAGGGGTAAGCCTTGCAAAAAATTCAAATAATGTTGGCTGGTTGGGTTATAATAACATGCTCAACTACTTAGCTAATTTAGATAATATAGATAGCTTACAAGAATTCGAAGAAAAAATATCAAGCTTTGCTGGATATCGTTCACATCGTGCTTTTTATTATTACTTTTTATATAAAGTATTACAATTTAATAAAAACACAATGAAAGATGACGCTTATAACGAATACTTAAATGATAAGGCTAGTACTAAAACCTTATATCTTCAAAACTATGAAAATTAGGAAATGAAAAATGAGTGATAATACAACACTACCAACTGGTTTAATCTCTTACATCTATAATGTAACTAACGATGAAGCTTTGAAGCAACGAGCGACCGATAACTTGGCCGAAGTGATGGCAGAGTTTGATTTAACAGCAGATCAAAAACGCATTATTACTGAAATTTCTTTAGAAACTGGATTAACAGATGATCTGTGGGATCAACTATCAGCAGAACTAAGACCTGAAATTCAGCACACTATCAAAACAATTTGGTAATACATAGGAGCAGCGGGTGATTTTTTTATCTTAATCAAGCGTGTATTTTTTGTAGTGTGTCCCTGTCAGTAATAAAGGTTGAGTTATTTATTTTTTAAATAATCAATCTCTAATACTGTTGACATCATACACAAAAAACAAACCAAAATTAAGTTAAATTGGCATTTCACCCGCATTCATCATGAAATATAGTAAAAGTGAGCTTTACAGCATTGCACTTGATAGTGAGGTTCAACATCTCAATAATACCGTATTAGAAGAGCTTCAGACAATTGTCAGTGAAATCCCTGAAAATATACACGCTATATGTTTTGAAAAGAGAATTGATCAGTTTGAAGATCCTGTTGATTTTTTAGTATGTTATTACTGCTCTCCTCATAATTTAGATAGCGTTTCATCCTATATAAATCAAAAAAACCCAAATAAATACGCCCTAAGAATAAATGACTTTATAAGTAATAGGAAGCACTCCCCTGCTTATAAACTAGTAAATTTAATATGGTTTAGCTTTGACTATGAAGAGGGTCGATATAGCACAGTCCCAACATTTTGTGTAAGTACACAACATTGTCAGTTTTCTGACTTTAGCCTATTAAGCTCATTTATAATTAACGCATCTGAGATTTTAGCTCCTGAGTTTTTAAATAAAACAAAAGAGTTACTTCCTAGTTTAGAATGCACTAGGATAAACCACTTCAGTTTTACATTTGGCAGAAAGGAATTTAGAGCTAAATTCGTTTTTAAATTAGAAACTTTAAGACTTCCCAGTCTACTCAAAGATCTTGACTGGAAAGGGAACTTGTATCTACTGGAACAGTTATTAAATACTATTGTTCATATATCAGATGAGATACAAGTGGGGCTTTCTTATTCAACGGAGTTGTCAGAAAAGATTGAAATTGAATTACCTTGGATAACAAGCCTTGACGAAAATTATCTAAAAGATAGCTTTTTGAGCTCGCTAAGAAAAGTAACTGAAAAAGAATTAAGCACGAATTTAACTCCTTGGCTCAACCTAAAAGTACAGACTGGTTACTATATAAAAATAACCCTTACCTCAGCATCAGAACTTAATATCAAATCATATTTATATTCTTCACCTTATAAAAAAAGGAAATAATCATGAAAAGTGTAATAGCGAAGCTCTCTTTACTATTCGTAAGTACTGGTACTTTTGCTACTGAATACAGCATTTTTCCAGATTGGCTAGTCAAAGATGAATGCACATTAACAGAGCCATTTCCTTTTCCAAACGACTTGACTCAGCTAAAACCCTACCCGCTTGACGCATACAATAAATTAGTGAAGTCGTGTGAAGAGTTAAAACCTGTAAAGCCTAATGAATCGCAGAAGCTTGATTATTTGGATCACCGATACGCACTATTTTCATGGCTGAGCTTTACCGCGCTAAACAGGCAATTGGACGAAAACTATAAGCTCACGCAAGATAATCTAAAAGTGTGCGCTGCCGATTCAGGCGCCAACTGCCCGCTTCCACTTTGGATAAACTGGCGTGAAACCGAGACTATTTTCACAGCAGATGCAGCGCCTCCGAAAAACTGGGAAATATCCAAAAACTTCGCCATGATGCAGCCTTTATCTGCTGTGGAACAAGTTGCGCCCAAAAATACACCGAAAAAGCAGGCAATTTTAACTGACCAAAAAAACAACCCCGTATATTACCAGAAGTTCGTTAGTCCCTATGTATTCAATTTTATTACCAAAAATAAACTGTATAGCATAGATGGCCAAATTGAATTTGCGAATAACCCAACTTATAGTTGGGCATGCAAAAGCCAGAGCGCGAGTAGCATGTGCATCAACATGAATACGATTGGCTTTTTAGCGTGTTCCAGTGGTTCCTCATTACCCACTTGTAACTTGCCACAAGACCTGACCAATTTTGACCCTAAGCCGCCAGGCCTTGCTATCGAGATAAAGGTAGCGTGGAAAATACTCGATGAGTCTGATGATCCGAGTAAGTACATTCGCGCAACACTGCCCGTAAAACGCTACCACCAAATACAAAGTGGTGAAACAGGCTCATTTAAAGTCGAAGAACAAGAAGTTGGCGTAGTTGGATTTCACATAATGCAGAAAACCGGCACATCTAGTAATTGGATTTACGCAACCTTTTCACATCAGGATAATGTTTGGGGCAACTCTCCAACCTTTTTCGATAAGCAATGTCCAACATGCGCAATCAATCACCCAGTAGGAGGCACTAAGCCTACTCAAGTGGTTCGATTGGAACAAATATCACCGGTTGTTGAAAAAGTGAATCAGCATATTTCTAAGCTATTCAAACAAGAAAACGCTGTTCTGCAATATTACAAACTAATTGGTACGCAGTATTCAACTAATAACAGCAGTAAGCCAATGACTGATATTAATGGCCAACCAAGTGATACAATTGAAACCAAGCTCACCAATTATTCAGGTGGATTGCCCCACCCTGTTTATCTAACTAATGAGGTGATTGAGACATTTTTACAACTAGGAAATCAGCCATTAGGTAAACAAGAAGCGCTTTATTATAAAAGCTCCTCTTGTATGAATTGTCATGCGGCAGGCGGGATCGCAACCGACTGTGATAAGAATACCGGCAAACCGATATTTACACCACGTACAGCAGACTTCTCTTTTATATATCAAGATGCAAAGGCAAAGTTTAAAGAGCAAAACTGTATCAAAGAGGAGCAGTCTAATTAACCTGAGGTTTGGATAAGGAATGTTCCAACTCATTGTTGTTAAGCCACAACTTAGTTTTTTCCTTGTCTAGCCAGAGAGTTTTAGGGAAAACGAGGCGAGTTTATGCACCAATAGCTGGCTATTGGAAGTGAGTTCAACGCAGTTAGCGCTAAAACTGGCTGCTAGAAAGGCATTAATTATCCGCAGCTCAGGTTAATTAACCTGAGGTTTGGGGTTAGCTGATGTGTATTTCTGTGAGCTGTAATGAGCACTTGTGGCTTCAACCGCATAATGCTCAACAGTCCGTCAAACTATAAAGCAAGATAGCAGTCATGCTATCTTGCTTTTACTTTAAAAAGTAAAGATTAGCGCTGTGCTAACTTTCCTCTTGCTGTATGAAGCTTCTTGTAACTCTCAATAAGACGCAGATGCTTGTCTAACCCTTCTAACTTCATGTTAGTAGGCGTTAAACCATAAAATTTCACATCGCCATTAATTGAGCCAATAACTGCATCCATCACCTCTTTACCAAACATACGAGTAAAGTTGTGAATGTAATCCTCTATTTCTAACTCGTCATCCAATGCAATTTCGAGTGTGGCGTGCATTGCTTGGTAGAATAAGCCTCGCTCAACGGTGTTGTCGTTAAACTGCAAGAAGGTTTCCACCAGTTCAATAGCCGCTTCGATATCACCAAGCGCTAGATAAATCAAAATCTTAAGCTCTAGAATAGTAAGCTGACCCCACACCGTATTTTCGTCAAACTCAACGCCGATAAGGGTGATAATGTCGATATAATTATCAAGCTGGCTGTCTTCTAAGCGCTCAACCAAGTCAGCTAATGCTTCGTCATCTAGTGAATGAATGTTAAGAATATCTTCGCGATATTGCAGTGCTTTATTGGTATTATCCCAGATCAGATCTTCGGCTGGATATACTTCAGAGAATCCCGGAACTAAAATACGGCAAGCAACGCCTAAATCTGTGAACTCCGCAATATAAGCTTCTTTACCTAACGCCTCTAGAATGCCAAATAACTTATCGCATTCTTCTTCATTAGTGCCTGTAAAATCCCACTCAACAAAGTCGTAGTCGTGCTTTGCACTAAAGAAGCGCCATGAGATCACGCCCGTTGAATCGATAAAGTGCTCAACAAAGTTCTCCGGCTCAGATACTGCCATGCTGTTAAACGTAGGTTTTGGTACATCGTTTAAGCCTTCAAAGCTACGCCCTTGCAACAGCTCGGTTAAGCTTCGCTCAAGCGCTACTTCAAAACTTGGATGCGCCCCAAAAGAAGCAAACACACCGCCTGTTTTTGGATTCATTAACGTGACACACATTACAGGGAATTGACCGCCAAGAGACGCATCTTTAACCACAACTGGGAACCCTTGATCCTCAAGTCCTTTGATCCCTTCAACAATACCTGGATATTTAGCAAGTACAGACTCTGGTACATCAGGCAACACAATTTCTTGTTCGATAATTTGCTTTTTCACCGCACGTTCAAAGATCTCAGATAAACACTGCACTTTGGCTTCAAACAGATTATTACCAGCACTCATCCCATTACTTAGGAATAAGTTCTCTATTAGGTTTGATGGGAAATATACCGTTTCACCATCTGAATGGCGGGTATAAGGAATAGAACAAATGCCGCGCGCTACATTACCTGAGTTTGTATCAACAAGGTGTGAGCCACGTAATTCACCTTCTGGGTCGTAAATTTCGCGGGTGTAATCATCTAAGATTTCGTTAGGCAGCGCATCATCAGCACCTGGTGTAAACCATTTCTCGTTCGGATAATGAACAAATTCAGCATTGGCAATTTCTTCGCCAAAGAATTGGTCGTTATAAAAGAAGTTGCAGTTTAAACGTTCAATAAACTCGCCAAGTGCTGAGCAAAGTGCACTCTCTTTGGTTGCCCCTTTACCATTAGTGAAACACATTGGCGAAGCAGCATCACGAATATGCAGTGACCAGACGTGTGGCACGATATTACGCCATGATGCAACTTCAATCTTCATACCCAAGTCAGACAGGAGCTTGGTCATGTTTGCAATCGTTTGTTCAAGCGGCAGATCTTTACCCAAAATAAAAGTACTATCGCTTTCACTGGTATCAACCATCAGCATTGCTTGAGCGTCATCCTCTAGGCTCTCAACTGCTTCTACTTGAAATTCCGGCCCAGTTTGAATCACTTTTTTCACGGTACAGCGGTCGATTGAGCGCAAAATACCTTGGCGGTCTTTTTCAGAAATACTTTCCGGTAACTCAACCTGAATTTTAAAAATTTGGTTATAGCGGTTTTCTGGATCAACAATGTTATTTTGCGCTACGCGAATACCATCTGTCGGAATATCGCGAGCATTACAATACACCTTCACAAAGTAAGCTGCACAAAGCGCTGAAGACGCTAAAAAATAGTCGAATGGGCTTGGTGCTGAACCATCGCCTTTATAACGAATGGGCTGATCTGCAATGACAGAAAAGTCGTCAAACTTGGCATCAATTCTGAGATTATCGAGGTAATTTACTTTGATTTCCATTGGAAGGTTCCGGTGTGTTGCAATCGAAAACGTTCATTGTACTTGAGGATGCAAGGCCACGCCAATGGAAGTTACATCTAGAGATCATCTCATGGCAATAAAAAACGATGGACAAAGGTAGTTAACTGAGCTTCGGATCATTGTGATTAAACACACTTTGAGGCACCCAGGTCTGATAGCGTGACTCAGCAAGCCACATGCTAATTCAGCCTGAGATTTAAAAATAATAAGCTAACTCAGATTGACTTATAAAGCCGCAAGTAAGTCTCGCTGACTTACCTTACCCAGTTTAAGCTGCTCATAAGAGTCATAGATAGCTTTTTTACTGTCTTGCAGGCGCTCAGCAACATCTTCGCCTTCAAGCAGCGCTGCTTGCGCGGCTTCCAGTCGGTCTTGCATATCTGCAATAATAGCTGTTAACTTCGCTTTATCTGACTTGAGTAGTGTACTGTCCTGATCCACTTTTTGCTCAAGCATAGAAAACAGCTCAGAGCGCACAGAAATAGTTTTATACTCTTTAAAATCTAACCCTAAATGGTTGAATAACAGAGCTTGATTCATTTCCTCTGGTGCAATCTCTACTTCTATAGGCATTTCCACAATATTCGTCATCATTTCGCGATACATCTCAATGTTATATTCACGACTGCCGACTTTATGGCTTGAGCTGACTAAGGACTCATGGGCTATTTTTTCAGCTTGCTCAAAATGCTTGACAAGATAAATCGATTGCGGATTGTTCGACGTCTTTTCTTGAACCGCTTTTGCAGCTGCCATAAAAGAGTTTGTTTCCGAACTTTTTGCCACGGGGTTGGCAAATCCTTGACCTTCTATGGTGTTGTTACTCGCATCACCAATTTGTTTACGCGAACTATACACTGGCGAATACGCTGAATTTTGAATATACATATACACTCCTTGGTAATTGACACACTTATAAAGCAATAAGTGCGCCAAGGAAATGTGGTTAAGATTTTAGCCTCTTAACCACAGTTCCCGGCTCTTGTAGCTAAAAGTTTGCCGTTCACCCCCCCCCTCATATTAGCGCACTTAAGGCAAACTTTTTCCGCTACCGATTAGCCAGCCACTTTCTCCCTCCAGCGGATCATCAGCATATAAACTGCTGGTAACACAATCAAAGAGAGCAAAAGTGCACTAGCCATCCCACCAACCATAGGCGCAGCAATGCGACTCATTACTTCAGAGCCTGTACCTGAGCCGTAAAGGATAGGTAATAGTCCAATGATAATGGTCGCCACTGTCATCATAACCGGGCGAATGCGCTTACCCGCCCCTTCTAAAATGGCGTTATTTATAGCCTCAGGAGTCATAATCTGTTGTTTTTCTTTCAGCTCACTTATAGCTTGATTGAGATACACCAGCATTATTACCCCTATTTCAACCGCGACACCTGCCAGTGCAATAAAACCGACCCCAACCGCGACAGAAAAGTTAAACCCCTCTAGGTATAGTAACCACAGCCCACCTATCATGGCCATTGGTAACGTTGCCATGATAATCGCTACTTCACTCAACCTTCTAAAGTTTACATAGAGTAGAACAACGATGATCCCAAGTGTAAGTGGCACCACATAGGCTAATTTTGCTTTCGCACGTTCCATATATTCGTATTGCCCTGCCCAGCTGATGGAGTAGCCTGCTGGCAGCTCCAGCTGTTCATTCAGCACTTGCTTAGCCGTGTCCACGTAACTACCAATGTCTACCCCATCTAAGTCAATAAATGTCCATCCGTTTATTCTCGCGTTTTCACTTTTGATACCGGGCGGGCCATTTTCAATATAAATGGTCGCAACGTCACCAAGGGCAATATTCAGTCCTTCAGCCGTCACAATCGGGAGCTGCTTTAACGCTTCAGGGGAATTTCGTAAGTCTTGAGGGTAGCGTAAACTCACCGGATAGCGCTCTTGGCCTTCCACAGTTTGCGTCACGTCCATCCCGCCAATTGCAGTTGCGACGACCTGTTGCACATCAGCAATGTTTAACCCAAATCGCGCGGCCTTATCACGCTGAATATCAATTTTAACGTAACGTCCGCCAGCTACCCGCTCTGAATAGACAGAGGCAGTGCCCTCTACTTTGTTCAGTATGCGCTCAATGTCCTGACCAATACGCTGAATGGTATCTAAGTCTGGACCTGCTACTTTTATGCCCACTGGCGTTTTTATTCCCGTTGCGAGCATATCAATACGGGTTTTAATTGGCATTACCCAAGCATTGGTCAATCCGGGGAATTGTACGAGTTTATCAAGTTCAGCTTTTAGTTTTTCAGTGGTCATCCCCTCACGCCACTGGTCTTTGGGTCTTAATTGAATAAAGGTTTCAATCATAGTCAATGGTGCAGGGTCGGTGGCCGTTTCCGCGCGGCCAATCTTACCAAAGACATTTTTGACTTCTGGCACAGTCGCAATCAGCTTATCCGTTTGCTGTAGAATTTCTCTCGCTTTGCCAATGGAAATACTTGGATAAGTGGTTGGCATATACATCAGATCCCCTTCATCCAGTGGCGGGATAAACTCACTCCCGATTTTATCCATCGGATAGAATCCCACTATGGTAATTGCGGTAGCAGCGATAAGTGTAAGCTTCGGAAAATGTAAAACTTGCCTCAACAATGGCGTATATGCGCCAACCAAAACTCGATTTACGGGGTTTTTGTGTTCAGGAACAACCTTGCCGCGAATAAAGTAGCCCATTAAAACTGGAATAAGGGTAATAGCAAGCCCCGCCGAAGCGGCCATCGCATACGTTTTAGTATACGCAAGTGGGGCAAACATACGTCCTTCTTGCGCCTCTAAAATAAACACAGGTAAAAAGCTCACTGTAATAATCAACAAACTAAAAAATAGTGCAGGCCCTACTTCTGAGGCTGACTTTGCGACAATTTCCCAGCGGTTTTCATCGTTGAGCGGCGTTTTCTCCATGTGCTTGTGCATGTTTTCAATCATCACGATTGCGCCATCTGTCATCGCCCCAATCGCTATGGCTATGCCACCAAGGGACATAATGTTGGCATTCACCCCTTGAAAGTACATCACGATAAAAGCAACCAATATCCCCAGTGGTAGAGTGACCACCGCAACAATAGAGGAGCGAATATGGAATAAGAATACAACGCAGACTAACGCCACCACCATTAGCTCTTCGAGCAACTTGGACCAAAGGTTATCAATGGCTTTGCTGATAAGCTCAGAGCGGTCATAAACGGTCACCACTTCAACGCCTTCCGGTAAGCTCTTTTGCAACTGGGCCAGCTTTTGTTTAACACCCTCTATGGTATTTTGCGCGTTTTCACCAAAGCGCATCACCACCACTGCACCAACAACTTCTCCCTCGCCGTTAAGCTCCGCTATACCACGGCGCATTTGTGGCCCAATATTGACCGACGCAACATCCGCAATCGTTAGTGGAGTCCCCTTAACGGCTTGGCCTAGTGGTATTGCTTCAATATCTTTAACACTTTGAATATATCCTGTGCTGGTTACCATGTATTCAGCTTCAGCCATTTCAATAACAGATGCCCCTGACTCTTGGTTTCCACGCTGTAAAGCCTGCTGAATATGGGTTAGGGGAATGCCATAAGCACGCAGTTTATTGGGGTCAACCTGTACTTGATACTGTTTAACCATACCGCCAATTGGCGCAACTTCAGATACACCAGCAACCGATTGCAGCTCAAATTTTAAAAACCAATCTTGCAAGCTGCGTAGCTGACTAATATCGTGCTTACCGGTTTTATCTACTAACGCATACAGATACACCCAGCCCACGCCCGTAGCATCAGGCCCCAGTTGCGGCTTTGCTGCTTCAGGTAATTGCGGTGCAACTTGACTTAGATACTCAAGTACGCGACTACGTGCCCAATAAAGGTCTGTTTTGTCATCAAAAATAACGTACACATAGGAGTCACCAAAAAAAGAATAGCCCCTTACCGTTTTTGCACCAGGCACGGAGAGCATTGCCGTGGTGAGTGGAAACGTTACCTGGTCTTGTACTACTTGTGGTGCTTGCCCAGGGTAGGGGGTTTTTACAATGACTTGAACATCTGACAGATCTGGGATCGCGTCAACTGGCGTATTTTTTAAGGTAAATAGCCCAATACCAACCGTCATTAAGGTCAGCAATACCACAAAAAAGCGGTTATACACCGACCAACGTATGATAGCTTGGATCATAATACGCTCTCCTAGTGGTCTGTATGTGTATTTACTGACATCTCATCAGCAGCTTTAATGTCAGTAACCACAAATTCGTCACCTACTTCAAAGGTGAAGCTAATTGCCATCCCTTGTTTCAGTTGACTTAAATCAAGATGATGAGCGGCCACAAAATCCATCGTCGTCGCTGGGCGGTTCCACTTTTTGATGGCGTCGCGAGAAATATTCAACACTCGGGTATCAATATCAATGGCATTGATCACACCACCGACAGTTGCACTAGGTAGTGTATCAATATCCTCGCTGCTGTCGGACATAATATGAATAACGGTGAGTAATACACTGCCATCGTCTTGTTTTGTCGCTTCGAAGTGCAAAACCTGTCCTGCATTTAGTGCGTCAATATTAACACTCTCAGCCACTGTAAAATCCATCACCATTTCGGGCCATTCCCACTCAGGTACAGGTTGATGATCGATATTCACTACGCGGCTTTGATAGTTCACGCGTTGAATTTCTCCTTCAATCCAAACAGACTTAGCCTCAGCAACTGGCGCCATACGCATAAAGTCAGAGTTAATGCTAGATTGGGAATCAATCAAAAAATGGGCTGACGTAACGATTGTGTCTCCTTCGTTAAGACCATTGAGGATTTCAATGTTTTCACCACTGACTTGCCCTAGTTCAACAGCAACTGATTTAAAGCTACCGGGTGCAACTTCAACGACAACACGGTTTTGTTTGGCTGTACGGATCACCGCTTCACTTGGCACTTGTAATACCTGATCACGAGAATCTGCATGAATCGTTACTTGCGCAAACATATTTGGCTTTAATAACGCATCACTATTGTCAAATCTGAGCCTGACTCTGAGTGTTCGTGTTTTTTCATTGAGTGAGGGGTAGACATAATCAACTTGCCCTCGCCACGTTCTGCCGGGTAAAAAGTCTAACCTCATGGAAACTGCTTGTCCCTGAGCGACCAGCATTGCATCACGTTCAAATACGTCAGCTTCAACCCAAATCTCGTCTAGTTTGGCAATACTCATGAGTGTTGTACCTGGCTTTACATAAAACCCCTCTCGGATCTGTAGACCGTCGAGTACCCCGGACTGGCGAGCATAAAAAGTAATGCTTTGATGTACTTCGCCAGTGCGTTTTAGTGTACTGATAAATTCCTCACTTAAATGTAACGCCTTAAGACGCTCCTGTGCTGCACTGACAAGTGCTTTATTATTGCGTTTACGTGCAATCATATACTCCTCTTGCGCATTCACAAGCTGAGGAGAATATAGTGTGTAAAGTGGCTCACCTTGTTTTACTGCCTCTCCCGCGGCTTTCACATAAAGCTTTTCAATCCAGCCTTCAACTCGGGGATGGATGTGTACCAAGCTATCTTCATTGTATTGGATATAACCCACTGTCTGAACTTGATAAGACATCATATCCCGACTTACCAGTGCTTTGCGAACCCCCATATTGTTTTCAACATGGGGGGCAATCTCCACAACCCCCTCACCAAAGGCAGCATTAGAGCTCTCCTCTTCATATACAGGGATCAAATCCATGCCCATTGGAGATTTACCTGGCTTATCACGGCGATAATTGGGATCCATGGGAGCAACCCAGTAAAGTGGGGCCTGCGCCTCATTCGTTGCAATCTCTTGCTCGCCATTTGTAGATAGAGTCAAACCAACAAACATGCCAAATGTTAGAGTAACTACCCCAACTAGTATTAGCTTAACGTTACTGTTCATGTGTGGTCTCCTTGGCAACTTGGGTCAAATAGTAATTACTGCGTACTACCGCCTTGAGCAAGGCAATATCTATAGCAAGCGCCGATAATTGCGCGTTCAATTTGGCAATACGCGCCCTCACTACTTCAGCAAAGTCACCATCGTCATTTGTATACGCTGTCAACGCGGCTTCTGCTTGCTCTGCACTTTGTGCCACAATCGCCTTTTCGTAAAGGGAGCGGCGCTGCTGCAAACGTTGAATTGACTGAATTTCACCGTTCAAATTCGCAAATAGTTGCTTTAACACTATCAAGCGATCGGTCTTAGTCGCTTCAAACTCCGCAATAGCTGCGGCCTTTGCTTGATCTTGTTTACTATCAGTGAAGAGTGGCAGATCAAACGAGACACCCACGCTAAAAAAGTCAGAGCGTGACATTTGATTTGGCGCGTCATCACGAAAGGCATAACTTGCGTTCAAAGCAAACTGCGGTTTATAAGCTTGTTCAGCTAATTTAATACCTTGTTCTGCTTGATAGGTCGTGACATCAGCAGCAACGACTTGTGGGTGTCGTGCTAAATACTGCACAAGCGTTTGGCTGTCACCATGACCTTCACGCAAAAACTGAGGTGCCAAAAAGGGGATCTTAGGTAACGTAATGTGGTCTTCAATAGATATTGGTAGTGTTTTTTTATTGTACAGAGAATCATCTAGTAACCATTGCTCAAGTTTTGCTTTGGCGGTATTAAGTTGTTGAAAAGCCGCTGAACGTTTATCGTCGAGCTGCATAACCTCGAGCTGTGCTCTGATGACATCTTGTTGACGAGTCGGCCCAACCGCATTAGCGTAACTCGCGTTTGCGATTTCAACCATCTGTTCGAAAAGCACGCTATCGCGTTCAATTAACGATAACGTTTTCTTTGCCTGTACCATATCCAACCAAAGAAGAGAGACATCACGACGTACCTGAGCTTGTCGGTCTAGTTGTAATATCGGCTGCTTATTCGCATTAAGTTTTAATTGCGTACTTTTGATTTCAAGACTATCTCCACGAGGGAGCATTTGCATGACACCCACTTTAAGTTGGGTCATGCCCTCTTGGTTAAACTCCCAGCTATCGACTGGTAAATTCATTGTAGCGACGCTTACTTGTGGATCTGGGTAGCTTAGCGCCTCACGACTCATGGACAACATCGCAGAACGTCGATGATTACTAGATTTAAGCCAAGGATCGTGTTGTATCGCTACTTTTATTGCATTTTCCAGTGTCATTGTATTTGCTCGCAGCGAAGCAGAAAACACAATAGCTGCAAACAGGACACAGATGATTACTTTCATTAGAACTGTTCCTCATAGCGACTCACTTCAGCAAAAACCTCATAGCTGCCATCTTTTTTTAGTAACAACACTTGGAATGGCATAAATCGCTCTCCCATTTCCATGCCCACAGAGCCAATTGGCATTGCTGGTACACTTAACCCAATGTTATTGCTGTCTTGTGTTAGCGTTTCATCTTGTAGAAAGCGCTTGATAAACTTGGCAGGTACATGACCCTCAAATACAAAGCCATCTTTAGAAACACCAGTATGGCAAGACTGATAATTTTGTTTGATACCAAATTTGTTTTTAAGCGAGCCTAAATAATTTAGATCTGTCGCCTGGTGCGAAATACCTTGAGCGGTGAGATGGTTGAGCCAAAGCTCACAACAGCCACAAGTTGGGGATTTAAATACTTCTAGTTCAATATGGGATTTACCGTATGCCACAGCACTCATTACCCATAGCACCAACATTAGAAAAAGTTTTCTCATGCTAACCTCGCACATGATTCAAAGCACAAAAGCCTTGAAAATTACATTATGAAAAACACCACCTGATCCGATGGATAGATATAAATCAGTATAAAAAAGGCAGATCTGCCCTGTGGCTAGGCGATTATCGGTGGCTTATAAAGAGATTGAGGGTAAGTACTTAGCTGCCCGCTTACAAAGTTAAGTTTATCGCTGTGTAACGCGATCAGCGCGAGCCATTCGTTTAAGGAAAAAGCAGCTAAATTTGTTGAGCACATGTGTGTTGGACAGGTGCATTCATTGCACTGTGTAGCGCTTTTAGGGTCACAACAGTCCATCTCTGCGCTCATCATTTGATGATGTTCAGACTGCGTATGTTTGCTGTGAGTTTTTGCTTCGTTATTTGTACTGTGCATTTCACATGCTGCCATAGACGCAGCAGCGCTTTGACCACTAAGAGTAGCCACCACGAACAAGGTGATAAGTATGCGTAATATTAGCTGCAAAATGCTTTTCCAAGTCAATAACATCGCAATGATAAAAATCAATGTGAAGAAATGCAAGCAAATCACGCTTTACGGATTATTATTTTCTTTCATCATTGATATACTCTGCGCTCATTACACAAGCATTACTCTGGATCAAGGATAAGAATATATGAAATTAGTTACCCTTGCTGCGACATTGGCTTTGACGACTTCCAGTGTCGTAACCGCAGCCGACTTTGGTGAATTTGGCATATCAATCTATGGTGGTGAATCATTCAGTAGCGATATTGAAACTTCGCGTCACCAAAAGTACGAACTAGAGGATGATTCTCATTTTGGGATCAGTATCGATAAGTATGTGCCACAAGGCCGTTATGGCTTTTATTATGGTACAACCGAAACTCAGCTAACAGCCTACCCACTCAACAAAGTTGAAATGGAGTATTTGTTTTTTCAAAGTGCTGTCGTACGACCGCTTACTGAAAACCTCGATGTCTACCTTGGTGCACAAATTGGTGCTACCTTTGTTAATCCTAACTTTATCGACTCAGACACATTCTTTGCTACAGGTCTTTATACTGGTTTAGAGTATGATGTAGGTGCCGGTTTTCATTTTGGAGCGCAAGTACGTTGGATAGCAACAATGCTTAACAATGGCTCGAAAGTTACTTGTGATCTTGACCCTGCGACAGAAAATACCTGTAGCTGGCACTTTGATGATGAGCTGATGAGACAATACCATGCGAGCGCAACACTGAGTTATCGATTTTCTCTATAGCGAAGCTTTAAAAGAGGAAGTGCGCCTTTGATACCAAAAGGAAGCTTCCTCTCGTGCCAACACCCACTGTAGTTCGGGTTCTCCTGACCTCAATACATCTCACTTTTTCAGACGGTGTAAGGTTGAATGTTCTTAAAAGCATTGCCATTTCAAAATTTACTCAGGGTACAGATCGAAGAACTGAAAGAGCATGTGAAAACCTAGCTTAAAGCCTAGTTCTTAACCAAACCAGGGCGGTGATCTTTGTTTAACAAAAGATACTCTATCTTGGTTTTGGTCTTGGTACAAATCAAGACCACTAAGAACCAAAAAAGTCCCATGATAATCTAAAAAAAGCAGCTTTCCTTCTCTTATCCTCATTATAGATGTGAAATTAGCTATTTAAGCAGTCAACGGCTATCTTCAATAAATGAGCAATGCCCGCTTAATATTAGAGTGGACCACACTCCTCGGCTGAATTAAGGAATAAATAAGATCGAATTGATTACTCGCTATGGTTTATTTAAAAGATTAAATAAAAAACCACCAAAAAGATCAAAAACCGAACAAACCAATCATTCAAAATAAATCATCATTAAAATTTTAAAACCTAAATAAAAAACCCAAAAAGATCAAAAATCAAACAACTCAACATTTTAAAATAAAAAATCATTAATATTTAAAAAAACGCGAAATAAAAATTAAAAAATAAATGTTAAATAAATCAAATACCCACAACCAGCATGTTAAAAAATATCAACCAAAAAAAATATACAAACAAAAATATTGATATAATCCAATTAATTAAATAATATACCCACCTCATTTTATGCCCCTATTGTTTGTAGGGGTTTCAGTTCGTATTATTTTTATTAGGGAAGGAAAGATGCGTTCATTTATCAAGCAAAACATTTCTAAAAAATCTCTTCTAGCTTGTGCAGTATCACTTGCACTTATCGGCTGTGGTGGTAGTGACAACGACAATAACACGAACTCACAAATAGATAATGGTAACAGTGGAAGTGTTAATAATGATACCAAGGCTGGTACAAAAACCATCACCGCAATCGATGGTTACCTAATCAATGCTGTAATTTGTAACGACACTAACAATAACTTAGTGTGTGAAGACGAAGAAGTACTGAAAACACAAAATAGTAAAGGCGAAACTGTTAACCTAGTAACCAATGCTAATGGTCAAGTTGTGGTTACTGAAAATGTCAATGTATTAGTTAAAGCCGTTGCAGGACAAACAGTTGATGCAGATACCAATGAGGTAATTAAGCAAGGTTATACCCTCGCCTCTCATTCCGACTCAGATATCGTATCTCCGTTTTCAACACTTGCATCTTTGAATAGCATGAGTATGGAAGCTCTAGCAGATCATATTGATGTAGATGCTGATGTTATTAAATCAGACTTTGTCGCAGCAAAAGCAATTCAAAAAACTTCAGAAGATGCGAAAGAAGCTCACTTAGTAGCCCGCTCTGTAGTTCGTTTACTACCTGAAGATTTATCGCAGCTGCTTGGTAACGCTTCACACAACGAAGCTCTATTAAGTGATACGGTTACTATTTCTAACATTGCAGATGATGTCGCACTTGACAATATCGATAACCTTATCATCGAAAAAGATGAAAGCGGTTTTTTTGTTTCTGATACCACAAAGAATGATAATGATGAGGTCACTCCTGAGCCAGAACCGGCTCCAGCCACTTTACAGACGACTTTAGAGCAAGGTAACGGCCAATGGTACTCGGGTTCATTTAATAGTGAGCTGCTAAATGATGAAACTGTTGAGCTATTCACTTTCACTAATGGCACGGTTTCAGCAGGTGCAAGCACATTTAGCTATACAATCGAAGGCAACACAATTATTGCTGAAGGTGAAAAGACCCATATCATTTACTCTTCTGACTCCCTAATTTTGGGACTAGATCCAGAAGCACAGGATATGGTCTTCTTTGCAAAACATTATGATTTAAGCCGAGAAAATGCAGCTGCATTTTCCGCTGAAGCCCTATCAAATCAAACACTTTATGCTGTAATGGATGATAATGCTTCTGGCTACCAATCGCCTGAGCCAATGCTTATTAAACAAACGTTTAAATCTGACGGTAAAGTCGTTTTTGAGTCCATGCTTAACAACGAAAGCTTTGAAGGTACGTGGAGCGTGAATGACGCTGGCGTATTGATTGTAGTCTCGGTTGATGAAGGCAATACAAAGACTGAGCATTACTATCGTAGTAAAAGCACTGCTGATGTATATTTAGTTAGAGCAGAGTTAAACCATACTTTACCAATGGTTGTCACTACAAATTACGAAACAGCTAAAGCGATTTTTGATAAGTTTGTATTTTAATTAAGCTCATCAGTATTCCTTACTAAGCACTAGCCAAAAGGCATCCTTAGTTTGACGACCCTTTTTTACGGGGTCTACTAGCTTATACTTAACCTGACAGTCACCACTTTGAAACGGTGTCTGTCAGTTTCCGTAGGTAATTACACCAATACACTTTCAGAGTGCATAGCAGCTACCCCTAACTGGTTCGAGAAGTAACTCATAATATCTCTGTCACTATTTTTCATCAGTCAAGAGTAACTCTGACGACCATTGCCTTTCCGCTCTCGATAACTCGCACACTGTTTTCTCAGTTTGACATAATCACTATCGAATATCGATGTGAGTTAAGACGCAATGTTACTTCAATGATTGCACACATCCACTGTTTTTCTAAGTCTCTTTAAAATGGCATGACTAATAAAACTATTAGGGTCTCGCTTTTATTCCTTTGTCAGTAGGCAAAAATGCCAACACAGCGAACTTACCTGTTAGATTAACCGTCTAACTCATCCCAAAAATTAGCTTTCCTGTTGTGTTGAAAGTCATCGAGTGTTTGGTAGCTATTAGAACCAACTGAGCCATAATACATCTCTAAATTACACAGTGTTTTAAACGACAGGTGATGCGCTTTGATATTAAAACATACAGTTTCAATATCTAATTCCTTCCATTTAGCAAGTAATGATTTGTGAATAAAGAAAGTGTCAGAGTGCCTTTTTAATAACATTCGAATAATAAGCCGTTTGGACACTGGAATATTTTCAAATCGCAACCTTGCACGCTCATGGAAAAAAACTTTATGAAACGACAGCGCGGTAAAACCCGTTCGTTCATCTCCTGCGGCATCAACAATGGTTGCAGAGGTTCGAGTCACCCCTAAAATAGGAGAAAATTCCACCCCTTCTAAAAGATCGTTGCGGAGCATTAGAGAGCTATCTCCCCAGCAACTAGATATTTCTGGTAACCTAAGCGGTTGATGTCCCAGCGACTGCTTTATATATCCAGCTTTATCGGTTTCACAATCCACGCCAAAGCGCATAGGCTCATCCCCTAAGTAAAGCTGAGGCACTTGTTCACCCTCGTCTACAATAGGTCGCCATATAAAGTCGTATTCACTCAGCCACATATCAGGATCATCTTCTGGCCCATAAACCTCACCGAAGCGAATTAATTGTAATGGTAAGTATTCACTAAGGATCCCTTGTAAATCATTCATCGCCTCACTCCTCAGCGCAAACTTGATACTTTTTCAGCAAGTGTCGTATAAAATGCCTGCCATGTTTCTATCCAATCATCCGTAAGCTCATCAACATTAAGCTCTGGATCATGTCGCATCTCAAAATCTGCACTACCATTTGTGAGGTAATGATCAAAGAATAACTGTTCCGCAACTTTCTTTAAGACCCTATTACCTCTTGTCTTATGACTACACAATAGTTTGATAAGGCGCAGCTGCACCTGTTCATCTGGCTCTACCAATATTTGTGGTAAAATACGAGTACTATATTTACTGTAATTTTCAATGTGGAGGTCGTACTTTTTAGTGTCAGAATAGTGACCAAAATAACGCTGGAATTCAGAGAAGATAATGACACCTGATAAATAATCAGTAACCGCTTTTTGTAATGTTTTAGCCCGAGCTTGGTAACTTTCAAATTGCTCAGCCAGAACAGTAAGCTTATCCAGATCAACTTGATTATCCAAAATAATATAGTGACTAGCCCAAGAAATGCTATTTGACCCAGAGCAGAATGTGACCCCATCTGTTTTAGCAACAAGTATCAATGATTCAACATCATATAAAAATATCACAAAGTTTACGTCGTTTTTGATGGTTAGTACTTGTTGATGTAGTGAAACTGGTAACTCAAATTTTTCAGGTAAAAATTCAATATGATCACTAAACAGCAGCTCTTTTTGATTAAAGTAAGTAGCAATAAAGTCATCATCAAAATATAAAGTTGAACTAATCAATGCTTCAATCATGTTTTCACGCTGGTAAATCAAGGGTGTTGTCACTTTCGGCGCTAAGCGATAGACGTCAAGATAAAAATAGTCCTTCGTGGCTGGCGTCACTTTAGCCAGCGCTTTATCCCACCTTTCTCGGTCTGACTTTTTCATTTTGACGTACTGCTTAACCAGCTTCTCATACCATTGAATGTCATAACCCTGCGCTAGTCGAACTTCAAATGTCAATAAGTCATATGTATCAACATTCACTTGCTGTAAATTAGCCAAGATTTGCTTCTTTTGTTCTGGTTCACCAAATGAACCTAAACGCTTCAATTGCAGCCCAATGAAGCAACTCAAGGATGCTTGTGGCGCTATTTTCAGCGCCATTGCAATTACTTTTCTAGTAATAATGTTTGGCTCACTTAATTCAAGCCAATAACAACTAGCAAGCACAGCTTGAAAATCACTAATACTACTAAACAATTGGGTATGTGGTTGTGCTGTATGCTCTGTCTTATGCGCATCTAGTCCAGTATCAGGCGCGAGATTTTTAGCTAATCGATCGATACACTCGGTATCAATACCTTGTTTTTCAGAGGTTAACCAAGCAACAAAAGATTCTGGTAATTTACAATCATGCGCTATGTCCTCTTCAATTTTTTTAAGTACTTGCTTGGTTAATGAATCATTAATTAACTGCCTTAATGCTTGAGTGCTCTCGTCATTTATCGCAGATAATTTATCTTGATAGAGTAAAATACATGCTAGTAATAGCCGGCTTGATGGTTCTGTTCCCAGCCAATTTTCGGGGTTTACAGCTTGCCGATTACTTTTGAAAAGTTTTGTAATTTCGCACCACTGTCGATACGAAGCAAAATGGTAGTCTTCTAACTTATCGAGCAGTTCCAAAATTTGTTGTTTTAATTTTTCAGAGACACCGTCTGTGGATATTTCGATCTCTTGAATAAAACGAGCTTGATAAGCTTCTGCGCTCAGGCATGCGGTGTCCTGATCTTCAACGAGTAATTCGTAGAAATCATCAGACCATGATTGCTGATCGAAAAGGTGATAAAAAATATCCAATATACGTAAGAAACAAGCCTGTTTTGCTTCTTTTTTACTTTCGCTCTCTAATAACTCCTCAGTAAGTTCACTTATCGCTCGATAAAAATATTGCTGAATTTCATTTTGCTCTACAATAGTGCTATGGCGAAGCGTTGACATAATATAATTATAAAATTCAGGTGCATATCGACATGCATGAGGTAACAGCAAAACATGGTCAAGATCAAGCAACGCATGTGACCGAACTAATTGCTCCTTCCCTTTCCCAGTTTTTACATATGCCCATAATGCGGAACCAGATGGAAGGGATTCTATAAATATTTTCACTATCGATAGGGTTGGCGTGATTTCAAATCCTAACTGACGCTCGTCCTGACAGCCAAAGCCGAGGAACTTAGCCACACTTGCGAAAAAACCATCACGTGTCTTTTTCTCAGCGTTATCAACTGAAGAAGTCTGCTGCTCCGGTTGTTGGTAATCTGCAATTCCAGGCCAATTGGCTTTATCACGGAAGTCATTCAACGCGGCCCCAACATTATCAGAACTATTTTCAATTAACCCTTGAAGTTGCTGAATGCACCACCGAAATGTTTCTTTGGGATTTGATAAACAATTATGGCGAAACACAGATAAAAACGTCGTAATATCAGCGCTGACAGCAACAGCTACTACTTCATCAACAAATACTTGTATCGTTGTCGGATCACAATAACAAAGGAAAAAGTGTGTATTTTCTGATACCGCGAGGATATCAGAGTGTGAGATCCCTTCAGCTTGAAGAATATTATGCAGGGTATTATGACACCATTGCGCGGTATGATTTGTAGTAATAAATACTAAACAAGGGTCGTCATAGCTATCTAACTTTTGAAATTGAAGCCGAACAGCTTCGGTAAACACCGGGGGGTCAAAAACGCATTCCATCGACATAGATACTCGAATATTTTAAGTAATAGACCGTATAAATACACAGGCAATATAAAGAGAATCGCGATTATACACATAACAAAAGTCGCAGTAAAAGTTAGAATACCGATACTTTTGGATTGTATTGAACTCGATTCCCCAAATACTAACTTTCACATAAAGTGGCGATAAATCCTAAGTTTGAGGAGCGTACTTGTGAGCTATCATTAGAATTGCTGTTTCTAACTAACTGAGCTGCGTATAATTAATGCCTTTTTAGAGCGCTAACTGAGTTGAATTCACTTCCAATAGACAGCCCCCAGGATGTAGGTACCTTAGCGAGAGCAGGACGCGGGAGCGGTGTTTTCCCTAAAACTCTCTGGCTAGACAAGGAAAAAACTAAGTTGTGCTTTAGCTGAATTAGTTCAGACTTGATCTGACATTTCGATTTGAAAAATTGAGAGTTACCCGTTTTGATAAAGGTGTCGAATCTTTGTTCAAAACAACTAAGGAGTAACTCTCATGTTACATACTAACAATCCAATCATTAAACACAAAGC
>NZ_WEHZ01000048.1 GCF_012641745.1 Pseudoalteromonas peptidolytica
TGGATTGTTAGTATGTAACATGAGAGTTACTCCTTAGTTGTTTTGAACAAAGATTCGACACCTTTATCAAAACGGGTAACTCTCAATTTTTCAAATCGAAATGTCAGATCTTGTCTGAACTAATTCAGCTAAAAGACCAGTATAAACATCTGCCTTGATTTTAAGTTTGGTCTTATCTTCTGAATATCAAAGAATTTACTTTTTTTACTGTAAATTTTTTAAAAGAGGTGCTCTTTATATAATTGAGACCAAATTAAATCATTCATTACCGATATTCCTACTTCCTAAAGCATCAAATGAATAATTCTGGTTTTCTTCTCATTTCGAAGAAATGAGGTATGCCGACGCTATGCGTCGAAAAATCCAGTGACTATAGTGTTATGAACCTTCGATGGTTAAATGATACTGTGCAGGGTGTTTTTTAAGTAGCTTGGTGTCTTCACATACATGAAAACGTTGCTTGTAGTACATAATAAGAGGTTGCCTTATATTAAGTACTAGCTTGTTGTTACTCATATTGTAGTCGGTCGCTATGATTTCCTGTTGAGCCTCTGAAAGATAAGGGTTGGGAATTAAAGTGATATCTTTGAAGTTGTTCCATTTCGTATCAGCTGCTCTGGTATGTGACGATAAATCCATCAAATCAGGTTCGTTTCTAAACCTACTAAGGACTAAATCGATATAGTCAGTTGTTTCTTCGTCGTATGCTCTAACATGCCACCTAACGCCATCATAAATTATTGTGTGGGGAGTTATGATACGGCCTTTAATGTATGGCGATGATAGTGATACATAATCAACATCCACGCGACGACATTCTCTAGCTGCAATAATTAATTTTCTGACGATATTGGGCGATACAGCTCTGTCTGGCACGTTGAGTATTTCGCATTCAGCATTCCCCCAATTAAAAAACTCAAAACAGTTATCCATGCTTTGTTGTTGATGCAAAAAAGAAAGGTATTCGCCAGGAGCTCCTTTAATAAATAAAGGTGTAAAATCAGGCGAAGGTTTGTAGCCCTTTATTTTTTGATCTAAAACTATTTGCTCATGTTCAAAAAAAGATTTGTACTTTGAAATATCACGTGACGCTTGTTGTCTTCCTATTCTAAATGCGTCACAGAGGTGGTTTGTTGTTAATCTACCCTCCCATAAAACTACAATTTCTATCAGTCTAAACCTTAGAATTTGGTCCCATTTCAGTTCATCAAAGTTCATTTTTAACCTGCTCGAAAATGCTACACATATATGTGTACAGTATTTACATGTAGCAATAATATACATTAAATTTAACGTGTGAAAAATGTTCTGTATTTGGGTGAGATTTACTCTAAGTCAAAGCGCAGATTATAAAAGTAAGTATTATTTTGTGCTTCAACTTATAAGGATAGAATTTGAATGAATAGCGAGCTTTATAAAGCATATATTGATTTAGCAGGGCCAGAAGTTGTGCAAGTAGAGGAAGGTTTCATTGCACTGGTAGATGCACAAACAGGCTTAGGGAAAACCTACCAAGCTACAGAACTTCAGTTGGAGCACTTAATCAGTGACTCTCGAAAGAAAATCATCTATACAACCAACTTAAGAGTTAATGTTACCGAAGCTTATGAGGCGTTGATTCACCGAGTCAATTCCGATGATGGACTTACATCAAGTCAAAAAAAACAATTTCTTGAAAACATCATTCATATTCCCTCTCAAGAGAGCTCAATTAAATTACTTCATGAAGATGATTGGCAAGTATTGCTTAGTGAAGTTGAAGGAGCACATTACCGCAAGATTATTACGCTAAGGGATAGTATTAAAATTCTGACACAAGCAGCTCAATCATTAAATCATCACCAGTTAAATGATGAATTAAGTGAGCGTTACAGTAAGTTATTTAGAACTATCCAATCAATATTCAAAGATAAGTTAAATAAAAAGGAGTTTTCTAAAACGTCCACAGTGAATGGGGTACTTGAAAAACTATTCCCTGCAAGTCGAATTGATGAAGAATCAACCCAAGTTATTTTTATGACGTCGGCAAAGCTATTATATCCTTGGCATGCACTTAATAAGAATCACAGAGTTAGTGATGTTCTGAAAGATTCGTTGATCATTATCGATGAATTCGATCGCCAACAGGGTGAATTCCTAAGTCATCTATTAAAGGGCGGGAAAGATTTTGATGTGATATCGCTCGTTAGAAGGCTTTATTCGAGTTTTCAAAGTTTTAAGGTTCAAGGCGATGATGAGTTTGAAGGTGTAGATAAGAGCTTTAGTAAGTTCCGGGAGCAACTAAAAGAGTTTGATTCTAAATGGAATGTAAACCTTCGCCCCTTTATAAATGATGTGACCATTCAGGCAGGCATAGAAAACCAGAATAGAGTGTTTACAATGCTATCTGACAGAATGTCGTTGCATACGATTAACTTTAAGCATGATGAGCTTAATTCTAAAATAGACGAGTTTAATGGATCACATGAAATAGGAACTGGAGGGGAAAAAAGTTCAATCACTTATGTGAACAATGCAAGTCAAGTTGTTCGTTCTTTTTGTAATGCTATGCTCAGCGCCACAAATACCTTGTCGAATAATTTGCGTAAAACTGACGGCAGCAAGCCACACTCAACCGAAGACCTTATTGTTAAAGTGCTAAACCATTTTGGTCTAGCGGAACTAAGCAAGGATGTCATTTCCTTGTTAAGTGCTAGATTGAGTTTTCGTGTACAAAAAGACTATAAGTCATATAGCTATCATGACAGTGGGTTCGAAATAGCTAAGGTTAGTAAGTTTAGTGAATTAGATAATACCGCGACAGCAGCAACTTTTGAGTTAGCATTGACGCCGACAGGATTACTAGCAAACTGGGTATTGGAGGGAGCCCAAATACTGGGTATAAGTGCAACTGCCACTAGCCCTTCAGCTATCCATAACTTTGATTTAGCTTACCTTGATAATGTATTGGGTGACAAATTTAAGCAGTTAAGTGAGCTTCAAAAGCAAGGAATACAACGGGAGTATTTATCAAAGCGCCGGTATAAAGAGTGTAAGGTTGACATCAACGTGCTATCTATCTCTGAAAACGAATTGCGAGGAGGGATTGAGTTTCTTTACAAAGAGTTTTTGGGGACCAATATTGATGAGTTGATGTTAGAAAACAGATTATGCCAATTACTTGAAGCTTCACCAAAATCAATTTCGTTTGCAAAAAACAGGGTTAATAAGTTAATCGGGGCTATTAAAAGGTTTTCAAAACATCATTCTAATCGATATCTTTTTTGCATGTTAAACAACAGCTACAAAGGTAATGAATTTTTTAAGTTCATGGAATTTGTGGGTCGCAAATATGGAGTCAGAATTTTTGAAAATATAAATGCTGCCTCTTTTAGAAATGAGAAGTTTAACTCTGTTCTTCAATTGCTAGAGGAATCAGAAGAAAAAGTTGTAGTAATAACCAACTATCAAGCTACTGGGGCTGGGCTTTCACCATCATATAAAGTTAATAATATAAGTGATTTTATTTATATTGGCCCAGAAGGTGAGCCACCACTACAAAATAAGACAGATATCGATTCAATATATATTGAGCAACCTAAGAGTCTTATTGGTAGTTTTATTTTTGAAGATCAACAAGCTGAAGATAGAAGTCTTGCTATAAAGAAAAATATTCACGATGCACTAATGCTCCATGAAAAAGAGGTTATTGTTGCCAATGATGTGAAGCCAATTTTGAATAAGTTTATTGCGACTAATGCCAAGGGAATGTCAGTAAGTTCTTTGATCGGTTTTTATAAGGATACTGACGACTATAGATATGCCGTATTTAGGTATATTGAGCAGGCGTTAGGCCGGATGTGTAGAACTGAGTTAAAGCAGAAAGAGATAAGCATCATGTTTGATGCTGAATTTGACTTCATTCAAACATTGGCGTCAGATAACCGAGACTTGGCTTATTTATCAGTTGAGTACTCTTCTCTAATTTCCAAAATAAAATCTGACTGTAAATATGAAGCAAAACAGAAACTAACCCATTCATATTCGGCTAAAGCGAGCCGAAACCACGCACATATTCAAAGGTTAATTACGAGTGTTTATCGCCACCAAAATAGTGATGCAATTGGTCAATATAATCGATTGAGAAGTCTAGTACTTCAAGCTCCAACAGCATCAGAAATGCCAATTGGTGAGCCGAATAGATACTACATTCGGTCAGAGGTGTTAGGAAGTTATAGTTACCATATTGACTATAAAGACGAAAACGGGGTAACGCAGGTATTTATAAATTCTGACGATTATGCGGGGCAGAAAATAGTATCAGGTTTATCTGCTAAGTTGGATGTTCTCATGCAGAATAAAGCCGTTAAGGAACACTTTGATGAAAGTAGGTTCGCAACCTCATTTGGAAAACATGAGTACCTAATTGCACCCGCTATGTATGATATCTACATGGGCGCATTAGGGGAAGAAACAGTTTTTGCCATATTAAAAGAATTTGGCTACAAGGTGGAAGAAATGCCAGAGGGCACCATTGAGTGGTTTGATGGCTTTTTAGAAATAGGCAATAGAATTTTACTGATTGATGTGAAGCATTGGGATGTTGAGAAGTCATGCTTGCAAAGAGACGACACGCTAGAAAAGTGCAAAGCTAAACTAGAAAATATAAAGAATGAAATACCAGCCCGTTTCAATGGCAAGAAAATACAAGCGATGTATATTAACGTGTCTTATGAAGACGGCAGTACAATAAAAGGTTCAAATTTTTCCAAGGGTGGAGAGTTGCTTGTTGAATCAGCTAAGTTATTAGAAGCAGATGTTATCGATGTGCCCGGTATAATCGATATCAATACGGGACAGTCTAATACCCCACCAATGGAACAACTATTAAACTTTCTTGAAACTTTAAAAGGACTTAGTAAATGAGCAGAAGCCTTACGACATTAATCGATGTGTTCATTAACCATGCTGAATTATCAAAATTATTCGATCTTTACCAAGTCAGTTTTAGCGCAGAAAGTCAGCAATTAAGTTGGGGAAAAAGGCTATCTAAAATTGATAAACACACATCGCCACTTGGTTTAATCTCGCATGGTGGAAAATATTGGATACTTTTAAATAAAGATATAGAAGCACCAAAGAAACTCCCTGATTTAGGTTTTGTGTCATCAAACTTCGTAGATTGCGATGATCTATTGATAACTCGTTTGCTAACTAGGGCATTAGGAAAGTTAGCTGGAGAGCAGGTTTTTTCAGGATTGGGTGAGACATATTTTTATTTAGAATCTGATACTTTCAAAAAAGAAACCGTTTATAAATGTGTAAGCGTTGATATTAAAGAAAGTCTGCGCTTTGATTCAATGTTTATTGAGCTTAAAGGGACAGTTTTTTGTCCAATTGAAATGGTTTTTAAACCTCAAGCCTTTATAGAGCAAGCTCCTAAATTTTCTTTTGATCTGACAACAGGAATATTAAATCGGGATAAGAATGGCTCACTTATGATCAATAGTCCGGGAAAAGGTAAGTTTACAAGTAATGCTGTAGATATATCGGGACAAAAGCCAATTTCCCTTAGAAAATCTAGAACAGGAGCTTTGCATCATTACATTGAGTTAATGAATAAGATCTTTGATGGGGCGCTTAAAGTGAATTTAAAGCAAATTAATGCGGATTGGCGACAGCATTACGGCAATGCAGAAATTAAAGCTGTATATAATAAAATCTACGATGTTGTTAATAGCGCTGGTGGTATCAACATTGTTAACGCTTCACTTTCTCAAGAAGGCTTTAAGAAGCTTCAAAATGAAGAGTGGCCTGTAAAGGTTAACTTCATTTCTGAGCATGAACTTAATGATAAAACGCCGACACTTGTCGTATTGGATAGTAAAGAAGAATATGAAAGTGCTGGATTAGAAGATAAAAAACAATCATTTTATGGTCCTCAAAAGGTTGTTCAAAGTACGTATAACAAAACTGTGATTGCCCAAAAAACTAAAGCTATAAAGGTTCTAATAGATACTTGGGTAAAAGAAATAGCAATTAAGATAGAATGCAAACAGGGCCAGTTTTTGATCCAAGAATTTAATGATGCTTATTGGTTTGTATCAGTAGAGCAGCGATATAAAAACGATCCTATTACATACCATATTCTTAAGTGCAAAGACGGTAAGTTTGTGTATGAGTCGGGAGATGAATATTACTTTGATGACCTTGGAATTGAACTTCCTCTTAAACAACGTTTCTTTGAGAATATCAGCTATGTTATTGACATGAATGAGGCCGATATTCAGGTATGTTCAATAATTCATGAAGGTATTGCCGCAGTACCAGATGGAAAAGTGTTGTTTGATATTTTAAATCAGCTAGAAAAAAGCAGTGTAGAAGGCATGACAAGGGCGCATATCGATAGTTTCCTAACTAAAAATCATGATTCTGAAGACCCTATAAAAACACGCTTAGCCATTATGTTGGAACAATCCCCAAATAAAAAAGAATTTTATAAAGAAGACTTTAAAAAAGCAGAGATAAAATACCGCTCAAATGCAGAGAAACAGTTATTTGATGAATATTTTGAGGAAACAGGTGTGCTCCTAAATTATTCGCTTAAAGGCGGACATAATGAGTATTTGGAGTCACAAACCGGGCATTTTTATGACGCAGAGCATTCAGCATATTTTGTTGGCATGCCAAAAGGTGGCTTCAAGTTTAGTCGAGGTCAATTTAATCATATTAGGTTCCTAGATGGCCCTGAATACTTCAAACGAAGATGCGTTGAGATGACCGCTACTTATTATGTAAGGAATAAAATCGCAACTGTTTTACCGTTTCCTTTTAAAATACTTTCAGAATGTATTGAAGGCAGTAATTTTTAATTTTCGAATTAAAAATAAATGTCAATTAATACTTGAAACATTAAATTAAGTCCTTAAGTATACTGTATGTATAGACAGTTTTAGGGCGTTATGAGAAAGTTTTTTGGTGAAGGTGGCTTGGAGCTATATTCAAGTGGAGCAAATGTAATATCACCATCAATGATGATGGTTCAAAAAGGAGAAGATGGTTATCAGAATAACCTAAGAGGGCTAGCGGAAGGCTGTAATATATATTTGATATGTGCTAGAAGTCGCATTTCTTTCGACTTTTCTAAATTTAAGATCGTCAATAATAAGATCTATGGGTCAGCTCTAATTCAAAATGGAGATGAGTACGAACGATACAGGTTTATACGCAACTTTAAGGAGTCTGATGGCGAGGTACTACACTTCGAAGAACTTGGATATCCTGATAACCATGTCAAAATCTACTACTCTACAGGTAAAACAGAAATTTTTACTAGTTATACTTTTTTACATAACGAATTTTGTGAAATAGACTTTGAAGATAATGACGAGCTTGAAGTGTTATACGTAGGGCAAGCTTTTGGCCGGACAGGGAAGCGTATCGCAATTGACCGTTTATCAACGCATAAAACATTACAGAGAATTTTAGCTGATGCAAATCATTTCTTTCCTGATAAAGAAATTATCCTTTTAATGTTTAGGTTCGAACATGGAAGAAATATTGTTTCATCACAGTCGATTAGTGGGGCGGAGCCAGCTTCTACTCCTGAAGAGGATGTTGAATATTTAAATAGTATTATGGGGGCAAAAATAGCTAGGCGTTTTAGAGTGAGTTTAGCTGAGGCTGCACTTATTAGATATTTCAAGCCTAAGTACAATGTTATATACAAAAACACATTTCCCTCTAAAAAGCACAAGGTATTAGACAAGCTATTGGACTTTGATTACTCAGCACTAATAGTGCAAATTGATACTCAAAATATCAACACTAAGCTTGTGTCTAGTTCGCTAAAAAGCCCCAAGTTTTATACTTTATCAGATAGAGTGCAATTTGCTGAATTTCCGCTCACTAATCAGGAAGAAAGGGAGACTTTTTTACATAAACAGAGCTTGTAGCGTCGAGAGTTCAAATCATTAAAATGGCCTGCTGAAAGGTAGTAGTGGCTTCTTGTTAACAAAAGTTATTGTCTTAAAGTCAATGTATTAAAAATATAGACAAATTAAAAAGCTTATTTTTTCGGTTGATTGTCTGAATTTTAAATAGATTATGTTGGAAAATTTTATGTCGGATTTGGGAGGTTTAAAGATACTTTGTCTGAGTTTTAAATGTGCTGACACAGAGGTTGTAAGTCGCGCTTTAGCGCGGCTTAGCTAATATTGAAAAGCTGCCCTTTGCAAAAGGGGCAGCTTTTTTGTGGGTATGGATTGGGTGGAGGCTCGTGTCTGGGAGCGGCTTTACGCCGCGATCCCTTATAGCGACGAATAACTGCGACTTCACACTAAATCTTTGTGTAGGTCGCCATTTATGACGACAAATAATATGCCTCTTTGTTTTTGCCTTCCCGGCGAAGCGACATGAGGTAAAGTTTAGAGCTGGATTCAAAAACAAGTCGCGACATAAAGTTGCAGCTACAAATTGTTCGTAGCCTTAAATAGCAACCATGGTAAATAATTGAATGCTGCGTAACAAATCCAAGTGGACAGCGTGTTGTAATACGTTGTTGAAAGTAAGTATCTATAAAAGGTACTATGAGGATAGTTCTCAGCACTTAGCGCTCAGATTAGCTGCTGCGACATAAAAGCTTAGGTTAGATTGTCTGCTTTTCTCGTATCGCCGTGTGGTGTTTGCGGCTATCGCGATTTATAAGGTTTAAAAATGATTCCAATAAATAATTCAATTGTTTCCGGAGTAGCATTGTCGGAAATAAATGGCGAAACAAAAATGCTATTGATGAAGCGCACCAAAGGTAGCTTCTGGTGTCATGTTGCAGGCTCAATGGAAGAAGGCGAATTACCTTGGCAAACCATTGTTCGAGAGTTTTATGAAGAAACTCAGATAGAAGTAACTGACCTGTACAATGGCCAATTTTTAGAGCAGTTTTACGCATCCTATTCCAACGTTATTGAGGTCATTCCTGTATTTGTAGTCAAGTGTCCAGCCAATCAAAAAGTGGTTCTAAATGATGAACACACCGACTTTGAATGGTGCAATTTAGAAGAAGCTTTGAAGCTCGCACCTTTTCCAGCGCAGCACGCAGTGTTCAAACATGTATGGGAATATTTTGTAGATAAGCCTATTAACGAGCTTTTTCGTATAAAGCTTGGCTAATGAGCAGTTCGGCAAAATTGAAGATTGGATTTAAAAAAGTCACAGCTACATGTTGTTTGTAGCCGCAAATGGTAAGCATCAAAAGCTCGCGGCGTGAAGCCGCTCCTACTAGATCAACTTCTGCTTGGTGTAAAATAGCGTAGTCCGCTGCTTGTGGTCGGCAAGACGATATAAAAGTAAAGTTGAAGAGCGGATTTAAAAAAGTCACAGCTACATGTTGTTTGTAGCCGCAAATGGCAACCATCAAAAGCTCGCGGCGTAAAGCCGCTCCTACCAGCTCAACTTCTGCTTGGTGTAAAATAGCGTGGTTCGCTGCTTATGGTCGGCAAGGCGATATAAAAGTAAAATTGAAGAGCGGATTTAAAAAAGTCACAGCTACATGTTGTTTGTAGCCGCAAATGGCAACCATCAAAAGCTCGCGGCGTAAAGCCGCTCCTACCAGATCAACTTCTGCTTGGTGTAAAATAGCTTAGTCCGCTGCTTATGGTCGGCAAGGCAATATAAAAGTAAAGTTGAAGAGTGGATTTAAAAAAGTCACAGCTACATGTTGTTTGTAGCCGCAAATGGTAAGCATCAAAAGCTCGCGGCGTAAAGCCGCTCCTACCAGATAAACTTCTGCTTGGTGTAAAATAGCTTGGTTCGCTGCTTATGGTCGGCAAGGCAATATAAAAGTAAAGTTGAAGATTGGATTTAAAAAAGTCACAGCTACATGTTGTTTGTAGCCGCAAATGGCAAGCATCAAAAGCTCGAGGCGTAAAGCCGCTCCTTCGCGTGCACTTATCGCCCTAGTGGACGGTAATAGGGAGATCGTTTACCACTAATGATTGGCCATTTTGCTGAGCACGAAGAAAGCTCGCAGCCAATACGTCGTTGGGTAGGGTACTGATGTCGTCAACGGTTTCGACCATACAAAATGTAATGGACTCCCAGCCTAAATCTTTAATAAAGGCCACAAGTTTGCTGAGGTTATCTTCATAATTTTCATCTGTGGTTAGCAGGCCGATGGAATGTTTGTTGCCGGGTTTGTATTTTCCTTGCTGAGTGATGGCGCATTTAGCGTAGCCGCTCAGCACATAAACGGTATTTGTGCTTTTGTTCATATTGGTGATGTTCTTAAGCTAAATTTAATTTTGATTTCAATGCACGTTTCGAACCAAGCTTGTAAATATCCCTATGAATTTTTATAACTATCTGAAATGTAAATAAAAAAGCATTTTTATCTGCTTGTGATCTCAAGGGTGTCAATTTTTTGATTGTGGTTTAGTCGGCGAGGGTAGCGGTGAGGTAGTTCAAAGTTTACTGATGGTATAATAATTACAGGTATTGTCCATTGAGGAGACAGTGCCAAGGCTTCGTTGCTTCAGTGGAGGCGACTTCTAAAGTTATCGCATATTTCTTGTGGCTGGTACGATGAGTTGTTACGCTCAGGCTAAATAGCCTGAGCTGCGGATAATTAATGCCTTCTAGCCGCCAGTTTTAGCGCTAACTCTAGCTATTGGTGCGTAAAGTCGCCTTGCTTACAAGATGTAGGCACCTGAGCGAGAGCAGGCGCGGCGTTTTCTTTAAAACCCTCTGGCTAGACAAGGAAAAACTAAGCTGTGTTTTAGTAACAATGAGTTGGAGCATGCCTTATCCAAACTTCAGGTTAAATAATCATAATTAGGGGCAATATCATGCAGGAATTTTTCGAGAAGTTCGCAATCAAAACAAAAATCAATGTAGTGTGGGGAGAGATGGATGCGTTGGGGCATGTGAATAACGTGTCTTACTTTCGTTATTTTGAAACTGCGCGTATCGACTTTTTAAAGCAAACTGGGCTACTTGCTATTTTATCAGAGCCGACTCATAGTCCGGTTTTGCGTGATACGTACGCGCAATACAAGCGCCCAGTGACTTTCCCCGACACTTTGCACATTGGTTCATATATTACTGATATCAAAGAAGATCGTTTCACTATGCGTTATGAGGCGTTTAGTGAATCGCAACAGGCAATCTGTACCACTGGGTATGCCAATGTGGTGATGTTTAATATGAAAACAGGCCAAAAGTCGCCAATTCCAGAGAATATGCTGGCTATATTGAAGCAATACGAGATGGACGATAATCAATAGCCGCATAGCGTTTAGTGGTTGTTTGGTATTACTGTTTTGAAAGCGGTAGTGGCGGATAGCCGCCACTACAAGAATACGCTATGATTCTGATATCAAAAAGTAAATACAGCAGCCAATGGCAACATTAACCTCCAAGCAGAATATTAACGCGATAGTCACAGCTATCAAGGCTGAAGAACAAACGCTTCGAGTACGTTACCCAATTTTAAATCAGCAAAATAGCATTGCTATGATGATTCTACTGGTGTCGTTAAGTGCACTGATTGGCGTAGCGCTGCTCTACTATTTTGCCATTATTCCTGCATGGCTATGTGTTCTGTTGGCGGCCTTCATAACTTCAATTTCTCATGAGCTTGAACACGATTTGATCCATAGGCAGTATTTTAGTAACCGTCCGCTGATTTATCATTTTATGATGCTGGCAGTGTGGATGATGCGGCCAAATACTGTCAATCCATGGTATCGAAGACGCATTCATTTACATCATCATAAAGTATCCGGCACAGAGCAAGACCTAGAAGAGCGCTTGGTAGGTAATGGCATTCGGTCTCCTTGGCTACGAGCTGTGGTGGTCAGCGATGGATTACTTGGTTTGTTAATTAATGCCAAACGGTTTAGTCGAGAAATCAATGATTTTAAATTTTTACAGGTATTTAATGCTGGCTTTCCGTTTGCCACGGCTTATTTTGTGACCTTGTATGGTGTGATTGTCTATTACACTGTGCAATGGGTACAGCCATTTGCATTGCCCAAGTGGGGAGCTGAGCTACTTGCGGTTGCTGAGTTTTTCATGGTGGTGCTAATTATACCTAATGTTATCCGTTCAGCGTCTTTAAACTTCGTAACATCTTCCATGCATTATTACGGTGGCGTGAGTAACATACTGGAGCAGACTCATGTGATCACCAGTCGCTGGTTTTTACCGTTTCAGTTGTTTTGCTTTGACTTTGGTCGCACGCACACAATTCATCACTTTGTGCCTAATCAACCATTTTATATTAGACAGTTAATCAGTAAAAAAATCCGCCCGATTATGGCGCTGCATGGCGTGCGTTTTAATGATTTACAGAGCTTAAGGCATGCAAATCATTACCCTATTGAAAAGCCTGCCGCTAAAAGTTAGACAGCTGCTATTACTATATGTTTTATGGTAGTGAGCGCTTACAAGGGGCGGGAGGCCGTTAATCTTTGGTTACCCAGTTCGCTTTTGCTTGGACAATACTCATGCCAAATGTCGCACGGAATGTGCGGCTTAGGTGTGCGCCATCAGAAAACCCAGCGATGTATGCCGCGTCAGTTGCTGAGCATCCTTTTATTAAAGCTTGTAGTGCGCAGTTTAGTCTGCGCCATAAAAGAAATGGACGCCAAGCTATCCCAATTTGAGCTTTAAAAAGGTGAAGAAATCGGCTTTCACAGAGGTGGAGTGTCTGTGCGACGTCAGCTGCGCGCCAGTGCTTTGGTTTGATACACTCAGCGGCAAAGCAAGCGTTTAACTCGTTGAGTAAGCATTGAATTCGTCTATCTGTAACGAGGCTTTGGTTTAATCTAAGCGAGGTGCTGTCTATCGATAGAGATTGAAAAAGAGGAGATAGGCGGTTGTAAGCCTCCTCTCTATCTTTAGGTGAACGCATACTTTTGTCAGCACTTTCATGAACATGCAAAAAAGGTTGCGCTTTTAATAACGTTGTAAGCTGCTCTCCTAACCGGCTGGTGGGCTCAACTAACACTATCCATCCTTTTTGTATTTGCAGGCAGTGGCTTTGTTTTGAAGCAATAATGGTCAAGCCATGTAACGTGTTGCCATTTAACTCGTACGTGTGTTCATGTTGCGGCCAGATGACTTGCAGCGCAACATGTTGGTGATAATCCGCGTCTATGTGCGAGCCATAAATAAGCACCACGCCCACGTCTACCCATACTGTAGGTACTATCACAGCATTTGCCCCTTGGGTTGTATTTTGAGTTCCATAGTAATGTGCAGTGAGGCTCCTTACAACTTGCCTCAGGGCGTTATTGCGCGGCGGTTATTTCAGGTGCTGTGCTAAATCGTCGGGGATTGCCATTGGTTTGAATGGGTTCACATTGGTGCCACCAGTATTCCCTTTGGGGATCCAGATTTTAGAAAATAACATCGCAGCAATAATACGGGCTATTTGTCCTAATATTTCTTTTTTATTCTTTGTTTTGTAACCAAGCTTAAGCATCCACCAATGGGATTGGGTGTGCGCAATCACAAAGGATTGCCCCAGAATATGTGCTCTTTCTAAGTGATAAAAGCAGTCGCTATACTGGGCGTGTTGATAGTACCTGTTGGCTGCTGCCATTTCCGCTTGAAATGCTAACTTTAATGCAGGCTTCATGGAAGGTGTCCTCTTCGCTTATCCGGTTGCTGTGGATTTTTTATCAGTAAGTTTCAGTGTTTTTGCTTAGCTTAATGTTACGCGCAAACTGCTCAGGTTAATTGAATAAACTGGCTATATATTTGTGCTTGTTTGCCACACAAATTAGGTTTATTCATCAATCTACACATTGTCGACAGCAAGAGGTAAGTGATTAAATATTGCGTTTCACAGCAAATTCAACCACGCATTTTATTAGATATGTTTGGGGCTTGTTGGCCTTTAATATTTGATTTTTATTCCCCCCACAAGGGGGTGAAGTAAGGTGACTTGCAGGAGCACAAAGTCGTTGTCGCCTGATTCACATAGAGTAACTATGTTACGCAGGCTATGCCTTGTATAAGTACCAATCAAACGGCTGCAAAAACAAACTTGAAAGGTCATCCGGCCTTAATTAAGCGATGCCTTTGTGCCCATATAATAGCGGTAACTTTACCTCTTTCATCAGTTTCAACTTGGACTTTTACGCCGGTACTTATTGCCACTAAACTATCTTGTGCTTCGGCAATGAATTTGAACTTTCCTCCCTCTACGAGATTGTGTATTTCAAATGTGTCTTCTTTTCGCACGATGCGCATTTTAAATGTATTGTCATGTTCCCAAACATATTCACCAATCAGATCATTACGTAGGGTGTCGCTCATATTAAAAGGCGTAATAAGCAAAGGAGAAGAGAGATCCCAAGCGAAGTGATCATTGATGGCGTTTTGTAACTCTGCTACCACTGGACGTGCTGAATCGCCATTGGTCATTACTATCATGCCATCTGCTTTGTCTGCGTATGCGTTAAAGCGGTTGCTGTAGCCAAAGCTTTTTCCTGAATGTGCAAATATCAGTCCCTGTCTGCTTTTTCTAAGCTGAGGGCCTAATCCCATATCTTTGTTGTGCCTTGTTTGGCTTTTTGTACGGCAATAACATATTTAGCGAGATCAGTTGGCGTTGTCCAAAGCCCTGCTGCGGTTTGCTCTGGCTGATTAAACCAATCGCCTTGGTATTGCTTACCCTCGAAATTAAAAGCTGCACTGGCCTCATGCCACCGTGATTTGGGAAGCGGTTGAGCAAATGTACTTTGTGTCATACCCAAAGAAGTCACACGGTCTTATCTACATATTCAGCAAATGATTTACCCGTCACATCTTGCAATAACACTTCCAAAACCATGTAGCCGCCACCAGAGTATTGAAATTGTTGCCCAGCAGGTAAAGTGGCCGTCACAGCAGTGCTATTGCCTTTACCATTGAGTATATCAACATCCGTCGGAAGTACCTCCCCACGAGCATAACCTCGAAATGAAGCAGTAGTCAGGCCAGGTGTATGACTTAATAGGTGACGCAGCGTAATGATGCCAAATTCGCTTTTTGGAACTTCCATGACCTTAGGTACGTGTTTACGTCTGTATCTAAATCAACTTTACCTCATTGTGCCAAATGCAATATCGCAAGCGCAGCAATAGGTTTGCTGATTGAGGCTGCCTGGAATAATACCAATTTGACTTAATACTTGCTCAATTTGAAGGAATAAATCTGACGCTAATAGCGTTAAAAATTTCTCATTTAGAACAACTAAATAGCAAAATTTTTGCCTAGTTATCGACAAGATTTTCTCGCCTCAAAATAGACCACTTAATTAAGCAAATTGGTATAAAGTTTCGGTTGTAACGGGAGTATTGGTTTCTTTGTTAGCAATACCGTATCCCTTTACCCATACAACCTGGCCATTTTTGATCACCGCAACACTTAAGCCTGGTAGCTTATGTTTAGTCATTGAGGTCATTATGCTATGAGGTTGGTATTGCTCTGTGGTGATGCGAACATGCGGGTAGAGGTTAGAGGCGATATGTTCAATTTTATGGCTATTGGCTTGGCTTTGGTGTGGCAAAAGCCAAGCCGCCAACATTGCTAAAATTGAGAGCTGATATTTCATTATTCTTCCTTAATTTATTATTGTTTTTGAAATATATACGTTTTTCTGTAGTTGTAATTAGGGGAGGTATTTAGAGTGGGTGGCTGTGTGGGTGACGAAGACGACAAAGAGCGGCCTATTCGATGTGAGCCGCTCTGAGTAAAAGTTAAGTTACAATCAGGCGATTATTTGTGTCTCTACTGGTGAGGATCTGCTCGGCATTAAATTCTACTGAGCGCTTTGCCATGCGGTCATATAACAGCACGTTGACGGTGGCGGCTAAGTTCATGCAACCGGTGGTTGGTACGTACACTACGGCGTCTGCTGCATCAACAAGTTCTTGTGGTAGGCTGCCATCCTCTGGGCCAAAAATGTATAGCGCATCACTAGGGTGAACAAACTGAGGTAGGGGGGTGGCGCCTTCAACCAATTCTACACATACGAGTGCACGACTGGGGGCTTTTAACGAAATAAAGTCATCAACATGTTTGACGGTAATGTTATTGGCAATATTTTTAGTATCAGTGTGGTACTTGGCTGCTTTTGCATAACGATTGCCATTGAAATAGACAGCCTGAGCTTCATAACAGCCCGCAGCTCGCAATACTCCCCCGACATTGGTAGGTGATTTAGGGTTGACTAATCCAATTGCTGCAAACGATTTGCTCATACTTTTCTATTCTCACTAAAAGGCAGTGTTACCACCATAAAACGCTAATGGTGATTGTATCATGTATTACCGTATTTGGACTCTTTGCGATTATAAGATAGAGTTTCAAAGCTCGTAGCTGCCACATATTCGGCCTTTTTATGAGCGGGTTTATCCGTTCTAGCCCCAATGGACATAGCCTCCAGTATCTTTTCAACTTCGACGGCTGCTAATGGCGCTTGGTATAACTCACTTCTAACATCGATTTCAGGTTAATTAGCGCTGTGTCAGTGTATTGTAATACCACTTTGACTTAATACTTGCTCAATTTGAAGGAGTAAATCTGACGCTAACAGCATTAAAAATTTTTTATTTAGAACAACTAAATAGCAAAATTTTTGCCTTGCCTACAGGACGTAGGTACCTCGGCGTGAGCAGGACGCGGAAGTGGTGTTATCGACAAGATTTTCTTGCCTCAAAATAGACCACTTAATTAAGAAAATTGGTATTAAATCAAGGTAAGCCAACATGGCTAGAGGAGGGGGAGAGGATATTATGGCTGTTGAGTTAAAGCTCGACCCACAAAAAGTGGCTTTGCAGGTCGGTTGTGACTCGAATTACTCGTCTTCTAATTCATCGTCAGATAGTTCGTTTGACTTTCTGACGCATGGCTTTGCTAGGATCTCAACATAAAAAGAGGTCAAATTCTCTGTTTGTGTTTTATCTATTAATTTGTTTAGTTGTGATACATGGACAGGTTCAGCTTCGGCTTCAGTGTTACCAAACTTACAGTCAAAATCCCAATAATCAGCACCGCTAGGCAATGTTTTATTGCGTTCGCGCTTTAGGTATTTTTTTAGCTCATGCTTTACCGCGTCAACGCGTCTTTCAAGTTTGATTTTAGGGTGAATTAGTTCAAATGTTTTTTTCATAATTGCCTTCAAGCAAAAAATACTCAATCGGCAAAACAGTATGCCTGAGTAGGTAATTTGTATTGATTTGAGCGTAAAGCCTACGCTTAAATCAATACAGAAATGTAATAGAGTATTTTACGATATATTTTACGAACTGGCGAGGAACTTTATGTGCACTCAAAAGATTTTAAGCCGTTACGGACTTTACTGTATCGAGAAAGTTAGTGTTAGTTGACTGTGCTGGTGCGCAGACAACTAACAGAGTTTGTATCATCGCTATCGTTACAGATTAATCTGTTTTTTGTTGAGTTCGATTTGAGTTTGTTGACGTTAATCTTAATGATAATTGCTCTAGCTTTTCTGAAATTGCGGCTTGAGTCATTTCAAGCTGCGCAAGGCTGCTACCGATTTCTATCTGTTTAGTATCTCGGCTCTGTGATTGGGTGTTTAATTTGTCTACGGTACTTTTTAAAGCGGTAATTTGACTTTTCAGGTTTTCTGCTGACTGTTGCTGCTCCTCTAATAGCGATAGCTTAAGTCCCATTTCTGTCTGGCTTTGTGATAGCGTATTCACTTTTAAATTGATACCAGATTGGCTCTTAGTCGCACTATCAAGCTGTGATTTGAGCTGTTTGATTTCCGATTGATTACGACGCCAAGCAGAGCCCCATAGTTTATCCATTTGTGACCATAGCTCATCGGTGCGTTCTGTGAGTGTGGCAAGCTTGGCTTGCATCGCACCTGCCGACAGATCCATCTCTTCATCAGTCGCTGAAAGAGTATGCTCCAACTGGGCAATACGCGTTGTTGAAGCTAGTAATTGAGCTTGCGCTTCTGATAGTTGCTTGTACAGCCCAAACACTGCTACTGCCAAGGCAACAATAGCAGCGATACTTATCCAGCCGATGATACCTGTTTTTTGGTTTGTTACTGATTTTGATTCTGAGGGGTTAGCAGCTGATGCGGGTAACTTGTTATTTGTTTGATTGAGAGAGTCTTTAAACGCCTCAACCTGATCTAAATCGGGTGTAATACTTGGCAGCTCAGGCTCAATTCTTTTATCCAACGTCTATTCCTCTCTTTTGGGGTTTATCTAGCATTTTGCAGCTTAAACTAATTGGATTGATTCTCCAACCAATTTGAGAGATAAGGTGCCGTCACTGGCGGTATTGAGGGGGTCACAGGATATAATACCAATCAACCTTAATACTTGCTCAATTTGAAGGAGTATACCTGACGCTAACAGCGTTAAAAATTAACTTTTTAGAACAATTAAATAGCAAAATTTTTGCCTTGCCTACAGGACGTAGGTACCTCGGCGTGAGCAGGGCGCGGAAGTGGTGTTATCGACAAGGTTTTAACACCTCAAAATAGACCAATTAATTAAGATAACTGGTATAACTACTCAGTGAACTGCTTAAAGAAAAAATGCTTTTGCTAGAGTACGCGCACAAAAGGCTATTTTTGAAATCGCTAGCTAGGAAAGGAGAAGAAGACGCGCTGCGACACGTCTTCTCAACTCAAAATAGAGCACTTCACTAAGTTTTTAGTATCGTGTTGTTAGAATGTTACCTATTCTTTGTGCTTTAGGAGCTGGTCGAGTTTTTCTTCAACCCGCAAAACATCTTCTCTGGTTGCTAATACTTGCTCTGGCTTGCCTTCTTCCTCGTGCATTACCTGCATTGCATCGACAATAATACCAATAAAGAGGTTGAGCACGGCAAAGCTGGTGATAATAATAAACGGCACAAAGAACAACCAAGATTGTGGGAATAACTCCATAGTCGGGCGAACAATTCCCATTGACCAACTCTCTAGTGTCATTACCTGAAAGAGCGTGTAAGCGGACGCGCCAATAGAACCAAACCATTCCTGCATATTAGGATCTGGATGCTGGCCAAATAATTTTGTGGTGAGAACCGCAGACACATAAAATACAATACCAAGTACACCAATGACCGAAGCCATACCCGGTAGTGAGTGTCCTAGCGCACCAATAACTCTGCGCATCTGAGGGACGACAGAGAAAAGTCTTAAAACCCGTAAAATTCTGAATGCACGCAGCACCGACAAAGCACCGGTTGAGGGAGCCCATGAAATAGCGACAATCACAAAGTCAAAGATATTCCACCCAGACTTGAAAAACTTTACGCGATAAACAATCAGTTTTAGCGCCAGCTCAAGGGTAAAAATCAACAATATGACTAGGTCAATTTTATGCAGTAGCGCCGCATTGTCTTTGCCAAACTGGGTGGTTTCAAGTCCCAATGTCACAGCATTAAACAAAATTACCGCAATAAGAAAGTTCTGAAACGGTTTTGCTTCTACGAGCGCAGTCAGTTTTGACATTACATTGTTTGAAGGTGTCATGTGTGTAAAACGAATAACTAAATAGGTACGCCATAATGTAGGGCAAAACATGGTTTTTCAAGATTAAAATAACCAAAACACGATACAACTGCTCTAAAAGCCGTGGCAGTAGACTAAGTTACTTGTTTGGGGAGTGATTGAAATCTTGGTTTTATCAACTAATCCTCCGGCCCGAGTAGGGTATAGGTGAGGTGCTTACGCATATCTTTTAAAATCACCCCTTTTTTCAGCATGGCGGCGCTTAAACGTTTTTGCCATTTTAGGAGATCTGGTTTTGCAGCTTCCAATGTTTTTTCATTCTCAAATTGGAAAAAGAGTATTAATGAGCCGGGGAACAAGTGATATTCGACATCAAACCAGCATTGCACCATGCCGGGAATTTCAGCTAGAGCTTGTTCTTCAAGCTTGTCTGCAATGGTGAGTACCAAGGCTTGCTGTTTTTCTTGTACTTTTGAGAGCTTTTTCATAATGGAGTCCTGATATAGTGTTTTAGCCCAGCGCGCCATTATAACTAACCACTTTGAATTACAACAGCACAGATACTGATGCGATAACGCATTTGCTATGCTGGTGGTACTAGGTATTTACCAATTGACGCTGAAAATATCCTTTTAGAAAATCCAGCAGTAATCGCACTTTTTTAGAGTTAGTATTGCCTTCGGGGAACACGCCGTAAACATGAATGTCAGGTAACGCATAGTCATCCATAATAGTAACGAGTGTGCCTGCATCAATTTTGGGGCGGGCATCGTAAATAGGAATACGACCAATACCATGTCCCCCCTCTACAAAAGCCGTGCGAGCAGCGGCATTATTTGTGCTGATGTCTCCTTTCATCGTAATACTGTATGCGCGATTGCCTTTACTTAACGTGAGGGTACCTGAAGTGAGTTTGTAGATCACCCAGCGATGTTGATAAAGGTCGGTGGGGTGTTTTGGTGTGCCATATTTGCGCAAATACTCCGGCGACGCGCATAAACAAGTTTTTAGTATTGAGAGCTTACTGGCTTGCAGTCCTGAGTCAGGAAGTGGTGCGCCACGAATAGCTAGGTCAATCCCTTCTTTGATGATATTCACGACTTCATCTGTGAGCATAATATCGAGCTGAATTTTTGGGTACCTAGCACTAAATTCGTTCAGCGCAGGCACGATGGTTTGCAGGCCGACGTTAACCGGATACGTGAGTTTGATTAGGCCAATTGGCTCTTTCTTTAAATTTTCTATTTGTTGGTTTGCGGCAAACGCTTGTTCGGCAATAACACGGCAGCGTTGATAATATTCGCTGCCAGCTTCAGTCAAAGAAATGGTGCGCGTGGAGCGGTTAAGTAGCTTTATACCCAATTGTGTTTCTAGCTTTTTGACATGGTAACTTACCACAGCACGGGATAAGTTAAGCTGTTTTGCTGCACCGCTTAATGTTCCTTGTTCAATAACTTGTGCAAATACCACCATACTTTTTAGCTGCTCAAAAGAGACGTTCATATTCGCTCCAACTCGCCTTGATAAACTAGATTGTATCAATTGTTTGAACAAAGAGTTAGCTTTTGTCTGCATTGTTAGATTGGGTTTTAGCTCATATCCTATTCTTTAGCGTTACCAGATGGTGGTAGCAAATCCAACTTGAGGGCAAAAGTAATGACAAAGAAAATATTGATGGTACTTACTTCACATGCAGAGTTAGGTGAGACAGGTGAGAAAACGGGATTTTGGATAGAAGAGTTTGCTGCGCCTTATTATGCTTTTATTGATGCAGGACTTGAGGTGACGATTGCTTCACCTAAAGGTGGTCAGCCACCAATCGACCCAAAAAGCCAAGAGGCTGATTTTCAAACTGAGAGTACTAAACGTTATTTCGATGACAAAGAGGCGCAAGCGCAGATAGCAAACACTCAAGTGCTTTCACACATGGATGCTGCACAGTTTGATGCCGTATTTTATCCCGGTGGTCACGGACCGCTGTGGGACCTTGCAACCAATAATAATTCAATTCAGTTAATTAACGCTTTTTTAGCAGCTAAAAAACCAGTCGGCGCGGTATGTCATGCTTCAGCAGTCTTGATGGATGTTATGACGGAGTCAGGCGATTATTTAGTCAAAGGTAAAGCAGTAGCGGGCTTTACCAATAGTGAGGAAGCTGCGGTAGGTCTGACAGAAGTGGTGCCATTTTTATTAGAAGATGAACTGGTAAAGCGCGGTGCTGATTTTCAAAAAGTCGATGATTGGAACACCTTTGCGGTGAGAGATGGTTTACTGTTTACAGGACAAAATCCAGCGAGCTCTGAACTTGTCGCCGAGAAAATGCTGACGTACCTAAACCTCTAATATTTAGTAAAAGGAGCCAATTATGAGCAATTCACTAAATCGAGCTCAAAACGCACAATCGAATCGCCGCATCACATTGGCGTCACGCCCGCATGGTGCACCAACGCAAGAAAATTTCAATTATGAAGAAGCGCAGATCCCAACGCTAAAAGAGGGTGAGGTGCTTCTTCGTACCGTCTTTTTGTCTTTAGATCCTTATATGCGTGGCCGTATGAGCGACGCAAAATCCTATGCTGATCCGGTAGCTATTGGCGAAGTGATGGTGGGTGGTACGGTATGCCGAGTTGAAAAATCAAATAACCCTAAATTTACCCAAGGTGACTGGGTACTCGCGATGAGTGGATGGCAAGACTATAGCGTTTCGGATGGCACTGGCTTACTTAAGTTAGATAGCAATTTACCCAACCCATCATACAGCTTGGGCGTTTTAGGAATGCCGGGGCTGACAGCTTACATGGGATTGCTGGATATAGGTCAACCTAAAGCAGGCGAAACGGTTGTCGTTGCAGCAGCAACAGGCGCTGTGGGGAGTCTTGTTGGACAAATTGCCAAACTACAGGGTTGCAAAGTCATTGGTATTGCTGGTGGCGAAGAAAAATGTCGCTATGCAGAAAGCGAGCTTGGTTTTGATAGATGCCTTGATCATCGTAGCGATGATCTCGCTGAGCAGTTAGCTCAGGCTTGCCCATCGGGTATCGACGTCTATTTTGAAAATGTGGGTGGCAAGGTGTTCGATACGGTGTTGCCGCTTTTAAATCCAAGCGCTCGGATCCCATTGTGTGGACTTATTTCCCAATATAACGCGACAGACTTGCCATCTGGGCCTGATCGCCTGTCTTTGTTGATGGCGACTTTGCTAATTAAGCGGATAAAAATGCAAGGTTTTATCGTCTTTGATGACTACGGCCATCGTTTTGATGAGTTTAGTAAAGCAATGTTACCGTGGCTGCAAGACGGAAAAATTAAGTATAGAGAACACTTAATTGACGGAATGGCGAATGCTGTTGAAGCGTTTATTGGCCTGCTTGAGGGTAAAAACTTTGGCAAACTTGTTGTGCGTTTAGGACCTGATGAGCTGGTATAACGCTTAGTTAGTTTTAAGGCGTAACTTAATCAAATACGAATAAGTATATCCACAGAAATTACTTATCTACAGCTAAGCTTAAATGAGGAAAAACAAAATGTTAACTGTACACCACCTAAACGCGTCTCGCTCTACGCGGGTAATTTGGCTGTTAAACGAACTGGGTTTAACGTATGACATTGTCAGACACCAACGCGACCCCGACACGCACCTTGCACCGGATAGTCTTAAAGCGATCCACCCGCTCGGAAAAGCGCCTGTACTGGTGGATAACGAACATACTTTATGTGAATCAGGCGCAATAATGGAATATATTTTAGATAAATCTGAGTCTAATCAAATGAGACCCGAGCATGGGACTCCTGCATACTACAAGTACTTGGAGTGGACACACTTTGCTGAGGGATCTTTGGCGTTACCAGTGATTGCATCAGTAGTGATGAAAATGGAACAGCGTCAAGGAGATCAAGCCATGGACTCGTACATCAATAAAGAGATTGATGTTGATTTCTCGTACATTGATGCCACCTTGGCAGAGCAAGCGTTTTTTGCAGGTGAGGAGTTTTCTGCGGCTGACATTATGATGACGGTGATGTTAGATATTGCAGATAATATAGGGTTAATTAGCACGCGAAAAAATATTAAAGCATATCTTAGTAAGATCCATGACCGAGCAGCTTATAAAGCAGCACAGGAACAAGGGTAAAAGTGAGATACCACGGTATCTTCTTAGTTGTTATTTTAATGTAAGCTTTTCTTCATTTAAATGAAACAGGGGATGGCTATTTTTAGCATGCACAACAACGTGCTTAAAAATCACCAATTGCCTTAATTAAGTGGTCGCGAATTCAACTCCGAAGTGCACCACTCGCTAAATTAAGCTGCTTTACGTACTTTGCGTAATTTATTGAATACAACAGCAGGCTGTTTATACCCTAAACACTTTCTCGGTCTGGCATTTAATGCC
>NZ_WEHZ01000049.1 GCF_012641745.1 Pseudoalteromonas peptidolytica
GGCATTAAATGCCAGACCGAGAAAGTGTTTAGGGTATAAACAGCCTGCTGTTGTATTCAATAAATTACGCAAAGTACGTAAAGCAGCTTAATTTAGCGAGTGGTGCACTTCGGAGTTGAATTCGCGATAACTTTTTATTTGTTGATGATTAATTACGATGTCTATATTGAAAATCACAATTTGTGTTTGATGTGTAACAGCGTTTGCAATACGTACCTTTTATGATAATAATAAGTTAAGAAAGTGATTTATTTGCTTCTTTGTAGGTGCTGCGGTGTTAAATGTAGCGCATGTGATAATAAACAATAATAATAAGACGCTATGAAAGAAAAAGTGCTATTTTTTATATGTGGTCTGGTGGTGGGTTATGTCGCACTATCCATGTCAGGAACTCAATTTGGCCATAACCCCGCTGAAACCGCTACTCATTCTGAAATGAATAACGACAGTACTAATAGTCAGTTAGACCAGTTGTTAAATGAAAATGCAAATTTAAAAGCCCAAATTAATACGCTAAAAAGTCAGGTTCACACTTTGTTAAAAAGTGATGCTCTGGATGTTGGTATTTCTTCAAGTACTGCGACTGTGCAACATATCAATGATAAAGAAGAAGCTAGTGCGGCTAATCCATTCGACAATTCACAACAGCAAAATCAAACAAATCAAAAAGATATTTTTAATGCAATAGCGAACCATAGTGTATTACCAGTGTCTCGCAACCTCTCACATCAACTAGCGCTTGATGAGTCGGTAAGCACTCAGCTTGAGCAACTGTTGCAAGAAAAAGCGCAAAAAGATTACCTTGCATGGCAAGGAGCAAGCGAGGGTGAACAGCTACCCAAAGCACAAGTTAATGCGCAGTTAACTGAAAATGCTCACGAATATACTGAAGCACTTCAAGAGCTACTTTCTGAAGAACAGCTAAATAAATATATCGAGTTTGAGCACCAACAAGCAAAGATTGCTATGGAACAAAGGCAACGTACGCTCCAGCAAACTTTGGGCAGTGTAGAGCTTGATGACTTTCAGAAACAAGAGGTTACTAGGTTGTCAAAAGAGCTTTATTCGTTAGGTGAAATTGGAGTTGGTAACGTTGGTAGTCCATATGGTACGAACTACATTTCAATTAACTATGAAAAACTAAACGAATTAAAAGATCTGTTTACCGAAGAGCAACGTGCAAAACTGGGGATGTAATGCAATATGCTTGATAAATTATATGTTCGATTAAGTTAAAACTATTTTAAATGTATACCTCTCTACCCTATTTTAGGCTGGTTGATTTTATCTTTTTAAATTTGATCAACTTAAAACATTAAGTCAGAAATTATATCTGATTATATAAAATAAAAACAATTAAGGAAAAATATGAAATCAATATACACAATCACAGCCGCTGCGATGACTATAATCGCAGGTTCTGCTGAAGCTTACCGCGATGAGTGCCCAACAGGTGGATACTGGGAAGAGGTAGTAAGAAATGTTCGTGTATGTGACACAAGGCAAGAAACCTATACTGTGACACATAAAACATGTAACTATAATGGGGTTCTGCATCTTGGTCACTTATGGGAGCAACCTAATAGCTATTTGTCACCAACAAAATTTGTCTGGGACACACAGCATGCAATATCAACTTGTCCTGCTACTAACTATAAGACTGAGTCAGTGACCTATTGGTATAACAATTCATGGGGTGGTCAGTCTATGGGGCAGGCAAATTATACCGGTTGGTTGAACTTATTGTCAGAAAGTTCATACACAACGGAACATACACGTACGGTTGAAACAAACTGTCGTACCGAGCAGCGCACAACTCGCGTATTCCGTTGTGGCTTTGAGCCGTAGTTACATGAGCTAATTCGGTAGATAGTGGGTAGAGGCTTTAAATTAAACCCCTACCCACATTTGTTTGATGAACAAAAATCTCAGGTGAAATTACAAACTGTAATGAAAGCCAATGGCAATACCATCGTCTTCGGTTTGCGACATTTGCGCTTCTTGCGCTGCATTTGTACTTGAGAAGTCACTAAAATCTTTACGTGCTTCTATGTATAAAATGGTGTCCTCACTCATTAGATAGTGCATACCAAGTACCGCAAATTGACGCTTAAACACATCGTTTGGATCAGCATTAAAATTAGGTTGAATGACGTAGTCATCACCGGCATCAAACACGTTGTATGCAATAAAAGCACGGATGTCATTGTCAAAACGATAACTAATTAACGACTCCACTCCAACCGCATCTTTGATTAAACGTCCTAAATTGTCAGTATCGTGATTTTCATTCTTGTTGATATTTGCCGCACCGTACCAGCCGGGTTGAGAAAAGTTACCGTAGGTGATCCCAACGCCATAAATTAAATCTTCAACTGACTGGTTTCTGCCACCGGCATAGACAATATCAAATTCGCCTCGGTTAATACCCGCTGTGAGCATTAAATTCTCAGTTGCCGAGTAAGTGAGAGCTGCTCCATAGGTCGAGTTAAACTCTACCTTTTGTGCTGCATTATTACCCTGGTTAAACAAAGCTTCACATTCGTTAAGTGAAATATCCACGACGTCACAGGTATAAAAGTCATCAGACTTTAATTGCGCTTGAACAGCGAAACTGAATTTACCATAGCTGTTACGGTATTGTAGTACTTTATCACCACGGCCAGTACCATTTATAGCACCATCATCTTTGTTGTATGTATAAACACCAGCTGCATTGCCATCCCACACTAAGCTATAGTTTGTGCTATAGACTACGTCGTACCAAGCACCCCATTGTTTACCCAAAGTGATTTGACCATAATCTTCATGCTTAACGCCCACATAGCCTAACCTATTGTATAAGAACTCGTCTTGTATAGATTCAAAACGGTTGTTATAAACAATATCACTACTTCCTACAGGATTAACTCCCCATTCCAGAAGCGCAAAAGCTTGCCAGTTATTTTTTAACTGGCGTTTGAAATCAAAGTTAATGCGTGATGCGCCATTTACCAGTTCACTTTCGCCTTGTGTATGAATAATCCTAGCATCGATAAAGCCACCGACAGTGACGCTGTTTTGCTCATCTTTATATAGCTCGATAGCAGATACGGTTGGAATTGTAGTCAAGCTCGCGATAAGCATCGCCGCACGTGTTCTTTTCATAGATTACCTTGTTAAATTTTGTAACTGGATAGGTGCAAATAGGCTAAAACGCGTAGCTTATCAAAGGCAAAATATAGTGAAAAGTGGAAAAATATAATTAAAATAATTTGGTTTGAGGAAAAATTATTCCTTTTTGCTTTATTGTTCCCAATTATCAATTAGTTAATGCAAAATGTCTGGGCTGGTCGGATATGTGGTTATTCTATACTTTTACTTTAAATTTGACCCTAGATGGCGAAAGAAGATTCATTATTCACTTATTTTTGTGCTCAAGCGAAACAGCAAAAATGGGTATGCTTGTGGAATTGGCAGACCTTTTGAGGGGAGTTCCATGAACCAATGACCTAGGTCATGCTCAGACTAATTAGCTAACTTTTTGAGTTTATTTGTAATTAAGTCTACAAGCTCTGGTGACATATGTTTATTTGCTGCAAGATAGAAGTCGCTACTGAGTTCATCTAATTCCAACAAGAATTGAAAATCACTGCTTTTGCACCCTATTTGTGAGCACATATAATCTAAATGAATGGGTGAGGCTGCAATGATATCCACTCGACCTCTCAGTAACATTTTAACCGTTGTGATTGTATCTGGTAGAAGTATCGCTTTACTGAGAACGTCTTTCTTCGATAAATAGTGAAATACCACATCATCACGCTTTACGCCTGTTTTATAATTAATGAGCCCTTCTAGGTCATTTAGCTTTATGTTGTCTCTTTTTTTCAGAGCAATGAGATAAGTCTTAGTACTAACTAGTACACCAAGCCAATGAAATAACTCCTCTCTTGCTGGGGTACGCACCATAGAAAAAATGAGAGTTCCAGGCTCGGTCAAGGCTGTTTTATATGCCCTAGCCCAAGGCATTGCTCGTGTATGAGAGTCGCTTCCCAACTCGCGTAGAAGCTTTCTGACTTTTTCTGCCACTAACCCTTGCACTTCTCCCTCTTTTACAATCTGATATGGGGGCAGCGGCTCTGTAACAACTTGAATTTGGTCGACACGATTAACAGCAGTTGCATTGCAAGAAAAAGTTGACCCGAACCAAAGAGAAAATATCGTGAAGATGTAGTACTGTGCTCGTCTTTTATTCATTTGCTCAACTTAATCCAATTTATACCAGCATGTTAGGGGGAGAGGTCTTTAACGGTGCTCTCTCGAGAACATTTAGGCCCCAGCACTTAAATTCCTATTGCCGAAAAACAGTACGTAGAGAGTCTGTCTAATGTTTTAAGCCTTGGAGAGCATAAATTAGCGCGTTTGAATATTGCACTTGAGACTTGCGTGTCAGCACAAAAAATATTCGTACCCATGAGGCTAAGTTGCCAGCGATATTGTGACGCTAAAACCAAGCCGCCATCTTTCAGTTATGTTATAAAAGGCTTATCGACTTCCTACTTAAAACATTATTTGTGAAGCAATTATTTCTTATTGCTAGGCTTTGTCTTTTCAACGATTACGATCGAGGTGTAAACACTAAATCAAATATATACCATAGGGGCTCTTATGCCCAGTTGAAGCTATTGGTAAAATTCAGTTTAGGGTTTAATCCTACTTTGTCTTAAATAGTTGAACTATTTGAGGGAGTATTGAGGCGTTTGTAACGTTAAAGGTTTCTTATTTACTACAACTAAATAGCAACACTTTTGCTTTGCTTATGTCGACTGGCATTCTTGCCTCATCGTGGAACAGCTAATTAAGTAAATTGAAATAACCACCAAAAGCTGAACTGGCCAGCGATTGGTGGTAATGCCTGTTTGCTTCAATACTTGTGTAAACCTCAGGTCACTTACTTTTTGTATTTTTCAAACCAAGCTAAGGTGTGTTCAATCTTACTGATCATCCGAGAAGGACGACCGGCTATTCCATGCGGTGCCCCTGGAATTTTCACCATGACAGAGTCGACTTTACGTAGCTTAAGTGCTTGATAGAATTGCTCAGTTTCAGCCATTGGTGTACGTAAATCTTCTTCACCAGTCATTAGCATAGTAGGGGTGGTTACATTGCCAACGAGCGAAAGTGGTGAGCGTTGCCAATAATGGTCTACATGTTCCCACGGCATACCCGGAAATTGCGTGGGGATCTGGCCCAGGCCACTGTCAGCACTAAGCACTTTACTGAGCCAGTTGATCACAGGTTTGACTACAACTGCTGCGTTAAAGCGGTTAGTTAGACCTATCGCGTACGCTGTTGCGATACCGCCAGCAGAGCCACCAGCAATAAACAGGTTGTCTTTGTCAATAAAGCCTTTTGCAATCATGGCATCAACGCCAGAGTTATGATCGGCAAAATCTTCTTTTGAGCTGTATTTGTATTTTAGCAGCATAGCAAAACGCTCGCCGTAAGAGCTACTGCCTCTGTGGTTGTCGTAAAATACGACATACCCTTGTGCAGCGTAACGCTGTAATTCTGCGGAAAAATGAGGGCCATAAGCTAAATGCGGACCACCGTGGATCTCTAGCAGCAAAGGGTATTGCTTTTGCGGGTCAAAATTGGGAGGCGTGATGTACCAGCCTTGAATTTGTTCTCCATCGAATGATGATTTATAAGTGATTTCATGCACTTTACCAAGGGTTGTGTGTGCCAGCAGATCCTTATTTAAATTTGTTAACCGTGTTACTTTACCCTTTCTTGTGGTGACGGCAACATCCGCAGGACGCTCACTGGAACCTTGCGTAAATGCAATATTACCACTGAAATTCGCACTAAATTCACCACTCAAATACGGGCGACCCAGCGTTGTACCAGACACTGTATCTGTGATGTCGCTAATTTTACCTTTCGTGTTGATGCTCGCGAGCTTTCGCTTGCCATGGTCATCATAACTAAAAACAAGCCTGTCTCTGCTGATCCATCTTGGAGCTTGTATTGAGCGGTCAAAGTCCTTCGCAATCATATTGGAGGTTTTGTCCCCCCAATTCATGATGTTAAGCTTACTATTACGGTAAGGGTTTAACTCGTTTGATGTACTGAGATAAGCCAACTGTTTACCATTTTTGGAAAAGCTAGGGGCATATTCACGACCAGGATCCGAGGTAAGCTGCGTGATGTTACGCTTAAAATCAACTTCGAATAGGTCACCTTCTAGACGCTTATATTCCCAGTCTGCGATGCGGTTTGCCGAAAACACAATTGCTTTAGAGTCTGCTCGCCAAGCCAGCTTTCCACCGTGATGATAGCTTCCTGAGGTTAGTTGACGCGGTGTACCGCCTTCGCTTGGAAGTACAAAAATATGGCGATACCCAGGTTTTATTAAACCTTTACCGTCAGCTTGATAATAAGCTTTATCAATGACAATAGCTGGATCTGACCACTTTGCACCTTTTGGCTTTTCTGGCATTTTAGCAATGACAGCAGGTTTTTCTGCAACTTTTTGGCTAAAAGCTAGCCACTTTCCGTCAGGTGACCAAGTTAACCCACTTATTCCCGATTGCAGTTGCGTTAGCAGTGCTGTGCGGTTTTGTGCAACGTAATGGACATGGATTTGAGTGCTGCCAGATAGGTTGCTGACAAACGCTAATTTAGTACCGTCAGGCGACCAGCTAGGCTGGCTATAATTATGTTCATCGGAAAATAGCGGTGACTGAGCGCCTGATTTGGTGTCCACTAGCCATAAGTTTTGGCGCTTAGCGTCTTTCATCACGTCGTTGCTGTTACGCACGTATACCACTTTTGTTCCGTCAGGTGATATTTGTGGGTCGCTGGCATATTCCAGTTCAAAAATGTCTTTAGCCTGTAATCCTACTTCAGTCTGCGCGACTGTTGGTAATGCAGCGCTAGCCAGTAAAGTGCAAATAAGCGTCTGTTTTAATCCAAAAGGCATATCGCCACCTGTAATTTAGTTTTTATAAAGAATATATAGTTATGCAGCTAAAACCTTATGTCACTCAATACTCGATAGAATGAAATAAAAACTCGACGTGTTAACGGTAATAGCAATGGTAGTGACTAAATCTTGAGGAGTAATTTAAGCGAGCTGCTGCGCTATCAATTCATGTGGCTGTGAGAGACTAGGCTCTGTATAACAATTAAGCTGCTGTAAAAACGAACTTACGAGGTAAACAGACTGAAGAAGAAATAAACAAATTTATTGTTCTAAACATGACTGTCCAACCGTTCGTTTTACTATGATCTCTGTGTTAGTCTGCTATTGGCATAATGATGACGTAAAGCTGTCGCATAAATGACATCACTAACACAAGGATTTCTCCCGATAATAGTTAATATCGCTTTGTACCGGAGAAAGTAATTATGGATATGAAATTAGATAATGCAAAAATAAAACAACTGAGAGAGTCCAAAGCTTGGAGCCAAGCACATTTAGCTGCCGTGAGTGGAATTAGCTTAAGAACAATTCAGCGAATAGAAAAGACAGGCAGTGCTTCTCCTGAGTCGGTTAAATCTCTATGTGCGACCTTCGGTATCCAAATTAAAGAAATAGCCATTGCTGACAACCATCAAGTTGAGCGTCCAAGCTGTCATGTAAAAGCTGGTCATGAGAAGCAACCTAATAAGGTAACTACCAAAGTGATGAATAAAAAAGCCATGATGGCTTCATTTGTGCTCGCATTTGCGATCGCGTTTCTACTGACTGCCTAGCGTTTACCAGCCAAAGTGGCGGTAAGGGTGAGCTAACAATCTTTGCTTTATGTGGTGTAGCGCTATTGTAAGTATGTTGGTTCACACGGAGAATGAGCACAGATAGTTGTTCTGTAGTGGTATAAGTTGCGCCACAATCATTCCTTGACGGCGGCACATAAGCTTGAATTTATCTTATCGTTGGCGCGATGATCAACGTTACATCTTAAGCTGACTTTTTCGCTAGCAATTCCTGGCGTACGAGTTCAGCCCCAGCGCTCAATGCTGCTAGCTTACCTCTTGCGACTTCCCGAGATAGCGGTGCCATGCCGCAGTTTGTACAAGGGTATAGTTTGTCAGCATCAACAAACTCAAGCGCTTTTCTCAGTGTGGCGGCAACTTCTTCTGGCGTTTCAATGGTGTTGGTTGCAACATCAATGGCACCAACCATTACTTTCTTCCCACGGATCAAGGCTAACAAATCGATGGGGACATGAGAGTTATGGCACTCCAATGAAATGATGTCGATATTAGATTTTTGTAGTTTTGGAAATGCTTCTTCGTACTGGCGCCACTCTGAGCCTAACGTCTTTTTCCAATCCGTATTGGCTTTGATCCCATAGCCATAGCAAATATGAACGGCAGTCTCACACTGCAATCCCTCTATTGCTCGCTCTAACGCTGCAATTCCCCAGTCGTTAACCTCGTCAAAAAACACATTGAATGCAGGCTCATCGAATTGAATAATATCAACCCCTGCGGCTTCAAGCTCTTTGGCTTCTTGGTTTAAAGTTTTGGCAAATTCCCATGCAAGCTTTTCACGACTTTGATAATGCGCATCGTACAAAGTATCTACCATTGTCATCGGCCCAGGTAATGCCCATTTTATAGGCTTATCGGTTTGACTACGTAACAGCTTTGCGTCTTCGACAAAAACTGGCTTTTGACGGGTTACGGGTCCTACCACCGTTGGGACACTAGCATCGTAGCGGTCACGAATCTTTACGGTTTGACGATGCTCAAAATCTACACCACTTAGATGCTCTATAAAGGTGGTCACAAAATGTTGGCGGGTTTGCTCGCCATCACTCACAATATCAATGCCTGCAAGCTGCTGTTCTTGCAAAGCAATACGTAACGCATCGTGCTTGCCGTCAATCAGTTCGTCACCGGCTAATTTCCAAGGCGACCATAGTGTTTCTGGTTGAGCAAGCCAAGCAGGCTTGGGTAGGCTCCCCGCTGTGGAGGTCGGTAGTAATGTTTTCATAGTCAATTTTTCCATTTTCTCGATGAGAATACCAATTATCTTAATTAAGTGACTTAGTTAGCTGTTATAAATAGGAATTTTCAAACGTAGTTAGCGTCAAATTTATTCAGTATTAAGACAACGGGTATTACACAGCGTAATTTGCTGACCACTGCTCAAGTAAGCTTTGGTAAGGTTTGATAAAATATTCCTGCGCAAAGCGACCCTGCTCAATTGCCAGTCGGCTGCGCTCTTCACGGTCATAGACAACTTGGGTAATAGAGTGATCTTGATTTTTTAGGTTTGGTTTATAGTGTTTCCCAGCCACCGCATTGGCGTTATAAATCTCAGGTCGATAGATTTTCTGGAACGTTTCCATGGTACTGATGGTACTGATCAGCTCAAGGTTTGTGTAATCATTTAATAAATCGCCAAAGAAGTAAAAAGCAAATGGGGCAACACTATTTGGTGGCATGAAGTAGCGTACTTGTAGGCCCATCTTTTTAAAGTATTGCTCTGTTAAGGAAGATTCATTTGGGTGATATTCATAGCCAAGTACTGGATGCTGATTTTCTGTACGGTGGTATGTTTTGTTATCAGACACACTCAAGCAAATTACAGGTGGCTTATTAAAATGTGTTTTGTAGCTGTCAGAGTCGACAAAATATTTAAAGAGCTTGCCATGAAGGTCGCCAAAATTATCAGGTATGCTGAACTGAGGGCGATCTTTGTTGTGGTCAAGTAGTAATACACTGAAGTCATAATCGCGCACATAAGAAGAAAAGTTATTGCCGACAATACCTTCAACTCGTTGGTTCGTTTTGTGGTCAATAATATAAGTCTTAAGCACCTCAATCGACGGGAAGGTTTCACCACTGCCCGCAACGTCAATATCAACAGACACAATCTCTAGCTCCACAGAGTAACGGTCGCCAGTTGGATTATCCCACTGTGCAAGTGCGTTAAAGCGGCTATCAATCATTTTTAACGCGTTACGTAAATTTTGCTTACGGCTCTCACCTCTTGCTAAGTTGGCAAAATTAGTCGTGAGTCGTGTGCTGTTAGACGGGTGATAGTTCTCATCTAGGCAAATTTTTTTGATGGTAAAAGTAAACTCGTTATTCATAATCGCTATCCATTGTTTATACGGGCTTGCTCGACGAATAACCTTGACAGCACCTGGTTAAAATACAGAGCGTTGCACGAGGTACTGAGACGGTGCCGAGCGTTGAGTGATGTAAAATTTATACGTGGATCAGAGCATGAAGAAAAACGGTTTTATTTCACATAAAACATGAGTCTGATTCATAAGCATGCCCAATTGATGCAATTTTTCCCAAGCGTTACTCATAAATTTGAGCGATTTCACATAAAATCCAATGGGATGTCTGGGTGTTTAGGTGTCTAAGCGTCTGAGTTGCAATTAACTCATGTAAAACATGAGTAATCTTCAATACTTATCTTCAGTAAAATCACCAATAACAGTGCATCATATTGATATACTCGCCGCACTTAGGGAACAAACCTGAGTGTTACGGTTTAACTAAAAGAGATAAATGGAATGAGTGAGTTACTGTTATTGTTTGTATTTTGCGCTCTGTTAGGAAGTGGAGTGGGATTTTTAGCTGGATTGTTGGGGATTGGTGGCGGATTAGTCATCGTCCCAATATTAAGTGGTATTTTATTGTATTTTGAAGTGCTACCCGCAGAGCAAGTGGTTGTAGCTGCCGTTGCCACTTCGCTGGCTTCTATTCTTTTTACATCGACCTCATCTGCAATTGCGCATCATAAAAATGGTAATGTGCCATGGGGAGTTGCGCCTTGGATAATGGCTGGTGTTGCATTAGGTGCACTGATCAGCGGGTTTTTGGCCGCATTACTACCAGAAAGCGCAGTACGGGCTGTATTTGCGCTGAGCGTGGCACTTATTGCGTTCAAGATGCTGCAAAGTAGTAAAAACACAAAAGTGCCTGATAGACAGCTTCCAAACAAAGCAATCCTCACCTTACTTACAAGTATCACAGGTGGCTTATCGGCCATGATAGGAATTGGTGGGGGAGCACTGTTGGTACCATTACTCACATATTTTTCTCTTGATATGAAAAAAGCCATTGGCTGCGCCTCGGCGTGTGGCATTGTTATCGCGCTTTTTGGATCTATTGGCTACATTAGCGCGGGAAGTGCCAACTTCACTTTTGCGGATGGCTTTGCTGGGTTTGTGTATTTACCCGCATTGGCAGGCATTGTATGCACCTCTTGGTTTACTGCACCGCTTGGCGCAAAAGCGACTCATCACCTTCCTGTTACGACCATTAAAAAAGTGTTTGCAGTTTTGCTATTGGTCATGGCTTTTAATATGGCACTCAATTATTAGAGCCCGTTGATCTTTTAAGTTTGTTTTTTGCAGCAATTTAATTGGTATTTATACAAGGTGGAGCCTGCGTAGCATAGATGACTCTATGTGACTCAGGCGATAAAGGCGTTGTGCACCTATAAAATCACCAAACCCCACATCCTGTGGGGCGACACAGTAGAAGTGCCAATCAAGCACTGTTTACCGATGGGGTGTCCCACTTCAAAATAGATCACTACATTTTACTGACGTGTTCTATTTTTTAAATGGATCAACTGCTGCTTCAAAATGCTTATTGAGTTTGCCATTACGGCTACTATTAACAAAATTACCCGTAGGAGCTTGATGTATTAACGTAAAGGCGCTCACGGGTGTTTCAAACTTAAAGTTCGCTAAGTTAACCCAAGCAATATGTGGTGTTCGAGCATTACAAAAGTAATATATCTGGCTTCTATGCGCAGCAATGCTTGTCCATAATGTGTTGGATATATTTGGGCTAGCACTACTTATAAAGTTATAGCCATAGGGTACCGAAGCATTCGCAGCAACCGTTCTTGCTTGCGCGACGGCATCATGCTCGTGTGTATTGGCAGCGCGGTCAGCTTGATACGTGGCAGCAGTTACAAGCTGATGGTGCGTTACAAGTACGAGTCAGTCTAGGGCTTTGGGCTTATCCACAGGCGAATGATGAGCGTCAAATACGAGCACTTAAGTCAATGTATAACGTCACACCAGACAGCATGCTGAAAATAGATCAGATTAAATTTTATATGGATGGTATTTTGATTAATACCACCGCGGCTATGAAAGCGCCATATCATATTGATTTGTTAGCGCGGAGTGAAAATCGTGGCTTGAATTATTTTACACAAGCGCGATTAGAAAAGTATTTAAAGGCGTTAGAGCCGAGCGGCTTCGATTTTAATATTCATGCCATTGGTGATAGAGGAGTACATGAGGCACTAAACGCAATCAGTACAGCATCTAATGGTAAAGCTCGACATCGTCTTACTCATGTTGAGGTTATTGACCCCAGTGACTACAAAAAGTTTGCTGAGTTAGGTGTGATAGCTGATGCGCAAGTAGCAGGTGAATTTGCACAGCCCTCGCACTGGCAGGAAATGCAGCCTCTACTGGGGCGAAAGCGCGCTGGCAGCCTAGTCCCTATCAAGGGCTTACTCGATCATGGTGCAATGCTGACACTCAGCAGTGACTGGAATGTCAGTACATTGAACCCATTTGTTGGGATTGCGAATGCGATAAGTCGTCAACCTGAAGCTATTTCTTTAGCACAAGCTATTGCGGCATATACGATTAACGCGGCATACGCGATGCGCCAAGATGATATAGTGGGTAGCTTAGAAGCCGGAAAGCAAGCTGACTTTATTATATTGCAAAATAACTTGTTCGAGTTGACTGCAGAAGAAATCAAAGCAACGAAAGTCGAGCAAACTTGGGTCAATGGTAAGCGCCGAAACTAGCAAGATTTATGCTGTCGCATGTAATGCCATTTTAACCAAGCTAAGCCTTATTTTTGGGATAAAATACTCGTTTTCACAAGCGTTAGGGAGAAATAAGAACGTAGATGTGAATTAGCACAGTGCCAATGTCGTGTTGTTATCGTCAGGTTTGCGTTTCAAAAATAACGTATGGACTGTGTGGTAATAGTATAGAATGTCACAGTTGAGGTTAACTGGCCTTAACATTGAGCAAGTATTAAGCGAATTGGCATAAGGAAAAGAAATGGAGCAAGCAGTACGCGTTGGAGTTGGTGTAATCATCATGTATAAAGATAAAATCTTACTTGGTGAGCGCATAGGCGCACATGGTGCCAATACATGGGCTACCCCTGGTGGGCATTTGGAGTATGGGGAAACCATTGAAACATGTGCCAAAAGAGAAGTGCTTGAAGAAACAGGCTTGAACGTAGTTACCGTAGAAAAACTCGGCTTTACCAATGACTTTTTTGCGCAAGAGCAAAAGCATTATGTGACTTTGTTTGTGAAAGCGACGTGTGATGATCACCATGCACAGGTAAAAGAGCCAGATAAATGTAAGCATTGGCGGTGGTTTGCATTGGATGCGTTGCCGCAGCCTCTGTTTTTACCTTTGACTCATTTTTTAGCCCAGCACAAGCTATAAACATGAGGAGCAGGCCGGTGTTGACCAGCCTGCTCAAATGCTCATTACAGTGCGGTATTGAGGTCAAACTCCCTAGAAACACCTAGCGTCGGCAAAAATGTCTCGGATTGAGTTAATTGTGCTTCGATCCCATAGGTTTTGCGAAGCTGCGCTTTATTCAACACGTGTGCAGGTGCTCCCGATGCAACAAGTTTTCCTTTTTCTAGCAGATATACGGTATCGGCAAAACTGGCTGCAAGTGCCAGATCATGGACTACAGCTATTACACCTGCGCCTTGTTTTGCAATGCTTTGTGCTAGCTTCATGACTTGATATTGGTGGTATAAATCCAGACTGGCTGTCGGTTCATCAATCATCAAATAGCATGGTTTTTTTGCGTCTAAATTTGGCAGTAGCTGGCAAAGTACCCGGGCAAATTGTACCCGCTGCTTTTCTCCCCCTGAAAGTCGAGTAAAGCTGCGCTGTGCTAAGTGCTCAACAGATAAAATTTGCATCGCTTTTTTAGAGTAGCGGCGCAATGAATCCACAGTATGACTCTCTTGATGGACATAGTGAGCCATATCTACAATTTCTTGTACACTAAATGGAAACTCACAATCATACTGCTGTGTAAGCACTGCTCGCAGATGTGAAAGTGACAAGCTGTCTATGTCGTGCAACCTTTGCTGGTGGTAGGTGATAGTGCCTTCGCTCAAGGTTATATCGCCACATAGCGCTTTTAGCAGGGTTGACTTTCCTGCGCCATTTGGGCCGAGGACAACTGCAACTTCACCGGGGCGAATAGCAAAGTCGATACCACTGAGCAGTGATTTTTTCCCTACTTGTACACTAACTTTGTTGGCAATTAACATTTTACAGCTCCTTCAAACGATATGTTTTAACCAGCATAATGAGAAAAAATGGGCCACCCAGTGCACTGGTAATAAGGCCTATTGGTAATTCAGAGGGAAGAATGAGAGTACGCGCAAGCAAATCGGCTAAACATAATAAGATGGCACCACCAAGCATTGAAGCGGGCAATAAATATCGATGATCAGGGCCGATTAACAAGCGTACTATATGTGGCACGATAAAGCCGACAAAGCCAATTATACCAGTTAGCGCCACTGCGGCACCTGTACACAAAGCGGTAAAGGCGAACACTTTCTTTTTTAGACTAACGACATCTACTCCCAAATGCTTGGCTTGTTGCTCACCTAATAAGTACAAGTTGAGAGGCTGCGCTAAACGGCTGAAGCCAAAACAACATGCCAGCATCAAACACAGCGAAGGAATGATCATCTGAAAGCTGTTTCCAGCAAGCGACCCCATGCTCCAAAAGGTGAGATCACGTAACTGCTGATCTGAGCTAATTAAGGTTAAAATACCTATTACAGCGCCGACAATCGCATTAACGGCTATTCCCGCTAACAAGAGGCTAACAATCGTAAAGCGATTGCCTTGACTAGATAACCGGTAGATGATGCTACACACACAAAGGCAGCCTAAAAAGGCACCAATTGGCACGGCATAAATTCCGTAGTAAGCGGTAAAGTCACTAAGTAATGAGCTTCCAAGCACGATAGTACTAATTGCACCAAGTGCGGCACCACTTGAAATGCCGATTAAACCCGGATCGGCAAGAGGGTTTCTGAAAATAGCCTGCATTGCAGCGCCACAAGCACCAAGCCCTGCTCCAACAATAACAGCAAGTACGAGCCTTGGCATACGGATCTGCCAGATCACCGCTTGTTCTAGGGTATCTTCATGACTCGAAAAAAGAATAGCGATTAGGCGCTCATAGCTGATGTCTACTCCACCTACTGTCAAGCCAATGACACTAACCAAAACACAGCCAACAGTAAGTCCTGCAATCATCCATTTTCTAGCGACATCTGCGGGGATCAAAGATTGCTCTAGTGCTAGCATTATAGTGACTCATTTACTGGTGCTGACTGAGCAGCTCGGAATCGGTAATCATTTGGCAAAGTGGTGTTAGGGTGGAGTAATGTTGCCAGCTCGACCACAGCTTGAGGTGTACGTGGACCCATACCAAGTAAGTATGTTCCATCGATTAATAAAACTCGGTTGCTTTTTACTGCATTTGAGAACTTAAAGTGAGGCACTTGGCTTAAATCCGTTGCTTTTTGATCGCCATGACGCCCCATACTAATAATCACATCAGGGTTCATCGCGATAGCTGACTCAGTTGCTAACGGCTTCCAACCCTCAAAATGTGTGGCTGCAACATTGATCCCTCCTGCTGCGGTGATCACCTCATGTGCTGAGTTTCCCGCTCCAGCAACAATTGGCTGACCACTGCGAAGACTTAATACAAATAACACTTTTGGTTTGTGGTCGACTTGCTCAAGCACGTGTATCAGTGCTTTTCTATCAGCTTGAATATAGTCAATAAGCGCTTGGCCTTTTTGTTCAACAGCTAGCAGCTGTGCAACTTTGGCTATTTTTGCCTCCACACCTGAGAGATTGTCATTCTCACTAAAAATGTGTGTCTGTAATCCAGTATCTTGGAGTTGTTGTAACACTTTGTCTGGGCCTGTATCGGCTTCGCCAAGGAGGAGATCTGGATTAAGTGACAAAATTCCCTCGACATTAATTTTTCTTACATAACCTATTTGTGGTTTTTGGGTGGCAACAGCTGGGAATACACTTGTGCTATCTACACCTACAATGCGCTTTTGCTCGCCAAGCGCATAGATAATCTCAGTGATAGAGCCGCCAGAAACGACAATCTTTTGGTCACTTTCATCAGCAAAGACTGGCTGCAGCAATGTGGCACAGGTAAGTAATCCAAAGGTCAATAGTGCTGTAATTTTAGCTTTCATTACAAATCCAAACTTGTTATATTTATTGCGAATAGTAACAGTTATCATTTGCTTTTATCAATATGAAATTTATTCTCTGTATTGCAGTGTCCATATTTTTACATGGTTTGTGGTGGATATCGCCAGCTAGTGTGGAGCCGCAGTGGAGCGCAGGTGCCAGCGCCCATGAGGTAAGTAAAGTAACTGCACCTTTAGTGCTTTCGTTTTCTTCTCCAACACCAGTAACAGCGTCTAAGGCTGTGTCTCAGCCAGTATCATCTCAGTTTAAGGGCGTTACTCATGCACTAAAAAAAAGCCAAGACAGTAAGGCTGAAATAAAACCAGAAACGGCGGCGGTACCGCAAGTGCAGGAAGAACCAGTCAAAACTACAGCACCAGAAGAAATACAAGTTGCTAATAAAACAGAACAGATTGAACCCGTAAAACCTGTGGCAGCTCCTATGGACGCGCCCAAGCAAACGACCCAACAACTTGCGACAGCCCAGCGACCGAGCGAAATCAGTAACAATGACAATACCCCAGTTCGACTCAGTAAGTTGCCGTTATTTAAAGCGCCAAGGCCCACTTTGAGTTATCCGCTTAGGGCAAAGCGTCGCGGTCTTGAAGGTGTTAGTATTTTTGAGATTGAACTGAATCAAGAAGGAAGGATCACCAATTTAACGTTAATCAAAAGCAGTGGATACCAAAGTTTAGACACCGCTGCTCGGCAAAATGTCGAGCAGTGGCAGTTTCATCCAGTTATTCATAACGGTAGTGCGGTAAAGGCCTTATTTACCGTACCCATTAAATTTTCTCTATCTTAAAGTGAGTATAAAACAATGCAGTCGTGGTTTTCTCAACTTGGGCCGATGCAATGGCCGTTTCTTTGTTTATCAATTATTGCGTTTGCAATCATCATTGAGCGCTGCTGGGTGCTCTGCCAGGCATGGAAAAAGGTGCGTAATATTAAGCAAAATAAACAGACTTTCAGGGATCAACAACGTGCCGCATTATGCTTGCAAGAGTATGTGTTTGAATGGCGAAAGCGCTTAGCGATGTTAAGTATTATTGGCACTTTGAGCCCGCTGATGGGATTGTTTGGTACCGTATGGGGATTAGTATTGATGTTTAAAACAATAGCTAAAACCCAGCAAGCGGTAACACCTGCACTCTTGGCTGACGGACTGTGGGAAGCCATGTACTCGACAATGGCTGGATTGGCTATCGCAATGCCATGTTTACTCGTTTATGGGGTATTGCAAGCTGTAGTAGATCGGTTTCAAAGTGAATTAACACTGTGTATGAACGCCCAACTTTTGTCGACGGGTGAAGCACATGCTTGAATTACCAGCTCCGAAAGCCCAGCATCTTGGCGCCGATCTAACTGCGTTGCTAGATGTGTTATTTATCGTACTTGTGTTCTTACTACTCAGTGTGGCGGTGAAATTAAATGTACTTGAGGTGAACTTACCCAGTGTCGGCGAACAAGCTGAAGTTGAATTGAAGCAAACCCCCAAGGTTGTGAGCCTATTGCTTAGCAATGATGAGGTGAGTTACGCCATTGATGAACAACCCTTTAGCGCTGAGCATACTTTAGTGCAAGCGCTCGCGCATCTAGATAGTTCCGAAACTATTTTTATTGCGGTAGATAAACATGTACCGAGTGAAGCCTTGGTGTCGTTATTTGCAAAACTAAGCGAATTAAATATCCAAGTTGCAAATCTAATTGTTAAAGGCGAATAAAAATAATTACTATTTAGGTTTGCGTGTGTTATATTGCGCCGCGAAAATCATACTTCACTGAGGAAAGCCTGTATTTATTCTATGGGCATTAGGGACAAACAGGGGCAGAGCTGAAGTATGAATACCAATAACGACACTTGGAGTATTCTTATGCGTTTATCTAAATTAACTCTTTTCATCGCGCTTGCAACTTCTGCCACCTGGGTGCAAGCAGCTTCTTCTGCTACTCAATCATCCGAAGTAATAAAAACCGATCTTGATGCAGTTACGGTAACTGCCACTCGTACACAAAAAACAGCTTTACAGTCTGCGCAGGCAGTGAATGTTATTTCTTCAGAGCAGATTGAGCGTAAGCTGGACAGTAATGTGTTTGATACCCTAGACACCATTGCAAACGTTTCAGCGAATGGTGGGCCAAGATCGACGGGTCATAAATTTAATATCCGTGGTTTTAGTGATGCAGAGGATGTAATGGTTACCATCGATGGTATGTTGCAGACTTTTGAAAAGTATCGCATGGGAAGCTTATTTACAGATCCTGATCTCTATCGCTCCATTAGCATTAAGCGCGGTACTAGTACAGTACTGCATGGTGGCGGAGCGCTTGGTGGTGTTGTGCAATTTGAGTTAAAAGATGCAGCTGACTTTTTGCAAGATGGCGAATCTGCGGGAGCCAAAGTAAAACTAGGCTATGACAGCAATAATGAACAAAAAAATGGTTCAGTTGTAGCTTTCGCAAGGCCCAATGACTCATTGGATATTCTTGGCGCAATAGTCAAGCGAGAGAGTGATGATTGGGAACTTTCCAATGATGAAACGCTAGAAAACTCTGCGATTGAAAATAGCTCTGTATTGCTCAAAGGGGAATACTTTCTTAGCGATGATGCGATTATAGGCGCAAGTTATACACAAACTAAAGATGACCAAAGAACTGAGTTCAATACCACAGATCCCGGCGCATGGGGCACAGTATATCGTGAAGTTGAACAGTCAGTTGCTAACCTCAGCTATGAATATAACCCCGCTAACAATACCTTAATTGATTTGAGTGCCAAAGTTGGTTTCACCAGCAGTGAGGTTACCGAATCTGATGGGGTAGGGATGTTAAAAGACTATATCGGTATTGAGTCAAACTACGAATACAATATCACCACCTTAGATGTAATGAATACCAGTGTCTTAGGGTCACATACCGTAACTTACGGGGTGCAGTATACCGATAAAGAAAGAATTGGAGAAAAGACTGCATTACCCTGTCTAAAAATTAATTATGAGACGTATGCTTGTGAGCAATACGGCACTACTCCAACTACTGCTGAGATGACATCACAACCTGGAGGCACACAAAAACGCTCTGGTGTGTATATTCAGGATGAATTTAATTGGCAGCAACTTACCGTGATTGCAGGGCTTCGTTATGAGCGTTACAGCACCTCGCCAACTGCTAAATTTCAACAAGCTTTTTCAACACTGGATACTAAATTGACACACAGCGACTGGGCAGGAGCGCTTAGCGTAAACTATCAATTGACGCCACAATGGGCTGTATTTGCAAACCGCCAAGAAGGTTTTCGAGCTCCTCTAATTGACGAGTTGTATGACCAATATGGAGGCAGGCAGCCAGGCTTAGAGTTGGACGTAGAATATAGTAACAACACTGAAGTGGGTGTGACTTATCAGGCAAATAACATACTTACAGACAACGACACATTAACCGCACGTTTTATTTACTTTGATATCTCGGTGGATGATGAGATCACATCAGTCACCAGTAACGTAATAAACCCTGTACCTGCGCCGCGTTATGCCAATAGGGCAAGCAACGACAGAGATGGTGTTGAGTTAGAAGTGAATTTTGCAACGCCACGTTTTTACAGCAACTTTACCTATAGTGATATTGATGGCGAAGATCAAAATAACGAACCACTTTGGTATTTACCAGCTGATAAAATCGCTCTGGATTTAGGTACATCACTGTTTGATAACTCACTACAGGTTGGCGCGCAAATAGTGCGACGTGGCTCGCGCGATGTACAAGTGATGGACAGAGCAACCCGGCAATATGCTACACAAGCCCAAAAGAGTTACACCCTGACTGACTTGTATGCAAGTTGGGACATTAATAGTGCTTTTAACCTAAGAGTAGCCATTGATAATGTCTTTAACAAAGAATACAAACTTATGGCTGGTACAGGTGGTGGCATTGGTGACTATGGCTTTGGCCGTAACATTAAAACCCAGATCAGCTGGCGCTTTTAAGGAGAGATCATGAACCAACTTATTCAAGACTATAAAACGTTACTTGTGGGTGAGCCAAGGCTTCGGCCAGTTGATGCTGCAATGCAATTGGGGGTGAGTGAGGCCGAACTGTTATATGCTCAGCTTGATGAACCGGTAACAGCGTCAATAACGCGCTTAGATGAGGCGCAGTTGCCTGAGATTCTCAAAAGCTTAAAAAAGTTAGGCAAGGTCATGGCATTGACCCGCAATGGCTCGGTAGTCAATGAGATCAAAGGAGTGTATGAAAAGCTATATGTCTCAGAGAATAACGGGAAATTAAGTGGCATTGCTATTAATCCCGGAGGCATTGACTTAAGGCTATTTTTATATCGCTGGCAAAGTGCCTTTTTAGTTGAAACTGAGCGCCACACAAGCTTCCAGTTTTTTGATAAGCATGGGTGTGCAGTACACAAAGTGTATACGACTGCGGATTCAGATTTTAATGAGCTAGTAAATATAAAAGCACGCTATCAATCGACATCATCGCGCCCATTGACCGTTGTACCTTTTGAGTCAGCAGAGGTTGAATTAACATCACCGAGCACATCGCAGCTAGACAACTTTAGAACGCAATGGGGTGAACTTGAAGATGTACACCACTTTCCAAAATTGCTAGCGTTGCATCAACTTGAGCGCTTACAAGCACTGGAATTGGTAGGCTCGCCGTGGAGTTTTGAGCTTCAGAATTTTGCACTTGAAGATATTTTTCAACAGGCAAAAACATTCAAGCAAGAGATCATGGTATTCGTAGGTAATCAAGGTGCGGTGCAGATTTTTTCTGGCAAAGTCGACAACCTCAAACAAGTTGGCTCTTGGTATAACGTGCTAGACCCTGATTTTAACCTGCACATAAAAGCTGATGAGCTAACACGTGCATTTGTGGTTAGAAAACCAACGGATAATGGGGACACTGTGGTGACTTCAATAGAGTTTTTCGATGCCAATCGTGAGACGGTATTAACATTGTTTGGTCGCAGAATTGAAGGCAAAAAACAAACCAACGAATGGCAAGCACTGTGTGAAAGGTTGATCCATAAAGGACAAGTAGCTGCATAATACTTGAGCGAGTAAGAGACTAGTGATATTGAAGAGGGCTCTATAAACGAGCCCTTTTACTGCAAAGGTAGAAAATGGACGCTTTAGCTATCCACGTTGCGTGTTGGTAGTTCTAGGTGGGAATGTTGGTTGTGTTACAGGGTCTCAGATACCACTGCATCAATTTCAGTTTCTACCAGCCACTCAGGATCAATGAAACCTTTAACCTCGACAAACGTACAAGCAGGACGCTGAGTCGAAAATAGCTCTCCATGGGCTTTAGCTGCTTGTTCCCACTCTTTGATATTAGTGAGCATTATCCTAGTGCGAATGACATCTTCAATGCTGCCACCAGCTTCTTCAATCGCTTTGAGCGAAACCTTCAAACAATATTTCGTTTGTTCATACACGTTTCCAATAAATACCGTTTTACCATTGGCTATCGGAGCGGTGCCAGCTACGGCTATGTTTCGACCTATACGACACGCGCGAGAGAACCCAATTGGTTCCTCTAGATGAGAACCAGAACTTACCAGCTTTCGCATATTCTTTCCTTAGCGCTATAACAGTAAATAAGCGTTAACTCTTGATTACCCACTTATCCATAATTGAAAAACAAAGCTTCAGCTAAATTTATTTTGTAGCTTTAACAACCTATCAGCGATAAATTATAATATCAATGAAGAAGTCACCAATCTAAGGAAACACACTCCACGCTCAATATAAGTACAAAGTGTAGTTAGAAAGCTGAAGGGAAGTCACAGGTCCCAAGGTTGTACAGATGAAGTTGCAGTGGGTGTCTGTGTTAGTCTTTATATTCCAACCCATTCCTATAAATTATCACGACTAGTCAAAATAACACTTATCTTCATGTATTTCATACAATTAACTCCGTAAATGTAAGATAACATCGGCCTCGATTCTGCTTAAAATTGAGCGCCCACAATCAGATTCAAGGTCAATTTCAACCCAACCATCCGAACCCATAAATTCAGCATGAGAGAAACTGATCGCTGCAGTCACTAGCATAAAACCTTTTAATCTGAATATCCCTATTGGGGTTTGAATTCTAGTGATTGTAAATTCCATCTACATTTCTCTGTGGCGATCTTGTAAAAGTAAGATAACAAAGAACTTTGGCAAGCTCTAACAATTAATTTTAGAGCTTATGTCATGAAGAACTCATACGCGAAGAAAAGTGCGCTACGTACAGTCAACTCAGTAAATGTATTTTATTAGTCTAAACTATGAGTAAGCAGCTGGTGGCAGGTGTACTTATGAGAATACGACTCATCTACCTTGTTTTTTTATTCACATTAACTTCAATACAAGCACAGCCAAAAATAACTAAGCTGACAGGTGGGCATAATGCGTGGCCACCCTATATCGAAGAAAACGGCAAGGGTCTTATCAATGATATTGTGTCGGCAGCCTTTCGAGCACAAGGAATTGAATTTGAAATAAAAACCGCACCATTTAGCCGGATTGTGATGATGGTTGAAGATAGACAAATAGATTTAGTCGTGGCGCTTTGGACAACCGAAGAAAGGCGTAAAAGCTTCTTATTTAGCGCGCCTTACTTTTACAATGAACTGGTACTAGTCAGTAAAAAGACCAACTCAATAGACTATCAGGGGCTTGAAAGCTTGCGTTATCGAAGTGTAGCGACTGTTCGAGGGTATGGTTATCACGTATTACTCGATAGTATTGATGAATTAGACATAATCGATGTACTTAATTTACATACTTGCTTGGAACTAGTGAATAAAGGAAGAGCTGAAGTTGCCATTGCAGATTATCTTGCGTTTGAATATGAACGCTCAAAAAAGCTTGAATACAATCAACTACAAGCGTATCACCCTGCGCTTATTTACTGGCCGCTTCATATAGGCGTGAGCATGTTGCACCCCAATGCCGACCAGATCATTAAGCGCTTCAACCTTGGTCTTGCCCAAATCCAAGGAAGTGGTGAATATAATAAGATTTTGTCCACGTACATAGAAGATAATCGATTTAAAGTGGCTCTGAGCACCGTCCCTTAACTTCCTTTATATAGTGTCCACAATAATATATATAAAAATATTTTGTTAGTTTTTACCTTGTTACCATCATAAATACCGGATTTGAGTTGTCATAGAGAGCGTTTTGAACAGTTAATAATCCAAGTTTTAAAAATAAGACGAATAAAACGCCCCCGAATTCAGATAATAAGTGCACCACTCATGGTTAATCGGTGAGGAGAGATCAACTGCCTGTTGGTGGTACTCTGTAATCGCCAAAAAACAAGAGTAGTTACCATGAGTTACAAGCAGTTGATCG
>NZ_WEHZ01000050.1 GCF_012641745.1 Pseudoalteromonas peptidolytica
ATCAACTGCTTGTAACTCATGGTAACTACTCTTGTTTTTTGGCGATTACAGAGTACCACCAACAGGCAGTTGATCTCTCCTCACCGATTAACCATGAGTGGTGCACTTATTATCTGAATTCGGGAGTGTTTGAAGCCTGATTTTTTATAATACATGACACTGAATCAATCTAAGCGTTACACTATATTAAGCATCAGTATTATCGGAAGTACATTACATGAGACATGAGATCTGGAACAAGTTACGCGAAGAAGCCAATGAGCTAGTTGCGCGAGAGCCATTACTGGCAAGCCACGTATACTCGAGTATTTTAAACCATGAGTGTCTTGGCGCAGCGTTAAGTTTTATTGTTGCAAATAAACTTGCCGATGCCGTCGTATCTGCGTTTACTATCCGAGAGTTGTTCGATCAGGCCTTTGTACACTGCGATACCATGTTGACTCATGTTGCGCATGACATAAAAGCAGTTAAAGATCGTGACCCTGCTGCCGATAGTTATCTCAACGTAATTTTAAATTTGAAAGGTTTTCATGCAATCCAAGCACATCGACTTGCATACTGCCTCTGGCGCCAAGACAGAAAAGAACTTGCTCGTTTTATCCAAAGCAGAACTTCTGAAGTATTCGGTGTTGACATCCATCCTGCTTGTAAAGTCGGTCATGGTATTATGTTTGACCATGCGACTGGTATAGTTATTGGTGAAACTGCGGTTATTGAAGATAATGTGTCTATTCTTCAATCTGTAACCTTAGGGGGTACAGGGAACGAACAAGGTGATCGTCACCCTAAAATCCGTGCAGGTGTACTGATTGGTGCAGGTGCCAAAGTGCTTGGCAATATCGAAGTGGGAGAGGGAGCCCGCATTGGCGCAGGCTCTGTAGTATTAAGTCCGGTAGCACCACATACGACGGTGGTGGGTATTCCTGCCAAGGTTGTTGGCAAGCCCTCTTGCCCATGTCCTGCTGAAAGTATGAATCAGAATTTCCTTGAAGATGAAGACCGGCTCGAAAATGAGTCAATCACCTCAGCAATGTTGTAAGGTTATCACACGATAAGATGGGGAGTTATTTCCCCATCTTGCTAACTGCTTATTGAATTTTCTTTACCAGCGATATCACTTCACCATCTGCCAACTGAGTGGTAATTGGCTTATCTGGGTCGACATCTTTTACTGATTTTATGACAGTATCGGCTTGTTTAGCGATGCTGTAACCACGAGCAAGCACGGCTAATGGGCTGACGCTATCAAGCTTGGCGCTACTAACGGCAAGTCGATGCCTTTGCAGGTTAAGCTTTTGCTCCATAGCGGAATAAAGCTTGTCACTCAACGAGTCCACCACTTGTTTATAGTGAGTAATTTTTTGTTCCGGATGCAGCCTATCGAAACGGTGCTGGAGTAAATGATACTGGGATTGTTTTTGGCGCAGCAGGTGACTTTGCGCACGGGTCAACCGCTGCTCTAATTCATCAATACGCTGCGCTTGCTGCATCAGCTGATTTTTGGGGTGCTGCAATTGTAGTCGCGCTTCGAAGTTTGCTAATCGCTGTGATGCTTGCTCAAGTCGGCGATCAAAGGCTTGCTGTAAGTATTGTAGTAATTGTAGAGCACGCTGCTTAAGCGCTTCTGAGTCAGGGCTTACCAGTTCAGCTGCTGCAGATGGGGTCGGTGCCCTTACATCCGCAACATAGTCGCTAATTGTCGTATCTATTTCATGGCCTACCGCACTGATTATGGGGAGTGAACTGGTAAAAATAGCTTGTGCGACGGATTCCTCGTTAAAGCTCCACAAGTCTTCCAATGAGCCGCCACCACGGCCAACTATCAAGACATCGACTTCGCGCCTTGCATTGGCTTGCGCAATTTGTTTGCAAATTTGTTGCTTGGCTTCCTCGCCTTGTACAAGTGCTGGGTAGATGACAACTTGTAATTGTGGCGCTCTGCGTTTTAGTACCGTTAAAATATCTTTAATGGCCGCACCCGTGGCAGAGGTGATGACACCTACGCGATTGATAATATTGGGTAGTGGCTTTTTGTGACTGGCTGAAAATAGTCCCTGTGCAGCAAGCTGCATTTTAAGTGCATCAAACTGCTGTTTTAACAGTCCTTCACCAGCAGCCGCGAGCTGTTCAACAATTAATTGGTAATCACCTCGAGGCTCATAGACGGAGACTCTTGCTTGCACGACTACTTGCTGACCGTTGCTTGGGCGGTGGTTACAATAGCGATTATTCCCTCTCCACATGGCCGCTTTTATCTGTGCTTTTTCATCTTTCAGAGAAAAATACCAATGCCCTGAGGCCGGAGCAACAAAGTTTGAAATTTCTCCGGTGAGTTGTACAGAGGCAAAACCTTGCTCTAAGAGTGAGCGTATTTCTCTGTTAAGTCTTGATACAGAATAGGTTTTATTATTATTGGGGTATCCCATGTTGGCCTCCATAAAAAATTCACAGTTACTTTATCATATTTTTTGCTAAATTTTATTTACTCGCATAAGGAACGCTGATAAAATTCGCACGCAATTCCTTATACTCAGTTCACTTGAGAGAAGCCGCGAACATGCTAAGAATTGCAAAAGAAGCCCTTACCTTTGACGACGTACTTTTAGTACCAGCTCATTCAACTGTTCTTCCTCACACAGCAAACCTGAAAACGCGTTTGACTCGTGGGATTGAATTAAATCTACCGCTTGTTTCCGCTTCAATGGATACGGTGACAGAAGCACGCTTAGCGATCGCTCTGGCACAAGAAGGTGGTATTGGTTTTATCCACAAAAACATGACTATCGAAGAGCAAGCTCGTAACGTACGTAAAGTAAAAACGTATGAAGCGGGTATTATCTCTTTCCCTGTGACAGTAACTTCTGATCTTACAATTGCAGAAGCAATGGAGCTTGCTCAGGATAAAGGGTTCTCAGGTTTCCCTGTCGTTGGTGCCAACAATCAACTTGAAGGCATCGTGACGAGTCGTGATATGCGTTTTGAAACTAAACTTGAAAAAGCGGTTTCAACGGTCATGACGAAAAAAGATGACTTAGTTACGGTAAAAGAAGGGGCATCTCGCGAAGAGATCCTTGGTCTAATGCACGAACACCGTATCGAAAAGATCCTTGTGGTTGATGACGCATTTGCACTAAAAGGCATGATCACTGTTAAGGACTACCAAAAAGCACAAGAGAAACCAAACGCGTGTAAAGATGAGCAAGGTCGTCTTCGCGTGGGTGCTGCGGTTGGTGTTGGCGCTGGTACTGACGAGCGTATCGCAGCTTTGGTTGAAGCGGGTGTTGATGTACTACTAATCGATACTTCTCACGGCCATTCTCAAGGTGTAATTGACCGTGTTAAAGCAACCCGTGAAGCTTACCCTGAGCTACAAATCGTTGCAGGTAACGTAGCAACAGCGGAAGGTGCAATAGCGCTTGCTGATGCTGGTGCTGACGCTGTCAAAGTGGGTATTGGTCCGGGCTCAATCTGTACCACGCGCATTGTGACTGGTTGTGGTGTGCCGCAAATTACTGCTATCTCTGATGCAGTTGAAGGCTTAAAAGGCCGTGACATTCCTGTTATTGCTGATGGTGGTATCCGTTTCTCTGGTGACATCGTAAAAGCGCTAGTTGCTGGTGCTGCATGTGTAATGGTGGGTTCAATGCTAGCGGGTACAGAAGAATCTCCTGGCGAAGTTGAACTATACCAAGGCCGTTACTACAAGTCTTACCGCGGTATGGGTAGCTTGGGTGCGATGAACCAAAAAGAAGGGTCTTCTGACCGTTACTTCCAAAAATCAAATGAAGCAGACAAACTGGTACCAGAAGGTATCGAAGGTCGTGTTGCTTATAAAGGACCAATCGCAACGATTATCCATCAGCAAATCGGTGGTATTCGCAGTGCAATGGGTCTAACAGGTTGTGCAACCATCACTGAATTAAATACTAAGCCGCAGTTTGTACGTGTTACTTCTGCGGGTATGGGTGAATCTCACGTACATGACGTGCAGATCACCAAAGAGGCACCTAACTACCGTATGGGTTAAGCCTTAAGGCGTGTTTCTGGGCTAGCAAGTTGCTAGCCCTTATTACTTTTGATAGAGACGCAATGCGGCTTTATCCTGTTTAGTTCCTAACTAACGAGATTATCAATGAGCAAAGATATCCACGATTCCCGAATTTTGATCTTAGACTTTGGTTCACAATACACTCAGTTAATCGCACGTCGTGTACGTGAAATTGGTGTTTACTGTGAGCTGTGGGCTTGGGATGTGACAGAAGAGCAGATCCGTGAGTTTAACCCGCAAGGTATCATTCTTTCAGGCGGCCCAGAGTCAACGACACTAGAAGGTAGCCCGAAAGCACCAGATTACGTATTCGAGGCGGGCGTGCCAGTACTGGGTATCTGTTATGGTATGCAGACCATGGCAATGCAGCTTGGTGGTCAAGTACATAGCTCAGATAAAAAAGAATTCGGCTACGCAAAAGTAGAGAAAGTGGGTGACTGTAAGCTATTTGAAGCGATTGAAGATCATATCGAAGATGGTGCAGGTTATCTAGACGTGTGGATGAGCCACGGCGATAAGGTTGCTAAAATCCCAGATACATTCAAAACTTCAGCGAGAACGGATACTTGCCCACATGCGGCAATGTCTTGGGAAGAAAAGCGTTTTTACGGTGTACAGTTCCACCCTGAGGTGACACATACTCAGCAAGGTCTGCGTTTACTTGAGCGTTTTGCAATTGATATCTGTGGTTGTGAAAAGTTATGGACTCCTGAGCAAATCATTGAAGATGCAATTGAGCGTATCAAAGAGAAAGTAGGAGATGACGAAGTTATCCTCGGTCTATCTGGTGGTGTTGATTCATCAGTGGTTGCGATGCTTATTCACCGTGCAATTGGCGACAAGCTAACCTGTGTATTTGTTGATAATGGCCTACTGCGTTTGAATGAAGGCCAGCAAGTAATGGATATGTTCGGTGATAAGTTTGGTCTGAACATCATCAAGGTCGAAGCTGAAGAGCGTTTCCTTAACGCGCTTAACGGTTTAAATGACCCTGAAGACAAACGTAAAGCAATTGGCCACACCTTTATTGAAGTATTCGATGAGCAAGCCAGCCAGCGCGTAAACGCGAAATGGTTAGCACAAGGTACGATTTACCCTGATGTTATCGAATCGGCAGCATCTAAAACAGGTAAAGCGCATGTGATCAAATCTCACCACAATGTCGGTGGATTACCTGAAGATATGGAGCTTGGTCTGGTTGAGCCACTGCGTGAACTATTTAAAGATGAAGTTCGCAAGATTGGCCTAGAGCTTGGTCTACCCTATGACATGCTTTATCGTCACCCGTTCCCAGGTCCAGGTCTTGGTGTTCGTGTACTTGGCGAAATCAAGAAAGAATACTGCGACTTACTGCGCCGTGCTGACGCTATCTTCATTGAAGAGCTACATAAAGCAGATCTATATCACAAAGTGTCTCAAGCATTCGCCGTATTCCTACCGGTACGCTCTGTTGGCGTGATGGGTGATGCACGTAAATACGACTGGGTGATCTCACTACGTTGTGTTGAAACTATCGACTTTATGACAGCACGTTGGTCGCATTTACCATACGAGCTATTAGGCCACGTTTCAAACCGTATCATTAACGAAATTGATGGTATTTCTCGCGTGGTTTACGATGTTTCTGGTAAGCCGCCAGCGACAATCGAGTGGGAATAATGTTTCCACAATGAGCTAACACTTAGCCAAAGGAAAGGGCGAATATAGTAAATATTCGCCCTTTTGCTTATTTTAGAAGCAGTTGAACCAAAAAAGTGGTTTTTTCACTTTACCTTTTTAAAAAGCTCATTATAATGCGTCGACATTGCAGGGGCGTAGTTCCAATTGGTAGAACAGCGGTCTCCAAAACCGATGGTTGCGGGTTCGAGTCCTGCCGCCCCTGCCACTTCTTATTTTGCACTTCGCATTTTTTCAAAGTAAACTCCATTTAAAAAGTAAACTGCACAGCAATGAATCCAATTTACGCAGATATTCTCGATATAGTACCACTTAAGTTAAATTCAGCATTTGCCCATTTAGACGCTAAACAGTCTGAACTAAATACCTCAATAGGTGTAGAGCAGCTCAAAATCTCAGCAAGGCTTTTGCAAGATATTGAAACTGCTGTTGGTGCTACGGTGGAAGTGGTTGTGGGAGAGGATATTCAGTTTACTGAAGGGTGTCTGAGCCTGCCAAGCACGCAGCTTAGTAGTGCACAAAAGCGTGTATTGTGGCAATTAATTTGGAACCAACAGAATGCAAATTGAGCAAGGTGGGTTATTACAGTTTCCGCTTGAGAAAATCATGCAGGTTGAGCGCGCCTGTCACGCGTTTCCTTGGACTGAAAAGACGATGCAGTCTTGTCTTCATGGTCGTTACTTTAATGCTTGCCTTGCCAATGAGAGCACATTGATTGGTTTTTATATTGCTGAACGAGCAGGACCAGATCTCACTTTAATGGACATTTGTATTCATCCCGAGCATCAAGGTCGTGGTTATGCGAAATTGTTGATGGAAGCGCTATTAGCGCGAGCTGACGCATTACAAGCCGAAAATATCTTCCTTGAGGTGAGGGCATCGAATGTTGCTGCGATTTCTCTATATCAACACTTTGGCTTTGTTGAGATGGGGTTGAGAAAGCACTACTACCCAAGCACAGATGGTCGTGAGGATGCTGTATTAATGGCGTTACCAATGCTAACCCTTTAACCGTTACTGGTGGCTTTATCCATTAGCAATGTATAACGTATGGCTTCCGTTAGCTTGAGCAAGTAATAGTGATGATCACCGCTTTTAACATTTTTTAGGCTGCTTTCAAGCTCTCCTGCCGCCTCATGAATATTCATAAAACCAAAACAGCCCGCACTGCCCTTAATACTATGAGCTAAGGCTCTTAACGATTCCCATTCATGCTCATCGTAGAGCGCTTGCAGCTCTGTAAGCTGTGCAGGGAGCTTTTCTACATAGTTACGACTGATCTGTAAAAACTTTTCTGTTTGTAGTAACGCATCCCAAGAAGAGGCTTTATCATTTTGAATTTCTAGGTACTGGATTAATAATTTACCTAGCTGATCTTTATCTATTGGTTTACCAAGGGTAGCATCACATCCTGCCTCAACGTGATTATCAATATCATGCTTCATAACGTTAGCCGTTAAGGCGATGATTGGGCCATCATAGGCGGCATGTCGGAGCATCTGTGTAGCTTCTTCTCCTCCCATTACAGGCATTTGCATGTCCATTAAAATAAGTTGGTAGTCCTCCACAAGCGCCATTTCTACCGCTTCAGCTCCATTACTGGCGATATCAGGGATGATCCCCCAATTCGACAGGAGTAGGGTAATTAACTCTTGATTATCAGGGTTATCCTCTGCAACTAAGACTTTTGCATCGATTTCTTTTACCGCAGCCACTTGGGTCTTATCTAGCTCTTGTGGTTGAGTGCGTTCAAGCGCATCAAGCCAATCATAGCTTCTACCATGAAAGTTGCCGGCTACTTCTATAGCAAACAAGCTACCACTACCTTGTTGACTACGCACACGGACATCACCACCGAGCAATTGCGCTAAGTTTTTAGAGATACAAAGCCCAAGACCGGTGCCACCAAAGCGCCGGGTTGTGGTGGTATCTGCTTGTTCAAAGGGCTTAAAAGCGCGTTCTAGTTCACTACGGGACATGCCAATCCCAGTATCTCTAATACTGAAAATAAACTTTTCTGCTGTTGGCTCAAACTCAACTTTTAGATGCACGCCACCATACTCCGTAAACTTTACCGCATTAGTGGCAATATTTAATAAAATTTGTTTGAGGCGCGTGATATCAGTGTACAGCTTATCCGGAAGAGGCAGAGCAAACTCTGTTGAAAAGCTGAGTAATTTTTCATTTGTCATCGGTTCAATAATAGATTCAACATCACTGATAAGTGGCATCAGTTGCACTTCTGATTCCTCAACATCCAGTTTTTCAGCCTCTATTTTTGATAGGTCTAAAATGTTATTAATTAGCTCTAGTAAGTGTTTGGAGTTTCGTAATATGGTGTTGAGATGCTGCTTTGCTGTAGGAGAGTCCGGGTGTTGTATGAGTTGCTCGGTAAATCCCATGATGGCGGTCAATGGCGTGCGTATTTCATGACTCATATTAGCTAAAAATCGGCTTTTTAGCTGATTAGCTTGCTCGGCTTCAATAATGGCAGCTTCAAGTTTGCTATTTGTTTTTTCTAGCTCCTTGGTACGGTTCTCAACTTTTTCCTCTAGATGCTCTTTGTAGTCTTCTAATTCGCGCTGAAAGGTACGGATCTGATAAATCATGTGATTGAAGTCTTTAAACAAAATACCTACTTCATCAGAGTTGTGTTCTGGCAGCGCGACCATTAAATCACCATCACCAACTCGGTGACTGGCTTCACCAAGTAATTCAATAGGGTTGAGTAGTAAGTTGCGTACAACGATAAAAATTAATATTGGTAAAGTGACAACGGATAAGATGACGATAAGTGCAGTGATAAGGCTAATCGTTTTGCCAGAACGGTACAGTAAAGATTTGGGGATCGTAGAGATATAAAAGTAGCCGCCACTTAGCTGAGCGCTATAAGTCATTCGTTCAGAGTTATCGATGCTGCTGATTTGCATCGAGTCTAGCCGACCTAAATCTGCGATATTGCTGATTTCATTTATTTCCGTTGCGCTTAAATAGCTACCAATAAGGTGGGTGTCGGAGCTAAATAATATTTCACCGTCAATACCGACTAGTAAGTTTAAGGTATTATCATACGGCGCTTCAAGAATACTGGTGCTGAGTAAAGTGGGAGAAACTTGAACAACAATATAACCTTGTTGCCGCGGCTGTTTTAACTCGTAGTCAACACCATAAACTTGTTGGACAAAGTACAGTTGGGTACCAGCGCTTGAGGCCACCATAAATTGATGCTGGCGCAAGTTGCTTTGTAAGATTTGTTTTGCGAAAGGATAAGCATGAGGCGCTTCCCCCAAGTTGCTAGAATAAAACGCGGCACTTTGACCGCTGGGAGCCAACAAGTTTATGCTGATGATATCGGGATACGCTTCACTGTAACTGGCAAAAACATCCATCAATGCCCCCAAGCGTTTGGTTTTTTCCATCCTTTCAAGGTGGCTTGAATTTAAAAAGTCGCTGAGTACAGGAGAGGTTGAAAGCAGCTTGGTTGTAGATTGATAGATCTCAATATAATTGAACATCTTTTGTTGTTGTTGCTCGACGAAGCGACTAACAATAAGCTTTGCTTGTTGTTGCGTTGAACTGGTGACGTTTGTGAGAGTGAACCCACCAAGAAATAGCAAGGGTAAGATCACCAACGGGGTGATATACCAAAGGAGTCGAATACTTAACTTGCTTGTTTTCATGGATACTTAGCTGCCCTGCCACACAATGTTATCGTCAGAAAATTTGTTAGGAGTATTAAATCATAAGCGGGGAGAGGTGAATACTCAAGTTTGTTTAAATCGCTTGAAAATACGATAAAAGACAAAAGCCTCCAGTTGGAGGCTTTTACAGTATAAATAACGACTGATTAGAAGTTATATTTCATACCCAGTGATAGACGACGGCCTTTCACATCAAAGAATTCACCGTTATCGTACGTTTCAGGAGTACGTGGTGGCTCTCTATCGAATACGTTATTTACACCAACACGTAGTTGTAGCGCTTCAAGTAGGTAAGTTTTATACATAAAGTCTACCGTTGTATATGATGAAACGTCATTGAAGTTGTTATCTTCTGGCGTCCACTCGTTGTCATCAACTGTGCTGTGACGGTAGTTAACCGTAACTACATACGCTGAATCATCATGGCTGTATAGTGCGCTAAAACGACCTTTCCAACGTGGTGCATCATCAGTTTCACCCATATAATTGCGGAAGTCTTCTGCACGGCCAGTTGAGTTCTGGTTATCTTCAATTAAGTAAGTTGCAGTTAACTTAAGGGCGAATTCACCGTTGAGTGCATCAAACTTGTATGCAGATTCAAAGTCCATGCCTTTTTTCGTGATCTGAGCGGCGTTAATTGGACGCGCATAGTAGTTTTCGATTTCACCTGTCTCTTTGTTACGCACAAAGTTACCACAGAAAGGATTGTCTAAAGAAGATGCTTCGTAACATAGCTTAACGCTGTTACGTCCAAAGTATTCAATTGCACCGTCAATTTCAAATGACCAGTAATCAACCGTGAGATCTAAACCATCAACGAACTCTGGTGTGTAAATTACACCAACTGTGTAGTCATTTGATACTTCGTTGTCAAGGTCAGTATTACCCTGTACATAACCAGGTAGGCTACCGCCAGATAACCATTCATCTGAAGGCATCCAGCCCGCAGCTAGGCCAGCTGTTTGACAGTTATTGATGATGTTATCTCTGTACTTGTAATCACTGCTAAGTTCAGCGATTGAGTCTGCGCGACAGACGTCGGCACGGCCTGAACTAAATGTTTTAGAGTTAGGCGTGTATAGGTCACCTAAGTTTGGTGCACGTACTGACTTAGAGCGATTCAGGCGAATACGAAGTTCATCTGTTACACCCCAGTTTAATGCAAGTTTCCACGCATCATCGCCACCTGTTACAGAGTAATCCATGTAACGGTATGCACCTTCAAGAGTTAGGTCAGTTGCAAGGAATTCATCCATAAGAAGTGGTACTGAGATCTCAGCAGAGAATTCTTTCACTTCAATTTCGCCATCCATTGGTAGGCTAGAGTTACCTTTGATTAAGCCTTTTTCCATGTTTTCAGAAGGACGGATCTTTGCAACTTCACGACGGTGTTCTGCTGTGAATGCCGCGCTTACGTAACCTGCTGGAAGCTCGAATAATACACCATCAACCGTTGCGCCAAATACTGCTTGGTCATGTCTTGCAAAACGTGTAGCTGTTGTTGAAATGTAATCAAGTTGTGCCTGAGTGGTACCTGTTGCGCCCATTGGGTTGAATGGTACACAGCCTTCACGTGCGCCTGTTACGTTGCCATCAGCATCGCGAAGTGCACATACAACTTGGCCTGAGCTATCTACTACAGAGTCAATCGCGTAAGCAAGGTTATTTTTGTAAACTTCACCAGTCCATAAAGTATCTTGCTCAATACGACCAAACTGGAAGTACGTGCTATAGCCCCAATCGTCATTAATAATACCTTCGGCACCGATAGACGAACGGAATACTTCACGCTCTTGGTTATATTCACGATCACCCCACAAGTGCTCGTTGGCTTGGTAAAGTGTGACTGAATCAAGGCCAGCATCATCCATTACCTTACCCATAGCATCATTTACAAATGCACTGTCACGACGAATAGTGTGTGAGAAGAATGCAGGGCTACTTTCTGTCGTTGCTTCGGTTTTTGAATAAGTTGCATCAAACGTAAGCGCATGTTCATCGTTTAGTTCATAAGTACCGTATAGAGTACCAATTACACGCTCAAGTGGTGTGCGGAAGTAGTCTTTATAACCGTGTCTGAATACGGCATCACCTGGGTTAGCCTCGTCAAACGTATAACGGCCTGCAGCGCGCTCAGAGATAAGAGGATTAGGATCATCAATCAGACCTAGACCGTAATCGAATGGACGCATTGTGCCATCAGCATCGAAGGTGTAGTGATTGTTTTCAAACGCTTCACGCGTCTTTGTACCAGTCCATGCAAAGAAGTCACCACGCTCTGAGTAGTAACCTAACGCGGTTGGGTGATTAAACTGAATATCCGCAGGAACGCCATCACTACCGCCAGTATTTGCTGGGTTAGAGATAGATCTCATGCCGCGTTTGAAGAAGTCACGGTCCATTTTCGCGTAACTTTCATTCTTGGTATAGTTTAATGAGGTAATGAACGATAGTTTGTCTAGCTCTTGACCACCAGTAATTGAGAAAAAGTACTCTTCACCACCGCTTTGTTCTGGCTTAACTGTTGATACATCGATCTCCAGGCCATCAAATGATTTTTTAGTAATAATGTTTACTACACCGGCAACGGCATCTGCACCGTATACTGCAGCTGCGCCACCCGTTGCAATTTCAACACGCTCGATGATTGAAGTAGGGATGTTGTTTAAATCTACCGCAGTATCACCAACAGAACCCGGTACAAAACGGCGACCGTTAACAAGCACTAGGGTACGCTCTGAACCTAAACCACGTAAGTCAGTCGTGTTTAAGCCTGATGCGTAGATATAGCTGGTTGTATTTTCTGGTGACAAGCCAACAGTTGCTTGAGGCATCTCAGCTAGCAGATCGTTTACGTTAGTAATACCTTGGTTTTCAAGCTCTACGCCACCGATCACAGTAACTGGAGTTGGGGAAGTCAGGTTTACACGCTTAATACGAGAACCTGTAACTTGAATACGCTCAACAGATTTAGCTTCTGTTTGCTCGTTAGCAACAGCTACTGAACTGCTTAGTGCACCGGCAACCAGTGCCGTTTGGATGCTAGCAGTAACTAGATTTAACTTCTTCAACATTTTGACCCTTATTTACTTTGTTTATAGCGAACGCTGCACTCTTTCTCATTTGCAAAGAGGCAATGTCACAATATAGGTGCTGCGTTTTTACCATAAATATTTGTTAAACATGGGGTTTGTGTGTATGTGTCAGGTGTTTATAAAAGGTTTAATCTGTGATTTTAGTGTTCCTATTTTGGTTTTTGTTATATTAATCATTGTGTTACAGGTTTTTCATGTGTAATGCTTTTTTTACGGTAAGTGTGTGCTTACAAATGTCATTATTATTTTGAAAACAATTTATTTAAATTTGATGAAAAAGGTACAAGTTTTTGGGGGGAATTTACTCGGTTTTGTAGTCTGATTTGTAACTCAAGTGTAATTCGTGCTGTTTTAAAAATAGCCAAACAGTTTTTGGGAGGGCATTTTTGACGGAACTTTTTCAGATAGGCTAAAACTTAGCCTATCTCTTGATGTGTACATACTAATTTTGTATAGCTTTTAAACGGCGCTGTTTAAGCTGCGCTTGAATCTCTTTACCCTGATACCCTTCGTGGATGATCTGTTGCACATCTATGTTGCTAGTTGCTAAAAAATTCAATCTAAGTTTGTCACAAAGCGCCTGTAAATTATCACTTACCTTGCTACAAATATAACAAAAGCGTGTTAGTTTCTCCGGTCTACGCCAAGCATCTAAATTTTGTAAAATTTCTAGCCAGTCATCAGATTTTTTATTTTTTTTCTCGATTTTGGGGAGATTTAGGATTAGCTCTTTGGTGCTTTCAATATAGATATTGGGTACTTTAAGCGACTTTGCATCGGCTAATTGCGCAATGCTAGTTCCTGAAAAGTGCAGAGCAAGACAAAATTGCGCCAACTGATCTTGTGTTTTGTCACCCTTGAATTGTGTAAGCGCTGCCTGATATTGCTCGTGTATCGAGTTGTTCCATTTTGGTATATAAGGCGCAACATTAGCTAACGCCCCCAATGTTGCAATGGTGGATAAAAAGTGGCCAAACCCACGGTCATCTAACGTTTTTTCTATTTCTAGCCAAATCCGCTCTTTGGTTAAGGTCTGTAACTCGCCTTCTATTACCATACGCTTCATAAGTTGCCACGTCTCATCAGCAATGGTGAAGCCATAATCTTGATATCTAGCTGCAAACCGAGCAACACGTAGCACTCGTAAAGGATCTTCGCTAAATGCCGCACTAACATGGCGCAAAACTCTGTTTGTGATATCTTGCTGGCCGCCAAATGGGTCGATAAGTGTACCATCTGTATCTTTTGCGATAGCATTGACCGTAAGGTCACGACGGAGCAAGTCTTCTTCCAAGGTAGTTTGCGGGCCAAAGTCACATATAAATCCAGTGTAACCTTGTCCACTTTTTCGCTCGGTTCGTGCGAGTGCATGTTCATCTTTTGAGACAGGGTGTAAGAATACGGGAAAGTCACTCCCAACTTGTTGGTATCCCAGCTTATTCATTTCAGCGATAGTGCTACCAACAACAACGTAATCTCTTTCTTTTATTGGTCGACCAAGCAACTCATCTCTGACCGCACCACCAACAAGGTAGGTTTTCATTTGTTATACACCATTTTCTGTGATTCGAGGTTTTATCTTGAATCGGATTTTGCCATTATAGACACCATCATAACAATAAAGAGACAAGTCGTGTATTTACGCTATTTTGGGTTAACAGAAAAACCATTCTCGATCGCACCAAATCCTGAATTTTTATTTTTGAGCGAACGTCACAAGGAAGCACTTGCCCATTTAACTTATGGGTTGGGCGATGCCGGTGGATTTGTACTGTTAACTGGGGAGGTAGGAACAGGCAAAACGACCGTTACCCGCAGTATGCTTGCCCAGCTACCTGAGTCTACGCAAGTGGCTTTCATTTTGAACCCTTCATTATCAGAACTTGAACTGCTGGCTACTATTTGTGATGAACTTGATATTGAGTATGAAGCAAATAATGCGACCTTAAAGTCACTGACAGATGTCATCAAGCACAGATTGCTACAAAACCATCAAAGCGGTGGTCATACTATGCTGATTATCGACGAAGCTCAGCACCTTGCACCAGAAGTACTCGAGCAGCTTAGGTTATTAACAAATCTAGAAACTGACCACAAAAAGCTATTACAGATTGTACTTGTTGGTCAGCCTGAATTGCAGCAGTTACTACAACGTAATGAATTAAGGCAGTTGGCACAGCGGATCACGGCTCGTTATCATCTACTGCCATTAACCGAGTCTCAAGTGTTTGCTTATATTCAGCACCGCTTGCAAAAAGCAGGATGTCAACAGGCGTTATTTCACCACGATGCGGTTGCCTATATGCACCAAGTAACAGCGGGGATCCCAAGGCTGATTAATTTATTAGCTGATAGGTGCCTGTTAGGTGCTTACTCCGCTTCACAAACTCAAGTCACCAAAGCAATTACAATTCAAGCCGCAAAAGAAGCATTGCCAACTAACCTAGTGCCATCAACGGATAAAGTAACCAACCGAGCCCCGTTATTGTTTACAGCATGGTTAGGTATGTTGTTTGTTGCAGGTTTTGGTTTGGCAAAATTGGTATAGAGGGAAGTATGTCTTATTTAACGAGCGCAATGAAGCAATCGCAACAAGGCAGCGATGTCGAGCAAGATTATTTAAACCAAAAACAAGGAGCGCAGCTGATGTTGTATAAGCGCCTTGTCACATACGCTGGGTTTAGTCTTTTATCATTAGCGTCACTTGGTGCGGGCTACTTTGTTGGTCAGATAACCAATAGTGCAAACATGCCAGAGAATATTGCTTCTAGCAACGCTCAGCCACAAACCAACAACATGGCTACGTTGTCAGATAAACCAGTGTTAGCAGAGCAAGCACAAGACAGTGATACGATACAAGTTAATCGTACTGAGGTTGCTTTAGACGTGGTCGCAGACGCAGCCTCGGCTGAGGTCGCGCCAGCCCCTACTCAAGTTTCTCCAAGCATAACTTCTGATAAGCATTTTCAGTGGGTGTCAGTGCAAATTGGCGTCGATAATCAAGGCCAACCGGTATATCAGCAGCAACTAGTCCCTGTAGATGCGCTAACAGCTGCACCGCAAATAGTTCAACCCAAAGCTCTTGAAACTGTCAGGCAAGACGACGCCCCAGGTGAGATACAAATTGAAGGCGAATATGCAGGTTATCGAGTATTCGGCTCAGACCCCAAGGCGCAAAGCGCTGACTTAGCAGGTGTGTCTGAAGAGCTCAAAAAAGCGTTCGCACAGGCTGTCAAAGAGACTGAGCTTCGGGATGAAGCTGCTGTGCTGTCGACAACCAAAGAATCTGCATCAGTGACCCCCATAAGCTTATTGCCCACACAATTGCAAAATAGTATTCCAAGCCTTCGTTATCAAGCGCATATTTATGCGACTGACGTACAAGAAAGGTGGATTAAAATAAATAACAGGCCGCTTTATGAGGGAGATAGTTTGGGGGCGTTGACCGTTTTGGAAATAACCCCAGAGCAAACTCGCTTTGATTTCGATGGTATCGAGTTTAGCTTGGAGGCGATGGAAGATTGGCTGCCTTAGCGTTAAGGCAGCATTGAGTGTCGAAAAAACCTGATGAGATCAAGTTTAAATTCTTCTGGTTTGACGGCCGACTCTAACTCATCACTGACTTTTTTGGCATTTAAGTCGATATCCTGTACTTCGATGTAATGCATGTACTTAGCATGATAGAACACCTTAACAGTAGGCTTTAAAGGAGCATTAGGGTTACTTTGAGCAATAACCCCAACTTTACCACTGGTTAGCTTAACTAAAGTACCAACAGGGTACACACCAACACAACCTATGAAACGGTTGAGTAAAACCTCGTCAAAGTGGTGTGGGCATCCTTCTCGCATCAATTTAAAAGCGCGGATAGGGGTCATCCCTTCCTTATAAACTCGTTCAGCAGTCAAGGCATCATACACATCTATGATGGCTGCCATTCTAACATGTTGAGGCAATTCATCAGCGGCTTTACCGTATGGGTATCCCGAGCCGTCCAAGCGTTCATGGTGATACCCTGCAATTTCGCAGGCGATTTTGCCAAACCCTGCGTTAAGTAGGATGTCAAAGCTGTACTTTGCGTGAGATTTCATGATGTGATATTCATCCAAACTCAGCTTATCTGGCTTGTTTAATATTTCATCTGGCACTTCAATTTTTCCAATATCATGCAAAAGGGCACCAGTTGTCATTTCTTCGGTTTGTGAACGAGAGTATCCCAAATGCTTACAAAATATAGCCATCAAAATAGAAACGTTTATAGAGTGCTCTAACAGATACGCATCTTTCTCCCTGATCCGAGCAATACACGCTAAGGCATCCTGATTACGGAACACTGAATCGATAAAGTGATTGGCAGTTGCTTTGAAGGCGTCTACTTCAATCGCCCTTCCTGCTCTGATATCTTCAAATGCTTTGCTTTGTATCGCTTTGGCTTCGTCATACAATTTCACAGCTTGTTTCATTTCAGCTTCAACGCTACATTTTGTATGCCAAGGATCATGTGAACATACTTGAGGAGCGATAATACGGTTATCTTGTGCAGGTTCGTCATGAGGCGCATGGTCACTTAGTCGTTTACTGGGATCAACAGACACTTCCAAAACGCCACTTCTTTGCAGTTTATCAATGCTGGTTTGGGTTTTCACCCAACCTTTTGTTTTGATTGCCACAGAGCCTGTCTGTTTAGTCACGTCGACAACAAACATGCCTGGCTCTAACTCATTGATATTAATATTTATCTCTGGCATGGTGATTCCTATGGTCTACTCTTTAAAGGTAGCAAAACTTATCCAAATAGGAAGAGAAAAAGATAAATATGATTGATTTTCGCCCAGCAAAATCGCATCCTTAAAAAAACAATATGGAGCTTACTTTATGCGCTTATCCACTCTGGCTTTGAGTCTTATGACGATGTTGTCTTGGCATGCTGATGCTAGCTTAAAGCAGCAAGTTGCTGAGGCAATGCCGACACTTGAATCCTTATATTTGCATTTGCATCAACACCCAGAGCTGTCTTACAAAGAAGAAAAAACAGCGTACCGCCTTGCTAAAGAGATGCGTGCCTTAGGCTTTGATGTGACAGAAAATATCGGTGGTTTTGGGGTTGTTGGTTTATTGAGTAACGGTGAAGGGCCAACGGTAATGATACGAGCTGACACCGATGCTTTGCCAATAGTTGAAGAGACTGGAAAAGCATACGCATCAAAAATAAAAGTAAAAGATGAGGCTGGTCAAACGGTTGGGGTGATGCATGGCTGTGGCCATGATATTCATATGACAAGCTTGATAGGCACAGCGCAGCAGCTCATGCTCAATAGAGATAAGTGGCAAGGGACGCTGATGTTAGTCGCTCAGCCCGCAGAAGAGGTCGGAGGCGGAGCAAAAGCCATGTTAAAAGCAGGCTTATATGATGATTTTGCCACTCCAGATCATGTCTTAGCATTGCATGTGAGTGCCAGTCTTGCCGCGGGCAAAGTGGCCATTGCACCAGGATACGCATTAGCAAATGTGGACTCGGTTGACATTATTGTTAAAGGAAAAGGAGGGCATGGTGCCTATCCGCATACAACAGTGGATCCTATTGTGTTAGCTTCTCGCATTGTACTGGGTTTGCAAACCATTACCTCTCGGGAAGTATCTCCTCTAGAGCCTTCTGTGATCACAGTAGGCTCTATTCACGGTGGTGCCAAACATAATATCATTTCAAATGAAGTTAAGTTACAGCTTACATTACGCTCTTATAATCCAGATGTTCGTAACCAGCAAATAGCTGCAATAAAACGTCTTACGGCTGGTGTGGCTCACAGCGCTGGTTTAACTGACGAATTGTTACCTGAAGTGATTGTACATGACAGCGAAAGTATTCCGTCTACGTATAATAACCCGGAGTTAGCGAAATTTGTGACGGCGGCGATTAAGCAGGAAATTGGTGCAGAAAATGTCGATTTATCTCAGCCGGTAATGGCAGGCGAGGACTTTGGATTGTTTGGCCGTACAGATAAGAATATACCCATCACCATTTTTTGGCTAGGCGGTGTGAATCAAGCGGTATTCGATGCTGCGCAAAAAAGTGGTGAGCCTTTACCTTCTTTGCACTCTAGTAAATTTGCTCCAGACTATCCTATCGCCATTGCCACAGGCGTTCGGGCAATGACCAATAGTGCACTGGCTTTGTTTTCGCAAAAATAAAACTGCTTCCTGCATACTAAAAAGGTAGCCTTAGCTACCTTTTTTGGTCTATTGCAAACAACTTAAACACTGTAGCAAGGGATAACAGCTGCTAGAGAACAAGCTGTAGTTAGTCGTTGCTTGTCGCTGCAAGCATTAGCTCTCGATTACGTTCAAGCTTGGCTAACATCATTTCAGCTACAGGCTTGAATTTAGCTAGCTCAACTTGCGGGAGAGGCTCTGATTTTGGTAATTTCACAGTCCTAGGATTACGGTGAACACCATTTACCAAGAATTCATAATGTAAATGTGGTCCGGTGACTCGTCCTGTTGCGCCTACAGTACCAATTTTTTGGCCTTGCTTTACTTTCTGACCTGTTTTTACTGCGCGCTTATTCAGGTGGAGGTATTTTGTTACGTATTTACTACCGTGTTGAATGAATACGTAGTTACCATTGAGTCTGTTATAACCAGACTTTAGTACCTTACCGTTACCCGCTGAGACAACCGGTGTACCAACACGTGCAGCGTAGTCTATGCCATTATGAGAAGATACTCTGCCTGTTACAGGGTGGAGGCGGCGAGGATTGAAGCTCGAGCTAATGTACTTGAAGTTTACAGGCGCTCTTAAGAAGGCTTTTTTCATGCTGCGCCCTTCAGCGGTATAGAATTCGTCATCAGTATGGCGAACAGCACTGTAGCGTTCGCCCTGATTGATAAACTCCGCGGCAATTATTTTACCATTACCGATCTCTTCACCATCCACATAGTGTTTTTCAAATACCAGAGCGAAAGAATCGCCCTTACGAATGTCGTTTGCAAAATCGACATCCCAACCAAAAATATCAGCGAAGTTCATTATCTGGCGTTCGCTAAGCCCCGCTGAGATACCCGCGCTCCAAAAACTAGAATTGATTTTACCACCCGCTGATTTTTCGCGTGTTTCAATTTCCTTGCTTTCGATTTTTGTTTCGTAGCTACCTTCGCCGTTTAGCGTAACCAGCAAGGTATCAGTTTTAGATAAAATGTATTTTAATTGAGCTAATTCACCACTTTCATTGCTGGCAAAGCTAAGCACTTCACCTGGGTGTATTTTAGTCAGCTTTCGAGTTTCGGCGTTGGTATTGACCAGATTATGTAACGTTTGAGCCGAATAACCAGCACGTTTAAAAATAACAGCGAGACTGTCACCAGTCTTTACTTTGTGATCTTTAAATTCAAATTCAGGCTGTTGAGATACAGATTCAGGTGCGACGGCTGGTGCTGCATCTAATTCAGTAAGTTGCTCTGTTTTTTCAGATATTTTTACCGGTAACTCATAACGTTTTCCAACTTCTAAGGCTTTTTCGTCATTATCTTTAGAAGCGGTTGCTTTTTCAGAAGGGATCAGGGCAATTCCGACCATCGCAGATAGGAAGCCGATGATGAGCACTTTGTGCTTTTTGGGGAGCTTATGAACCACGTGAACCATAATGCGCCTTTTCTGCTGTCAAGAATTATTGTTGATAATATTGCAGGATATACGTAATAAACCCGTAATACCAGCGTTTTGTGCATTTAAACTCGGATAAATATAGGCTAGAATCGGTCGATTACAAGTTATAGCTGTTGGAGTGAGAATTGTGGATTTAGAAACTGCATTTGCAGAGATTAGCCGTGGTGCAGAAGAAATTCTGCTACAAGATGAATTAAAGGAAAAGTTGAAGTCAGGTAAAAAACTGCGTATCAAAGCAGGTTTCGATCCAACGGCACCTGATTTGCACTTGGGTCACACAGTGCTAATTAATAAAATGAAAACCTTTCAAGACTTAGGTCATGAGGTTATTTTCTTGATTGGTGATTTTACGGGGATGATTGGCGACCCAACTGGCAAAAATGTCACTCGAAAACCACTAACACGCGAAGATGTATTGGCTAATGCAGAAACTTACAAAGAGCAGGTATTCAAGATCCTTGACCCTGCGAAAACCACGGTAGCATTCAACTCTGAATGGATGGAGAAGTTGGGTACCGCGGGTATGATCAAACTAGCTGCGCGTCAAACAGTTGCTCGTATGCTTGAACGTGATGACTTCAAAAAGCGTTATGCAAATGGTCAAGCAATCGCAATTCATGAGTTTTTGTATCCACTGGTACAAGGTTGGGATTCTGTTGCGCTAGAAGCAGATGTTGAGCTTGGCGGCACTGATCAGCGCTTCAATCTACTTATGGGTCGTGAGTTACAAAAAGATGAAGGTCAAAAGCCACAAACAGTACTCATGATGCCGTTATTGGAAGGGACTGATGGCGTTCAGAAAATGTCGAAGTCATTGGGTAATTACATCGGTATTACGGATGCGCCAAATGATATGTTTGGTAAGGTAATGTCGATTTCTGATGACTTGATGTGGCGTTACTACGAATTGCTAAGTGCGAAAACATTGGATGATATCGCTGCACTTAAAGAAGAAGTGATGGGCGGCCGTAACCCTCGTGACATTAAAATTGAATTTGCAAAAGAAATGATTGCTCGATTCCACAGTGAAGCTGACGCTGAAGCGGCACATCAAGATTTTATCAAGCGTTTCCAAAAAAATGCCTTACCTGATGAGATCCCTGAAGTCACCGTAACTATCGAAGGTGAAAGCACGTTTATCACTAACTTACTGAAAGAGGCTGGGTTAGTCGCAAGTACGTCAGAGGCGATGCGTATGATTAAGCAAGGCGCGGTGAAGTTAAACGGTGAAGACAAAATAACGGATACGAAATTAGAAGTTGCTAAAGGTTCTTGCGAGATCTACCAAGTTGGTAAGCGTAAGTTTGCTAAAGTAACTGTGAACTAAAATAGTTTATCCATTTGCGAAGAGAAAAGGTCAGTATATTACTGGCCTTTTTTGTATTTGTTTTTAGCTCTACAGCATCAAGCTGGCAAAGTTAGTCATTACGTATAGCAGTGTCGTCGTCGCAATAAATAGCCAGCGCATTTGATTGAGCAGTCCGAGTAGGTGCTGAATATGATCAGCTGTCGGTTGCGATTTGGCACCTATGCGCATTACCTCAACGCGAGCACCAAAATAAAAGCGTGGCCCCGCAAGCTGAGTTTGTAAATTTGCCGCAAAAAAGCTCAGTGCCCAACCTGAGTTTGTTTGATTAAAGTGGCGACCATAGTATTTAATGTAGTGCCAAGTTTGTTTTGGCCTGAGCAACAACGAAAAGCAGACAACTAATAATCGGATAGGCACAAATTCAATCAGCCATATTGCGCGGCTAAGATTTGCCATAAAGCGGTTTGTCGGCTGCATGATTTGACGCCAAGCATGATCACATAGCAAAAGCAGCTTATAAAAAAGTGTGACGTATGGGCCTGCAATTAGATAAAGCAGTGCAACAACAAAAAAATGGCGCAGGGTATTTAATGCGGTGCTATCTATGACGGCTTTACAAATACCAAGCTCTGTTAGTTTCTCGACATCTCTTGCTACCATTCCTTGCAACACCGCTCTTGCGGTTACTTTTTGCTTTGATTTTATCAGCGCGGAAATACGCTTAGCACGGCTTTCATGGCTAATATCTAAGCATAAAAACAACACCAGCCCACCGAGCCAATTAGGATAAAAAGCAAAGCTAATAATCGCATAAGTTAATACGGTGATGGTTAATATAGGGAGGAAGAATCCCAGTGTGCCTGATAATAGTTGATAACTAGAAGCCGCTTTGGGGCGATAAACTCTTTCGGCAATGGCTTTAAAAATAAGGCTGAGAATAAGGTTTGGATGATAAACGGTGGATAGCCTGATCCCGAGGCTGGCAAAAACAGCAACTAAAAAAATGATCAGGCCCTCATGGACCTGAAGCAAGTTCTCTAGCACTAAAGCGTAACCTTATCTAGCTTGGTAAGTAGTGCCATCACCATTTTTGAAGAGTTCACAGAAGCGACTTCTAAATATTCTTCGAATGACTGCGGTGATTCTTTGCCGGCTATATCCGATAACGAGCGGATCACTACAAATGGTGTATCTAAAGAATGACAAGCCTGTGCAATAGCTGCCCCTTCCATTTCTACAGCAAGCATCGTTGGGAAGTCTGCACGAGCTTTATCAATACGAACAGGATCGCACATAAATGAGTCACCAGTACAGATAAGGCCAACCATAGTTTGAATACCTTCAAGTTCACTAACGCTCTGCTTCGCAGCTTCAACTAGCTTAGCATGTGAAGTGAAAGCAGCAGGCATTTGTGGTACTTGGCCTATTTCGTAACCGAATGCCGTTACGTCAACGTCATGGTGGCGAACTTCGCTTGAAATGACAACATCCCCTACGTTGAGTGAGGGTTCAAAGCCCCCAGCCGATCCCGTATTAATTACGCAATCTGGTGTAAAGTTATCGATAAGCAGAGTTGTTGCAACCGTTGCTGCTACTTTACCAATACCTGACTGTACCAGCGTCACATCGTGTCCTGCCAGTTTACCGGTATAAAAAGTAAAGCCACCTTTGGTCAATGTTTGCGGGTTTTCCATAGTGTTACGCAAAATGGTAACTTCTTGCTCCATTGCGCCAATAATGCCTACTTTCATGAAAAGATTCCTAATTTGTAGTGGGGAAACCCCAATTTCAACGTTATTTTTATTATACGAAAGGGGGGAAGATAGGTAAAACAAAAAACGGGCTAGTGCCCAATGCCAGTCAGTTAAGCTGACTGGCATTTCTTTTTTTATATGGGTACTTTGATGGCTTAGGCTTTATCGCTCTTGGATACTGCCTATCTTCTCTTCTAGGTGGCAGTTTAAATAGTCTTAGC
>NZ_WEHZ01000051.1 GCF_012641745.1 Pseudoalteromonas peptidolytica
CGTCGATACAAAAGACGGTAGCTAACATCAGGAGCTTTTCTTCAACCCAATCACGGCGATGTGTATAGGATTTTCCAGTTAGTTTATCTTCACCGCATAAATACGCACGTCTAACGCAGCGGGAGATGCAATGATAGTATTTGGTATCTGTTAAGCTGATTTGGTTTTTACGGGCAGTCGCCATCGCTTGTTTCTCTCAATCCTTGAGTGCAGAGTTAAAGCGTAGCCGACTTTTAAAAAAGGCACAAATTAGTGGTGGGTGTCTTTGGTTTACCTCAAATTAGTGGTGGGTGTCTTTGGTTTACCTTTGGTTTACCTTGGTTTATTGCCTGGTTTATTATTGTTCATCTTAGATAGCAGTGCAGCCCATCAAGAACAGATGATGCAGTTGTTGTCTGACCCATCGAAAGCGGCTCAGTTTGCACGAGTAGTGTTTGATATGTTGAATGGTCTAAAAGGGTAGTCTACTGGAGCTAGGGAAAAGGATTGATGTGCGCTTATGTGTCAGTGCATGTACAAAAAGATGAGCTTAGTAACGTTACGACAAGTAAGATAAAAGTCTCAATCTACTATACCAAGATAGGGGTCTAGATAATTGCCACGGGTAGGATGAAGTAGCTCATGAGTGCTCCTATGGAGATTCCCGAATTTATAAAAGTTAATATATTATTTCGTTTCCCCCATTGGCTTTGTCTTAATTTATAATAAGTCGGCCGTTTGATGAGTATAAGGCTGTAAACGCAATTGGTTAAGTTTGCAAATTAATCAGAAATAGCGCCTAATAGGGCGCTATTTTTGTCTGTTACGGAAGTAAGATGAGTAAATACGCCTTGATTTTTCCGCCCAATTTTAAGCTAGTTTTGTACGCTATGGCGGTGATGTGTGTTGTACAGGTGTTAGGTGGTCTTTTTGGCTTCCCCGTCTATCGATTTGGGATTGTGCCTCATGATATTCACCATTTAAGTAGTGTCTTTACCGCACCTTTTGTACACGGTAGCTGGGGGCATTTGATGAGTAATTTACTGGGGTTAAGTATCAGTGGTTATTTGGCTGCGAGATTACCTAAGTTCAAGCGTTTAACATTTTTTATTGTGGTTGCGACAGGGCTGCTGGTGTGGCTGTTTGCTGGAAATGCCAATCACATTGGCGCATCAGGCATCGTAATGGGTTACTTTGGCTTATTGCTAGGGGCTGCACTGTTTAATCGAGACACTCTTGGGATCGTGAGCTTTGTAGCGCTGTTGGTGCTGACTTACTATGCCAATATAAGTTTTTTAGCGACCTTGTTTGACTTCTCTGCTCAAACGAGTAGTTCTAGCCATATTTTTGGTTTTTTAAGTGGGCTCCTCGCGGCTTATATCACCAAGCCCAAGCGTGTCTAATATAACCTGCCTGTGACGGCAGGTTATTAAGTTTCAGTTTGGCCAATTACCAGATACGGACGCGCTCTTCTGGTGCTAGATATAGTTTATCACCCGGTTTCACATCGAATGCTTTGTACCAAGCATCATGGTTACGAGGTGCTAACGCTCTGAAGCGGCCAGGAGCGTGAGTGCCTGCGCGCAGCTGGTTTAACATGCTTTGCTCAGTACGCTTTTCTTTCCATACTTGTGCCCAAGCAAGGAAGAAGCGCTGATCACCAGTTAAGCCATCGATGATAGGCGCTTCTTTACCATTGAGGCTAAGCTTGTACGCATGGTAAGCCATGGCTAGGCCACCAACATCGCCGATGTTTTCACCAAGGCTGTTACGACCATTTACAAAGTTGCCTTCGATAGGTTCGTACTTGCTGTATTGCGCAGCGAGCTTGTCAGCTTTTGCTTCGAATGCAGCGCGGTCAGCATCAGTCCACCAGTTACGTTGAATACCTTTTGCATCAGACTTAGAACCTTGGTCGTCAAAACCATGTCCCATTTCATGACCGATCACTGCACCGATACCGCCGTAGTTTACTGCCGGATCGGCGTTCGGGTCGAAAAATGGTGGTTGTAAGATTGCCGCAGGGAAAACAATTTCATTGAATGAGCTATTGTAATAGGCGTTAACGCGTTGCGGTGTCATACCCCAGCGGTTGCGATCTGTTTTTTCAAGCTCTTTCGCCACACTGTCGTTTCTGAAGAATTGACGTAGATTTTGAACATTGCCAACTAAATCATTGTTCTTAAGTGTTAGCCCTTCAAATGACTGCCATACATCAGGGTAACCAATTTTAGGCACGAATGCTGCGAGTTTTGCTTGTGCATTAACTTTTGTTTCTGCGCTCATCCAGTCAAGATTTTCAATGCGCTCACCTAGTGCTTTACGCAGGTTTTCAACTAGCTCAGACATCTGCTCTTTTGATGACTCAGGGAAGTGTTTATCTACGTACACTTTACCAATTGCAAAGCCTAATGACTGTGTGCCTGACATTTGGCTTACTGCACGCTTCCAACGAGGGCGAGGCTCTTGTTGGCCGCTTAAATGTTTACCGAAAAACTCAAAATTGGTATTAAAAATTTCTTCAGATAGCAATCCTGCATTTCCACTGATGGTGTGAAAAGTCAGGTAGTCTTTCCATACCGCTAAATCTTCTTTGTTGACAAGATCAATCATTGCTTTGATCGGATCAGGCTGAGACATGTTGAGTTGTGGTACTTGGTAACCAGTTTGCTCAAAGTATAGATCCCAGTTAAACCCAGGATATTCTTTTGCTAAGTCTTCACGCTTAATTTGGTTAAGGGTGAGGTCGCGGTTACGACGCTTTTCACGTGGCCAGTGGCCTTCTGCCATTTTAGTTTCAAGAGCAAGTATTGCTTGTGCTCGCTCTGTGGTATTGTCTAGACCTGCAAACTTAAGCATAGTGGCAATGTGGTTAATGTACTCTGCACGAGTATTAACAAAGCGCTGGGCATCCTCTAAATAATATGAGCGATCAGGTAAACCTAAACCCCCAGCTCCCATCGACATTTCATATTTGTTAGGGTCTAGGCGGTTGAACCACATACCACCACCAATTGGTGAATTGGCACCAGTTAACCAAGCTTGACCAAAGGCTTTTGTTAAGCTATCAGTGTTGTCAATTGATTTAATCTCATCTAATAAACCTTGAATTGGCGTGATTCCAAGCTTATTAAGCGTTTCAACATCCATAAATGCGTTGTAGAAGTCGGCAATGAGTTGCTCTTGAGCATTCAGGTTTTCTCGAGAAACAATATCTTCAATGATAGCATTGACTTGCTTTTCACTGCGTTCAGCAAGCGCGGTAAAGGCACCGTAGCGTGTCTTATCTGCTGGCATTTCATAGTTATTGTACCATGTACCACTGGCGTACATAAAAAAGTCATCGCCAGGCTTTACGCTTTCATCACGGGCTGTTAAGTCTACGCCAAACGTGCCTAATTCTGCTTTTTCAGTTGTGATTGTTGCTTCGGCTGGTGTATTTGATTGACTTGTTGATACCTTTTGCTCCGAGCATGCTGTTAGCATAATGGCAGCTATGGTGCTTGCGATAATTGTTTTTTTCATTATTAGCTCTCTATGATTATGTCGAGAAGTCAGCCCTTTTTGCAGCTAAATGTTACTACTTTTGGGAATGCTACCATTGTCCGGTGATTATGTCTCAGCTGCAAGCATTTGAGCTGAATTGGTGGTTAATTCAAGGCGAATGATTTTATTAAAGCAAAAATTGCTTGGGATTGAGGTTTTGCTGTTGTTGCTTTTCGTGCCGCGCTTTAAATCAGTATGAATATCCCTTATCATCTCGGCATTATTAAAGGTGCATGTGCACCGAACAAGCTACGAGAAGCTCATTTATGCAATTATCACCTAGTCTGACCGCGCTTATCGAAGCGCTACGTTGTTTACCTGGCATTGGACCTAAATCTGCTCAACGTATTGCTTTTCATTTATTGGAGCGAGATAGAGAAGGTGGCTCGCAATTAGGACAGTGTTTGAGTCATGCGATGCAGGCTATTGGCCACTGTAACAGCTGCCGTACCTTTAGTGAGGTTGATATTTGCGATATATGCCTGAGTATAAAGCGCCAAGATACAGGTCTACTTTGTGTCGTTGAGTCGCCAACAGATGTACTAGCAATCGAGCAAACAGGACAATATAGTGGTTTATATTTCGTATTAATGGGTCACTTATCACCGCTTGATGGTATTGGCCCAAATGAAATTGGTTTAGATGTGCTAGAGCGCAAACTGAATGACGGCAACATTAACGAAGTTATTTTAGCGACCAATCCAACGGTTGAAGGCGAAGCAACGGCACATTACATCTCAGAACTTTGCCACAAATATGGTGTTGATGCGTCACGTATAGCTCATGGCATGCCGGTTGGTGGTGAGCTTGATTTAGTTGATGGGATGACATTAATGCACGCGTTTAGCGGTCGTAAAAAGCTATAAACTATTTTTATTGTCCTGTTTTTAAGCAAACTCACAAAAAAGCAGGGCTGCATGTTAAAAATTTAATTTAGTCTCTTGAAAGTTTGTTCTCCCCCCCCATATAGCTAGCATAATGATTTAGAACACTGCACTAATTGCTTATATTGGAGAGAACAATGTCCGCAGCTCAAAAAGAAACATTAGGCTTTCAAACAGAAGTCAAACAATTACTAAACCTAATGATCCACTCTTTATACTCAAATAAAGAGATCTTTTTACGCGAATTAGTATCTAACGCTTCAGATGCGGCTGACAAACTACGTTACCTTGCATTGCAAAATGGCGACCTTTACGAAGGCGATGCAGAGCTACGTGTTCGCCTTAGCGCTGATAAAGATGCTAAAACCATCACCATTTCAGACAATGGGATTGGTATGACGCGTGATGAAGTGATCAGTTCATTAGGTACTATTGCAAAATCAGGCACAGCCGATTTCTTTAAAAACCTAACGGGCGATCAAGCAAAAGATTCACAATTGATTGGCCAGTTTGGTGTTGGTTTTTACTCAGCATTTATTGTCGCTGATAAGGTGACTGTACGTACTCGTAAAGCTGGCGAGTCTCAAGCGGTTGAGTGGGAGTCACAAGGTGAAGGTGACTTTACTATTGCTGAAGTTGAAAAAGCAGAACGTGGTACAGAAATCACACTACACCTACGTGAAGAAGAAAGTGAGTTCCTAGAAACGTATCGTCTACGTGGAATCGTGACTAAATACTCAGACCACATTTCTATTCCGGTAGAACTTTACAAAGATCCGGTTCCTGAGTCAGAAGGGCCTGACGGTGAAAAAATCGAAGCGCAGCCAGGTGAGTGGGAAGCGATTAACAGAGCGACAGCACTTTGGACTCGTGACAAATCTGAGATCAGTGAAGAAGAGTATAAAGAATTCTACAAGCACGTTGGTCATGACTGGGAAGAACCGCTTTCATGGGCTCACAATAAAGTAGAAGGTAAAACCGAGTACACTAGCTTACTTTATATTCCTAAAAAAGCGCCATTCGATTTATACAACCGTGAACGTCAGGCCGGTCTTAAACTGTATGTACAGCGTGTATTTATCATGGATGACGCTGAACAGTTTATGCCAAGCTACTTACGTTTCGTTAAAGGTTTATTAGATTCTAACGATTTGCCACTTAACGTATCTCGTGAAATCCTACAAGATAACAAGATCACGCAAGCTATTCGTAAGGGCTGTACGTCTCGCGTGCTCAAAATGCTTGAGCGTATGGGCAAAAACAAACCAGAAGACTATCAAACATTCTGGAATGAGTTTGGTAATGTAATTAAAGAAGGCCCTGCAGAAGATTTTGCAAACAAAGAAGCCATTGCAAAATTACTGCGTTTTAGCTCTACACATACAGACGAAAAGACGCAAAATGTGTCGCTTGAACAGTATATTGAGCGCATGAAAGAAGGTCAGGACAAGATCTACTATGTTGTGGCTGACAGCTTTGAAGCAGCGAAAAGCTCTCCTCACCTTGAAATCTTCCGTAAGAAAGGGATTGAAGTGTTGCTATTGAGCGACCGTGTTGATGAGTGGATGATGAGCCACTTGACTGAGTTTGACGAGAAGCAACTTCAATCAATTACTCGTGGTGACTTAGACCTTGGTGATATGGATGACGAAGAAACTAAGAAAGCACATGAGGAAAGTGAAAAAGAAGTTGAAGGTCTAGTTGAACGTGTGAAAACCGTACTTGGTGATAAGGTAAAAGAAGTTCGCTTCACGCATCGTCTAACAGACTCTCCAGCTTGTGTGGTAGCTGATGACAACGACATGAGCTCGCAAATGCAAAAGCTAATGGAGCAAGTGGGCCAAGCTGTTCCTGAGTCTAAGCCTGTATTTGAGCTTAACCCAGAACACCAATTAGTTAAGCACTTAAATAATGAGCAAGACGAAGACAAGTTTGGTCAGTGGGCTGAAGTACTGCTAGACCAAGCTATGTTAGCTGAACGTGGCAGCTTGAAAGATCCGGCAGGCTTCGTTAGCCGTTTGAACAAACTCATGTTAGATCTACAAAAATAGACCACTTAATTAAGCTGAATGCTAACATCTCAGCTTGATGAGGAAAAAGGCCGGACATCTTGATACAGTGTCCGGCCTTTTTTATGTCAATAACTCAGTAATTATAAAGTAGCAGGCTAAAGGGCTTGCAACGCAGATACCGCATCATCATAGTTTGGCTCTTTCGCCAAATTCTCAACTAATTGCTTGTAAACCACCTTATGCTCTTTATCGAGTACAAAGATAGCACGGCTAAGTAACCCCATATCTTTGATGAGCAAGCCATAATTCTCACCAAATGAATGCCATACAGCATCAGATAATGTTTTTACTTTGTCGATATTTTCAGCTTTACAAAAGCGCTTTTGTGCAAAAGGGAGGTCAGTGCTGATAGTCAACATGGCGACATCAGGGAATTGACTCGCTACTTTTTCATTGAAATGTTTAGTTTGTAAACTGCATGTACCTGTATCTAGACTTGGTACGACGCTAATTAATACCGCACGATTGCTAAAGTCAGCCAATGTGACCGGAGTAAAGTCAGCATCAGCGACTTTAAAATCAGGTGCAGCTTGACCGGTTTCAACCCCACGACCAAGTAAAACAACGGCTTTACCTTGCGCTTTTACTTTGCCCATATCGACAGTATTTTCAGGTAAATCATAGGCAAAAGATGCCACACTAAACAGGCTACTCGCCAAAACTAACGCTTTGAGCATAAAGTATTCCTTTTGAAGTTAACTTAATTGATTTGAGTGTATTATACTGACAGTAAGGAACCAAGCTTAAGTGACATTTAGATTGTAAAAATGACGTTGTTTTATTAACATGTGTCGCAATTTTAAGCTTTTATCTCATAAATATAATTAAACCTTCCCTGCACATTGCCGATATGCAATGGGAAACAGAAAGAGAGCTTGTATGTCTACATTAGTCCTAATTTGTGACGATTCAAAACTTGCCCGTCGGCAGTTGGCGCGTTCGCTGCCAGATGACTGGGATATTAAAGTGGAATTTGCGGAGAACGGACTTGACTGTATCAAACAAATTAAAGCGCTTTCTCCGGAGATACTCTTCTTAGATTTAAACATGCCGCAAATGGATGGCTATGAAGTGCTGCAAGCGATCAGTGAACAAGATCTCTCCGTGCTTACCGTCGTGGTGTCTGGTGATATTCAGCCTAATGCGCATCAGCGTGTGATTGAGCTGGGGGCGATAGATTTTATCCGCAAGCCCTGTGATGCCGCCAAACTTGCTGAAATCATTGAGCACCATGGTATAAAAGACAAAGCAATCAGAGAAAGTTTGGTTCATAAGCTTGGCGAGCAGATAGACCCTGAAATTCGTGATATCTATCAAGAATTAACGAATGTTGCCATGGGTCAAGCCGGTGATTTGCTAGCGCGATTACTCAACGTCTTTGTTGAATTACCTATTCCGAATGTCAACGTGTTAGAAGTTAACGAGCTTCACATGGCCTTACAAGCCATAGATGCTAGCGCAACGACATCTGGAGTTTGCCAAGGCTTTATTGGCGGCGGTGTTTCCGGTGAGGCGTTGCTGTTGCTAAATGACTCTAGCTTTAAGGAAATCGCTTCTTTGATGAATTACCACGGGGAGCTGAACACAAAAATAGAGCTAGAGCTGTTAATGGATATTAGTAATATTTTGATCGGTGCCATTCTTACTGGTTTATCAAAGCAGCTTGATATGCCATTTAGTCAAGGGCACCCCGTGGTGCTCGGGCAGCATTGTGATGTTGCTGAGTTGGTAAAGGCTAACAAAGCAAGGTGGCAACGAACGTTAGCAATAGAGATAAGTTATGGTATTGAAAACCATAATATAAATTGCGATTTGATGCTATTATTCACGGAAGACTCGCTGAAAACCTTAAAATATAAAGTAGCCTATTTATTGGATGATTAACTATGCCAGCAGCCGATTTTGACATGAATGAAATCCATTGGTTAATGGATATGTTTAACACCGTAGATGTTGGCCTCGTAGTGCTCGACCGTGACTACAAGGTATGTATCTGGAATGGTTTTATGGAGAATCATTCAGGATTATTACCAAGCGCTGTAAAAGACAAAGATATATTCGACTTGTTTCCAAGTATTGATGAGCAATGGTTTCGTTCAAAAGCAGAGCCTGTTTTTGTGTTGAAAAACCGTTCTTTCACCATTTGGGAGCAGCAACCTTACATATTTCGTTTTAAAAACTATAGGCCGATTACAGGTAAAGCGGATTATATGTATCAAAATGCAACCTTTATTCCCCTGACAACTGTCACTGGTGATGTCGGTCATATCTGTGTGATCATTTACGACGTAACTGACGAAGCAATCAATAAACTAGAGCTAGAGTCATTAAATAAACAGTTAGAAAAGATCAGCCGCACAGACAGTCTAACTCAGTTACATAACCGTGGGTTTTGGGAAGAAAGTCTCAAGCAGGAGTTCAAAAGACTGAAGCGCAGTCAAGGTCAAAGTGCATTGCTAATGTTCGATATTGACCACTTTAAACGCATCAATGATGAATACGGGCATAGCGGAGGAGATGAGGCTATTCGCCATATTTCCGATCTGCTGCGAAAGACCCTCAGGGAAACAGACACAGCAGGGCGTTATGGCGGTGAGGAATTTGCGGTTACTTTACTCGATACTGACGTCAAAGGTGCGGTCACATTTGCGGAAAGACTACGTTCGCTAATAGAGAATTCGTCTATTTACTACGATGAGCAACAGATAAAAATTACCGTGAGTCTAGGCGTTGCAGCTTTTAAAGAAACTTTTGAAAAGCATGAGCAGTGGATTGAAGCTGCTGACAGCGCACTGTACGTTTCAAAAGAAGGTGGAAGGAATAAGGTAACCGTTTATTCAGAGGAAATGGACGGCGAGTCCTAAGACGAGTCCTAACCTGAGATGCTGCCATAAAAACCAAGACTATGGCGCCTTCTTCGCTATTGGCATCGAGTCGTGAGGTGAAAAGGAAAGGGCAGTTAACACCCTTAGGCTAGAGCAAGATTAAGGCTTAAGGCGAACTTTAAAAAAACAAGTAAGTTCACAACATGCTCAGGCTTTGGAGTATAAAGCCAGCTGCTTACCTATTTACCTTTGTCTTTAATAAAACCTAGTGCTCTCTTTATGGAGGTGAAATTAAGTGGTGTTATCGCCTTAAACACACCACTTAATTGAACAAATCGATAAGCCAAGTATCATTCACCTTCGGTTTCTGGACATTGTGCGATTTGCTCTACTTTACCCGTTTCATCAACTTGCTCAAGGCGAACTTTAAACCCCCATAAGCGATAAAGGTGCTTTATCACCTCTTGCTTCGACCCTGCAAGTGGGATCCCACCCTGTGGGATGTATCTAAGAGTTAGCGATCTATCACCTCTGATATCAACATCGTAGACTTGAATATTTGGTTCATGATTACTCAAATTATACTGTGCAGAAAGTGCGCTGCGAAGCTGCTGATAGCCCATTTCATCATGGATAGCACCAACTTCTAGATGCGGTGATTTTTGCTTGTCAACAATAGTAAAAAGTTTAAAGTCACGCATCAGCTTTGGTGATAAAAATTGACTAATAAAGCTCTCATCTTTAAAGTTTTGCATCGCAAAGTGCAGAGTATCCAGCCAATTGCTTCCTGCAAACTCAGGGAACCATTGTTTATCTTCCTGAGTCGGGTTTTCACAAATACGACGAATATCTACCATCATATTAAAGCCCAATGCGTACGGATTAATACCAGAGTAAAATTTACTGTTGTAAGGGGGCTGGTAAACTACATTGGTATGGCTCTGTAAGAACTCCAACATAAAGGAATCACTTAATTTTCCCTCATCATATAGGTGGTTCAATATGGTGTAATGCCAAAATGTTGCCCAGCCTTCGTTCATAACTTGGGTTTGTCTTTGAGGATAAAAATACTGTGATACTTTACGAACAATACGTATTATTTCACGTTGCCATGACTCAAGTAGTGGGGCATTTTTCTCAATAAAGTATAAGATATTCTCTTGAGGCTCCGTTGGGAAGCGTGGACGGTCGTGTGTTTCTTGATCTTCGCCTTTTGGTATTGTGCGCCAAAGTTCATTAACCTGAGACTGTAAATAGTCTTCACGTTCTTGTTGGCGCTTCTGCTCCTCAAACATAGATATACGTTGTGGACGCTTATAACGATCAACGCCGTAGTTCATCAGCGCATGGCAAGAGTCAATCAGGTTTTCTACTTCGTCTATGCCGTACTTTTCTTCGCATTTAGCGACATAGTTTTTTGCGAATACTAAATAGTCAATGATAGACGACGCGTCCGTCCATGTCTTGAATAAATAATTACCTTTGAAGAATGAGTTATGCCCATAACAAGCGTGTGCCATAACCAGCGCCTGCATCGGCAAAGTATTTTCTTCCATAAGGTAAGCGATACAGGGATCTGAATTGATCACAATTTCATACGCCAGTCCCATTTGACCGCGTTTGTAAGTTTGTTCTGTTTGAATAAATTTTTTGCCATAGGACCAATGCGCATAACCAATAGGCATACCGACACTGGAGTACGCATCCATCATTTGTTCGGCCGTGATCACCTCAATTTGATTAGGGTAGGTATCTAGTCTGTAATGCTCTGCTACACGAGCAATTTCTTGATGATAAGTATCAAGTAAATCAAAAGTCCAATCAGGACCATCGTCTATTGGCTTATAGGTCATCGCACAACCTCCCAAAATTATGCAGCGCTTTGCTTATCTTTGTTCTTTTTGAACAGCTCTCTGAAGATAGGGTAAATATCCTCTACGCTTCGAATGTGTTGCATAGCAAAATTATCAAAGGCATTAGCTACTCCTTGATACTCTCGCCATAGGCTTTGATGCGCCCGGGTTGTTATTTCAATGTAAGCATAATACCGTACAGTTTTGAGCAGTTTACTTGAAAGTATTTGAGTACATTGCGGTGAATCGTCTGCCCAATTGTCGCCATCTGAAGCTTGTGCTGCGTATATATTCCAGTCGCCCTGCGCGTAGCGTTCTTGAATAATCTCATCCATTAGCTTCAGCGCGCTTGAGACGATAGTGCCCCCCGTTTCTTGCGAATAGAAAAACTCTTGCTCGTCCACCTCTTTGGCTTGAGTATGGTGGCGGATATATACCACCTCTATATCTTTATATGTTCGGGTTAAAAACTGATATAGCAAAATATAAAAACGCTTTGCCATATCTTTGGTCGCTTGATCCATAGAACCAGATACGTCCATCAAGCAAAACATAACCGCTTTGCTGGTGGGGTGGGGGCGTCGCTCGTAATTACGAAAACGCAGATCGTAATTGTCGATGAAAGGCACCGCAGCAATTTGTGCTTTCAATATTTCAATACGTTGCTCGATATCAATTATTTTTTGTTGCGGAGGCACCGGCTCAGCTAACAAATTGGCTAATTCCTCTTCTAACTCTTTTAATTCGCGCCTTTTGCTTGATGTCATGGCTATGCGTCGTGCCATAGAGCCTTTTAGACTTCGTACAATGTCTAAGTTGCTTGGCATACCATCGTTACAAAAGCCCGCCCGATGTGTTTTCATTTGCATCAGTTTATCCAACTGACTTTGTTGCAGGTTAGGCAGCTCTAAATCTTCAAACAATAAATCTAAATATTCATCTTTAGAAATAGAGAAAACAAAATCGTCTTGGCCTTCCCCTTGGTCACTTGCCTCGCCCTCACCACCACCTCCTCCCTGACCGGAAGGTGGGCGCTGAATTTTGTCACCTGTAGAAAATTGATCATTACCAGGGTGAATAAGCTCTCTATCTCCCCCCTTACCTTGATGGAAAGTAGGTTCGCTAATGTCTCTTTGTGGAATAGAAATGCTTTCGCCACTTGAGACATCAGTCACACTTCGTTTGTTAATCGCCTCTGATACCGCCTTTTTTATCTGCTTTTTGTAGCGGCGGATAAAACGCTGGCGGTTCAGAGTGCTCTTATTTTTGCCGTTAAGACGGCGATCAATAAAATGCGCCATATAACACCCTCTTGAATGCTTACAAGTTACTGTGACTTTCTTACTCTTAAATACCATTCAGAGAGTAAGCGAACTTGTTTTTGGGTATAGCCTTTGTCAACCATGCGATTGACGAAATCCTCATGCTTCTTCTGGTCTTCAGCCGAGGTTTTTGCATTAAATGAAATAACAGGAAGTAAGTCCTCTGTATTAGAAAACATCTTTTTCTCAATAACGGTTCTTAGCTTTTCATAGCTAGTCCATACCGGATTATCACCGTTATGGTGGGCTCTGGCTCTCAAGACAAAATTGACGATTTCATTTCGAAAATCTTTTGGATTTGAAATACCCGCGGGTTTTTCGATCTTCTCAAGTTCTGCATTTAATGCTGCGCGGTCAAACAACTGACCAGTGTCTGGATCTCGGTACTCCTGATCTTGGATCCAAAAGTCTGCATAGGTTACATAACGGTCAAATATATTTTGTCCATACTCAGAGTACGATTCTAGGTATGCTGTTTGTAATTCCTTACCAATAAACTCAACATATTGAGGAATAAGATAGCCTTTCAAGTGGCTCAAGTAACGCTCCTGAACTTCTGCGTTAAATTGCTCTCGCTCTATTTGTTGCTCTAATACATAAAACAAATGAACTGGATTTGCTGCAACTTCACTGTGGTCAAAGTTGAAGACGCGTGAAAGTATTTTAAACGCAAATCGAGTGGAGAGACCGTTCATCCCCTCATCTACTCCCGCATAGTCACGATACTCTTGATAAGACTTAGCTTTGGGATCTGTATCTTTTAAACTCTCTCCATCATACACTCGCATTTTGGAATAAATACTTGAGTTTTCAGGCTCTTTAATCCGCGACAGTGCCGAAAATTTAGCTAAAGTTTCTAGCGTGCCAGGGGCACATGGAGCTTGCCGCAATTCGCTATTTTCTATGAGCTTCTCGTAGATTTTTACTTCTTCTGATACGCGTAGGCAATAAGGCACTTTAACGATATAAACGCGGTCTAAAAACGCTTCGTTATTTTTGTTGTTTTTGAAGGTTTGCCATTCAGATTCGTTAGAGTGCGCAAGGATCAGCCCACTAAAGGGAAGTGCAGAAATACCCTCCGTGCCGTTATAGTTTCCTTCCTGAGTTGCAGTTAATAACGGGTGTAGCACTTTGATGGGGGCTTTAAACATCTCAACAAACTCCATTAACCCCTGGTTTGCAAGGCAAAGTGCACCTGAATATGCGTAGGCATCAGGATCATTTTGAGCAAAGTGTTCAAGCTTACGAATGTCTACTTTACCCACTAGCGCTGAGATGTCTTGGTTGTTTTCATCGCCAGGCTCTGTTTTAGCGATGGCTATTTGGTCAAGTATAGATGGATACCGCTTTACAACAGTGAATTTAGTAATATCACCGTTGTACTCATGTAAGCGTTTGGTAGCCCATGGCGACATTATAGTTTTAATATAGCGGGTAGGGATTCCGTACTCTTTTTCTAACAAGTCAGCGTCTTCTTGAGGACTGAACAGGCAAAGTGGGTGGTCGTTAACTGGTGAGCCTTTTAGCGAATACACCGGTACTTTTTGCATTAAATATTTTAATTTCTCGGCGATAGAAGACTTACCCCCACCAACAGGACCGAGTAAATAGAGCACCTGCTTACACTCTTCAAGCCCTTGGGCTGCGTGTTTGAGATAAGAGACTATCTGTTCAATAGCGTCTTCCATGCCATAAAACTCGTTAAATGCAGGGTATCTTGCTATTACTCTATTGGAAAACAGTCTACTTAGCCTCGCATCTTTAGATGTGTCAATCATCTCCGGTTCGCCAATCGCCATTAATAGTCGCTCTGGGGCGCTGGCATAGGCTGATTTATCATTTTTACAAATTTCAAGAAATTCCGCGATAGTGTACTCTTCTTCTTGCGCGGCTTCATATCTGGCCTGATAATGTTCAAAGATTGTCATAACGACCTCCAGTAAGCTACCTTGTATGGATTGCGGATCATAGATTAGGAAAGGTTACTTAAAGCTTAGTCGTGATATGAATAATACCCAAAAAAAACTAGATTTTTTATGTATTAATGTTGAATTACAGGCGCAAAAAAAGGTGCCTAAGCACCCTCATTATTGCATCAATGATGATAGTTGATGTTAAGCTAGGTTGCTGTTTGCAAAGTCCCAGTTAACAAGTGCCCAGAAACCCTTTAGGTATTCAGGACGGACGTTACGGTAGTCGATATAGTAAGCGTGTTCCCAAAGATCAACTGTGATAATTGGTGTAACACCTTCTTCAGTCAGCGGCGTAGCTGCGTTTGAAGTATTTACGATATCTAAAGAGCCGTCAGCAAGTTGAACTAACCAAGTCCAACTTGAGCCAAAGTTATTTACCGCTTTGTCATTAAAAGCTTCTTGGAACGCAGCAAATGAGCCCCATTTCGCGTTGATTAGCTCCGCAACTTTACCTGTTGGTTCGCCACCTGCATTTGGTGCTAAGCTGTGCCAGTAGAACGTATGGTTCCAGATTTGAGCAGCATTGTTGAAAACACCACCTTCAGAGCTACAAACGATCTCTTCTAGTGATTTACCTTCGAAGTCAGTACCTTCAATTAAACCATTTAGCTTTACAACATAAGTGTTGTGGTGTTTGCCGTGGTGGAATTCTAACGTCTCTTGAGAGATGTGCGGCTCAAGTGCGTTTAGTGCATAAGGTAGTGACGGTAGTTCAAATGCCATATTAATCTCCATTTTTTTGGTTGATTTGCCAACAACTCATACGAAAGCAAGCTAACATTAGCCCACTTTTCTATACCATTGGCTTTTATAGTGATACTATAATTCCTGACTATTTTACTCAAGTTTTGGCAAACAGCAATGCGTGCCAGTGACTTAATGACTTATAATACATATTCTTTGTGAACCGATGCCAAATAGCAGCCTTCACATGGGCAATAAATGAGCTCAGTTTAGGCGCTATACCGTTGCTTCTAACCTATCGTGCGGCTGGCGTAGTGGTTTACTAATGTGTGTTGTAATAGTGAGTAGCAAGCTAAAGTGCCGATATTAGCGTGCTGTACATAAATATCGGAAAAACGTCATTTTGAGGTAACTAATGGAAACTATTGATAAGATTAAACAACAGATCGAAGAAAACCCAATTATTCTTTATATGAAAGGGTCTCCTAAACTCCCTAACTGTGGTTTTTCTTCGCAAGCATCTCAGGCTTTGATGGCGTGCGGTGAGCAGTTTGCGTATGTAGATATACTACTAAACCCTGATATTCGTGCAGAGCTACCGCATTATGCAAACTGGCCTACCTTTCCACAACTTTGGGTTGAAGGTGAGCTGATTGGTGGTTGTGACATCATTATTGAGATGTTCCAAAAAGGTGAGCTTCAACCACTAATCTCAGAAACAGCTGCTAAGTATAAAAAAGATGATGCAGCGGCTGAATAATGTCATACCTGGCAGAGCATAGGCTCTGCCGCCCTAACTTTTCTGGTTAACTTCCTCCCTTTTTATACTTTTACTCGTTTATTAATCGCCTGATCCCTTCACTAGACAATTACTCGTTTCAATTTGGATCCAACTTTTGTTTATTTAGTTGACGTGTACGTCAACTAAAACAGGTTTGCCGCTGCATATTTATATAGCCATTCTCATGTAGTGCTTGTTAGCCAGTCTTTGGTTTATAGTAATTGTGTGAATATTTATTCATGTTTTAATTTTGATTACGTTTACGTAAACGTTTACTTGTGTGGATCTTGTGGCCATTACACACTTGTTGATACCGGTGTCATTTTGCAAATTTATATTCAATATTTTCAAAATGATAAATTTTGATTGATTTGGGTAACTTGTATTACCAATGAGAAATATTCAACTTAATGAATATGTATTCATTTTTGTGTTGACTCTACTTTCAATCAAGGCTAATTTTGAGTATCTGCCAGCATTTCGTCGTACCGTCATGGGCTGGCCGTTGTAGCAAGGGGAGGAGTCTATGCTATATGACTCAAAATTAGAAAAAGATAACTGTGGGTTTGGTTTGATTGCGCATGTGAGCGGACAGCCGAGCCATAAACTGATCCGAACAGCCATAACTGGTTTAGACCGTATGCAGCACCGTGGTGGTATTTCTGCCGATGGCAAAACAGGTGATGGGTGTGGATTATTGTTGCAAAAACCAGATAGCTTCTTTCGAGCTATTGCTGCCGAAAATGAGTGGCACATAGGTAAAAACTATGCGGTTGGCATGATATTTTTAAATCAAGATGAATCGCTAGCAGCAGCGGCAGAAAAAGTCATTTGTGAAGAATTAGAAAAAGAAACACTGACGGTGATTGGTTGGCGTGAAGTACCAACTGATCCATCCATGCTTGGCCCTATTGCCAAAGCACAATTACCTGAGTTTAAGCAAGTTTTTATCGGTGCGCCAGAAGGTTGGCGTCCTAAAGATTTAGAACGACGCCTTTATATTGCGAGGCGTCGGATTGAAAAAAGGTTGGAGCAGGACGAGCAATTTTATATTTGCAGTTTGTCTGGTTTGGTGACTATCTATAAAGGCTTGATGATGCCAGTGGATTTACCTAACTTCTATTCTGATCTTGCTGACATCCGTATGACGAGTGCTATTTGCGTATTTCACCAACGCTTCTCAACCAATACTCAGCCTCGATGGCCTTTGGCCCAACCATTTCGCTATTTAGCACACAATGGTGAGATTAATACAATTCAAGGCAATCGTCAGTGGGCGCGTGCTCGGGCCTACAAGTTTGCTTCACCGCTATTACCTGATTTACAAACGGCAGCGCCGTTTGTCAATGAGACTGGATCTGATTCTTCTAGCTTAGACAACATGTTAGAGCTGTTTTTAGCGGGTGGGATGGATCTGTTTCGAGCAATGCGTATGCTTGTGCCTCCCGCATGGCAGAAAAACCGCGCTATGGATGAAGATCTTCGCGCATTCTATGATTTTAATTCTATGCACATGGAGCCATGGGATGGCCCCGCTGGGATAGTGATGTCAGATGGTCGTTTTGCTGCTTGCAACCTCGACCGTAATGGCCTAAGGCCCGCGCGCTATGTGATCACTCAAGATGGGTTTATTACCCTCGCATCTGAAGTGGGCATTTGGGATTATGCACCTGACGAAGTCATTGAAAAAGGCCGTGTAGGACCAGGTGAGTTATTGGTGGTCGATACTTTACATGGCAAGATTTGGCAGTCCGATGAAATCGATCAAGATCTGAAATCCAGACACCCCTATAAGACTTGGCTTGAGCAAAATGTAAAACGGTTAACGCCATTTGAAGCGTTAGATGAGCAAGCATCAGGTAAACGCGATCTAGATGATGAGACCTTGGTAACGTACCAAAAGCAGTTCGGTTACACAAATGAAGAGCTAGATCAAGTTATTCGTGTGATGGGTGAAAATGGCCAAGAAGCAACAGGCTCAATGGGAGATGATACACCTTTTGCTGTTTTGTCTGAGGGGCACCGCTCAATCTTCGATTACTTTAGACAAAAATTTGCGCAAGTTACAAACCCGCCCATAGATCCGCTGCGTGAAAATCATGTTATGTCTTTGGCTACCTGTATTGGCCGAGAGCAAAACGTTTTTAACGAGACTACAGGTCACGCTAAACGCTTACAATTTGCTTCTCCAGTGTTAACGTATTCTGACATGCAGCAATTGCTGCATGCAGATGATGACCATTATTGCGCTTGCAAAATTTCATTAATATATAATGCAGAGGAGTCCTTGCGCGCAGCTATTGAACGAGTTTGTAAGGAAGCAACAGAAAAAGCACGTAGTGGTTGCGTTATGTTGATCTTAACCGACCGAGACATAGCAGCTGGAAAACACATTATACCAGCTGCTATGGCTGTGGGGGCAATACAACAACGTTTGGTGAATGAAAACCTACGTTGTGATGCAAATATCATTGTTGAAACCGGCAGTGTTCGAGATCCCCACCAATTTGCGGTATTACTGGGCTTTGGTGCCACCGCAATTTATCCCTATTTAGCATATGAAACACTGGTTGATATGTGTGACAAGAAGGTCATTCAAAAATCATATCGGGAAGTTACACTGTCATATCGTGGCGCTATAAATAAAGGTTTATACAAAATCATGTCGAAAATGGGGATCAGTACAATTGCATCCTACCGTTGCTCGATGTTATTTGAAGCCGTAGGTTTGTCTGATGAAGTGGTAGAGTTGTGCTTCAACGGCGTTGCAAACCGTATTAAAGGTGCATGTTTTGATGATTTTGCATTAGAACAACAACAGCTAAACAAACTCGCGTTTAGTAGACGCAAGTTATTATCACATGGTGGTCTATTAAAGTACGTACATGGTGGTGAGTACCATGCCTACAATCCAGATGTTGTACAAACGTTACAAACAGCGGTGCGTTCGGGGAATTATCAGGACTATATAAAATATGCAGAGCTTGTAAATAATCGTCCCGTCACCAATTTACGAGATATGTTAAAGCTCAAAACGGAACAGAACTCAATTGATCTTGAGGAAGTGGAACCAGCAACAGAGCTTTATAAGCGTTTTGACTCCGCAGCAATGAGTATCGGTGCATTATCTCCTGAAGCGCACGAAGCGCTGGCTATTGCTATGAATCGTCTTGGGGGCTGTTCAAATTCTGGTGAGGGGGGCGAAGACAAGCTCCGTTTTGGCACTGAAAAGAATTCCCGCATCAAGCAAGTTGCGTCTGGGCGGTTTGGCGTGACGCCGCATTATTTGCGCTCTGCTGATGTTATTCAAATTAAAGTGGCTCAAGGCGCAAAACCGGGGGAGGGAGGTCAGCTACCAGGTGAAAAGGTGACGCCTTACATCGCGAAACTTCGCTATTCAGTTCCAGGTGTTACTTTGATTTCGCCGCCACCACATCACGATATTTACTCTATTGAAGACTTAGCACAACTGATTTTTGACCTAAAACAGGTAAATCCAGAGGCGATGATCTCGGTCAAGCTGGTTTCAGAACCAGGTGTCGGCACCATAGCGACAGGTGTTGCCAAGGCATATGCCGACCTTATTACCATAGCGGGCTATGATGGCGGCACAGGGGCAAGTCCACTGACATCAGTGAAGTATGCAGGTAGTCCTTGGGAACTGGGACTTGCAGAGACTCAACAAGCATTGGTTGAAAATGGTTTACGTCACCGGATCAGGCTGCAAACCGACGGTGGTCTAAAAACAGGGTTAGATATTATCAAGGCCGCTATTCTTGGTGCAGAAAGCTTTGGTTTTGGTACAGGTCCTATGGTTGCACTCGGCTGTAAATATCTCAGGATCTGTCATCTCAATAATTGTGCAACGGGTGTTGCAACACAGGATGATACGTTGCGTCAAAAACATTATCACGGCCTGCCTGAAATGGCGATGAACTACTTTAAGTTTATTGCACAAGAAGCGCGCGAAATTATGGCATCGCTTGGTGTTACTAAATTAACAGACTTAATAGGAAGGACAGATTTACTTGATGTGATTGAAGGAAATACAGCGAAGCAGAAAAAGTTAGATTTAACTCCGTTATTAGCGAAGCCAAATAATCCATCAAATGAAGCTTTATATTGCACGCATACTAACCCGTCACACTATAGTGGTGCATTAAACGAAAGCTTGCTTGAGAAGGCGAAATCAGCAATAGATGATATGACAGGTACCTCGTTGGTTAGTCGGATCTCCAATACAGATAGAGCAATTGGTGCGATGCTATCAGGCTATATAGCCAGTAAACATGGTAATCAAGGTATGGCCGCTGATCCGGTAGCTATTGAGCTACATGGTACTGCGGGACAATCTTTTGGAGTTTGGAATGCGGGTGGTCTTGAAATGACGCTGGTGGGAGATGCAAATGACTACGTAGGCAAAGGTATGGCTGGTGGTAAGTTGGTTATTCGCCCGCCGGTTGGCTCTAGTTTTGCATCACATCAAGCCGCAATTATCGGTAATACCTGTTTGTATGGTGCAACAGGCGGTAAGTTATTTGCAGCAGGTCGCGCTGGAGAGCGCTTTGCGGTGAGGAATTCAGGTGTACAAGCCGTCGTCGAAGGCCTTGGTGATAATGGTTGTGAATACATGACGGGAGGCGTGGTGTGTGTGCTTGGTCAAGTTGGCGTTAACTTTGGGGCAGGTATGACCGGTGGTTTTGCCTACGTACTTGACGAAGAGAGTGATTTTGATAAGCGCATCAACCCTGAGTTGGTCGAGTTGGTCGACCTCAAAGCGCTGGCATCGCACCAAGAGCATCTACGCGGTTTAATTGCAGAGCATTTAGATTTAACCAGTTCAACCCGAGCTGAGCAGATCTTAGCTAATTTTGAGTTGTATTTACCAATGTTTAAACTGGTAAAGCCAAAGTCGAGCGATCTAAATAGTTTACTTGGCCACCGAGCGCGTAGTAGCGCTGAGCTACGAATTCAGGCGCAGTAGGAGAGAGCAATGAGCGAGAACGTTTACCAATTTATCGATGTACAACGTGTAGATCCGCGAAAAAAGCCTATTTCTACACGTAAGCAATCTTTTGTTGAGATCTATGAGCCGTTTTCAGAGCAACAAGTACATTCACAATCAGACCGTTGTTTAGATTGCGGAAACCCTTACTGCGAGTGGAAATGTCCGGTACATAATTACATTCCACAATGGCTTAAACTAATCCGTACAGGCCGGATTATTGAAGCTGCAGAGTTATCTCATCGCACCAACAGTTTGCCCGAGGTATGTGGTCGAGTTTGTCCACAAGATAGACTTTGTGAAGGGTCATGTACACTTAATGAAGAGTTTGGGGCTGTCACTATCGGTAATATTGAAAAGTACATTACTGATACAGCGTTTGCACAAGGCTGGAAACCAGACTTATCCTACGTCACTTGGACAGACAAAAAAGTAGCTATTATTGGGGCAGGGCCAGCTGGGCTCGGTTGTGCTGATATTTTGGTTCGCAATGGTGTCAAAGCCGTAGTTTATGACCGTAACCCTGAAATTGGGGGGTTATTAACCTTTGGGATCCCGTCATTTAAATTAGAAAAGTCGGTTATGGAAAACCGCCGTGAGATTTTCACTGAAATGGGCGTAGAGTTTAAACTCAACACTGAAGTTGGTCGAGATATCTCAATGGACGAGCTATTGTCACAGTACGATGCCGTATTTTTAGGAGTCGGGACATACCAAAGCATGAAGGGCAATCTGGAAAATGAAGATGCCGATGGTGTTTATGAAGCGCTTCCTTTTTTGATTGGCAATACCAATCGCGTCATGGGCTATGACGAAACACAGCATAGCTATGTAAATATGGCTGGTAAACGTGTTGTTGTGTTAGGTGGCGGTGACACGGCAATGGACTGTGTGAGAACTTCAGTTAGGCAAAACGCACAATCTGTCATTTGCGCATACCGCCGTGATGAAGAGAATATGCCAGGGTCTGTACGTGAGGTGAAAAACGCCAAAGAAGAAGGGGTGGAGTTTAAATTTAACCTGCAACCTGTGGGTATTGAAGTTGACGATACTGGTAAAGTAAGTGGTGTAAAAATGGTCAATACGCAGCTGGGTGAACCCGATGCCAATGGCCGACGACGTGCCGAAATTGTAGCGGGTTCAGAGCACATACTGGAAGCTGATGCCGTGATCGTGGCATTTGGTTTTAAACCTCATGACCTTGATTGGTTAGCGCAATATGATGTGGCAATAAATCACTGGGGTGGTATTGTGGCACCAGAAAAAGGTGCATTTACTCATCAAACAAGTAACCCAAAGGTTTTTGCTGGTGGTGATGCTGTTCGAGGTTCTGATTTAGTAGTTACTGCTATTTTTGAAGGTAGAAACGCCGCTGAAGGTATTTTGGATTACTTGGAAGTATAAGACCTATTTTGTCTTGGCGCTGCCTCAACCTGAAGGCGTAAATTGGCGGCTAACTCGGTTCAAAGCTCTCTTAGAAAAACTAAGCAGTATAATTCTTACCCAGTTAGTTCCAAGCGCTCTCACCCTAAAATAGAACACTTAATTCAGTAAATAGATATAGCTGACGAAATAACTTTTGTCGTTCATAAACCCCACTTACAGTCATTGTAACTGGGGTTTTTATTTACGTTTTTTAATTAGGCTATTACTCTAAAGCTCAGTAATTTAAGAGGTGAATATCAGTGAATTAATACCAAGTACGTTAATTAATCAATCTATTTTTAGGCCAGAAAATCTTATCGATAGCACTGCTACCTAGTCCTGCTACCTTCGAAGTACCAACATCCATGGAGACGCGAATTCAACTCCGAAGTGCACCACTCGCTAAATTAAGCTGCTTTACGTACTTTGCGTAATTTATTGAATACAACAGCAGGCTGTTTATACCCTAAACACTTTCTCGGTCTGGCATTTAATGCC
>NZ_WEHZ01000052.1 GCF_012641745.1 Pseudoalteromonas peptidolytica
CATAGAAGCTTGCATGGAATGATATTAACAGTCTTGGGTGCGCTGATTGCATACAGCCACAAAGAAAAAAAGCCATCAATTTCTATTGATGAACTGATGGCTTAAACCGATCTCGGGTTAATTAAGAAAATTGGTATAAGCTTTGTCTATCGAGTATTCAGCTCAGCGTAAAAGCCAACCGTCAGAAAATAAATTAACCAACAAATATGAGAAAGTATCGTGATTAATCAAGAGATTGAACAAATTGAGCGCTATTACAACATCATTCGTGAATACTTGGTGACTTACAGCTTCCAATTACTCGCCGCAATCGCTATTTTTCTGCTTGGTTTGTGGCTTTCTAAAAAGCTCTCGAAAGCCACCGAAAAATTGATGCTGAAGCATAGCATCGATCCTGCACTTACCAACTTTGTGGGCAATGTTATCAAAGTCTTGATAATCGCCATGTTCGTAGTAATTTCTCTTGGTAAAATAGGGATTAGTATCACTCCTTTTGTCGCTGCCATCGGTGCGGCTTCCTTGGGTGCTGGTCTGGCGCTACAAGGGATGTTAGCAAACTACGGTGCTGGACTTGCTATTATCGCTACACGCCCTTTTGTCATCGGTGATACAATCAGCATTAAGGGGGTGAGCGGACAGGTCAAAATGATAGAGCTTGGACATACTACCCTGATCAATGAAGACAACGTTGAGATCACGATTCCAAATAAACATATTGTGGGGGAAATATTACACAACTCATTTGAAAACTCACTTGTAAAAGGAGAAATTGGTATTGCCTACCATGCCGACTACGAACAGGCATTACTACTTATCAATAATGCGCTTGCCAATAACAGTAAAGTCAGTCAATCTCCTAAGCCACAGGTTGGTATAGAAACATTTGCCGACAGCGCTGTAGTCTTAAGCTACCGTTACTGGGTACCAACCACTGCGCTAATTGAAACTAAATTAGAGATCAATAAAGCGGTATTCGCTGCCATTAACAATGCCAATATAGAAATACCCTTTCCGCAACGTGTAATTAAATTTATTCAGTAGGCTGTGTAGTGGAAAAACCACTGCGTAAATGAAGTTCTCGTTGTGGAAACGGGATCTCAATTTGGTATTTGCGAAACGCATCATCAATCGCCCATAAATAGTCAGAAATTAGGGCTGTCGGCCGCTTTACTTGCTCAGGCTGTACCCACACTCCCAGTGTAAAGTTCAAACTACTATCGCCAAATCCCGTCATCCATACTGTTGCCTCCCTCCCTGCAGTATTGAGTGTATACTGAACATTTTTGGCAGCTTCCAATGCAGCTCTCTTAACGAGCGTTTTATCACTGCCATAGGCAACAGAAAAAGGAATACGAAAGCGGCGGTACTTATCTGACATGGTCCAGTTTGTTATGGTGTTTGATACCATTTCTGAGTTTGGGATCAATAAGTCCACATTGTCATTTGTGCGGATCCAAGTGGAACGCATATGAATGGCAATAACTTCACCAACCATACCATTGTTTAGCTCAACAAAGTCCCCAACCTTAACCGTTTTTTCTAACAGTAGTACTAGCCCTGAAACAAAGTTATTTACCAAACCTTGCAACCCAAGACCAATTCCAACCCCCAGAGCACTGGCCACGAGCGCCAGTTCAGTTATCTCAAAACCAAGTGCGGTCAGTGCAATAATAAACCCGATAAACAACACAATGTAGTGGATAATGCGACCTATCACGTAAGCAGATGTGTGCTGAATAACACCCTGCTTAGACGCAATTCGGTTGAACGCCAGACGTAACACCTTGGAAATAATAAACGTCGCTATCACCACTGTCACAAAAGACAGCGCCTCACCGATTTCTAATGAAAATTTGCCTAACGAAAATAGTTTTTGGTCAAGCCATGGAATATCCATATCTATCTCTTGGGGCACTTTTATCATCACTTTTTTACTTTAATCCTAGTTATACTAAGTGTGCGTGGCTCACACCAGAATTACAAGCATGTATCGCACTGTATAAACCCTACATACTGAGTTGCTTACTCTTTTCGAAGCTCATACCTAAATAACAAATCAATACCACAAAGCCATGAAAATACAGCGACGTCGTATTACCACTCACCGCCACTGGGGAACCCATTGTTTTGGAATAGACTAAAAGTAAAGCTACATTAATTCAGCTAGCCCTTAAAACAAAAAAGCCTTCTGCACAATGAAGAAGGCCTTTGGTAACATCTTTTCAGTATGACTATGCTTTACGCCATGTCGTTTTTCCCGCGCTATCTTCCAATACAACGCCCATTGCAGTTAGCGCATCACGTGCCTCATCAGCAGCAGCCCAGTCTTTACTTTCTCGAGCAGCTCGACGTTTTTCGATCAACGCTTCAATTTGTGCAACTTCATCATCGCCTTGCTCACCTTTAAGGAAAGATTCAGGGTCTTGCTGGGCAATACCAAGTACCTCAGCCAGTTTTACAAGAATGTATGCGTACTCGCCCGCAGCTTGCGCATCGCTATCTTTTAAGCGATTCACTTCTTTTGACAGCTCAAAAATCACAGGAAGCGCTTCCGGTGTATTGAAGTCATCGTTCATAGCAGCTTCAAAACGCTCAACATAAGCGCTTCCTTTTAGCTCTACTTCCACCAGTTTTACACCACGTAACGCAGTATAGATACGCTCTAGTGATGAGCGGGCTTGCTCAAGGTTTTCTTGTGAGTAGTTTAACTGGCTACGGTAATGACCATTAATTAAGAAATAACGTACCGTTTCTCTGTCAAAAGCTTTTAGTACTTCACGTACAGTAAAGAAGTTACCAAGAGACTTTGACATCTTCTCTTTATTAACTTGCACCATACCGGTGTGGATCCACGTATTCACGTAGCGGCCATTGTTTGCGCAGCACGATTGCGCAATTTCATTTTCATGGTGAGGGAATTGTAAATCTGAGCCACCACCATGAATATCAAAAAACTCACCTAAGTGCTTTGAACTCATTGCGCTACACTCGATGTGCCAACCAGGACGACCTTCTCCCCAAGGTGACTGCCATGCTGGCTCTCCTGCTTTAGCCTTTTTCCATAATACGAAATCAAGCGGGTCGTCTTTACCTTCAGCTACTTCAACACGCGCCCCAGCCTGAAGCATGTCTAAGTCTTGTTGCGAAAGTTGGCCATATTGCGCAAACGTTGATACGTCAAATAATACGTCACCATTTTGCGCGACATAAGCATGACCTTTTTCTATTAAACGAGCTATCATATCGATGATTTCATCCATGTGACCCGTCACTGTCGGTTCTATGTCTGCCGGTAACATATTCAATGCGTCAAAATCTTCGTGCATTGCTTTGGTCATGCGGACAGTTAACTCATTAATCGACTCGTTGTTTTCAGCGGCACGTTTAATAATTTTATCATCGACATCGGTAATATTACGTACGTATGTGACGTCATATCCGAGGTACCGTAGATAGCGATTCATTACATCAAATGAAACATATGTTCGCGCGTGTCCTACATGACAGAAATCATAGATGGTGATACCACACACGTACATATCAACCTTGCCTTCTTTGAGCGGTTTAAAGGGGGCTTTTTGACGAGTGAGTGTATTGAAAATCTGCAACATGTAGTTTTCTTCCTAAATACGTTCATTTTTAACAAAAGAGTTGATGATCATATCACCTACATTGCAACGCCTCTAGATTTTAATGGTGTTTTAAGACAGTTTTTTGATTTTTTACACCGATTATTACGGAATGCTTTTTCACACCCGCTTAGTTGTTATAAAATAGAGTTTTAACATTCAACACAATGGACACTAACATGGTTGTTTTAGAAACAAATCACGGCGAAATTCGCATTAATCTTTTCGCTGACAAAGCACCAGAAACGGTTGCAAACTTCTTAAATTACGTAAACAGCGACTTTTATAACGGCACTATTTTTCACCGCGTTATTGATGGTTTTATGGTTCAAGGTGGTGGATTTGCACCAGGCATGGAACAAAAGCCTGTTGAAGCACCAATTAAAAATGAAGCAAACAACGGTGTTGCGAACAAAGTAGGTACACTTGCGATGGCACGTACCCCAGATCCACATTCAGCTACTGCACAATTCTTTATCAACGTGAATGACAATGACTTCCTCAACTTCTCGAGCGAAACGTCGCAAGGTTGGGGCTACTGTGTATTTGGCGAAGTCGTTGAAGGCATGGACGTAGTGAATAAAATTAAAGGGGTTGCGACTGGCTCTGCTGGCTTCCACCAAGACGTACCACTGGAAGATGTAATCATCGAAAAAGCGTACGTTGCTGAGTAATACCTGTTCGCTTAAACAAATACTCTACTTTGAAGCGAGAAAATCTTGTCGATAATACCGCAACTTCGCCCTGCTATCGGCAAGATCCTTACATCTATGTAGGGAAAGAAAGAATTTTTAACGCAGTTAGCGTCAGATTTACGTCTTCAAATTGAACATGTATTAAGACTAATTGATATAACATCACCACTTTTTTGTTCAAGGCCAGTGCGTATGCTGGCCTGCGTAGTTTTGAGGTCACATGGGTAAAACCTACTTTATCGCCGACTTACATTTAACCGAACACCGCACAGATATCACCGAAGCGTTTTATGCGTTTCTTGACCACCATATGACAGTGGGCGTCGACGCACTGTACATTCTGGGGGATTTTTTTGAGGTGTGGATTGGAGACGATGAAAAGGATCCATACGCCCTGAGGATTGCACAAAAAATAAGTGCACTAGGCGACTTAGGTATCAAAGTATTTTTTATCCATGGCAATCGTGACTTTTTAATCAAGCAAGATTTTGCTAAAGCCTGCAATATGACTTTATTGCCTGAGCAAACAGTCATTAACCTATATGGTACACCAACGGTTATTTTGCATGGAGACGAGATGTGTACGCAGGATGAAGTGTACCAGCAATTTCGCAAAAAAAGCCGTGGCTGGTGGTGGCCCAGACTAATGCTTGCGATGCCGCTTTGGTATCGCCGCCGCGTTGCTGCCAATGCAAGACGAAAAAGTATTGAAAACCAAAAAGGAAAACCGCCTGAAATCCTCGATGTTACCGAAGAAGCGGTAGCGCAGATGTTTATTCGGTATGGTGTTAAAAATATGATCCATGGCCATACCCACAGGCCAAAAGTACATGAATATAGTGATGGGAATGTTCGTACAGTGCTAGGAGACTGGTACTCGCAAAGCTCCTATATTGTTGCTGATGAACATGGTCAACGGCTTATGTGTCACCCATTTAATGGGTCTTAAAAGGCCTACTGCCGGCGTAGTAGACCTCAAAACTGTCCTAGATTGAGGAAAGAAAGCTTAAGCTATTAAGCGATGCTTATTAGGTGCCCTAAATAAGCTTCTCTCAATGCGTCTGTACCTGATTACATCCCTCAACCTGCCCAAGTATTAAATCAAAATCGTCTTACTCTGGCTGTAAATCTTTTACACAAGAGTAACAAGCAGAGTTATGTGAGTATGGGCAATCTGCCAGCGGGTTTGTAGGTGGTAAGCCAGCACCGCCGATTTGAGGGGTTTGCGCTTTAGGAATAGATTTGCCTTCTAGGCTAAGTAGTTTGATTTTCTTTTTCTTAAGTTTCATTTCAATTCCTTAAATTATTGTTCTTAATATAACAGTTGTTTTGTAACCAACTGTTACAAAACACTATCAACAATAAAATCAACTGTCAACATGTTAGGGACTCAAGATTAACAAAAATATAAAGTTATATTTAACTAGAAAAGGTTGATATACTTTTACTCACAAATTTCTCATGTGATTACTCATGCTGCCAAATGAGATGGATTCAGGATAAATCACTATGCTAATCAGAAACGACATGCTAGGTCGCGCCATATTCAAACCTTAGTTTGAATAATAGGCATAGAGGACAAGTCAAGCTAGCTGAATTTCTAGAATGCAATCAAACAACACTAGGAAGTAAGTAAGCCGTAATAAAGCGCACTTACTTCCTTTTTGTTATTGTGCAGCTGGAGCACCGGAATGAAATTTAAAGTCAGGATCGGCTGAGCTTATCAGTTCATTTTCAACTTGACGGAATAACTGGATCCGCCCAGCTACATCACAGCGTTTGGGATCTGTAGCATTGGCAACTTGATGCGCTAAGTCAATGTAATCTTGATAGTGCCTTGCTTCGGAACGTAATAAAGATATATAAAACTTAGCTATTTCTTCATCTAAACACGGAGCCAACTTTGCGAAACGTTCACATGAGCGCGCTTCGATATAAGCACCTATAATCAATTTATCTACCAAGGCCGCAGGTTCAAAAGTACGTATGTGTTTAATCATACCGGAAGCATAACGTGATGCTTGAACATACTCAATTGGTATATTCCGAGCTCGTATAATGTCTAATACTTGTTCAAAATGATGAAGCTCCTCTTTTATAAGCCTGACCATTTTGCTGAGAATATCTTGATTGTAAGCATATTCGGGTCTTGCAGTAAGCTCCCCTATCAGTTCATTTTTACTGCCTGAGAAGTCTCCTTCACCAATACCACGATAAATAAAGTCCTCATAGGGCTGCAGCCAGCTCAATAACGTCTTTGCAGAAGCATCGTCTATTGCATATTTACGGATCAAAAAAGCTGCGCTTTGTGCCGCTTTTAGCTCACAATGCATGTGATCAATAAGCAACAAAGGTAAATGCTCGCTTTGGCTCGCTTTTTGTATCCAGGTGTGTGGTGTTTCACAACCCAAAAACTGGTTTATTGGTGTCAGTAAATCTGTGTACTTTTCTAGCATAACAACAAAGGACTAATGTGTTTGCGCTATTTTATCATAACTTCTCGCTACAAGGTGCACCATAGAGGGACTCGCTGATAAGTTTTAGATAATTCTGAAAATAGTAATATTGCTATTCCGCTACATTTTCTTGACAAAAATTATCTCATCTCCCATAACTAAATTGAGTTGTACAAAAATAGTACAAACCGATTCATTGAGGGGCTAACTATGATCTTTAATCATCTATGGGGCTTATACGCTCACCCACAAGAAGAATGGCAAACAATCGACAATCGTCATGAAAGCATCTTTTACAGTTTGTCACATATCGCGCTCGTCGCGCTAATTCCCAGTATCATGGGGTACTATTCATCTGTTTATCTTGGTTGGAGCGTAGGCACTGGTGAGCCTGTTTACTTAACCCATGGCTCCGCACTACTAATTGGTGTAGCGATGTATTGCGCACTCATTGTCGGGGTGTTTATTTTGGCCTATCTTGCCCACTGGATGGCTATTACTTTTGGTGCCAACCCTACTTATACACAAACGTTGGAATTGTCAGCATATACTGCAACGCCCATGTTTATGTCAGCATTTGCAGCATTTTATCCAGAGCTTTGGTTTGTGGTCTCTGTTGGTATGGTAGCACTGGCCTACTCAGTATACTTGCTCTATACAGGCGTTCCGATTCTGATGCACATCCCTGAAGAGCGTGGGTTTATCTATGCAAGCTCTGTGGTAACTTGTGGGTTAGTGTTATTAGTAATTATTCTAGCCGCGACGGCCATTCTATGGACAAATGGTATTATTAGCCCTACCTTTACGTAGCGTCTTCTTATTTTAAAGTTGATGCGAAAGCGGTCTATAAGACCGCTTTGCTTTTATCCTAAATTATGAGTAAAACGGCGCTTAGTTTGCGCCGTTTTTTTATGCTGCTCACTTTGGCAAAAAGGCATGGTCGTTGTAACCACACCTTCTGCACTGTCCTTCAGAACTTACAGCGACGCAAAAACCTCATCAGTTTTTGCTGCACAGATAAAGTCATTTTTGTGAAGACCTTTAATAGAATGACTCCACCACGTCACTGTGACTTTACCCCATTCGGTCAGCAGACCTGGGTGGTGACCTTCTTCTTCAGCCATATCACCGACTTTATTTGTAAACGCGAGTGCTTGCTTGAAATTCTTAAACTTGTATACGCGCTCAAGCTGCATAATGCCATCGCGTACCTCAGGTACCCAATCAGGGATCTGCTTCACGAGAACGGCGAGCTCTTCATCTGATACTTTAGGCGCATCTGCACGACACGCTTCACATTTTTGTGCACTTAAATCAGACATTGATAATTCCTCAACTTGCTAGTTTTTCTTTTGGGGGAAACTTAGGTTCAAATAACCCTAGCTCTTTTGCTTTTTCAACCAACGACATAATATCCATTTTTGATATTTCAAATAAGTCGTTGATCGAGGTAATTGTGTAGTAAACCGGTTGCATAATATCGATGCGATAAGGTGTACGTAATACATCTTGTACTTGCAACGGGTTAATCTCTGGTTTGTCGGAGTATACGTATTGCGTTTCTCCAGGGCTGGATAAAATACCACCGCCGTAGATGCGAAGACCTTGCTCGGTTTGCATTAGACCAAACTCAACGGTAAACCAGTACAAGCGTGCAAGATATACCCGGTCTTTTTTCTGTGCCGCGTAGCCTAACTGACCATACTTATGTGTAAACTCTGCAAACGCTGGGTTCGTTAGCATGGCACAGTGGCCAAAAATTTCATGGAAAATATCAGGTTCTTGAAGGTAATCGAACTCTTCTCGTGAGCGGATAAACGTTGCTACTGGAAATTGCTTATTCGCGAGCAATCGGAAAAATTCATCAAAATCAATCAATGCCGGCACTGGTGCTACTTGCCACCCAGTTTCTTTCTCAAGTACTGCGTTTAATTCGCTTAACTGCGGGATCCGATCGTGTGGTAAGTTAATTTTTTCAAGCCCAGCTAGATACTCGTCACAGGCTTTCCCCTTTATACACTCTAGCTGACGCGCAACTAACTCAGACCAGATTTGGTTCTCTTCATTCGTCCAAGCGATAACGCCATTTTCATCCGGCTGCTTAGAGACATATTTACTTGCTTTAGCCATTTTTCATTCTCACCTAATTCACTCCAATTTATACTTTCGCAATCTGAGTTGCAGTCCTGTTGAGTAGTTTGGAGTGCTTCAACTTGTGACTTTGATACTAAGTAAAAGTGACATAAAGTTTAATAGGCAAGGCGTTTATCAACTTTTGCACAACCCCTAAAAACGTAAATAAAAATAAACACAGGCGTAACGAATAAATTACACACATACAAAAAAGGGGCTTTAACAGCCCCAAAGTAAACTTATTTATACATCTATATTTTATCAAATGCTTGCTTCAAGTCATCAATAATATCTTCGACGTCCTCAAGCCCAACAGAAATACGAATTAACCCGTCAGAGATCCCTGCTGCCAGCCTTTCCTCTTGGGTATACGGAGAGTGCGTCATAGAAGCAGGATGCTGGATCAGTGTTTCAGGGTCGCCAAGACTCACCGCTAGCGTGCATAATTCAGTGGCATTTATAAACTGCTCTCCTTGCTCAATAGAGCCATTTATTTCAAATGCAATCACCCCTCCGGCACCCTTCATTTGCTCTCCAAGATATTGATAACCCGGATGCGAGGGTAACCCTGGGTAATAAACGGTATTTACTTTTGGATGAGCGTCTAAAAACTCTGCAACGGCCTGTGCACTTTGGCAATGACGCTGCATTCGTATTGCGAGGGTTTTTAGTCCACGGTTAATCAACCATGCGTCATGTGGGCTGATAGTCGCGCCAATATCTTTCAGTACGGTAAGCTTGATTAATTCGATATGCTCTTTAGAGCCACAAACTAGCCCTGCTACTACGTCACCGTGTCCGTTTAGGTATTTGGTCGCACTATGGACAATAATATCCGCACCAAAATTAACAGGTTTTTGCAGTAGTGGGGTCATAAATGTATTATCAACAACAAACAACATCCCATGCTGTTTGGTGACCTCCCCCAACATTTTTAAGTCTATAACTGTCATGTTAGGGTTGATTGGAGTTTCAGCAAATAGCAGCTTTGTATTTTCCTTGACGGCATCACGCAACGCATCCTCGTCGGTCAAGTCAACAAAAGAAACCTCAATACCAAACCTTGGTAGCATATGCGCGAATAATGCAAAGCTACAACCATACAGTGCGCTTGATGCAATCATATGGTCGCCTTGCTGCAAAAAGCTCAGTACCGATGCCGAAACAGCCCCCATACCTGTAGCTGTTGCCGCAGCGTCTTCCATTCCCTCAAGTCGAGCAACTTTTTCTTCCAGCTCTCGTGTCGTTGGGTTGCCTAAGCGAGTATAGATATAACCGGGCTCTTCACCGGCAAACCTTGCAGCTCCTTGCGCCGCATCTTTAAAATGGAATGTTGAAGTTTGGTACAATGGTGCGGTTAACGCCCCATGCGGGTCATCAAAATGATTAGGTCCGTGAATACACTGACTGTCATCTCTTAATTTTTTCATATTGGCCTGCTGATTTTATTATTGCTAACCAAATAAGCACGTTAGTGAATTAATTAGCGTAGTTTTTTTGTCATGGTCAATATTTAGGGTAGTTTGGAGCAATAAACAAGCATGCCAGATGGGGAGATGGCTAGTTCACTGGTTGTGACTAGCCAGTTTTACTTAAAGAGGTGTATAAAATTGTTGCCGTTTAATCTTTTTTACTACGTCTTAGTAGCACATCAACAACTGAGCTAATCGCACTTTTCAACAGGCTTTGTTTGTGCTCCAAACGTGGTAACGGACGACAAAGCTCCATTGCCTTATACCCTAGTCGAGCAGTAAATATCCCTGCGCTTAGCCCTTGTGCTGAACGAGTAGAGAGCTTACCAAGTAATTCTGCGCCTACACTAGTTGCAGCAAGGTCGCTTACCAGTTCACTCGCGCCAACAAACACCATTTGCTTGAGCAGCATTTTGTATAACGTAATGCGACTACGATAAGCCAATCGAATACCATAGTGCTTGCTAACCTTTTCTACCAGCACGACTCCACGCCAAAGCACCGCCAACATGTCCACAAGCGCAAGTGGACTTAGAGCAACTAAGAGTGCTGATGTTGTTGCATGCTCTTGAATTAGTCTTTTAGCTTCCGCATCTTGCTCCCGCAGCAAGGTTTTTTCATATAAAGTGATGATTTCTTTGTCTGTATGATGGGATTGTAATGCCTCTTCAAAAGCCGTAACCTTTTGCTCTGGATGCACTTTTAACAAGGGTGTGAGCCACGCTCTTGCTTCACCGATCTGGTCACTTTGTAACAAACGCTGTGCATCATGCTTAATTTGCTGATGTTGTTTGAGTTTGCTAAGTGCGACGACTTCCGAAAATAAGAACTTGAATAGTGCGAGTAAACCAAGAGACAACACGGTGGTGTAAAGCGCAAATAGTAGAATATTTTGCTCATAGCTCTCAATCAAAGTCAGTGCCGCTTCAACAATAATAAGTACTAATAACGCCAGAAAAAAACACTGTTTAAACCCAAATCTCCAAGGCGACTCGTAGATACGTTCAATTTTGGGCAGTTCCGGCTCAGGCACTGTCTCAAAGCTACTAGTTACCAGCAGTTCATTGTCCAGGACTTTGCCTTCACCACCCAAATGCTGAGATTCATCTTGGCTTTGCGTGTCGATATTTAAGCGCCTACCCGAACCTTGATAGGGTTTTGTTTGATCGGTCATCTTAACTTATCTCCAATTAAGAACTGTAAAGCATGATCAAGCCTAATATGTGATAAATTTCCGTGCTTAGCAGGCAGGGGTTCAAACGCTATGAACTCAAAGCCCCCTTGAGGCCAAGCATTTGCTTTTGGGATATGGTCTGGCGGTGTCGGTGGCACATAATTGATAAACTGCTGCTCGCCGACCGGCTTACCATAAATACATTGCACATGTTGTCCCCCCTCCTTCACCGCTCTAGACTCAACACTTCTCACCGAAGAAAGCGACATGGTATCAACCGTTACCCCATTGAAGCGAAGCTCATTGGCACTGTCCACCAGCATTTCATTTAACAACCTTGTTAAATTGGATTGCTGCTCGTTCAAAACGCCATCACACTTATTGGCAGCAAATAGGACTTTGTCTATTTTTGGATTAAATAAGCGAGATAACAAACCGCTTTTACCATGAGAAAACATGGCTAAGATCTGCTTTAACGCAACTTCTTGCTCTTTCAGTGTGTCATAACCATCACTTAGACTCCCCAGTAAGTCAACTAATACAACTTGGCGGTCAAACTGGCAAAAATAATCTTTGTAAAATGGCGCGACCACTTGCTTTTTGTAGGCTTCAAAACGCTCAACAAGCTGTTGATATTGTGAATGCTCGGTAATCTCATTTGGGTGGCTTTGTACTGGGAAAAACAGCAGTATGGGTGCCCCCTCAAGATCACCTGGGATCAACGCCCTACCCGGTTGCAAATTAGATAAACGGGTGTCTCGCTGCAGCTGTGCTAAAAGCGCATGGTAACTTTGTGCAAGCATTTTTAGCTTATTCTCATCCACCGCTTGCGTACTATCAAACTGCTCAACTAGCTGTAAAAATGTTTGTGAAAATGGCTGGTATTTTGGTTTTTTTAGTAGCGCAAACTGCTGCTCACACCATTCGGAAAAAGTCATTTTTAACAGCGGTAAGTCCATTAGCCACTCACCAGGATAGTCATATAACTCAAGATACAGGGTATGAGTTTGCGCTAAATGCTGTTTCAGACCACGCTCACTATGATACCTAAACGCCAGTGTTAACGTATTGATGCGCTTAGTTGATGCAGGCCACGTTGGCAATTCTTCCAGTAAACAGCTTATGGCTTGCTGATAATCAAAAGTAGGTACTGCTAGCGCTTTTTGTGGCTCAGGACGACATGCCACAAGACGACCTTCACTCACCACATCAAAGAAAGGTAAATTATCTGTGCTGGTTTGGGTTGTGAGATGTTTAATAAGTGCCGTAATAAATGCGGTTTTACCACTGCCGCTGAATCCAGTCACTGCAAGTTTGATATGCTTATCAAAAGAACGGTGAAGCGTTTTTTTGGCTTGTTGTTTTAGCTTATCTAGGGAAGATGGGGTACGAAAGCGTGACGTAGTCATAAATAGAAAATTGCCCCTTTAGAAAATGCCAAGGCGGCTAAAACCGCCTTAAAGCTTGTCGATTTCTCTGCTAACCGTAAATTCAGGGGAAGTTACATAGCGTTCCATATTCTGAATGCGGCCATCAAGTCGTGATAGTCTGTCTTTCAGGTCATAAAGTGCCTGTCTTGGCGGTTCACCTTTTTGCCATACCTTAAACTTCACTGATACCTTATCTTCATCTTTCGCATCAGGTGAACGATTTGGCATCATTTCACGCTTATCTAAAATAAACCAGCAAGCCACATACACGACGATAAATAATGGACCACCAGAGAGTAGCACAGCTGTGATGAATAAAATCCGAACAAGCCACAACTCCATATTAAAGTAGTCACTAAGCCCTGCGCATACTCCGGCTACCTTTCCGCGACTCGGATCACGATATAGTTCTCGCTTTGATCTACTCATAGCTTGCGTCTCCATTGTGGCGACTCTTGATCAAGTAGAGCTTCCAGCGTTTCAACACGCTCTGCCATTTTCTCCGCCTTGTTAGCCAGCTCTATCAATTGACGATGTTCATGCTCACTCAACCCTTGACTGACCTGCTTTTTACTACGGTAATGTAAAATCAACCAAAGCGGTGCCACAATGATCATAAAAATAATTAGCGGAGCCATTAAAACTTCTGCATCAAACATAATTCTCTCCTGCCTTCAACTTGGCTGTTATTATTGTAGTTGGTTGGCACCTACCTAATAGTAGGTGCAGCTATTTTCACTTTTCAGCCATTTTCTTTTTCAGCTGCTCAAGCTCATCATCGATTTTTTCGTTCTTTTGTAAATCGGCTATCTCATCTGCAAGAGATTTTTTACCAAGATCATAAGACTCAATTTGTGACTCTAGACCATCAATTTTGCTCTCATAACGCTCAAAGCGATTCAAGGCATCATCTACTTTACTGCTGTCTAGTGCTTTTTTCACCTCTAATCGAGACTCAGCTGAGCGTTGGCGCAGTACAATCGCCTTTTGACGCGCTTTAGCATCCGCTAACTTATCTTGAAGTGTACTCACTTCCTGTTGCAGCTTTTCAATGTGCGTATCGACATGTGCTAACTCTTTTTCAAGGGCAGCCACATCCTCTGCAGACTTTTGCTTCTCAAGTAAAGCGGCACGCGCTAAATCTTCACGCTCTTTGCTCAGTGCAAGTTCGGCTTTAGTTTGCCAATCATCTACTTGTGCTTTGAGCTGATCAAGACGGCGTGTTAACTCCTTTTTCTCAGCTAAAGTTTTTGCTGAGGTCGATCTTACTTCAACTAGTGTATCTTCCATTTCTTGGATGATCAGGCGAACCATTTTTTCCGGATCTTCTGCTTTATCCAAAATCGCATTAATATTAGAATTCACTATGTCTGCAAAACGAGAAAAAATTCCCATAGTGGTTACCTCTTTGGTTAATAGCTAAATTGCTTACTAACTATGTATCAAATAGCTTGCCAACTTTATCAGATTTAAAAATACAATAAAATCATGTGGTTATTTTATTTTTAAAAGTCCTTTAGTTATCCTGTTTTTTGAAATACACTAGTTATTAGCAAAAATAACTAAGAGTTAGGCAATATGAGCCGTTTCCGTCAACAGGATAATCTATTAGGCCAATCCGACAGCTTTTTAGCGGTGTTAGATAAGGTATCTCAGTTAGCCCCGTTAGAGAAACCAGTATTAATTATCGGTGAGCGCGGTACAGGTAAAGAGTTAATTGCGGCTCGCCTGCACTATCTTTCGGAGCGTTGGGACCAAGAATACGTCAAACTTAACTGTGCAGCGCTAAACGAAAACCTCTTAGAAAGTGAATTATTTGGCCATGAAAGTGGTGCTTTTACCGGTGCAAGCAAACGCCATGAAGGCCGCTTCGAACGAGCTAATGGTGGTACCTTATTTTTAGATGAGCTTGCCAATACCTCCGCTATGGTGCAAGAAAAACTACTTCGCGTTATCGAATATGGTGAATTTGAGCGCGTAGGTGGTAAACAAACGGTAAAAGTCGATACTAGATTAGTATGTGCAACCAATGAAGATTTGCCAACACTTGCAGATGCGGGAGAGTTTAGACACGACTTACTTGACCGCCTAGCCTTTGATGTAATAACACTGCCTCCATTAAGAGCCAGAAAAGAAGATATCCTGCTACTTGCTGAACATTTTGCAATTAATATGGCGCGGGATTTGGGCTGGGAATTATTCAGTGGCTTTACTAGAAAAGCAATTGAAAAACTGTTGGACTATCCATGGCCTGGTAATATTCGCGAACTTAAAAATGTAATCGAGCGCAGCCTGTACCGCCATGGTAACGACCAGATACCGGTGCATGACATTATATTCGACCCATTTGCAAGCCCCTTTAGACCGAGTCAACGCATTAAGGCACCTTCTACTCAGTCTACCATCCCTCAAAGTCAATCTTTAGAGTCGACTGTGGTAGCAGAGCCGCTTGTTAAGCAGACTGTGGAGCACGAGCTGAATTTCACTTTTCCTTGTGATTTAAAATCACTCTCTAATGAGTATGAAATCACAATGTTGCAAAAAGCACTTGAATTTAGTCAATTTAATCAAAAGAAAACTGCACAAAATCTCGGTTTGACGTATCATCAACTTAGAGGGTATTTGAAAAAATACAACCTGTTGGATCAAAACCAAAAACAAGAGGCCTAGTGGTGCGTATATGGTTTTTTGGTGTGTTGTGTACTGCGCTATTTGGCTGTACAGACCAGACACCAAATAAAGTGAATGATAAGTCGCAAGGCTTGGTATATTGTGCAGAAGCAAACCCTGTGTCATTTAATCCGCAAGTGACCACAACAGGGTCGACGATAGATATTATTGCCAATCAGCTTTTTGATACTCTGATCAGTATCGACCCAAACACAGGGGAGTTTTTACCAGAGCTTGCTAAGTCTTGGCAGGTGAGCGCAGATGGAAAGTCATTTACGTTTACGCTAAGAGATGATGTTCACTTTCACGACACCTTGTATTTTACTCCCACGCGAACAATGAACGCAGATGATGTCGTGTTTTCATTTAATCGCCTATTTGACGTATACAATCCTTACCATTTTATTGGTGATGCAAACTACCCCTATTTTCAGAGTATTGGACTAGATCAACTTATTCGCCAAGTAAAAAAAGTGGATGACTACACAGTACGCTTTGACTTGTTTAATGCCGAAAGTAGCTTCTTATCGAATATTGCCACTGATTTTGCTGTTATTTTGTCTAAAGAATACGCAGATCAACTGATCTCTTTGGAACGCAAACAAGATTTCGATCAAAAACCTATCGGTACAGGCCCGTATAAATACCGTGAGTTTATGCGCGATAACTTAATTCGCTACTACCGGAATGAACAATACTGGAAACATCCTGTGTACATGAAGCAGTTGGTTTATGATATTACAACCAACGGTACGAGTAGAATTGCAAAAATGCTTACCAAAGAGTGTGATATCACCGCTCATCCGAGCGCAACACAACTCACGGTACTTGAACAACGCAAAGACATCGATGTTGAAAAAGCCGCCAATCTCAATATTGGGTACTGGGCTTTCAATACAGAAAAACCGCCATTTAACGACCCACTAGTACGAAAGGCATTAGCTCATAGCATTGATTTTGAGAAAATCATGCAAGCTGTGTTTTACAATAATGGAATTATCGCTCGTTCAATCCTCCCCCCCTCGTCATGGGCGTTTCGAGCACAAGCAAACATGCCTTCATACGACCCACAAATTGCAAAAGCATATTTAAAGCAAGCTGGGTTCGAAGATGGCTTCACGATGACTCTATGGGCAATGCCTGTGTCGAGAATTTATAATCCTAATGCTCGCAAAATGGCTGAGCTGATCCAACGAGACTTGAGAGACATTGGAGTGACGGCGAGAATTGTTGAATATGAATGGAATACGTTTATTGAACGTGTTGGTCGTCACGAGCACGACAGCGTGCTGTTAGGTTGGGCGGCAGATACTCCTGACCCTGACAACTTTTTCAGTCCGCTGTTAAGCTGCACAGCTACATTCAGTGGCAAAAATCCTGCAAATTGGTGCAATCCAGAGTTCGACTTATTATTGACACAAGCCCTCGATACCAATGACATGGAAGCACGTAAGCATTACTACCGACAAGCACAAGAGATGGTTGTTGAGCAGCTGCCTTTGGTTCCCATTGCCCATGGTTTGCGTTTTCAAGCGACTAGCTCTGATATTGAGGGGGTTTCTTTGCGGCCTTTTGGTGGTATTTCTCTAGCAAAGGCAAGGAGAGACTAAGATGTTTGCAAAATATGCTTACAGGCGTATTAGTCTCCTGTGCTTTATGCTCTTTACCCTAACAGTGTTCACCTTTTCACTCAATTACTTGTTTCCAGGGGAGCTAATTACGAACTTCAGTGGTGAGGTGAACTCAAGTTATGCCCAAACACAGGCCCTGGTCGAAAAGTACCGAATCGAAGATAATATTATTGTTCAATATGGTGCCTTTATGGCACGGATGTTTGAAGGTGACTGGGGGTTGTCACTCTCTTCAGGCCAACCTGTACTTGGCCATGTTAAGTTATTGTTCCCTGCAACTTTAGAGTTATGCCTGTACGCATTAACTGTCGCTGTAATAATTGGTGTGCCTAGTGGTGTTATTGCCAGTGCATACCATAAAAAATGGCCTGACAAGATTATTAATTCCCTTAGCTTAATGGGCTTTTCTATCCCCGTATTCTGGCTTGCGTTGCTCTTAATTATGGTGTTTTGCCTTGGCTTAGGTTTATTTCCCATGTCTGGGCGCATTGGCCTGTTATATGAAATACAGCCAGTCACACACTTTATTCTTATCGATATTTATTTAGAGGGCTTTCCATACGGTGGAGCCTCGTTTTGGGATGCAATTCATCATTTAGCACTTCCAACCACCGTACTGGCTATGTACCCAACGACCGTACTTATTCGTTTTACCCGCGATTCAATGTTAGATGTACTTGATCAAAATTATATCAAGACTGCCCGAGCTAAGGGTCTAAATCGCAGTCAGCTTATCCTTCACCATGCACTTAGAAATGCCCTACTGCCTGTGATCAAGCAAATTGGCCTGCAATTTAGTACACTGATTACATTAGCCATGATAACAGAAGTCATATTTTCTTGGCCTGGTCTTGGTCGCTGGCTCATCGAGAGTATCTATCAACGTGATTATCCAGCGATACAAGGGGGCTTATTGGCTGTATCCTTTTTTGTCATTATTGCCAACATGATGTCAGACCTTGTTCACTCTTTACTCGACCCTATCGCAAGGAATCAAGCGCATGGCAAAATTTAGTTTGTTTACTGAGGAGTCTAATCGCTCTCCCTTATTCAGGCTTTGGCGAAAATTTCGCTCAAACCATGTTGCATTAGTAGGCCTTTGGTTATTTTTGGCTCTGACAGTTTTGGCACTAACTGCACCTTTAATCGCGCCATACGGCGTCAATCAACAACATGCAGATGCCTTGCTCCTTCCTCCGTCTTGGCATGATGACGGTGATGTACGATTTATTCTCGGAACGGATGACCTTGGTAGAGATATTCTATCGCGACTGATGAATGGCGCGACCTATACATTCGGTCTATCAATTATCGCAGCACTCGTGACAACAGCGCTTGGCGTAGTGCTCGGTACACTCGCAGGAGCCAGTCGAGGACTAAAATCTAGTCTATTAAACCATTTGCTTGACATCACTCTAGCGATCCCATCCCTATTATTGGCGATTATCATTATCGCTATTCTGGGTCCAGGCCTTATGAATACCGTATGGGCAATTATCTTTGCATTGCTTCCGCAATATATTCATTCGATTCGAAATCTTGTGGTGGCTGAGCTTGGTAAAGACTACATTATCGCCTTTAAACTGGATGGTGCAAACCGTTGGAGGTTGCTGGTTCGTGGCATATTACCTAATATCTATGAGCATATTGTGGTAATATTTACCATGGCGCTGTCGACTGCGATACTGGATATTGCAGCTTTAGGCTTTTTAAAATTAGGCGCTCAGCCTCCCTCCACTGAGTGGGGAGCTATCCTTCAAGAGAATTTGAGTTTGATATATCTCGCACCGTGGACCGTGGGACTACCAGGCGTTCTTTTATTCATCGCGGTATTATCCACCAACCTTGTTGGCGATGGTTTACGTGAAGCTTTAAAAAATCGGAAGGCCGATTAATGCAATTGTTAGACATTAAGAACCTTACTATTGAACTTCGTACCGAAGATGGCGTTATTAGAGCGGTTGATAAGGTCAATCTAAGCCTAAAAGAAGGCGAAGTACATGCGCTAGTCGGAGAGTCCGGCTCGGGTAAAAGCTTAATTGCTAAGGCCATTGTGGGTGTACTTAATCAACGTTGGACAGTAACTGCTGACAGAATGCACTGGCGAGGTGTCGACTTAATGCGACTTTCACCGGAAAAGCGCCGTAAAATTGTGAGCCAAGATATCGCGATGATTTATCAGGAACCAAGTCGAAGCCTGGACCCTCTGGTGAGCATTTTTGATCAAATCGCTGAATCTATTCCTGACAGCGCACTTAAAGGCGGCTTTTTCGGTCGTCGCAAAGCTCGCAAAGAAAAGGTACGCGCTTTGTTACATAAAGCAGGTATTAGAGACGATAAAAAGATTTGTAGTAGTTACCCGCATGAACTGTCTGAGGGAATGTGTCAGAAAATAATGATAGCCATGGCAATTGCGAGGAGTCCAAAATTACTGATTGCTGACGAGCCTACAACAGCACTTGAAAGCACAGCCCGAGCGCAAGTATTTAGGCTATTAAAAGCTTTAAATCAGCTCAAAAACATGTCAATTTTAATGATTTCTCACGAGCTAGAGGAGATATCTGACTGGTCACATGCTATGCACGTGCTGTATTGTGGCCAGATGGTAGAGGCAGGCCCTACCCGTGCTATCTTTAAGCAACCACTGCATCCATATACGCAAGCACTGGTAAAAAGCTTGCCTGATTTTGGTCAAGGGCTCGGTCATAAAGAACCATTTTATGCGCTGAAAGGCACTATTCCACCTTTACAACACCTACCAATTGGATGTCGATTGGGACCTAGATGCCCACAAGCACAAAAAGAGTGTGTGGTAACACCAAGACAAAGTCGCTCTCACGGCCACAGTTATGCCTGCCACTTTCCACTCATTAAGGTGAAGCAAAAATGCAGCCCGTCTTAAAAGTACAATCTCTCAATAAATCTTATGTTTCGCGCCAAGGTCTGTTTAAGCGCCACTCTATGAAGGTGCTCAGGGACGTTTCATTTGCATTGGCACCCGGACAAACATTGGCAATTATCGGAGAAACAGGCTCAGGTAAAAGTACCCTAGCAAAAGTGCTTGCGGGTGCCGATATTGCAGACTCAGGGCAAATACTACTCAATGGGCAAATAGTCGAAGACAGTGGCGTACGAGAACATGATTGCCGCACTATTCGCCTTATCTTCCAAGACCCTACCCGTTCGTTGAATCCAGGACTTACAATCGGCGACATGCTTGATGACTGCTTGCAATATAATACTGAACTTACCGAGGATCAAAGGTATAAGAAAATCAGGGTAACGTTAAGTCGAGTCGGCTTGCTTGGTGAACACATTGACTACTACCCTCACATGTTTAGTGGCGGGCAATTACAGCGCGTAGCATTAGCAAGAGCGTTAATACTAGACCCAAAAGTATTGGTATTAGATGAAGCGTTATCATCTCTTGATCCATCGGTTCGAGCGCAAACCGTTAACCTTCTACTTGAACTGCAAGCCGCAACAGGTTTAGCTTATGTCCTTATTACCCATCATTTGAGCTTAGTGCGTCATATGAGCGATGAGATACTAGTATTAAATCGCGGTAAAGTAGTTGAATATGGTGAAACCGAGAGTGTATTTAGTACACCTAAGTCTAAAACGATGCAAAAACTCCTCTCAGCCTGAGCCACTTCAAATACAAATATGGTAATAGTCCCCAGCTACTGCCATATTTTTATCTCAATGTAATGACTTTAGTGCTGCATGTTTAAATACAGCAAAATTATACCAATTATCTTAATTGAGTGGCCTATTTTGAGACGAGAAAATCTTGTCGATAACTCCGCTGCCGCGTCCTGCTATCGCTTTGGTACCTACATTCATGTAGGCAAGGCAAAAATTTTGCTATGTAGTTCTTCTAAATAGGAAATTTTTAACGCCGTTAGCACAGATTTATTCCTTCAAATTGAGCAAGTATTAAGATTAATTGATATAAATGTACTGTGTATCAGCTTTGCTTTCTAGAATTAATAAGGTGCTCCGTTAGATCACATTTATATACACATAAAAAAAGCGCCAATGCGGCCAATGCCAGTCAGTTAAGCTGACTGGCATTTCTTTTTTTATATGGGTACTTTGATGGCTTAGGCTTTATCGCTCTTGGATACTGCCTATCTTCTCTTCTAGGTGGCAGTTTAAATAGTCTTAGC
>NZ_WEHZ01000053.1 GCF_012641745.1 Pseudoalteromonas peptidolytica
GATCAACTGCTTGTAACTCATGGTAACTACTCTTGTTTTTTGGCGATTACAGAGTACCACCAACAGGCAGTTGATCTCTCCTCACCGATTAACCATGAGTGGTGCACTTATTATCTGAATTCGGGCCAATTACACAAGTTAACTCGTCGGCTTGCTGTCACTTCCACCATGTTCATTATCCCAAGTTTTGTCTACTTTTTATCTTCGCTTGACGTATTTTCTGGTACATCTTTTGAGAACATCAGCGATATAGGCGAGACCGCTATTATAGGTTTAGCTGCAGATAGTTGCTTAAGCTTGTGGCAAGCTATTTTAATCTGTGCGTTTTTATTTTTCTCCATACTTATTTGGGTAAGAACACTAGTAACGGATAAAATAGCAGCACAGAATGGTAAAAGCTCTAGAAGCACCGAAAATGCAGAAAATGCAGAAAATGCAGAAAATGCAGAAAATGCAGAAAATGCAGAAAATGCAGAAAATGCAGAAAATGCAGAAAATGCAGAAAATGCAGAAAATGATACATCACCTATAAAAATCATATTAAAAGATTTCTATCGAATTTATTATCTAATTACCACTCTCGCACTCACCACCCTGATATTTATAGATTTTAAAACACTGGCTCCCTACTATTTTATTTTAGGCTCCACCATTTTCATTGTGAGTTATTCTGTAAATCGCAAATTTGGCTATACCCGTGCTTGGTCAAGAAACAGACTCTACGCCGAGCGAATACTTTTGATTGTCGCTCGCCATAAGTCAGGTGTGGTTTTTAGAGATAAGGCAATGGAAGAGCTACTTAAACTAATAGAGCAATACGAGATACAAACGCATCAAGATATTGTTAACGACTATATCCGTTATGGTGACTCTGCATTAAGTTCATTGAAAGGGTTAAGGAAGTAAGCCATGAGCAGAAAATATAAATTAAATTTAGATAAGAATGAGTTCAGAGATGACTATATTGCTGGCAATAATCTAGATGAGTTTTGGCAAGACGATGCAAAAAATGCGCTGCTAAGTCGGTTAACAAATTGCTTGGGCGAAGCAAAAGAGTATCACTCGTTTAGGCAAGGGAGCAGTAAAACATGGTTATCTCACAATGCAATTTTGGTCTCGGGACAGCGCGGAACAGGTAAAACGGTATTTTTAAGAAACAGTAAAGCAATGTGGGAAAGCGCTCATTCAACTGGCGAAGATGAAAAGTCACTGTATTTTCTTGATGTCATTGACCCCACCATGCTGATTAATGAAGACACCTTCGCCAATGTTATCGTGGCGCAGATATACAGCGAAGTAGAGAAACAGCTCCTTAAACACACAGAGTCTGCATGCTCAAGTGCAAAGCAAAACGACAAAAATAAGTTTACTTATGCGTTAAAAAAACTTGCAGATTCACTAGGAAAGTCTAGCGAATTTAACGGCTATACCGGTATCGATAAAATCCAACAATATAAATCCGGTATACATATCGAGTCTTTTTTTCATCAATTTGTTGAAATAGCGATTAACATACTTGGTTGTAAAGCCTTAGTGCTACCCATCGATGATGTTGATATGGCATTGGATCGCGCGTTTGAGGTTGTCGATGACGTCCGCAGATTGTTAGGTTGTCCTTATATTATCCCTATTGTCAGTGGCGATATGCGTTTATATGAACACATGACTCACGTACATTTTGATGATAAAGCGTATAAAAAACACGTACACAACAAGGAGCTAACAGAGGAAGGGTTAGCGGTTGCAAAAGAGCTCACCACAGCATACCTAACCAAAGTCTTTCCCAATCAAATGCGTATTTCACTGCAGCCTATTAGCCGCTTAATACCTAACTTAACGATTGCCGAGCGCTCAAGTAAAGAGAATTTCCAAGAAACAACCGTTGGTGACTACGAACAATTGCTGTTTCAGGCCTTTTACCCCTTATGTCATAATGACGAAGCTCTGCATCATTGGCCAAAGCCTGAATCTTCACGGGAGCTGGTGCAACTTATCCGTTCAATTCCTCCTAGGTATATTAATAATACGCAAACATTCAGCCAATCAATAAAACCTGATCTTCATACACTTTGGAATAACTTTATTATTTGGGCTGAGCAGAAAAAAAATGGTGTTGCCTTTACAAATGCCGACTCCTATCTAACACTGCTCAACCAAAATAATAGTAGAGAGTTTAATATTCAGACATTATTGGCTTTTAACCCTAGGCAACAAATTAATAAAGAGTTGTACCCGTGGGCAAAGAAAAACTTTTATCAAAACCAATTAACGGTTCTTGAGTCACTGGCACAACAAGCTCGCGCTTATAGTGGTAACAAATCCATTTTAGACTCAGTCTTCAAAGCTAACTCGCATACGCTAAGAAGTATGCCACCGCTGGAGTTTTACGACGAAAGAATATTTATTTCGCAAAAAGCCATAGATAACGCGAAAGACAATCCAGAACTCAGAGTAATTGAAACCGAAGACCGTGAGGTTCTAAAACTACCTCTATATCAATTATTGTTAGATATATATACCCACGGTGAAGTCTATTCTACCTTAAGGAATACCTATCAATTTATCTTTTTTAGCCGAGCCTTTGAGCTAATTGCTTACTCTTGTTTAAAGCCCACAGCAGAGTTATCCCTACTTGAGCGCAATATAGCGGCCATACTCAACCGCGTACCGTTTTATTCAATCTTTAGTATCAATCAAACCAAGCCTGTATTTGGTTCAACCGATCAAGAATCAACGGAAGAAGAGCAGGCGCAGTTGGATGAAGACCCTGATAAAACGCGCAGTGCAAAAATACTGACGATACAAATTTCTAACTGGCAAAAGGCACACGAAAATACGTTTAATGCACTAGACAGTAAAGCACTGGTGGCGCTGCTCTCGTATATGTTTAACAAAACCTTCACTGCTTTTGCGGTATTTAAGTACCAAAATTTACTCAAATCAGACCGCTATGACGACGAGCATTTATCTGACTTGGTTAACCGCTTTAGTTATATGTTAGTTAATTCAGCTTACACCGCTGGCATTCAGGGGGAGTCAATACCTGCAAACGTCGCAATCTCCGATAACCATGCAACCATCAGAGATCAGCTGAAATTTGAAAAGGTAGACAATACATTAAGACGTAATAAATCGTTTTTAGAAAAGGAAGCTGAGGAGAGTGAGCACTCCGTACTTGCGCTGAACTTCTGCCGAGCCTTAGAGCAACATCCCGTTTTATTTGCGTTTACCGATACACCGCAACTGAAATTAGGTAAAACACAAAGTAATAGTGCTAACACCAAAACTACCAAAACGGCTTGGAATATAGATCCAGAGAATAACGCAAGTTCATGGAAACCCAGTAAAAGTGCAGAAAAAAGCTCATTTTCGCCAGTGAGAAGTAGTAAAGCGACAAGGACTGATAATAAGTCAGCTGCGTCTATAGACTCAAAGAGCACTAGACATAATCCAGAAGTAGCTGCTACCAAAGAGCCTAACTCTACCCGTAATGATCAAGATAAAACTAAGCCTGTAAACCCTAAAGTTATTAAAAATAACCAAGAAATAGACCAAGCTATAAACGCGATTTTGAGAGAGTATAAAGCCGCAACAAGCGCCAAACCCAGTGTTGGAAAGCTGCGGCTTTACATGCGTAATAACAAGCAAAAAATTGTATTAATTGGACTAGGGTCAGATTTTTCAACAGAGGCTATAGATAATTATGCTGCCGCCAAAGGTTTACATAATCGAAAGGGTGATATATCCGGAAGTAAATCTGAAGGTAAAGTGATCATAGCACTTCGGCGTGAAGAGTTTATCCAATGATCTGTGCATCAGATAAGTCTATTGTCGCCGCAGCTGCGTTAACATCTGATCGGTTGCTCGCTTCTCCTTCTGAGCATGGCTCATTGCTATCGGGCACCTCGACAAAGCCCATCACAGAAGCGCTCACTGCTGCGGTATCAGACTACCAAGCCTATACCCGCCATACACTTCGAAGTGATGACATTTATCATATGCTAAAGCTTAACTTTGTTACTTTTGACAACGAAGACTATGAGCAAGTATTAAGTCACCTCAGTGACTATTATTTACAGTGGCAAGGAAATAGATTTGAAGTTAAGCCCAAAAAGCTGGATCAATGGCTTGAATTATTAACGCTGCTTGACCCAAGCTGGGTAATTGCACAGGCTTATAAAGATTTATCCTCACGCCATGGCGTGAGCAAACATGATCTCATCAGCGCCATTACTCACACTCAATGTCCTTTCGCATTATCTAATGACAGATATGACAAAGCATATGCTGACAACCATGTACATTTGGGAGGTCATGGCTATATCGGTCCTTCCCTATTGGGGTTTGCACTTTATGGCCAACGCCTAGATGACAAAATTGTGTGGCCGAGGCGAGCAGAATACACCTTGTTTGAGAGCGGCGCATATAAAAAGCAACACCTACCAGCGTGGTGTCATCAATTAGGCACCACCTTGATTGAACACACTTTTAACTATCAGGCTTCCACTTTGCGTGAGTTTGATCCAAGCGAAGATATCGCCAAAATACACAACGTATTGCCATATCTACACCAAGATAAAACCGATTCGGATACACAGCACTACTTTGTTGCCGCACATAATCGTTTTGCTCCGTCGTCAAAACGCTGGTTACTCTTTTGCCTTGGGGTATTACACTGTGACAAAGCACTTAGTCACCAAATCAATGCTTTTATTCGTGTTAGCGCTATCTTTCGAAACTATATGGTGGTGTCGGGCGTCGGTTTAAGTCAATTCATCAGTCACTCTCGCTTTCAGGCTCGCAGTAAACGAGCGCTTGCGTACCAAAGTCACAGTGGGATAGATGCACTCAGTGCAGATATGCAAAACACTTATCGTGAATTTAGGACTACACCGCAAGTACTACTAGGCACTGAGCAATTTCCAGCCGATCCAGAGTCCTTAACCCAAGCACTGCGGGTACTGTACGAGTCTTCCTTAGCTGAACAGGTGCATTTTGTGTTGCACTTTACGCGCTCAGGTAATAAAGCAGATAAATACCAAGAACAAATTAGAAAAGCATTAAAAGCACAAGTAAACATGCTGCAAGCGTTTGCATGCTCAACGACCTTTTCAAGTTACGAGATAAAAAAGTTTGGTATTGCTGACAATACTTGCCCGCTTACTTTTGACTTGCGCAAGGCCATTCGCGGCTTTGACGTAGCAGGCAATGAAAATGAGCTACCGATAGAAGTATTTGCCCCCGCACTTCGAATACTCCGTCAGGCCAAATATAGTGCCTCTGGGATATTTTCAAACCGGATGCAGAGACCTTTTTTAACCGTCCATGCTGGTGAAGACTTTAGCCACCTCCTCAGTGGACTGCGTGCAATTGATGAAGCTGTGTACTTTTGTGATTATCAAGCTGGGGATAGGTTGGGACATGCGCTGGCGCTAGGTGTGCTACCTCGTAAATGGGCAAAGCGACAACGAGTTGCCTACCTCTCTATCGATGAGCATCTAGATAATCTCGTGTGGTGTTATCAAAAAGCCCTAGAAGTTGTTCAGCAAGTACCTCAATTTACAGGTGTGCTGCAACTACTTAATGAAAAGATCCAATACTGGTCAGGGTTACTTTATGATGACGAATATAGTTGTAGAGCGTTATATGAAGCGTGGAAACTACGCAGAAATTGCCCGTACGCTGTGCGCGAAACCAACTTAATGGAGCCAGGCTGGGCAGTTGACTTTGAGCAAGGTGAAGCCGTTAACAGTTCAAAAAAAGCGCTAGCGCTTTGGCAAAGCTACGTAGATAGGGACGTACTTGCACCACATCAGCAAAAATCGGTAATGGTACATTGCATTCCTAAACCAGCGGAAGAGCCATTTGGCGTGGAACAAGGGATATATTTTGATTCTATTTCTGCAGCAGAGCTGGAGTTATATGAGGCTATCCAAGATTTGCAAATGGAAAAGTATGCCGCTGATGAAATCATGGTTGAGGCATGTCCAACTTCAAATATTTATATTGGCCGATTCCATCATCATCATGAGCATCCCATTTTTCGCTGGGATCCACCTGAACAAGAGTGGATCAAGGCCGGTGAAAAGTATAACCGTTTTGGTCTCAGAAAGGGTTCCGTTGCGGTATGTGTGAACACAGATGACTCAGCATTAATGCCTACTACCATTCAAAATGAACACAGGATATTGCAACAAGTTGCAATTGAGCATTATCAAATAGGTGTTAATCAAACCGAAGTTTGGATTGAAAGGATCCGACAAAAAGGTATCGAGATTTTCCAAAGCAACCACTTATCCTGGCTTAAACCCTGAGCTGCCTTGGTGGAATATCAAATTCGTCTTAATACTTGGCTAATTTGAGGGAGTATTAAGACGATAGCTATATTATACCAATTTGACTTAATACTTGCTCAATTTGAAGGAGTAAATCTGACGCTAACAGTGTTAAAAATTTCTCATTTAGAACAACTAAATAGCAAAATTTTTGCCTTGCCTACACGGATGTAGGTACCTTGGCGATAGCAGGACGCGGTAGCGGAGTTATCGACAAGATTTTCTCGCCTCAAAATAGACCACTTAATTAAGCAAATTGGTATTAGATGTTTCTTGTTCGTCACTTTTTGCATTGCTTACATCACATAGATACCTCGTTGATTGCTATATTCGAAAACCGTATTTTCATCAAAGTTTCTCGCCTCACAAAAAACACTTTATTAACATGTTGATACTGTAAAAAATGTAAAAAAATGTCTTTTGCTATTTTGTACTATTTTAGAAACTGTTTACCGCATGTATACTGAATAAGTATTCTGACAATCAAAAAGGGATGAAATGAAATACATTTATGGGTTAACAAGTTTACTGTTTATTTTAGGCGCCAGTGGCTGCTCTAGTGAGTCCACTACTTCAGATATTGTCGCGACCGAAAAAATTTGGGCTGAAATTCGTCTTACCGCAGATGGTAATCGCGCGCGAGTCGTTACTGAGTTTAATAAAAACAGTAGTATAGGCGCAAATATTATTCTTAGCCCCAGCGACAAAGTGCAAGCCACCGTTGGTAATGAAGTAAAAGTGTTAGAAATGGATGAAGATATTTTAGATATCGACTACCAAGGATACTTTAGCCAACCGGCTAAAAATACTGAATTTAAACTTGAATTAATAAGAAGCAAAGAAAATAAAACACTAACATCAACAGTAGTCCTACCGGAAGAGGTGTTGTTATATTCACCGGTCGCGTCTACATATCGCAAAGATAGCCGAATAGTTGTTGAGTGGAAGCCTGTTAATGAGCCAAATACCAGCCTAACACTGTCTTTTAACGCGAGTTGCACTACCAATACAGGTGATCCTTCATCAATCAATCACTATGTAGAGTTGGATGATAATGACGGCAGCTACACTATTTTACTTGGAAGTATTGAGGGACTGCATAAAGATAATTTGAACAAGAAAAAGCCTTGTAAATCACATGTTACTCTGTCACGTCTAAAAGAAGGCACAGTCGATAGCCAATTTAAATCTGGTAGCTCAATACATGCCATTCAAGAAAAGGGATCTGAAGAGTTAACTATCTTACTTAACTAATCTAAACTTGAAGTCACAAGCTGTACATTATACCTCTTAGCCTGAATACTTGCTCAATCTGAAGGCGTAAGTCTGATGCTAACTGTGTTAAATACTTAATATTTAATACAAATAATTAGCAATATTTTCTTGCCTAAAAATAGGTTACGTAATTAAGCCTATTGATAATAACTGTTTAGATTGGCCGTTTAGCAGTTCAATAAATATCGAATTGCTAAACGACCAATAATAGTAGCGCTAAAACTGATAACTCACGCTAATCGCTACATCTTGAACATCGTTTGCTGAAATAAAGTAATGACTATAATCAACACCAAGTGTTAACTCATTCGAAAGTTGATAATGTACCCCTCCACCTAAGTAACCACTTGTACCACTGTCTTCAAAACGTGTGGAAAAGCGCCCCTCTCTCACACTGTTGATTTTGTAGTCCCAATTAAATGCACCTAAAAACATTTTTCCAACAAACTTATCTGCAAAGGTTTTTGTGTAATTGAATTGCAGCGCTGGTCCCTCTGGTAATACCGGTGCGACACGCGAAATTAGATTTTGACTTTGTTCCGGATCGCCACTTAAGCCTTCAAACTCCACGCTTCCCTGACCGAGATCAACATAACGCAGGCCAACATGCCAGTTAGGGATCAACTCATAGAATGCCCCAATAGACCAGCTGCTACTTGTATCATCTAAACTGATAAGGCTCAGATCTGGGCTAGTTAATTCACTATCCGCAGTTGATTGTCCAACTGAGGCTTCAATGTTCCAACTACCTGCTTGTACTTGAGTGCTTAACACACATGTACTACTGATCAACGCAAAGGCTGGTAATAATGATTTCCTGCGGCGGATCACTAATGCACTAATTAACAGTACCAACATACCTCCCATCGTCCCTGAAGACGTATTTTTAACGGATGTTACCTCTTTGATCGATACAGTAACACGAACTTGTCCTTCAGCTAAAGCTCCTAGCTCATCTCTTACCGTGTAGAGTATGGTATCTACACCTTCAAAGCCAGATTTTGGTGTATAGCTCAAAGTACCATCAATATTTATTGCAACCGTACCTTGACTCGCAGTGGCAGAGACAAGACTTAATACTCCTCCTTCGGGATCAGCGTCGTTTGCTAATACATCTATCGTAATTTGTGTACCATATGATGTCGCCGTGTCATTCGCGGCTTGAGGTGGCTGGTTTGCAATAATTGTCACTGTTGCAGTGCTACTGCTAGAGCCTCCCTTGCCGTCGGTGATACCGTATTGAATAGTTGCGTTGCCAATGAACGTGGCAGGTGGGGTATAGCGAAGTTTGTTATCTTCTATTGTAACATCACCAAAATCGACAGATGCGCTAGTAATAGAGAGTGTGTCGCTATCAGCATCGGTGTCATTTTCTAGCACGTCAATTAAGAGTGTTTGACCCGAGTAAATAGAAGCAGAGTCAGTATTGGCAATTGGCTGCGTATTATCACTAATTGGAACTGCAATACCACCAGGGTCAACAATGCTACCATTTGCTAGACCATCATCATCATTGGGACCACCGTCGGCTATTCGAAGCTGCACACACCAATCTCCTTCATTTAGCCCAGCAACCCACTCATTGCTGCCAGGGGGCGGACAAAAACCTGGCTCTCCCTCTGTTGAAAGTAGTTCGTTACCGTCGCCTAACACAAAGTCTTGCCACTGACCGCCAATCAGCTTTCGATATACCGCATTTAGCGGGATTGGCTGACGTTGTGGTAGCACGATGCTGTATACATCACCTGGCTGTGGTAAACCCGTTGCAATGAAATCAAAGATCCCACCAGCGTTATTAGCTGTCGGATCAGAAGGTAACTCCTCCTCTAACAGCTGCAAACCACCTGTGTTATTTTGTGGCACTGTCGCGCCTTTACGTAGACAAACTCCAGGATCTCCCTCAACTAAGAACTGAGTCGACTCCAAGGCTTGTTCTTGAATAACATTACACTCGGTAATGGCATCCAGAAAATCAGGGATCCCATCGTCATCCTCATCAGCATAGCCTTCTTGATCATCGGGAATTAAGTCGCCATCACTGTCATCCCCAGTTAACTCAGCCAAGGTAGAGACAACCTCAATAATGATATTTCGAGAAGTAGATAAACTTGGCGTAGCATTATCTTCTGCTGTCACTTTCACTTTATAGATACCAGCAGAGATATTGGTAGGGTCAAATTCAAACACAAATGGGTCACTCGAGATATCTGTTATCGGTGAGTCTGGGATCCAAGATACACTCACTTGATCATTTGGATTTGGATCTGAAGCTGTCGCTGTGATTGTGACTGAACCGCCAGATGTTGTAACTAAACTACGTTCTTCGCCACTCTGCGATACCAATGTAGTAAGGCTAGGGGCGACATTTTGCTCAACAATCGTCACAACAGATGTCGATTTAGCCCCTTTGTTTACTGAATCATCAAGACTTACAATGATTGTTTCATCGCCTTCGGCTACCCCATCGGCAAAAATATTGAAATTAATACTGGTGCTGGTGCCAGAGTTAATAACCACCTCTGCTGAGCGCAAATCATGATCTGAGCTATCAGCAGTGCCCGATACCGTATACGGAATAGTGACAGGGTAACTCGGTGCAGGACCATTCAGATATACCGCTATTGAATGACTTCTATCTTCTGCAACTCTGCTATCTTTTTGCAATGATACAAGTGGGTTTACAGTTAAGTTTTGGCTGGCAGTCGCCACTTGACCTTGGCTATCAATAGTCTGCCAGTAAACTATATGTTTGCCAGGTGCAAAAATCGGAGCGCCCCCAACCAAAGAAACTGGCAAGGCATTTCCTGCACTGTCTGTCGCAACAGCCGTTCCAAGGTTCACTTTTGTATACAAGCCTGTTGCATTAACTGTTAAATCATTAGGTGCGGTGATTTCAGGAGTATTTCCAGTACCCGAACTACTTATGGTCACATTGGCCGTCGCTCTTGCCCGCGCTTTACTGCTATCTTCCACCAAGTAAGTAATGACGATTGGTACTTGTGAGTTTGGCACGGCTTGATACGTCAGCGTATCATTAGAAACAAACACATTACCGATTGAGGCTTTAGCACCCACGATAGTTAGTGCGCTGCCATCTGGATCGGTATCATTTTCTAAAACTGGTAACACATATTGATTAGACGCTACAGGGTCAAAGCTAAAGTTATCGTCTATAGCAATTGGTGCGTCATTCACAGATGTTACAGACATAGAAACCGACGCCACGGCAGACGTCAACTCACCGTCAGATGCTCTGTAGGTAAACGTATCTGAGCCGTTAAAGTTTGGTAATGGAGTATAACTAAACACATTTCCTTGAACTCCAACTACACCGTTTTGTGGCTGTGAAACCAGTTCTACTGTTAATGTATCTCCATCTTGGTCACTAACGTCCGCTAGGAAACTCGTTGTTCCATCTTCGGCAACGCTTCTTTGCATATTATTGGCAATGGGTGCCGCATTGACTGCCTCAACATTGATACTAAAGGCAGGTAGACTTGCACTCAAAGAACCATCACTGACACTAATAACAATATTGTTATAACTGCCTACACTCTCTCTAGATGGCGTACCAGAGAGTTGACCACTAGCAGTATCAAAACTTGCCCATAGAGGCTGGTTTGTGATGGAGAAACTCAGCGTTTGAGAATCCACGTCCGTTGCTGAAGGCGTAAAGCTATATCCTTCGTCTTGTTTTACTGATGTACTCGGTGTGCCCGAGATAGTTGGTGCATCATTCACTGCATTTACAATGATACTGAATGCCGTCAGTGAAGATTCGGCTTGGCCATCAGATACACTAATCACAATACCACTATAAGTGCCGTCTTGTCCTTCTGTCGGCGTACCGGAGATTGTGCCTGACGTGCTATTAAAGCTTGCCCAACTCGGTAAATTGGCAACACTAAATGTCAAACTATCGCCATCAACATCGGAGGCACTAGGCGTAAAACTATATGTGTTGTCTTCATTCACTGATGTGGGCGGCGTTCCAGAAATTACCGGACTGTCATTAACTGATGTTACAGTGATATTAACCGTCGCAGTATTGGATGTCAGACCCTCCGCATCATTCACGGTATAGGTAAAGCTATCATTACCGAAGAAATTAGCATTCGGCGTGTACACTACTCGCCCAGTCGTTTGCACTTGCACCGTACCACCCTGAGGTTGACTAACGATTACAACACTTGTGACGTCCAGCTGGCTGTCTACGTCTGTGTCATTTCCAAGTATATTGATCTCTATATTGCCATCTTCTTGGATTTGCTGAACCGGATTATCGACCGCCACAGGCGCATCATTTACTGCATTAATTGTGACAGTTACAGTTGCAGGATCTGATCTCAACCCTTCACTATCAACAATAGTATACGTGAATGTAAGCTCACCATTTTGATCTTGTTTTGGTGTGATAGTCAGTAGACCATCGGTACCCACAGTTACCGTTGCTAAATTATAATTACCAACACCGTCCCCTTTGTCTTCTAGAGTAATATCTGAACCATCAAAACCTTGATCTTCTACATCTGAGTCATTGGCTAAGATATTTATGGTTGTAACAGTATCTTCATTGGTTGAGCCAGAGTCATTTGATGCCACAGGTCGGTCATTAACCGCGCCGATGTTGACGGAAATGGTCGCGATGTTGGACTTTCCACCTTCACTATCAAGGATTGAATAAGTGAAACTATCATCATCTGTCTCATTAGCATTTGGGGTATATGTTATGGTGCCGTTATTTAAATCAACGGCAGTTTGCCCTTTGGTTGGCTGCGATTCAATTGTGATTGCACCAGATGGATTGGTATCTTCCACATCGGTTGCACTAGCTCGTACCGTTAGGGCTGATGTTGGCGTGTCTTCATCAATATTCGGCGTAAAGTTTGCTGCTACTGGTAAATCATTAACCGGTGTGATGGTGATATTGACTGTCGCAACATTTGACTCAGCATCAGTCGAGTCTTTCACTGTGTAAGTGAAAGAATCAGAGCCGTTTGCATTGGCTGTTGGGGTGAAAGTAACAACACCATTGGTATTCACACCTAATGACCCTTTGGTCGGTTGTGTTTTAATCGTAATGGATGACGCGACTAAATTATTTTCAGGATCACTGTCATTGGTGGTGACATTAATCGCTTTTGCAACATCTTCCAATGTTTCTAACGCATCGTTCGATGCCGTAGGAGCATCCTCAACCGCATTCATATTAATAGTTACGGTATAAACCGGTGAGCTGGCACTTGAATTATCCTCGACATGATAGGTAAAAGTATCTGTATGATTTTCACTACCGTTATGGATGTAGCTAAAGCTACCATCGGTATTGAGTGTGAGCGTGCCATATTGAGGATCTGTGTCTTTGACTATTGTTAGGCTATCACTGGAATCTAAATCGTCATCACTGGCAAGCGACAAAAGGCCATTGTTCAAATCACGAGATAGTGTCCCTCCTTCATCGATCGTATAGCCAATACTCTGCCCTGTGGGGGCATCATTCGTATTTATTACTTCTATGCTAAATGCCGTCAATGAGTCGCTGTCAGTGCCATCGTTAACCGAAATCGTAATATTTGCAGTTATCCCTACATCTGCATCAGTTGGCGTGCCAGACAGTTTACCAGTTTGAGTATTAAAACTTGCCCAACTAGGCGAGTTAGTAATACTGAATGTATGGGTATCATTTGTGTCAGAGTCTGTTAGAGTTGGTGTAAACTCATAAAGACTGTCTTCATTTACACTGGTCGCTGGTGTGCCAGAAAGTACAGGCGCAACGTTGTACTTTTTCGTTACTGTATCAGTAAATGGTGCGCTTTGGTTTCCAGCCGCGTCAGTAATAACAACGCTCAAGGTCAAGGTTCCCTCTGCCAAGCTCGACACATCAACAGAATTAACTTGAGCAGTCGTACCTGTAATGGTAACACTTGCTGAGCTGCTAACCGTATTAGTTCCATCCGATATTGAATACGAAAAGCTGCCCGAACCATCCAAACCAGACAAGGCGAAGCTTAATGCCGATTCATTTGCCGCGTTGATTACGCTTTGGTCTATCGTAGCAGTTACGCCCGTAGGAGCGCTGGCATCAATGGTCACCGATAATGCACCACTGTCAGCGGTGTTACCCGCGGTATCAGTGGCTCTAGCTGAAATAGAGTGCCCCCCCTCTGACATTGCAGAGCTGGGTGTGATAGTCCAGCTACCGCTAGACACCAAAGCACTGCCAAGCGTACCGTCCACGCTAGAAATCAGTGTAACTGTGTCACCGTTAGTCCCTGAGCCTGTAAATGTTGGCGTTGTATCATTAGTGATATTATCCGTGTTTGACGAGCCGCTATCTGTAGCAGCAATCATATCCGGTGTTGTTGGAGCATTGGGCACACTTGTATCAATTGTGACGTTTAATGCACTAGAGCTGCTGCTAACGTTATTCGCACTGTCAGTGGCAGTGGCAGTAATGGCATGTACTATTCCTGAGGTTAGTGCAGAGGTGGTAATTTGCCAGTTGCCGCCTGTTGCAGTACCAGTGCCAATTACTGTGTTTCCGCTACCAACTTGGCTACTGTAAAGTTTAACAGTCGTGCCATCTTCCGCAGTACCAGAGAGCGTTGGCGTGGTGTCATTTGTGATATTATCCGTGTTAGATGCACCGCTGTCTGAACCGGCGATTAAATCAGGAGTAGAAGGAGCATTTGGCGCAACATCGTCAATAACCGTAATCGTGAAGGATTTTTGTAGCGTATTAGTTGAATCATCTGTTTGAATACAAACCGTATGTGAACCTGCATCTAAGTTATTTTTTACCGACAGCAAGGAACCGCTAATTTCAAAGTTCGCATTGTCAGTACTCGCAGCACAGGTTCCTGCATCACTGCTACCCACTGTAACCAAAGAATAAGTATGTGAAGAATCGTCGACATCGGTCGTGGATAAAGTGCCAATATTATACCCTGTCGTAGCAGCAGACTGATTTATGCTGTTCGAGCTGAGTGTCAATGTCAATAGTGTCGGCGAATCATCATTCGCCGTTATAGTGACAACTGCTTGATTAGTCCCCGAGCTATTTGCTTCACCATCGTTAAATACGTAATCCAGTGTCACTGAGGATGGCGGAGCTTCAGAACTATTTTGATAAGTAATACTTTGTAGTACAGAATCAACAATGGCAGAAGTTGCACTGGTGTTAAATGTTAACACTAAGGTGCCAGCAGAGTTTGTTGTAACAGTGCCAATGGTCGCTGAGTTATAAACAAATGTATTCCCCTCAGTAAGGGTTCCCAATAATCCGCCGTTACCAAATATATCTTGCGAACTTGCACCACCATTTCGCGAAATAGTCAGACTTGCGTTGTTGTAATTACCCACACCGCTATCAAGTGCATCAAGTTCGGTATCAGCAATCACCACATCTGAGTCAATTGCTACCGCTGAGCCATTTTCCAAGAAGGTTGTACCACCATTTAGATTACTAAATACAGGTACATCGTTCGGGCTAACAAAGGTGATATCAGTATTTGCGCCGTTGTCAGCAACCGTAAAGGCAAGTGCATTACCCGGTGCATTTGATAGGCTAATTGCCACTTCAACCGCACTAAAATCGGTCGCATCTGTATCAACCTCAAGTGTGCTGGTGCCATTAAAACGTACATTACTTGTTGTTAAACCGGTAACACCAGTGATGGTAATGACATCTCCAATGCTCAAATCAGTGACAGTATCACCATTGAGATCTGAGGCACTCCCAACAAAACTATCATTGCCAGCGTTGCCAGTCAGTGAGTCCGTACCTCCACCGGGTCTAATGATGTCTGCACCACTACCACCGGTTATGGTATCGTTGCCATTAAAATCCGTTGCCGTCATGTTGATTGAATCACCACTGAGCGCACTTGCATTCAGTGTAAGTGCAGCAGAAAGCGGAAAACCCACTGCATTAGAAATAGTAACTGTACCGCCATCTGAGTCAAAGTTATCAGTTAGGGTTATAGCAAATATGTTTAGGGAACCAATCGCGATATTCTCAATTTCAGATACGCTAGTGTTTGCAAAGTTGAATGTTCCGCCATCCATCAGCTTGAGTGTTTCTGATCCAGCGGCCCCCGTAATTGCAGTAGTAAAGTTGTTGCCAATATTAGCTGCGTCCAAAGTCACTGTTGCGCCACTTAGAAGCGTTAGTGAACCTATATTCACAAACCCGCCACTGGTCAAGTCTGCGCCATCAGAAGCGCGAACAGAGTCAGCAACAGTGGCATCCCCTGTTAATGTTCTGGCATATGCGCTACCGCCAATATCAAAGATAACGGCATCATCAGCGGCAACAGCAGACACATTTGTTGTCGCACTGCCAACTGTGATGGTTCTGGCATTTCGAGTATCGTCGCCAACGCTATAGGTTTCAACGCCAGTAAAAGTTGTAAAGTCTCCATCTCCGGTCAGGTTGATGGTTTCAGAGCCTGCTGCGGTGATGGTACCAGTAAAACTATTATGCTGTGCCACAGACATAGTTACGGTACTGTTAGAAGCAAGCGTTAGATTTGCAACTGCGTTAATCGTCGCAGCGCTAATGTCCGCACCAGAACTTAACGCCAGCGTATCCGCTGTTGTGTTATCACCTGTAATGGTTCCTGTGTAGCTCAATGCACCAACATCAAAGGTAATGGCATCGGTACTTGAAGTGCCAGTAACTGAGTGCCCAGCACCGCTCACCGTCACGGTTCTTGAATTACTACTATCATCTAGAAGCGTGTAACTCTCAATGGCAGTTATGGTTGAAATGTCGCCATCTCCAGAAACCGTCAGTGACTCTCCCGTACCACCCGCAGTAACCGTGCCTGTAAAACCTGAAAGCTGGGAAGCGGCTACCGTTATTGTTCCATCAGTCGCAACCGAGAGGTTTTCAAAACCGCTAACACTTGCACCCGCAATGCTGCCACCATCGCCGATATTCAGCGTGTCTGTCCCCGACCCCCCAGCTAATGTCCCGCTAGCACTTATGGCGCCAATATTCACGGTGTCATCACCACTACTACCGGTAACACTTTGCCCAGTTGCACCAAGCGTAAAGGTGTTTGCGGTTGACAAAACGTAAGCCTCAACGGCTGCGTTACCTGTTAATCCATCGGAAGTATTACTAATGGTTATCGTTTCAGAACCTGCTGCGGTAATTGAAGAAACAGCGTCATGCTGTGATTCTGTCATCGTTACTGACGCACCACTTGCTAAGCTCAGCGTTTCAAACCCAGTAATTGACGTCGCCCCACTTATATTGGCACCATTACCGAGCTGTAATGTATCCGTTCCAGTTCCCCCTGATAGCGTTCCAGTTGCGCTAAATCCTGCAACATTTACAGTATCATTACCCGTGCTACCTGTAATATTTTGACTCGCAGCGGCGAGTGTAATTGTAAACGCAGCATCTAAAACATAAGTTTCAATATCTGCATCGGCGGTAATAACACCATCTACAGTGGTGCTTGACAGCGTGAAAGTGTTGGTACCTGAACCGTTAATCGTGGTAAAGCTATCATGCTGTGCCTCTGATAATGTCAAATTACCAGAAGAAACCGGAGAAAGCGTCTCAAACCCACTGAGTGCGGTAAGCGCTGTTAAGTCCGTGTTAGTCGCAACAATGAGCTCATCAGTACCAGCACCACTTCCACCATCAGCGCTCGAGCCTGTTGCGTGGGTTGCATCAGCGATGGTCAAGGTTTCACTTTCTGTAGTGAAAGTAATTGCAGGTGACAGGTTAGTACCATTATTTGTATTAAACCCAGCAGCATTGGAGCTTGCTGCGGTAACATTACTCACTGATATGGTTGCCGTTCTCGATACGCTGTTTGCTGAGCCATCACTGATAACAACCGTCACCGTTCTAGACGTTTCATTTGGTACGCTAGAGGTATTGGTGTATGTGATTGCTTGCAGAAAAGTCTGTACCTCTGAAGCCGTCGCTGAGGCACCCGTTATTGAGATAGTGTCTTGTAACGTAATATCAGAGGCGCCAGAAACCCCAGTTAGCGCATTTTGTGCCGCGGCCGTTACATTCAACCCTTCAGACGCACCGTCTTGGTCATTAGTTAATGACACAGTCACTGTGGTTATCGTATCCCCATCAGGCTCGGTGACAGTCGCATTTGTTGCAATATTAACAGCCCCTCCACCTTCTGAGAAAGCCGCGCTGCTGTCATCTGAACCAGAGCTCGAGTCCAAGTCAACAACAGGCTGAGTGTTGGCTGTTGAAAAATTAAAAGTAGTATCGTCGCTAATTCCAGCAAAGCTCAAACCAGCATTATCATCAACTGCCGTCGCGTCAATTCGTATCGCGTAGTTGCGGTTACCCGTTAAATTAGTGGTTGGGTTTAAATAAATTTTGTCACCCGAAATACCAATTGCACCAGCACTTGGAGTTGTTGTTGCAGTAGCAGACGTCACATCAAAAACCTGAAAATTACTACTACCTGTCACATCTCTAATGGTAATGTTGCCAGTCCCAGCCACAATATTTTCACTGAAGTCGATAACAATATCATTGCTGGCTGTCACGCTAGTGGCATTGTCGTTTGGCGTAGAATTAGCGCCGTCAAATGTTGGCGCTGCTGTATCGACAGTAAACGCAGTAATTGCTAACGGTGTGTTGGTATTACCTGCAGCATCTTGGACTGTAATAGTACAGTCACTATAGGTACCCTCTGCGAGTGGCGAAGTGTTGTCACTCTGGGTTAGGGTTATTGTTTGGTTTCCAGTGCTGCTAATCGTTGTAGAAGTTGATGTACCGCAACTGCCACCAACAGATAATGTGCCAGTTTCAGTAGTACTAAACGTATAGTTTGGCGTTGTATCACTCGTTGGTGTCGACACCGCAGTGACTTCAGCCACCGTTGGCGCGGTGATATCCACTACAAAAGATGGAATATTGAGTGTATTACTAGTATTCGACGCATCGTCCGTAACCGTGATTGTACAATTACTGTACGTTCCATCTGCTAAAGGCGATGAGTTGTTTGTTTGTGTTAACGTGATGGTCTGGTTACCCGTACTACTTATGATGGTGGAAGTTGACGTACCGCAACTGCCTCCAACAGCTAACGTGCCTGCTTCGTCTGTAGTAAAAATATAATCAGGTGTGTTGTCTTGGGTTGGCGTAGTAACCGGTGTCACTTGACTGATAATAGGGGCTGTCGAGTCTGGGTTTTGGATATTAGTCAACACGAAATCATCGAACCGGCTATAGTCTATATCTGAATTATCATTTTTACGAATGGTGATCTTTGAAACACCAGTCCAATTCAAGTCAACCTGCTGATTACTGTTTACTGTAACGTTCTCTGAATCGCCATTATTAGATTCAATCGTGAAATACTGTGAGCTCGAGCTATAAAGGTGCACACTGGTGATATCAAAGATCTGCCCGGTACTGAAATAAAAATACAGTTTTTTATCACCCGTACTAGTTCCGGATCTATCTACCAAACATTCTCGAGTACCACTGTACACGTAACATGACAAATCTCCACTATCTAGTTTTAATTTCGCTATATACCCACTACCAATATCGTACGTTTTAGCATTTTCATAAATATTACTAAAGGCATCCATATTGATGGTTTTATCAACAGCTAATACATCACTAAAATCTTTTAATGCAGTCTCAGAGAAAGGGATAGTGGTATTCACTTCACCTTTATGTATTTCTAGCTCCCAGTCGCCATTTAGATCGCGACTACCCGTCAAGTTATTTGAGGCTGCAATATCAACATGCGTATTTTTCTTGATGATTTCGACTAATTCAAAGCCATGATTGTTGGCCGCTAATTCACAGCCATAAAAAAGCAGATCAGCGCCGGGCTTCATTGCTTGATTTATCGCGTCAGTAAGCTGGCTATCGTGTGCGAAGTCTGTTTTATTTACTCGCTCATCGCCTAAGTGGATAGTACCCGCTGTCGCATGTGACACCAAGTGAACAGCATCAAGGCCACGATATTGTTTAAGCCAAAATATCAGTTGTTGCTTACCGCTAGACCCTGCTTTTAAATCAATAACCTCTATACCGGGACGGATGCGTTGATAAAACAAGTGCTTATCTTTCACATCAGCAGCAAGAATAATTAGCTCTTTCACACCAGCCAGTTTGCTAAGGCTAATTTCCCCTTCTATTGCTGTCGATTCTTCGGCTTCGTAAAAGAATGATTCAAGTTGATAATTTGATTTACCTCGAGCCAAACGTTCAGGCTGAATACTACTTGGATGAAGGTCAAAAAGTGCGTTTTGCTGTATCGCAGCATAACTACTGACAGGTAATAGAGCGGAAACTATTCCATTTAACACGAGATGATGCATATTACTTCCTTCTTATATAACAAGGTAGCTTAAGTTCAGTTTTACTTTGGAGAAATAATACTGGCGCTTGTTCCCAACGGGTCTTGCCAAAATTGCATTTCGCTATATTTTGCAAAAAGATCGGGCGGTAAAATGGTATTACGTGCTTTATATTCAACTTTTCTTTTCACGGTGTGCAGATCTTTCACACCCAATTGAATATCAAATTCATTTTCGCTGTATTCCACATTGTCAAAATCATGTTGAAAACCGTCGAGTTGCAAAAACTCATAGAGTAACGCCAAGGTTTTATGCGGATACTGAGTAAAAATGTCGTAATCTATAATCAACAATCTATCCGAAAACTCGCCATAATATGCTTCTTTCAAAGCCGTCCAGGCAGAGCCAACAGCGCCAGCTGATTGCACTAATGACTCACAACGAGTATAGACTGTTGTGCGAGAGGCAGGAGAAAACATCCGGCTATAATCGAATGGGTTTTTACGATAAATTTGCTCAAAGCTGTCCATTATCCAAGCAGGGTTCCTGACTAAACAAATAACTTTAAGATTTTGATGCAACTCAACTTGCTGATGAAGTCTTGCCGTCCACAACCTATTTGTATCGAAAATTACGGACTTGTTTTGTTGCGCTTCGTAGTACGATTTAAATATAGCAGTAACTAAAGATTTGCGCTTTTTCTCATCAAAAAATGAACCAAACTCACTACCTGCACCTATTTGCTCAAGACATGTGTTTATCAACACAGCTACGGGGCTAGACATGCCGGCATGAAAAGCTGGGTTTTGTCTTAAAATACCCGCTAGCAGGGTGGAACCTGAGCGCGGCAAGCCAGAGATAAAATGAAATTGCTGTGTCATAAAACAGTCCCTATACAGCCCTTGAGTTCGAAGTTAGCCATTAATTGCAACCAATATAGAAACAAAATAGCGATATTTTTATAATTGAATTATTCTATATAAAATGTAGTAACCTTTTATTTTACATGCAAGCAAGCCTAAGCATTACCGATTTTAGAAAATCGATATTAATAATAAAGAAGAGTCGTTCGCGAATTCAACTCCGAAGTGCACCACTCGCTAAATTAAGCTGCTTTACGTACTTTGCGTAATTTATTGAATACAACAGCAGGCTGTTTATACCCTAAACACTTTCTCGGTCTGGCATTTAATGCC
>NZ_WEHZ01000054.1 GCF_012641745.1 Pseudoalteromonas peptidolytica
GCTAAGACTATTTAAACTGCCACCTAGAAGAGAAGATAGGCAGTATCCAAGAGCGATAAAGCCTAAGCCATCAAAGTACCCATATAAAAAAAGAAATGCCAGTCAGCTTAACTGACTGGCATTGGCCAAAAGGCCGCTTTTTTGCTTTTGGGCGACACATTTGCTCAATTGCGTTAATATACTGCTTTTCGTGAAAACTAGGAATATGGCGATGAGCACAAGTAATAGAGCCAGCAAATCAAACTCCAGAGCACCGCAAAGAAAAAAGCCCCCTTTTCTTCAACGGTCTAAATCACGAAAGCTCCCGGTTAACCAAAGGCCGTTAAAGCCAACACTGCCGCCAGAGCAAGTCAAAGTAGTATTGTTTAACAAACCTTTTGATGTATTGTGTCAATTCACTGACGATCAAAACCGTAAAACCCTAGCCGACTTTATTGATATTAAAGATGTTTATGCTGCAGGTCGCTTAGACCGAGACAGCGAAGGGTTATTATTACTCACTAACTGCGGTAAGTTACAAAATAAACTGACCGCACCTAAGAAATCGACCTATAAAACATATTGGGTTCAAGTCGAAGGCATCCCCTCCAATGATAATCTTGATGCCTTGAGAAATGGAGTGGAATTAAAAGACGGGCCAACCTTGCCTGCAAAAGTAGAGGTAATAACTGAACCTGATATCTGGCCAAGAAACCCGCCTATTCGTGAGCGTAAGAATATCCCCACTACGTGGCTGTCAATCTCAATCACAGAGGGCCGTAATCGCCAAGTGCGAAGGATGACTGCACACATAGGCCATCCGACGCTCAGACTGATCCGTGCCCAAATCGGATCATACAGCTTGGGCAATTTAAAAAATGGTGAATACAAGGTGGTTTAGCACATTGCACTTAGTGCTTTAACACCTACCACGGGGACTTCACAGACGTGCAATTTGAAGAGATTTAAGTATAATAAGCGCTTTCTTACTGAGCATTAAGATTAATAGCAAAATTATGAGCGATAATAGTCACATTAAAGTTATCGTCGGAATGTCCGGCGGTGTTGATTCTTCCGTATCTGCCTACCTTTTAAAACAGCAAGGATACCAGGTCGAAGGCCTGTTTATGAAAAACTGGGAAGAAGATGACAATGATGAGTATTGTGCTGCAGCTGAAGATCTAAAAGATGCTCAGGCAGTTTGTGACAAGCTAGGCATTGAACTACACACCGTCAACTTTGCCGCCGAGTACTGGGATAATGTGTTCGAGCACTTCCTTGAAGAATACAAGGCGGGTCGTACGCCAAACCCAGACATCATGTGTAATAAAGAAATCAAATTTAAAGCATTTTTACAATTTGCTGCTGAAGCACTTGGCGCTGACTATATTGCGACAGGACATTACGTTCGACGAGCCGAGCGCGATGGTAAATTCGCTATGTTGCGTGGGGAAGACGAGAACAAAGACCAAAGCTATTTTCTTTACACGCTAAGTCATGAGCATATTGCGCAAACGCTTTTCCCTGTAGGTGAAATCGCTAAACCAGAAGTGCGCAAAATTGCGGAAGAACAAGGCTTAATCACACATGATAAAAAAGACTCAACCGGTATTTGTTTTATTGGTGAACGCAAATTTAAAGACTTTCTTGCGAAGTTTTTACCAGCGCAACCTGGTGTGATTGAGGATTGTGACGGTAATCATGTTGGTGAACACGAAGGCTTGATGTACCACACGCTCGGTCAGCGCAAAGGCTTATTAATTGGCGGTTCAAAAGAAGGCAATGGTGAACCTTGGTATGTAGTAGACAAGGACATTGAAAGAAATGTTCTGGTTGTAGGTCAAGGAAAGAATCACCCTCGCCTATTCAGTAACGGTTTAAATGCTAATCAACTACACTGGGTTGACCGAGTAGGTCCCCAAGGTACGACACGTTGCACCGTAAAAACACGATATCGACAAACCGATATTCCATGTACGCTTTTAGTCGGTCAAGACGGCATGGCTCGCGTGCTATTTGATGAGCCACAAAAAGCGGTTACACCAGGACAATCAGCGGTATTCTATGCCGATGACGTATGCCTTGGTGGCGGGATCATTGAATCGGTAATAAAGTAATGCAAAATCAATCTGTAATGCCTTTGGCCGCGATGTGCCAAATCAGTAAACTGGTACAAAAATGTGCCCGCTACGGGACATTTAATGATAATGAAGTAGAAGGCTTTCTAAAGAGCATTATTAATACCGCCCCCGAGCGACCTGAAGATGTTTATCCAGATAAATTTGCAATTAAAGCTGGATGTAAAACACTGGTTGAGCAACTTTCTGCGGGCGGTGAGAAAGACGTTGAAATGGTTAAATACGTTGGCGCGATGATGCAACTGGAGAGAGTGTTAACAAACGACAGTAAATCACTCAACTTATTGGCACAAAAAATTGAACAGATAGAGCGTCAACTTCTACACTTTGACATCTATGAAAGTCAAATCATTGCTTCCCTTGCCGATATATACGGACAAGTTATCAGCCCCTTAGGCCCTAAAATCCAAGTATTTGGCAAGCCTGAACTATTAAAACAACCTGCTACGCAACAAAAAATCCGAGCATTACTGCTAGCAGGGATCCGCAGTGCTGTATTGTGGCGTCAACTCGGTGGAAAACGTCGTCACTTCTTCTTTGCGAAGAAAAAAATCATCAGCGCGGCAAAGAGTTATTTGTAAATTCGTAGTGGCGCCAAAGCCACTCTAAAAGTATCGTTCAAAACAAACAGTTAGGAGTTATTATGGAGCTTTCAGCGTTAACCGCTATCTCTCCTGTGGATGGTCGCTATGGTAGCAAGACTAAAGAACTGAGAAGTATCTTCAGTGAATTTGGCTTGATAAAGTATCGCGTCATCGTAGAAGTTCGTTGGTTACAAGCATTAGCGAGCAGCGACGCCATCACCGAAGTACCAGCTTTCAGCGATGAAGCAAATGCACTTCTAGATAGCATTGTTGAAAACTTCAGCGAAGCAGATGCTGCACGTGTCAAAGAGATTGAACGCACCACCAACCACGACGTTAAAGCTGTAGAATACCTTCTTAAAGAAAAAGTAGCGGATAATGCCGAGCTACATGCTGTTAATGAGTTTATTCATTTTGCCTGTACCTCTGAGGACATCAACAACCTGTCACACGGTTTGATGCTTACAGAAGCCCGCGACAACGTGCTACTGCCTTATTGCGATGAGTTACTCGCTGCGATTAAAGAAAAAGCTGTAGAATACAAATCTATCCCAATGATGACTCGTACTCACGGCCAACCGGCTTCGCCATCAACCATGGGCAAAGAGTTTGCAAATGTTTATGTTCGCCTTCAGCGCCAACGCCAGCAGATCGCAAATGTACAGTTACTAGGTAAAATTAATGGTGCAGTTGGCAACTATAATGCGCATTTAAGTGCATACCCAGATTACGACTGGCATGCTCACAGCGAACGGTTTGTATCAAGTTTAGGCCTGACGTGGAACCCGTTTACTACTCAAATCGAACCGCATGATTACATTGCTGAACTGTTTGATGCTATCGCTCGCTTCAACACCATATTAATCGACTTTGATCGTGACGTTTGGGGTTATATTGCGCTCAATCATTTCAAGCAAAAAACGATTGCAGGCGAAATTGGTTCATCAACAATGCCACACAAAGTTAACCCTATCGACTTTGAAAACTCCGAAGGTAACCTTGGCATTGCTAACGCTATTTTCGCTCACCTAGCACAAAAGCTGCCTGTATCACGCTGGCAACGTGACCTGACGGACTCTACAGTATTACGTAATTTAGGCGTTGGTATGGGTTATGCGCTGATAGCCTACCAAGCAACGCTTAAAGGTGTTAGTAAGTTAGAAGTAAATGCAGAGCGTTTACTGGCAGAGCTTGATGACAACTGGGAGCTTTTAGCTGAGCCTATCCAAACAGTGATGCGTAAGTACGGTATTGAAAAACCATATGAAAAGCTAAAGGATCTTACTCGCGGTAAGCGTGTCAACCAAGAAATCATGGCTGATTTTATTGATAACCTAGCGTTACCTGATGAAGTAAAATCACAGATGAAAGAAATGACGCCAGCGAACTACATCGGTCGTGCTGAAGCGTTTATTGATGAACTAAACTAAGTGTAAAATCACTCTGTTTTAACACCAGTTCAGCACTATTTAGTCTCAAATGTAGATTTAATCCGCTGTGAATTGGTATAAGATAAGCGAAAGAGTCTGCCTCTTTCGCTTTTTTTATCTCAGGGATCCCCTCATGTATCAACTGCAAATAAATGATCTAACATTCGGCCAATTTCTTGAGCAATATTGGCAAAAAAAACCACTATTGATCAAACAAGGTTTTCAGAATTTTATCGATCCAATTGCCCCGGAAGAACTTGCCGGCCTCGCAACAGAAGACTGTATAGAGTCGCGTATCGTTACTAACCACCAAGACAAATGGGAAGCGTACCACGGTCCATTCGAACAGTTTGAGTTACTAACTGACAGTAACAGTACACTGCTTGTTCAAGCAGTTGATCATTGGCATCCACAAGCCGCGGAATTAGTAGAAGCATTTAGATTTATTCCAAATTGGCGAATAGATGATTTAATGATCAGCTATTCCACACCCGGAGGCGGCGTAGGACCGCATTTAGACCAATATGATGTCTTTATTATTCAAGGACAAGGAAAACGCCATTGGCGAGTTGGCCTTCGTGACGATAGTTTAAAACAGTTCGCTCAAAACAAAAGCCTACTTCAAGTTGAGCAGTTCAATGCAGTCATAGATGCGGTACTCGAACCTGGGGATATTTTATACATACCACCAGCTTGTCCCCATGAGGGCTATGCTGTCGAAAACGCCTTAAATTACTCTGTCGGTTTTAGAGCCCCAGATCAAAAAGACTTACTTTCTAGCTTCGCGGATCACATTATTGATATGGAAGCAGGCAAGAAAAGATTCAGTGATCCTGATCTATCCCCCCGAGCATCAATAGGTGAAGTAACAGCCTCAGACAAACAGCAGATCCACACTATGCTTCACGATTTAATGAAAGACGATAAACTTTATAGTAGTTGGCTTGGAAAAACGCTAAGCGAGCCAAAGCATGAAATGGACTTAGCCCCCCTCGATCCACCACTGGAGTTACAAGATCTTGATGAAATCGCAATAGAAAACCCGATAATTTATCGCGCAGGTGGCGTGCGAGCAATTTATCAAATCTGTGAGACACATGTTTTGCTTAGTGTAAATGGTGAAAACTACACGTTGAGCCATCATTGTTTAGAGGCAATTAAACAATTGACCGATCATACGACGATAGACTTTAAGGCAATAATTCCTGCTTTAGATAGCTTGGAATTTAAACAAACGTTAACTAAACTGTTTAATGATGGGACGTACTTCGTTGAAGACAGTGATCCAGAAGAAACTGACGACGACGATAGCTGGGAGTAACGCCTGTTAGAACAAGATAGTCGCGTTCACAATAACAATAACATACTGCAAGTCTCTGCACTTATAGAGGCTTGTCTGCTCTAACTTGTCATGAACAGGGAATGCAGGTGTAATCTGTATATCGAGGGCAGTATGAGTTATAGAATTAGTCGAGTAAATTGGCAAGCCAAAAAGTTTGAGCTCAAAGCAATACGAGAGCGGGTATTTGTTTGCGAGCTTCATATCCCAAAAGACGTAGAGTTTGACCAACAAGATATTACCGCCGAGCATTTAATTATCATTGATGACCACGATGGTGCCGTCGGCACTGGGCGGTTATGTCAGGACGGTTTGCTTAGTCGGATCGCCATATTCAAATCACACCGTAATAGAGAGGCCTACTCTTCCCTTATTAGTGGGCTCGTTGATATCGCAAAAGATAAGGGGCTGGAAAATATTTATATCCAGTGCATTCTAGATGAAGTACCGGAATTCTTACAATCTGGGTTTTCAGAACACGGGCACGTTTTTATGGAAGCAGGCATTCCAAGACAGCGCTTGAAATGCCCTATCCAAGCTTTAAAAACAGAGCCGTTTACTATGCTTCACTAGCCCAGAGCTCTTCTTTAGCAAATAAGTCGTATAAACCATGCGCTCGGTTAATCAATAAATTTGCAAATTGAGCTTGGGTCTTTTCTACCGGCTTAGTGGCCATAATTTCATCGGCTTTGAGCTGCCAATGAAATGAGAAAGAGCGCAGCGCATCCCTTGGTGTTGCAGCTGCTGAGGACTCAATATGATCAGTGGGTAGGTTTCCGGTAATGACCCAGTACCGCTTTCCATTTTGGCCCTTTATTTTCCAAAGTGCCACTAAAGGTTCTATATAGCGGCATTCTTTTTCTATGATACTTTCAGGCAATATTCCTTTGTCTGCAAGGTGCTTCTGCGCAGCCTGCACACAGCTACGTTGCCATTGAATAGACCGTTCACGCTGTTGCTCCGGCGTCAGCGCTTCTTGTTGTGATTGATTTTGTTCTTCACTCATTACTTGCCCTTGTTATTCTTATTCAGTAAACCGCAAGGCTACTCTACAGTAGCACCGGTAGATTTAATTCAAACGCGTTGTTCTACGCCTACGAAGTACCCCGATACTAAGCTTTTGCAGACACAACAGCAATGACAACTTATAAAATTAAGGCACAGATGATTATTTTCTATGCTGTAAGTTTCGAGAAAGTTTACTGGCTTACTCTAGCTGCAATGAAAAAACATGAACTTCAAGGAATATCATTATGGCTAGAAAACTACTTAACCTCGTCACCACTATGTCTATTATTTGTAGCACACAAGTATTAGCAGACGCGCCACCAGAATCACCGCAACTAAAATGGGGAATTGGTGCAGCAATTATTTCTCAAGACCAAGGCTACGTTGGCATAGGGAATGAAACTGAGTTTGTCCCAGCTGTTGCCATCCAATATGGCAACTTTAGCTTACTTGGACCAAGAGCGAATTATAAGGTCTACCAAACTGAGCAGTTTGAGGTCAGCCTTTCTGCACACCTCAGGCTAGACGGCTTTGAGGCAAACGATAGTGATTACTTTATCGGTATGGAAGACAGAGACATGAGCTTCGATGCTGGTTTTGAGATGGAGTACGATACCAGTTTTGGTGAGTTTGGCTTTGAATTTATGCACGATGTCAGTAGCACACACAAAGGTTATGAAGCCAGTGTGAGTTATGGCGTGCCATTTAGATTTGAAGATGGTCGCGTCTTCCCCTACATCGCCGCAAACTTTCAAAGTGAGGATCTGGTTGATTATTACTACGGCGTTCAAGCCACTGAAGCACTGACCAATAGAGCCTTTTATCTTGGTGATTCAAGTACTGCTTTTGAAGTCGGCATACAAAGCGACTGGTTTTTGGGCAAGCATCATATGATTAAAGCTGACATAAGTTACACCAGCTATGGCAGCGAGATCAAAGACTCACCGCTTGTAGACGCTTCAGGCAGCGCACAAATTATTTTTGGATATGTCTATGTTTTTTAAATTCATTTTTTTGTTATTCACTACAGCCCTACTGGGCTGTAGTGTTGAGCCAAAAGAAGAAGTGGCTGAATACATAGTAAAACCAGAGGTCTTCGAAGCTGTAGAGCTGGTTGAGACGGTTCCAACTAAACGTTTTTACAGCACAATTACGGGGAGTGATGTTGTCGATGTCGCCTCACTCAGCACTGCGCGAATAAAGTCATTATCGGCTTTTGCAGGCAAACGAGTTGTCAAAGGCGAAGTGCTTGCTGCACTGTATTCGCCGACTTTGGAGACACAATTACGTGAAAAACAATCTCAGCTTACGAGCGCTCAGCAAGCACAAGCGCAGGCAGAGCGGGATTTTGAACGACTCAAAAAGCTATTTGCTAAAAAGCTCGTTTCAGATTCTGTTTTAGATATTGCAAGACTTGAACTCGATCAACAAGTTCAACAAGTCCGCTCAGCGAAAGTGCTGCTTGAAGAGGCAAGAAACATGTTAAATGAGCAGCAGATTGTAGCACCAAGTGATGGCATCATAACAAACAACTATGCACGTGCAGGGGATGTTGTTGATGCTGGTCAGCCCATCTTCCAGTTACAAACACTAACAACATTAAAAGCTGAGTTTCTATTGCCTGAGCAAGAATATATTGATTTAGCTATCAATCAAACCGTTACTATCTATGTGCCATCAATCAATAAAAGGTTAACGGGAAAAGTAATCGAGAAAAGCCTGCCATCAATGGCTGTAGGACGTTTATTTAAATTAACCGTGGATTTAAATCATCAAAGCCCTGAATTAGTTGGGTTACTTAGTCGCCTTGAACTTGCAATTACTCATGATCCCCTATTTCGCGTTCCAGCTTCTGCAATTCATTACGACCTGAACAAGCAAGCTTATGTTTTTGTTGCCCAGCCAGAGCTTGAACGGTTTTCTGTCAATCTACTTGGTAACGAAGGAGATAAAGTATTAGTGACCGCGCCAAGACTTGCAGGTCAAGACTTGCTAGTCACCTCCGCCGCCAAATTGGGAGTGAATTTAGCCATGCTAAGAGGCCAAGATAATGATAAAAAATAGACTGAGTTTATATGCTTCAACACGCTTAGTCCTTGGGCTATCGCTGCTTCTCGTTATTACAGGATTATTCGGTTGGTTTAATGCAAAAAGCCAAGAAGATCCTAGCTTTCCTTATCGCAATGGTTTTATTCAGATAACTATCCCGGGTCAAAGTGCTACCCAATTAAATGATAGCATCGTCAAACCACTAGAACGCAGCCTCGCCAAAATTGAGCAAATTAATACAATTCAATCTAGGATCCGCTTCGGTAATGCCACTATTGACATAGAGCTTAACGAACAAGAATATAACACTGATTTGATATGGCAGCGGATCAAAGAGGAAGTTGCGCCCTTTCGCTCAGGGCTAAATGGTGGCTCAATTCAGGTTATGGACAGAGCACAAGATACGCAGGGGATCTTACTTGTCGTTCAGACCGGGAATGGGTTGGCTATGGATCGTAAAATAGCAGTAAAAATACGAGATGAATTACGCCAGCTTGCCGTCGTGAGGGAAGCGACATTAATTGGTGACCCAGGCATTGAACTGGCTATCGGTTATTCTCAACACCGAATGTTAGCTCTGGGGCTCACACCAACAGCCATCGCACAGCAGCTAAGAGATGCCAATAAACAAAATAATCTTGGTGTACTTTCTAACAATCTCAGTAACCTTGCATTGTTGCCCATTAACCACCTCAACCAAGACGAGAAAATTGCTGATGTACAGCTAACCACACCTGAAGGTGCGAAAGTGCCACTGGGTAGCATTGCAGACATCCATTACAGAGCGCAACCAACAGCAACTGAACAGTTTTGGAAAAATGGCGAACAGGTTATCGGCATCGCCCTTTCCTTACCGCCAAATCAAGTAAATATTGAAGCCGCTGGGAATACGATTAAACAAGCGGTGACTGACATCAATACACGATATGACAACACACCAGTGTCCATAGAGATTTTTCAGCCAGATTGGTCAGAGAAACGGCGTGACGGTTTAGTTAATTCGCTTATTCAAAGCTGTATTGGTATCGGTGTCATTCTTCTGCTATTTCTGTCGATACAAAGTGCGGTCATTATAAGCCTGACCGTACCTGCTATTGTCTTATCGTCTATTGCATTATTCACCACTTTTGACGGCGTTATCCACCAGATGACCATTGCCGGTCTGGTGCTGTCACTCGGTTTAATGGTTGATAACTGTATTATTATTGCTGAACGACTAAGCCATCATAGTAATAAAGGTGTAACGGTAGCAAAAGCAATAACACGCTCGGTCATTGAGTTAAGAAAACCGCTTGCTGCCGCAACCGCCACCACGATTGCTGCTTTTATCCCAATGTTACTTGCCAAAGGCAGTGTTGCAGATTTTATCGCAACAATCCCTATATTGGTGATCATTTGCATCTCTTTGAGCTACCTTGCTGCACTAATACTCATCCCCATCTTGTTTGCTCATATTCATGTTTCAAATACTGGACTTGAAAAATGGCAGCGCCACTTCGCAGACGCTCTGTCAAAACTCGGGTATCATTTATCCGCTCTTGTACTAAAAAAGCCTGCGTTAACGCTCACCCTAGCTGCAGTGCTTGTCACCGCGCTACTTTCATTGCCAAGCGCCAATGGTCAATTTTTTCCAAGCGCTAACCGTAATCAAATATATATCGATGTGCAATTACCGCTCTCTAGCCATATCGACATCACAACTCAAACCGCAAATGAGGTGGCTGATTTTGCCAGTCGCAATAAACACGTTACCGACGTCATGGTTTTTAGTGGCTTTTCAGGTCCAAGGTTTTACTATAACCTCGCACAAAAGCCTGGCGAAACTCATATTGCTCGCGTAGTAGTAACACTTACAGAGGACGTAGATCCGGTTGAGTTTTCGCAATCACTAAATAGTGTGCTAATACAGCAATTTCCCGAAGTACTGATCAAAGCCCAAGAATTAGGACAAGGGCCACCAATTGAAAGCCCAATTGAGTTAAGGCTCACAGGCAATGATCAAACTGCCCTATTCAATGCCGCAGAAGCCATGTTTTTAGAACTTCGCCAGCATCCAGAAGTCGTTTCTCCATACAGAAATTATAGTTTCGGTGCGCCCGCTATCAACTTAGACATAGACCAACTCGCTTTGTCTGCTTTTGGGTTACGTCACGAAGAAATAGCTGATTATATCGCTTGGAGAAGTTCAGGGCTGCGGGTAACCACGCTTGATTATAATTTTGAACCTGTAGAGCTTGTTCTCTTTGACCCGAGCTCAACCCAAAGCAGTGTTGATATGGTAAATACACAGGTACTATTGCCCCAATATGCCACCACAGCACTTTCTGGACTGGTATCGGCAAATATTGTCAATGCACCTCCTTTTATTGAGCGACGCAATGGTGAATTTATCATGTCAATAAAGGCGGATGTACTACCTAGCAGTGATGAAGAAAATATATTACAGACGTTACAGCCAACGCTGGAAGGTATAGCCAAACAACACCTTGTAAAGCTTAGCTTTGGCGGCGAACTAGAAGAGTCAGAAGAAGCCAATGGCGCGTTACTACAAACCCTTCCTTTTGGCATCGCACTCTTGTTTGCCGCATTGATGGTGCAGTTTAATTCTTATCGCCTAACCGCTTTGGTTATGCTGACCATACCGCTTGGTATTATTGGTGCACCGGCTATGCTCGCAATTACTGGGATCCCCTTCGGCTTTATGTCAATCTTAGGCGTACTCGCACTCATGGGAATTGTGGTAAATACTGCAATTTTATTGATCGAAAATGCGCTCAACCACTTACAACAAGGCTGTACACTAGAAGAGTCAATTTGCTTATCGGTACAAAACCGTATTCGTCCTGTTATAGTGACCACATTAACTACAATAATCGGCATGTTGCCGTTAACATCAAGCGCCAGCCCATTATGGCCACCATTGGCTTGGGCTGTGATTGGTGGTTTGTTGACCTCAACTCTATTGAGCATGCTGGTATTACCTGTATTACTCAAGCTGATACTTGCAGGCAAGCGTTTCCAGCAAAGCCAAAACATAACACAAAAAAGGAGCTTACAAACGAATGAGAGTGCTAATTACTGAGGATAACCAGCAGCTTGCTGAATTTATTCAACAAGCTATCGCCCAAGATGGTCATGCTGCTGATATTGCCATAACCGCAGCACAAAATACGCAATTGATGCAAAGTTGGCAGTATGACGCTCTCGTTTTAGACCTTGGTTTGCCCGATAAAGACGGGTTAGAGGTCATTCGCGAGATCCGCAAACAACAAAATACGCTACCGATACTTATTCTCACAGCGCGCGGAAGTGTAGATGACCGCATTAAAGGTCTTGATTTGGGGGCTGATGATTACCTCAACAAGCCTTTTGCCATTGATGAGCTAAAAGCAAGGTTAAGAGCACTACTGCGTCGCCCAAGTAGTTACACCGCAAATCTGCTCACCCATAACAATGTGTCGCTCGATACCAAAGCAAGAAGGGTTACCGTCTGTGGTGAAAACTTAACAATGGGAAAAACTGAAGTGGCCATCTTGGAATATCTGATCCGAAATGCAGGGTTAACGGTGGGTAAAGATGCCTTATATGATGCAATATACGCCATGGGATTTGAAGTAACAGATAATGCAATTCAAGTCGCGGTTCATCGGATCCGTAAAAAATTAGAGTCATCTAATGCACAAACGACCATTAATACCCTACGTGGCATAGGATATATTTTGACATGAAACCGATTTCTTTGGCCAAAAAAATCTATCTGCATTTCTTTATTATCGGTTCCAGCGTATTTAGTTTAATTGGAATAAGTTTGTACTTATTTTCAACTAATTACGCTAACTTAGCCGTAAAAGAAAGTATGTTTGGGATGAGTGAAGATATTCAAGAGCAGCTATCATTTAACAGCAACCGTGAGCTAGTCTATCAATCTGATAATGTTGCAGAAAAGTGGGGATATGACGCTTTATATAACAATTTGGTTTTCAGGGTAACCCATGGCGAGACGAACGAGACACTGCTTCAATCGACGTCCAACATCACTAGCTCTGCGGCACTTCAAGCTTTAATGGACAACCAAGATATTCCTGTTGGCTACTCTCATTTAAAGGGCATAGACCGTTACCGTATAGAAACGGAAATAGATAACGTACCTGTTAATATCTACCTAGGTAGAAACGATCTGCTTGGTGAGCTTGCAAACGAAGCGGTTATGCCTGCACTTAGCCAAGTGTCTATCTTTATTATCATTGCCGCATTTTTTGTATTTATGCTAGTGGGATACCTTTCGATCCGCTCGATTGTTAAACCAGTAAAAAGTGTTGCGGCACAATTGGCACGAGTAAGACCCGAGCAACTTAACTTTCGCCTGAGCGAGCAAGGTTTACCCGTTGAAATTGTACCTATTGTGCATTCGCTAAACCAAGCAATTGCACGGGTCGAAACTGGGTTTGATGAACAGAAGCGTTTTGTTGCAAATGCCGCGCATGAATTAAAAACGCCGCTTGCTATTTTAAACACGAGAGTGGAGTTGGCAAAACTGGATAAAAACACCCATGCTGGCATTTTAGCTGATGTTAGCTATATGACTCGGGTGGTACAACAACTACTTGACTTATCGCGTGCCCAGAGTCTAGACGCTTATGCAAAGCAATCACTTAGTATCACCCCTCTGGCAAAAGAAGCTTGTATGATGCTGGCTCCTTTATCTGTTACGTTGAACAAACAATTAGAATTAGAGATAGACGAAAATGGTGAGGTGTTTGCAGGCGATCAGTCTTCTATTCACATCATGATCAAAAATCTTATCGAGAATGCGTTACGCCATAGCGCAGAAGGTGCACTAATAAAAGTACATGCGTCAGGAAACAGTATTTCGGTGATGGACAGCGGGCCTGGAATTGACATTCAAAACTACGAAAAGATCTTTGAACGTTTTTGGCGCAAAGAGCAATCATCAATGACCGGAAGCGGCCTTGGCCTTGCCATCGTAAAAGAAGTGGTAGATTTACATCATGCCACTTTAGACGTTACCTGCAAGAACACACTTGGTGGCGCAACATTCAGTGTCACCTTCTCAACACTAAACTCGTAACTAACCTGAGGCTTAGATAAAAAACAGCTAACCCATTTTTTAATATCACATTAAATTATACCCTTATCTAGCTAGACAGTTTTGGGAATAACACCGCTTCCGCGTCCTACTCTCGCTACGGTGCCTACATCCTGTAAGCAAGGTGAATTTACGCAGTTAGCGCTAAAACTGGCTGCTAGAAAGGCATTAATTACGAAGATTAGGTGGTATTTTTTAACGGGCCATACAAGTATCAACCAATGTCTGATGTAAAAACTGGTTAACTTGCGTTTGCACTTCTTTATTGAGACTATAGTGCCCGCCATCCATTGCAATATGTTCAAATGGATAAGAAAATTTGGCTGTTTGTAGACTCGACTCTATATGCTGTGACATTTGATAAGATGGCCAGATCTCGTCATGTTTTGCCGACACCAGTAATATTGGTCCATTGATTTTTTCTACAGGGATCTTTGCCGCTGCAACGGCGTCTGCACTCGCCTCACTCAGTGCTTGATTAAAAGCTGGAGTAAACTCTCCTGTGATATTGCCTTTTTGCATTTTCCATGAGAGTAAGGGCGCATCAATATAATCAAGTGGTGTCCCATTTAGCGACCAACTTGAGCGAGACGAAAGTGTTTTAACTGCATTCCAGCTAACATGGCTGGGCATTACTGAAACAACATGATTAATTTCATCAAAGTGTGCGCCTAACAATAGTGCAAGTTCAGCCCCCTTGGAGAAACCATAAACTGCGACACATTTTTCATCTATCATGGGATCTTTCGTCAGCGTGATTATTCGATCAGCAATTTTATTCAGCGATAATTCTGCCGCACTGCTTGGCGTATTTTGAGTACCGTAATATCCCATTGCGGCAACAGATACAGCAATGTCATTAAAACCATCAAGAAAAGGTCGCCAATGGGAAGCTGAGAGTGTATTTCCCCCTTCACTTCCCCCCAGTACAACAACCAAAGGCCGTGGTTGACCCTCTTGTATAAACTGCTTCTTCACATCGGGCTGCGCGTCATTTGAACAAGCCGCAAGTAACCCTACCAAAGCCAATGGCATAATAAATTTCATCATGTTAATTCCTAACTATTTAACTGATCAGTTTTTGTTTGAGTATTTTTGCGCCGTTTCGGCTCGTGATAACTTGCTGGTTGCTACCACGTAATTTCACCAAATAACCCCCCGTGACCCAACGTTCAAACGAGACGATGGCTTCTTGATTAATAACGGTGTCGCGGTGGACTCTTAAAAATCTCGCGGGTAATTGAGCTTGTAACTCATCCAATGAACCCTCTAACGGAAAGTGTTGATCGGCGCAATAAGCGTAGGCTTGACCAAACTCAAGCTTGATGACATCAATACGGTTAGTGTCAATCAATACGATTTTCCCTGCCACTTTGCTCGGTAATTTTATGTCTACAGGTGTGCTCGCGATAGCACCAACTCTGGATAACGCTAATGACAGTCGCTCGTTATTATATGGTTTAAGTAAATAATCAACTGCACCAAGTGTGAAAGCATCAACAGCAAACTTGCTATGTGCTGTGGTAAAAATTATTGCCCCCATAAAACCCGTGGCCTTAAGTTTTAAGGCCAAAGCCATGCCATTGATACTTGGTAGGTTAATATCAACAAATAGCAAATCGATATTGCCATTATTGCCGCTATTTAAGAATGCGATTGGATCCCTGTATGTGCCAACGACTTTATGTGTAGATACTAGCGATAGCTGCATAAGCAATTTTTCTATTGCGGGTTGCTCATCTTCAATGATGACGATATTTAACATACTTGCCCGTTCCTTTTTAATCTAAAGCGTACAACGGCACCAGCGGATCTTTCTTCGTTGCTTAGTTCCAACTCTGTACTTGCTTCTAAGCGAAGTCGAGAGCGGGTAATTGAGAGCCCTAAGCCGGCTTTCTCTGGCTGTGCCAAGAGTGCGCCACTAAACCCTACACCATTGTCCCTCACCTCAAAAAGTACCTCATCGCCTTCAGCTGCAATCAACACTTTGATATTCAGTGGATTTACCTTTGCATGCTTTATGGCATTTTCTAAAATAGGTTGTAGGAGCATTGCCGGCATTTCCTCGTTAATTAAGGATTCATCGACTTCAAATGTAATCGAAAGGTTTTCACCAAACCGGCAAGTTTCAATTTCAACCCATTGATTTAAGTTCACTAATTCATCGGCTATCGTTACCCTTTTTGCATCTTCTTCCGTTACCACAGAATGCTTTAATGAATAACGTAATACAGCAGCTAGGTTATGAATAAGCGCACCAGCAGTCTCGGGATGATGTTTTAAAAACGCAGAAATCGTATTGAGACTATTAAACATAAAATGTGGATTTAATTGGCTATGTAGTAGTCTGATCTCGGCGAGCTGCCGAAGTTGCCTTTCTTGTTTTAAATGACGTTGAGAAAGATAAAACGTAGTCGCAACAAAAATACCCGCAGACCAAGGTAGTGCAATCGCTGCGGCTTCGAACAAGGCAAAAGTTTGCGTATTTACCAAAAGGCTTCTAAGTACACCCCACGACATGCAACCAAGCACCATAAAGCAATAAAAAATCGTATATTGCAGTGGCCAGTTAGAGAGCTTTAAGCGCTGAACACCGAGATAACTTAACACCATTGGCAGCCAGTAAAGACAAATCACGGCGAGAATCGATGATAGTAAAATATTCACCGAAAGGTGCATTCCTCTTTGCACCCAGTCAGTTAAACTAATAGCAAGGCTGATAGCCGCGATGCTTGCGAGCATCACGAACTGCTCTTTTGGCCGTAAAATAAGATCTACCATAATAAATACAAGTTGCTACCTATATTTTTATAGTACTCAACTGAAGTGAAAAAGCATGTAGATTATTGCTAAATGGTCATTTTTTAATGCTGATTGGTTGGTTGTTTAATTATTGAACGCGTTTGAATAGGTTGAGCCTCAAAAATAGCGCCTTTTTATCGGTGCGAATACATTTCCACGTAAGCTCGACTAACTCTAAATAAGACTTGAGTTCAAAAAATACTGAAACTAATGACACCCACCGCTTATAATAGTGGGTGTCGGAATTGTTTACGCTTAATCAAATTTGGCAGTTGCATAAGTGCCATACTTGGCCGTGTAACAGCAACTTCATATTTTAAACCTAATTGTGATAACAGCCGCTCGTCCAACTCGTATTTAGACAAAAACGCGTTAGAGCTTAAGGTCTAACACACTCAATATAGACTAGAATAGGTACCTTAAACCCTGATGATGTGCCACCAACGGTGGTTGACATTTTATGGCTTCTGATTCAATTGCCAATCAATATAATTTTGTGGCGCTAGATCAATTTCGATTACATATTCTGCAACAAAGGTAATCTCTGCGCCAAACCCTAACTATACTCTTTCTTCGTTCAGTTCAATGCAATAAGGTTAAAATCCGAGTATAATTATAAACTTATCGAAAAAAACTTCAGATATAATTAAATTAGAAAAAATAATTCAGGGAAGGCCAATAAGAGCTAAATGCAGTGTTAGATCTTGAAGCCATCCGCGACAAACTTACTGCCCAATGATCCCATTATTAAACCTGAACCTTTATTGATTATTGACTGAAACCGCAAATAACGAGCTTGCGCTTTTGAACTTGATAGCACCACAGCAACTCCAAAGTACCACGAAAAATTTAAGACGAACACACCGACAACCAATATTAATGTTGTGTAATCTGGCACTCTAGCAGGAAGCATCGCTGCAAACACACTACTAAAAACTATTGCAGTTTTTGGATTGCTTAACTGTGTTGCTAACCCTAAAGTTACAGCTTTAATATGAGCAGGGTTGCTAGATACTTCAGACTCAACATAACAGGCTTTATTTTTGCCTACTCGCCACATCTGTAATCCTAGATAACAGAGATATAAACCACCAAGAATTTTGAATGCCACGTAAAGCTGAGGCACTGATTGAAAAAGTGTTATGAGCCCGATTGATGCCATTAATGCAAATGTACTAGCGCCCAATGCTAAGCCGCTGGCGATACAAATGGCTTCAATTCGAGACTTTGCCATAGCAGTTTGCGCAACTAAAATAAACGATGGCCCGGGTGTCATTGCTCCAATGAGTAATAAACTAGCTATAGGGAATAGGAATAAATATTGCTCCGACATTAATATACATCTCCTTTTTGAATGATGTGGTGGATCCTAATACCGCCAAAATATAGACGAGGAAATTATTCAGGTACACACCAAAAAATATTTATCTACTTGATAGTAATACTCATTAGATATTGTAGGAAAAGTGAAGGCATCCAACTGATTTCCTGATTCCCCTTAAGCTATTTTAGTGATTATAACTCAGGCTTTTTATAATATCTGCTACTACATCTAGGACACAATCAAATGAACAGCGGTAACTTGCTTTACCATAAGAGTCAGTCTCTCCAACGAAAATCGATATTTTCGATTTATCTAACATGTCAAAGTCGTTGTAGTCGTTACCTATTGCCAAAGTGTTCTCGAACTCGACGCCTAGTTTATCAAGAGCTTTAGCCTTGTTCGTTTTAATGGGTGTTAAGTCAAAAAAGTTGTCATAAGTATGGGTATGAAGGCTACATTTCAGATTATTAGACAAAACAAACTGTTCGATATCTTTTTTTACTTGTGAGCAGAGAATTAAGAGCTTGGTAACACCATTCGTAATGATATCTTCCTCCGACACTCTAAAATCTGATAGTGATTCAATATAACCGTGGAACTCATGCTTCTTTTGTGAAAATGCATACTTCCATTCACCATCAATAATATAGGGAGCCGATTTAGCTTTTAAAAGATCGAGTATCGGTCCAATTGCTTCATAGGGAAATTGGTTTGAAAAAATCATATCCCCATGTTTCCATGCTTGTCCACCATTACAACCGATAAATGTAGCACCTCTCAACTCTTCTGGTACTAACGGCAGCATATCTCTAATTGGCCTGGCTGATGCAAAAAACAAATTATAACCCGATGTAAGCCTTTCTATATCTTTAGCCTTTTGGCTATCTAGTGGCTTACCGTGCTTAACGATGGTTCCGTCCAAGTCGAAAACAATATTTAGATTCTCATTACCCATGCGAGTGACCTTTATAAATTAAAAATATGTACGAGAGTAAAAATTTAGCTATTTATTTTGTTAGCTAGTCCTTAACTTTAACGACTACCCATGGTAATTTTGGTGGTTTAAGCTCACCTTATGGAGGTTTTGGCTCAAATGGCAAATATCAAGTTAACTCGTTTTTCACCAAACCGTTCGATCCGAGTTCATCACTTAAAAAATAGTTCTCCAATGTTTGAACTCCATGCTCATGACAGTTATGAATTAATAATGCTGACTAATTGTAAAGGAAAGCGCTATATCGGTGATTCAGTATCTAGAACAGAGGGAAGTGAGCTACTTCTCATTCCCCCATATGTGCGACATACATGGGATTGTGAAAGTAAAGCTCAAGATATCGTAGTAGTGTTATTTGGAAATGAGCTACTCGACACCTCCATCCCAGAGCTTCAACCTACTATGCATTGGCTAAAGACTATTAATCAGGTGGTTGCTTTATCGCTCGATACAAAATGTAAAGAATCTCTATATAAAACACCTATGTTAGAAATGAAGCGATCTAATTCAGTCGAACAAGTAACCAAAGTGATTAGTATTCTGAACTCCCTACGCACCAGTTGTGATAAAACTGAGTCGTATATAACAGCCACTCCACAAACCTGGATACCTAGACTTATAGAGTATATTAGTGCTGATGAAGTTCGTTCTTTTACTGATTGTGCCTCGACACTAAATGTGAGTGAGTCATCTTTGAAGAGATTGTTAAAGAAAGAATTAGATACTAACTTTACCGAATTGTATCGGCATATCAGAATTAAGAAAGCTCAGAGGTTATTGGCGAGAACATCCATTCCGATTTCGATTATTGCGGAGCAAAGTAATTTCAACTCCATTCGCTCATTTAATGAAGCGTTTAAGATATATAGCTCGTTGACACCTAAACAGTTTAGAATTGAGTACCAATGGCGTTTAAACTGGTAGCTACCTATTTTCCATTTATCGCACGACTAAATAATACATTTTCTGTTCCGGCTCACTTGTATAAATAAACCAAACAGAATAAACCAAAGACACCGACCACTAATAACAGTGGGTATCTGTATTGTTTTTTGGCAAGTTTGTATGCGGGGAATAACATACAAGCTTATCATCTGGATTGTAACACCGATCTATTTGGCCATCATTATCACTGTCATGTGGGTGTATATACTCTGGGTTAGAGTCTGGCGGACACTGATTTACTTGCTCGCTAAATTCAGAGACAGCCCCGTAATCGTGTACGCCTGACACAGGTGGATTAATATGCGCTTTTCTCCATGTCGTCGTATAATTTACGACAAACTTTTTAGTTTTATCACCTGTACCAACAAAGTAGCCACCGGAATTTGTTGTTACAACATATGAATTGGTATAGGCTTTGTCATGCTCTGATAAAAACCAATTTGAACAGATACTTAAGTCTACTTTTGCTGGCGTAGTATTCCCACCGTAAAACTTTCCAAATATAACGCACCAATACGAAAGTACTTCAACCGTTTCTGGTTCAACCCACTGAGCATCATCTGGATAACCTATCGGTTGTTCATTTGCCGAAAGATCAAAAAAAGCGAAGATTAATAGAAAAGAAACAAATAAGCGCATATCAACTTCCTATGTCGAAATAAGTTATAAACAGCACCAACTCTAAAGGACAGGGCGGGATCGCACTTTTAGCTAATTTATGATCAAATAGCGCCAATCCCATTGCTAGGCGCAACCAATGAACCTGATTGAACACCTTACAGTTGTAGAAGAAACTCGCTCTGATGTTAACAAAAAGCACGACTTAGTTGATGTCATTTTCCTTGTTATTAGCGCCATCATGGCAGGTGCTGAAGGTTGGCAGGATATCCAGCTCTATGGCGAGTCGAAGGAAGGTTGGTTGCGACAGTATCG
>NZ_WEHZ01000055.1 GCF_012641745.1 Pseudoalteromonas peptidolytica
GCCGAGCTGTTGGGTCTCTCAAACAAAAAGAATAAAACAGTCTACTCTGTAACATCGCGAAGTAAACTCGCTCCCACCACAACATCAACAAAGCGCAGCACTGGTAGGAGGCGGTTTACCCGCCGAGGGTTTGAGAAAACTCCTTACTCAGTTTTGACGTTGCTCTACTTAAAACTTCTCTCTTCGACTTATCTATCAGCTTATAATTTACTTTCCTTAAGGAAAGTAAATTTAACTCTTTCTCTTTATTGGATTTTTTACATACCTTACTAAGGCTGTAAACTTAATTTATAAGAATAAACAAACATTGCGATTTTTTCTCAGCTGTATATACTTACAGTAAATATAATACTGTATGGAATACCAGTTGATGCGACCTTTAACTAAACGACAAGAGCAAGTCTTTGAACTGATTAAAGTATTCATTAAGGATACTGGCATGCCCCCGACTAGAGCTGAAATCGCTGATGCGTTAGGCTTTAAAAGTGCAAATGCAGCAGAGGAGCACCTTAAAGCACTTGCCAAGAAGGGGGTTATAGAAATGGTTCCTGGAGCTAGTCGAGGTATTAGGTTGGTTGAGGATGAACCAGAACAGTTAGGGTTGCCAATCATCGGCAGGGTGGCTGCTGGAGAACCCATTCTTGCAGAACAACACGTTGAAAGTCATTTCAATGTAGATGCTAGCTTCTTTAAGCCTCATGCGGACTATTTACTTAGGGTTAGTGGTATGAGCATGAAGAACATTGGGATCATGGATGGGGATTTGCTTGCTGTGCATAAGACTCAGGTAGCTGATAATGGTCAAGTAATAGTGGCGCGTGTAGAGGAAGACGTGACAGTTAAGCGCCTAGAGAAAAAAGGCAAAAAGATTTTACTTCATGCAGAAAATGAAGAGTTTCAAGCTATTGAGGTTGATCTTGAACATCAGAACTTTTCTATTGAAGGGCTTGCAGTGGGCGTCATCAGAAACGCCGACTGGATGTAACTTAAGTTGAGCGTAGCACTAATTAAATGGTGTTACGCTCTAGATAAACACCTTTTTTATTGCTTATCTAAAGTATTGCTAATATTGCCCTCGGCTGGGGTCAAATATAGTTACTCTTAGGTTAGTTTACTACTTTGATAATTCTACATAATACTTTGCCTTCTTACATTTATTAGTTCATAACTATAAAAACACTTCTAACTGGCATCTTTTCCTAAAATCTTGCGTTTTGTAAATTTCTTGACTATTTGGTTAAGAGTCGTGCAGTAAGTCTATGTACCAATAGACAATATGACAGTCATCCGATAATAACAAAAGGGGCTAAGCGCTGCCTTGAAGGAGACGTCAAATGAAAATTTGTCGATTAGTTGTAGCATTTGTCACCGTGCTAATCGTCATGCCATCACTTGCGAATAGCGATTACAATATGAGGCAGGGCGTAACAGACATTAGCCATCAAGTATATGAACTCCACATGACTATTTTCCTTATATGTTGTGTGATAGGAGTTATAGTGTTTGGAGTGATGTTCTGGGCATTACTCAAGCACCGTAAATCAACAGGGGCTGTCGCAGCTCAATTCCACGAAAGTACTAAAGTTGAAATTCTTTGGACCACAATCCCCTTTCTGATACTGATAGGAATGGCTATCCCTGCTACGAAAACGCTTATTGCGATGGAAGATACAAGCAAAGCTGATCTAACTATTAAGGTAACAGGTTCACAGTGGAAGTGGCATTACGAGTATATGGGACATGATGTTGAATTTTACTCTTTACTATCTACACCAAGAGATGAAATCAATGATCTGCAAGATAAAAATGACAATTATCTTTTGGAAGTTGATAACCATTTAGTGATCCCAACTGATAGGAAAGTTCGCTTTTTAATGACGTCAAATGACGTTATTCACTCATGGTGGGTACCTGATTTTGCTGTTAAGAAAGACGCTAATCCGGGCTTTATCAATGAAGCATGGACCAAAGTTAATGAGGAAGGAATCTACAGAGGGCAATGCGCAGAGCTCTGTGGAAAAGACCACGGATTTATGCCTGTGGTGGTAGAAGCTGTAAGCCCTGAAAACTTTGAGGTGTGGCTCGATGATGCTAAAGCCGCCAAAGCAAAAGCTGCAGCAGAATCACAGGCGGTGGCAGAGCAAATTTTATCGAAAGAAGAGTTAATGGAGGTCGGCGAACAAACCTACATGGCATATTGTGCTGCTTGTCACCAGCCAACTGGGCTTGGCTTACCTGGCGTCTTCCCCGCTATGAAGGGGAGTGAAATTGTCATAGGTGATCTTAAACCACACATTGACATCCTTCTGCTTGGTCGTCCTGGTACTGCTATGCAAGCATTTGCAAAGCAATTGACGATTAAACAAATTGCAGGAGTCATCACTTACAAAAGGAATAGCTGGGGTAATGACACAGGTGAGGTGATCCAGCCGAGTCAAATTCAACAAGAAATTGATGCCTTAGAGGAGGCCAAGTAATGAGTGCTATAGTAGAAGAACATTCAAATCATGGAACTCCCAAAGGCCTACAACGCTGGCTTTTTACAACCAATCATAAAGATATCGGCACGCTTTACCTATTATTTTCACTGACCATGTTTTTGATTGGTGGTGCAATGGCGATGGTGATACGGGCTGAACTATTTCAGCCTGGATTACAGTTAGTCGATCCGCATTTTTTTAACCAAATGACAACCGTTCACGGCTTGATCATGGTATTTGGTGCAGTGATGCCGGCATTTACGGGGCTTGCCAATTGGATGATCCCGATGATGATCGGGGCTCCAGACATGGCGCTTCCAAGAATGAATAACTGGAGCTTCTGGATCTTACCTTTTGCGTTTGCCATTTTGCTCATGTCTTTGTTTCTAGAAGGAGGGGGGCCTGCTTTTGGATGGACTTTTTACGCACCACTATCTACAACCTACAGTAATGATAATACGGCGTTTTTTGTATTTTCAGTTCATATAATGGGGATAAGCTCAATAATGGGCGCTATTAATGTCATCGTTACTATAGTGAACCTTCGAGCGCCAGGTATGACATGGATGAAGCTACCACTATTTGTATGGACTTGGCTTATAACTGCATTTTTACTAATTGCAGTTATGCCTGTTTTGGCTGGTGCTGTCACCATGGTGTTAACTGATAAGTTCTTCGGTACGAGCTTTTTTGATGCTGCAGGTGGTGGTGATCCTGTTATGTTTCAACACATATTCTGGTTCTTTGGTCACCCTGAAGTATATATTATGATACTACCCGCCTTTGGGATTATCTCCACGATAGTGCCTACCTTTTCTAGAAAGAAACTATTTGGTTATGCTTCAATGGTATACGCCACAGCCTCGATTGCTTTACTTTCTTTTGTTGTGTGGGCTCATCATATGTTCACGACAGGAATGCCGCTAGCAGGTGAGCTTTTCTTTATGTATGCGACAATGTTGATTTCTGTACCTACAGGGGTAAAAGTATTTAATTGGGTCGCGACTATGTGGCGAGGGGCAATCAGCTTTGAAGTACCCATGCTCTTTTCTATCGCTTTTATTGTGCTATTCACGATAGGTGGCTTTTCCGGACTCATGTTAGCGATTACGCCTGCTGATTTTCAATATCACGATACCTACTTTGTCGTTGCACACTTCCATTATGTGCTAGTAACAGGTGCCGTGTTCTCTATTATGGCTGCTGCTTATTATTGGCTGCCGAAATGGACTGGCAACATGTTTGATATCAAACTAGCAAAACTGCACTTTTGGCTATCTCTTGTGAGTGTCAATGTATTGTTTTTTCCCATGCACTTTGTTGGCTTGGCAGGAATGCCTCGACGAATACCTGATTATGCACTTCAGTTCGCTGATTTTAATGCCATTATCAGCATTGGTGGCTTTGCTTTTGGTTTATCACAACTATTATTCGTGGCTGTTGTGTATAAGTGTGCCAAAGGAGGTGAGCAGGTGCCCGGTAAAGTGTGGGATGGAGCTGAAGGCCTTGAGTGGGAAGTACCGTCACCTGCGCCATATCATACATTTTCTACTCCACCGGAGGTCAAGTAATGCAACATGGACGCCTCCTTAGAAAGCTTCTACTGCTGACTCTGGGCATGTTTGCTTTTGCTTTTGCATTAGTCCCACTTTACGACGTATTTTGTGATGTAACAGGACTCAATGGAAAACCTTCGATGAAAGTGGCAGAGCAAAGCGAGGCTATTATTGATAGCCGTCAAGTTGAGGTAAGTTTCACAACACATAGCCAGGGTCATGCACCATTTAAGGTTGATGCAGCTCAACACTTTGTCAGTGTGCAACCCGGAAAATTAACAGACGTGAAGTTTATTGCAAAGAATATCAGTGACAGTGATCGGATTTTACAAGCAATTCCCTCTGTATCTCCGGGGAAAGCTGCCAAGTATTTACATAAAATGGCCTGTTTTTGCTTCGACCAACAACCAATGAAGGGTAAAGAAGAGGTTGAGTTTGTATTGAGGTTTTATGTAGATACAGAACTGCCTGATGATGTGGAAGAACTAACGCTTTCATACACGTTATTTGATATTACAGAGCGAGTAAGCCAGACACAAAATGTGCAGTTGGGCCAGTTAGTCGCTCTAAAGGAGTTCTAACATGAACCATGAACAAGAAAAATACTACGTTCCAGAGCAAAGCCCTTGGCCTATTGTTGGCGCTTTTGCGCTCTTTTTTATCGCAGTGGGCTGCGCGCTTACAATCATTCAACTTGACTCCCCGAACAATAGTGGCGCAATCCTGTTACTTGTAGGTATCGCTACGCTGATCTATATGATTTTTGGTTGGTTTAGAAACGTAATTCAAGAATCCCAAGCTGGATTGTATTCAGAGCAAATGGATCGCTCGTTTAAACAAGGGATGGGTTGGTTTATTTTTTCCGAAATAATGTTTTTTGGTGCTTTCTTTGGCGCGCTGTTTTATGCACGCATGATAGCTGTTCCTTGGTTAGGTGGAGCAAGTAATAATGTGAGCACAAACGAAGTGCTGTGGCCTCAGTTTGAAGCCGCGTGGCCACTATTAACAACGCCTGATGGAACGGTAACACAAGCCATGGGGTGGCAGGGCTTACCATTGATCAACACCATCATACTGCTCGCCTCTTCAATAACGTTAAGTTTGGCACATGTTGCCCTAGAAAAAGATCAAAGGGCAAAAGTAAAAGCCTTTTTAGGGTTAACGGTACTGCTTGGTATTGGCTTTTTAACTCTACAGGTTGAAGAGTATATTCATGCCTATCAAGAACTTGGTTTAACTCTTCAATCTGGAGTTTATGGCAACACCTTCTTTTTACTAACTGGATTTCATGGAGTTCATGTCACGCTTGGGGCGATAATTTTATTTGTGATATGGGTGAGAGTTCTGAAAGGGCACTTTAGTGCGAAAAATCACTTTGCGTTTCAGGCTGGTGCTTGGTATTGGCACTTTGTTGATGTGGTGTGGCTGTGTTTGTTTGTATTTGTTTATGTGTTGTAGAAATAGGCGACGAATGTAATTTGATTAAATCAAACTGAGCAGCCAGACAAATAATAAGAATCACAGCTATAGAGGCGTATACTCGATTTAATAGCTGCTTTGCCATTGACCCTTGTTGCCCTGATTTGAGCATGACGAACATCGCTTTAAATAAACTAAGAAAAATAAATAGCAGAAGTACTACGATAATAATTTTAATCATAAGGAGTGTCCGTGAATTTAGGTGCACTTTTTAAAGGTAGATCAAAAACGCCTATATTGGCAGCGTTAATCGTGATGTTGTTATGTGTAGCTCTTTCATATTGGCAATGGCAACGTGCAGCCAAAAAGCATGCAATAAACCAACATATAGAGAAGCGACAAGACCAAAACCTTGCAAATAGAAATAATCCTGAAAGTAAAGTTCCTATCGAGCAAATTGATGGTGAAGTGCAACTAACTGGGCGCTTTGTTGCTGGCGCGGTATGGTATCTTGATAACCAAGTAGTAAAAGGCCGAGTAGGTTTTGACGTTATATCTGTTTTAGAAGTGAGTAAGACTGGTGAATATGTTGTGGTAAATTTGGGTTTTGTCCCACAGCGAGCAAGTCGCATTCCAACACTTACTTCTCTTTCCGAAACAAAGGTAACTTTCCCTGCATACATTAAAACAAACGTGAGTAAAGGCTTTACGTTGGCTGACTCTGCAGCGGAAAGTCAGCAGGCTCATTCGATAATTCAGTATATTGATCTCGACTACCTATCTAAAGCTTCTAACCGCACTCTATTGCCTATCATTGCATACATGACACATGACGTACTTGGTAGTACTGAGCCACATTACCAACCAGTTGTAATGTCACCACAGAAGCATGAGGCTTATGCTGTTCAGTGGCTGCTGATTGCGTTTTCGGCACTAGTGATCGGATGGAAACTTTCAAAAAAGGAGAGTGGATATGTCTAAGACAGCGATATGGTTTGTCAGTTTGTTCATTATGCCATTACTACTAGCATTCGTAGCACTAAAGTTGGGTTGGCTTCCCAGTAGCACAACTAACCATGGTGAATTTCTACGTCAAGAGGTGAGACAGCCTGCAGTCGTCCAAGATACAGAGTGGAGTATTGTGTATCAGCGTCCAAAGTCATGTAATGAGCAATGCTCTTTGTTGCTTAACAGTCTTCCTAATTTGTATTTGGCACTTGGCAAGCATCAGCAGAAGGTAACTATCGTGGTGTTGCAGAATCAAGGCGAACCTCTTATTGAGCACGCAACTTCATTGCCGCTACAAATCTCCCAACTGCAAGATAACTATATTTACTTGGTAGATAAGACTGGTCTATTTGTTCTTCAGTACGCGCCTATATTAGATCAAAGAAAAACGAGAAGTATACAAAAAGGCTTGCTAAGTGACCTCAAAAAACTATTGAACTACTCTCGCTCAAGCTAGGAGGTTATATATGAATAGAATCAAGCTGGTAATATTTACCTGTTTTGTTACGCTTGCGGTTGTCACTCTTGGTGCTTTCACACGCTTGAGTGACGCAGGTCTTGGCTGCCCTGATTGGCCTGGGTGCTATGGCTTTTTGACTGTGCCCAATGAAGCTCATGAGTTAATCGCTGCAAAAGATCAGTTTCCGCATTTAGAAGTCGAAGCCGACAAAGCTTGGATCGAGATGATCCATCGTTACTTTGCTAGCTTTTTGGGGGCCATTATTCTCCTCCTGGCATGCTTACAATTCTTTAAAAAGCCACAGGTTGAAGGCCCTAATAAACATTACTATTTACTTCTGCTGTTAGTGTTGTTTCAAGGAGCTTTAGGAATGTGGACTGTAACAATGAATTTACAGCCGATAATAGTAATGGGGCATTTACTAGGAGGATTCAGTATTCTGGCGTTGCTTGTTTTGCTTGCTTTACGACTGAAGCACCGTGACATTATCGCTGATGTCCCAAAACGCCTTGCTCTGATGTGTTATGTAGCGCTTTATATTTTGGTTATTCAAATTGCGCTTGGAGGTTGGCTAGCTGCCAACTATGCTGCGCCTCACTGTACAGGCTTACCGCTTTGTGACAACTTACAATTGTTTTCTTGGCAAAGTCTATTTACCCTGCCTGAGCCTTCAGCCACCTACGAGTTTGGCGTGCTCCCTTTTGAATCAAGGGTGTCTATCCATTTTACTCATAGAGTGTGGGCAATTATAACCGTATTCAGTTTACTTATAGCATGCTGGCCTTTATTAAAGCAGGCACAAAATCAGGTGATCAGAAATTCAGCTTATCTGGTATTAGTGCTGATTACTCTGCAAGTGGCCGTCGGCGCCGCTATCGTTCATTTCCAATTTCCATTGCTACTCACCTTATTTCATAACTTTATGGCAGCCATGGTATTACTAGCTATGGTGAGACTATGCTTTTTTGTGAATTTAGCGCAAAAAGTAGGAGATAAATATGCACCAGTTAACTAATACTTTTGAATATCAAAGAATAACATCGTTGCTAAAGGCCTATTTTGGCATGTGCAAGTTTAAAGTAGTTTGCATGCTGGTGATCACCGCGTGGGTTGGTCTGGCTTTAGCGCCACAAAGCGATAAAACGCTATTGTCTCAAATCATGAGTCTATTGGGAATCGGCTTGCTGTCGAGCAGTGCCGCAGCAATAAATCATGTGGTTGACAGAGAAATAGATAAAAAGATGGTCAGAACGCGTGACCGACCGCTCGCAACAGAGTCAGTCTCTGTTTCTTCAGCCATAATGTTTGCCAGTACTTTGGCTTTATTCGGCTATGTACTACTCTCCATTTTTGCAAACCAGCTGTGTGCTTTGTTAACTCTCGCTGCGTTAGTTGGATATGCCGTTGTGTATACGCTACTTTTGAAGCGAGCAACCCCCCAAAATATTGTGATTGGAGGGTTAGCTGGTGCTATGCCACCGCTGCTTGGGTGGGTTAGCGAGACAGGACAGCTGGGTGCTGAACCATGGTTATTAGTGATGATAATTTTTGCATGGACTCCACCACACTTTTGGGCTTTAGCCATAGCGCGAAAACGTGACTATGAGAAAGCTGAAATACCCATGCTACCTGTGACACACGGTGATGAATTTACCAAGCTTTGTGTATTATTTTACACCATATTACTGACCGTAATTTGCCTATTGCCTTATTTGGTCGGAATGTCGGGGTGGATTTATTTACTGTGCTCTGGGGCAGTTAATGTGGCCTTTATATATAAGGCCGCAAAGCTTATTAAAACGAAGAGTTTAGAGTATGCTATGCGTGTATTTTATTTTTCAATTTGGCATTTGCTAATTGTTTTCGTAGCACTTTTTGTGGATAAAGCATTTATATGAAAAAAATTCTTTTGATCGTTGTAGTGGCGATATTATCTGGTTGTAGCCCTGCGCCTGATGTGTCTGAAAAAGTAGTTTGGTACCCAAAACCAAAAGAAGTGCAGTCGTTTCAACTTCAAGACCAGTATGGTGAAGTGTTATCCAATCAAGACTTTGCAGGCAAGTGGAATTTACTTTTTCTTGGGTATACCAGCTGTCCTGACGTTTGTCCGATGACATTATTGAAACTGACTCATGTGTATCAATCAATGAAAGATAAGAGTAAATTACAAGTATGGTTCGTATCTGTTGATCCTCACAGAGACTCAAAGGAGCGACGACAAGCGTATATTAGGCACTTTGATCCAACCTTCAAAGCGGTCTCTGCAGAGCATTCGATATTGTTTCCTTTTGTCAGAGATCTTGGCTTGATCTATGCGATAAATCAAGAACAGCAAGAAGAATACTATGTTGATCACAGTGCATCAGTTGCACTAATCAATCCAAAGGGACAGCTGGAGGCTATTTTTAAACCCTCTCATGAAGTTGGAACTGTGCCGACGATCGATGAAAAACAGTTATTAAAAGACCTTAATAGCATAATAAACTAGCTCCATATCGCGTAGCCTGTGCCCTACGCGATTTTATTTCCTACCTCTAACGCTTTCATTATTTGCGGATTTTTATTTAATCTTTGTGGCAATTTTACGATCACAGTCTAAGCTAATTTTATTACTCACTTTTACAGGGATAGTCTTCAGCTCATGTTGAAACTTCCACCAGAAATGGCAATTAATCATGTGGAAAGCTTGTACCATCAAATTTTCCAGGACTCTTTGGAAACATCTGACATTTCTATCGACATTAGCGAAGTGCAAAAAGCAGACACTGCTTCTATCCAGTTACTATGCGCTGTGCAAAAGCACCTACATTCAATGGAGCACAAAATTGTTTGGCATGGTGAAAGTGAAGCGCTCGCACAAGCCGTAAATGAGCTCGGATTAACGCACTATTTATTCCATGGTATTGAAAACTAAGAGGTGATTATGAAAAAGATTTTAGCTGTGGATGATTCTGCCTCTATGCGTCAAATGGTTGGCTTTACATTGAAAAAAGCAGGCTTTGATGTGATAGAAGCAAAAGATGGCAGTGAGGCTCTATCTATTGCAAAACAGCAGGGCTTTGATGCTGTGATCTCAGATGTGAATATGCCAGTTATGGATGGCATAACTCTGATCAAAGAACTTCGTAGCCTGCCTAATTATAAGTTTACTCCTTTGTTGATGTTAACTACTGAATCAGGACTGGATAAGAAAACAGAAGGTAAGGCAGCAGGTGCTACCGGATGGATAGTTAAACCTTTTAACCCTGAACAACTGCTAGCTGTGCTAAAGAAAGTCATCAGGTAGACATAAAGGGGCGTCGACATGAGTATTGATTTAAGCCAATTCTTTGATGTCTTTTTTGAAGAGAGCTTTGAGGGACTGGATGTGATGGAAGCGGAGCTTCTAAACTTACAGCCAGGGCAAGAAGATTCGGAGACCATCAATACCATATTTCGTGCAGCGCACAGTATCAAAGGTGGAAGTGGAACATTTGGCTTTACATCCGTATCTAACTTCACCCACGTTTTAGAGACCTTGCTTGATCAAATCCGTGATGGTAGACGTCAACTAGCAGCTGAACATGTAAATCTTTTACTTCAGTCCGTCGATTGCTTAAGAGCTCTATTGACAAGCTTGCAAGCTGAAGAAGAGCCTGACCTTTCTGTGGCGAATACGTTACGAGAGAAGTTTGAAGGGATTTTAGGCGCTCAACAGTCGCAAGATGCTCAGACCTCACCAAGCCGAGAGGTAGCTCCTGAATTACAAACCTATCAAATTGACTTCAAACCGCTTACACACCTTTTTAAAACTGGCAATGAGCCTTTGTATATGTTGAGTGAGCTGTCCGAACTCGGGGATTTGGAAACGCACGCCTTTTGCGATGCAATTCCAGATATTGAAAGGTTTAACCCTGAAGACTGCTACCTAAGTTGGCGTTTATATTTAAACACTACCCACTCTGAGTCAGCTATTAGAGAGGTTTTCGAGTGGGTTGAGGATGACGCCGAGATAGTGATCACGTTGTGTGGCGGCCTATTTGAAAATGATAGTGCTCCAGAAGTGAATATAGCGTCCAAAACAGATACTGAATCGCAAGTAGCGCAAAAAGAAACTCAGAACAATACTGAAACAACACAGAAACCGACCGCCATGGCTAAGCCTAAATCTGAGGTGAATAAGAAGTCAGGCGAATCTACATCAATCAGAGTAGGTATAGATAAAGTCGACTCACTGATAAATATGGTGGGTGAATTAGTAATAACGCAAGCAATGTTAACTCAACTCGGCGAACAAGAGCCCACAGAGCATACATTGGCTGCAATGCAAGAGGGGTTGGCGCAGCTGGCTCACAACACCCGAGACTTGCAAGAAAACGTAATGCGGATAAGGATGTTACCTATTAGTTTCGTCTTTAGTCGCTTTCCACGCTTGGTTAGAGATACATCACAGAAGCTGGACAAACAAGTAGCGCTCAAGCTACTTGGCGAACAAACAGAGTTAGATAAAACAGTGATGGAAAAAATCTCTGATCCTATGGTGCATCTTGTAAGAAACTCGTTAGATCATGGATTAGAAACACCCGAGGAAAGAATTAAAGCAGGAAAGGATCCCGTTGGGACTGTGACGTTAAATGCTTTTCACCAAGGCGGAAATATCGTCATTGAGATTATGGATGATGGCAGAGGTCTCAATACAGAAAAAATCAAGAGTAAAGCCTTGGCGAATGGGTTGGTACAGGCAACAGATGAGCTTACTGTTGAGGAAGTAAATGAGCTTATTTTTAAGCCGGGGTTCTCTACTGCGGATGAAGTAAGTGATATTTCGGGTCGTGGTGTCGGGATGGATGTTGTACGCCGAAATATTCAAGCGCTTAATGGGAGTGTAGAGGTTACTTCGGCCAAGGGAGTTGGCTCAACATTTACGATTCGTCTACCGCTTACACTCGCTATTTTAGATGGTCAGCTAGTCAAAGTTGCGCAACATACCTATATCATCCCCCTTATTTCCATTGTGGAATCACTGCAGATCGATATTAAAAAAGTGAGTAGAGTCGGAAATGGTTTAGAGGTTTTGCGATTGAGAGACGAGTACATTCCAATCATCAGACTCTATCAGTTATTTAGCCATGAAGGAGCAATCGAAGAACTCGATAAAACTTTGCTTGTTGTGGTTGAAAGCGACAACCATAAAGTTGGGCTGCTGGTGGATGACTTACTGGCACAGCAGCAAGTGGTGATAAAAAGCCTAGAAGCGAATTATCAAAAGGTCAATGGCATATCTGGCGCTACTATTCTCGGAGACGGCAGAGTGTCGTTGATTATAGATATCAGTGGCTTAATAAAACTAAGCGGCCTTAAGCGACCCGGAAGTCAAGAGCTGTTGGTAGAGCAGGAGCTAGAAGAGGTGATGACATGATCACTGAACGTGCAGCAGTTAATGAGCAAATTATGCTGGCTAATAAGGAAGGTGATAAGCAGTTTTTGACCTTTATGATGGCAGGAGAAGAATATGGCATGGATATCTTGGCTGTCCAAGAAATTAGGGGATGGGAAGAAGTAACAGCAATTCCTAATTCACCAAGGTATGTAAACGGTGCAATTAATCTGCGTGGAACCATAGTACCTATCATTGATTTGCGGATCCGCTTTGGCTTACCTCAGATCGAATATGGTGCTTTAACAGTCGTTATTGTCGTGTCTGTGCTCATCAAAGGGATGCAGAAAATTATGGGACTAGTGGTAGATGCAGTCTCGGACGTATACAGCATCAATGAAGAAACTGCTAAAGATGTACCTGACTTTCAGGACTCGGAAAATAGTCAGTTCGTACAAGGACTTGTCAATGTTGGTGAAAAAATGGTTGTACTTTTAAATTTAAAAAAAATTTTAGATCTTGAAGTAAAACATGATGAGCAATCGGTTGTCGGGGGATAGCATGCGCGATCACGCACTAGTGAGTCAAGTCAATAGCAGAGTATTAGTTGCCAGTGCCATAATAGTTGTGGGTTTGGCAATCAGTATTCAGATGTTAAACGTGAGTATGTCTACTCAAACTTACGTCGCGATAGTAATTGCGGGCGTAAGCGTTGCATTAGCGGTTTTGCTACTGAAGCAAAGTGTAAACACGCTGCTAGCTAGGTTACAGAGCGTTGAAAGTATTATACCGGCAATCGAAAATAACGATGCAAGCTTACTAAATAACCACTTCAAGGCAGAGCATCCGACGCTGTTCAGAGCAGTAGCTACTTTTTTAAATGATGATATAGCGAATGATAAAGAACATAACCACAGCCTGTTATTAGCGCTCAAAGTTTGTCAAGCAAACATAATGTTGGCTGATGCGTCTCTTAATATCGTTTATTTAAATGACTCCCTTACGAGTATGTTGCGAAAGAATCAGGCCAAATTACAGCAAGAATTACCAGGTTTTAATGTAGATAACTTGATTGGCGCTAACATCGACTCATTTCACCGTAACCCCAGCCATCAAAGAGGTATTTTAGCTAATCTCTCTAGGCCCTATGTTGCCCAGATTATAGTCGCTGGACTTACCTTCGACCTTATTGCAACACCAGTATTTGATGAAGAAGGTAAACGCTTAGCCACCTTAGTGGAGTGGAAAGACTTAACAAGAGAGCTTGAGGTTGAAAAGAGGCAAGCTGAGTTGGCGAGTCACAATGCGAGAATTTCTAGTGCACTAGATGTGTGTCAAGCCAACGTCATGCTTGCGGACGATAAATTAAACATTGTTTATGTCAACGATTCTGTAGTGAGGATGCTAAGAGATAATCAGCCTCAGCTTAGGAAGTCTCTTCCAAATTTCGATGTAGATAAACTTGTCGGGCAATGTATTGATGTATTTCACGAAAACCCGAGTCATCAGAGACACATACTCGATAAGTTAAACGATGTATATCGTGCTGATATTGAGATTGCAGGGTTCACATTTGGGTTAATTGCAACCCCTGTTTTTGATGATGGCGGTAAGCGTATTGGTACGGTGGTTGAGTGGGAAGACAAGACTGATAGGTTAAATCGGGAAGCGCTGGAAAAATCGGCTGCAGCGGAAAACTTAAGAGTACGAAGAGCGCTGGATAATGTGTCGACTAATACCATGATCGCAAACGAAAAGTTTGAGATCGTATACTTAAACCGCGCCGTTAAAGAAATGATGAGAGGCGCAGAGAGTGATTTAAAACGTGACTTGCCAAACTTTGACAGCAGGCAGCTTATGGGGGCTAATATTGATGTTTTCCATAAAAATCCAAGTCATCAGCGTAGTATGCTCTCTCGTCTTGAATCTGAGTACAAAACTGAGATAGCCGTTGGCGGACGTACCTTTAGTTTGGTGGCAAATCCCATTTTTGATAGTAATAACGAACGTGTAGGAACCGTAGTTGAATGGAACGACAGAACCAAGGAAGTCCAGATTGAAAAAGAAGTCGCAGGACTAGTGCAATCAGCTAACAGTGGTAACTTAAGTGTTCGTTTATCTGATGAGGGTAAAGAAGGATTTTATTTGCGATTAGCACAAGGACTTAATAGCTTAGTTGCGACTGTCGATGAAACAGTTACTGACATGGGAGAAATGCTGGATTCGTTGGCTACGGGTAATTTAACCCAGCGGATAGAGGGAGATTATCGTGGTGCTTATGAAAAGCTGAAAAAGGACGCCAATACCACGGCTGAAAAATTGACCGAGGTGTTAGGCCGGATCCGCACTTCAGCAAACCTAGTCGCAAGTGGCGCAGAAGAAATATCACAAGGCAATGCTGACTTGAGTCAGCGGACTGAAGAGCAGGCGTCTTCTCTGGAAGAAACCGCTTCTAGTATGGAAGAAATGACCAGTACAGTTAGACAAAATGCAGATAATGCAAAAGTTGCGAATCAGCTGGCAGAAGAAACGTGTGATAAAGCAACGAAAGGCGGAGAGGTAGTGACTCGCGCGGTAGAAAGTATGTCTGAAATAAACAGCTCAAGTAAAAAAATCGCTGACATCATAGGGGTGATTGATGAAATTGCTTTCCAAACAAACTTACTGGCCTTAAACGCGGCTGTAGAAGCCGCTAGGGCAGGAGAGCAGGGGCGTGGATTTGCGGTTGTTGCTGGAGAAGTGCGAAACCTAGCGCAGCGCTCCGCGGCGGCGGCAAAAGAAATTAAAGATTTAATACGAGATAGTGTCAGTAAAGTCGAAGATGGCACATTATTGGTGAATGAATCAGGCGAAACCCTAAAAGGGATTGTTGAGTCGGTGAAGCGTGTAACAAACATGATCTCGGATATTGCTGAAGCCTCTGTTGAGCAAAGCTCTGGGATAGAGCAAGTGAATAAAGCTGTTTCCCAAATGGATGAGATGACCCAACAAAATGCCGCACTAGTTGAAGAGGCGTCTGCTGCTGGTGAGTCTATGGCTGAGCAAGCGAACGATATGAGAAGGCTTCTGAACTTTTTTACGCTAGACGACCTAGCTAGTCACAGCCACGATGTGAGCTCGTCAAAACGTCATTATGATATTCAAGAGAAACAACCACCCAAGCACACCATGATACCGAGCAAAACATCATTGCAAAACACAAAAAACAACCAGTTTGCTGATGATTCTGAAGAGTGGGAAGAGTTTTAGCATAAGGTGTGTTTAGCTGGTACAAAACCAGCGTGATGAGTAAGATTGAGGGAATATTGCGATGCGGGAGTTTTTGCTTACAGATAAGGACTTCTCTGAGGTTTCGGCTCGAGTATATGATGCTTGTGGCATAGTGCTTGGGCCACATAAAAAAGAAATGGTGTATTCGCGGTTAGCAAGACGCATACGTGCTAATGGCTTGAGTTCATTTGCTGAATATCTATCATTTTTAGAAAAAAATGAAGACGCAGAATTTAGTCACTTTATTAATTCTATAACTACAAATTTAACCTCTTTTTTTAGAGAAAATCATCACTTCGAATTTCTGGCAAAGACGGTGGTGCCAGAAATTACTACTCGGCATAAGCAGGACAAAAGGGTGAGGATATGGTCTGCGGGGTGCTCAACGGGTGAAGAGCCATACAGTATTGCAATGACAGTTGCTAACGCATTTCCTAATGATTGGGATGTAAAGGTGCTGGCAACAGATTTAGATTCAAATGTATTAAGTAAGGCGAGTATCGGAGAGTACACCGCAAATAATGTCACAGGTTTGGACGAAGATAAATTGAAAAAATGGTTTCTGCGTAGCGCAGATGGCGGTACATATAGAGTCAAACCAAAATTACAGTCTTTCATTCATTTCAAGCGCTTGAATTTGCTGGAACCATGGCCAATGAAAGGGCCGTTTGATGCCATATTCTGTCGTAATGTTCTGATTTATTTTGATAAAAAAACAAAAGACAAACTTTTCGAGCAGTACCATCGGATGCTAGTACCGAATGGATATTTGCTAATTGGACACTCTGAAACCATGGGTAAGGAGCACTTGCAGTTCAAAAACTTAGGTAAAACCATTTATCAAAAAGGCCAGTTGAATGAGAGAATTTAAACCTGTTTTAAGGGGCTTTGAACACGTTAAACGGTTTTGGGACTCAGGACGAGCGATGGTTGTTGCAAAAGTATTGCCTGGAGAGTTTTATGTATCTAAACAAGATGAGCTAATTTCAACCGTACTTGGCTCTTGTATTGCCGCATGTGTGTATGATGAGAAGCTAGGGATCGGGGGGATGAATCACTTTATGCTACCCGGTGCAAAGTCCCTACGAGAGGTTCATGCTGATGATCTTAATTGTCGCTATGGTAACTGGGCGATGGAATATTTAATAAACGAAGTTGTTAAAAACGGCGCATCTAGAGCGAACTTAAAAATTAAATTGTTTGGTGGCGGCAAGATAATTAGTTCAATGACGGACATCGGTGAGGGGAATATCCGATTTGCCCAAGCTTATGTTGAAGAAGAGTGTTTGAAGCTAATTTCCCAGGATGTAGGTGGTCCATGGCCAAGGAAAGTTATTTTTCATCCTCAAAGTGGTAAAGCACAGGTAAAAAAACTGCGCACCATGCACAATAACACGATTGAGCAACGTGAGGTACGTTACCTACACGACATTGAAGCTCAAGACAACAAAACAGACATCGAGCTGTTTTAAGGGTGAAATATGGTCAAAGTTCTTATTGTCGATGATTCACCGCTAATACGCGGCTTATTAAAAGAAATATTAAATCAGGGGAATGGTATTGAGGTTGTAGGCGTCGCGGAGGATCCGTATCAAGCACGAGAGTTGATTAAATCAACCGCACCGGATGTGCTGACGCTAGATATTGAGATGCCAAGAATGAATGGTATCAGTTTTTTAAAAAACTTGATGCGTTTGAGGCCTATGCCAGTGGTGATGATATCAACGCTGACACAAGAAGGGTCACCTGCAACTATTGAGGCATTAGAACTAGGTGCCGTTGATTTTGTTTCTAAGCCGACCAGTCATGTTATAGAGCAACTGCAATCATATTCAGATATTCTACAGAAAAAGGTAAAAGTCGCAGCCAAAGCCAGAGTGCGAACATTTAAAGCACCAAAGTCAGAAAGACAATTAGAGGTAGGAACCTCCTTCACCTTTGCACACAATGCTATTCTTGCTATCGGCGCTTCAACCGGAGGGACGGAAGCTATACGTGAAGTATTAATGCGTCTACCTACTCATGCCCCGCCTGTGGTCATTACTCAGCACATTCCACCCGTATTCAGTACATCTTTCGCACAAAGAATGGACCGAACGTGTGCAGTTTCAGTGAAAGAGGCAGAAGATGGCGATATGTTGAAGCCCGGGCACGTGTTTATTGCCCCTGGTGATAAACACCTCAAAGTCGAGAGAGTATCTTCTGGGTACGTTTGTCGACTGGATGACGGCGAACCTGTGAATAGACATAAACCGTCCGTAGAGGTGTTATTTAATTCATTAGTGCCAATAGGAAAGCATGTTTGTGCAGTGATGCTGACCGGAATGGGCAGTGATGGAGCAAAAGCAATGTTGGCACTTAAAAAGAACGGAGCGAAGACATTCGCCCAGGATGAATTGAGTTCTGTGGTATGGGGAATGCCAAGAGCGGCTTATGAGTTAGGTGCAGTGCAATCTTTGGTGCCGCTGAGTAAGGTAGCAGAAACAATGCTTGATGTAGTAAAAAAGTAACGACGGATGAGCCTCAATAGAGCTGGTGCCAGTAGAGGGTGAGTGTAAGCGAGTTTATGGCGAAACTCGCTCTAATGCTAACTTAACCCACTGCTATCTCTTTCTAACGAATACAGCTTTGAAAGCACTTATACCAATTTGAAGGAGTAAATCTGACGCTAACCGCGTTAAAAATTTCTTATTTAGAACAACTAAATAGCAAAATTTTTGCCTGGTTATCGACAAGACTTTCTCGCCTCAAAATAGACCACTTAATTAACCCGAGATCGGTTTAAGCCATCAGTTCATCAATAGAAATTGATGGCTTTTTTTCTTTGTGGCTGTATGCAATCAGCGCACCCAAGACTGTTAATATCATTCCA
>NZ_WEHZ01000056.1 GCF_012641745.1 Pseudoalteromonas peptidolytica
GACACATCTGTGTCCCCTTCGTCTAGAGGCCTAGGACACCGCCCTTTCACGGCGGTAACAGGGGTTCGAATCCCCTAGGGGACGCCACTTACTTTTGGTAAGTAACTCGGTTAGCAAGAGAATAAACCGCTAAAAAAGTCCTAGTGACACATCTGTGTCCCCTTCGTCTAGAGGCCTAGGACACCGCCCTTTCACGGCGGTAACAGGGGTTCGAATCCCCTAGGGGACGCCATTTCTTATTTTCTCCATACATCATATCTCATTGATAATTCTCAATATCAGTCGTTATATTGCCTAACAAGATTAATCTGCTAATTTATATATTAACTTCCTGCTGTGTGTTTAATAGCCAAAATAGTGATATCCATGATCTTGATCAGTTTCTGATGCTTTTCTTCACGACGTCTTAGAAAGTAATAATTTATTATTGCCTTTTTATAGAGAGTGCACAATGAGCAAAGGTAGAGCTGATTACACTGGTAAAGAAAGAGATTATCCAAGTTCTTATAACTTACTTTCGACAACAAATGTCAAAGGACAAATTAAGTATGCAAATGCGCAATTTTGCGAAGTTGCAGGGTTTTCTCTAGATGAATTAAAAGGTAAGCCACATAATCTCGTAAGACACCCAACTATGCCAAAAGTGGCGTTTAAAAACTTGTGGGATTATATTGAAGCAGGTAAACCATGGATGGGGATGGTAAAAAATCGCTGCAAAAATGGTGATCATTATTGGGTTAATGCTTTTGTTACGCCTATAAAAGACAAGTCAGGTAATACTGTAGAGTACCAGTCAGTGCGGACTAAGCCTAATAAAGAGGTAGTTAACCGAGCAGAGCGAATATACTCAGATTTGCACGGTGGTGCTCCATTAAGTAAGTTCACTCGTGCATCTTGGTCGCTATCTGCACAAATGATGGCAATTATCATCATTTTTTATGTCCTAACTATGGTTATCTCAAGCTTTGCTACTCCGTGGAATTACATTGCCGAAACGATTCTGACCTGTATTGTCTTATTTATTACGTATTCACGCCTTGCTCCTGTACGCGAATTAAGTAAAAAAGCCAAAAAGGTGCATGACAACCCGCTAATGCAAAAGGTATATCTAAATAAAGTTAACGATGTTGCTGCTATTGAGCTGGCATTAATTGCTCGAGAATCTGAGCTTAGAGCTGTTCTTGGGCGTGTCAAAGATGCGAGCTCAACGGTGTCAGAGTATGCTACGAAAACCATGCAAGAGTGTAAAAGCAGTGCAGATATTTTAAATCAGCAACAAGCACAGACAGGATCTCTTGCCACAGCTATAAATCAGATGTCGGTCTCTATCAGTGATATTGCATCAAATACAAACAATGCTGCAAAACAGTCTGAAGCGGCACTTGAGTCTGTAGTAAGTGGGCACAAGGCGGTTGACGATAATATGCAGAATAATTATTCGCTATCAGAAGAATTGTCACAGACGCAAAAAGATATTGAGGACCTAAATGCTCAGAGCGTTAATATAGAAGGCGTGGTTGATGTGATTAGAGGGATTTCAGAGCAGACCAACCTATTGGCTTTAAATGCCGCCATTGAGGCAGCTAGAGCAGGAGAGCAGGGGCGAGGGTTTGCCGTCGTTGCTGATGAAGTACGGGCACTTGCGCAGCGGACACAGGATTCTACAACAGAGATAAATGGGATTATCGCAGATCTTAGGCTTCGTGCGGAAAGGGCCGTTGCAGCGATTCAAAGTGGTGTTGCGCGCTCTTCGGAATGTGTTTCTAAAGCTGAAGGGACAAAGTCGAGCTTGGAGACGATCAATACTATCGTTAATGAGATTTCGAGTCTTAACTATCAAATTGCTACTTCAACAGAAGAAATGTCAAGCGTATCAAATGAGTTAAATGTGAATGCAGTGACGATTTCAGGTCTTGCTGATGAATCAATGCAAAGCGCACGCAAAACGCACGAAACCATGAAAAATACAGAGCAAGCACTTGATAATCAGGAGGCCTTGGTTGATCAGTTTATTCGCAAGTTAAACAGCAGCCGTGATTAAACCTAGAGTATCTGGGGTGAATTAGTGTTCATTTGATGACTTTTTAGTATTTATGATACTTTGTTTCTTTGAAGTACCTATTATGAAAATAGGTACTTCAGCAGTAACGGGATTATCGAGATGATTTCCCGCCACATATAGATCATTGAATTAAAAAAAGTATATTAAATTTGATAACCACCGTTTATCCCTTTAACTGCATAAGCAACAGCATCGTGGGCATGAAGTGACTCGTAATGGTTAATTTTTATATAAAAGTCAGCTAATTGTTGTTGGTTGAAAAGTGCTTTAAGTTTTCGTGCAGCATCCTCACAAAACATAAGGTTTTGTCCATTTAGACGAGCAAATTCTTGTTCATCCTCACGTTTTACAGCGGCTTGAACTGGTGTTTTTAATTCATTCTCGACTAATTCAATTAAGTCTAAGATCTCAAACTCATCGATATGCTCGCCGAGGCGAATTTTAATATTTGCAATGGAGCGCTGAGAATGAGGAGTAGCAACAATACCTTCTGTGCTACCAAGCCATTTATGAACGCTATGAAAATCTAATTCGGTACCGTCAAATGCTTGTTGAAAGGCATCTTGTATTAACTGGCGTGATAGTGCCGCAGAGCAAGGGCAGGTAGATGAATAGGTTATGTCTAAAGCGAGTTCAAGTGTGTAAACACCATTTCGTAATGTCGCATCTAGCTTTATTGGATACGATTTCCAGCCCATTTTTTTACTTAAAAGTGAAGGGCGCCTAATTGGCAACTCAAAGTGAAAAAGTACTTTTGCACTTGTGCTCAGTTCATTATGGGTACTTAAAAAGTTGTCTAATAACTGCTTTAAGGTATTAGGCGTTAATACTTTCTCACAGGAGAGTGAGTCGAGAGCAAGGAAAAGGCGTGACATGTGAATGCCTTTGGCATCCTCTTTTTGCAAATCAACAAAAGCATCTGCTTTTGCTGTTACGGTGACTTGGCCCAGCCCCTTAACTTCAATAACTAAAGGTAGCTCTATGTTGCCCATGCCTACCCAGTCTAAAGTTCCGGTTTGTAACGCACTTGCACTATGTGCAATGTCTGGCATGTTATTTTGCATAGAGGCTCTCTTTTCTAAGACTTAAAAAACGCGCATATTACACCAAATCACATAAAGTTGGGATGATGAGTGCAAATCTATCTGTATTAAATTAAACAATTTGTGCATTTAGTGATACAGGCTTTTATTTGTGCTCGTAGAATCCAATGATTATAGGTAATACTGTGCTCAGCAATATCTGTGCTCGCTTATTACTAGGGCTTTTGTATAATATTTACTTTGCGGTCTAAATTGTGCGATGGTCAGGCTATAAGCAGTGAAATACTCTTGTTCTGATCAGTATTTAATAAGTGGTGATGTAATAATATGGCAGAAAATTCGTTTGGCTCATGGGCTCGAATTTTATCAAATTTGGTAGAAAAGTATGGTAACAAACGTGCATTTGCAATTGCTTATGTATTTACGTTATTTGTTGCCGTGATCCTGTCTTGTATGTTTTATTACGTTGCACTTGGAGTGGTGGAAATAGCTGATATATCAGCGTTACTTTTTCTAACCGCCGTCATTTCACCCGCTCTGATCATGATGTCAGTTGCCGCAATGAGAGAAGTTCAGTCTTCAAAAGCGTATCTTGAATCAGCCACACAGCAAGAAAAAATGCTGAATCAAACATTGAAGGACAATATTAATCGGCTGAATAGTGAAATCGATGAAAGGAAACTTGCCCTGCACGCAAAGCATAGGGCTATTGATGAATTAAGAAAAGAAATTGCGGAGCGCAAAAAGACGCAATTAGAGCTAGCTCAGCAAGGTATGTTATTGCGAAACATCGTCGACTCATCTCCTGATTTGTTTTACTACCGAGATGAAAATGGCGTGTTTGCCGGCTGCAATAAGATGTTTGAATTGGTAATGGGGAAGAGCAGTGAAGAGCTTATTGGCAAATCTGTAGAGCAAATTTATCCCACTCAGTATTTACCCAAAGTTTTAGAAACGGATGAACAGGTCGCAAACACCCAGCAACCGTTAACTCTCGATGTCGAATACCCAGTTAAGGGTGAACAGCGCTGGTTTGAAATGCGTAAGTTACCGTTTATTAATGATAAAGGTGAGTATATCGGCTTATTAGCATTTGGACGGGATATTACTAGCCGAAAAGAAGCGGAGCAGGCACTTGAAACTGCATATAAAGACAAAGGTAAGTTCATCGCAACACTCAGTCATGAGCTAAGAACACCACTAAACGGTATCGTCGGTTTGACTCGCATGATGTTAGATACAGAGCTGACCGCGCAGCAGAAGAGTTGGTGTAATACAGTGTTCTCAAGTGCTGAGACGCTGGGGAATATATTTAACGACATTATAGACCTAGACAAAATTGACCGAGAGCAGCTAGACATTGCGACAGATAGTATAAACGTCTCAGACTTTATCAATGATGTTGTAAACTTTGCTGGCTTAATAGCCGAGCAGAAAGGGCTTGAGTTTACAATTAACCGCTCTGGTATTTTAGATGTATATGCTTTACTTGATCCAACTCGACTTCGCCAAGTATTGTGGAATCTAATCAATAATGCGGTGAAGTTCACGCACAGAGGTAGTGTCACGTTAGAGTGTCGACGTGAGAATCGTAGTGATGGCCCGTGGCTGTCCATTAGCGTTATTGATACTGGAATGGGAATACCTGAAGAGCAGCTAGAACGAATTTTTGAAATGTACTATAAAGCGCCAGATGCGTCTGGCAGTAATGCGATAGGCTCAGGTATAGGGTTAGCTGTGACAAAAGCATTAGTGCATGCAATGAAAGGCTCTATTTCCGTTGTTAGCTCTGAAGGTACAGGTAGCCGCTTTGATGTTGAAGTTCCACTGCAGTTATGTAGTGCACCAAAAGAGCAAAGCTACGCAGGTAGAAGTCTTTACATTCTACTTGTGGAGGATGTCCCTCTAAATGCAGAAATAGCGACTAACTTACTTGAGCAGCGTGGTCATGAAGTTATCTGGGCAGAAACTGGGGAAGATGCTCTATCTTTTGTTGAAACTGAAGATGATCTAGATTTGATTTTGCTTGATATGCAGTTACCTGACATCAATGGGGATGAAGTTGCGCGCCAAATACGCCAAGAAAGTCACTTTGATCACCTACCCATTGTCGCATTAACAGCAAATGTTAGAAGCGCCGAACAGGAGCTTGAAGGGATCAGTGTACAAGGTGCTTTAGCTAAACCGATAAATACCACTAAACTTGATAAAATGTTAGCAGAGTTATTCGGTATAGAAGCACAAAAGAACAAGCAAAGCCTAGATCTTCGAGAAGCTTTATTACAGCCGCAATATAGTGATTTAGATATAGAAACGATTTGTGACTTTGTTGAGTCAATGGGAGCCCCAGCTTTCCAAAGAAGCTGTGATTTGTTTACAAAATTAAGCCCTAAATACTGCCAAGAACTAAGAGATGCAGTAGTCGAAAATGATATTGAAGAGTACGGAGCTGTAGCTCACAAAGTGAAAGGAGCAGCAGGTTCTGTAGGTTTGAAACTCGCACAGTTGCAAGCAAAGAGAATGGAACTGGAGTCAGATGGAAAAGATGATGATACGCTATTGCTGTGGGTTTCGGAGTTGGAAGCAAAAATAGAAGAAGGGCAAGAAGCCCTTCATCCATTAATTGCAAAACTCGCTGAAGACTAGCAAAAACGATTATTGAGCGTCGATTTTACCAATGAATCGGTAACCTTCACCATGAATTGTGCTGATTAATTCAGGTGTGTTGTTATCGGTTTCAAAATGTTTACGAATACGACGAATTGTGACGTCAACTGTACGGTCATTAGCACGCAGCTCACGACCAGTCATGTGCTTAATAAGCTGCTCACGGCTAAAGATACGACCAGGCGAATCTAACATTAGACGAAGCGCTCTATATTCACCTTTAGGTAGACGCTTTGAGTCACCTGTTGGAGATGTTAAACAGCGACTGTTCTCATCTAATTCCCAACCATTAAACGTAATAACGCCGTTACTATCGATCGTAGACTCTTCTGCTGAACTGCCTGTGCGAGATATTAAGTTACGGGCACGAATAGTTAGTTCACGCGGGTTAAATGGTTTTGTGATGTAATCATCAGCACCAATCTCAAGACCAAGGATACGGTCTACATCATTGTCGCGACCTGTAAGGAAGATAAGGCCGATGTTTTTCTTCTGGCGTAACTCACGAGCCAAAATCAAACCATTTTTACCAGGAAGGTTGATATCCATGATAACAAGGTTTACATCATCGTGTGATGTTAGCTTGTCGTGCATGTCGTCGCCATCAATGGCTTCAATTACCTTATAACCTTCCGCTTCAAATAAACTAACGAGGTTCAGTCGAGTTACGTCTTCATCCTCTACAATTAGAATGACTGGCGTTTGCATTATTAATTAACCTTTTCGGAATATATAATTTACAATGAGTTCGGACTTATATAATAAATCCGAATATTTACGATTATAGGAGCTTATCCAATTGTTAACAAGTAAAATCAGTTGGGATGAAACTTGGATACGGCAAGCAACCTTGAGCGTACGATGAAGTACTGTTTGTTCAGGGCTTGCTTATTAATGTACAGTCGAATTTTGCTTCCTTCTTGGACCAAAGCAGCTATCCCGCCTCTTTCTAAAAACTCAATACTTTCGCCCACGGTCAACATGTTTGACTCTATTGTATCGGTCCAAGCGGATAGTATATCATTTTCATTGGTTTCATCAATGTATGTGACGTCGCAGGCGCTGGAAAGTTCCCGGTAAGTCCATGTTTCTTTTGCCTCAATAAGCGTTATGGGTTTGCCACGAATTGACAGTTTTGTTGCATTTTTTAAATTAGATGCGGGGCCACTTTCAAGAGAATAAAAACAAAATATTAAGCTTTGTTTGGTATCCTCGTCAGGGAACTCTATAAATTTGGCCATTTGATATAAAAAAGCAGAACGTACTTGATCAGGCGTTTTTGCATGTAGAACCATAGATGCAAATAAGTATATTATGATAATACAGCAGCGCTTCATTGTACGTTTCCAGAAAGAGGGAGTGTAATAATAAACTTGGCGCCTTTTTTACACTCTTCATCTAGAGCAATTGAGCCCCCAAGCGCTTGTGTAACTAGGTTATAAACTAGGTGCATACCTAAACCGCTACCGCCCTCACCACGGCGTGTCGTTACAAAGGGGTCAAAAATTCGCTTTTTAATTGCTTTTGGAACGCCTCCCCCATTATCAAAGTACTCCAGCTTTAGATGCTCTGAGCTTGAGGTAACAGTAATATTTATAATGTTGTTTTGCTGATCTTTAAAACCATGTAGTAATGAGTTCGAAATCAACTGCTCTAATACTTGTTGTAAAGGTCCAGCTTTGCTTTCAATTTCAAGGCCCTTGTCACAGTGAATGCTGATCTCTGGTTGTTTGGTCGCAATTTCAGCTCGTAAAGAGGCGACGACTTCTGTGAGTAGATTAGAAAGTTCTATTTTCGAGTTTACTTCTAAGTCTTGGCTTACAGCAAGGCGCTTAAAGCTAGAAACGAGCTCAGCTGCACGATTTAGGTTTCGATAGATGAGATCTAAATTTTCGATACCGTCACCAATGAACCTTTCTAGTTGCTTAGAGGTGAGGGACTTGCTCTGAAATGCATCATTGATGTCTGACAATTTATCTCGTAACAGTGTCGAGCCAGTTATACCTAAACCAATTGGTGTATTTACTTCATGAGCTACTCCAGCCACCATTTGCCCCAAAGATGCCATTTTTTCGTTTTCAATGATTTGATTCTGATATTGGTGCATTCGTTCAAGAGCGTTGAGCAGCTCTTGGTTAGCCTCTCTGAGAGCGATGGTGCGTTGGTTCACTTTTTCTTCAAGGCTTTGGTTTAATTGCTTTATTTCTTGTTTGTCAGCTTTGTGGCGTTCAAGTTGGTTTTCTGTTCTGGCCAGCATTATGTTGAGGTTGTTAGCAAGTACATTTAGCTCTGCGATGTGACTACCAGGAGCTCTGGCATTGTAATTGTGGTTTTTAGACACATCTTGAAGTAGGGTCGAAAGCCCTTCAATTGGCGTTGCAATGCGTTTTTGTATGCCTCTAGAAACTAATAAAACGAGAACCAATACAAATAGGGTGAGGGCAATATCAACTAAAATTTTCTGATTGATATAATTAGATAAGCGTTCAAGGCCACCTCGAACATACACGTAGCCTTCAATATTGCCTTCATAAATAACGGGCCTCACAAGCTCAATATGATCTTCTGAGACTCTAGGTGTTAAGAGTTCATCAATTTGGTTTACTTTGAGAGGAACCGGAGGTGTTCTACTTGCATTATAGCTTGTGAAAAATACCGGTTTATTGGTGACATCATCAATTGCATATATGTGAATATTTTTAATAATATCAACGTGTTGAAAGGATTTTAGGCGTGCATCTTCGGTTTTTCTGTCATCAAATAAAATGGTTATCTGAGAGTTAAAAGAGATGATGTCAGCTATCATCTCAATTTTATTAATAATGAGTTGCCTTTGTTCCTTTACATCCAAATACGTTGAGATAGATATGGATAAAGACAAGCACAATGCGGTTACAAGCATCACTGCGCTGATCAATACTTTTCTTATGCTTGTTTTGGTTAATTGCTTACTCATTCTTATTCCAGCTGGATGATCAGCCTTAGCTGCGGCTAACAGAGTATTGGGATCCCAAACGCTCATTATAATAAAGTAGAGCAAATCTTTGAAAATGAAAAGATAAAAGGTAGGTTTCAGTGAAGGTTTACTTAATTTTCAAGTAAACCTTATAGGTTAGTAGTGTTATTGTGCTTTATATACAGCGAACTTTGTATTTTTGTTGACTGTTTCAAATTGACTAAATTGTGCTTCTAATATTGGTGGATACTTTAAGAAGCTATTGGCGACCAACTGGATAGTTGATTTTGCCTCCATAAAACGCTTAATGTTCTGCAAGAACTGTTCAGCAATTCCATAATCAGTAGAGATGCCGGTATGAAATGGTGGGTTACTGAGGATTAAGTTAAACTTACCGTTTAATTCACTCAGTCCATCACTCAACAGTAAGGTTGCGTCGAACCCGTTCAAAGCTAAGGTTTTTTGAGTCGCGTACAGCGCGAGGGCATTGACGTCTAAACAGGTGAATTTAAGAGTTGGGCTTTTTAGCAACGAGTAACAAGTTATAATTCCTGCACCACAACCAAAGTCCAGTACCTTCCCTTTATAAGGAAGAGTGGTACTCTCCAGCAACAATTTCGTCCCAGCATCAAGCTTACCGTGGTTAAATACTCCAGGTAAACTGGCAGCAGTAAACTCTGTGTCGGCGATACGTACAGTAAACTCTTGAACATACCGATCTAACTCAAAGTTTGGGTTGCTGGTTAATTGGTTGAATTCGTACAAAATGCAGTGTTTTGCGCTTTCTAACTTGTAGCAATGCTCAGAGTGTTCTTTTAGCTGCTTTTCAGCACTTTTTACTCCGCCTTTATTGTCACCAACGACGAGCAGTCGTGTTTCGTCAGTGCTTAAAGAACGAATGTTATCAAAAACCATCTGCGCTTCAGGCTTTGATTTAGGGTAGTAATAAATAACGAGATCACAGTTTTGTAAAGCCGGTAACTGATGACCAACATGACTACTCACACCGGCAATATTATTTGCATGTGTATGATCTGCAAAATCAAAGCTAAAAGCATGGATCGCTGAATTGGGATTTAACGCTTTCAATTCACGTAAAAAACCATCTCGAGGATGATTGATTACCAGAATATTATTGGCAATAAGTTCTTCTTCATTTCGAAGTAATAACAAGCTGGGGTTGGTAAATTGCAACGCTAACTCCTAGATAAAGCTGTGAGTGCTGTATTGAGAGAAATGAAAGGAGCGAAAATACGCTCCACAATAATTAATCGATGCGTTCAAACATCAAGTCCCAAACACCGTGCCCTAAGCGGTGGCCACGTTGCTCGAATTTGGTCAGAGGTCTAAAGTCTGGGCGAGGAACATAATCATTGCTATGCGACTGATTTTTATAACCAGGTGCCGCACTCATCACTTCAAGCATGTGCTCTGCGTAGTTTTCCCAGTCAGTTGCCATATGGAACACGCCACCAACTTTTAATTTTTGACGAATTTTTTCAGCAAACTCAAGTTGGACAATACGGCGTTTGTGGTGGCGTTTTTTATGCCATGGATCAGGGAAGAATAGCTGTAGTTTAGCAAGGCTGCCATCGGCAATACAGTCAGCGAGAATTTCGACAGCATCATGTTCAAATACACGTAAGTTTTTGATGCCCTGCTCATCTGCATCCATCAAGCATGCGCCCACACCTGGACGGTGGACTTCAATACCAATAAAGTTTTGCTGAGGGTTATTTTTAGCCATTTCGACTAGTGATTTGCCCATACCAAAGCCAATTTCCAGAACGACTTCATTGTTATTTCCAAACACCTCAGTAAAGTCAAGCAAGCCTTGTGTATGCTCTAACCCCATACTCGGCCAACATTTTTCCAATGCAGCTGCTTGGCCTTTAGTTAGACGTCCTTCACGCTTAACAAAGCTACGCACTTTTCTGATGTACTTGCCTTCTTCCTGCGCTTGTTCGAGCGCACTTTTGCTTGATTCGTTCATGGTCATTTCTATGCTGGTGAAAATGGTCGCACATTATCGTCATTCAGTTGGCAATAAACAAGTATAGAGTGAAATTTTACGTGGTGACTATTAAAGCAATTGTGATTACACTGGCGGCTTTTATAGTAAGTACTAGTCAAGTTTATGAACGTTAGCCAGCAACAAGCTAAGTGGTTTGGTGAGCAAGTTGTGTCTTGGTATCACCTTCATGGTAGAAAAACACTGCCGTGGCAACTCGGAAAAACACCGTATAAAGTATGGATTTCTGAGGTGATGTTACAGCAGACTCAAGTAACTACGGTTATTCCCTATTTTGAGCGCTTTATGGCGCGCTTCCCAACGGTAATTGAACTGGCTGATGCGCCAGAAGATGAAGTGCTACACCATTGGACTGGTTTAGGTTATTACGCTCGCGCGAGAAACCTGCACAAAGCCGCCAAAGTGATCAGAGATAAATATCATGGCAAATTTCCAGAAACATTAGAAGCCGTTATAGATTTACCAGGAATAGGTCGCTCAACAGCTGGCGCAATACTCTCTCTTGCACTTGGTCAGCACCACCCAATACTCGATGGTAATGTAAAGCGAGTACTGGCTAGGTTTTATATGGTTGAAGGTTGGTACGGAGTAAAAAAAGTCGAAAACCAATTGTGGTCTCTGAGTGATGCTGTCACACCAAGTGGTGATGTAAGAGCGTTTAATCAGGCTATGATGGATTTAGGGTCCGGCGTGTGTACAAGAAGCAAGCCAAACTGTGATGTTTGCCCGTTAGTTGAAGAGTGCTCAGCGTTCAAAAATAATCGGGTGAAAGAGTTTCCAAATCCTAAACCCAAAAAAGACAAGCCAAAAAAGCGTGCTCATCACCTCATTATTAAATGCGGTGAAAAGGTACTGATGGAAAAACGCCCTTCAAGTGGGATTTGGGGAGGCTTATTTGGGTTCTTTGAATTTTCAGAGTCTGCTGAGGTTAATACTTTTATCGCCCAGCAAGACATAGTTGCGGCTAGCATTAATACCTTAGAGCCCTTTGTGCATATTTTTACGCATTTTGAATTAACCATCACGCCAGTTGTTATCGAAGTGACTCACCCAACAGATTGTGTGAATGATCATCAGTTATTGTGGTTTGACCTTCATAATCCTCCAGAAGTCGGGTTAGCGGCACCGACTAAAAAGTTGGTTAAAGTCTTAGCTGCAATAGGGTAAACTGAAGACATCAGCTGTGCCACAAATTGAAAGTGCACAAATAAAATTGAAGAGGTAGAAACTTATGGCTCGTACCGTATTTTGTCAAAAGTTACAAAAAGAGGCGCCAGGATTGGACTTCCAACTTTATCCAGGTGAGGTTGGAGAGCGTATTTTTAATAATATCTCCAAAGAAGCATGGCAACAATGGCAGCACAAGCAAACTATGCTTATCAATGAAAAACACTTAAATATGATGGATCCTGAGCACAGACAGCTACTTGAAGAGCAGATGGTTGGCTTTTTGTTTGAAAATAAAGACGTTGAAATTGAAGGCTATAGGCCTCCAGAGAAGTAAAAAGTAAAAAGGTCGCTTATGCGACCTTTTTACTAATTGGTTTTATCTTTAATAGTGAATTAGTACTCTCTGTCTACTGACAGTTTTGCTAGCGCAACAAGCGCTTCTTTATGGTCTGAATCAGGCAGTACATCAAGTTGTTCTATTGCTTTACGTGCCTCTTCTTGTGCTTTTTCCATAGTAAAATCGAGCGCTTTTGTCTCTGCTAGAGTAGCTAATATCTCTTCGAGGTGCTCAAGCCCATTACCGCTTTCGATTGCTGTGCGAATTTGCGCAGTTTGCTGCTCGTTCGCATGTTTCATAGCGTAAATTAACGGTAGCGTCGGCTTTCCTTCAGCAAGGTCATCACCGATATTTTTACCTAAAAGCTCTGCGTTAGCACTGTAATCAAGAATGTCATCTACAAGCTGAAAGGCGGTGCCTAGGTGCATGCCGTATAGCTTGAGCGCTGTTTTTATCTCATCAGATTGTTCTAATATAACGGCTGGCAACAGGGTTGCTGCTTCAAAGAGTTTTGCGGTTTTGCTGTAAATAACCTGCATGTAACTCTGCTCGCTGGTATCTGGGTCATTACAGTTCATAAGCTGTAACACTTCACCTTCGGCGATTATATTAGTGGCATCAGCAAGGATCTGCATCACCTCCATATTGCCAAGACCAACCATAAGCTGAAATGAGCGGGTATAGATAAAATCACCGACTAAGACACTGGCAGCGTTACCAAACTCGGCATTCGCGGTAGGCTCTCCACGGCGTAATGCCGATTCATCAACTACGTCATCATGGAGTAAGGTTGCCGTGTGTATGAACTCGACAATTGTCGCCAATGTGATGTGTTTATCACCTTCATAACCTAATGCTCTGGCGGCCAAAAGGGCTAACATCGGACGGATGCGCTTACCTCCGCTGTTCACAATGTATAAACCTAACTGCTTTACAAGTGCAACATCAGATTGCATTTGTTCATGTATAAGTTGGTTGACGCCAAGCATGTCTTGCTCAACCAAATTTTGGATAGTTTTTATATCCATTGTGCTCCGAGCCAATCTATTAACCGAAAATGAATAAACGTGGTGATTGTACTACAAAAAAACCATCGACTCGATAAATTGTCGTAGTTGCTTATAAAAAAACGTTTTTATGCTTAATTTTTGTTCTTTTTATCACTCAAAGAAGATACTGCTTTTGGTGTGGAATTTATCTTGAGTATCAGTTTTAGGTAATTGAAATTGTCATGCGTTATGAGGGTAGTTCGGATAAAAAATAGCTTGGCTTTGACATTTTTTTGACTAGAATAGGGGAAAATATTTGATTGCCCTCATGCGAGCTAAATTTTATTCACTTTCTTCAAATTTACACTTGCGCCAAGATACGCATTAGCGTAAACTTCGCGCCCTATTGAAGAATATTAAGTTGCGTCGATTTGAGGGCGCACAGACGGAGTTAATTATGTACGCGGTTTTCCAAAGTGGTGGTAAACAGCACCGTGTGACTGAAGGTCAAACTATTCGTTTAGAAAAGCTAAACGTTGAAACTGGTGCAGCAGTTGAATTTGATTCAGTACTTCTAATTGCTGATGGTGAAAAGATCGAGATCGGTGCACCGTTCGTTAACGGTGGTAAAGTAACAGCTGAAGTTGTTTCTCACGGTCGTGGCGAGAAGATTAAGATTGTTAAGTTTAGACGTCGTAAGCATTCTCGTAAGCAGATGGGCCACCGTCAGTGGTTCACTGAAGTTAAAATCACTGGCATTAGCGCTTAATTTTTAGAGGTACAGAAAGATGGCACATAAGAAGGCAGCTGGTAGTACTCGTAACGGTCGCGATTCAGAAAGTAAACGCTTAGGTGTTAAACGTTTTGGTGGCGAATCAGTTTTAGCGGGTAACATCATCGTTCGTCAACGTGGTACTAAGTTCCACGCTGGTACTAACGCAGGTATCGGTAAAGACCACACAATCTTCGCAAAAGCAGACGGTAAAGTTGTTTTTGAGCAGAAAGGTCCTTTAAACCGTAAATACGTTAGCATCGTAGCTGAGTAATCGGTATTAAATACTAAAAACCCCGCTTAGGCGGGGTTTTTTGTTTTTAGTATATTAATTACCAAATTTAGCTATATCAAGTTGTATTAATACAATTGATATTAGGAGCGGCTTGTCGCTACTGCTATAATAGCGAAGAGAATTCAGGCAGAGTTAAAGAGTTTAAACCATGAAGTTTGTCGATGAAGTAGAAATTAGAGCGGAAGCCGGAGATGGGGGCAGTGGTGTCGTTTCATTCCGCCGCGAAAAGTTTGTGCCAGATGGTGGCCCAGACGGAGGTGATGGCGGTGATGGCGGGAGTGTATTCCTTGAGGCTGATGAAAACTTAAATACGCTTATCGACTATCAGTTTGAACGCTTTCACCGAGCTGAGCGCGGCACGAATGGTCAGGGCAGAAATTGCACCGGTAAGAAAGGTCAAGATTTGGTGCTCAAAGTACCTGTTGGTACTCGTGTTACTGATGTTGATACCGAGGAGTGCCTTGGCGATTTAACTAAGCATGGACAAAAGTTAATTGTTGCTAAAGGTGGTTTTCATGGCCTTGGGAATACGCGCTTTAAGTCCAGTACAAATCGTGCACCAAGACAGAAGACATTAGGTACCGCAGGAGAAGTTCGTAATCTACGTCTAGAGCTTATGCTTTTGGCCGATGTTGGCCTATTAGGTCTGCCCAACGCCGGCAAATCGACATTTATTCGTAGTGTTTCAGCTGCAAAGCCTAAAGTAGCAGATTACCCGTTTACCACGCTTGTGCCTAATTTAGGTGTTGTTCGCCCAGAAGCGAGTAAGTCGTTTGTAATTGCAGATATTCCGGGATTGATTGAAGGTGCAGCTGATGGTGCTGGCCTTGGTATTCGATTCTTAAAGCATTTAGAGCGCTGTCGAGTGTTATTGCACATTATTGATGTGATGCCAGTTGATGGTAGTGATCCGATTGAAAATGGCTTTGCAATCATTAACGAGTTACATCAATACAGCCCTAAATTGGCAGAAAAGCCACGCTGGCTAGTGTTGAATAAAGTTGATTTATTGCTTGAGGAAGAAAGAGAAGAAGTTTGCTCGCGTATTGCACACGAGCTAGACGCAGAAAACTTTTACATGATCTCCGCAGCAAATAAGCTTAATACGCAACCTTTATGCTTTGATATTATGAATTTGCTTGAAAGCATGCCAAAAGACAAGTTTGAGGAAGAGCAGCAAGAAGAAGTTGAGTTTAAGTGGGATACCTATCACAGGCATGCAACTAAAAACGACAACAATGACGATGATGATTGGGATGACTGGGACGACGATGACTATGATGTAGAAGTCATCTACGAGCGTTAGTTATATCGCTCCAATTCTCATTGATTAGTTTGAAAGGCCCATTCAGGGCCTTTTTGCTATTTCTTTTTCCATTTTCTGTATCATGATTGTTATACTGTTCGTAATACCAAATAGCGTTTCAAAAACTAATACTAAAATACTAATAAGGTACATTGTGGTAATTTCAATGATAGCAGCAATGGCAAACAATCGTGTCATCGGAAAAGATAACGATATGCCTTGGCATCTACCTGCTGATCTTCAGCACTTTAAAAAAATCACTCTAGGGAAACCTGTGATCATGGGACGAAAAACATTTGAGTCCATTGGTAGGCCTTTACCTGGTAGAAGAAATATCGTTATTTCACGAAATAGTGACTACACACATGAAGGTATAGAAGTAGTTTCTACTCCTGAGGCTGCGTTAAAAGTAGTCTCTAATTATGAAGAAATTATGATAATTGGTGGTGGTCATATTTATGACATATTTTTACCGTATGCTCAGCGTCTCTATTTGACCTTTATCGACCTTGATGTAGAGGGGGATACGCAGTTTCCTGATTACAAAAAGTTTGGAGAGTGGCGCGAGGTCGAAACAGAGTGTAACGAACCTGACGAGCGTAATAACCATAGTTATAAATTCGTAACTCTACACAAAAAACTATGAGTTTCTTGCTAACAATTGTTTAGGTTGCTAAAATATAGTCAGTTATATGCTACGAACAAAGTATTAAAGGGCCTGTGTAATGAAATTAACTACCGTGCTACTGTCAGTATCTATTGCTGTTGCAGCTTTTTCTTTTAGCAAACCAGCAAGTGCAAACGATCAGTTGGCGCTCTCTCTATGTGAATATATTGCTGCTGATGACAAAAACCGTATTCGTAAGGCGCTAAAAACTGCTCGTCTTAAAATGCGTAATATTTATGATGGTGTTCAGTGTAACGGTAATAATCTACTAAGACATGCTATCGCTAGCAATGCGAGTGATGCTGGTGAGTACATTGTTAAAAGTATTCCTAAAAGTGCATTAGAGGATGGCAAAGACCTAGCGTGGGCAGAGGCAAACCATGGTGGTTCACCTCTAATTGCAGTTATCAAAGAGCGTGCGGGCCTTTAATTCAAAAAACATATGATAAAAAGCCCTTAATTGGGCTTTTTTTATACCTAACTAATTCATACACCGCTATGTACCTCACCTAATACCAATTTGTCTTAATACTTGCTCAATTTGAAGAACTAAATCTGACGCTAACAGCGTTAAAAATTTCTTATTTAGAACAACTAAATAGCAAAATTTTTGTCTTGCCTATATGGATGTAGGTACCTTAGCGATAGCAGGACGCGGTAGTGGAGTTATCGACAAGCTTTTCTCGCTTTAAAGTAGTTCGTTTAATTAACCCCAGCTCGGGATAAGAATTTAAAAACTAGGGAACTATATGCCTGTTCCAAGATCAGATCTTTCGACCAAAAAAGAAAGTGACCCAGTAAGGAACAGGCATGAATAAGTTAGTTGAGT
>NZ_WEHZ01000057.1 GCF_012641745.1 Pseudoalteromonas peptidolytica
GCATTAAATGCCAGACCGAGAAAGTGTTTAGGGTATAAACAGCCTGCTGTTGTATTCAATAAATTACGCAAAGTACGTAAAGCAGCTTAATTTAGCGAGTGGTGCACTTCGGAGTTGAATTCGCGGGTGATATATAGCTATTCGTTTGTTGAATTTTGTGTAAGTTTCTTCGGCTAGTGCGTCAAAGTCAGTGGGCAAAGGTTGGTATTTAGCAGACATTCTTTTCTTCTAGTTTTGGTAGCGCGTGCGCTTAATCAACAGTATGGTGCGAAATTTGAGAGTAATGAATCGCAACAATGTAGTAACATATTATGGTGGAGAGTAATTAAAAGCAATACTATATATCTGAGGTATATGGAGAATTAGTAAGTTATAGCGGTCTTTGCATGCGCTGATGCGGTGTAAATTCAGTAGAGTTTTTCTAAGTGGCAACTCAGCAAGCAGAGACTCGCTTGTCGGCTATATGCCTTGCGGCTTGACCTCATTCGCTTATGCCATTATCCAAACCTCAGGCTATCGAAAAAGACAAGTTCCTGCTACTTTATCTTCAAGGTTACAAATTAGCAGAAAAACATAAGTATCTTTTTACTTCAAGTATACGTATCGCAAAACGTGAAGAATGAGAATAATAGCAGCATCACAACACCAACTAGCAAAGGAGGTATCAGGCTATGTAATACCTCCTACGTGTCATTAATGCAGATCTTGCGGTCTTCCCATGTCAGGTTGACTGTAATCGCACACACCATCCGGGTAAATCTGTTTTAATTCACGAACCGCTGGTGCGATATCGATACCTGTGTACAGCCCTTTGGCGATAGCTTGGTCAATCGAAATGCGGTGACATTTAAATATATCTCCAGCCCAGCTTGCACCAGCTTGAATTCGACTGGTAGAAAACATCGGGTATTTAGCTGTGCAGGTGCCTTGAGGCTGATTATTCCAGATCCCATTAAAGACAGTGTCACCGCTAGCAATAACATTGCCGTGTTCGTCATAGCAAGTGTCAAAAAGGGTTGCAGGTTTAGCGTCTGCTACTGATAAACTCGGGTTTTCTTTTAGGTTAAGCAGCCATTCGTCCATCTTCTCAAATGCCAATTTTGTTGGGTTAAATGATTGATGGGCTACCCAAATCACTTGATTGCTAGGGGTTGAGTTTGCAGCTTCCATTCGTAATCGAGTGTAGAATGAAGCTGACATATGGTGCATATCTAACTCATTTTCTAGATAATGCCGAGCATCAATAATGGGTAAATTGACTTTACCGATAAATACTTGGCCAGAGCGATAAGCTTTTTCCATTGCTTGCAGACTGCCTTGGTGCCGAGGTGCTACACCGGTGTCATCCGGTGTTGTGATATTGTGATTGCCCCAAAGTGTTAACCAAATTGGTAGGTTATGGCCAAAGGGCAGGGCTATCTTTTCTTGCTGCATTTGTGCTTGTGGCTTCCACGCGCCGATGTTTTTATTGATATCAATAAATTCCGCTAGGGTGATCTGCTGCGCTTTTAACGCTTCCAGACCATACTGGACACCTTGATTATCCCACGTACTCAGCCCCATTCCAGAGTCGTCGGTACCAAATAGGTTAGCCATGTCTTGCCAGTAACTCCAATTTGTATTTTCTACAACCGAGTCTGTGAAAAAAGGCCTCAAAAATCCTTGCCTTGGGTTATTAATAAAAGCAGATAAGCCAAAATATCCATTAATGCACTCACTGTTGCCATCAGGAAATGAGGGAACGAACCCCGACATCAACTGGTTTAGTGGTTGTAAAAAGCCAGCTCGTTGGGGAAAGCCGTTAATGGCATTCATTCCTTCTATATGACGACGCCGGGTCCAATCACGCCATGCGTTACGGTCATTAGCACGAAAGGTGAAGTAGTTATTTAGCAGATCACAATCAAGGGCATAAGTGGTTTGTGTGATCATATCTGGGTAACTATACAATGGAATTAGACCATCTAAGATCCCATCGCTATTTTGGGCAATGAGGTATTGAGCTAATCCACCACCAGAACCACCAATACCAACGGTATAAAGTGGTTCGCCATATAAACTCGTGAACTGTTTTTTGACCCGTCTAGCAGTATCTTCAGCTAATAACATGTTATAGGTATAACTGGTTTTGTTACCACTTGAGCTTATCACGGCATAGCCCAACTTTAGCTGCTCTAGTTGCCTGTCAATTACCCGAGTTGCTTTTTGTCTTCCTTGGCGATAGCCAATACCTGAGCCACCATTAAATTGGTAAATTAGCCGTTGGTTCCATTTTGCTTTACCATGCTGGCTGCCAATTTCTTCTGCGTTTATTGGCATCACTATGGTGTAGATAAAGCGGTTAATTGTACCTTGCTCTACCCGCAGCAGTAGCCCAGATTGTGAGAGATCTGCTGTGGCGTCTACGGGGGTAATACGCTCATCTTCAGTTATTTGAAAATATTGTAGTCGCGTTTTAACTGTACAGTCTTTGCTGTAACCTATTATTTTACCAGATTGCTCGCTAAGCACTGGAACACCAACACCATCTTGGTTATCAACGTCTGGTTGGCCGAGGCCGGAATCCACAGTCATACAGTAAAAAGGATACTGATTAGGCCCAGAATATAAACTGGTTGCTGGGCCGGTTTTACCGACAAAAATAGGGAATTCAAAGGGATCTTTGGGTCTTTCTGCTTTGGAAATATGAGGATAAAAGTCAAGAATTGCTGTATTTTCACTACTGGCAATCCCCTTAACGCCTAAGATTTGCCGACGCTCACTCTCCAGCCAATACCAGTATCCTGAGCCTGTAATAAGCACAATCAGAAGTGCGATAAAGAGCCATAATTTTGGTGATTTCATAAGTCGCTCCTCATGTTTTGGATAAACAAACTACTTTTAGCGTCGTTTAAAGAAATTCAGATCGCACTACGAAGCGCGTTATTCGCTCCTCTTGATTTCAAGTTATTGACGTAGCTCATTCCTTGAAATAAAGACACTTACCTTTTGTCCAGACTTCTTTTTTGAAGCACGCGATAACATCAGTGGTATTTACCATATAAATATGGGTATCTTGAAGCCGCATAGATCGAAAAAATGGGTATCAACACTATTGCTTTGGCACTAATACTTCTCACGTACTCACGATCACTTGGGATAATCTTCACCTCATTATCGATACGGTTTCTGTATTTCTAAGTAGGCACCATATTCAATGAGCAAACGCTTATAAGACGTATATCTTAAGTGTAGAACGGCTCAAATGAAGTGTGGTTATTTGTTTGTTATTTGAACATAAATAAAATGCACAGCAATAAAAAGGTTATATAAAGCAGAATGTTGGTGCATATGTATGATGTTGACTCATTAAATTGGAATACGTGTAACTAAGCTAAAGGTTGATAGCTAAAATGCCTAAGCTTGTCACAGGATTCCACGTCTAGTTTCCTAAATACTGTGTTTTTATGGTTTGGATCTGCTCAGGTGTTACCCTATGAAGCTTTGCTCCTACGTAATCTGCTAGCGTCTGATTGCTGCTTTTGTAGCCCATAAGCTGGGGCTCAGCGTGAAATGGACTGGGTAAAAATGTGACTGCGAGCTGATGGTGTTTGATCACCTCCAACGCCCACACTTTGTCAACTAACACGGCATCAACTCTATTGTTATTTAGTACGGAGAAAAATATTTTGCCGTCTTCATGGATTTGTTCGTAAAATGAGCGTTCAACAATGGCTGCATTGATAGCCTTGAGACTGTTAATGACCTGCTCGGGATAATTATAGTCTTCTGAAATCATCACTCGTGGTGCTGCGAGCTGATAAAAATCATCTGGCGATGCAAAGCGGCCACGGGTGACTGCAAGAGAAAGCTGCCATGTAGTGAAAGACATATTCAAAGTAGCAAAGCCATCAGCTTTATCAACATGTAGCGTAAAATCGAACGTGTTATTGGCAACACCAGCCAAGCAACGGCGATAAGGAAGTTCGTGAAAAACCAATTTGTAGTCGCTATCGATTAGCGCTGCTTTTATGATTTCAACCTCAATACCTTGCGCCTGTTTGTGTTGGTCAAAAAAACTATAAGGCCACCAACGCTCAAAGCATATATTGATTATGTGTTCATTTGTTTTTGCTTGGGACACTGTACACACAAACACAGCGAACAAAAAGAAGAAGACCCGCATTTAATAAACTATCTTAACTATCCTCCTCTAAGGTTAATTTGAGATAAGAAAAAGCGCAACATGATGATGTTGCGCTTTATATCATTGAGATTTAGTCGATTTACAGTTAAAAGCGGTAAGTAGCTGAAATACCCATGTTGCGAGGGTCTACAATACCAACATAACCGTATTCGTAGCGACGACTGCTCGGTGAAACCAGAGTGTATGCTTCTTTGTCAAAAACATTATTTACGAAGGCAGCAATCAACCAATTGTCAATTTCATAATCGATATTAAAGCGAGACAGCGTGTAATCGCCTGCGATCCGCTCTTGAGTATTGCCGATTTCACCGTAGTACTCATCTACTTTAACGGTGCTAAGGCCAACATGCAGCTCATCAGTGAGCCAATACTTAATTGCTAAATTGGCTGTGAAGCCTGGCGCTGAGCTTAACTCGTTACCATCAAATGCGGAGAATTTTACGCTGGTATCTTGTATTTCGGTTCTTAATACCCCCGCGCCGCCTCGAACCTGAAGATCAGGTGTTAACATCGCGGAAAATTCGAATTCAGCACCGTAGGTGATCACAGTATCCATATTGGAGATACGATATTGAGGATCATTTGCTTGGTAACCATCGTAATTGTTATAAAACAAATTAGCGCTGATATTCACATCATTACTCAATGCCGATCTTAGACCCAGTTCATACGTGTTAACGGTTTCTGAGTCGTAATAATAATACTCTCCAGTTTCCCATTGTAATGCGCCACCTGCACCATTGTACCCTCGTCTAGCACTAAAAGATGCTGTGGTTTTATCATTTACATTGTATTGTAAAACCAGTTTAGGTAAGCGAATTGTTTTGTCTTGATCGAGTAGGGAGTTTAGTACCCCCTGAGCAGTAGTAAAGTGAATATCACGCCACTGTGATTCTTGTTCAATACGTGCCCCAGTGATGATCGTAAAATCAGGGTTTAGTTTATAGCTTAGCTCCCCATATATGGCTTTTGATTTGCTGTCATCACTGCCAAAATAGTTAGCGAAGCCGTCACTATGATAACTTTGTTCTCTATCATAATATGCTAAACCAATGAAGCCTGATAAAAGGTCTGCGTTGTAATTGAGTTTGAATTCGACGTTTACATTGTCCTCATTCATTCTCATGATTTGTTCAAAATTCGGATTAGCTTCATAAGAATCAAAGCCGAAATTGTAATCCATCGCTGCCATCAAAATTTCGTAATCAAGGTTTTGATTTAGCTTGTGGTTGATTTTTAAACTAGTTGTTTTTGAATTGGTATCCATATAACGCTCCCAAGCTGGGATGAAAGCGCGAGGATCCTTTGCAATATAGTTTGTACGGCCTGTGTTACCTTTTTCAAAAGCAATTGAATGGCTAAGCAGTGCCGTTACTCCCTCAAATTGACTAGGTTGCCACAATAATTTAAATCTGGCTTTTTCTGTATTGAGTTCGTTTAGGTCAAATTTAGGTGGGTTATCTTTGTACTCAATGCTGTTGTCGTAGTCTTCACCGTCAACACGCTGACCAGTAATACGAAATGCCAGCTCATTATCAATAAGCGGCCCAGATAGCATAATCGACTTATCTATATAACTATCTTTATTTCTATATGCAACTCTACCTGCACCTTCCCAATCAAAAGAGGGATCTTTGGTCTTTATAAACATTGCGCCGCCGATACTGTTTCGGCCATGGCTAGTAGATTGTGGTCCTCTAAATACCTCGATTTGTTCTACATCCCACATTCCCGTATCACCGGTTAAATCAGCCATAAATGGCTCAGCCACACCGTCGGTAATGGTTGAAACTCTTGCTTTAGCACCACCAGAAACACCGTTGAACCCGGTTGCCGAACCATTGCCTGATACACCGCGAATATCTGGCTTTGCACCTGAAAGTACAACTACATTGGCGATTTCAGAAACTGCACTACTTAAGCTTAAGTGCGTTAGATCTTTGAGTTGAGATTCATCAATTACAGATACGGAAGAAGCGGTATCTTTTAGACTACGTGCTGTTTTTTCGCCTAATACGATGATTTTTTCAATAGATTCGATTTCTTTATCATCATCGGCGTAACTAAGAGGAGAGAGTAGTGCGGTTGAGACACAAAGCGCTATGAGAGACTTATTTGGAGAGTATTTATTCACCGAGGTGATCCTTCTTACCTGATAGTAGTTTTCTTAAGATAATTGCCTGAGCAATCAAGATATACACATCTACACGCTAGGCTACGAATAGGCTAGAGACACAGATTGTTGTCATTTTCGGTTTTATTCTAAACAAAAATGATTATCATATCAATTGTATTTTGTGTTGCTGAAATAAAAACACGCGCTATAATTCTCATGCTTTATTCATCCTTTTTTGATGTGAAACGGAGTTTTACTTTGGTAATTTTGTTTTTTGTCCTTCTCTTGATTGTTGCCATTACGCTGATTTATTGCACCAGCAAACACCAACGCTTGTTGAGTCAACGTCTACCCAAAAAAGCTAGGGTCGTAGGCTATGTTTTGATGACTATCTCTTTCACATGTGCATTTCAGTTATTTGTTGGTGCTGCTGTTTTATTTAGCTGGCTAGTTGCTGTAATGGCGCTGACTGCACTTATCCCACTGACTATTTTGATGCTTTTCAGGAAATCATAATGAGTAGGTTAGCCACGACAGAAAAAGTCCAACCTGATTGGTGGGGGAAAATATTCGCTGGTGCTGTATTTGGACTTGCGTTGAGTTTTGGAATGGTAGGGTTATTTGCATGGCTTGGTAGTGATGGCCTTACCCAAACCATTAGTGTAGAAAAACATAGTTGGCGTACTCAGTTTAATATGTGGATCATACCACCTATTTGGCTGTTAATTCTGAGCTTTGTATTTATGTTTCGAAGCGCAAAGCAAGCACTAATTTGGTTAGGTGGAGCAAACATACTGGTTTATGTATTATTGTATTTTGTGAGAGGGATAGCATGAAGGTAAGAGCAGACATTCTAAGAATTTATCAGGCTGTTCATACGTGGACCGGGATCACGACAGGACTTTTGTTGTTTATAGGTTTTTTTGCTGGTGCCATTACGATGTTTGCAAGCTCCATAGATAAATGGGCGACGCCACCTTCTCATCAATTACCACAAGTCGAGTCGACTCAATATGATACATTAATTCACAGTGTGTTAGCACAATATCCCGAGTCTCAAAATGGACTAAAAGTGAGTTTTGAGGAGGGGCAATCTCCTATTACTTGGTATCAGCAAGGGAGTGCAAGAGGACTAAGCTTAGATAAACAGCTATGGCATGGCACATTGGATGAATCTGGAGAGTTGCAGGCGCATACGAGCTACATCAACGAGCTTTCTGCTTTGGTTGATTATTTACATCGAAGCGCGGGCATTGCAGGGGAAATTGGCCATGATCAAGCGGGTGTGTATGTGCTCGGTATTGCTGCTATTTTGTACTTCATCGCGTTGATCTCTGGGGTGATATTTTTATTACCTACATTGGTCAAAAGCTTCTTTGCACTTAGGGATAATAAAGGGGCAAGTCGTTTTTGGTTGGATACTCATAACTTAATTGGGATCACCAGCTTACCATTTCATATTATTATAGCGCTTACCGTCATTGTATTTGCATTTCACGACATTCTTTATGGTGGCTTAAGTAAGCTATATGGCGATAAACCGCTTTTCGCGCGTGACGCCCCCTCCAAGGTTGAATTTAACGTAGCGCATTTGCCTAGCATTGAAGAAATAGTGGCAAGAGCGAAAGTTTATGCACCAGAACACTCAATCAAAGAGATCACACTTAGCCGCCTAAACAGTAAAAGCCCATCAGCTTCGGTGCAACTGGTAAGTGATGAGTATCTGATGCGTGGACCAAAAACAGACTTCTTGTTTATGAATCCATATACGTTTGAAATCTCAACGAGCAGTGTAATTAATGGCGATCAAGGTATTTGGGGAGCGGTAGTTACCACACTATTTGGTCTTCATTTTGGAAGCTATGGTGGCGAGATAGGACGGTGGGTGTATTTTTTCCTAGGCGTGCTGGGAGCCGTATTATTTTACACTGGTAACTTACTCTGGCTCGAAAAGCGGCGTAAACAAAAGCAGGCCGAGCAATCTAAATCTACTCAGATTATGGGTAAACTCACTATTGGCGTCGCAATGGGTGCGATGCTTGGGGTCGCTGCGGCTTTTGCGGTGACTAAATGGGTGGCGCTGACAGCGTTAAATATAAATGTAGTCTATATGTGGGCTTACTATCTCTGCTTCTTTATTACGCTAATGTCTGCATTTATTTTTGGCATAAGTAAAACCGCAATTTGGTCACAAAGAAGCATCGCGATTTTATGCTTTTCACTGCCGCTATCTTCAATTATTGCGATGATGTTGCCAAGCCTAGGTATTTGGCCAGCATCAGGTTGGTCATCAGTGGTTCTGGAGCTAAGTGCTGCGATCCTTGGTGTCATTTTCTGGAAAATGGCTGATAAAACAAGGCTTCGAGCACTTTATGGTGAGCCTAATAGCATCTGGTTTATTGGTCAGTCGCAGGCTGAGCAAACGCTACAATCTCAATCTGCATAATCAACATAAAAAAGGAGCAATCAGCTCCTTTTTACTTGTAAACTATCATCTATTTTCTTAATTCTGTTATTCTACGCGCTTTGAAATTCTCTACGGAAATATTATGGAACTTACTGCTTGGCTAAGCTTGGCCGCTATTTGTGCTTTCGGTGCGATGTCACCGGGTCCTAGCTTGGCTGTTGTATTGCGCTACAGCTTATTTCATAGTGCTAAACACGGCATTGTGGCGAGCCTTTCACATGGTGTTGGTGTGGGAATTTATGCAAGTTTAGCCATTTTAGGCTTGTCTGGGTTGATCCACCAATTTCCAATTATATATCAGTTTTTGGTTTATGGTGGGGCTGCATACCTCGCGTGGATGGGGATTAAAATCCTAACAAGTAAAAGTGAGGGTCTCAGTGTGTCAAATGCTGATGGAGCTAGCTCATACCGAAAAGCAGCTCAAGACGGGTTCGCAATTGCCTTTTTGAATCCAAAGCTTGCCATTTTCTTTGTAGCACTTTTCTCACAGTTTATAGACCCCGAAAAAATGACACTATTCGTCGGATTTGTCATGTGTATCACAGTGCTTACGATAGACGCCTTATGGTATTTTTTTGTCTCGGTGGCCAGTGCCTCAGCAAGGGATAAATTTGATTTAACAGCAAAGCGTGCGGTGATTGATAAAATACTCGGTTGCGCCTTTTTACTGCTCGCGATACGAGTTATTTACCAATCCCTGTAGCCACTGAACACATTTTTGGACAGGCGCACTATTTTCGCGCCTATCAGGAATTACAGCATAATATGCGTAAGGCGCAGGAATAGTGAGCTCGTGTTTGCTCAGCTGAACCAATCGACCGTTGGAAATTTCTTTCTCAGCCAGTTTGGGCTCGACTAGGCCAATTGCGTTTTCGTCTTGTATAAATTGGATCACTTGGGTCATTTCGTCAAATGTAAGATGCTCAGCATTGTGCCAATCGACGCTTGCTAAGCTTTCGAACCAAGTTGACCAACTTGGCCACTCTAACGTACCGACGCGACACTTAACTGAGCATAATAAAAATTGTGGAAATGCTTTAGGACTTGCTAATAAGGCTTGATGTTGTTGCCATAAAGCCTTGCTACAAACAGCGACTAGACTGGTATTCATTACTTTCTTTACTCGAACCGCGCCTTGCGGCTTACCATCACAAAAGCGTATTGCTATATCAAAATCGCTCTGTACCAGTGGTCGTATTTTATCTGAAATATCAATCTCAATGTCTGTATCAGGGGTTATTGATTTCAAGCGAGCTAAATTAGGTAAAAGCAGTTGAGTAGCAAAGCGTGTGCTTGCTGTAATGCGTAATGTTTTAGCATCTTGGTTGAGCCGTTTTGCTTGCTCTATTACCGAACGCATTTGTGTAATCGACTCGCAAGCTTGTTGACAAATGATCTGACCCTCTTTGGTCACTTCGAGACCTCCAGGGTGTCGCGTAAATAATAAAAAACCAAGTCGACTTTCAAATTGTCTGATCTGGTAGCTCACGGCTGCAGGTGTGAGTCCAAGTTCGTTAGCTACTTTTGAAAAGTTTTTGAGCCGCAAACTCGCGTCCAAGATTTGAAAGAGAGAGCCACTTAAGTACTTCATTTAATATCTCTGCAAATTTAATTTGTAACGCTGAAAAAACAATTCGTTTTTCAAAGCCTTCTACTTTGGCGAGAATAATACCACACAGAGGTATTTGGACTAGTGAAATGAAAAATAAGTTTACTACTTTTATTAATGGTAATGTTGCCAAAGAAGAGGTGTTAGAGCAGTTGGCATTTGCAGGTCATGCACATTTTACTGCGATGCAGATGCGAGATTATGCAGTGAAAGGATTCGAGTTCCATATGACAAGATTACTGCAAGCTTCACAAAAATTATTTTCAATAGAATTAAATGAGGGTGATGTGATAGAGCAGTTACAAGCCGCTATAAGAGAGGCCCCAAAGGACAGCTCAATCTTAATCACAGTATTTAGTTCGGACGGTGAATTTACGCAAAAATCTAAAGATGCAGAACTCAATATTATGATTAAAACAAGCGCAGCACATAATGGTCCAACTGGGCCTATGCGTTTGAAATCTTTTGAATATCAGCGCCCACTAGCCGACACTAAACATGTGGGTGAAATCGCAAAGACTTACTTTATGCGTGAAGCACATAACGCTGGTTTTGATGATGCCATCTTTGTCCACAATAACCGAGTATTGGAAGGCAGCATTTGGAATCTTGTGGGGTGGGATGGGGAAGGGTTAGTCTGGCCGAAAGGGCCTAAGTTACACGGCACCATGATGCAAATCATAGAAGCAATGGCGCAACAAGCTGGAATAAAGCAAAGCTGTGTTGATATTTCGTTAAGTGAAATAGAGCAGCTAGATGGGCTTGCACTACTAAACTCTTGGACGCCCTGTGTTCCCATCGCGGAGCTTGATGGGAAAAAACTTAAATTAAACTATGATTTTTATACATTACTACGAACGTTACATGATAATGCTGTCGTGACTCGGTTAACTGATCTGAACTTTAGATAGTTAGTATCCGTCCGACAGTACGTGGGAATCGATTTGGATGAGGTTAACTCACGTCTTATCAAAACCTTTTCGCTGTATATAGTTATGTAGGATAAATGCTTTGAGCCTGCTATTGTCTACTTTATCCATTGTAAAAGAGATGGCAAGCTCCAGCGGAGTGATCACTTTTATGGAGTTTATCTTTGCAAGTAATGGAATAGGATCACCGAGGTATAGTTTTGCGATCCGACGGGCTAAATTGGCTTGGATCGCGCTTGCTTTGAAGGGAAAAGTATTCAGCAGCCCACCAGATTGTGAAATAGAAACGATATTAAAGGGCATGTATTGAGAGGAGACTCTCAATCTAACAGGGGTCGAAGGGCAAGTTCGCCAACTGCGCGCTGAGCCTGCTTGTGTGGCTTCGAGAATACTTGGAGCCTCGACATTATGCTCGAGTAAATCAATCAGGCTCGATAGATTGGTAAGTGGAAACTCAACGTGCTCATTGTCGTTTTTAGCCACGATACAAAACTGTGAATGACTCGAAATACTTGCCAGTAACTTTTTAATTTCCGCATAAGTTTGCTGCGCCTGCTTTGGAATATTGTCTGATGGCCGTTGTTGCTCAGTGGGATGACTAGTCAACGTTCGATTAATAAACAATAACTCTTCCTTTGTTAGTTTCATGGCTTAACACATCCATTGGGTGGTTGATATTTATCCAGCAAGGTTTGTACCAAATTACTAGCCGTCGCGACTTAGCATGAAGCAAAGCATGGCTAGATTAAGCAGTCACTTGATCAACCATTACTCTTGAGGCAATAAAACGTACCAAAGTGGCAATGAATTGCCTGTGAAGCTAGGTTTTTATCTGAAATATCAAGCGTGGAACTACCTATTGCTTTTCTTTTGACCTGTTTTTAGTTGGTATTGAGGTGGAATAGTGCTTGCTAAGACTAGTTATCTAGCTAACTAAACCTTGATTATTTCATGCAGATATTTTTTATAGGATCACAAGCCCCTGGGCTTAGCGAGGTTACAATTAGCGCTACGCCTGAGATTGCTCTAAGCAGGGAAGACTACCAATTTGATGCAAATACAAAAATACAACGGACAGGAGCGTTTGAACAAAATTTGATAGAGGCGGTACAAGCTAAGCCTGCTGTTGAGATAGAAAACCATAAAAATGAGCAAGAGCCACTGAAATTCCAGTTTGCAGAGCATGAGGTTTTGTTTGATCTTGCAAGTCTCGCACAACAAGATGAAGCTGCCTTTGAGGAGCTTAAACGACTGCTAGCGGACATTATGGTCAACCCGATAAAAGTCACGATCGGCAGTAAAGATCAATCTCAGTTACTACTGTTTAAAAATTTAGAGCTGGACTTCTTGGCATATAAAGAACTCTCGGAACGGTTGGAAATGTTAGCCAAGCTCGACCATGAAACCGAAAGTCAAAAAGCGCTAGCACAGCAAGATAGAGATCGCATCCGTACGGTAATAGCAAGTTTACATGCACGATTAGAAAGAGGCCAAGAAACCGTACTTGGTGGGACAACACTAAAATCTTTGGATTTGAATCGCAAAGATTTTGAGCTTGAACTAGATAGCCTGTTTACCAGTGTTGGCTTTGATTCGGATATGCCAGTAACCGGCGCGACTTGATTGCTGTGATCATTATTGTTTAGCAGGATTTGCACTTTTTACCAGGTATAAAACGTAGTAGCCCATACCCGAATCTCACCATTTAAAAAGAACGGGATTAGATTTTACCTAACAGGCGTTTTGAGCGAATAAAAGACGGTCATCAACGTTACTTTTGTTCCACGAAGCGCACGTTCCACTAACTTATTTATGCCCCAAAACAAGCTAGAAAATTTTGCTCAAAGGGCTAACTACACCGTTTGCGCCTTGCTGTAAAACATGGGTATATATTTGCGTTGTCTTCACATCGGAATGACCAAGTTGAGCTTGCACGGTTCTGATATCTGCACCACTTTGTAGTAAATGAGTAGCAAATGAATGTCTAAAAGTGTGGGGCGTTATAGGCTTTGTTATTTGTGCTTTTTTGGCTGCCTCTTTAACCGCTTTTCTTACTCCTGTTTGATGAAAATGATGTCGGCGGATCTCGCCAGTTTCAGGGTCAGCACTTAACTTATATGAGGGAAATAGATACTGCCAAGCAATTGATTTGTTGGCGTTAGGATATTTTCTTGCTAGTGCATTTGGCATCCAAACTCCAGCATAATGTTCATTCTGGGAATCTAATTTTAAGTATTCATCAGCCTGAGCAATTTGATTTCTTAGCAAAGGTATAAGCTCTGTGGCGAGTGTAACCACCCGATGTTTATTTCCTTTCCCATTCCAGATCCGAATGCACTTGTAGTCAAAGTCAATATCCTGAACTCGGAGTTGCACAGCTTCCATTACACGTAAGCCGCTACCATACATTAAACCTGAAATTAAATAATATCGCTTACTTAAAAACGACATGAGACGTTTAACCTCCTCAGGGGTCATAACAATTGGCAACTTAGATTGGCGTTTGCTTCTGACAAACGTTAGATTAGGACACAAATCCTGTTTAATTATTTGTTTATACAGAAAAGATAATGCATTTAACGCTGTCGCTTGTGTTTTAGGCGACACATTACATTTAAGAACAAGGTAGTCGAGATATTGGACAACCTCGTTATCACCCATTGAAGCTGGGTGACGCTTATCATGAAAATGAATATAGGAAGAAATCCATTTAAGATATGTATCAACTGTTCTAAGCGAATATTGCTTAGTCAGCATAAACTCAGCGATGTGGTTTAGAAATGGTGAACGCGTTCTCATTGAGCCAGCCTCAAAATGACTGTGTTTATATACAGTATTGTTGCGTTTCTCCTATAGTCAAGAAAACGACCCATTGGGTCGATCTTGCCGTGTATATGTTCAGAGCAATACAGCGTAACTTCAATGCTGGTAAATACTTTCTGAATTTGATATTAATGGTCAGAGGACAAAAGCGAGACAGATTATGGCAGACAAACGACCCAATCGCTCGATATTAAATTGTTGAACTAAGCCGCTACGCGGAGATCCTACTCTCACCAACTGAGCCACACTTACCTTGAGGTTATCCCATAACTTGGAGGTAAGTCATGAACCCACTCATAGAACAAGTCAAA
>NZ_WEHZ01000058.1 GCF_012641745.1 Pseudoalteromonas peptidolytica
CATCGGTTTCTTTGAGCACAGCTATGATCTGAGATTCTGTAAAACGTGACTTTTTCATCGTTGTCTCCTGTTTGTGGTATTACAGAAAACTCTAATTAAACATGTCTCATGTTAAGGGAAGTGGACAGAGTTGAAACCTACAATTATATTAAAGCTGGCAATTGGAAAGTTGTGATGGCGCAAATAGGTTGCTTGCCTGCATATAAAAATAATTTTGTTGTGGTTGATAAAAACCCAGCTTAAGCTGGGTTTAGTTTGTTAGCAGGTGCAATTCAGATTATAGTTTTGTATCAAGTGGGAGCTCAGAAAAACTCATGTCTTTTAAGTGGTAATCGTATAAATATTTACCTTTGTCTTTAGGGTTTTTGTAATACTTTTCGTTGTATTCGCTCTTGTCATCTTTTTTCCAGTTCTCAAAAAACACATATCGTAGTTCACTAATATCCATACCATCATCAAACTTTTGGCCTGTAATAAATTTATGTACTTTACCTTTGTGAATGACTATATGAGAACCAGCGTACATAGCTCTACTGTAATCCCAATTACCTGAATTTAATTTTCTTGGGTGATACAAGTAAACATCATCCCCCATGTAATCGCTCATTAAATGCAATGAAACAAATTTTCCATATGCTTCAAATGTTACATAAGCAGATTTACTTTCTTGATCATATGACGAAACTCTACCAAGCCCAAGGTACTGTCCGCAGGTACTCAGAACAAGAAGCAAATTTTTACATTGATTTTTGTTTTTAAAGTTGATGATTCGCTGAGTATTTGTGGTCTTTTCTGACTCTATTTCAAGTCCTTTCTTGGCAGTAATTTCATCAAGCTTCTTTGAAGCTCTAGCAATGATACCTTCAGGATTTGCAAGTGCTGATTCGTCTACATTATCAACTTTAACAATAAATTGGGCACTCTTAGCTAAGGGCTCGTTTTCAATGATGCTATCATTAATAGCTGTACTGGCTGCTCCAGCAAAATCTAACATTAACAATTGACCTAGAGCCATTACACTCGAACCTGGCACTTCGCGTGTCCCTGCATCACCGTCAGCACTGTCCATAAACTTATTGCTGCCAGCTAAGCGCATTGTTGTTTTTGCAAATGAGTCACTACTATTTGCTGTGAAGTCTTCAAAAACAATGGGCTCTTTTGTTGATGAGCAAGCTGATAAAGTTATTGCTAAGACTGACGCAAAGGCTATTTTATTTATATTTTTCATGATTTTTCTCGTTTGTTCCGAAAGTGATTCTATCGTACTTTATTATATATTTATAGATTCAAATTTGAGTGGGTGTCTGTGTTAATTTGCTTTAACTCTCATTATTGATTTGAATTAACTTTGGGTTGGCTAGCCTTTTATATAGTATTTTTATATCGACATACTTGTGTAGCACTAACTTTATAATGTTCGACGATTGAATCGACTGAAACTTCAAATTGTAAAGATATGTCGATATAACAGTTCGGATCTGTTTTACTTGCTATGGTATCTAATGTTACGTAGTTAGAAGTGCCAGTAAGGCTTTTTATCATAGTAGAATTTTTGTCTTCTTTTGGTGTGTTAGAAGATAACCAATCTTTAAAATCATTATAATTATTGGATTTTTGACGTTGTCCTTCGATTTTAGCGTTCCACTCATCTACTACTTGTTTGCTAATTTTACTATCTACTTTTTGTTGTTCAGAGCACCCTAGCAGGTTAACCAATACCAAAAGGATAAATAAAAGCGAGTCACGCCGTATAGTGATATAACGCCCGTTAGAGCGATAGGTTAGCAGTTTAAATCCAAACATCATTTTCAGCAGTTAGCTCGCCAATTCTTTCACCTGTGTTGATAACACCCCTTGGCTCAACGAGTAACACCTTACACTCCGCTCTAGCGGATGGCTTGTGTTCAACACCTTTGGGGACAACAAACATTTCGCCCTCTGCAAGCGCAATTTCACTATCTCGAAACTCGATTACCATTTCACCCTCAATCACTAGAAAAACCTCATCAGTGTCATCATGCTTGTGCCAAGTAAAATCATCTTTAAATTTGGCTAATTTAAATTGATAGTCGTTCATTTCAGCAATAACTTTGGGAGTCCAGAATTCGCTGAACTTTGAAAACTTTTCTTTTAAATTGATTTTTTCTTTCAAGTGAAAACCTCTTTAGATTGAACTAACTAATACTTTTCTCAATGACTGTAAAGTAGCTGGGCAAATCAGCGTGGCTTTTGCTTTGGCTTAACGATGTACCCATTACACCTAAAGCTGGTTACATAAGCAATTATATTTTTATACGTATGTTGGGTGTACCGTGTTTGACTGAGTTGGTAAATGACTCATTTTAAGGGGTAAAAATTACAGTCTACCCACTACAGCATAGATGCAAATCGTGGTGGGTGTCTGTGCTAAGCTTCTGCGCTAAGCTCCCCAACACAGACACCCACCATAAAAATTAATGAGCTATGCCAGTTAAAAACACTGAATCAAACAGAACGTGAAGCACAGATTTTTGTCATTAACTTGTTAGACAGTGTGAGTGTTCAGTTTGCCCCACACGAGCAGATGGCTCAAGACGTCGATTAGTTGATGAAATAAGGGCTAATTATGGGTTGGCGGCTGGGTATATGTCACTCAGCGCCTGGCCAAGATGAAATGACAAAATGACTCCAGCCTGATAATTCCCTGACAATTGGTCATTACACTGGTAGGGATTAAGGTGTTATTTTACTTTTTTCTATCATTGAATTGCTTTCATTGATGGCTTCCCAATACCCCAAGGTGTGATAACACGCAGCGTATTAAAGTTATCGCTTTGTCAGATTAATACTGGCTCAGGATCGAAAGTGACTTATTAACCGTAACTATCGAGGGTTTACTATGCATTATTCTTTAGGTTTTAGCCTACGTATATTGGCAGGGGGGTGGCGGTTCAACCAACTCATACTCCCGTTTGAGAGCAAAACGGATGACCCTAATCAATATGTACCGAACGTAACCACGTTGAGAGACTTTGAAGCGGTGAGTTTGCAATGGATGGGGCACAGTGAAACGCTGAATGTATATATGCTATCTAACAAAGAAAACAGTCTGTTTAATTTTCTATTTAAGTCATGGACTTTGACATAAAGGAGTAAGAACAGTGGTGCTTTACCAATATCTCAATACAACATTCTATACTATGCAAGAGCTACTGGATGTGGCCAATATTTCCGAACAAGAGCTGAAAGCGCTTCAGGATAGTCAATTAATGCCTCGGGCTTCCTATACGCTCAACGTGAATTTAGGGTGTGATTCCTTCTTTGGTCAATTTAAAGAAAACCATATACTGACTTTTTACGCAAAGGGTTATGCATCTTGGCTGAACGTTATTTTGGAAGAGCAGGATCAAACCAAGATTTATGCTCTATTCTCAGCACGTTACCGAAAAACGCTTACGCGACTTGGTCGCCTTGGATATGTCTCCAGTCATCCTAAATTAACGACCTCTCTGTCGAACCATATTGCGGATGAATGGCAGCACTTTTTGGATGGCACCTATGGCTTGTGTACTCAAACTGGCTTGCCAGAGGACATTGCTGCCAAGGAGTTTGCCATCATAAAAATTAATGAGTTATGCCAGTTAAAAACACTAAACCAAGCAGAGCGTGAAACACTGATTTTTGCCGTTAACTTGTTAGACAGTGTGAGTGCTCAGTTTGCCCCACACGAGCGAGCGAATAGCTCAAGACGTCGATTAGTTGATGAAGTACGGGCTAAGTATAGGCTGGCTGCTGAGTCTATTTCGCTCAGCGCCTTGCTGATATGAAATCACAAAACAACTTCCCCCTGATAATTCCCTAACAATTGGTCATTAAACTGGGGACTGATCAAGGCATTATTTGCTTTTTCTGTAATTACAAGTGCTTTCAGTGATGACTTACGAATACCCTCGGGTGTGATAACACGCAGCGTATTTAAGTTATCGTTTTGTCAGACTAATACTGACTCAGGATCGAAGGTGACTTATTAACCATAACTATCGAGGATTTACTATGCATTATTCCTTAGGTTTAAGCCTATTTAGCCTGTGTATATTGACAGGCTGTGGCGGTTCAAAAAACTCAACACTCCCGCTTGAACGTGAAACGGATGACCACAATCAATATGTACTGAACGTAACTACGTCGGGAGACTTTGAAACGGTGAGTTTGCAATGGATGGGGCACAATGAAACGTTGAGTGCTGAACAAGACTATCAGTTTACGCAGGCAGGAAAACAGTTTAAAGCGCCAGACATCAAGGTATCGTCTATTGCGACACAGTGTGATTCCGAAATAAAGGAAAGTGAAAAGCATACTTATGAGTTAACGGTAAACTGTGTTACCAGCCTGGTGAAGGTACACGCCGACATTGGCCCTGCATACGGGCTGGATATTCGCTATGGTGACACGGTACACCCGTTCAATTCAGAAACGATTGTGTTTGATTATCAGCCAGGTATAGTGCCAAAAGTTGCAGATTTACAGGGACCACAGACGTGTACACTGGCCGAGAAACTGTCGGGATTAGAGTATCAGCTGGCGTGTGAGAGTTTTACTGTTAGTTTGTTGGGCAGAAAACTGGCGATATCAAGAGATAATCAAGCGCCGAAAATTGTCTGGGAGAATACCAATAAGCGCCTGATAAGACAGGGTTATGAATGGTTTGATGAGGGAGTGTGGTTTAGCTCTTGGGACGAGAATGTGCACATGGTTCACAAACTTGAGTTTGAAAATGGCCAGCCCATGGGGGTTGTTAATTTCAGTTTTGATGCATACACGGTAAAAGCGAACAAAGGCAAACTCTATGCGCTATCCTCTCCTGTCGGTAGTGACGCTAATCAGATAGCGCAGTTCGTTGATGGGCAGTGGGAAACGGTTGCCATATATGATGATATGAAGATCTCAGGTGGTTTTTCACACAATAATGAAGACCTGTATTTTAACCTGAATAAGGACGCAGGGGGTCATGCATTGGGTCAAATTAAAGACAGTGGGTACATTTACCCTAAAGTAATTTCTGAGCAGATAGACGTACCCAGTTTACTGCCTGCGTTTAATTACGATGGGCGCAACTATTTTGCAGGTTATACCCAGCAGGGTAACTTGTTGGTGAATTATCTGGACACTGTGCTGCCTTATCGGCATGAGGCTGTATTTGAGTACGAAAATGTCGGCGATGTAACACTTTGGGAAGATAGCCAACAAAATCAGTACTTGTTTTATTTGCAGAACAATCAGGCAAAGCAGTTCAATGTCAAAATCAACGGCGTTGAGGGAACTGTGGCTCTTGATTTAGACGAGCTAAACAGTGAACCTGTTAACTGGCTGGGAGGCGACCTGACCACGTTATTGGCCGGCACGGCAAATGAGGGGGATGAATTTGGTCGCTTAAGTTATATCAAAAGTGGTGACGTGGCAATCAACCTCGCAGGGTTAAAAGCTAGGCTGGTAACCGATAAGGATATTTATGTGGTGCTACCAAACTGGCGAAATCAGGATCTCTACTTCCCGCAAAATCACAGTAAGGTCTCAACCCAAGTTGTGGCCCAAGGAGGCTATTTGTTGGGTTATGTTGGTGACACCAGCAGCACGAATGCAACAGGAGAGCTATGGCTTCTGTCGGCTCATGATGCATACAAGGTGTTTTCAGGTGTGTTGTGGCACAACTATCTTGACAATCAATACTATATCGATGCAGTGTCGGAACATCATGTTGTCGTGCAAGGAACCGGGAGTGAGATGATGGCAATATCAATCGACACCCAGTAAGCGTTATGTCTGGTAAGCCTGTTTAACAGACAGTCTAACTAGGGTCCTTCCAAAGCAGTAAATGTTAGCGTAAAGCAGGCTCCCTCGTTGGACTTACTGTTTACGCCTATATTACCATCCATTTGACGGGTGAGGCGGGCACAAATATCCAGTCCAAGACCCTGGCCTTTTGTGTCTTGCTGCCCAGGTTCACGATAATAACGATTAAAAATATCTTCTATTCTATTGGGATCAACCCCAGGCCCTTTGTCGATAACATGGATGCAAAGCTGGGTCCCTTGAGGTTCGACAATAAGCCGGATTTCACCGCCCTGAGCAGCGTATTTAATCGCATTTTCAATCAAGTTTAGCAGCACCTGATTTAAGCGCTGGGCATCTAGCATTACCTTTCTGTTGTCGGTGCAATTGCAAAACAGCGTCATTCCTTTTTGCTCAACCAATGGCCGATAAATCTCACATAAGTCTCTGATAAGGTTTGCTGGCTGTAAGAGTTGTATATCTAAAGCGGTGAGAGAGACCTTACCACTGCTAAGCGCATGTAAGTCCTCAATCAGCTTATCTAATGAAACGGTCTGACCTATCAGAGTGTTAAATTGATCGGATTCGGCAGGTAATATACCGTCTTGGATCGCTTCTATTCTTGCTCTTAAACTGGTCAGGGGAGCCCTGAGCTCGTGGGCCAGATCGGCCGTAAGCTGATCGCGCTGTGCAGTGGTTTTTGCCAGCTCAGCCGCCATTTGATTAAAGCGCGTGATCAGTACAGCAAATTCGTCATTACTTATATGCTCAACCTGGGTACGGTAATTGCCTGACTCAATACGTCTAAAGGCACGGCTCAAAGACTTTATGGGTTTCAGGAAGTACCATGCGCTAAGCCATGACACGAGCACCGCCAACACACAGAGTATTGCGAGCCAAAAGGCAAAGTCTCTGTGCAGTAAAGCGCGCATATCGATATCCTGACTATGCTGTTTTAGAATGTCTTTTGAAAACCATAGTACTTCAGTATGCTGCTGACTGATTTGTACCACGACAGGTTCCATAAACGCCTGCATAACGATCGTCTTGTTTTCATCTGTGACAGTAAATTGATGACTAGGAGATGAAATAAGTACCTCTAATTTAAAGTCATGTTGATGAAATGTATGCTGTGCGACTTTATCATTGACTAGCACGATAAAATAATGATTTGGATACGTTTTTTCTAACAATGCAATCAGCTCAGCTTGGGAGTCAAGGGGGGCGAGGGCATGTATAAATTGAAACATCTCAAGCTCCTGGGTGAATGCGCGTGAGAGCGTGATGAGTGCACTGCTATCAAACTTAATGATCGCCTTGTTAGCACTGAAACTGGAAAGTAGATAATAGCTGCCAAGTAGGGCAATGGTGCACATTGCTACCACTAGGGGTAACTTAGTTTGTAGTTTCATTTAATGGGGTCGCAATAAACTGGTAGCCTTGGCCGTAAATGGTCTGTATCCAGCAGGGGTTTTGTCGATCGTCATTGAGCTTTTTGCGCAGGTTCGCAATATGTGTATCGATTGCTCTGTCAGTAATGTCGGAAGCATTTGGCCATGCCTGAGTGATCAGCATATCCCGTGAGAAGACTTTTTTGGCGTTGCTGGCTAGTGTGTATAACAGCGCAAACTCAAGGCTTGTAAAACGGATGGCGTTATCGTTGAGTGTTACAGTATGGTATTCAGGGTCTATTTGTAACCCGTTAAAGTAAAGAATACGACCGTGTTTGGTGGGATGTAGTCTGTTTAATAGCGCTTTTACTCTGTACGTTAGCTCTCGCGGGCTAAATGGCTTACAGACATAGTCATCAGCTCCTAATCTGAACCCCTCTATGCGCTCAGCCTCTGTTTTTTTGGCCGACAATAAAATACTCGGGATATTGTGCTCAACGGCACTTTGCAACAGTTCAAGGCCACTGCCATCAGGCAACATAATATCCAGAATGGCTAAGTCAAAATCCTCTTTATACAACGCTTTTTTCGCAATTTCGTGGGTGGTTAAGTGAGTTACACAATAACCCGCGTGTTCAAGGTAAGCACTAACTATATCAGCAGTATCTTGCTCATCTTCGACATAAATAATACGTGTGTTTAACTTCATTGCACTAGAAATTTCCTGATCAGCGAGGCTTGCCACCGAGGGTGAAAAAACACCTGAGATTGTTCAACATCCATTCTAAAACAACCAAGGAGATTTACATACAAAATTTTGTTGTTTCAAGGGAGAAAGCAGTGGCAAAACGCAGTGAGCGGGTCACTTGTTTTGCACTACTTTTGCGGTCTTGCTGGGGAAGTTTCACGGACATCTGTCCCAAACTTTAAGCAACTCAAGGGTTGTAGGGTGACCAAATCAACAGAAGAATAGCAAGAATCTCGCGAAACTAGGTAGCAGACACCCTTCATAATATAGTTGCAAATTGGCGTGGGTGTCTGTGCTAATTCCTTCTTTTTATCACTGCGATTGTTTATTGGTTTTGTGCATTATCTCATTGCCATTGCCATTGCCATTGCCATTGCCATTGCCATTGCCATCATCTTCATCGTCTTCCTGTTCTGGGCGTTGATTTTCTACAAAAATAGTGGCGAGTAAAATAGTTACAACACAAGAAAGTAGAATACTTTTAGCGTAGGGGTAGCTTTTGTAAACCCAATTCCAGCTCCAGAAGGGTTTGGCCGTTGCTTCTGAGACGCCGAAGATATAGTCCATATTTCGAAACAAGTTTTCTACAAATGCGGCTAAGTCCACAACGATAAATAATATATAGATACCGTATAATAAAATATCAGCATAGGTAATGTAGATCGCTCTCCAGTTATCGGGTTGGAAGCGGCGCATAAATAATAAAGAATACATAACCCGTTTTCTTAGTATTAAAAGAACAGAGACATCAACAAAAAAGTGTATTAAATAGACCATAAAGTTCTTTTTGTACGCAGGGTCTTCTTGCATAAAAACAGCGATCATTTTGAGTAACCCAAGCTCAATAGCTGTAAACAAGAATAAAATTAAGATGATATGTACAATATTAACCTGAGTACGAAAGCACACGGCGATGAGAATAAGCGTTCCTAAAATAACGAAGGCATAATTAAAATTGGTATAGAAGTATAAATATGACAGTAGCCCTGTAAAAACCATAGCTATGCAGTAAAAGAACCACGAAGTTTTCATGTACTAAAATTCCTTCATTCTTTATATCATCACAAAGTTCGAGTACGGCTTAAGGTTATACTGCACCCAGAAATTTCGCTTGTTAGGTTGATCATCTGTAAGCCTCTATCCCCTTGGATCATCGTATTGGTCCATACCAGAGCCACCCGTAACTTTATGCAGCTCTCGTGCATTGAGCACTAAAGGAGCAATATTGTTAACCTGCTCACCTCTTGGGTCTTTAGCTTGGTCTAAACCTGAACCACCCACTATTCGATACTGCTGTGACTCTGTCATGACATTACCGCTGCGATAGCATTCAGCACAATATTTGTCACGATTAGCGCTATCAAGTAAATGCTCATTAGTGACTTTTATTATTTTACTTATAAACTCTTTTATCATGATAAAGCAAAAGGTTAGTATGCTTACTCTTACATTTTTGAATAGCTGCATGTTGATTTCCCTTCAGGATTATTTTCGGTGTTTTGGTTAGCACTACTTTATCGCGAAACACCAAAAATGAGAATCACTTGTTGCTTATGCTGTAAACAAGTGAAACTAAAGAGGTAGTATTAACGAGTAGATGTTAACACATCAAGGCTACTGACCTTTGGGGCTTTTGCGCTTTTTCGCAGGAGAAGGACTTTCTCGCCATAGTTTTACGTCCTTCATTTTGGAGCGTAAATCCATAAAATAGTCTGTAATTGGATTGACATCCATACCACAATAAGTACTCCACTCTAAAAAGTACTCGAATGAAAATTTCCGAATCCCTTTTTCATATTCTTCATAGGTTTGTCGCCGGATCCCTACTAAGTCAGCCATCTGCTGGGTGGTTTTATCAGCCGACATTCGCAGTCTTCGAAGATCATCACCTGTACACTTAAATCGGGTTCTGCCCACTCACTTAATCCTTTTCTAATCGGGCTCGCGGATATGCGAAAGGTAAATTTTACGCCGTTACTGTTTCTATTTTGTAAAATCTGGATTGTAACTGCATGTACTAAATTTGCAAGCTTGTTTTACTTAAATGTTGCCAAAATGGTTTTGTTCTTGTTTAAGCTTCTGAATTTTAACGTCTTTGATTTTTTTTTTTGTAAATTATTTTGTTCGGCAGAATTTTCAGGCGAAGTTTTTGATAAGCTTAATTTCATAAACATAAGGGTTAGTTATTAAGGACATTATATGGACTATCTACGCCAGTATAACGATCTGCATATTTACTATGCGGCATTAAAAAAAGCGAGCATGAAGGAACCAGAAGTGCCTGAGTCAACGGCTAAGTGGCTATCACTTGTGGAAACGACGTTATTTGAGCTACAAGAGCTTGCGCACATGGAAAAAGCCTATATGCAGAAATCCAAAACGATGAGTAACTTAGTTGAGCTTGTTTATGCCAGCGCACCTACAAGGGATTGACGGTAATATATTTTCGGTGAAGGGGGGGCCAGTTTTACTGGCATCCCCCTTTTTTAGATACTGTTTAATTCACCTTAGCACCCCTCCAAACACAGGCACCCACCACAATGTCGATGCAAATTGGCGTGGGTGTCAGAGTTAGAGTATGTTGCTGCTCTGTTTCGCTTCAAATCCAGCGGCGAACTTTTCTACAGTATGCTTCATATTCTCTACCAAACTTGGCGTGCATCATTCGCTCTTCGTACGGTATATACCATCTATCAGTTATTAAGAAGAAAGCAGCTGTCAGTAAAAAAGATGAAAAAGAGCCTCCTAAAAGTATAGCAAAACCAAATATGGCGATAGTGAATCCAAGGTACATCGGGTTTCGAGTATATTTATAAATCCCACTTGCTACCAAGACCGTTGGTTCATCAAACGCCATAATGTTAGTCTCGAGTTTTTTGAATAACTTTTTACCTGTCATTGAAATGACAAAGCCAATACCAATAATAGATATGCCAATTAGGTTATATGGAAAACCGAATGAATGTGGGAAGCCTGCTGCCCAGCAAATAAGGCCCATAGCAATAATAAAAATTAAGAACAAAAATGGTGGTAACAGCATTTTCATCTAAGCACTCCTTTGATAAAGCTTGAGCATACAAGAATCATTTTATCAGTACCTTGACCTATGTTAAGCCTATCTCGCGACGAATACACGAGAGCGTAACATTCGTAATACCTAAATACATCGCAATACGGCGAAGGGCATACACTGACAGTCATCACTGAATGTATTTAGAAACGCCAAGTAACGCCCCTTTGCAGATAGTAAAATAAAGCCAGCCTCTCTCTTTTCTTTCTTCCACACTCAGTGTTTTAACATTTTGCGCACTAAGTCTCCCCAACTATTATTGGACTTTGACAGCGCTAGTAAATTTGAATAGTTTATTGACGCAATAATGCACGTTGTAAGTGCCTGAGCAAAAAGTGGGTAAAGGTTACTCTCAATTATTATTTAACTTATACTTGCAAAAGCCCCGCCTTTTCTGACCAAGGATTTATTGCGTTCGTTGCCACTTTGATCAATATAAAAATACCGACCTACACCAGGGGCGGAGCATACTTTGATTACTTATAAACCAAAGAATACCTGTGCCCTAAATTTGTCGTTCCAGCCAGCGGTTTTCAATTTGCTGCGTTGACTCGGTAAGCCGCATTCACACTGCTTGAGCA
>NZ_WEHZ01000059.1 GCF_012641745.1 Pseudoalteromonas peptidolytica
GGATGAAACTCACAACCCAATTTTCTCGGATTTTCCATGGTGCTGTTGGTCGAGAGCGAGTACTCACCGCTTACTGTGAAACACTCAAAAAGCGACGGCGCACAAATCTAGCAAATTGTGAACATTTGCTGGCTTAACCAAATAGATTCTTTAGCGATAACCCCTCAAGCTGCGTTAACCACAGTGCCTTTATGGTGTGCGATACACTGACTTTAGTGTCAGGAAATACGTAAACACTAACAGGAACCTTATTTTCTTAAGCACTTTTGATACGAGTAATAAACAATTTTTTGTGGTTCTAACTAGAAATTACCATAGGGTAGATACTAGTGGGTGTCAGTGTTGTTTTTTTACTCTAGTGGGTGTCAGTGTTGTTCTGTTTCAGTGTTGTTCTGTTATTGAAACTAAAGATATTTGCATGATTAACCCCTTTTTTAAATAAAGAGCGGTATATTGTTGTTAACCTTCTCTTTCTATAGGAGTCGAACAAAGTATACCCGAGGTCATTAAGGTCACTTCCATATATATCAAAGTGTAATTGGAATTCCTTCTTCTTGAGACCTCCGAAAACAGGAGAATAGCGATACCGTAATTCATGCTTGTTATCATCTATCAATAGATTGATATTTAGCTTTATCTTCTCATATTTTTTTAAATTGTCTTTAGGTAATGAAGCAAGAAGGTCAGGTTGTGATAATGCGTTGATTATATCTAGAATAGTCGACTTTCCTGATCCATTCTCCCCTATCAATATATTAACTTTTCTAAATTCAATAAAGTCCCCATAGGAACGCTCATAACCTGCTTCATCCTGCCCGTGGCAGTTATCTAACCCCCTAATATTGGTAAAGTAGATTGAATCTATAAATACACTTTTATTTTTGCTTGTCATAACGGTACTAACCTCATCTTTTTGTACATGCTCTGACACACAAGAGCACATCAACCTATGTCCTTGAATCCAGTAGACTACCCCTTAAATCCATTCAACATATCAAACACCACCCTCGCAAACTGAGCTGTTTTAGAAGGGTCTGATAGCAATTGCATCATCTGTTCTTGATGGGCTTCACTACTACCTAAGATGGCGTCATCAATTGCTTGAGGAAAATCGCCAAGCATGGCTTGTTCACGGGTGTTGTTAGCTATCTGCGTCATTACTGCATCGTTTTCAGTTAGCTTGTCACGCACGGTGAACGCATAGTTGATCATGTCTTTGTCGGTGAGGTTATCGGTTATGAACAACTCATTCAGACGAGCCAGTATGTTAGACATAAACTCTTCTTTCTTGTCTTTCGCCTTTGCACTGCCGACATTACTACTAGGCTCAAGTTGGTATTCGGGGGTATCTTCTTTAAGCTGAATATCTTGCTGGCGAATTTTAGATAAGCGGTAATGGCTCATTACTACGTTATCAAGGTCGATGTCATCTTCTTCAATTACCTTTTCACGTAATAACGGGCGTAGGTGTCTAGCATATAGGCTCAGTTTCTCTAGCTCTTTGTCGTCATAATCGACTATTTGAGACATAAACTCATAAAAGCGAGTAAAGCTACCTAAATCCTTTTTGAAGATTTCAAGACGGTCTTTCTCTTGCTTACACTCTTTAAAGCTATTCTCAGCATTAGCGATTAGCACTGCGTCACCTGTTTTTTTAGTGCGCTCAAACATTTCTTTAGCTTGAATGTAGGCTTCTACCGCAGAGCTATAGCGTTTTTGCCAACGGTCTACCGCTGGCTTACAAATATTGCTGATCGCTGCGTTAGATTTATTCTTAGTAAAGAAGGCTTCACAGAACTGTTCAACTTCATTCCACAGGAATATGCCACTGGTACGTAGCTTTTCATATAACTCAAACACAACATCTGGGTTTGTCACATCAGCGAGTTCTGCTGTTTGATAGTAAGGTTGAAATGCATCGAGAATATCTTGAGGATCATTGAAGAAGTCGAGTACAAACGTACCGCATTCAGCTTTACCTGGGTAAGTACGGTTTAAGCGCGATAGCGTTTGAACACATTCAACACCACCCAACTTTTTATCCACATACATGGCGCACAGTTTTGGTTGGTCAAACCCTGTTTGAAATTTGTTAGCCACCAACATAAGTTGATAGCTATCGGTGTCAAACGCCTTGCGCATATCTTGTTTAAGGTCTGGATTCATGCTTTTTTCAGTGAACTTTTGATCAAGCAAAGCAATCGCATCAGGATCATTTTGATTAAATTCAACTTCACCAGAAAACGCAACCAAGGCACGAATAGATTGATACCCGTTTTCTGTTACATATTTATCAAAGGCTAACTTGTAGCGAACCGCTTCTTTACGTGAACTTGTAACAACCATCGCCTTAGCTTGGCCGCCCAGTAACCCCATCACGTTGTCTTTAAAATGTTCAACAATCACCTTCACCTTTTGCGAGATGTTGTATTCGTGTAGGCGTACCCATTGGCTCAGTTTTACCTTGGCTTTTTTACTATCTACCTCTTGATCAGCCGCTTCAATTTTTTGTGCTAATTGATAAGCGACTTGGTAATTTGTGTAGTTTTTCAATACATCGAGAATAAAGCCTTCTTCTATGGCTTGACGCATTGAATACACATGAAACGCTTCTGGTTTGTTTTGTTTAGATGCAGGCAACTCAGGGTTTGGTAAACGGCCAAATAGCTCTAAGGTTTTAGCCTTTGGTGTTGCCGTAAACGCATAGTAGTTTAAGTTGGCGCTCCCACGGCGAGCCGCAATTGTTGCATCTAGAATATCTTCAGAGGTGAGTTCAGTATCATCATCTGCTTCATCAGTCATCAATACTTCTTTTAACTGACGCGCCGTTGAGCCACTTTGTGATGAGTGCGCTTCATCGGCAATTACCGCATAGTTACGCTCTTTTAAACTGGTACTGTTTTCAATAGCACGTAATACAAACGGGAAGGTTTGAATAGTGACTATGATGATCGGCGCTGAATTCTCTAAAGCTTCCGCAAGCTTTTCAGATTTAGAACGACCTTTATCTTCCTTAGTGTTTATCTTTTGAACCACACCATCAGCATGTTCAAATTGATAAATGGTATCTTGTAGCTGATCATCAAGAACAGTTCTGTCTGTTACCACAATAACAGAATGAAATTGTTTGTTGCCCTTCGCATCATACAAAGTTGAAAGCTGGTGTGCTGTCCAAGCAATCGAGTTTGATTTACCCGACCCAGCACTGTGTTGCACAAGGTATCTATTGCCCGTGCCCTCTTCTATGGCAGCACCAATCAACTTAGTGACTACATTCCATTGGTGATAACGCGGGAATATCAGGGTTTCTTTTTTGGTTTTGCGACCTTCCCAATCCTCGACCTCTTCAATCTGTAAATGAATAAAGCGGCCAATTATATTAAGTAGGTTATCTGGCGTTAACACCTCATTCCAAAGGTAATCTGTCGCATAGCGGTTTAGATCCCTTTCATTAAAGAGTGTTGGAATATCATTACCCGCGCCACCTTCACTTGTACCTTTGTTAAACGGTAAGAAGAAAGTATCGTCCCCTGCCAGTTTAGTTGCCATATAGACTTCATATTGGCTTACGGCAAAGTGTACTAATGCACCGCGTTTAAAGGTTAATAACGGCTCTGGCTTCTTGGTGGCAGGGTCTTTAGGTAAGCGCGTGCGTTTATATTGCTTAATGGCTTTTTCAACTGCTTGCTTAAATTCAGACTTAAGCTCTAAAGTTGATACAGGCAAGCCATTAACAAATAGCACCAAGTCAATGCGCCATGCCTTAGCTTTTTTGCCAGTCTCAGCTAAATGCTCTTTTGTTGCATATGGGCTGTACACAAGCTCAGGTACAATGCGGCAAATATTCTGCTGGTAACGGGCAAGGGTTTCAGGGTTTAAATCATGCTCTGGCTTAAACTGGCATAATGAAAAACGCGCATTACGTATTTTTAAGCCGTGACGCAATACACCTAAAGTGCCATAAGTGCGTGATGCCTTATCAGTTGCATTTACATCCGCTTTTTTAAGCTGTATCACGAGCGCATCAATGAAGTGGCGCTCAGAATCAATCGGGTAGACCTTACAAAACTTTTGCCACTCTTTGGGTTGTGTTTCTTTTACAAAAGCTAATACATCTTGCTCATATAAGGCTGACTCACGATTATAGTGTTCAGGTTGGCCTTGCACCCAACCATTTGCCACCATTTGGGTGATAATATCGTTTTGAAAAATTTTTTCTTGGGTTGCGTCATTCATCATTAATTCCATTAACTATTTAGTTATACCGCAGGAGTTTTGTGCACTAGTTGTTTTTGTTTTTTCTTATCGTATTTATCTGCTAATTTTGCATAACAACTTTGGATTGAGTCGAGCCTAGCTTTACGGTCATAAAGCTCTAATACCACCTGAAAAATCTGAAATGCATACAGCAAATCAAGTTCCTCCACACCAGAACCATGTGTTCCTTCATTACCTATCAATTTGAGAGCAAGTAATTGTTTAGCTTCCTCAGGGTACGTTTTTTTTAATTGATCTATTCGACTATGTAGCACTTTTCCGTCAAGCTTCATATCATCACAAAACCGTTCTATAGCGCGTCTTAATTTAGACGCAGATGAAGGCGTATCAAAATGGAAATGTTTAAAGGCGTCAAATAGCTCTTTACCTACTTCATGTGGAGTATTTTCAGAAAGGTTGAAAATTGGCACTGTTGGAGAAAAATGCTCAACCTTAACAAAATCAGGTTTTGGCTTGTCTTCTAAACCCATTTTAGGCTTAAGCAATACGCCTGAAGCCGATACATTCCCATTACATTTTTCGCAATGGTAAAAACTATTAAAAAGATGAGGCACTCCGTTAATTGGAGAGGTAGCCTCTGAATAATAATCAAATGCGGCCAAAATTAGCTTAACCAAAAATGGATCTGATTCTTCGGTATTGCTATGCCTTTCTTTGCGCTTTTTTACACTTGCATCTTTGTCCCTTTGATATCGCTTGCTCTCTTCAAGGAGCTTTCCCTCAGTAACAACGCGTGCTTGAATACTCGACTGTTCTAACTTCAAGCCCATTGCAGCGCAATATGGGCAAGGTAATGTCGGGTATTTATCAATTGCAACAAAGCTAGAAATTCCCTTCCATAAGTTTAAATCCATTACGCCACTACCTCTTCCCTTTTTTCAGGCTTTTGCCAATTACGCACATCAATTTTGCCTGTTACTGCGGCTGAGATTAAAGCTGTGCGGCGTTCTTGCATTAACTTTATAGCTTTGAAAGCGTTATTTTCTATAGCATTGTATCGAGTTTTGAGTTTTCCAATATGTTCATGAATAGCTATCAATTCTTCTTCAGGAGGAACAGGGACAGGAATATTTTCTACTTGCTCTACCCTTAAGTGGCTTACTGTACTTCCATGAGAGACACTATTTATATAATGGTCTAAGCAATCAGATATCAAATAGTCAAAAAGATAATTAGTGTAACTTTGACTATTTGAAATGAAGTTCATCATGCGTTGTCCCATACAGAACTTTAGGTTCTCAGGAACTATACAAACTTCACCAGTAGGAGCTTCTCGTGTAAAAAGGATTGATCCTGCTGGCGGTATACCTCTTTGAGTCCAAATTTCAAAATTCTTTTGGTCTGTGAATAAAGCAGCGTTAAAATTTAATTTCTGATTTTTTACATTTGTAGTACGAACAACAAAGTATTCGCCATTAGCGAAATATTCTGGAGTCTTATTTCGACAATCAACTACATCACACTCGAATTTTAATCTTGATACTCCCCAATGTTCAGGCACTTTACCTAACCATTCCACACCAGAATCTTTCATGGGCGCTTCAGGGTTCAAACCTTTAGTCACCGCATGGCTGATCACTGCTTGGCGCTTCTCTTTTAACAGCTTAATAAGCTGTTGTTGCTTTTCGATAAGGGTATCGATTTTGGCGGTTTCGTGATCTAAAAAGTTGGTGATTGCTCTACTTTCTTTTTGGCTCGGAACTGGCACAGGAAAACTTCCTAAATCACTTGAAGACAGCTCTAAAAATGTTGTTCCTCTTCCAAATAGGTTTAATTGTTCAGTAGCAACCGAAAGGTAATAGTAAAAATATTTTACATCTAAATCAGAAATAGTAACTAATGACTTACAGCCTTGGTTGGTGCATAAGTCATAATCAGCGATTGCCAAAGATCCGATTGGCGCTCTAGTCGAGAGAACAAGGCTACCTTTAGGAACAATCGTTGTACCACATGAATCTAGACCTTTTTCAGTAATATTCCTTGTAGATGAAGAAACTTTAAAGCTCGATAATTTACTTAAATCTGCGGGGGTTACCCAAACAATGTCTCCATCCCAAAACTCTGTAACCCCTGATTTTGGAGTAGAACCATTCACAATATTGAATAAATATTTTATGGGAGATACTTTCCAAGTACTTGGTAAGCAGCTAAACCATTCTATATTAGACCTTTTATAATCTGGATATGCTTTGTACTTGCTCATTACGAATGCACCTCTTGAAGCAGCTTCATAATTTCAGCACTTACTGCATCAAGATCCTCGTCGATTTCTTCCAATGCACGAGGTGGTTGATAGACATAGAAATGACGATTAAAAGGGATTTCATAGCCTACAACTCCAATTTCGCCATCTTTTTCATCACGCTTAGTAGCGTTAATCCAAGCATCTGCGACGTGTGGTGCCACTTCTTTATTAAAGTAAGTTTCAACCAATGTTGATGTAGTAACACTAGGATCAAGCGGTACATTCTCGTTATCGCGCAAGTCACCATCTTGCTTAAATGACACCACTTTATTTTGCCATTTGGAGACATCGCCTTGGTATTCAAACGCACCATAAAGCTCATCTGCATCCGTTTTTAAGGCTTTATCAACCACTCGCTCTGCGTCTGGGTTTTTAGAGGTGACAGCATCTAAGAATTGCTTTTTCTCTTTCGCGTCAAATTTAACATCGATGGCTTTTAGCGCTTTGTTGTAGTCAATATCAAACTGGTTAAAGTCATCAGAGCGGTTTGATTTACCACCTAAGGTATCACCAAGCTGTACCTGAAGCTTTTGCACTTTTTCCATTAGTGTTTTTTGGAACAACCAGATTTTACAATCTAATACATCTTTAATTTGCTTTTCTTTTAGCTCACTAAATTCAGCTTTAATAAGTGCGCGGATTTCGCTTTCAACTTCACTTAACTGACCATAGGTTTCGTCAGTCCAAGACGAACTATAATCTTGATAAATGCGCTGCATGATTGTGTTGTATGGCTTTGGCGCAAAACGCAGTGATTCAATGGCTTCATCTGTGATTTGTGATGAAAGTCTTAGTGGGCGCTCAACCGTAATGCGGCGATAACCAAACTCGTAGGTATTGAAAATTTTGCTCGCAAAGGTTTTCGGCGCTTCTGTTTTAGGGGTCGTTGATTGACGACCTCGGTTAGATTTTTCTTCAACTGGTTTATCAACAGGCCGAGCATCTATTACCTCAAAGTCACCAAAAGCACGCGTGATGGTTTTAATATCATCATCACTCATCAAGTTACGTTTAGAGCCAAGTGATTTGCGCATTTTTCCGCACAAATTAGAGCCATCTATTAACTGTACTTTGCCTTTGCGCCCTGCATCTTTCTTGTTAGAAAGAACCCAAACATACGTGGCGATACCTGTGTTGTAGAACGAATCAGTTGGCAAGGCGATGATCGCTTCGAGTAAGTCGGCTTCTAGAATATGGCGGCGGATCTCACTCTCGCCACTGCCTGCACCACCTGTAAAGAGTGGTGAGCCATTTAAGATAATACCAATACGCCCACCATCGCTGATATTGCCTTCAACAGAGCTAGTGTCACGCATTTTACTGATTAAGTGCATTAAAAACAGTAAAGAGCCGTCTGATACACGGGGAAGACCTGCGCCGAAACGACCACCAAAGCCTTTTAGAATGTGCTCATTTTTAATATCGCCTTCGATCTTTTTCCAATCCACACCAAATGGCGGGTTAGATAGCATGTAATCGAATTGATCTATCGGTAGTTGGTCGTTTGATAGGGTATTCCCCAACTTAATACGACTCACATCTTGCCCTTTGATCAGCATATCGGCTTTACAGATAGCGTATGACTCAGGGTTAAGCTCTTGACCAAAGGCACGCATTACCGCTTTTGGGTTTAGCTCATGTACATATTCCATGCCTGAAGATAGGAAACCGCCTGTACCTGCGGTTGGATCGTATATGGTGCGGATAATACCGTCTTTGGTTAGGGCGTCATCGTCTTCCATAAATACCAACGACGTAGTTAAACGTACGATATCACGCGGGGTAAAGTGCTCCCCTGCGGTTTCGTTTGAGCTTTCAGCAAATCGACGGATTAGCTCCTCAAACACCAAACCCATGTCGTGGTTTGAAATCGCTTTAGGGCTTAAGTCAGTGTTAGAAAACTTTTCAACCACCTTATAAAGCAAGTTAGCATCGTCAAGCAGGCCAACAAATTCATCAAACTTAAAATGTTCAAAGATTTCACGGGCATCTTTTGAAAAGCACTGAATGTAGTTTTCGAGGTTGTCTTTAATATCACTCTGGCCCATTTTTCCGAGGTTCATTGGCGAGGTATTAAAGAATGACAAACCATTTGTCGCTCTAAGAAGCATTTTTTCCTGTGCTTCTTCAGGTAGGTTCATGGCTTTTACTTTTTCAGCCCAGGGGCGGAGCATACTTTGATTACTTATAAACCAAAGAATACCTGTGCCCTAAATTTGTCGTTCCAGCCAGCGGTTTTCAATTTGCTGCGTTGACTCGGTAAGCCGCATTCACACTGCTTGAGC
>NZ_WEHZ01000060.1 GCF_012641745.1 Pseudoalteromonas peptidolytica
TTCAAAAGCTGAATGAAGAGCTTGTTCTATATTCACAAAAAATCCGTAGTTAGTTGCCTAGCTACGGATTGTGCATGATCATTTTGATCGGTCAACCGATCAACTTCTTAACTGATCAGCATTAGGCACCTAGGCCCCTTTATTTTGATATATACCGCTGTTTACCTATTGCACTAGTTCTTGCTCAGAGAATGTATCTGCAAATAGAGGACTGGTAAGGTAGCGCTCTGCGGCACTTGGTAAGATAACAACAATATTCTTATCTGCATTTTCAGGTAATTCAGCAATGCGCTTGGCGGCAACAAGTGCAGCGCCAGAAGAAATACCAACAAGGATCCCTTCATCTTTCATTAGCTGATGAGCCATGGCAATAGCGTCTTCGTTAGAAACCAACTCGACTCCGTCGATAAGCTCAAGGTCAAGGTTGCCAGGTATGAAACCTGCGCCAATACCTTGGATTTTATGAGGACCGGGTTTAACTTCTTCGCCTGCCAATGTCTGTGTTATCACAGGTGAGTCAGAAGGCTCGACTGCAATTGATTTAACATGTAAGCCCTTTTCATTTTTAAGGTAGCGAGAAACCCCCGTGATTGTACCACCAGTACCAACGCCTGCGACGAAGTAGTCAATATTGCCCTCTAGCGCTTCAAAAATCTCTGGACCTGTCGTCTCAAAGTGGATTTTAGGGTTTGCTGGGTTTTCAAATTGTTGAAGCAGAATGTACTTATCAGGGTCACTTGCTTGGATTTCATTTGCTTTTTCGATAGCACCTTTCATGCCTTTTGCACCCTCAGTGAGTACTAAGTTTGCGCCAAGTGCTTTTAACAGTTTACGACGTTCAAGGCTCATTGTATTTGGCATCGTTAATGTTAACTTATAGCCTCGTGAAGCAGCAACAAAAGCCAATGCAATACCTGTGTTGCCTGAAGTAGGCTCAATTAGCTCTTTACCTTCCGTTAATAGTCCAGATTTTTCAGCTTCCCAGATCATAGAAGCACCAATACGACACTTTACGCTGAAGCTTGGGTTTCGCGCTTCAACTTTTGCGTAAACGTTACCACCAGAAACGCGGTTAATTTCTACTAAAGGCGTATTACCGATAGTGAGACTGTTATCTGAGTATACTTTAGTCATTTGTGTTCCCTAATCTAGGTTTGCTTGTATTCCATCACTTTACTGCGCATTTCACAAAATAGAAGGAAAGATTGGCTATAAGATATATCAATTTTGCTTATAGCCAATTGTTATTTAAGAGTGCTTTTTTACATCAACCAGGCATAACTAAACTTCATGAAAATACGCTTATCGTCTTTAATGATTTTAGATAAATCATCATCTTGGAACCCATGATCAGAATAACCTGCAAAGAATACCGTTTGAGGATTTAACTTGTACGAGTACAGTAGCTGCGTACTTAGACTCTTATAGGTTGCGTCAACTTCATTGATATAATTATTGGGGTTTCTCGATATGTCAGTGTTGACGATGGCCAACCGTAAGTAGCTATTTATATTAAATTGATAAGTTAATCTGACATCGGTTAAGTTGGCTGAATATACATCAGCACCTTCAGCATTCATTTTCTCATAGGTATGTCGAAACCTAAGTTCGAAGTGCTTGCCAATATTGAGGTTAATAACGGGTCGAACAAAAGTTAGATCGCCAAGTCTGTTATTCGCTAAATCAACGCGATTACTTTTACTTAGTTTTAACCCTGCAAAGATACCAGCCATTGGCTTTAGCTCCAAATAAGTCCATTGCGAGTTTTCGGTGAATAAGCTGGTGTTACCATCAATCGCTATGCGGGTTTCGTCATGTCTTAATCCAGTACGCTTTCTATGTTCCACACCGAAATCAATAAAGCTTTGGAGTGGTCCATTAATTGAAAAATTAGTTTGCACTTCCTTTTCTAGTAGTTCACCGTTCTCATTATGAGAAATATCCCAATCACCATACCATTTTGCTCGATTCCACCAGTTTTGCTCAGTGCCATACCAGCGATACTCTCCTCCAAATACAAACTTATTGAAATCTACTTGAGTGATAAACCCCATGTCTGTTCTTACGGCAGCATCGCGTGACTGATAACTTGAGAATGCTTTCCAGTGTTTTTGGTTATGTTCATAATTTAGGTAGTAGCCTACACCACGCGCATCATCATCTGTTACGCGTAGTACGCTTTCTGTTAAATCACAGTTAGCAAGAGTGCTGTCACATAGGTAATCTACAAATTGTTGGTCATATTGGGTATCAGAACCAAACAGTTGTAACTCAAATAAGTCACTTTTCGTTGGTTTATATTTTGCGTCAAAACTTGCCACTTGGTTCTTATATGTTTCACTCTGCCTCGTTGTTGATGTAAGCCCAAATGAAAAAGCTTTATTTACGTCACGACGATATCTAAGTGCCATGTTTTCGCTTTTGCGTTCCAATGAGACCACACGAGAGCCCAGATTTCCGGGAATGACAACATTGAGTCGCTCGTCATTCGCGATAAAGCCAGCAAAAGTGTGACCGCTTTTGTTGCCAGTTAACTTTACTCCGTAGTCAGGTGCTGAAATATTACGTGTATGGATCAGGTTTAGGTGTGATGAGAAATAGTCTGAGTTATCCAAAAAGAAAGCGCGTTTTTCGGGAAAAAATAAGCTAAAACTATTGTTAACACTTAATTGACCAGTGTCAGCTTCAACTTGGGAAAAGTCAGGATTTAGCGTTGCATTGAGAGTAGTGTCGGGGGTGATTGCCCACTTTATGTCTAGGCCAGGCTCAATATTGTGCGCTTTTTGCCATGGTTTTGCTTTGCCTTGTTCAATATCGCGAGTTTCTTGGCTATTACCGACTAAAGTGGGAATGATCGCGATATCACTGCTTTGCTTCGCTTTGGCTAGCCCTTGATATTTAGGCATTTGGCAAATCCAACAGGGATTTGCATGTTGCAGTGTCATGCTAGAGATCCGTAGTCGTTCATTTCTAGGAAAAAATCGTAGAAACTCCATCGCCATGGTTTTGTTGCCAGTTGAATTACTAAAATTAAGTACACGCAGTGGTATCTCAATTTCTACTATAAAACCATCTTCGTTTATTGTACCAGCACTATCCCATATACCATTCCAAGAGCCGTTCTCACTTTTTGTCAGCTCATTTTCAATTGAATCTTGCTGTACTCCAAGAGGGTTGATAAAAAACTGATAAGCGCTTTGTGCGTTATTGAAGGAGTCTATTTTGATCCCGACTAAGTCGTCTTCCCACGCCCTGTCTCTATCTCTGTAAAATGCCCTGATCAAGTTTGGGTTTGGATCTTTTGCATCAAAAGCAACGAATAGTGATTGACCGTTTTCATAGATATAGGCTTTTGTCTTTACTGGACTCTTTTCATTTTCATACGGCCAAGTGACGTTGTTGATATCAATTTCTAGCGCTTGATGCCAGACATTATCATCAATGAGCCCATCGATTTTGGCAGCCTGTTGAATAAATGGGATTTGATTGGTGTTCAAGGCGGATACTGGCATAGACAACAAAAGTGCAGCGAATGAGCAGGTTACAGCTTTTAACATAAGGACAAAAGTAGATTACAGAGACTGAATACTGCTTATTAGATGATATGCAATAAAGAGAAACAATTTGTTTTCGTTGGGTTGCAATTATTTACGTTAGATAGCCACTTAGTATACATAAAATGTACAAATTAGTTTATCTCTATCGAATTAATAGCAAAATGGGTCAAAAACATGTTAAAACAGCGTCTTTAAAAATATGCTAGGAAGTAATCTATGTCTCTCGTATTAAAGCTAGTGGCGGGTATCGTTGCTGGTATGTTGGCAGGGCTTTACATGCCAACAGTGTTGGTCGAGCTGTTATACACTTTTAAAGTCATCATAGGGCAACTCATTAATTTTACAATTCCTCTGATAATCCTGTTTTTTATCGCCTCTGGCATAGCAGGCTTACCAAAGGGATCGGGTCATCTTCTGGGTAAAACAGTAGGTTTTGCATATAGCTCTACTGTTATTGCCGGAACTTTGGCATTTTTACTCGTTAATGCCTTTATCCCATTTTTTGAAGGTGGAGTTGCTTATCAAGTTGTCGAGGAGTCTCATCTTACAAGCTTCATCAATATAGAAATCCCACCACTGATGGGGGTAATGACTGCTCTGGCTAGCGCTTTTATTTTTGGTATCGCGATGAGCCAGTGTGGCTTGAGTAATTTAAAGCAGGTCACTGACGAAGCAAGGGATGTTATTGACATGTTGCTTGCCAAAGTGATTATCCCTGTTTTGCCATTTTATATTGCTGGGGTCTTTGCTGAAATGGCGGTAGCAGGAACTGTTTTCGATACCTTAAGCACTTTTGGTATCGTGCTGTTAGCAGCAATCGTGATGCATTGGTTATGGCTTAGCGTGCTGTTTTTGGTAAGTGGTGTCTTGCTGGGTAAAAACCCCATAGAACTAATAAAAAATATGCTGCCTGCGTATTTTACAGCGATAGGAACCATGTCGAGTGCTGCGACAATTCCTGTATCACTGCGTGCGAGTAAAGCAAATAACGTGAATGATGAAGTAGCAAACTTTACTGTACCATTGTGTGCGACTATCCATCTGTCAGGCTCTACAATTACGATAGTGACCTGTGCCATGGCTGTGATGCTGCTATCACCTGAGATGGTTGTGCCGTCAATCACTGAAATTTTGCCGTTTATTTTTATGTTAGGGATCGTCATGATAGCTGCACCTGGGGCACCGGGTGGCGCTGTTATGTCTGCTTTAGGACTATTAACATCGATGCTTGGATTCGATGAAGGGGCTGTCGCATTAATGATTGCTTTGTATTTAGCTCAAGACAGCTTTGGTACTGCATGTAATGTGACTGGTGACGGCGTTATTGCGCTTTGGGTCGACAAATTTTCCAAAAAAGATTAATCAAAAACACCGCTATCGCTATTAAATTCGATAGCGGTGTATAAATTATATGCAAACATTTCTTCAGCTCTTAACAATTTAGTTATTTCATATCAAAATTGTATTTTTCTCTCGTTTCTATCGTTATGCTTTTAAAAAATATGTGGTAACCTCATGCTTCAGGAAGTGAAGTAATAGGTTGCTTTGCTCCGTTTATTAAAATATATGTAGAGGGTGTGCCATTGATTAATGTGCTTTTAGTTGATGATCATGAACTTGTCAGGACTGGCATAAAACGCATTTTAGATGACGTGCGTGGTTTTAAAGTTGTCGGAGAAGCTAAAACGGGTGAAGAAGCTGTAACTTTTTGCCGCCAAAGCGAGCCTGATATAGTACTTATGGACATGAACATGCCCGGTATTGGTGGATTGGAAGCGACTAAAAAGATTTGCCGTTATTGTCCAGATGTCAAAGTGATTGTGCTGACTGTACATTGTGAGGATCCATTTCCAAGTAAAGTGATGCAAATAGGTGCGCACGGCTACCTGACCAAAGGAGCAGGACCAGATGAAATGATTAACGCCATTCGTGCTGTTAATGCAGGACAGCGTTATATCGCACCTGAAATCGCACAACAAATAGCACTTGCTCAATTTAGTGGTCGAAATGATGAAAATCCGTTTCAATCATTATCTGAAAGAGAATTGCAGATAATGCTTATGATCACAAAAGGCGAAAAAGCGCAAAATATAGCAGACCGATTAAACCTAAGTTCTAAAACAGTAAATAGTTATAGATACAGAATGTTTGAAAAACTCAATGTTAACGGTGATGTAGAGTTAACCCACCTAGCGATCCGCCATAAAATGATAGATATTGACAGCAATCATTAAGTTCATTTTTTAAATGACAGCATTTGATTCTCAATCTTTTCTAAAGACATTAACGACAGAGCCTGGCGTATACCGCATGTATGATGTGGATGGTCAGGTTATTTATGTTGGCAAAGCAAAAAATCTAAAAAAGCGTGTTTCGAGTTATTTTCGGGCGAATATCACCGACAGTAAAACGAGGGTATTGGTCGGAAATATAGCGAGTATCGAAGTTACCCTGACAAACACAGAAACAGAAGCGCTGTTACTAGAAAACAACCTAATCAAAAAATATCAGCCTAGATATAATATCTTACTAAGAGATGATAAAAGCTATCCTTATATCTTTTTGAGTGCTCATCAACATCCAAGGTTGGCCTTCCACCGGGGGAGTAGAAAGTTAAAAGGCGAGTACTTCGGGCCATTCCCCAGCAGCTCTGCGGTATCTGAAAGCCTTCGGCTAATGCAAAAAATCTTCCCAGTAAGACAATGTGAAGATGCTTATTATCGGGCTCGGAGTAGGCCTTGTCTGCAGTACCAACTAAAAAGGTGTTCTGGTCCATGTGTCGGCAAAGTCAAGGATAGTGAATATCAAGAGCAAGTATCCATGGTACGCCAATTTTTAACTGGTCGCTCGCAAGATGTGATAGCTGCACTTGTAGAGAAAATGGAGCAAGCAAGTATTTCACTTGACTTTGAAATGGCTGCTAAATATCGAGACCAAATCGTATTGCTTCGGCAAATGCAAGAGCAGCAGTCTATTGCTGGCAATTTTGCAGAGCTGGATGTAATTGGTTTTGAGCAAAAAAATGGCTTGGTTGCAATTCATGTACTTATGATCCGAGAGCACAAAGTACTAGGCACTAAAACGCATTTTCCCAAGGTGCCTAAAGATTCAGGTGCAAATGAGGTTCTCACTGCATTTTTAGGACAATACTATATTTCATCTGGCAATCAATCGCGAATTGCAAAAGAAATTGTTTTGCCGTTTAAGGTTGATGATTACGTTGCACTAGAAGCTGCTTTAGGTCAGGTATCGGAACGCAAAGTAAGCTTTAAGTTTAATGTGCGTGGTGAGCGCGCCCAGTATCTTGCATTGGCAAATAAAAATGCTCAAAACAGCATTGAAGTAAAACAAAGTGCACAGGATTCGATCACAAAGCGCTATGCAAAACTAAAAGAGGCAATAGGGCTATCTGACATTCAAAGAATGGAGTGTTTTGATATCAGTCATACCATGGGAGAAAATACCGTAGCTTCTTGCGTAGTGTTTGACGGTCAAGGGCCAAACAATAAAGAATATCGCCGTTATAATGTCACAGGGATTACGCCAGGTGATGATTATGCAGCTATGGATTTTGCGTTAAAAAAACGCTACGGCAAAATGGCTGATGAGAGCAAAGTCCCTGATATTATCTTTATTGATGGTGGTAAGGGGCAATTAGGTAGGGCTGAATCATTTTTTGCAAGTTGGCAACTTGATAAAATGCCTATTTTAATCGGTGTTGCAAAAGGCACGAGTAGAAAACCCGGTTTGGAGACGCTACTGATTGATGGTGGCCGTAAAACTATCAATGTAGCCAGTGACTCTCCGGCATTACACTTGATACAACATATCCGCGACGAGTCTCATAGATTTGCAATTGCAGGACACCGTAACAAAAGACAAAAGCAAAGAACACAGTCAATGCTGGAAGAGATAGAAGGAATTGGTCAAAAACGACGTCAAGCACTACTTAAATTTTTAGGAGGCATGCAGGGAGTTAAATCTGCAAATATACATCAATTAAAGCAAGTTCCTGGGATCAGCCCTGACATGGCTGAAAAGATATTTAATCATTTGCATGACAAAGCTTAAGCAATCATGCGAACATAGAAAAAAAGACAATACCAAGTAGTTATGTGGAATATTCCAAATACGCTCACAGCATTTCGGTTGCTGCTCATCCCTGTATTCGCAGTCGTTTTTTATTTACCATATTCATGGGCATTTTTTGCCGCCGCGTTTATTTTTTGGTTAGCTTCAGTTACTGATATCCTTGATGGATATCTGGCGAGAAAGCTTGAACAGTCAACACCGTTTGGTGCTTTTCTTGATCCAGTTGCTGATAAAGTGATGGTCAGTGTTGCACTTGTCATTCTTGCCACACACTATAATGATTACTTTATTACAATATCAACGCTGGTGATAATTAGCAGAGAAATCGTTATATCTGCATTGCGAGAGTGGATGGCGGAACAAGGCAAGAGGGGAAGTGTTGCAGTGTCCTGGTTAGGTAAATTCAAGACAGCTGCGCAGATGCTCGCAATCATCGGGCTAATTTGGCAATTCTCTAATTGGATGACAATGCTAAGTTATGGGCTTTTAGCTGTTGCTACCATTTTAACTTTAGTTTCTATGGTGCAGTATCTATATGCTGCGAAAGGAGAATTGACTAATTCTTGACTGTTATAGTCTATTAACTCATCGGTTTAGATAAAAAATGAGCAAACGGTTAAAAACATTCATTTTTTATGTTGACGCGTACAAGAACTTCTGTAGAATGCGTCCGTGTTGAGAGGGCAGTGTGTCATAGAAATGAAATTTTGATAACACTTCCTAATGATAAAAGTTTAAAGCTGGCTTACTTAATTAGATAGCTTTAAATGTTGGAATGCGAGTATAGCTCAGCTGGTAGAGCGCGACCTTGCCAAGGTCGAGGTCACGAGTTCGAACCTCGTTACTCGCTCCAAATTTGGCGGAATGGCAGAGTGGCCATGCAGCGGATTGCAAATCCGTCTACCTCGGTTCGACTCCGGGTTCCGCCTCCATTTTCT
>NZ_WEHZ01000061.1 GCF_012641745.1 Pseudoalteromonas peptidolytica
TTTTGTTAATATCAGAGCGAGTTTCTTCTACAACTGTAAGGTGTTCAATCAGGTTCATTGGTTGCGCCTAGCAATGGGATTGGCGCTATTTGATCATAAATTAGCTAAAAGTGCGATCCCGCCCTGCCCGAGAAAGTACGAGAGATGTTAGCGGCGGTTGAAGCAAGGCCTAGTTTTACCGCCTCGATAGCGGCAGAGCAAGCACACAGCAAAGGCGCATGAGCTTAATATGACTAAGGCTATTTCTAAACAACAAGATTTAGACAAAATAACCGAGGTTATCCAGCAATATTTTGAAGGGCTACACCAAGGAGATATTAAAAAGCTGGATGTAATTTTTCACGCAGACGCGGTGCTCAAAAGTCCAGGGATGAGGCGCACTAAATCACAGTGGCTAGATTTGGTTTCATCTCGACAAACGCCCAAAAGCCAAAATGCAGCTTTTAATTACCGTATTTTGTCCGTGGATGTTGTAAACCATCAAGCAATGGTCAAGCTGTATTGCCCTCTGTTTGCACATCACTACATCGACTTTATTGGTTTACTTAAAGAAGATGGACAATGGTGTATCGTCAATAAGATGTACGATGACCTGTAGGAGGTAACCTGTGCCAATCATCAATATTAAAATCACCAAGGAAGGCGTTACACCTACTCAGAAACAAGCCTTAATAAAGGAGGCAACTCAGCTTATGGTGGATGTCCTTGATAAAGCGCCGCAAGTTACTTTTGTCGTCATTGAGGAAATTGAAACTGACGACTGGGGGATAGGGTTTGATCAAGTCTCCATGTTGCGACAGCAAACCTTAAGCCCGAAATAATGCACTAAGAAGGAGGCATCAAATGATGCTTCTTTAACCTGCAAAGACATTTTTTTGAAAAAGAACCTTATAAAATTCAGGTAAATAAAAATTTTTTTAAAAAAGTTTCTTGAAAAGTATTTGCTTCGTCCATAGATAGTATTGTGAGGACGCCGACAGGGTCCCAACCCAAACTAAGTAAATGTTTTATATACTATTTATTGGCTTTAATTGAAGCAATAAATAGCTTAATTATCGCTTTATGAGGATACAAATTATGCGTACAGTAGACCTATCTCCACTTTATCGTTCATTCATCGGTTTTGACCATTTAGCACAGTTAATGGATGCGGCATCACGCAACGAAAAGCAGCCAAGCTTTCCGCCATATAATATCGAAGCTACCGGTGAAGACAAATACCAAATTACCATGGCTGTTGCTGGATTTACCGAGCAAGAGCTTAGCCTTGAGTCAGAAAACAACACCCTGACAGTCAAGGGTGAAAAGCAAAACAAAGAAGACAAAGCCGATCGTAAGTTTATTCACCAAGGTATCGCAGAGCGTAACTTTGAACGTAAATTCCAACTTGGTGACCACGTAAAGGTGATTGGCGCAGGCCTTGAAAACGGCCTACTATTTATTGACCTTGAGCGCGAAATTCCTGAAGCACTCAAGCCAAGAAAGATTGAAATTGGCAAAGGTACACTCATCGAAAATAAATAATCGATTGAGCTCCCCCCTGTTTTTACATGATGTCACGTTTCCAAGTCGCCCTCGGGCGACTTTTTGTTTGCAAATAACTAAAGTAAGCAGTTCAAAACAGCCTTAAAACAAGCAAACATAGTGTCGTGACATACTTATTTTTTAAGAGCTGCTAAAAAGGTAACATTCGCTTTTTCCATACCCTTCCCTAATTCAGTTACAGAATAAAGTAAATTATGCTAACCTTGCTTATGTCACCTATCGCCAGTATCAAAGTACATTGATAGTATAATAGTTTAAAGGAATAGCATGAAATTTTTCATCACGTCTACACTTCTCACCTTGCTATTAGCAACCCAACAATCACAGGCTCACGTCGAGAAGATAAAGCATTTCTCAAGCTTTAGAGACTTGAGCAATATCAGAATCATCGATGTTGATAATGATAATAAAAAAGACATCGTTACAATGATTAATAACGACAAGCAACGATTGTATATTGTAAATACACCTTCTGAAAATGAAAGTATAAAAACAACACTGACTGATTCAATAAAACTCGAGAGCGACAATGAATCAATGGATTCTTTCGAAATTTATTATGATAGGCGATCTGATAATCACTTTGCTGTTGTTATAAGCCAGGCACAAAACGTACACCTTCTCAATTTAACTGCTAGAAAATATGTAAAAGCGCTCCCAAATGTAACCGCTGATATCGTTAAATTTAAAGACATAGATAACGATGGTGACGTCGAAATCCTGCTGATAAATGAAAGCAGTATGTCTACGCTCGACATGCACACACTAGAAACCAAAGCGCACTACAACTTACCACACTCTGACTTTGTTGTTGGGAAGTTTACCAATCATCTGTTTAATGAAATGCTGACATGGGACGGTAAAATCTACCGAATTCAAGATAGTGAAATGAATCAAGTTGGCACGCTTGCGGTAACAGGCACTTATTTATTTACTAAAGATATAAACGATGATGGAACAGATGAAGTAGTTAGTGAGGACTGTACGATCGACGTAAAAAATGGCAGTGTTATTTGGCCTGTAGGGAATTCTCTAGAAAATTGTAATCAGGAGCCTGGCTATTCAAAGTATGGCCGAGCATCAAAGTTCAACAACACTTTATATCAACTTAATACGAAAATTATTAACGGTTACGATTTTCCCTATAATCATTACCTTTTAGATATTGAATACTATGATTACCTAACTCGAGAAAAAGAGGTTATCGGTAAAAGTTTCACAGAAGGAGGTGGAGATTATCAACCTAAAATCTATCACCATATCTATAGCTATTTAGACTTGTATGGTGATGAGCAAAAAGAAAAGATTGAGCAAAATACTAAACTTCACGTCGAAGAAGTTTTATTTGGTGAAATAACTGAACTGGGATTCAATGGTGATGTGTATTTAGCCAACCAAGATGGTGAATTAAGGATTATTGATGTAAATAAAAAGATTTCAGCAGGCGCTTACCCCTGGAAATCACCGTACCCACCGTTTATATTCCAAGATATTGTAACATTCAGCAATATTTCCCCTATCACGCAAAGTGAATTATGGGCAAAAGAAATTGCGGGCAAAGGTACAACGCAACGGTCAGAGTTGGCAGGAGTTTCTATTGGTACTTTTGGAAGCAACCTTGTTGATAAAATTGTATATCAGACCAGAGGTGAACCATATGACCAATATATTTATAAAACTAAAATAATGAATATGGATGGCTCGTCATACACTACAAAACCTATTCTTGGATATTTTCAGTTCTTGGGTGATATTGATGGTGATAATAATCCTGAGTATCTTCGCCAAAATAATCACTTAATACTTGACATTACAAGGCCATTCGAAATCAAAGACTTTAATAGTGACACGGTTAAGTATACCTTAACACTGATTGCTCACCCCATTCGCGGACTAGGGTTAGTATGGTCAATAGCATTAATAGACTTTGATGGTGATGGTGTTAAAGAGTTAGTATTCAAACATGAAAATCAAACGACAATTTATAATCTTGTTCAAAACAGCCACTCATCACTTGACCTCGGCGATCTTAAATCACTCCACACGTTTACCAATAACGAGATAGAAAAGCTTTACGTGACGACGCAAAATGGCACTTTGCAGTCCATTTCAGCACAAGGAAGCAAACAAGAAATCACGACCTTATGTACATCGTCGAAATTAATTGATATAGAACAACACTCTGACGGCCAACTCCATGTTACCTGTGAAAATGAGTTGGGTACCTTTAATTTGGCTAGCCAACAATATAGTAAGCTGGTAAGCCTTGATGTAGCTGCAAGCCATGCAGATATTAAAGTAATCGGTCAGGATACTTATTGGCTAGTACGACATGCTAATGGCAGAGAATTATATAAAATTTCAGAAAGTACTGAGCTGCCTTTTCAGCTAAGTGCAGCTGAGTTTAATACCAACAAATTTACCCCCGTGAATTTTGCTTTGTTAGATGAAAAAGATGCTTTTAACTATCGCTTTTATATTTCTAAAGCACCGAGCAAAGGCAATATCTCCTTCTCTGATAGGACGCTGGGTCATTTCAACTATACACCCACAACAGGCGAAGTCGGACTAGACCAGTTTGAACTTTCTATGAGTGTTGGAGGTAAAGCTACCGAAAGCGTCTTAGTCTCTATTAATATTGAAGGAACTCCACTTCTTATTGAATCTAGTTCACTTTCTGCCCACTGGCGTACTCCGCTTAATGGCACATTGTCATTATCAGGCATAGACGAAAATACTGTTCTTCAGTTCGGAGTGACTAGCGCACCTACTTCAGGTGAGTTTGTCTTCAGTAATACAGCAACGGGGGAATTTACATATACACCATCGACTTCAACGTTAGAGCCTGCAATGCTTAGCGTGAATGTGAGTAATGAGCATGGTCTATACATTGAGAAAGTCATCATTGTAAACCATACGAATACGACGCCGCAGGCACCACCAGTCGAATTCGAGGTCAATCAATCTGGAGTGGCTGACATCCCGCTTTTGGCTAAGGATGCTGATTCAGACCCACTTACTTACGAATTGCTCTCACAACCAGATAAAGGTGCGGTCGAGATAAATAGTAATACGGGGCTGATGTCTTACACCCCAGAAAATGATGCTACTTATGAAGTAAACTTTCAGTATCGAGTGTTTGATGGCATGAGTTATTCAGAGCCAAGCAATGTTATCCTTAACGTCAACACGACAAAAGCTGGCGTCAACAAAGACAATACAGATAAAGAGTCAGGGGTCACTGAACCAAAGAGCAAAAGTGGCGGAAGCATGCCTATCTACCTGCTCTCTCTGCTGATGCTGGTAGGGTTCTTCCGCAAAGTGAGAGTCTGCGTTACTGCTCCCAATTCAACATTGTAATAATCAGTTTTTACCCTTGGATCAATTTACTTGATCCAAGGGTAATATCCGATCTCTCTGGTTATTCATGATAAGAAAATTATGTTAGTTTATTTTATATTCTATTTGGATTTTAAATAAAATTTCATTATAAATAGTAGAAAACCTAGAAGGAATAACATGAAATTTTCTACAACAGCACTTCTCACTATATTAATAATGACGCAATCATCATTCGCGCACGTAGAGAAAGTTAAGCATTACTCGAGTATTAACCAGATCGGTTATATAAACGTTGTTGATATTGGTAATGACTCGAATAAAGATATAGTTGGGAAGATTAACAGTGATCATAAAACACTAGCAATTATTGAAATCAACCGTAATGATAAACTTGTAAAAACAACAGTGACTGACTCAGTGAAGCTCGAGAGCGAAGATGAGTTAATTAGCGAGTTTGGAATTTATTACGATCAAAGATCGGACAATCACTATGCAGTTGTTATTAGTGATAAAAGTAACGTACACCTTCTAAATTTAACTGCCAGAAAATATGTAAAAGTGCTCCCAAATGTAACCGCTGATATCGTTAAATTTAAAGACATAGATAACGATGGTAACGTCGAAATCATGCTGATAAATGAAAACAGTATGTCTACACTTGATATGCATACGCTAAAAACCAAAGCGCACTACAACTTACCAAACTCTGACTTTGTTGTTGGAAAGTTTACCAACCGTCTGTTCAATGAAATGCTGACATGGGACGGCGAAATCTACCAAATTCAAAATAATGAAATGAACCTGATTGGTACGCTTGCGGTAACAGGCACCTATTTATTTACTAAAGATATAAACGATGATGGAACAGATGAAGTAGTTAGTGAGGGCTGTACTATCGACGTAAAAAACGGCAGTGTTATTTGGCCTGTAGGGAATTCTCTAGAAAGTTGTAAGCAGGAAACACGCGACTCAAAATATGGTTGGTCATCAATGTTCAACGATGAGCTAAACCAAGTTTTTGGAACAATTAGCTTTAATTCTGACGGTATCACTGTTTCAAACATCATTTATTATGACTATCTCACGAGAGAAAGCGAGATCATTGGCAAAAACATAACTAGACAAAACGCAGACTACCAACCAGATACATATAATTATATTTATGAATATCTAGACTTGTATGGTGATGAGCGAAAAGAAAAAATAAAAAGCACGAAGAAGCTCGATGTCAAGGAAATAACATTTGGTGATGTAACTGAGCTGGGATTCAATGGTAATGCCTATTTAGCAAAGCAAGACAACAAACTAAGAATTATTGATGAACATAAGACGCTAGCTGCTATCAGATTTACAAAATGGGAGCCAAGCTTCAACAAAGTCACTAGTGCAACATTGAAAAATATATCCCCATTTACTCAAAATGAATCATGGTCAAAAGAAGTCGCAAAGAATATCGACTATTTTACAGCAACAACACTTGAAAAGGTGTCAGTAATTCCTTTTGCTAAAAATAGCAACGATAAAGTAGTGTATCAGCTCTATGATTGGGGCCTTAGCAACAGAAAGAGCTATATATTGAACATGGATGGATCTAATCACATCAAAGAGCCCATTATTGGCAGTTTCGAATTTTTGGGAGATATTGATGGTGATGGTAGTCCTGAATACCTCCACCAAGAAGGACATTATTCTGCCAATATATCAAAACCATTCGAAATCAAAGACTTTAATAGTGACGTGGCTAAATATAGCATTTCACTGGTTGCTGAGCCTAACTACAAAACAGGATTAACAGCATCAATAGACTTTGATGGTGATGGTGTTAAAGAGTTAGTATTCAAACATGAAAATCAAACGACAATTTATAATCTTGTTCAAAACAGCCACTCATCACTGGACCTCGGCGATCTTAAATCACTCCACACGTTTACCAATAACGAGGTAGAAAAGCTTTACGTGACGACGCAAAATGGCACTTTGCAGTCCATTTCAGCACAAGGAAGCAAACAAGAAATCACGACCTTATGTACATCGTCGAAATTAATTGATATAGAACAACACTCTGACGGCCAACTCCATGTTACCTGTGAAAATGAGTTGGGTACCTTTAATTTGGCTAGCCAACAATATAGTAAGCTGGTAAGCCTTGATGTAGCTGCAAGCCATGCAGATATTAAAGTAATCGGTCAGGATACTTATTGGCTAGTACGACATGCTAATGGCAGAGAATTATATAAAATTTCAGAAAGTACTGAGCTGCCTTTTCAGCTAAGTGCAGCTGAGTTTAATACCAACAAATTTACCCCCGTGAATTTTGCTTTGTTAGATGAAAAAGATGCTTTTAACTATCGCTTTTATATTTCTAAAGCACCGAGCAAAGGCAATATCTCCTTCTCTGATAGAACGCTGGGTCATTTCAACTATACACCCACAACAGGCGAAGTCGGACTAGACCAGTTTGAACTTTCTATGAGTGTTGGAGGTAAAGCTACCGAAAGCGTCTTAGTCTCTATTAATATTGAAGGAACTCCACTTCTTATTGAATCTAGTTCACTTTCTGCCCACTGGCGTACTCCGCTTAATGGCACATTGTCATTATCAGGCATAGACGAAAATACTGTTCTTCAGTTCGGAGTGACTAGCGCACCTACTTCAGGTGAGTTTGTCTTCAGTAATACAGCAACGGGGGAATTTACATATACACCATCGACTTCAACGTTAGAGCCTGCAATGCTTAGCGTGAATGTGAGTAATGAGCATGGTCTATACATTGAGAAAGTCATCACTGTAAACCATACGAATACGACGCCGCAGGCACCACCAGTCGAATTCGAGGTCAATCAATCTGGAGTGGCTGACATCCCGCTTTTGGCTAAGGATGCTGATTCAGACCCACTTACTTACGAATTGCTCTCACAACCAGATAAAGGTGCGGTCGAGATAAATAGTAATACGGGGCTGATGTCTTACACCCCAGAAAATGATGCTACTTATGAAGTAAACTTTCAGTATCGAGTGTTTGATGGCATGAGTTATTCAGAGCCAAGCAATGTTATCCTTAACGTCAACACGACAAAAGCTGGCGTCAACAAAGACAATACAGATAAAGAGTCAGGGGTCACTGAACCAAAGAGCAAAAGTGGCGGAAGCATGCCTGTCTACCTGCTCTCTCTGCTGATGCTGGTAGGGTTCTTCCGCAAAGTGAGAGTCTGCGTTACTGGGCACAGTCCAGCCTTGTAAAGGCAGGCTTTACTCTTGGATACACATGTCTGATCCAAGGGTAAATCATAAGGGCACCCTAAATTTTTCAAGCCCTGAACCTAAAAGCTTAAAAAGTAAGAAATGATTTAAGTTCAGCTTACTAAACCGGAAGAGCCTGAAAAACAAACAAAAAAAGCTTGGCTATTTAGCCAAGCTTTGGGCGCGGTGTGAATAATCGCCTTATTTGAATTAGTTCAGACAAGATCTGACATTTCGATTTGAAAAATTGAGAGTTACCCGTTTTGATAAAGGTGTCGAATCTTTGTTCAAAACAACTAAGGAGTAACTCTCATGTTACATACTAACAATCC
>NZ_WEHZ01000062.1 GCF_012641745.1 Pseudoalteromonas peptidolytica
CGATCAACTGCTTGTAACTCATGGTAACTACTCTTGTTTTTTGGCGATTACAGAGTACCACCAACAGGCAGTTGATCTCTCCTCACCGATTAACCATGAGTGGTGCACTTATTATCTGAATTCGGGATCTATACTTTTCAGAGAGTTGAAAAAGTAAAACAACTAAACCCTAAAATAATTGATTCTATTCAGCCTGTCTGTTACCAAAAAATAAGTAAAGCAACTGTCATAAATAAAATATTATTTATAGCTATATTGCCGTTAAAAATTGTAGAAAAGATCAAAAATACAAAATAAAAACAGCCAAATAACGCTGCTTCATTTTGATAGAGAGGGGAAAAAGTGAGCACACATAACAACGCTTTGCCGAGTCAGATAGGAGCACTAAAATTACAGTGGTTGCGCTAACTAACTTGTTATACCAGCTTTCTTAATTAAGTAGCCTATTTTGAGGCGAGAAAATCTTGTCGATAACCCCGCTACCGCGTCCTGCTATCGCCAAAGTACCTACATTCGTGTAGGCAAGGCAAAAATTTTGCTATTTAGTTGTTCTAAATAAGAAATTTTTAACACTGTTAGCGTCAGATTTACTCCTTCAAATTGAGCAAGTGTTAAGTCAAATTGGTATTACTCTCCGTCGCTATTTATTCACTCTTATATTTACCATGTGAGCTTTACAGCTCTGCTTGTTTAATGGTTTTAGAAATGAGCGTTTCAAACAGCTCAGACTGCCCAGCGGGTATTAATTGGTTTTGTAGGGCTTTTCGTTTGTTTGAGTCAAATAATCGCTCAGCCAGCCAACCGATTAAATACATCAGTGAAAGACAACCACCAGCAGTTGCTATATTCCCTTGCACTACAAGAGGTTGGTCTTGAACGTCTCCTCCAATGCTTTCAAGCGCAGCTTTTGCATCAGGATTGGTTGTTAATGGCTTACCTTTTAGCAAACCAAGTTCATGAAGAACAAATGAACCGGCACAAATTGAGCCAATTAACTGTGTGTTTGGGTTAAGATCCAACGCTGACATAAACTCTGTATCTTGCAAAACTGCTGGAATACCGCGTTTACCACTAGTGATAAGCACCACATCTTGATTTATCACCTCTGAAATATGTCCATCAGTTTTGACTTCTATGCCAAGGTGAGAATGATGTTCAGACTTAGTTCCCAGTATACTCACCGTCCAGCTACCCACTGTGCGACCAAGTAAGTCGTACATCAGAAAGAAGTCTACATCGGTGAAGTCATCAAACAAAACAATACCAACCTTATACATAATATTCATATCCTTATTGCTGTAAATGTAACCCATATCACACTTTCTAGCCAAAGTTAGCGGCTGAATTCTCGAGTAATTTTGATATAACTATCTCGTGCAATTATGCCAATAAAATGAAAATGTGATTTAGAGGCAATGACGAGCTCGTTCCTACTCCAAACTATAGATTAAGTCATGGTTCTATGCCCAATGTCAGTGTAGTAATATGCTAATGATTGACAGCAAGTTAACGCCCAAATTTTTGTGTCAACACGATATCGCCGATATCTGTATTTCTAGATGATTGCATCACAAAATCTACAGCTCTTATAATATCTTCCATCGGTATCGGAATTAGACCTATAGATTCTCCTGACTCAATATCATTTAACACTTCATCTGTCCCTACATAGCCAGGGTTAACAGTCGTAAAACCGATACCTTCATTTTTATACCCCACTCGAAGGGAATGAACTGCGCCACGCAACCCAAATTTAGAGGCAGAGTATGCAACTTCAGAGGTCGTCGACAGCTCAAGGCCAGAAGTTGCTCCCATAAAAATTGCTCGCGGATTTTTGGCTCTACGTAGGTTTGCTAGTAACCCTTTTACCAGCTCGATCGGAGCAAGCTGATTTACATTTATTATACTTTGAGTTTCAGTAAATGAGGTTTTCTCAAAATCATACTCTTCTGTAAATGCTGAAGACTCCCAGATCCCTCCCATATATAAAAGCGCATCAATTGCCTTATCTGATATCTCATCTATTACTTTTCTAATACCCTCAAGTGTTGAGATATCCGCCTCAATCCACTGGCCTACACTTGAACGTGTCCGTGATACCGAGATTATACAATCTCCTTTTGCTGCGTAAAATTCGGCAACAGCTAATCCAATCCCTCGGCTTGCACCAACGATCACTATATTCCGTTTTTTCTCTATCAAGTCCAATTCCTTGTTATATTTAACCTGAGATTTGTCCCAGTAATGCAATAACTCACTATCCTTAAAGAACAGGTCATTTATTCATAAGTAATGATTACAGCTTCCTTAGGGTAGTCCTAACCCAGAGTGGCAAAACACGACGCTAAAATTTAGCCAAAGTAATTAAACCCTACCGCGTTCCAAACCCAAAACACGTGAATAACGCTTAGATAACTGAGTGCACACATCACATAATGTATTTTAAAAAGCCAGTGTAACTCATTCATATTTATCATCAATGGAAGCTTTATTACTTTCATAAAGGTCGTTAAAACAATTGCTAACACCAAAGACAGCAGAATTTTTACCTCAATTGTCGGAAAATTTATGTTAAATTTGTATTCATCATAGACAATGCCTACATTCATTAATGTAAAGCCCACCGTAGCCACAATTATCATTGTTGAGCTACAGCATGCCAACTTTTCGAATGTCACTAGCCTTTTGCCTTGACGAACTCGAACAATACACAGTAACAAGGTCAATAACGATAGCAAAGAAGCAATTGCCAACACTAAATTGAAGTAAAATGGACTTTGCAAAAAGCCCACCCGCTCATAATCGCCAGACCACATACTCGCTGAAAAACGCGCTATATTTCCTGTATCATCGCGATAAAAGTAAAAAGTAGGTGTATTTTGAGATTCAGCTTGGAAGGTGTCTCCTTCAAGATGCTTTAGTTTTATTTTACCTCCAGCCACTATCATGACTAACCTTTGTTGCTCTTCAATAGTAACGCTTACCGACGCATGCAACGCAGCTAGCTTCTCTAACTGGGTATATGAACGACGAGTACTCAAAAATGTTCCCGTATAATCTTCAAGGTTCGGTTGGCTAACTTGCTGTTTTAAAACTTGTGCATATATATTTGTTTGCAGAGGGGAACTTGATCGCGACACTTTAGTCTGGCTTATCGGCTTATTTCGATAGTATTTGTTAAGTATTGCGGTAGGTAAGGTCTCAACAACGTGTCCCCCTCTTCCCGATACATTAGTTGAAATGAAAATGCCTAACTGAATTTCAGGGAACATTACCATATTGGCAGCAAACGTATGGGTCGCCCCCGAATGATAGCGCACCTTGTAACCTCTAAGCTTGCCATCAAACATACCATGGGCAATCCCTGTTGCCAGTGGTCTATCATCGTATAATCGATGTGACATTGCTTTTTGGGTAACTGGCTGAACTAAAAGGTTGTTATCATTCATTAGCACTGACATATAACGTGCCATATCATTGGCGGTTGTAGAAACAGCCCCTGCACCGCCTGCATGCCCAATAAACTCAAAAGATTTGGCAGTATTATTCCCTTTTCTATCTTTAAAATACCCTGCTGCAAGCTGCTGCTGTAGGTCGGACTTCATTGCTGTAAAGGCAGCTCTTGCGTTTACAGGTTCTCGTAATGTTGTATTTTCCATACCCAACTTAGAAAAAATATGTTGCTCCATGTAAGTAGCCAAATCCATACCCGACTGCAACTCGACCAGATAGCCTAGTAAAGCAAAGCCATAATTAGAATAGGATACATTGACACCTGGCGGCCAAACTCTTTTGGGCATATATGTTGCAAGGTACTGCTCTGTACTAATAATTTGTGACGGGTTTTCCACGAATAAGTGACCAGCATCCGCTTCTTCAAAACCCGCCCGATGACTTAATAAGGCACGTATTGTAATAGGCGCAAAAGTATCTGGTATTTTAAATTCGCTTAGGTATTCATTGATATCAGTATCTAGAGATAGCTTTCCCTGTTCCACCAGCTGCATTACCGCAAGAGCCGTCATTGTTTTGGTAATAGAGCCAATGCGAAACAAAGTTGTATTGGGATCAACCTTGGTTTGGCTTGCTACATTGGCAAACCCGTAACCCTTGAGCAAGATAACTTCCCCATCTTTGACAATCGAAACCGCAACTCCTGGCAGGTTGTGTTGCACCATGGCTTTATCAACCCAGTCATCAACATAGGTTCTCAGGCCTTCGAAGTCTTCCTTTGTTCTCCCCCCCTTCACGTCTGAGATTTCATTACCATCAACTACTGAATGCGACTTGGTAGCCTGTGCTTGTACACTAAAGAATATGCTAATAGCTAAAGTGAATACAAAAACCTTTAGGACAAATAAACCATCAACAATCTTTGCTTCCATACTTATACTCATTTCCTTATTGTTTGCGGTAAAAAATTAGTGTCCAAAGAAGCACAAAGATTATTACAGTAAAAGCGTTAAACTTTTCCATTAGGGCTTTCGGTAAGTGTAGGGTTAACTGCGTGCTAACCCTGTATAGGAGCCATAGTATCAAATGTTTTTCCGTAATGGGTAAGAACTTGAAGTGAACAGACGCAATGGTTGTTTTGTCAACGAGTTCATAAAAAGGCTACTGCTCAAGCATCGCTCACTGCTACATTGTTATTGTTTACGCTTGCACGTGTTGACTGCCAACAGAGTAATGAACCGAGTGTAACTGCGATAACCCCAATCCAAAATCCTGTTGTTAGCGAAATGCCTAATATCCACGAGGCGAATATACCGGAAAATACTGGAGTAAAATAAGAAATGACAGCAAGTAAGATCATATTGCCACCAATTATAGCCTTGTTCCACAATGCGTAGCCTAAAGCCATGCCACCACCAGCCACGACCAACAAGCATACTTTGTAAAACGAAAAGTTAGATTGCAAGCTTTGTTCAATTAAACACCATTTAACCCACAGCGTTATCGCTGTAAAGATGAAGAACAAAGTAATTGCATTCTGACCATTTGACAACATTTTGGTGAGATTACAATAGACAGCCCAAATAATTGCGCCCCCAAAAGCAAGGCCAAAAGCCATGGGATTGCTTACAATACTGCTTACTAAACTCTCGATAGATAAACTAGTATCGCCCGAAACCACCATATAAACACCTGTAAAAGCAAGTATGCTACCGCAAAACAGAAGCACAGTGTTCGCACTGTTACTTCGGCTAATTATCGCGCCTAGGATGGTAAATAGTGGCCATAAATAGTTTACAATGAGGACTTGGGCAGACTGTGTTCTAGAGTTTGCAAAGCCCAGAGATAAAGACAAACAAAGTTCATATGCAACAAACAACACCCCGCCAAAAATCACATAAGATTTTGGGTAACTTTTCATCTTTGGAAAGCCTAAAAACAGCACGAGAAATATCGCTGCCACTGAATAGATTAAGGTAGCCCCCCCAATTGCACCAAAATCTTCACTAACGATACGCATAACATGCAGTACTGCACTCCATACCAATACCGCTAATATACCAAATACTGTAAACTTATATTGCGCTTGCAAGGATTGACTCCATATTTATCTGGGAATAAAAGTTCTCTCTCCCAGCGTGCTGAATAAAGGCGAACATGTCGGAAAATATAACATTCACAAAGGGTTTTATAGAAAAAACTATCAAGTGCTATTCGCTATAAAGGTTATAATTAAGCTCCGTTTGATTTCTGTTTGTAGATATTATTTCTAACATTAACGCTTCAAGCGCTTGTAACTTCGCATGAACTGCTCTTCGGTTAGTGTACCTCCAGCCCCAAAGCTCAAGTGTTTGCTCTAAAACGTTAAGATATCATAATGGGTTACTGATAATTGATAATAGCTGATGATAGCTGACACCCACTCTAAATCGATACACACCAATGGTTGTACCTTTGGCCTAAACACGAGTTTTTTAGGCTATTAAAACACCAAAATAAATACGATTTCATTGAGTGTAATAAAATCCTATTCGTAATGGGTATAACTTGGCGTTATTATTAAAAGGTGCTTTTTCACTTTTCTTTGAGTGGTAAGCTATTTGATAACTCCTCAAGCTTGTCGTTAATATCTTTGATTTGGTGCTCATCACTTACTGACTTTTTAACTTCATTAAGCGCCATTTTATACGCCACATCTAGGGCGTTAGTCTGTGGTATTTCAATATGAGGTTTAACGCCAATCGCTTCCCAGTTTGTTTTCGTTTTTGGATTAATGGCCTTCACTATAGGAATACCAGCTCTAAAGCCAGGGCGGGATCGCACTTTTAGCTAATTTATGATCAAATAGCGCCAATCCCATTGCTAGGCGCAACCAATGAACCTGATTGAACACCTTACAGTTGTAGAAGAAACTCGCTCTGATATTAACA
>NZ_WEHZ01000063.1 GCF_012641745.1 Pseudoalteromonas peptidolytica
TCAAAAGCTGAATGAAGAGCTTGTTCTATATTCACAAAAAATCCGTAGTTAGTTGCCTAGCTACGGATTGTGCATGATCATTTTGATCGGTCAACCGATCAACTTCTTAACTGATCAGCATTAGCCTTTTGGCCGCCTTTAGTGGTTTAACTAAACATTAAAGTGAAGCTAAAATATCGTTGAGTACAGATGACGGACGCATTGCTGCAAATGCTTTGTCGTCCTCTGGCTGGTAATATCCGCCAACATCCATTGACACACCTTGAACTTCGTTCAATGCTGCAACAATTTCGCTTTCTTTAGCAGTCAGCTCGCCAGCTATATTTTCAAATTTGGCTTTAAGCTCAGTATCTTGGTCTTGCGCTGCAAGTTCCTGCGCCCAGTACATTGCCAGATAGAAGTGGCTACCACGGTTATCCAGCTCTTTCACTTTACGTGAAGGAGACTTGTTCTCGTCAAGGAATTTAGCTGTCGCTGCATCCAAAGTATCAGCTAAAACTTGCGCCTTAGCATTACCTGTTGTTTGACTTAAGTGCTCAAAAGAAGCCGCAGTTGCTAGGAACTCACCTAAAGAATCCCAGCGTAAGTGGTTTTCTTTTTCGAATTGTTGAACATGCTTAGGTGCAGAACCACCGGCCCCCGTTTCGAATAAACCGCCGCCATTCATTAGTGGTACGATAGATAGCATTTTTGCACTTGTACCAAGCTCAAGAATAGGGAAAAGATCTGTTAGGTAGTCACGTAGCACGTTACCTGTTACAGAAATCGTGTCTTCTCCTTTTTTCATACGCTCAAGGGAGAAAAGAGTCGCATCGACAGGTGCTTTGATCAAGATCTCAAGACCATTTGTGTCATGCTCTGGAAGATACGCATTGACCTTTTTGATTAGCTCTGCATCGTGTGCACGGTTTTCATTTAACCAAAATACAGCAGGTGTATTGGTTGCACGAGCGCGATTCACGGCAAGTTTAACCCAGTCTTTAATTGGTGCGTCTTTGACCTGACACATGCGCCAGATGTCACCTTCTTCAACAGTGTGCTCAAGTAATGTATTACCAGCTGTATCAACTACACGAATTGTACCCGCAGAAGGCGCTTCAAAGGTTTTGTCGTGTGAGCCGTATTCTTCTGCTTTTTGAGCCATTAGGCCAACGTTTGGAATCGTGCCCATAGTGCGAGGATCAAAAGCACCATGCTCTTTACAGAAGTCGATAGTCGCACTGTAAACGCCTGAGTAACAGCGATCAGGAATTACAAAAGCGGTGTCTTGTTGTTTACCTTCAGCATTCCACATTTGACCACTAGAGCGAATAGCTGCAGGCATCGACGCGTCAATGATGACATCACTTGGAACATGCAGGTTAGTAATACCACGGTCAGAGTCAACCATCGCGATATCAGGCGCAGTTTCATATACTGCGTTCAGATCTGCTTCAATCTCTTGGCGCTTTGCGTCATCAAGAGAGTCAATTTTAGCGTAAACGTCGCCAATACCATTGCTAGCGTCAACGCCGATTTCAGCAAATGTCGCTGCATGCTTTTCAAATACGTCTTTATAGAAAACCTTAACAGCATGACCAAAGATAATTGGATCAGATACCTTCATCATCGTCGCTTTCATGTGCAGCGAGAACAATACACCTTTATCTTTTGCTTCTTGTACTTGTGCCGCAAGAAATTCGCGTAGTGCACTGGCACTCATACGTGAAGCATCAATAATTTCACCTGCAAGAAGTGGAGTGCTTTGCTTTAATATGGTTACCTCGCCATTGGCCGCTACGTGCTCAATACGCACATCTGTTGCTTCGTTAACAGTTACAGATTGCTCAGAACCAAAAAAATCACCGTCAGTCATTGAAGCTACATAAGATTGTGAGTCTTTTGACCAAGCACCCATCGAATGTGGGTTTTTACGCGCATAACCTTTTACAGAAGTAGGAGCACGGCGGTCAGAGTTACCTTCACGAAGTACAGGGTTTACAGCACTGCCTTTAATTTTATCGTAACGCGCCTTAATGTCTTTTTCTTCGTCCGTTTTAGGCTCTGAAGGGTAGTCAGGTAACGCGTAGCCTTTTGCCTGCAATTCTTTGATCGCAGCACGAAGCTGTGGAATAGACGCACTGATGTTTGGTAATTTGATGATGTTTGCTTCAGGCGTCTTTGCAAGTTCGCCTAATTCCGCTAGCGCATCACCAATGCGTTGTTCTTCTTTTAAATATTCAGGGAAAGTTGCAATGATGCGTCCTGCTAGAGAAATATCGCGAGTTTCTACTTCGATATTTGCAGGCTTGGTGAATGCTTGGATGATTGGCAGGAGCGAATAAGTGGCTAGTGCTGGTGCTTCATCTGTTTTGGTGTAGATAATTTTCGATGTCATCATCATTCCTAGATAGTTGTGGGCTTGCGCCGTTCAACAATTGCTATTAGGACTAAGCAACGCGATTTCTAAGCTTCTAACCTATTTACCAACCGGTAAATTGAAAACAAAAACAATTATAGATATAGAGGCTTTAGTAACTGCCCACACAACTGTGAGCTAGTTAGCGTTACGTTAGCAGGTTTGTTAGATATTGTTACTTGCCTCAGTTTTTAGAGTAAGGCTTTACACTTTAAATAAGAATATCTAACCAACCTTTATTGCGCTTTGCAACCGTGCTTTAGTCTAACAATGTTTGCATATGGGGGCTAATTATTAAATTTAAAGTATAAAAGTGAAAAGTTATAACAATTAGGACAAAAGTGAATGCGTATTAGCATGAAGTGAAGAAAGATTAGTTAAAATTTGGAGGGAATAAGCGAGCACGAATGTAACCCGCTTTAGCCAAAAACTACCACGTCTTACACAACATCTTCCGTAATAGGAGAAATGTTGGTAGCGTGAAGCCCTTTAGGGCCTTCTTGTAGCTCGAATGATACATCCTGACCAGCTTTAAGCGTCTTGTATCCATCCATTACAATCGTTGAGTAATGCGCAAAGATATCTTCGTCACTGCCGTCTTCTACGATGAAACCAAACCCTTTGGCGTTGTTGAACCATTTGACTTTTCCGCAAGCCATACTTCTACATCCTTCTATAAGTTGACTAAATTAAAGTTAATCTACTCTTTTAATTTTGCTAAACTGCCCATAGATTAGACAGTCATGTAAGACTGTAGTTTATATGAGCAAGCAGTCAAGTTTTTTGCTCTTTTTTTTAACATTTTATTTATTTCTCAATTCTATTTGCTTGAGTATATAAGACAAGACTATATTTAATTATGAGTGGGACAAAAGATTCGGGTGTATTGGACGCCGTTCGTGAAGAGCAGAAGCAGCAGCTTCAGCCACCACGAAAATATAAAGTGATTTTAAACAATGATGATTACACACCCATGGATTTTGTTGTCGAGGTATTGACGACATTCTTCAATATGGATAGCGAGAGAGCAACTGAGGTGATGCTTGAAGTGCATCACAAGGGAAAAGCGGTATGTGGAGTGTACCCTGCTGATATTGCCAATACAAAGGCTGAGCAGGTAAACCGATATGCTCGTGACAATGAGCATCCGCTGCTCTGTAGTTGTGAGCAGGAATGACCTATAAATTTCTTGTTGGGGGTTGCCAATGCTAAACAAAGACTTAGAACTTACTCTTAACGCCGCGTTTCGCGAGGCTCGTTCTCGTCGTCATGAATTTATGACGGTCGAGCACTTATTACTTGCATTGATCGATAACCCTTCTGCTAGTGAAGCGCTAGATGCTTGCGGTGTCGATATGACTAGCCTGAAGCGTGAGTTATCAGAGTTTATTGATGAAACGACACCTGTTATTCCTGATTTAGAGGAAGACAGAGAAACTCAACCGACACTTGGCTTCCAACGTGTCCTTCAACGTGCCGTATTCCACGTTCAATCTTCAGGCCGCTCTGAAGTGACAGGAGTAAATGTACTCGTCGCTATTTTTTCCGAACAGGAAAGTCAGGCAGTCTATTTACTTAAAAAATCGGACGTTAGCCGCTTAGACATCGTGAATTTTATCAGCCATGGTATCTCAAAGATTGAGGACGATGGAGAACAAGAAGATCACGAAGAGATGCAAGATGATAGCGGTGAAATGCAGCAGGAAGAAAAAACCAAACTGGAAAACTTTACCTCTAACCTTAACGTTCAAGCTGAATCGGGGCGAATAGACCCGCTTGTTGGGCGTGACGAGGAGGTTGAGCGCACGGTTCAAGTCCTGTGTCGTCGTAAGAAAAATAACCCATTATTGGTGGGAGAAGCTGGTGTCGGTAAAACGGCAATTGCTGAAGGACTTGCGTATCGTATCGTAAATAATCAGGTACCTGATGTAATATCGGATGCTGTAGTTTACTCATTGGACATGGGGGCACTTCTAGCCGGAACGAAATATCGTGGAGACTTTGAAAAGCGCTTTAAAGCCTTGCTTAAAGAGCTTCAAGCTAAACCTCACGCTATCCTCTTTATTGACGAAATTCACACTATCATTGGTGCAGGAGCCGCATCTGGTGGTGTAATGGACGCGTCTAACCTAATTAAACCACTGTTATCCAGTGGGCAACTAAGATGTATGGGTTCAACTACCTACTCTGAGTTTAAAAACATTTTTGAGAAAGACCGAGCGCTTGTTCGTCGTTTCCAAAAAATTGATGTTGTTGAGCCTAGTGTAGAAGATACCACCAAGATACTTAACGGGTTGAAAGAACGTTATGAGGAGCATCATGGTATTCGTTATACTCAAAAAGCACTGAAGGCTGCGGCTGAGCTTAGCGCAAAGTACATTAACGAACGTCATTTACCCGACAAAGCAATTGACGTCATCGATGAAGCTGGAGCAAACCAAAGGTTACAGCCTTCATCAAAACGCAAAAAAACAATCAGTGTTGCTGATATAGAAGCAATTGTATCCAAGATGGCTCGTATCCCTCAACAAAGCGTATCGTCAAGCGATAAAGAAACGTTGAAAAACCTAGACCGCAATTTAAAAATGTTGGTATTTGGCCAAGACGAATCTATTGATGCGTTAACGTCAGCAATCCGGTTGTCTCGCTCAGGTCTGGCTAATGAAGACAAGCCGGTTGGCTCGTTCTTGTTTGCAGGGCCTACGGGAGTGGGTAAAACTGAAGTGACCAAACAACTTGCTAAGTGTATGGGCATCGAGTTTATACGCTTTGATATGTCAGAATATGCAGAGCGTCATGCCGTGAGCCGATTAATCGGTGCTCCTCCTGGATATGTTGGGTTTGAGCAAGGTGGGTTATTGACCGAAGCTGCCATAAAGCACCCTCATGCAGTCGTATTACTTGACGAAATTGAGAAAGCTCACCCTGATATCTACAATATTCTGTTGCAGGTTATGGACCATGGTACTTTGACCGATAATAACGGTCGCAAAGCAGACTTTAGAAATGTTGTACTGGTGATGACGACAAATGCCGGTGTTCAAGAGACGGTTCGTCAATCAATTGGATTCCAGCAGCAAGATTACTCTCATGATGCGATGGTAGAAATCAATAAAGTGTTCACACCAGAGTTTAGAAACCGGTTGGATAACATCATTTGGTTTAATCACCTTGAGAAAGAGGTTATTTTGCAAGTGGTTGATAAGTTTATCGTCGAACTACAAGCTCAGCTTGATAAAAAGTCAGTCAACCTAGAGTTGACAACACAAGCGAGAGATTGGTTAGGAGATCTTGGCTATGACAAAGCCATGGGGGCTCGTCCGATGGCAAGAGTTATTCAAGATAACTTGAAAAAGCCACTTGCGAACGAAATATTGTTCGGCCATTTGTCTGATGGTGGTACTGTGAAAGTAACTGTGAAGGACAATAAACTGTCTTTTGAGTATCAAACTGAAGCCGTGTCGGCATAAGTAGTATTAGGTTACTTTCTCTATAGTGCTCATAAAAACCCAGCATAGCTGGGTTTTTTGTTGCCAAAACGATATGCAAAACCCGTTATGAATAGCCAACCCCAAAGCTATTGAGCACGAAGGGAAACCAAGCCTAGCCACTAAATAGTCATCAGATAAGCTCAATGTAAGTCGTTCGTGTGTACTAATGATATGAATGAACTTGGCTATACCTAAATAACATCAACAGAATTTGAAGTTTCTTGGGTATCAGCGAATTTACGGCTTCAGCTTAGTACAAATCTACACACGCAGATTAACGAG
>NZ_WEHZ01000064.1 GCF_012641745.1 Pseudoalteromonas peptidolytica
GATCAACTGCTTGTAACTCATGGTAACTACTCTTGTTTTTTGGCGATTACAGAGTACCACCAACAGGCAGTTGATCTCTCCTCACCGATTAACCATGAGTGGTGCACTTATTATCTGAATTCGGGATAACAAGCACTTAAGAGTGATTCTCAAAGCTTGGCTGTGTCGCTCAAGTACATTTTATAGGGGCAGACACCAAGTAAAGTTTTCACCGAGGACGCTTGAGAAGTATCGAGGCTAATCTTACTACGCCCGAATACAGCCTGTTTGAGCGATGAATCTTAATTTATGAATACGAGAAGCGCCTTACGTTTAAAATAACTTAAGAGCATGAAGTGTAATGGCCTTTTTCAAATTCATGTGTCATATCTTGTAGTAAAAAGCTCATTGTTAACGAAATTGTGCTTCTGCCGTAATTCTCTGAAAGTCAGCGAATAACTTTGCTGCAAACTCTGCTGATGACTTTACCAAAAAACCAAAGTTTACATGTCACATGTTAAAGGAAGTGGATTGCAAGAGATGTGTAACTCTGTGTAATTTTTACTCTCCATTTCGTGTGCTACTGTATATTGTATGTATAAACTACCTAAACTCATTGCCTAATTGTTTTATTGTGACTTTGCCCTTCATTTGTAAATGTGTTCTGTGCTGTTCGCAGCCATGCTTGTGTGCTTGGCTAAAAAAAGAACTGCATTAGATGAAGAATAGACTATCTATTTCAAATTAAGGATAAAAAATGACTCATAAGTGTAATCAAATATTTAACTGTGCCTGTGGTAGTAAATTGTGGCAGAGCTTAATGCCAAAAGATTTTAATCCGTCTTTCGAATTGAATGATCAAACCGAAGATAACGCGCCAGAGAGTTTTATTATGCACGCTATAAATGGCGGCACAATTTTAACTATGCGAGAGGGAATGAATGAAAATGTCGAAGCAATAGGTATTAAAGATGGAAAAATTTGCGCTGCAGGTAGTCTTGAAGATGTAAAAAAAGAATTCCCAGACCCAAATCCTAAGACCGAAAAAATTGAAGGTACTGCCACTTTAATTCCAGCATTTATTGAGCCTCATGTGCATATTATTCCCAGCGCAGTAATTAATACAGGGTTAGATTTAAGCCCTTTTTATGGTCAGCAACTGCGGGAGAATGTGTTTCCCAAACAGGAATATAACTTTGAATGGGTTACAGATACCTTGAATGACGAAGCAAAAAAGATACCATTTGGAAACGGGAAGGCTCTAGGCTGGATTTTAGGTCATAATATGGATCCTTCATTATTCTCCTCTGGAATTAAGGATATAAATAAGGAAACTTTGGATTGTCAACTAAAAATCCCAGCTAAAGAAGTGCCGATTTATATCACTAATACTTCGGGTCATTTGGCGTATATTAATTCTGCGGCAATTAAGGTCATTAAAGATTATAATAATGAAATTACAAAAAACCGTAGTAAGTACCCTGATGAAAAAATAGTTAGCACAGGTCACAACGGGGTACTTGAAGAACTCTCGGAAATGGTGCCAGTTTTAGAAACTCTGATAAAAATATATGACTGTGAAAAGGAAGATGACGGAATTAAGGTAACGTTCAAACTTAAGCAACAAGCAGAAAAACGAATTGTACAAGAGTTAGAGAAGCTATTTGAAAATGCGGTGTCTAGCGGCATTACATATATGTTGGATGCTGCGCTAGATGAGAGGCAAATAGGGATTTTAAAAGCGTATGCCGAAACGGGTAAGGTGCGCATAGGCGGTGCATATTTGATAGATAGTTTGGATAAATTGAATACAAGCATCGGCTCTTTGGGTTTGCCCAACTCTGGTGACGAATACTTTAATCTTGCTTTTTTAAAGCTAATAGCAGATGGCTCTTCACAAGGGTTAACTGGCTATCAGTATACGCCGTATGATTGTAATGAAAACTATGACGTGTTTGCCCAAGCCGAACAGTCAGACTTCAGTGAAGCAGATAAAAATAAGATCAAGAATTTAGCAGAGCAAAATATTACTGGACTGTTTAATTATGGCTATCCATTGGAGTTTAATGGACTCATGAGAATAGCCAATAATTATGGTTGGCCGACGATGACACATGCTAATGGCGATCACGCAATTGACAGAACGCTCAGCGCCTTTAAACAAGCTGGTATCACAGAAAAAACTAAAGAGCAACGTCGTGATAGGATTGAGCACTGCTCCTTGCTTTCACCAAGTACCATGGCTGAAATGGAACACCTTGGCATTTCACCAAGTTTTACTATTGGGCATGTCGGTTATTGGGGGTGGAATTTTAAAAATACCATTATCGGTCAACAACGAGCAGACCAATTAGACTTATGTGCATCAGCCATCAATAATCACGGTATGCGAATAACACTTCATAGTGATTATAGTGTTACGCCTATGGGGCCTTTGCGTTATATGGAGCAGGCCATCACTCGACTAATGGAAAGTGCGCCAAATCAAAGCTTAGAAGTATTAAACCCGAATGAACGACTTACGCCATTTCAAGCTCTTAAAGCGATGACTTATGATGCGGCCTGGCAATGCCACGCAGATAAATGGGTAGGATCGTTGGAAGTTGGTAAATGCGCGGACTTCACGATTTTGGCAGAGTCACCCCTGAGGTATCAAAACCGCAACAATATGGCTTACCCTGCACAAGGAATGCGTGACATTCCTGTGCTTAAAACTTTTAAAGGAGGTAAACAAGTATTTGTACAGCCTCAAGAATCATACCTATCTAACATTTCATGGGACAATCAAAGTAAAGCCTTGACCTTTAAATATACAGGGCCAAAAGTTTCACCACCAAAAGGTGTTGAGGCCCATATTTGGTATCAGCTGCAAGATGAGCATGGCGGTGCATTAACTGATAAGTATACTGAGCCAATGAATAGCGTGTATTTTAATCGTAAAGTTGAGATCTTGGCTGACAGCTTAGCCAAATTTGATTCTGATAGCGTGACCAGTTTTTATTTAGTAGCAGGTATTTATTTAAAATCGGAACAAACTGGTACGATTGCCGCAATCGCACTTATTGACAAAAGCAGTGGCACATCTGAAGTGAACAATAAAACGAGCATTAACAAATTACAGCTAATGCCATCATCTGGTTCTGTTAGTTTTGAGGTACCGCCAAGCATAAAAGAACCTGAGCATAGTACTTGCTGGTTGTTTATTACAGATATTAACACCAACTATGGTTGGGATAATGGTCAGAAACTTAATGAAGGCGAACATCCCGGCCTCTACTACAATAAAGAGATGAGAACTGATGAATTGAAAAAAGGACGCATCGATCTAGACGGCCTCAACCTAGAGTTAGGTAAAACCTACAAAGTGGGTTTATGTTTAGGTAGTAATTATAGAATTGCGGCTTATGCAGTCACTCAGTGTGTTGATAAACCCACAACGGATTAACCCAATTGGTACTCTCTAAAAAGTAGTTTTCCATAAGTAACAATTTTTAAATTAGCCCACCCCCAATTAGAGTGGGTTTTTCATGACATGTTCAATTAAGTTTATATATCAGCAACCGAGTGTAATTATTATTTTATTAGAGCGCTTTTGCATTTTTACTAAAGCAATTGTCTTATCAGTTGCACAAAACCTCCAGGCAACAACCAACTGCCCATCCCGCGAGTACTCACCGCTTGCTGTGAAACCCTTAAAAGGCGACGGCGCACAAATCTAGCAAATTGTGAATATTTGCTGGCTTAACCGAATAAATTATTTAGCGATAACCCCTTAAGCTCTGTTAACCACAGCGTCTTGCCCTGTACGATGCTTAGGCTTTGATGTTTAGAAATATGAAAACACCAATAGCTACCTTACTTTAGAGTTGTTTCGATACGAATAATAGACAATTTTGTGTAATTCTGAGTTGAAGTGAGCGTCAATCTAGCTCCATTCAATGTAGCTCTTCAGTCTAGCTATGCGACACCGAATGTGGCTGAAAATGTATTAAGCAGGAAGTTTTTTGCGGCTTCTCCAAACGAGAAATGGGTGACAAATATCACGTATATTATATGGTGTAAAGGGCAATGGCTTTACTTTATGGCAGTGATGGACCTATTTCCTCAAGCGATAGTTAGTGGGTCATTTTATACGCAAATGACAGAATTACTGATAATAAGCGCGTTGAAAATGGCAATTGAGCGCAGAGAAATCTGAGCCGATTTGATTACACACTCGGTTAGAGATATTCAATGCAGAGTACTAATGTACCAAGGGCTTATAGGTAACATAGGAGCTACAACTAGTACGAGTAGAAGAAATAACTGTTGGGATAATGTGGTGATGGAGCCTTTTTATTCGAAATGAAACGGGAGTTAGTATTTTACTCAAATATCAGTCGCTTGAAGAAATTAAAGTGAGTATATTTGAGTGCATTGAAATATTTTATAGCCGCGTACGATTGCGTTCAGCATGAGGGTATTTAAGTCCAATGGAATACGCAAGCAGGTATGCATAAATTAAGCTGTCTACTTTTGGTAGGTAACACCAGCTTTAAGGAGAAAATCTTGGAAGTGTCACTTCGTCAAATTACAAAAGATAATTACGAAGCAGTGTGTGAGCTTGATGTATCAAAGGAGCAAGAAGAATACGTTGCTTGTAATATGTGGTCACTTGTTGAATCTATGTTTAACGATGGGTATGAAACCAGAGCAATATACTTGGAAAAAGAGCCTGTCGGCTTCTTTATGTGGGCTAAAGAGTCGATTACAAAGGTTTCAATCTGGCGGTTTATGATTGATCATAAACACCAAAAAAATGGCATTGGTCGTAAAGCGTTAGATCTTGCTTTAGCCGAAATTAAGCAGCTTGCAAACCTTAAGGAAATAGAAATTTGCTATAACCCTAAGAATCCTGTGGCTAAGGAGTTCTATTCTAGCTTTGGCTTTGTTGAGGTTGGTATGGATGAAGACAATGAAGATATGCTCGCAGTCATCAGTATTTAAAATCTAATATGTATATTAAAGGGGGACGAACAAGGCGTGTCCTTCGCATATTTTTCGCCAATTGTAGCCAAACATTTTTACGCCTTTAAGCAATGCATTAGTATTTGGGGAGGCTTATGAGAGTAATTCTAGCTTTGGCAACATTATCTCTAATTGGTTGCTCCCCTATTTGGGAAGAGTTGCCGTATGAAGTTTACTATATTAATGGTATTAAAACTTTAGGTTATAGCATTGGTGAAGGTGCTTATATTGGGCGTATTCATGAGCCTGTAAATATTACCGCTAATAAAAAATATATATCAGTTTATGCTTGCCCATATCAAACTTGCTCTTTTTATTACATTGATAAAATCAAAGATCACGAGTTTGCAGAGCACGACGAATTTGTATTTGGGCCATATACAAATGAGCAATTTGCAACGTTAGTTAAAAAGTTAGGCTTGCCGAGGGTCAGCTCCAGGGGCGGAGCATACTTTGATTACTTATAAACCAAAGAATACCTGTGCCCTAAATTTGTCGTTCCAGCCAGCGGTTTTCAATTTGCTGCGTTGACTCGGTAAGCCGCATTCACACTGCTTGAGCA
>NZ_WEHZ01000065.1 GCF_012641745.1 Pseudoalteromonas peptidolytica
CTCATTGAATTCTGATTTTGATACCTTTCGGTATCGAATTGACTGTGCTGAATAAACTATGTTTATTCTGTTGGTCACTCAGTTCAATTGAGACTCTAAATTTGTTTGCGTCATCTAGCGAACTAGATTCTGCTGTTAGAACTCAATCTGTACGAGTGCCCACACAGATGATTGCTTCATATTGTTAAAGAACATTCCGGCTACCCGGTACGATGACTTATCATCGCTGCGCCGTTAGCGCTGAGGGTTGTGCATTCTAAGCATTTCCCATTTTTTGTCAACACTTAATTTTGATTTTCTTTCGAAGCATTCAAACTCAAGCTTTATTTGACTCCCGACTCGTTGGCTCGTTGCTTTTCAGCGTTGCTCCCCGTGTCGGTGGATGCGCATTATAGGGAGATCCAATTTAAGTGCAACCCTTTTTTTGAAGTTTTTCTATTTATTTTTCAAACACGTTTTGACCCACAAAACCCTAACAGCTTATCCACATTTTCTGTGGATAACATGCACTAATTTCAGTTTTTGTTGTTCTTTGTGGTAGATTACCGCCCCATTATTTACTCGTTCTCAGGAAAAGGCTAAATATATGGCTGATATCTTAAACTCGATAAGTGGTCTATTGTGGGGCCATCTACTTATCTATCTATTAATAGCTGCTGGTGTATTTTTCACTGTTAGACTCGGTTTTATTCAATTCACCCAATTCCCGTATATGGTGAAGGTAATGATGCAAAGCCGTGAGGGCGCTGAAGATGGTATCTCTTCTTTCCAGGCATTTTGTACATCATTAGCCGCTCGCGTCGGTACCGGTAATATGGCAGGTGTTGGTGTCGCGCTCTATCTAGGTGGTCCGGGTGCTATATTATGGATGTGGCTTATCGCCTTAATTGGTATGGCGACCAGTTTTGCTGAAAGTTGCTTAGCGCAGTTATATAAGACAAAAGATGATGACGGAAATTTCCGTGGTGGACCTGCTTATTATATGGAGTTGGGTTTAAAACGTAAGTGGATGGGTGTGTTGTTCTCTCTTTGTCTTATTCTCGCATTTGGTTTTGTCTTTAATGCAGTGCAAGCAAACTCCATTGCTGCAGCATTTGAAGTTGCCTTCGATGTGCCCAAGCATATTATGGGTATTGCGTTAGCGGCAGCGGCAGGGGTTATCATCTTTGGTGGTTTAAAGACTATTGCACGCTTTGCCGAGCTCGTCGTTCCTTTTATGGCCGTTGCTTATCTTATGCTGGCGCTGTACGTCTGTGCTGTAAACTTTGCGCAGCTGCCTGATATATTCATGTTAATAGTAAAAAGTGCAATGGGTATCGAACAAGCTGGCGCTGGTGCTATTGGCTACGCGGTAATGCAAGCTATGCTTCAAGGAATTAAACGCGGCCTATTCTCAAATGAAGCCGGTATGGGTAGCGCTGCAAACGCAGCAGCAAGTGCAACACCAAATCCGAACCATCCTGCATCGCAAGGTTATGTGCAAATGCTAGGTGTATTTGTAGACACTATAGTGATCTGTACCGCGACAGCTTCGCTTATCCTTTTATCTGGTCAGCTTGAGCCAAACTCTGGCCTGACCGGCATTGAGTTAACGCAATCTGCGTTGGTTCACCATGTAGGTGAATGGGGTGCAACTTTCGTTGCAGTCGCTATTTTATTTTTTGCTTTTACTTCTATTGTTGCCAACTACAGTTACGCAGAAACCAATCTGCTGTTTTTAGATCATCATTCAAAGAAAGGAATGATGGTGTTTAGAGCTTGTGTATTAGGTATGGTCATGTTTGGTGCAGTAAGTGAACTCGGATTAGTTTGGACCCTCGCCGACATTTCAATGGGGTTAATGGCTGTAGTTAACGTGGTTGCACTCTTTATGCTTCGCAAGGTTGTGCTGTGGCTTGCTGCCGATTATAAAAAGCAGCTTAAAGCTGGAGTAACCCCCGAGTTTGATCCGAGTACCAACCCTGAAGTAGAAAAAACACTACCAAAAGGTATTTGGACTAAGTAGACCAATACAGCGCACTAATGCTTATATTTAGTGCGCTTTCTTCTTATACGACCCAACGTTAATGAAAACGAACACAAAAATACGCACTTGAGTTCATTTAATGTCCAAACAAACCAACCACTTATTGCCTTTCAAAAAAAAATCCGTATAGTAGTCACCAAGTCGGCATATAGCGCAGCTTGGTAGCGCACTGTCATGGGGTGTCAGGGGTCGCAGGTTCAAATCCTGCTATGCCGACCAACTTTTCCTTACCCTGTTCAATAAGTTATAGCACTTTCCTAAGCTGTGCATACACATTGCTTTCATTCTTATTTATTTTGACGCTCATAACAATCGCATACCGTCATAGCTATGACCGAATCTTGGTAAAAAAGCACAGAAACCCCGTCAGAAAACTAAGAATATTTCAGGAAAATCTATTATAACTTACCTCAAATACCAAAAAGTAATAGAGCCTATTTCTTTTTGCATTTTTTACACCAATCGATACTGTAATAACCTGTAACAACGTGTAATTACGCTTTTTTAGACGCTCAACTATTCTAAAAATGATATTAACCAAAGTCATTAAGGAAAAACCATGAGCGTATATGAAAACATTATTGCAGACCTAAAAACCAGTTTTGAAAACGTATTTCCGAATTGGGCGGAAAAGTTTGAGCAAGCACAGACGGCTGAACAACTCTATGACGTTCAAAATGAGATGCTCTTATCACTTTCTTCTACTGATCAACCTAGTAATCAGGGTGCAATTGCCATCACATCTGAAATGTTTGAAAAGATGAATTCTGCAGAGGGTGATGAAATAGAAACCTGCTGTAAGCAGTTACTCACGTTGTCTGCTGCACTTAAAGATCTTCCTCCAAACCCTACATCACAGCAGGTTACTGCAGTTTTTATTAAACATGAAGTCGCTGCAATTACTAATAAAATGTGTGAACAACTGAAGAAAAAGCTCATTAAAGATGAGGGAAAGCTCACCAAGCAGTTAATGGAAGAAATGATTGATGAGCTACTTGCTGATAGTGAAGAAGTAGCTGAAATCCTAGACATCGTAGTCGCAACATTTATTGCACTTGTGATCCCTATCCTTTGGTTTTTTGATAAGTCAGCACAGTGTATTCTTTATGTCGTCAATAATACTGGCGAAGACATCAAGTACCTTCATCGACATGACAAACATGGTAAGTGTCTCGTTTATACGAGTTTGATACCGGGCATGGTTGAAAATAAATCTGATCCTAATGACTCTTGCAGATTTGCAGGGCTTGTGTCAACTTCTAAAAAGGAAGGCGCTCTAATTGGCACGCAAGCTGGGTTTTCATTTACCATCAACGATCCCGTAACTGGAGAAGAATTAAATGAATTCGCTATTGGTATTGAGTGTCCTTATAGTGAAAAGAACTGCTTTAGTTGCGCGTTTAACTATTCCGCAGAAAAAATCTCAAATGATCAGAGTACTTCTCATGGCCACTCACAAACAAAAACAGATAAGGATTATCAACTCAAGGTATCCTTGAATAGCTTCGAGCACTCTCCAGCATATTTTATCGCTGTGTTATCAAAAGCATAAAATATGTCTCGATAGAACTTTGTTGAACAACGGGTAACTGGTAAAGGTACAATTTATGTTGACCATTTCTGCCCGTTGTTTTTACAAAAGCTTTGTCTAACTGATAGTTATTGCCAACTAAGCAAACACTCCAAAATAATGCGAATGGTTCTCAATAATTTTAGCCTGCTTCGGCTAAATTGTTTCCTCGTAAAAAGCTTCATTGAGTAGACTATCTAGATTCAAAATTATTAACTTAATCTGCGAAAATTGAGTGTAAGCTCAACCCCGAGATTCACGGCTTCTGAAGTTAACTCTTAACATGATTTATAGTGACCGCTATTGATTTGTCAGACGCAATGTTGCTTGGCTGTAGGTGACTTACCAAATAATGATCTCAATCATAGAACATCGCTTTAGTATCCCACTTTTGTAAAAAATACTTCTGACTATAAAGTCTTAGATTTATATTTCTCCAGTCTTAAGCTACCGAGATAAACAATAATGCCAAAAATAGTAGGTAGGGAAATAAAGTTGGATAAGCATAGTATTTTACTTTCAACAACAGACTTGGATAGTCGTATTACTTATGCAAATCAGTCTTTTTGCGAAGTTGCCGGATATACCATTGGGGAAATGTTAGGCCAGCCACATAATTTAGTTCGAAATAAAGATATGCCAAAAGCTGCTTTTAAGAATATGTGGTCTACTATTCAACGTGGTGACTCTTGGATGGGTCCAGTTAAAAATTTAGCGAAAAATGGTGATTATTATTGGGTCAACGCGTTTGTTACACCAATAAGAGACACTAAGGGAGAAATTGTTGAATATCAGTCTGTGAGGACAGCACCAAGTCCTGAGACCCTGTAACAGATTCTGTGTAACTGCCACTTAGTTAATATGTCTTTCGAGGCGTTCCTCGAACTCGATGATAAATCGACTCATCGCCTGACGCCAGTTTTGAATGGGCATTGTCCATTTTTTACT
>NZ_WEHZ01000066.1 GCF_012641745.1 Pseudoalteromonas peptidolytica
TCAAAAGCTGAATGAAGAGCTTGTTCTATATTCACAAAAAATCCGTAGTTAGTTGCCTAGCTACGGATTGTGCATGATCATTTTGATCGGTCAACCGATCAACTTCTTAACTGATCAGCATTAGCCATTGGGCTCCTTTTATTCATTTTATTAAAAGCAGTGCTTAAGATTTTTGGCGCTGAGCTTCTTTTTGCGCTAGTTTTTCTTCTTTACGCTTTCTAATTGCCTCTTGAGCATCATGGCCAATATGCCCTTCGCCACGTTGCTTAGCCAATTCAATCTGCTTTTGACGCTCAGCAAAACGGGCAATTTGCTCTTCTGTTAGATCTTTGTGGCAATGATGGCAAGACACGCCTTCCATATACTCATCACGTTGCTTTTCTTCTTCGGTGATTGGCATACGACAAGCATGACATTGATCATAAGACCCTTTATTCAAATCATGATCAACCGCTACACGGTTATCAAAAACAAAGCACTCGCCTTCCCACATCGTTTCTTCTTTTGGCACTTCTTCTAAATATTTTAAAATGCCGCCTTCGAGGTGATAAACCTCTTCGAAACCTTGCTCTTTCATGTATGCTGTTGACTTTTCACAGCGGATCCCGCCAGTACAGAACATCGCTACTTTTTTGTGCTTTTCTGGGTTTAGATTATTTTGCGCCCACTCAGGAAACTCACGGAACGTCTTAGTCTTTGGATCGACGGCATTTTTAAACGTACCGATTTCAATTTCATAATCATTACGCGTATCAACAAGTACCACATCAGGGTCTGAAATCAGTGCGTTCCAATCTTGCGGTTTTACGTAGGTGCCAACCACTTCTTTAGGGTCGATACCTTGTACACCCATGGTGACGATTTCTTTTTTAAGCTTTACCTTGGTGCGATAAAATGGGCAGGTTTCGTCGAATGATTCTTTATAAACGATATTATCAAGGCCAGGTTGCTTGTCTAACCAAGCTAATAGTGCATCAATACCCTCTCGCTTTCCCGCAACAGTACCGTTAATACCCTCTTCGGCAAGTAATAGCGTACCACGAACTTCCTTCGCTTCCATGACATCATGAAGGGGTTGTCTTATCTCTTGATAATTAGGTAAAGAGACAAACTTGTACATAGCACAAACAACGTATTGTTCTGACATTGTATTTTCCTAGATTTAAGCTTTGATTAGCTTACACATTAAGCATGACGATGTGTAAAGCATGAAAACCGAGTCGTAAACCCGGCGCTGAAGCGCGTATTCTACGGATTTTTGATTAAAATGCAAAAAACACAAATTCTATATCCGATAGCGTCTATGCTTTGGTATAATCTCGTGTTTTTAAAATTCAAGACTTGGAGAAATTGACTTGAGATTCACTGAACTTGGGATAGATACGCGCCTAGAACAACAATTAGCTCACCAAGGGATCACGGAACCGACCGAGATCCAAGCGCATGCCATCCCAACGGCTTTAGCTGGCCACGATGTTTTTGCGCAGTCTAAAACAGGCTCAGGCAAAACCCTTGCCTTCTTGCTGCCCGCAGTACAGCGTGTAATGAAGCAAAAAGCGCTAAGCAAACGCGATCCACGCGTGCTTATCGTCGCCCCAACTCGTGAACTCGCGACTCAAGTATTCTCTGAATGTCGTGCTTTGTGTGCTGGCACAAATATTCAAGTCTGTAAGGTTTTAGGCGGTGAAAACTACAACGATCAAGTAAAAGCGCTTCGCCGCGACCCACATTTTGTGGTGGGTACACCGGGACGTATTGCTGATCACGTTGAAAATCGCTCTTTGTTTTTGGGCGGCCTTGAACTGCTTATTTTTGATGAAGCAGACCGTATGTTTGACCTTGGCTTTGAGAAACAGCTAGACATCATTAATGACTCGGCGGATCATCGACAAAGACAAACCCTACTGTTTTCAGCCACGCTGGACCATACTCAGGTTGAAGCGTCTTCGCGTCAATTACTGAAATCGCCAAAACGCATTATGCTAAGTAATGCCCACCAGCAACATGAAGACATTAAACAAGCCCTGTACTTTGCCGATCATTTAGATCATAAAGAAGCGCTGCTGAAACACTTCATCACAAAAAGTGAGGTTGGCCAGTGCATTATATTTACTGCAACCCGTGGCGACACCGACAGGTTAAGTAAATTATTAAACGACATGTCGATTAAAGCGGTATCACTCTCAGGCGACATGCCACAAAGCAAACGCTTAGATATCATGGAAAGCTTTAGCCGTGGCATTTATAAAGTGTTAGTAACCACAGATGTCGCTTCCCGCGGATTAGATTTATTGTCAGTAACGCATGTTATTAACTTTGACTTACCTAAGCAGGCTGAGGAATACGTGCACCGTATTGGTCGTACAGGCCGAGCTGGCTTCAAAGGTCATGCGATTTCGCTTGTGGGTCCAAAAGACTGGAATAGTTATGTGGCAATCAAGAACTATCTTGATGAACCATTGCGCTTTGAAGAAGTGGAAGGCCTGGTTGGTAAATTCAAAGGGCTTAAACAAAAACCACAGCATGGTAAAAATCGCCCTGCAAATGTAGCGCCTAGCAAAACGAGTAAACCAAAGAAAAAACCTGTGAAAAAAGCACAGCCACGAAAAGTGATCCAGCCACCAATTGATATTGATGGCTCAATGCCGCTACGTCGCAAACCAAAACCACAAATTGACGAGGAATAATCATGCTAGGTCAAATTAAGATGTTAACCATTGAAGAACTTACCGCTGAAGGTGCGTACTTGAACGGTGGTGAACTTGGCGATGTGTTTCTTCCGCGCACAGAAGTGCCAAAGCACATGGAAGAAGGCGACTCTGTTGAGGTTTTTATTTATCAAGATAACCTTGGGCACGCTACCGCAACGACGAAAAAGCCGTTAGCGCAAGTTGGAGAGTTTGCCTTACTGCGTGTCAAAGAAATTAACAAGGTTGGTGCCTTTTTAGATTTGGGCATAGATAAAGACGTGCTTGCTCCATACAATGAGCAAAAACCGAAAATGCGCGATGGTTACAGCTATTTAGTGAAGTTGTATCTAGATAACGCCAGTAAACGCATTTGTGCATCCAGTGCACTGGGTAAATTTTTAGGTAAATCCAAAGCTCAGTATGATAAGTTTGAAGAAGTAGACTTGATTGTCGCTGCAAAAACTGACTTGGGCTATAAAGTTATTGTCAATGAAAAACACTTCGGCTTAGTGTTTTTCAACGATGTATTTAAGCGCATGTACATCGGCCAGCGGATGAAAGGCTTTGTTAAAGCGGTTCATGACGAAGATAAGATTGACGTGGTATTAGAGAAACCTGGCATAGGGAAAGTAAAAGACCTAGCAGAGGAAATATACAGTAAACTAGAAGAAAGTGGCGGCTATTTACCATTGGGTGACAAGTCAGATCCTGACGCCATCAAACGCACTTTCTCTACCTCGAAGGCTAACTTTAAAAAAGCCATTGGTGGTTTATTTAAAGATGGCCGAATTGACATTGAAGCGACTTCTATTTCAATTCGCAAGTCTTAACCGATAATCATAGGTAGCAAGTCTCAATCTGAGACTTGCTATTACATCGGGCTGGCTTCAAACATATCACGCCACTTATCTACCGCCTTTAGCCCTAATTCAAAGCCCAATTTATAGTCTGACTTTAAGGTCTCGTGACTTGATCCTAGTACCATCGACTCGAGTGTTCTAGTAGGCGCAATTTGAATGACATTAACGTCCTCTGGCGGAGCCTTCATAAAGTTAACTGCATCGGCGTAGCGACTTTGATAGTGATGATACATTTCAAACATTTTTGGAGATTGATTAACCCGTCGCATAATTGGTTTTAACCGCTCTAGCACTGGCATTTTGCCATCGTCGTGGGCCTCTATTGTCCTTATCACCCATATATTTTTTGCACCTTTTTGATGCGCCCAGCGAACAGGTAATGGATCGGCAACTCCGCCATCCATCAAGCCATGTCCTTGCACATTCACACCGGGGCGATATAAAAATGGAATGGCACTCGACGCTTTAAGGTGCGTAAACATATTGTCATGCCACGTATGCAAATAATGTGGCGCTAGTGATTCAAGATCACTTGCTACCGCGTAAAAGTTACTCTTTGGTGTTAAATGATGCTGTTCTGTAGGAAAGCGTACCTTAGTGCTGTGCTCGACTAGATGAAAATACCAATCGAGATCAATAACATTCCCCCCAGTAAAAAAGCGTGCGGGGCGAAAGAATTGCTGCTCTGTCGTTAGTGATTCAATAGCAGTTTACGCATACTGGCTAGCACGAGCGCAATATGCAGCTGTCCACTCCCCCGTTAGTGAGACACCTGTAAACTAGAGTTTTCCAACTTTGCTCGGTAAGCTGCGGGCGGCAGGTTACCAAGGCTTTCATGTGTGCGTTCTTCGTTGTAATCTAATCGCCAGAACCACACCATTTCTTTTACTTGATTGATACTTTCAAACAAGTAAGCATCTAAAAATTCTCGTCTAAATGAGCCATTAAACCGCTCAACAAACCCGTTTTGCTGTGGCTTCCCT
>NZ_WEHZ01000067.1 GCF_012641745.1 Pseudoalteromonas peptidolytica
TCGAAGCATTCAAACTCAAGTTTTATTTGACTCCCGACTCGTTGGCTCGTTGCTTTTCAGCGTTGCTCCCCGTGTCGGTGGATGCGCATTATAGGGAGATCCGATTTAAGTGCAACCCTTTTTTTGAAGAAAATTGCAAAAAAACGTTTGTTCGAGCAAAAATAAAACGAAACGCTTATTTTTGACACTTTTACTTATCTTTTTGCAGTTTTTTCATACTAGAGTTTTACAATTCAACACTCTAAACTAGTGACACAAGAAACGAGAGATGAGTAATCTAGGCATGCTTAGAAGTTATAAAGGTAAATCCCCACGCTTAGCACAAGGCGTTTATATTGATGAGTCATCCGTTTTGGTTGGCGATATAGAAGTTGGCGAAGACAGCAGCGTTTGGCCATTGGTTGCAGCCAGAGGCGATGTTAACTACATCAAGATAGGTAAACGAACCAATGTTCAAGACGGCAGCGTACTGCATTTAACAAGAAAGAGCGCTTCAGTACCTGACGGTTACCCGCTTATTATTGGTGATGATGTGACTGTTGGTCATAAAGTCATGCTGCATGGTTGCAAACTTGGTAATCGTATTCTCGTGGGTATGGGTGCAATTATTATGGATAACGTCACCGTAGGAGATGACGTTATCATTGGTGGTGGTGCACTTGTCCCGCCTAATAAAAACCTTGAGTCCGGTTTTTTATATGTCGGCAGTCCGGTAAAACAAGCAAGACCCCTCACCGAACAAGAGCTACAATTTTTAAAAGTGTCTGCTCAAAATTATGTGGAGTTGAAAGATGAATATTTAGAGGAAAGCTAAGCTTACCTCTCCTGCCTCATTAAACGCTTCATCTTCAATTAACTGCTCAGCCTGCATTTCATAATCAAATTGATGCTGAGCAAAGTGCGCTAATGCAGCTTCCAGATCAAGCTCTGTTGTTATTTTACAGCGGATCAGCTGCCCACAGGCCATTGCTGTAAAAGTTAACTCACCTTGCTGATAACTGATGTCATCATTAAACAGTATTGCTTGATTCATATTCAACCTCTAATCAGCTTGGACGTTTTTGATGTATCAGGTCGTACACCTCGCCATTGATAAAATGCTTCAGCGGCTTGCTCTACTAACATACCGATACCATCGATTAATTGCGTATCTTGGTTATGTTGTGCGACCCAGTTTAAGAAACTTGTTTGTTGCTCACTGTAAAACATATCATAAGCAACCAAACAAGATGTAAAAACAGATGCGCAGATCGCAGGCACCTCTCCTGTAATACTGGAAGAGGTAGAATTAATCACAATATCAAATCCAATATCAGGAATACTATCTAGCCCACAGCCTTTAACATCCCCATAGGTGGCAAATTGCTTAGCCAACTGTATTGCCTTTGATTCTGTACGATTGCTCACTACTACCTGCTTCACTCCAGCTTGCAGGAGTGGATAGATACATCCTTTGGCCGCGCCTCCTGCACCTATCAATAAGATAGTCGCACTATCTAGCTTTACTTGATGATTGATCAGATCTCTTACAAGACCTTCGCCATCGGTATTGTCGCCTTTAACTTTGCCATCTTTTTGCTTGATCAGCGTATTCACAGCACCTGCCAATTTGGCTCGCTCAGTCAATGTATTTGCAAAACTAAATGCTTGCTCCTTGAAAGGTAATGTCACATTTGCACCGCTTCCACCTTCAGCAAAGAATGTCGATACAGTTTGAACAAAAGCATCTACTGGTGCCAAAATAGCTTCGTATTCTAATTGCTGCTGACTTTGTTTTGCGAATTGCGCATGGATTGCTGGCGATTTAGAATGCTTTATTGGATTACCGAATACCGCGTATTTGTCCATCGTTTTAGAGCGCCTTGAAAGAGTTATTATGAAACAGTTAATTAAACGCATCTTCAATAAAGATGCAACCACCGAACAAATAAATAGTGCTCCATCCCCAGAAAAAACCCCGTATGAAATCATTGGTGGAGAACAAGGTGCTCGAGACCTTGCTAATCGTTTCTACGATATTATGGCAACCGATCCCTACGCAAAACCGCTTTACGACATGCACCCACAACCACTAGATCGGATAAGACAAGTATTCTTTGAGTTTCTTTCGGGTTGGCTCGGTGGCCCAGATTTATTTACAGAAAAATACGGTCATCCGCGTTTAAGAATGCGCCACATGCCCTTTCCTATCGACCAAGATTTACGGGATCAATGGATGCACTGCATGAATAAAACATTAGACTTAGAGGTTGGTAACCCATTATTAAGAGAGGGGCTAAGGCAATCCTTAGCGCAACTCGCTACACATATGATTAATCAAGATTAATGAAAAAGTACCAGTTATATTAAATTGCACGGCAATTTTGCGCTAGGTCAAAACCTGTTCTTGAGTAGAGACGCATAATCACTGTTCTAATTGTGAACAGGTGCGATGCGTGTGAAATCTATTCAACATAAAATTTATGCGTTACTGGCAGTGACTGGCGTACTCGTCCTCATTGCTAGTATTCTCAGTAGTAGTAGTCAACAAAAAACTCTCGCTGAAGAAACCGTCGAAAGTAATATAAGACTGTTAGCTGACAATTACTTTGACTCGATCAATACCATGATGCTGACGGGCACCATGGCTAATCGCGAGATCCTTAGTGATAAAATTCGTAATCACCCAAATATTGAAGATGCCCACATTATTCGCGCAGAACTGGTGAATAAGCTGTATGGACCGGGTAACCCAAATCAAGCACCAAACTCACAAGTGGAGCTTGATGCACTTGATGGCAAAGAAACACTCGTCATTGAACAACGTGATGGCAATCGCATCATGACATACCTCAAGCCAATGGTTGCGATGGAGAATTACAAAGGGACAAACTGTTTAGGGTGTCATCAAGCAAAAGAAGGAGATGTGCTCGGGGCAGTAAGAATAAGCTACTCACTTGCTGATATTGATAATACTGTGCATAACAATACTTGGCTAAGTACGGCCTTGTTGTCAGGTATATTTATCACCACTTTTGTCATTTTAGGTGTGCTGTTCAGAAAGCTCTTCATTTTAAGATTAAAAACGCTTGGCCGTACCATGCGCTTGGCGACAACAAATAAAGATTTATCGTTGAGAATTGACGATAATGTTGATGATGAATTAGGACGTTTAGCGACTAATTTCAATAAAATGATGGATAGCTTTAAAGATAATATCTCTCAGTTATCTCATTCATCCAAAATACTGATCCATTCCGCTGAATCTATTTATGCGTCAGCAGAAACCACTGAACTTGCAATTCAAGAGCAAAAGCAAGGAACCGACTCTGTTGCTGCAGCAATTAATGAATTAGAAAGCTCCTCCAGCGAAGTAAAGAACACCACTCACTTTGCATCAGAAAAATCTGATAGCAGCAATCACCTTGCAGAAGAGAGTATGGCTGTCGCTAATCACACAGAGCAAAGTATTAACCAGTTAGCGCAAGATGTGCGACAAGCCGCTGAGCAAGTTTCTCAATTACAAGCGCAGACGTTAGAAGTGGGTAAAGTATTAGAAGTGATCAGTAGCATTGCGGAACAAACCAACCTTCTAGCACTCAACGCAGCGATAGAAGCCGCTCGCGCAGGAGAAGCTGGGCGAGGATTTGCCGTCGTGGCTGACGAAGTTAGAACGTTGGCAACTCGTACCCACGACTCAACAGATGAAATTAAGCGCACCATAGACAAGCTACAGTCTGAAGCGCAACAAACAGTAGCAGCGATGAGTGCTTCTTGTGAAGAAGCGGATGATCGTGCCAATCAAGTGAAAAAAGTCGCACAAGCATTAAAAGATATTTCGACGCAAATGCACGAGATTAATGCTCTTAATCTACAAATTGCAGATGCGACAGAACAGCAAAATTTAGCCGCGGAGGAGATAAATCGTAGTGTCGTGGCTATCAGTGATAATGCTGAACGCTCACTTGTTGACGCCCATGGTTCCAAACAGATCAGCGAAGAGCTACTCACACTCGCACGTAACCTTGATGACCAAGTACGTGGGTTTAAATTAAGTTAGGGAACCTGATGTTTGGATAGTTATTCTCTTCTTCAAACATCAGATTAGATAAATAAAAAGGAGCCTAGGCTCCCAATGCCAGTCAGTTAAGCTGACTGGCATTTCTTTTTTTATATGGGTACTTTGATGGCTTAGGCTTTATCGCTCTTGGATACTGCCTATCTTCTCTTCTAGGTGGCAGTTTAAATAGTCTTAGCGT
>NZ_WEHZ01000068.1 GCF_012641745.1 Pseudoalteromonas peptidolytica
TTAATCCCTTTGGCGGCTTCTCTTGCGAAAGCTTCAAGTTCTTTCTTATTCATGTTCATCTGCCTATCCTTAACCCATCTATAGGGTAATTTGAGATAGGCAATTACACAAAATTAGTTACAGTCTCCAGTGAACGTGTACTTGCCCCTTTGCACAACCTCGGTACATTTTTGACAGTGTTTTCGCCGAGTTTACTGAGCGCCCAAAGGCTAGCTATCAGAAGTGAATTCAACGTAGTTAGCACTAAAACTAGCTACTAAAAAGACATTAATTATCCGTAGGTTAGGCTATTTAGTTGTTGGATGATATGTGTCCTTTCCCAAGTCAGCTACTTTAATCTTGGCATGGATAAACAGCAGGTTACTTCATTTTTATTAAATATCAACTAGCATTTTTTATTCAGATGATAAGCCAAATGGTGCAAGCTAAATTTACTGCCAGCACCAAACTATTGAGAGTAAACTCAAGCTTGCAAGCAATGACAACAGCTTAAGCTACCTAATGATTAAGTCTTTGAATAAGTTATATGAGATAGCAGTGGCGCAGTTTTCGTTAAACATTACTTCAGCTGGTTCATGGTTTTGAATTCCATTCCTATCTTTTTTGCATGTTCAAATATTTTTAACAGTGTGCTTGTTGGTGTCTGCCAGCGATCCGTTACTTCGCCTTCAACAATACAATGCCCTACCAAAACCAAATCTCGACCTGTTTTCATTGCTCTTTCCATTGCCCCAAACACTCTTTCTTGAGGCTCAAAGTAAGCACTATCAATCCCAATACCATTGTAAAAATAGCCATCGCTTTGTGTCGCAAACCTCAAGCTTTCTGTCTTGGGTGTTAAATAACCTCTTACCGAGGTAAACTCCGCACTCAAAGCTTCACTCAATTCTAAATTATATGCACCGAATGGAAATGCAAAAGCGGTTACGTTAAGGCCATCATTTCTCATCGTAGTAAGCGAATTTAAAACAGCTCCTGAGAGCCAAGACTCGACACCTTCCTTTTCAGCCCATTCAACAGCATTTGCATGATAAGTTGTATGGTGAGCGATCTCAAAACCGCGACTTTGTAAGTCAAGTAAATTAGCTGTCATATCGCTATTATATTTACTTACATATAAGGTAGCTGTCGCTCCGTGCTCTTCGAAAAGGTGCGCGTGTTCAACCCAAGAGTCCACACAGTGACCATCATCAAATGTTAACACCACACCGCCTTGATTGGCTCGGCCAGAAATCACTTCCTTCATGACTTCGACTTCTTTAATTACCTCAACTTCTTTAATTACCTCAACTTCTTTAATTACCTCAACCTCTTTTATTACTTCTACTTCTTTTATTACCTCGACTTCTTTTATTACTTCTACTTCTTTGACTTTATCAGAAGAACAACCTACCGAAGTGACTATTGCGATTGCAAGTGGCAAATATTTAAATGTTGACATGACACGTCCCTATATTAATAACAAAAGGAGGCGATGCTAGCACTTAAGATTTACCCATTAAAGGAAAATTGGTGATAATTCTCAATTTGAAACAACTAAAAACTGATTAACAAACAAGCAGTTACAAAATGCAAACAAAAAAACAAGCGAGTGACAAATAAAAACAAAAACCTCACAATAAAAACAAATTAGACCCCCCCCCCGCATAGGGCTTCGATTAGGTGAAGTTACAACAGTGACGCATACAATTAAGAGTAAACTTCTCTTGTTTTTAGTTTTGGGGTATAAACTGATGTGAAAAATAATGAAATAAATAGCCCAAGGAAGTACTTATGTCATTAGCCAAGCACACACTAGACTTATCACTGACGGATAAAGTGTGGTTCAAATACGTTTCTTTAAAAAACAAAAACGAATTGACTGATAAGTCTCAAGTATCGCTCAATTCTATAGCTGCTCTGGGTATGCTAAGTGGTCGCGCTGAGTTTTTATTTGCCTTACTAGTCTTTGCCTTAGCTATCACAGCGTCGGTTGTTGATGGAGCATACCCACGCTATATTGCTTTTCCAGCATGTTTATTTGCATTTTTAATTATCTTTTTTACCAAAAGAGTCATGCTGTATAAAAAGTTCGGGTTTGGCTCTCAATGGGTTATGGATGTATCAAAAGAACAGTTAACTATCTCACCTCAAGCAATTAAAGGAAGAGCAAGTGGCACGCAAAAAATTGCCAGAGAAAACATTAGCGAGGTTGTTTTTCACTATTTATTGTTAAAGGACAAAAAAAGTGGGAAACTCAAAACCACAGCCAATTTATGCTTTGCTGAAATCTTATTAAAAGATGGAACAAAAGTAGAGCTCAATGGCACCAGAATCGGCCTTTTCGACTTACTCTACTTAATGGTATTTTTCGACTATCCCTTAGTTTATCGCAATACATCTGCAGGTGGCAGTTCAGATATCGCTATCATTTTATTACGATTACTCTCCCTTTCTGCTATCGCCGCAAGTCTTGCTAAGCTTGCGCTTAACTAAACTGATTTGCGCTTGCTATCGTTTAAACTGGATAATAAGCGCTTTTCCACTTTCATCATTGATTTTCTTAATAACTTCAAGCTTTTCAGTTATTCTTTGGCAATCAAATTGATGAGTGATGATACTTCGCACCTCATCGTCTGATGGCTTAACTGCACTCTGCTAACAACGCTCAGTCACCTGTAGAGTATGAAAACTCTCTAAGAAAAGTGTTCGGCCGGAGTTGAGCAGAGCAACCTGTTATACAAGTAATTGAAGGTACGATAAGTACCTTCCTGCCACTTTTTCCCGCTCCGTTATGTAGATGTGTTAATACTGTAAGAATGGGATATAGGCTGAAGAGATTGACGACTATTACTATCAAATACACCTAATGCCAAGGCAATTACTGGCGCATCATCAATCTCACCTAATGTACTGCCACAGTTGGGGCAAAAAGCACGTGATGAGTATTGTGACGAACGCCAGATTTTTGGCATTCCACCTTCCCCATCCCAACTTACTTCATCGCGCGCAAACTCCACCCATGCAAGCGTTAACGCACCGCTATGCCGCTGGCACATTTTACAAGAACATGTATGAGGGTTATGTGGTACTCCTATTGCAGTAAAGCGGATCTGCCCACATAAACATCCGCCTACAAAACGCTCTGCCATCCTTTTATTACCTCCTTTTACAATTAGCATACTAGTTAATTTAACTGGGATGCTGGGTCAACCTTCAGTGAGAAGCAAAAGTGCCACTTTAACTACTGTTACAGGACGTTTTATTTACTCAATTTTAGCCCGATAATTATTGACCCTAAAAAAGGGTCAAATAAAGCACAGATTTGCATACCTAACCAAACGCTTTATGCTTCTGAGCGCAATATTTCAACAACCAAAAAAACCTCCCGTTCGATTTTGAGAACATATTAGTTTTGTTAAAAGCTTAAAAACAAAGGCATAGAGCTACCTTCCAATAAAAAAGCCCAACCAAAATGGCTGGGCTATCACTTATTACTGCACTATTAGTTTAGTGCCACCGCTGTTGCACTCGCGAGACAACTAGCAGTCACAATCGCATAGTTTGGCAGTGCTTTTTTGCGACGACGTAATAATAGCGCCGACTATATACAAAAGCGCAGTAAAAAAAAGCGATTCATATCAAAAAAACAAGAGCGTTGGAGCCTTTTAGTACCAAAAAGAACAATAGTTAAATCAACACCTGCCTGCTCAATATGCTGCATCTAAACTTGAATTTATATACATCAAGCGCTTTGTGTTGGATTAGCGTCATCAAAAAACAACTAAATGTGACTGAGGGTTTAGCAGGGCGGGATCGCACTTTTAGCTAATTTATGATCAAATAGCGCCAATCCCATTGCTAGGCGCAACCAATGAACCTGATTGAACACCTTACAGTTGTAGAAGAAACTCGCTCTGATATTAACAAA
>NZ_WEHZ01000069.1 GCF_012641745.1 Pseudoalteromonas peptidolytica
TTTGATTAATTAGCGTCTACTTTAGTATTCAATATTAACTTCTGGCGAAGTTAAACTGTCTTTAGCAGTACAACTTAAAACTATTTTGGGTTGTATGGTTAAGTGACTAAGCGTACACGGTGGATGCCTTGGCAGTTGGAGGCGATGAAGGACGTACTAACTTGCGATAAGCCTAGTCAAGCCAGTAAGAGGCGCTTGAGACTAGGATTTCCGAATGGGGAAACCCACCTGCTTGCAGGTATCGTTAACTGAATACATAGGTTAACGAGGCGAACGCGGAGAACTGAAACATCTAAGTACCCGTAGGAAAAGAAATCAACCGAGATTCCGAAAGTAGCGGCGAGCGAAATCGGAGCAGCCCTTAAGCTTTAGTGTAGTTAGTGGAACATGCTGGAAAGCATGACGAAACAGGGTGATAGTCCCGTACACGACAACTTATCAAAAGTGAAATCGAGTAGGTCGGAGCACGTGAAACTTTGACTGAATATGGGGGGACCATCCTCCAAGGCTAAATACTCCCAACTGACCGATAGTGAACCAGTACCGTGAGGGAAAGGCGAAAAGAACCCCTGTGAGGGGAGTGAAATAGAACCTGAAACCGTGTACGTACAAGCAGTAGGAGCCTACTTGTTGGGTGACTGCGTACCTTTTGTATAATGGGTCAGCGACTTATATTCTGTAGCGAGGTTAACCATTTAGGGGAGCCGTAGCGAAAGCGAGTCTTAACTGGGCGCTTAAGTTGCAGGGTATAGACCCGAAACCCGGTGATCTAGCCATGGGCAGGTTGAAGGTCAGGTAACACTGACTGGAGGACCGAACCCACTAACGTTGAAAAGTTAGGGGATGACCTGTGGCTAGGAGTGAAAGGCTAATCAAACCGGGAGATAGCTGGTTCTCCCCGAAATCTATTTAGGTAGAGCCTCGGACGAATACTTACGGGGGTAGAGCACTGTTAAGGCTAGGGGGTCATCCCGACTTACCAACCCTTTGCAAACTCCGAATACCGTAAAGTACTATCCGGGAGACACACGGCGGGTGCTAACGTCCGTCGTGGAGAGGGAAACAACCCAGACCGTCAGCTAAGGTCCCAAAGTGTATGTTAAGTGGGAAACGATGTGGGAAGGCTAAAACAGCTAGGAGGTTGGCTTAGAAGCAGCCACCCTTTAAAGAAAGCGTAATAGCTCACTAGTCGAGTCGGCCTGCGCGGAAGATGTAACGGGGCTAAACATACCACCGAAGCTACGGCTGCACACAATAGTGTGCGGGGTAGGGGAGCGTTCTGTAAGTGGCTGAAGGTGTGCCGGGAGGCATGCTGGACATATCAGAAGTGCGAATGCTGACATGAGTAACGATAATGCGGGTGAAAAACCCGCACGCCGGAAGACCAAGGGTTCCTATCCCATGTTAATCAGGGTAGGGTGAGTCGACCCCTAAGGCGAGGCTGAAGAGCGTAGTCGATGGGAAACGGGTTAATATTCCCGTACTTGGTATGAATGCGATGGGGGGACGGAGCAGGCTAGGCAAGCATGGCGTTGGTTGTCCATGTGAAAGGCTGTAGGCTGGCGACTTAGGAAAATCCGGGTTGCTAAGGCTGAGAGTCGAGACGAGCCACCAAGGTGGTGAAGTTGTTGATGCCCTACTTCCAGGAAAAGCCTCTAAGCTTCAGTTCATACTGAATCGTACCCTAAACCGACACAGGTGGTCAGGTAGAGAATACTAAGGCGCTTGAGAGAACTCGGGTGAAGGAACTAGGCAAAATTGTACCGTAACTTCGGGAGAAGGTACGCTCTTACTTGTGAAGACTTCGCGTCGTAAGCAGGCGAGAGCCGCAGTGACCAGGTGGCTGGGACTGTTTATTAAAAACACAGCACTGTGCAAAATCGTAAGATGACGTATACGGTGTGACACCTGCCCGGTGCCGGAAGGTTAATTGATGGGGTTAGCTTAGGCGAAGCTCTTGATCGAAGCCCCGGTAAACGGCGGCCGTAACTATAACGGTCCTAAGGTAGCGAAATTCCTTGTCGGGTAAGTTCCGACCTGCACGAATGGTGTAACCATGGCCACGCTGTCTCCACCCGAGACTCAGTGAAATTGAAATCGCAGTGAAGATGCTGTGTACCCGCGGCTAGACGGAAAGACCCCGTGAACCTTTACTACAGCTTGGCACTGAACATTGACCCTACATGTGTAGGATAGGTGGGAGGCTTTGAAGCGCAGACGCTAGTTTGTGTGGAGCCGACCTTGAAATACCACCCTTGTAGTGTTGATGTTCTAACTTAGGCCCCTGAATCGGGGTTGAGGACAGTGCCTGGTGGGTAGTTTGACTGGGGCGGTCTCCTCCCAAAGAGTAACGGAGGAGCACGAAGGTTTGCTAAGTACGGTCGGACATCGTACGGTTAGTGTAATGGTAGAAGCAAGCTTAACTGCGAGACAGACACGTCGAGCAGGTACGAAAGTAGGTCATAGTGATCCGGTGGTTCTGAATGGAAGGGCCATCGCTCAACGGATAAAAGGTACTCCGGGGATAACAGGCTGATACCGCCCAAGAGTTCATATCGACGGCGGTGTTTGGCACCTCGATGTCGGCTCATCACATCCTGGGGCTGAAGTCGGTCCCAAGGGTATGGCTGTTCGCCATTTAAAGTGGTACGCGAGCTGGGTTTAGAACGTCGTGAGACAGTTCGGTCCCTATCTGCCGTGGGCGTTTGAGAATTGAGAGGGGCTGCTCCTAGTACGAGAGGACCGGAGTGGACGAACCGCTGGTGTTCGGGTTGTGATGCCAATTGCATTGCCCGGTAGCTACGTTCGGAATCGATAACCGCTGAAAGCATCTAAGCGGGAAGCGAGCCTCGAGATGAGTTCTCACTTTGACTTAGAGTCAACTGAAGGGCCGTTGAAGACTACAACGTTGATAGGCGAGATGTGGAAGTGCTGTGAGGCATTAAGCTAACTCGTACTAATTACCCGTGAGGCTTAACCATACAACGCCAAAGTGGTTTAGCGACAGAAGTTAATAGACT
>NZ_WEHZ01000070.1 GCF_012641745.1 Pseudoalteromonas peptidolytica
GAGCCTCCAAAAAGCAAATTCCCTTAGCATAAATAACACCAACTCTGAGACATCGAGCGGGTAGCAGCTCAGTCCAACAAGCGATTATGCAACACAAACTGCGTGTCGCATAAATACTAAAGTGTTATATACCAAATGAAGTACGGCATAAATTTTCAAAATCAAATAGATATTTGTTCTATTAATGATGGAACATGTGTTCTTTCAATTATCCAATCAGAAGTGATAGATGATACAAATATTGAATTGCTTCAAGATAAGCTTAATCACTATTTGTGTTACATTCTTGATGGACAATTAGAAGAGGAAGAACCTAATAAATATGCTCTACCTAAAAGAATTGAGCTAATTATTGGTCATGTTCCAACTGATACACTTACAGGCTTTATTGAACAGCTTACTCCAATCTTAGAAGCGGAAAACATTAAATTTGTTTTGAAATCAGAGTGATCGGTATATAACAAAGCAAATTAAAAGTGCGGACAAAAAACAGTTGGCTTTGTTCGTACCTCACAAATTATAGCCAACTATTTTTAGCCGTTTATTTGCGGCGTTATGTTGCAAAAGGAGTCTCCAGCATTGGATGCTATATCAACTAAAAATTTAAACTCAATGCCAGAAGTATTGCAGTTAAAAAAGCTACTTCAATCACTCGCAATGCTAGATGCAATTATGTCCCCTGAATGGGATGAACGTTTTTATTCATTCAATTCAAATTGGGACGTTAATGAGCAAATGGGTTCGATGAGGAATGGTTGTGGTGATGACTTCTATGTACTATTCAATCAAGAGGGCTGCTTTATTAAAGGTTTTGACCATGAATCTTCAATGTCATCTTGGAGTACTGATGGGCAAGTTCCATGGCCAGGTTTATTAAAAGGATTGCCTTCTGAATTCGTTACTGCCTCTAAAGAACCTGCTTTCTCTATGGATAATATTTCATTTTGTATTTGGAAACTTCATTCGGCAGACTATTGGGGTAAAGGTGACTTCGAATTTGCAGATGACGAAGATCCTGATGGTTCAGAATATCTTTTAGAAATCTTTGACTGTAACCCTGAAACATATAGGGTATTTGCTCAAGATTATTATGAATTAGATCTGGATGTTACAACCATTGCAAAGATTTATAACCATTTACCTTTAACCGAAGAATTGGTTAAAGAAGTAAATCCTGAAGTATCAATAAAACAGCTAAAAAAAGATATTTCAGAAATTGGCTATCCTTGTGTTAATGCAACATAACAAGGCAAATCAAAAAGTGCGGACAAAAAACAGTTGGCTTTGTTCGTACCTCACAAATTTTAGCCAACTATTTTTTGCCGTTTATTTGCGGCGTTATATGCTTTTTCAAGTCAGGAGTAAGAAGCTTGAGTATTGAGTCAGTCCAAAAAGAATGTTGTGAGCATTATCAAGCAATTTATGCTCCTGTTGAGCCAACTCAGCTTGTTACTATTTCTAAAGGCATTTATGAGGGCTCAACACCAGTTGAAGGAGTTCGTTACCCATCACCAAATCATATGAGTGGTTGGTGGTTAACTACAGATGAGTACGACGGTAATACCAGCTCATTAGTTACGGTGCACTTTGAGCACATCATCGAAAGACGCCCTGAGTTAGCAATATATATGGCTCTTCCATTCGGGTATCGTTTTAACTTGGGCGGTGAGTCAGAGCATGTTTGGTTTGACCAAGCAGTGGCAGATGAAAGCATATAACAAATTAATTAAACAATGGACGTAAAACAGCAGGCTTGCGCTCATTCTTCGCTTATTTTAGCCTGCTATTTTCCGCCGTTTATTAAGGCGTTATGTTTTAAGGGAACTAAGTGAGTATCGAAGAAAAAATTGGACAAATTAAAGCGGATTACTGCAAGGCTTTTTCAAATTTTTCTGCTGAGGTAGGAGAATATACTAGCTGGTACTATGATCTTGATGACTTGTTTATCGAGTTAACAAGCGAAGACAATACAAAAAGGTTTAATGTCATTCCGGTTGGCTCATATTCCACTGAGTTCAATTCTTTTCTGTGGTCATGGGCAAACGAGGATTTATCTGAACATACGCGTTCTAAAGCAGCTGAGTTAAAGTCACTTTATTCGGAATTTCCATTTAAGGCATTTCAAGTTAAGGGCTTCAATTGCAAACAAGAAGAGCTAGACGAAATTTTATCTTTAAGCTTGTATCATCTAAATGGGAAAGTAATCTTCAAAATTAAAGATGAAAGCCCTTGGTTATTCCTTTGTGTACTTTAAAACATAACAAACGCTTAAACCAGAGAGGACGCAAAATAGCAGGCTTGCGCTCATTCTTCGCTTAGTTTAGCCTGCAATTTTGCGCCGTTTATTAAGGTGTTATATTTATATATTGAGTATCATTTAAAATGAGAAGTAAATTGTTATTCTTGAGTAGTGTTTTTTTGTTGAATGCATGTGAATCAACCCCGCATGTTGTACAGGGCGGGATCGCACTTTTAGCTAATTTATGATCAAATAGCGCCAATCCCATTGCTAGGCGCAACCAATGAACCTGATTGAACACCTTACAGTTGTAGAAGAAACTCGCTCTGATATTAACAAAA
>NZ_WEHZ01000071.1 GCF_012641745.1 Pseudoalteromonas peptidolytica
CGATCAACTGCTTGTAACTCATGGTAACTACTCTTGTTTTTTGGCGATTACAGAGTACCACCAACAGGCAGTTGATCTCTCCTCACCGATTAACCATGAGTGGTGCACTTATTATCTGAATTCGGGTTATCTAAAATAAACCGGGTGGCTTATAGAGCAGGTAAAACATACCTTGCTCATACGCAATGGCCATAAAATTCCGTAATGCTAAACACATCTACAGGTGTTACTTTAAGCGCAGTTGAGTTTGGGTCAGCTCACCTAGTAAACAGCTAAATGAGCTAACCATCACGTCCGACATAGCAGCTACGTCAGCTCTTAATTCCTTTGTGGAAAGATGCCTTCCATACAAATTACATAATTCACCGCTTGGTAAGGGCTACGACTTCTCACCGCAACAGCAGCCCCTGTTACTCCAGTTTCACCGCTAACATGTCCAGATGCAGAACCAGTCTGAGTCACTTCTATTCCTCCGAGTGCTACGGTAGAAGAGGGATTACCACCTGTGTAGTAAATTTTTTCCGGTGCATCAGGACCCGCGATATCTGGTGCTGTTGCAAGGTACGCTCCTGCCTGTGGTGTGGCTGAATCACCTTCCAATTGAGTCGCATTTAAAGTCACGTGAGTGGTTGTAGCGTCTCCTGCTCCAGTAACATTAAGATTAACTCCATGATGGTGTGGTGGTAGGTTAGACTCGGTCAATATGAAGGAATCTCCACCACCAAACTGCCCCATATTAAATGGACCATAATATGGAGATGTACCATAGCCCAAAGGCGATCTACCTCTAAAATCAGGCAAACCAAATGATACTCTCCCATCACCACCAAAGTAGGTACCGAGTAACGCGAACACGGCAGTATATTGTGTTATTTGAACGGTCCCACCCATACAGAATGCAAAATCGACCGGCGCAAAGTGAAAGCCGCATGGCATAATCTGCCCAGTATATTCATCACTCATTTATGTCTCCTAATTAAAGTCAAAAGCCTGCTGGCTATAGTTGCATCCCAGCTTGAGTACCACCTACTCTCGAAAACTGGTGATCTGTTACTGAATTACCTCTTATCTCTGACCAACATAAAGATACACTTTGCAGAACGTTTCATTTAAAACAGCTCTAATGACATCTTTTCTCAGAGCAACCTGCCTGAAAACATATTCTTGGCTAGCTCTTTCTTTGTTGACAAAAATTAGATTCGATGACAGCAAGTCACCTAAAAAATCGACATACGATGCGCTTGTACAAACACGTTTCAGCAATAATCGTTTACTTTTACAATGGCAAACGTCAGCCCTTTGAGACTTTTTTACGCCACCTGCTTTTGAGTGTGCCCATTACTAGCGCTTCATATTGAGTGAGTCATCGACTCTCCTTTAATATGTTCAGCGATCCACTCATTTACCACACAGTCAATGACCAAATTGACACGATCATTACCACCATTATTCTTTACGCTGTGTGTCTTGTCGGCATTGATATACCAAAGCTCACCAACAGCCATTGGTACGACCTTGCCATTAACTAAAAATAATACCTCGTCATTAGCCAATATCGGCACGTGTAGCCTTACTTCTCCCTTACACAAGCATAGTCCTCTGTCTCTGTGTGGCTTGATATATGCCCCAGGCTTTAACCGCATTAGACGCGCCGACTTTACGTCACATTGCAAACTCCATATTAAGCTTCGTATCGTTGGCAAACTGTCCATTAAAGGTAGGTTTTTCCATTCGCTACCATCCCCCATAGCAAAGCACTGCAAAATCGGATGCGCATTTGTATGCTCCAGCTGACATCGCAGCGGTAATACATCCCAATCTCCAACGTAATCTCTATGATTCACATGAGGATTCCAGCTTTTGGTCAGTAATCGGCTAACTTCACTACACATAGAAGCACTGTTGATACCAATTGGTAGCCTACAGAAATCAGTATCAATCGCGCTCATCTTAAAAATAGTTCCTTTAATGAAATTAGATAGTTATGCTTCTGTGACAAGCAACCAGCTAATGGCTTTATATGATGCGCCACAATAACGAATAGTTATTAGCCTAGTATAAAGGGACAATAGTGCTATTAAAGATTGCAAAAAGTTTTGAGATTACTGGTACACTCTCGTGCTGACTGGTTTTATAATTATCTTGTACAGGAGGCGCATTCTGGCGCAAGCAGCATTAGCATAGGGATTTTGACTTCAAGCTTGTGTTTATACCAATTGGACCTAATACTTGCCCAATTTGTAGGAGTAAATCTGACGCTAACAGCGTTAAAACTTCTTATCTAGAACAACTAAACGCGAATTCAACTCCGAAGTGCACCACTCGCTAAATTAAGCTGCTTTACGTACTTTGCGTAATTTATTGAATACAACAGCAGGCTGTTTATACCCTAAACACTTTCTCGGTCTGGCATTTAATGC
>NZ_WEHZ01000072.1 GCF_012641745.1 Pseudoalteromonas peptidolytica
TCGATATTAAATTGTTGAACTAAGCCGCTACGCGGAGATCCTACTCTCACCAACTGAGCCACACTTACCTTGAGGTTATCCCATAACTTGGAGGTAAGTCATGAACCCACTCATAGAACAAGTCAAAACAGAAATAGCCTACCTAGGGTATTCGCAACGTACATGCAAAAGTTACTGTGAGCATCTACTTAAACTGAGTCACTATTTCAATAAACCACTCGATTCAATTACCGATGATGAACTGAATACCTTTTTTAATGATCCGGCTATTCGTAAACTCTCTAGAGCAAGCCAAAAAGTACAAATAAATAGTATTTGGTTTTTGTTTAAACATATTTTACACCGACCGCTGAACCTAGATATCGCATTACCAAAAGCGAAGACTCGCGCACCAACCTATTTATCTCGAGACGATATTCGGCGGTTGATAGAAAACTGTACGGATATGCGATTAAAAACGTTAATTGTGGTTTGCTATGGTTGTGGCTTACGCATTGGTGAGCTTTTGCATATTAAAGTGCAAGACATTGATGGAAAGCGAAAAACCATTTTAATTGAACAAGGTAAAGGGGATAAGTCACGCTATGTGGTGGCCTCCGATAGCGTACTTAACCAATTACGTAGTTACTGGAAAATGTATCACCCAACGGGTTGGATGTTTTACTCACGATGGTTAATGGATAAACCCATGTCAGCATCAAGCTTCAGGAGACCATTACGTGAACATGCACGACATTGCGGCTTAACTCACTGTAATCCACATGCACTACGCCATGCTTATGCAACACATCAACTTGAATCAGGTATGCCGTTGCACCAACTTCAACATCAGCTTGGACACAGTGATATTAAAACCACGCAAAGCTACTTACATTGGTTACCCGAATTGGGGCATGGCGGTGTTGATTTACTCGCAAGTTTGGTTAAACCATGAGTACTTTACATCTCGCTGATATTTTAAATTCGAGCCTTGGGCATTATCGGCAACATCATATAATGAGCTATCAGCAGCAACGCGTCTGTCAGCATCTTCAATCATGCAGAACGGGTCAGCTCGGTTATCAAACATGGCAGTGCGATAACTGCGGTGAATCACAGCAGATTGGGTGCAGCTGCCGAGACCGCCATTGTCCACGGTGTCAAGGAATGGCAACGGCAAGGTGGATACAAAAGCAGCAAGAGAACTTATTACCATGCCGCTATTTCCACCTTGTCTTTACGCTTCCTCATGAACTTAATGCCATTGCCCACTATAACCCAAGTGCCTTATACCAGTGTTTATTCAAAGCAGCATGGCAAACCTTGAGTAAATTTGCTAACCGAAAAGGGCATGGCCAATTAGGAATGACTAGCGTCTTGCATACTTGGGGGCAAAATTTAAGTCAGCATATTCATTTACACTGTTTAATCCCAGCAGGTACGCTCGATAAGACTCAATGGAATGAGATAGAAAAAGGCTATTTATATCCCGTTAAAGCTTTATCAACGGTCTTTAGAGGAAAAATGCTAGCGGCGCTTAGTGAATGTAATACTTCACTCATGAAGGTAAACACGCCAACAAAGTGGTGCGTGTATAGCAAAGCCTGTTTAGCTTACAGTGAAAAGCTAGTAAGTTACCTAGCACGGTATACCCGAAAAGGCGTGATGTCTGAATCACGTTTAGTATCAGCGAATGCACAGTCGGTGAGCTTCAAATACCGAGATTACGCGGATGATAATCGTGATAAAGTGATGACACTGAGTAATGACGAATTCTTACGGCGTTATTTGCAGCATGTACTACCGAAAGGATTTATGCGTATTCGGCATTACGGTTTTTTAGCCAATGCATGTCGCAAGCGAAAGTTAGCGCTGATAAGGTCGCAGGCGTCATGCACATGCAGAGTAAAGAGGCCAAAGACAGGAGAAAACGTGACATTGATACCGAATTGGGCTTGTCAGCATTGTAAGGTAGGTATCTTGCGGCTAATTGGCGTATTCAAGTTAGATGCAACACCGACCAAAGTAGACCGAACGAGTTAGCAGCTTGATAGCTGCTCAAAATCAATTAGTTAACCTGCTTAATTGCTCAGGCTAGCGGCCTCTGTACGCTAAAAAAATATAATTGCTTATTAAGGTAAATTTAGGTGTAATGAATACATAATGAGCGCTGAGCAATGCAGGGAAAGCTTACATAACACTAGCTAAACTGAATACACTAGCTAGGAAAGTGAGAGCCTCCAAAAAGCAAATTCCCTTAGCATAAATAACACCAACTCTGAGACATCGAGCGGGTAGCAGCTCAGTCCAACAAGCGATTATGCAACACAAACTGCGTGTCGCATAAATACTAAAGTGTTA
>NZ_WEHZ01000073.1 GCF_012641745.1 Pseudoalteromonas peptidolytica
GGTGCGGTAGAAAATATGGCCCTATTCAGGCGCTTTGTAATGAATATGCTCAAGCAGTGTGAATGCGGCTTACCGAGTCAACGCAGCAAATTGAAAACCGCTGGCTGGAACGACAAATTTAGGGCACTGGTATTCTTTGGTTTATAAGTAATCAAAGTATGCTCCGCCCCTGGCTTCCTCCCACATACTCAGACTTAGTATTTTCTTTCGGTTTGGAGCTTTCAGTTAATGAAATACCATCTTTAACTCATTTTATTTTCCCATTATCAGTGATTACTAAGACATCTTTATTTTTGATATTGCCTAATATATCGTAAAATTTCCAGACTCTCCGTCAAATATGGAGCCTGTGTTGGAAAGTGAATAAAACAGACGAGTTAACACCATATAACTTATTAAAGCTTTAGTTCAACATTATCCAAAGATTGTACATTTGTAGAGTGTTCAACATTCAACAGTGACACATCACCAGATGTATTATACGAATTCATCTTAACCACAGAATATATGAACTTTTTTTCATTCTCTAAAAAATTAATAATATGTCTATTAGATACGCCATATAAACTCATATCAACATCAACAAACTTATTAGCACTAATAATTACATTTGAAACATGCTTTCCAGAAATCAACTCTCCCGCAACATCTGAAACGATACGGATGCCTCCTCTTGATTTGAATGCAGTATTTTTTATAAAAGACAACCCATTCCAGTCTATTGCTTCATTAACATTACTTATCGAGTTTGGGAATACATTGAGAATAAATTTATTAACGTTTGAAAAGGAATTATCTTTAATAACAACGTTAGAATAATAATTAACCTCCATTGCAGAACCATGTATGAAATTAAATATATTACTTTCTACCATTGCATTAGATACACCTTTACGTGATGATAGTTTTAACCCTCCTTTCATTTCATAGAATAAGTTATTTTTAAAGATTATATCCCTCGTCCCTCCAAAATCCTTACTCCATGGATGTGTAGTTGTGACTTGAGTTACATTATAGAAAACATTACCTTCAGCACGAAAATTTTTAGAATTAACTTGCTCTCCAGAATAATGACTCCTGGATGAGGTTATACGTAATGCCGCATCACCAAAATTATAGAAATTACTATTTTCAACTGACGAACCCGACGTACCAGAGAATAACACACCCTGCTCTCCCCAGACGATATTGGTAGTGTTTTCATTAATATATTTAGCATCTGTCAAACCATAAAATGAAACACCATCAATTGATACATTATCTGAATCAATGACTGACAATATGTATTCACCATTAAATGAGTTACACTTTCTAATTTTAACCTCACCCACACCAACTATTTTAATGTCATTTTTATTCTTAATATACGCCGTAGAACAAACATCATAGTCTCCAGGTTCTATCTCTATGGTAGACCCAGATTCCGCTCGCTCAATCATACTAAGAAAATCATTATCCCCAGAGTGAGCGCTCACAGAAAAAGAAATAAATATTACGAATAAAAATTTCATCCCAAGCATTTAAACACCTTATATTTAACAACGTAAAAATAAAAACATACCATTTCAACAGCTTAAAAAACCTTTGAAAACACAATAAAAACTTATTAAACTCGACAAGCTTGAACAATTAAAAATTAGTAAAATGCAATACAAAAATATCTTAGATAAAAATATAACGCCTCGTTTATCCGGCGCAAAATTGTTGGCTAAAATTAGCGAAGAATGAGCGAAAGCCAACTGTTTTGCGTCCACTTTGAGCTACTTGTATGGATAATACACCCATCTTAATTGTTCTTTTTATACCGATTTAGGGTAAGGTGAGGCCCAAGCTTTAGCTGCAACTAAAGCCTTCTTTTACAGTAGTTCGATTGAGCAAAGGCTCCTCTGTTGAGAGACCGATAACAAGAAAGAACGCTGTAAAAGACTCCAAGCACCACACTCGAATAGTCTACTGGGCCTCAGGGGCGGAGCATACTTTGATTACTTATAAACCAAAGAATACCTGTGCCCTAAATTTGTCGTTCCAGCCAGCGGTTTTCAATTTGCTGCGTTGACTCGGTAAGCCGCATTCACACTGCTTGAGCAT
>NZ_WEHZ01000074.1 GCF_012641745.1 Pseudoalteromonas peptidolytica
AGAAACACAGATAAGTTCCCTCTGTCTTTTGCCCAGCAGCGGCTATGGTTTATTGATAGTTTGCAAGGTAGCACTCCAGAGTACAATATGCCGATGGTATTTGAGCTGTCAGGCACGATTAGTCTGACGAGTATTCAGCGAGCCTTTCGTGAAATTATCGCGCGTCATGAAGTCTTAAGAACCGTCTATGAAGAGCATGATGGTGAAGCATATCAAAAGATAAAAACAATATCTGAAGTCGAGTTTGCGATTCAGCAAAAAGACATCAGTGAACTCGATGAGCAAGATAAAGAAACCGCACTTAAAGCATATGTGCGTGAGGAAGTAGGGAGACCGTTTAATCTATCCACAGAAGTGATGTTACGGGTAAGCTTTATAAAGACCGCAGAAACATCAGGCGTACTGTTATTTAATCTGCACCACATAGCGTCAGACGGGTGGTCAATGGAAATCCTGATGAAGGAGTTCTTTGCACTGTATCATGCGCAAGAAGCAGGTGAAGCTAGCCCCTTACCAGAACTCGCGGTGCAGTATGCTGATTATGCTCATTGGCAGCGTCACTATTTGGCACAAGAGCAGCTTGAGGGTCAGTTGGATTATTGGGAGCAGCAACTTGAAGGGTTACCTGCACTCCATAGTTTGCCATTAGATAAAGCAAGGCCAGCACAAAAGCAATATCAGGGTGCGCGAGTTACAGGAGTCTTACCCAAAGAGTTGGCGCAAGCACTTCTGAAGATGGCGCAGCAATTCAAAATCACTCCGTTTATGTTATTGCATGGAGCCTTATCGTTACTCCTGTCGAGGCATGGAAACAGTAAGGATGTGGTCATAGGCACACCAATAGCGAATCGGGAGCAGCGAGAGCTGGCACCATTGATAGGGTTTTTCGTCAACACCTTAGTGCTAAGAGCGGATACTGGTCATAATACAGTAGGTGAGTATTTAGCACACATAAGACAAGTTAATCTAGATGCACAAGCAAATCAGTCAGCGCCCTTTGAGCAAATAGTCGAGCGTTTGAAAGTGCCACGCAGTGGCTCACACAGCCCACTATTTCAAATCATGATGACGACCAATAGTGACTATGGTTTATCGAGTGATGCGGATAAAGCAGGGTTTAAGCTACCAGGTGTGACGGTTAAGCCGTACAGTGGTGACAGTGTACAGGCGAAATTTGATTTGGATGTCGATATTCAAATTAATGAGCAAGGTGTTACCGTGCACTGGAATTATGATGTGAGCCTGTTCGACAAAGGACATATTGCCCAGCTGAATACGCACTTTGAGCGGCTATTGACAGGGTTGAGTGAAGCCAGTGCACAAACCGCAGTGAGTAGCTTGCCATTGTTATCGAAAGAAGAAGAGCACAAGCTGCTGTATACACTGAACGACACAGCAGTAGAGTATGATAAGTCGGCTTGTATTCATACGTTGTTTGAGCGCCAAGTGGACTTAGTGCCAGAGCAAGTTGCGGTTGCATTTGCAGATGACGTTTTACAATATAAGACACTGGATGAGAAGGCGAATCAGCTAGCACATTACCTGCGCGCAGAGCATGGGATAGGGCCAGATAGCTTAGTGGGTGTGTGCGCAGATAGGTCACTGGAGATGGTGATAGCGGTTTTAGGGATCTTAAAAGCAGGAGGTGCTTATGTGCCACTAGACCCGAGTTATCCGCGTAGCCGCTTAGAATATATGATAGCAGATGCGTCATTATCGGTGGTAGTGAGCCATGGAGAGACGGCAGAAGCATTAGCGAGTTTTACTAAAACGCAAGTTAGGTTAGATGGATTTGCCTTAGGGGAGCCGCATCTGTGTGATGCGTATCCACGTA
>NZ_WEHZ01000075.1 GCF_012641745.1 Pseudoalteromonas peptidolytica
CATCTGTGTGATGCGTATCCACGTACTCGGCCACAAGAGGTTGGTGTGAGCGCATCACATCTGGCGTATGTGATTTATACCTCAGGCTCGACAGGACAGCCAAAAGGCGTGATGATTGAGCATCAAAATACGGTTGCAATGTTGAATTGGGGCAAACATTTTTATTCAACGGCAGAGTTGCAAACAGTATTAGCGAGTACTTCTTTAAGTTTTGATTTATCTGTTTTTGAATTATTTTTACCGCTAAGTGTTGGCACAAAAGTAAGACTCGTTAAAAATGTTTTAGAAGTAGTGACAGAGCAGTGTGTTCGGGATGTCACCTTACTTAATACAGTTCCTTCAGCTATCTCGGCTTTGCTAGATAATAATACTTATTTAGAGAAAATCCGGGTCATTAATCTTGCGGGAGAAGCATTACACAGTGAGCTTATCAACAAAATATTTGAACAATATACGGCGATTAGCGTTTGTAATCTATATGGCCCATCTGAAGATACGACCTACTCAACCGGGATCAGGTTTAATAATGCGGTACAGTCAACGCCAAGTATTGGCCGTGTGATTTCAAATAGTATTGCGCTGATTTTAAATGAAGATGGCCAGCTATTACCTTACGGCTCTGTAGGAGAGTTATATTTGGGAGGTGATGGTGTCTCTAGAGGATATAGGCACCAATCCGAGCTAACGGCAGCTAAGTTTGTTAGTAATCCATATTCCACAGTAGGACAGGGAGTTCAGGCTGCTCGACTTTACCGTACAGGAGATTTAGTAAAGTATCTTCCTTGTGGTAATTTAGCGTTTCTTGGTCGAATTGATGATCAGGTGAAGATAAGAGGATTTAGGATAGAGCTTGGGGAAATCGAGTTTGAATTATCTCAACTTGCTGAAATTGACTCATGCCTAGTCATTGCGAAGCAGGTTGGAGAAGATAACCGCTTAATCGCATACCTAAAAGGCCACGATGGTGACATCAATATTGGTGAAGTTAAGAAAGCGCTTCGTTTAGCATTACCTGAATATATGGTGCCTAGTTTTTTTGTGGAAGTTGAAGAGTGGCCATTAACACCAAATGGAAAAATCGACAAAAAGCAATTACTAGAAATTGAAGGTGTCGGTTTTAATGAAGAATACGTTGCACCGCAGAGCCAAACTGAGCTGGCACTAGTGGATATTTGTTCTGAATTGTTGGAACTGGAACAAAGTAAAATAAGTATTAAAGCAAACTTTTTTGAACTGGGAGGGCACTCCCTATTAATAATGAAGTTTGTAAGAAAAATTGAGGAAGTCCTAGGGATCACAATCTCAATGAATGCTTTTTTTGATGTGCAGACTCTGCAAGAGCTTGCTTCCCTATGTGAAATTATAGCGGTAAGTCAGTCTATCAACGAGGTAGATGATGTTGCCGAATACGAAGAGTTCGAGTTTTGAGATGAATGCATTAAACCTTATCCAGCAGTTGGCTAGACAAGACATTATTTTGCAAATGACAGAGAATGGATCGTTAACTGCTAAGGCTCCCAAGGGAGCCATCACAGCTGAAATAAGTGATCTTATAAGGCAAAATAAGAGAGAATTTATTGATTGCTTAACGCGCTTAGAGTCACTTCATTCTCAAGTGGAAAGCAATTCGGTCATTCCTGTAGAAAGAAACACAGATAAGTTCCCTCTGTCTTTTGCCCAGCAGCGGCTATGGTTTATTGATAGTTTGCAAGGTAGCACTCCAGAGTACAATATGCCGATGGTATTTGAGCTGTCAGGCACGATTAGTCTGA
>NZ_WEHZ01000077.1 GCF_012641745.1 Pseudoalteromonas peptidolytica
TAATCGTGCCTGACAGCTCAAATACCATCGGCATATTGTACTCTGGAGTGCTACCTTGCAAACTATCAATAAACCATAGCCGCTGCTGGGCAAAAGACAGAGGGAACTTATCTGTGTTTCTTTCTACTCGAGAGACTAGGTTTGACCCTACATCAACTGCATTTTTTACCAATATAGCGATATCTACGATGGTAGGGCTATCGTAAATTTCCCGCAGTGGTATTTGTACGTTTAGTTTATCTTCTATCTCAGAGCACAGCCTCATCGACAATAATGAATGACCACCTAATTCAAAAAAGTCATCTTCAGTACTGATCAATGCAGGAGGTACACTAAATAGCTCAGACCAGATCTGTACTAGTGCTTTTTCTATATCATCTTTAGCCTCGATAACTGTAGCTACAGTATCCGTATCAAGCGTTGTTGCTGATAACGCCACCTTATCAACCTTGCCATTTGCCGTTCTCGGAAATTCACTCACTACAATCAGCTTGCTTGGGATCATATGTGCAGGCAATGAGGTTTTTAAGTGTTGCTGGACTTGTTGCTCAACAGCACTGGTGGACTGAACAAGTCCTTCTCTCTGTTTGATATACCCCACAAGATACTTTGATGTGCCGCGTTCAATGATGAGTACGACGCTAGAGTCAACCTCAGAGCAAGAGTTTATTTGTGACTCAATCTCACCAAGCTCGACTCGAAACCCGCGAATTTTCACTTGATCATCGACGCGGCTAATGTAAATAAGTTCACCGTCTGAATTAAATTTAACTAAGTCTCCCGTTTTATATAATCGCTTTGAAGTGTTACTTTTATTTGGGCAAAAGTATGGATTAGGAATAAAGCTATTTTGTGTCAATGTCGCTTTGTTCAAATAACCTCTGGCCACTCCATCTCCACCAACATATAACTCACCCACAGCACCGTAAGGTAGCAAAGCTTGATCCGCATCTAAAATATAATACTGCATATTGGCAAAAGGAGTACCAATCGTTGCCTGCTTACCCTCCAAGCATCGGCCAATTGAGCTACAGATAGTTATTTCAGTTGGGCCATAGGCATTTAAAAATTCAACACCTACTGATAGCCACTCATTAGCAAGTGAATCAGGGCAATGCTCACCACCTACCATCACTGTGGTTAGACTTTCATATTTTTTAACTTTCAAACATCGCAACATAGAGGGAGTCATAAAGAGGTGGGAGACATCGCCATAATGTACTAACTCTTTTCCATACTCTAACGTTGTCGCTAATCGCAATTTGGCTCCATTTACGAGGCCTAACCACATAACCCAAACGGCAGCATCAAAGGCAACTGATGAACAATGGTAAATAGCCGCACTAGGGGATAATTGCGTGTATTCGAGGGAAGTAATCATATTGTTGTGCAAGCTTTGATGCTCAATCATCACGCCTTTTGGCTGTCCTGTCGAGCCTGAGGTATAAATCACATACGCCAGATGTGATGCGCTCACACCAACCTCTTGTGGCCGAGTACGTGGATACGCATCACACAGATGCGGCTCCCCTAAGGCAAATCCATCTAACCTAACTTGCGTTTTAGTAAAACTCGCTAATGCTTCTGCCGTCTCTCCATGGCTCACTACCACCGATAATGACGC
>NZ_WEHZ01000078.1 GCF_012641745.1 Pseudoalteromonas peptidolytica
CAGAACGCCATTTGAAACATTGCTTGATGGAAAATCAATTTGGGCTGAGAAAAATTTAGCTCAAATCTAAACTGACAGCCACCGATTGAAAAACGGGTAACTGTCAGATCAAGTCTGAGCTAGTACAGTTTATATGTGAATATTTAGACCTTACCTGATAACCCTTTAGGGTAAATTATTAAGTTTTTGAAAACTGTTGGATCAACCGAGTTTGTTGTTCAATTTGCGCAAGTAACTCCTTACTTAACTCAAAAGATCTGTCTCCATGTTCAGTACCTTTTTCAGCCAATGTGGTTACGCTCTCGACGTTAATACTGATTTGCTTAGCAACACAGCTTTGCTGTTCAATAGCTGCAGCTACACTGCGATTTAGATCCGCCAAGCGGATAACATGGCTCTGAATTGTGTCCAGACTAGAGCCATTGTTCATCGCTAGGTTGACACTTTGGCTCGACAGATTATTACTTTTTTGAACTGATTCGACTGCAGAATTTGAAATCTCGTTCAGTTCTTGTAGTAATTGAGTTATTTCTTCTGTGGAAGACTGGGTTCTTTGTGCCAAAGTGCGAACCTCATCGGCAACTACTGAAAACCCTTTTCCGTGATCACCTGCTCGCGCAGCCTCAATAGCGGCGTTCAGCGCCAACAAGTTGGTTTGGTCAGCTATTGAATTGATGACACCGAGAATATTTTGTATTTTGTCGTTTCCCGATACTAAGCGGTTAACTGCATTATTTACTTCCATTAGGTGGGTATCAAGATAATGAATTGAATCTATTACATCTTTGACTGCTGATTTCCCCAGTCCTGCTTGCTGTTCAGACTTTGAGGCTGTATCGGCTGCATGATTTACATTTTCAGAGAGTTCATCAATGGTCTGTGAGAACTCACCCATGCACGTTACCATCTCTTTTGTTTCTGTAGTCTGTTGTTTTAGTAACTCAGATACAAATTGGCCACTTTTTGTAGTGAGGCGAGCATTCTCACTCACTTGTATTGATACATCATTTACGCGTCCGACTACGGCGGCAATCTTGGCCTTTTGCATTTCAAAGGCAAGCATAATATCTGCAACCTTATCTTTCGAACCACCATATATCGTCGACATAATATCATTATCAAAAATACACTTTGCTTGGGCAAGAACACGGACATATTTGGCCCTAAAATTAAGTGTAAGCAGAGTAACTATTAGTAATAAAAAAGCAGGAAATAGTGTAAACCAGTGACTATTAAATACGGGCGTTAGGGCAAGTGAAAGGATGGTTGCGACTAACAAGTATAAGATAATTAATGTACTGTCAAACCTGTAAATTTTGGATTTATTATCAAGAGTTTTATAGGCGCTCTGTGCTCGCGCTACCACCTCAGGACTGAGACTGTAACTAATTTTGTGTAATTGCCTATCTCAAATTACCCTATAGATGGGTTAAGGATAGGCAGATGAACATGAATAAGAAAGAACTTGAAGCTTTCGCAAGAGAAGCCGCCAAAGGGATTAA
>NZ_WEHZ01000079.1 GCF_012641745.1 Pseudoalteromonas peptidolytica
GGCATTAAATGCCAGACCGAGAAAGTGTTTAGGGTATAAACAGCCTGCTGTTGTATTCAATAAATTACGCAAAGTACGTAAAGCAGCTTAATTTAGCGAGTGGTGCACTTCGGAGTTGAATTCGCGCCTCATGTTGTGGTCAAATATCTTTGAATAAGATAAGCTCGCCGCCAGTTATGTGACTGGCTAGAAATAATAGTAAAGTTCAAACAAGGATGTATTTTACCCCGATTGTTCGCACGTTACGCGTCGCTATTGCTTGTGTTCGTTTACCTTACATCCTGTCTCACCCTTTGCGCCATCAAAGCCAGTTTGTAGTACACACAACCAACAAGGAAACCGCATCATGACTCAACACTATTTTGGCAATTGGTATAATGATTATACCTCAGGGAATCTAACTGTATTGAAAAACGCATTGGAAGCGGGAGATACCAAAACAGTGGCTGCGCTTAGTGAAGAATTATTTGATAGTTATCTTGATGTAACCGCAGCGCTAGAGATAAAAGAAATTGAAAAATATGCTGAAATAATGGGAGATGTGCTCACTGATATCAAGCTTGATGTTTGCATGGGAGAATTGGTGGATCACCATCAGCCAGGTTATATTGAAATGGCTTGTCGCAATAGTATTGCGCTTGGAATTGGCTTCCCATTTTATGACTATTACTCAACTGAAATGACCGCAAACCGAATGGAGTTTGATGTTGAGTTTTTCGAAAGTACAGTTGAGCCTGGTTTCAAGCAATTGCATCAAGCTGGGAGAATGTCTATCACTGTATTTTTCAAATTAGTGTGTGATATCGTGGGTTATCTAGATCCCATACCATATACAGCTGATTATCTGTTCCGTTTACTACAACGTCCTGAGATTGACATTAGCACGTTTTCAGAAGAGGAGTTCACCGAGTGCCTCGACGTATGCTTCGGTTTTTATCATCTTAACCCTGAAATCTTCCGCTTGTTTGTTAAGCAAGCCAAGGGTCGTAAGGCAACCGAATCAACTGAAGTATGGCAAGAATCTCGCGAATTTTATTTAATCACCTATCAGTTCACTTCATCTTTCGGTGAGCGCTGTGCTTGGTATGAACACGAGGAATCATACATTGATGCCTTCACTGAGCTTAAACACAGCGGAATAGTTTCTGATGTAGAGGCAGAGGTTGTCGATTGTCTAAGAGCGGATCGGCTAGATAAGTTAGCAGAAGTGTTTATTAACGCATAAACAAATACTATCAGATAAAACTTATTTGAATTAGTTCAGACAAGATCTGACATTTCGATTTGAAAAATTGAGAGTTACCCGTTTTGATAAAGGTGTCGAATCTTTGTTCAAAACAACTAAGGAGTAACTCTCATGTTACATACTAAC
>NZ_WEHZ01000080.1 GCF_012641745.1 Pseudoalteromonas peptidolytica
AGAACGCCATTTGAAACATTGCTTGATGGAAAATCAATTTGGGCTGAGAAAAATTTAGCTCAAATCTAAACTGACAGCCACCGATTGAAAAACGGGTAACTGTCAGATCAAGTCTGAGCTAGTACACTTTAGCAACAATAAGTTGGAATCTTCTTATCCAAACCTCAGGCTAAATAAAGTGAATATATTTTTCGTAGCCCTAATGAGGTTATCACTAGGGCAATAAATTTAGAAAGTGCGTTATGCTATTGTTGGTGAATAACTGAAGTTTTTATTAAATCACCTCAGTCACATCAACTAAACTGTCGATACACTCTTTGACAGCTGCTCTTGTTGCCTGCTTACGTTCACCATTTTGAATAAACTCTTCTAGTGTAACGTCATTGCTATTATCACTATCCATCTCAGCGAAACGTATTTCTTGACGAGTGGCCAACGCCTGTACAATTTCATCAACACTAATCGCACCACTATCATCAGAATCTAATTGAGCAAACTTTTCTTCTGGTGATGCAAATTTATCGCTACTCGGTACGACAATAAGGCTTGCTTCATCTGCATCTTTTAATGCTTGTACACATTGCACTATTTCGGTCGCATACGTAGATAAATCATGCGAATGACGCTGCTTTGCAAGGTATTCCGTCAGGTCAATACTTGCGTTACCATCAAGATCTGCACGCGCTAACTTTTTTTCAGCTTTAGTCTGTTCATTACCCTGTAATTCATCAAGGATCAGCGTACCACTCTGATCTAAATCGAGTTTGCTAAATACAATTTCAGGTGCTTTTTTATGGTTCCTATCACTTTTTCTTGCCTCAACTTGTACGCTTAAAGTTAATGTAGTTAACACAGCCGCCGAAATAGCAATATTACGTATTGAGTTATTCATGCTCTACCTCTTTTGGGTTAAATAATCTGCGCCCAAACTAAAAAGCTCATTCAGTTAAGGCCGCGATATGTTAGGTTCAATAATAAGATGGTAGGGAAATGTGCAAAGAATATGGAATTCTATATTTAATTTGTGACGTGAAGTGAATCAAAAGCAATATGGCTTCAGGGAAATATAAACCCAGTTATGTATGGGTTCCTAGACGATTTAAATCATACGTTCTTACAATAGCTCGTTAATGATAAGTATCTCACAACTCAAGTTTATACCAATTTGACTTAATACTTGCTCAATTTGAAGGAGTAAATCTGACGCTAACAGCGTTAAAAATTTCTCATTTAGAATAACTAAATAGCAAAATTTTTGCCTTGCCTATATGGATGTAGGTACCTTAGCGATAGCAGGACGCGGTAGCGGAGTTATCGACAAGATTTTCTCGCCTCAAAATAGACCACTTAATTAAGCAAATTGG
>NZ_WEHZ01000081.1 GCF_012641745.1 Pseudoalteromonas peptidolytica
GACCCTGTAACAGATTCTGTGTAACTGCCACTTAGTTAATATGTCTTTCGAGGCGTTCCTCGAACTCGATGATAAATCGACTCATCGCCTGACGCCAGTTTTGAATGGGCATTGTCCATTTTTTACTGGCATCTTTAATCGCAAGGTAAACCATCTTTCTTGCTGAATCATCACTCGGGAAGATTTTTCGCTTCTTAATCGCTTTCCTAATCACACTGTTAAGCGACTCTATCGCATTGGTTGTGTAGATTGCCTTTCGAATATCCTCATGATAATTAAAAAGCGTATTTAGATTTTGCCAATGATTGCGCCATGATTTTGTAATCTGCGGGTACTGGCTATCCCAGGCATCGCCGAAGCGCTCTAATTCAAGTAAGGCTTCATCTTCTGTAGCTGAACGATAAACGCGCTTGAGCTCTGCTGTAACGGCCTTGTAGTCTTTCCATGAAACATATTTCAATGAATTTCGCACCATATGCACAATACACAGTTGAATGTTGGTTTGAGGGAAGACTGTATTGATTGCATCAGGAAAGCCTTTTAGGCCATCAACACACGCTATGAGGATGTCTTCTACACCACGCTGTTGAAGTTCGGTCAGCACATTTAACCAGAATTTGGCACCTTCATTCTCGGCAATCCACATTCCCATCAACTCTTTATGGCCTTCGGTATTTATTCCCAATGCAAGAAAAATGGATTTGTTGATAACCCGTTTATCTTGGCGAACTTTAACGACGATACAGTCTAGGTAAACAATAGGGTAAATAGCGTCTAGAGGGCGAGATTGCCATTCAATTACCTGCTCAATAACCGCGTTCGTGACACGAGACACCAACGTAGGCGATATCTCAGCACCATACCATTCATCAAATGCACTGACGATTTCACGGGTACTCATACCCTGCGCGTAAAGCCTGAGGATTTTATCGTCCATGGACGTAAAGCGGGTTTGGTTCTTTTTGACCAACTTTGGCTCAAAGGAGCCTTCACGGTCACGAGGAGTATCGAGTTCAAATTCACCATCTTCAGTTTTAACTCGTTTAGTACTTTTACCGTTGCGACTGTTTGTAGAAGTTGATTTATGGTGCTTCTCATAACCTAGATGCTCATCCATCTCTGCATTTAGTGCCGCTTCAACGGTGATTTTCTTGAGCATCTGGCTAAATTCGCTTAGGTCCTCAGGGGTTTTAATCCCTTTGGCGGCTTCTCTTGCGAAAGCTTCAAGTTCTTTCTTATTCATGTTCATCTGCCTATCCTTAACCCATCTATAGGGTAATTTGAGATAGGCAATTACACAAAATTAGTTACAGTCTC
>NZ_WEHZ01000082.1 GCF_012641745.1 Pseudoalteromonas peptidolytica
TATTGTCAGCGTGCCACTCTCATACTTATATACGTATTACCGTTGATTTCCTATAGGCATTAAAAAAGGCCGCTTTCGCGACCTTTTTTACAGTGTATTGCTACAACCTAAAGCTTATGCTTCGATTGTTGCTACAACACCAGCACCTACTGTACGGCCACCTTCACGGATAGCGAAACGTAGACCTTCGTCCATCGCGATTGGTACGATTAGCTCAACAGTCATCTTGATGTTGTCGCCAGGCATTACCATTTCTACGCCGTCTGGTAGCTGGATGTCACCAGTTACGTCTGTTGTACGGAAGTAGAACTGTGGACGGTAACCTTTGAAGAAAGGAGTGTGACGACCACCTTCATCTTTCGAAAGTACGTATACTTCTGAAGTGAACTTCGTGTGTGGAGTGATTGAACCAGGCTTCGCTAGTACTTGACCACGCTCTACTTCATCACGCTTAGTACCACGTAGTAGTGCACCGATGTTCTCACCCGCACGACCTTCGTCTAGAAGCTTACGGAACATTTCAACACCCGTACAAGTTGTCTTCGTAGTTTCTTTGATACCTACGATTTCAACTTCGTCGTTCACGTTGATGATACCAGCTTCAACACGGCCTGTTACTACTGTACCACGACCCTGGATTGAGAATACGTCTTCGATAGGCATGATGAATGGCTTATCGATGTCACGCTCTGGCTCTGGGATGTAAGAATCTAGTGCTTCTGCAAGCTCAACGATCTTGTCTTCCCACTCTTTCTCACCTTCAAGTGCTTTAAGCGCTGAACCTTGGATTAGAGGTAGATCATCACCTGGGAAGTCGTACTCAGAAAGTAGTTCACGTACTTCCATCTCTACTAGCTCTAGAAGCTCTTCGTCGTCAACCATATCACATTTGTTCATGAATACGATGATGTAAGGTACACCAACCTGACGAGAAAGTAGGATGTGCTCACGTGTTTGAGGCATAGGACCGTCAGTAGCTGCAACTACTAGGATCGCGCCGTCCATCTGTGCAGCACCAGTGATCATGTTTTTAACATAGTCAGCGTGTCCTGGACAGTCTACGTGTGCATAGTGACGAGTTGGTGTGTCATACTCAACGTGTGAAGTTGAGATTGTGATACCACGCTCACGCTCTTCTGGAGCGTTATCGATTGATGCGAAGTCTTTTGCTTCACCACCGTATACTTTTGCAAGTACGTTAGTGATTGCTGCAGTTAGAGTTGTTTTACCGTGGTCAACGTGGCCGATTGTACCTACGTTTACGTGCGGTTTTACGCGTTCAAACTTTTCTTTTGCCAT
>NZ_WEHZ01000083.1 GCF_012641745.1 Pseudoalteromonas peptidolytica
GCCCGGGTGGTGGAATTGGTAGACACAAGGGATTTAAAATCCCTCGCTGGTAACAGCGTGCCGGTTCAAGTCCGGCCCCGGGCACCATTTATAGTAAGGTGACTATAAATGATTTATGGAACGCGAGTATAGCTCAGCTGGTAGAGCGCGACCTTGCCAAGGTCGAGGTCACGAGTTCGAACCTCGTTACTCGCTCCAAATCTAATCACATAGTTTACTTCTTTTCTAAATTTCCTATTTTAATGCTAGTTCATACCGAATAATTATCCCTAGTTTATCTTTAAAGGGATTAATCTTGATGGTGGTTTGAGGTGATACTAACCCTTTTAATTATTGCTCAATATAAGTCACTTTTAACGTAGTTAACATCAAATTGACCAATTATAAATGCCGATTCTTTGACTGTGTTGTGTTTACTACACTTATATTAGCTTTTTACATATTGAGACCTGCCAAAAAATGTGGTTTGACCGTTTTGGCTAATTTATCCATTAGCGCTTTTTAACTTGCTTCAGATCCACCGATTTCTCAATCTACCCCGTATTTAAAATTTGTTTATCGCTAATGAGTGAGTACTAGATCGGTTTCACTTGGGCAATATATTTTCAAGAACAGCAAACAAAGTTGCTGTCATTAAGAGAGTGCTTTGAAATTCAGTGGTCAAGTAGATGAAGTATTATCTTATTAAAGTGCTTAAGCCAACGCTTAAACAATTAAGTAGCTCAGGTCTTATTTAAGAAGGGCTTTTGCATTGATAACTCACTATTTGCCAGCGGATAAAGTGAAAAATGCTTATAAGCAATAGTAGTGACTCCTTTTAGCCCTTTTTTTGCACATTAAAGTATTAAAAATGGACGTTTCGCTTTATTTTTGCTCGAACAAACGTTTTTTCGCAATTTTCTTTAAAAAAAGGGTTGCACTTAAATCGGATCTCCCTATAATGCGCATCCACCGACACGGGGAGTAGCGCTGAAAAGCAACGAGCCAGCGAGTCGGGGGTCAAGTAAAACTTAAGTTCGAAACTTCTTCTAAAGAAATTCAAAATTAAGTGTTGACAACAAATGGGAAATGCTTAGAATGCACAACCCTCGGCGCTAACGGCGCAGCGATGATAAGTCATCGTACCGGGCAGCCGGAATGTTCTTTAACAATATGAAGCAATCATCTGTGTGGGCACTCGTACAGATTGAGTTCTAACAGCAGAATCTAGTTCGCTAGATGACGCAAACAAATTTAGAGTCTCAATTGAACTGAGTG
>NZ_WEHZ01000084.1 GCF_012641745.1 Pseudoalteromonas peptidolytica
AGCCTCCAAAAAGCAAATTCCCTTAGCATAAATAACACCAACTCTGAGACATCGAGCGGGTAGCAGCTCAGTCCAACAAGCGATTATGCAACACAAACTGCGTGTCGCATAAATACTAAAGTGTTAGGTTTACTATGGATAGGTTCATCTTCATCACATTACTGTTTATTGCAATATCTGGTTGCTCATCAAAAGGAGGTTTTGTTAAATATGCCAATCCTGATGAGCAATTTATTGATATCCATGGAGATATTGAGAAACCTTTGACATATGAAATCAAGGTTGAGTACAGAACACACTCACAAGTAAGCCAATGTAATAATTATCATATAGCGCTCGGTAGAGACGTAGCTCAACAATTTGAAATCAATTATCGGCCTGAAATAATTGGTGAATTACATTCGATAAGAGTTCCATTACAAGAGTTAGATCCTACTACTATTTGTAAATGGAAACCCGTAATGGTCTTTGTTTGCATTGGTTCAGAAACTAAAGAACCTACAAGCTGTACTAGTGTATTTTCATTTAGAGGCGTTCACGATATTGATCCGATTACCACTTTGGAATGTTTGGAAAATAGCTTTTGTTTCGACAGTAAAAGTAATATTAAGTCAGGTGCTATTAATGAGTTTAACAAAAGTTATCAACTGAACTTGGTGGTAAAGTAAACCTAACAAACGCATTAATGAATGGACGTCTAAAGCTTGGCTGACGCTCGTTCCTCGCTAATTTTAGCCAAGCTTAATCCGCCCATTATGCGGGCGTTATAAGCCAATTGAGCTTACGGATTAGAAAAGCATATTGGTGAAAATTTCATTATAGATAGGAAGTAACTAATGAATATTGACGAACACTTAAAGGTATTAGCGTTAAAAAATAAAAAGCTATTTGGGTTCTCACATACTATGTGTATAGTTTTGGTAATCGGTTTAATAGCTCTTACGTTATCTATTGCTTTACCTCCTTCACTGACAGCAATACTTGTTGGAATTGCAGCTTTTTTTATTTTATATCACTACGCAGCATATGCCGTTAAAAAAACTAACAACAGAATCTCTCTACTAGAAACTAAGTATAAAGATCAAAGTAAAGGCTTATAACAAGAGCAGGGGCGGAGCATACTTTGATTACTTATAAACCAAAGAGTACCTGTGCCCTAAATTTGTCGTTCCAGCCAGCGGTTTTCAATTTGCTGCGTTGACTCGGTAAGCCGCATTCACACTGCTTGAGCAT
>NZ_WEHZ01000085.1 GCF_012641745.1 Pseudoalteromonas peptidolytica
ATCTAATCGCCAGAACCACACCATTTCTTTTACTTGATTGATACTTTCAAACAAGTAAGCATCTAAAAATTCTCGTCTAAATGAGCCATTAAACCGCTCAACAAACCCGTTTTGCTGTGGCTTCCCTGGCTGGATATAAACTAATTCGATGTTATGCGCTTCGCACCAATCAGTTAAACGTGCTGAGATTAATTCAGGCCCGTTATCTACTCGAATTTGTTTCGGTAAACCGCGTTCTGCTTTCAATTGTTCAAGCGTTCGAACAACTCGTTCTGCTGGTAATGAGGTATCTACTTCAATCGCTAAGCACTCTCGAGTGCTTTCATCAACAATATTGAGCGTTCTGAATCGTTTTCCGCAGTATAAAGAATCATGCATAAAATCTAAGGCCCACTGATGATTAGCTTGAGCGACAACATCTAATGGCTGTGCAACTCGTTTTGGCAACACGCGTTTCACTCTACGCTTTAAGTTCAAACCCATTTGGCAATACACCCGATAAACGCGTTTATGGTTAAACGGATAACCTTTAAAACGAAGACGCCCATAGCATTTCCAGAATCCAGCTCTGGGGGACTTTTTTAATTCTGCATTGATGGCATCAATGACAGCTGCGTCAGCCTTTCGCCAGTCTCGTTCTGGGCGGTAGTAGGTAGCGCGACCAATACCGACAAACTTGCACGCTTTTAAAATACTTATACCCGCTTGAACCAGTGTGCTGGCGCAACTTCGCTTTTGCGCTGTCACCAACCCTTTTTTGCGAATAACTCCTTTATCGCATGATTTTCCAAACTGACATCTGCGTACATCTTTTTAAGCTTGGCATTCTCTTCTTCGAGCTCTTTCAGGCGCTTAACATCTGACGCTTCCATACCGCCATATTTAGCTTTCCAGTTGTAGTAAGTGGCGCTACTGATCCCATGCTTGCGGCACACTTCTTCAACCTTCATACCCGCATCGGTTTCTTTGAGCACAGCTATGATCTGAGATTCTGTAAAACGTGACTTTTTCATCGTTGTCTCCTGTTTGTGGTATTACAGAAAACTCTAATTAAACATGTCTCATGTTAAGGGAAGTGGACA
>NZ_WEHZ01000086.1 GCF_012641745.1 Pseudoalteromonas peptidolytica
TTAACAAAAAGCACGACTTAGTTGATGTCATTTTCCTTGTTATTAGCGCCATCATGGCAGGTGCTGAAGGTTGGCAGGATATCCAGCTCTATGGCGAGTCGAAGGAAGGTTGGTTGCGACAGTATCGGCCATTTAAAAACGGGATCCCAAAGCGGCATACCATCGCTCGGATCCTCAAATCTGTGGTGGCAGAATCACTGCTGGAAGCTCTGTTAAACTGGGTCAACGAGCAGCGACACACCGCGGGTAAACAAGTTATTGCACTTGACGGCAAAGTACTGCGTGGTTCGTATCGCGGCGATAAAAAGACGGCATTACAACTTGTTACTGCATACGATACAGAGTCAGGGTTAGTACTGTCACAGCAGTCCACTGAAACCAAGCAAGGCGAGATAAGTGTTGTGCGGAAAATGCTTGAAGTGCTTGATATTAAGGGCAGTGTTATCACAGTGGATGCGCTACATTGTCAACGGCAAACACTAGAAACGATTGCTGCGAAAAAAGCCGATGTTGTGGTGCAGGTTAAAAAGAATCAACCCAAGCTATATCAGGCTGTAACCGAGCAATTTCAACGCGTATTCGATGCTGGCAAGGAGCAAGTCGTAACCGAGGTGAAGCAGCAAGCTCATGGTCGTACAGAGACGCGGATAGTGTATCAACTCAAGCCAAAATTAGACGAAGCGTTAACGGCGCGTTGGCCGACAATTCGCAGCATCATCGCGGTAGAACGGCACAGAACCTGCAGCGGTAAAACCAGTATTGATACCAGCTACTACGTCAGCTCAATGTCACCAAAACATAAGCTGCTAGGCCACTACATCCGCCAACACTGGCGTATAGAGAACGGTCAGCACTATGTTCTAGATGTTGTTTTTAAAGAGGATTCATCAAGAATTTGTGTCGATGGTGCGGTAGAAAATATGGCCCTATTCAGGCGCTTTGTAATGAATATGCTCAAGCAGTGTGAATGCGGCTTACCGAGTCAACGCAGCAAATTGAAAACCGCTGGCTGGAACGACAAATTTAGGGCAC
>NZ_WEHZ01000087.1 GCF_012641745.1 Pseudoalteromonas peptidolytica
CGCGAATTCAACTCCGAAGTGCACCACTCGCTAAATTAAGCTGCTTTACGTACTTTGCGTAATTTATTGAATACAACAGCAGGCTGTTTATACCCTAAACACTTTCTCGGTCTGGCATTTAATGCCCGTTCAATATCAGCAATCTGCTTGTCCGTTACAGTCCGTAAATCTGTACCTTTCTTGATGTACTGGCGCAGCAGCCCGTTGAAATTTTCATTCAACCCACGCTCCCATGATGAGTATGGATTAGCGAAGTAAATATCTGTTTTCAACTTCTCTGCAACCCGCTCGTGATCACAGAATTCACTTCCATTGTCCGCAGTGATGGTTCGGACTTGGCCGCGATACCGCCACAGCATTCCTATCATTGCTCGACTAACATCAATTGCACTCTTTGCTGGCACTTTACGGAGTAGGTATAGCTTACTTTTACGTTCAACTAGGCTGACAATCGCGCCTGTCCCTTGCTTGCCTAAAACGGTATCAGCTTCCCAGTCACCAAATCGCTTTTTCGTATCGACGATGGCTGGCCGATGTTCAATGCCTACGCGATTCGGAATTATGACTCGCTTGGCTCGACTACCTTTTCGATATTTGCGGTGACCATGGCGCAACTGCTTAAACAGCTTGCCACCACGTAATTTATCACGCCGCACAAAACCGTAAATCCACTCATGGCTAACAGCGTAACCAATCATTTTACCCACGCCTGCGATCTGTTCAGGACTCCATTTTTGACTCAACCCGAACTCTACGAATGTGACAGTCAGCCCTGAAATATTATACTTCGCTGCCTGACATCGGCGCTTTATCGTCTTAGCGTGGGCGACCTCTGGTAGATAATGATTATCCCGAATTCTATTGCGCCGAACTTCGCGGCTTATCGTGCTGTGGCTAACACTCAGCCGCTTTCCAATTTCCCGGTAACTAAAACCCTCGCGTAAGTATGCCTCTATCTGGTATCTTTGTCCTTCGATCAACTGCTTGTAACTCATGGTAACTACTCTTGTTTTTTGGCGATTA
>NZ_WEHZ01000088.1 GCF_012641745.1 Pseudoalteromonas peptidolytica
TAACCCCAGCTCGGGATAAGAATTTAAAAACTAGGGAACTATATGCCTGTTCCAAGATCAGATCTTTCGACCAAAAAAGAAAGTGACCCAGTAAGGAACAGGCATGAATAAGTTAGTTGAGTTGTTTTGTGATGTCGATGATTTTTGCAAAGTTTTTTTGCCGCAGTGGCACGCCTACCAGATAGAGCAAGGTCAAATAAAAAGAGAAAGAGCATGCCAGATGAGTATGGCTGAAATAATGACCGTCATCATTCTATTTCATATGTCAAATCAGCGCGATTTTAAAAACTTTTATAAAGGCTACCTCGCTCGCTTTCATAAAAAAGACTTTCCAACACTGCTCAGCTATACAAGGTTTTTAGAACTCATGCCTCGTGCAGTTACTCCCCTTTCAAGTTATTTTAAAACCCTAAAATCAACGGATTGTGATATTTGCTTCATTGACTCAACGAGTATCAAAGTTTGTCATAATTTGAGAATACCAAGGCACAAGACGTTTGCAGGAGTGGCTAAGCGGGGTCGAGGAACGATGGGATGGTATTTTGGATTTAAACTACACCTAATTATCAATCATAAAGGTGAAATAATTGCCGCCAAAGTTACACCTGCAAATAAGCAGGATACAGCTCCTGTGGAAGAGCTTACGCAAAATCTAACCGGCACTTTATATGGAGACAAGGGGTATATTAGCAGTAAGTTAGAGCAGTCACTATCGGAAAGGGGACTCAAACTGGTCACCAATGTGCGCAGTAACATGAAGGCCAAAGCTATTTCAGCTTGGGACAAAGCAATGTTATCCAAGCGCTTTATTATTGAAACCGTGATTGACCAGCTAAAAAATATTTGTCAGTTAGAGCACTCAAGACATAGAAGCTTGCATGGAATGATATTAACAGTCTTGGGTGCGCTGATTGCATACAGCCACAAAGAAAAAAAGCCATCAATTTCTATTGATGAACTGATGGCTTAAACCGATCTCGGGTTAA
>NZ_WEHZ01000089.1 GCF_012641745.1 Pseudoalteromonas peptidolytica
GGTGGCTGTCAGTTTAGATTTGAGCTAAATTTTTCTCAGCCCAAATTGATTTTCCATCAAGCAATGTTTCAAATGGCGTTCTGCCACAGCACATTTTTCCCTGATGAGTTCGCTTATTATTGTAATAAGCCATCCATTCGTCCAGATCTTTTTGAAGCTCGTCAAGTGAGCTGTAAAGCTTTTTACGGAACGTAACCTGATAGAATTCGTTTAGTATCGTTTTATGGAATCGCTCACAGATACCATTGGTTTGAGGCGACATCGCCTTAGTTTTGGTGTGGTCGATATCATTTATTGCTAGATAAAGCTGGTAGTCATGCTGCTCAACCTTACCGCAATATTCGGTGCCTCGGTCAGTTAGAATGCGCAGCATTGGCAGTTCATATTGCTCGAAATAGGGCAAAACCCTGTCGTTGAGTATGTCTGCTGCTGTGATTGGTGTTTTAGTCGTATAGAGCTTAGCAAATGCGACTTTACTGTAGGTATCGATAAAGGTTTGCTGATAAATACGGCCAACGCCTTTGAGGTTGCCAACATAAAATGTGTCTTGCGAACCGAGATAACCTGGGTGAGCCGTTTCAATTTCACCACATGCTTCATCATCATTTTTCTTCTTCTCAAGGGCTGCTATTTGACTATCAGTTAAAATAATTCCTTCTTTAGAGACCTTGTCTTCTAGCGCCTTGAGTCGTTTTTTGAAGTTTTCTAAATCATGACGAAGCCATATTGAACGCACACCGCTTCCTGATACGAAGACACCTTGTTTTCTAAGCTCATTACTCGTTCTGTGCTGACCATGAGCTGGATATTCGATAGCATACTGAACAACGGCTTTTTCAGTCTCATCATCAACTCGATTTTTTATATTTGGTGCTCTACGGCTTTTATTTACTAGAGCATCCAAACCACCATCTTCAACTAATTCCTGATAGCGATAAAATGTATCTCGTGAGACGCCCAT
>NZ_WEHZ01000090.1 GCF_012641745.1 Pseudoalteromonas peptidolytica
AAATGTTCACAATTTGCTAGATTTGTGCGCCGTCGCTTTTTGAGTGTTTCACAGTAAGCGGTGAGTACTCGCTCTCGACCAACAGCACCATGGAAAATCCGAGAAAATTGGGTTGTGAGTTTCATCCAATTATCAGGTTCAATGTTTAGTCGAGACAAAATTGGTTGAGCCTCAAAAATAGCGCCTTTTTTATCGGTGCGAATATAATTCCCCGTAAGCTCGACTAACTCTAGATAAGACTTGAGTTCGAAAGGCAGCCCTTTTGGCATCTTCTTTCGGGGGCTACCTGCAAATCGTAATAGGCTGTTTGGTTGTTTCCCTCGCCTTGCATGGTCGATGCGCTTTTTGATACTGGTAAAGTCAGAGGTTTCAGGCGTTGGGGCTAACTTGGCTCGAATGGGGTTCAAGTCGACGTATGCCATACAAGCAGCTAATGCGGCTTCGTCTAGCAAGGGTTGAGATTTGAATCTGCCTTCCCAAAATCGGCCTGTACATTCATCCTCTTTATTTGCTTTGCGGGCAATATCCTCGTTGAGTACCCGCATAAACCAGCTAATATCTGCCAATCTCTGTCTGTACTTGGCAATATATTCACTGAGTATCAATTGCTCCGACTCACATAGTGGCTCTTCTTCAACGAACTTCCACGTTATCCAATTACCTTTAAATAGCTTGTGCCAGCGTATCACTATGGCCTTGTCAGATAAGCGCTTTGCTCTTTTATCATCAACATGCAATACAATGTGGGTGTGATTACTCATCACCGCATACGCACAGACGTCGATACAAAAGACGGTAGCTAACATCAGGAGCTTTTCTTCAACCCAATCACGGCGATGTGTATAGGATTTTCCAGTTAGTTTATCTTCACCGCATAAATACGCACGTCTAACGCAGCGGGAGAT
>NZ_WEHZ01000091.1 GCF_012641745.1 Pseudoalteromonas peptidolytica
GTTCTTTTGCGCATGCTTAGTGGTTTTAAGCTCAATTATCAGGTCATTTTTACCAACCTTAGAAACAACTTCGTATTGTAAATCAGGCCTGGCTGGTATTAGCCAATGCCTTTCTTCTCCAGTGCTGTGCCATCGATTTAACAAACCCAGTGAATAGTATCCTTTATCAAACATGGTTAACGAGTGGTTGGGTGTACGCTCAATAAGTCGTTCAGCAAGCTTCATTTCATTCGTCTTATAGCTATCAAACTCACTGCTTATAAGTTGGTGGCTGGTGAGTTCCATATGACATACCATGCGAATTTGTGGGAAACTTGTATCACCATATTGGTTGCTAGCTGATGAGAACGCTTCGCGATTTTCATCTGAGTCGGCCGTACGCCAAACAACACCATCAACCGCTAGCAAATTTAACCCAGCCCAAGTTTCAAACTCTTCGTTGTGGTACATATTATCAGCAGCTTTATTAAAGACTTGCTTAACGGGTTCATCGCCTAATCGCTGGCGAGCCTGAACCATGGCACTCGGCGCGACTAACTGATTTTTACCAGGCAGCATAATGTCTAGTTTATTCGCAATATTCCAGACCGACTCTTTACGGAATAATGCCATGCCAATAACAGACCAAAGCACCGCTTCTAGAGGTAACCTACGCTTTCTAACTGTGGCTACTCCTGCTTGTTGAAAACCTTGTTCAATAAGTTCAGAAGATAAAATTTCAGATAACTTTTCAAACGTATGGTAACGCGTGCTTTCTTCAAAAGCTGAATGAAGAGCTTGTTCTATATTCACAAAAAATCCGTAGTTAGTTGCCTAGCTACGGATTGTGCATGATCATTTTGATCGGTCAACCGATCAACTTCTTAACTG
>NZ_WEHZ01000092.1 GCF_012641745.1 Pseudoalteromonas peptidolytica
CAACCTGTACGAGTGCCCACACAGATGATTGCTTCATATTGTTAAAGAACATTCCGGTTACCCGGCACGATGACTTATCATCGCTGCGCCGTTAGCGCTGAGGGTTGTGCATTCTAAGCATTTCCCACTTTTTGTCAACACTTAATTTTGATTTTCTTTCGAAGTATTCAAACTCAAGTTTTATTTGACTCCCGACTCGTTGACTCGTTGCTTTTCAGCGCTGCTCCCCGTGTCGGTGGATGCGCATTATAGGGAGATCCGATTTAAGTGCAACCCTTTTTTTAAAGAAAATTGCGAAAAAACGTTTGTTCGAGCAAAAATAAAGCGAAACGTCTATTTTTGACACTTTAATATACAAAAAAGGGCTAAAAGGAAGTCATTATTATTGCTTATAAGCATTTTTTCACTTTATCCGCTGATAAGTCGTTAGCAGAGTTATAAAGTGTAGTTCACCTGATATCGGTTCTAGTTACTAGTTTCCAAACATTACAGTAGACAATAGCACCTATCATGTACTGTAGATGTGCCACCCTCATGTCTATGTTCGTAGCATCTTGGATTTTCTATAGGCATTAAAAAGGCTGGATACTAAGAGCGACCTTTTTACTGTGCACGCTACAACCCAAAGCTGATGCTTCGATTATGGCAACTAAACCTATTAAGTATTGTCAGCGTGCCACTCTCATACTTATATACGTATTACCGTTGATTTCCTATAGGCATTAAAAAAGGCCGCTTTCGCGACCTTTTTTACAGTGTATTGCTACAACCTAAAGCTTATGCTTCGATT
>NZ_WEHZ01000093.1 GCF_012641745.1 Pseudoalteromonas peptidolytica
GCATCCACCGTGTACGCTTAGTCACTTAACCATACAACCCAAAATAGTTTTAAGTTGTACTGCTAAAGACAGTTTAACTTCGCCAGAAGTTAATATTGAATACTAAAGTAGACGCTAATTAATCAAACAAATGATTAATCGGCATTTTCTTTCGAAAACTCGATAAATAACTTTACGTTATCTATCAGAATTTAATTTTTCAGCTTTTCCAAATTTTTAAAGAGCAAGAGAATTACTTCTCAGAGTTAAAAACTCTCAGTTACTTAAACTTGAGTAAGAGTGTTTATCTATGAGAAGGAGTAGTAAAATGGTGGAGCTAAGCAGGATCGAACTGCTGACCTCCTGCGTGCAAGGCAGGCGCTCTCCCAGCTGAGCTATAGCCCCACATTACTAGGATTACATTGTTTGCTTTACCAAACTTCTTATCGAGGCAAGGCATTAAGTGAGGACGTTTAGTCTTTTCTAAACGACGAGCTTAATAACGCAGCATCGGCAAGAAGTGGTGGGTCTGAGTAGACTTGAACTACCGACCTCACGCTTATCAGGCGTGCGCTCTAACCAGCTGAGCTACAGACCCAAACAATGTTTGTGTTCTCTAATTCTAATCAACAATCATCTGTGTGGACACTTCGAACAAATAAGTTCTAAATCGTATAAGGAGGTGATCCAGCCCCAGGTTCCCCTAGGGCTACCTTGTTACGACTTCACCCCAGTCATGAATCACTCCGTGGTGAACGTCCCCCCGAAGGTTAGACTATCCACTTC
>NZ_WEHZ01000094.1 GCF_012641745.1 Pseudoalteromonas peptidolytica
ATCGAAATCGGTTGATGTCCTTGATCTCGGCGATCGTCAAACCGGTTTCGGTTTGCAGCGCAGTCAGCTTCTGCTGGCAACGAATGATGTCCGGTTGCAGGCGACCAATGGCTTCAGCGTATTTGCTTTTGCCTTTGGCCAGTGCATCGGTCCAGCTTTCGTCGACTTCGTTGCCCGGGAACTGGCGCAGGAAGTCGGCACGCGGCATGCGGGCATCACGAACGCAAAGTTGCATGATCGCGCGCTCTTGCTGACGCAGACGATCCAGGGCACTGCGAACACGCTCGACCAGGCCTTCGAATTGCTTCGGCACCAGTTTGATCGGCATGAACAGCTCAGCCAGGGCGATCAGCTCGGCGATTGCCAGCTTGTTGCCACGACCATGCTTTTTCAGGGCCTTGCGGGTGATTTCCATCTGATCGGCGACAGCGCCAAAACGCTGTGCGGCGATGACCGGATCCGGACCGCTTTCGGCTTCTTCTTCGTCATCACTTGCTTCGGCGTCATCGTCGTCGGTGTCGTCGGCAGCTGGAGCGGCTTTCGGGTCGACAGGCGGTGGCACTTCGGCTGCAGGCGGCGCAATGCCGTCGTCCGGGTCGATATAACCGCTCAGGACGTCGGACAGGCGGCCACCTTCGGTGGTGACGCGAGTGTACTCGGAGAGAATATGGTCAACCGTGCCAGGGAAGTGCGCAATTGCGCCCATCACTTCACGGATGCCCTCTTCAATACGCTTGGCGATTTCAATATTTCGAT
>NZ_WEHZ01000095.1 GCF_012641745.1 Pseudoalteromonas peptidolytica
CCGCTCTCTCTATTTATCGGTGCAACTCCAACTAATGCGGAAGCTTGTTTGTTGGTCATATATCCCAGTTCAGGTAAGTTACTAATGATGGATGCTGCCGCGATTTTTCCAATGCCTTTCATGCTTTGAAGTAGATGATTTTTAGCCTGATATTCGGGACATGACTCGATTAATTTGACGATTTTATTTTCTATTTTATTTATCTGATTTTTAAATGCAGTGAGGATAGGCTTTATTGTCATAGCGAGTTCTTTTGGCAATATCTGAAGACGGTTTTTCTCCATTGTTTGCATGACGAGTAACTGGTTTCTGCGTGCTACTAAATCGCTCATAAGCTGCATAGTTTCGGGCTTTAACTGAGATAACGATGGTTTAATAGCTTCACCATAGTGAGCAATAAGTTTAGCGTCGAGCTTGTCCGTTTTAGCGCGTTGCCCAATAGCGCCAGCAAAGCGTTTTACATGAACTGGGTTAGCAATTACAAAAGGTAAACCTGCTTTAGCACACCCGAATTCAGATAATAAGTGCACCACTCATGGTTAATCGGTGAGGAGAGATCAACTGCCTGTTGGTGGTACTCTGTAATCGCCAAAAAACAAGAGTAGTTACCATGAGTTACAAGCAGTTGATCG
>NZ_WEHZ01000096.1 GCF_012641745.1 Pseudoalteromonas peptidolytica
CGATCAACTGCTTGTAACTCATGGTAACTACTCTTGTTTTTTGGCGATTACAGAGTACCACCAACAGGCAGTTGATCTCTCCTCACCGATTAACCATGAGTGGTGCACTTATTATCTGAATTCGGGGTCTGTTTTGAGGCGAGAAAATCTTGTCGATAGCTCCGCTACCGCGTCCTGCTATCGCTAAGGTACCTACATCCATATAGGCAAGGTAAAAATTTTGCTGTTTAGTTGTTCTAAATAAGAAGTTTTAATGCTGTTAGCGTCAGATTTACTCCTTCAAATTGAGCAAGTATTAAGTCAAATTGGTATTAATATAATAAGGAAATATCCAATGAAGAAAGCTATTTTACTTCCCCTGTTGCTTTTAGCCGGTACTGCGCAAGCAAAATTTGTTACTTGCACTGATGAAATTGATAGTATTTATATGCACAGTGATGGTGTTGCTTGGATAACACCCAGGGGCGGAGCATACTTTGATTACTTATAAACCAAAGAGTACCTGTGCCCTAAATTTGTCGTTCCAGCCAGCGGTTTTCAATTTGCTGCGTTGACTCGGTAAGCCGCATTCACACTGCTTGAGC
>NZ_WEHZ01000097.1 GCF_012641745.1 Pseudoalteromonas peptidolytica
CTCAAGCAGTGTGAATGCGGCTTACCGAGTCAACGCAGCAAATTGAAAACCGCTGGCTGGAACGACAAATTTAGGGCACAGGTATTCTTTGGTTTATAAGTAATCAAAGTATGCTCCGCCCCTGGAGGGTTTAGTAAGAGCTGCAGCATACCTCAGTAAGTGTATTGTCATCTTATTTACTTACATCAGAGTAGAGTAAAGCGCAGGAAATACTGATTAATGTGCTGAGCGCATTATTTTAAATGCAATTATAGCACATTTATTAGCCACCACTTTTTACTGTTATTTTTCTTATAATCTTTGCTAGTGAATTAAATTATTACAAAATAAGTTAGAGTAAAATTTAGACAGAAGCTTTTATATCCAAAACAATAAAATTACAATTAAAAATCTAAATTTAATATTTTTGACCCGCGAATTCAACTCCGAAGTGCACCACTCGCTAAATTAAGCTGCTTTACGTACTTTGCGTAATTTATTGAATACAACAGCAGGCTGTTTATACCCTAAACACTTTCTCGGTCTGGCATTTAATG
>NZ_WEHZ01000098.1 GCF_012641745.1 Pseudoalteromonas peptidolytica
GCATTAAATGCCAGACCGAGAAAGTGTTTAGGGTATAAACAGCCTGCTGTTGTATTCAATAAATTACGCAAAGTACGTAAAGCAGCTTAATTTAGCGAGTGGTGCACTTCGGAGTTGAATTCGCGAATGCCATAATGAATGGCATTTCTAATCTACCGGTAGCCTCGATAATAATGCGTTCAGGTTTATGCTTTTTAATCTTATTAACGGCTTCACTAATGCCTTTATCATCGTTGGAAACAGTAAAGTAAATATCTAAAGGTCGAATATAAATATCGAGTTGAGATTTACCGGTATCGACACCGAGTTTAATGCTTTGATTTGTTTTAGTATTCATATAAGCTAACCCTTGCTTGCATAATGCGGGCTCGAGGCCCAGTACAGGGCGGGATCGCACTTTTAGCTAATTTATGATCAAATAGCGCCAATCCCATTGCTAGGCGCAACCAATGAACCTGATTGAACACCTTACAGTTGTAGAAGAAACTCGCTCTGATATTAACAA
>NZ_WEHZ01000099.1 GCF_012641745.1 Pseudoalteromonas peptidolytica
CCAGTGCAGCACTTTGCTGGTGTCGTGGTGGGAGCGAGTTTACCTCGCGATGTGTTGATTGCTTTGTAATGTATTGATTGCTTTTCGAGGTGTTGATTATCTTGTGAGGTTTTCTTTTCAAATCCCATATAGCAAAAAACCCGCTGCATTGCTGCAAAGGGTTTCTTTTCGGCGGGTAAACCGCCTCCTACCAGTGCTGCACCTTGTTGATATCGTGGTGGGTGCGAATTTACTTCGCGATGTTACAGAGTAGACTGTTTTATTCTTTTTGTTTGAGAGACCCAACAGCTCGGCGGGTAAGCCGCCTCCTACCAGTGCTGCACTATGGTGGTGTCGTGGTGGGAGCGAGTTTACCTCGCGAGGTGTTGATTATCTTGTGAGACTTTCTTTCCAAATCCCACACAGCAAAAAACCCGTCGCATTGCTGC
>NZ_WEHZ01000100.1 GCF_012641745.1 Pseudoalteromonas peptidolytica
ATAGCAAAATTTTTGCCTTGCCTATATGGATGTAGGTACCTTAGCGATAGCAGGACGCGGTAGCGGAGTTATCGACAAGATTTTCTCGCCTCAAAATAGACCACTTAATTAAGCAAATTGGTATTAGATTATTTATGAGCAACCCTCAGATACACAGGAGGATCATGCTCTGATAGGCTAGCTGTAAGCCGCAGCATTCGACTAGTGGGCGTTAGGATAGTTACGCAAACGTTGAGGATAGACCAGGGGCGGAGCATACTTTGATTACTTATAAACCAAAGAATACCAGTGCCCTAAATTTGTCGTTCCAGCCAGCGGTTTTCAATTTGCTGCGTTGACTCGGTAAGCCGCATTCACACTGCTTGAGCA
>NZ_WEHZ01000101.1 GCF_012641745.1 Pseudoalteromonas peptidolytica
CCCGCGAAGGGTCGGCCCCGGTCAATGATAGTGTGGGCTTCCCATGTGAAAGTAGAACATCCTACTTCGTAGCGAGCCAGGGACTTATTAGAAAAACCCGTTGCAGCAATGCGACGGGTTTTTTGCTGTGTGGGATTTGAAAAGAAAACCTCACAAGATAATCGACACCTCGAAAAGCAATCAATACATTACAAAACAATCAACACATCGCGAGGTAAACTCGCTCCCACCACGACACCAGCAAAGTGCTGCACTGGTAGGAGGCGGTTTACCCGCCGAGCTGTTGGGTCTCTCAAACAAAAAGAATAAAACAGTCTACTCTG
>NZ_WEHZ01000102.1 GCF_012641745.1 Pseudoalteromonas peptidolytica
TTTTGCTGTGTGGGATTTGGAAAGAAAGTCTCACAAGATAATCAACACCTCGCGAGGTAAACTCGCTCCCACCACGACACCACCATAGTGCAGCACTGGTAGGAGGCGGTTTACCCGCCGAGCTGTTCCTCGAACTGCGAAGCGTTGCTTCGGTTTCTTGTCACCCAAACTCAGAAGTGAAACAAAACAGCTCGAAGGCGAGCCCCGCGAAGGGTCGGCCCCGGTCAATGATAGTGTGGGCTTCCCATGTGAAAGTAGAACATCCTACTTCGTAGCGAGCCAGGGCCTTATAAAAGGCCGATTAACCGCATTCATCCAT
>NZ_WEHZ01000103.1 GCF_012641745.1 Pseudoalteromonas peptidolytica
GAAGTGGATAGTCTAACCTTCGGGGGGACGTTCACCACGGAGTGATTCATGACTGGGGTGAAGTCGTAACAAGGTAGCCCTAGGGGAACCTGGGGCTGGATCACCTCCTTATACGATTTAGAACTTACTTGTTCGAAGTGTCCACACAGATGATTGTTGCTTGGCCTGATGGCTAAGTAATATTTGCTCTTTAAAAATTTGGAAAAGCTGAAAAATTAAATTCTGATAGATAACGTAAAGTTATTTATCGAGTTTTCGAAAGAAAATGCCGATTAATCATTTGTTTGATTAATTAGCGTCTACTTTAGTA
>NZ_WEHZ01000104.1 GCF_012641745.1 Pseudoalteromonas peptidolytica
CTTCTGAGTTCGGCATGGGGTCAGGTGGTTCCAAAACGCTATAGTCACCAGGAAATCTGGGTGCAAATGTATAATTACATCGTGCCTCGCACGAACATTCCATTTGCGCAAGGTGAACCGATTTCGCGATACCGCTGAGGTTGGTCACCTTGTTTAATTCTTAAATCTGGAAAAAGCTATTAAATTCTTTGTCTACTTCAGTCTATTAACTTCTGTCGCTAAACCACTTTGGCGTTGTATGGTTAAGCCTCACGGGTAATTAGTACGAGTTAGCTTAATGCCTCACAG
>NZ_WEHZ01000105.1 GCF_012641745.1 Pseudoalteromonas peptidolytica
CCAAGGTCGAGGTCACGAGTTCGAACCTCGTTACTCGCTCCAAATTTGGCGGAATGGCAGAGTGGCCATGCAGCGGATTGCAAATCCGTCTACCTCGGTTCGACTCCGGGTTCCGCCTCCATTTTCTTATATCCACATGCGAAAGCAAACCCGACGCCCGGGTGGTGGAATTGGTAGACACAAGGGATTTAAAATCCCTCGCTGGTAACAGCGTGCCGGTTCAAGTCCGGCCCCGGGCACCATTTATAGTAAGGTGACTATAAATGATTTATGGAACGCGAG
>NZ_WEHZ01000106.1 GCF_012641745.1 Pseudoalteromonas peptidolytica
TCCATAAATCATTTATAGTCACCTTACTATAAATGGTGCCCGGGGCCGGACTTGAACCGGCACGCTGTTACCAGCGAGGGATTTTAAATCCCTTGTGTCTACCAATTCCACCACCCGGGCATCGGGCTTGCTTTCGCATGTGGAGTGTTGAGAAAATGGAGGCGGAACCCGGAGTCGAACCGAGGTAGACGGATTTGCAATCCGCTGCATGGCCACTCTGCCATTCCGCCAAATTTGGAGCGAGTAACGAGGTTCGAACTCGTGACCTCGACCTTGG
>NZ_WEHZ01000107.1 GCF_012641745.1 Pseudoalteromonas peptidolytica
GGCCCCGGGCACCATTTATAGTAAGGTGACTATAAATGATTTATGGAACGCGAGTATAGCTCAGCTGGTAGAGCGCGACCTTGCCAAGGTCGAGGTCACGAGTTCGAACCTCGTTACTCGCTCCAAAGCTGTTTTCGAATGCCCGATGCCCGGGTGGTGGAATTGGTAGACACAAGGGATTTAAAATCCCTCGCTGGTAACAGCGTGCCGGTTCAAGTCCGGCCCCGGGCACCATTTATAGTAAGGTGACTATAAATGATTTATGGA
>NZ_WEHZ01000108.1 GCF_012641745.1 Pseudoalteromonas peptidolytica
TTTCCTGGTGACTATAGCGTTTTGGAACCACCTGACCCCATGCCGAACTCAGAAGTGAAACAAAACAGCGTCGATGATAGTGTGGGCTTCCCATGTGAAAGTAGAACATCGCCAGGGCCTTATTAGAGAAACCCGTTGCAGCAATGCGACGGGTTTTTTGCTGTGTGGGATTTGGAAAGAAAGTCTCACAAGATAATCAACACCTCGCGAGGTAAACTCGCTCCCACCACGACACCACCATAGTGCAGCACTGGTAGGAGGCGG
>NZ_WEHZ01000109.1 GCF_012641745.1 Pseudoalteromonas peptidolytica
GCATTAAATGCCAGACCGAGAAAGTGTTTAGGGTATAAACAGCCTGCTGTTGTATTCAATAAATTACGCAAAGTACGTAAAGCAGCTTAATTTAGCGAGTGGTGCACTTCGGAGTTGAATTCGCGACTACCCTGATGTTCCCGAGGTTATTAAAGCAAGGCTGGTTAGTAAAATCATAAAGGGTAAAAACTATCGAATACTAACCTCGATGGTAGATAGACTCCGCTTTCCATGTAGTGAAATAGTTGATTTATAT
>NZ_WEHZ01000110.1 GCF_012641745.1 Pseudoalteromonas peptidolytica
AAAAAAGTGGCGCTTATTGCGTGCGTTCGCAAAATGATTGTGATCTTAAATTCTATGCTTAGGGAAGGTGTAATGTGGGAAGCGCCAACAGCTTAAAATTAGCTATTGACGCCATAGTCTCTTGTTATCAGGGCGGGATCGCACTTTTAGCTAATTTATGATCAAATAGCGCCAATCCCATTGCTAGGCGCAACCAATGAACCTGATTGAACACCTTACAGTTGTAGAAGAAACTCGCTCTGATATTAACAAAAA
>NZ_WEHZ01000111.1 GCF_012641745.1 Pseudoalteromonas peptidolytica
AGGGAAGCCACAGCAAAACGGGTTTGTTGAGCGGTTTAATGGCTCATTTAGACGAGAATTTTTAGATGCTTACTTGTTTGAAAGTATCAATCAAGTAAAAGAAATGGTGTGGTTCTGGCGATTAGATGTACTAGCTCAGACTTGATCTGACAGTTACCCGTTTTTCAATCGGTGGCTGTCAGTTTAGATTTGAGCTAAATTTTTCTCAGCCCAAATTGATTTTCCATCAAGCAATGTTTCAAATGGCGTTCT
>NZ_WEHZ01000112.1 GCF_012641745.1 Pseudoalteromonas peptidolytica
CAGCACTGGAGAAGAAAGGCATTGGCTAATACCAGCCAGGCCTGATTTACAATACGAAGTTGTTTCTAAGGTTGGTAAAAATGACCTGATAATTGAGCTTAAAACCACTAAGCATGCGCAAAAGAACCCCGAATTCAGATAATAAGTGCACCACTCATGGTTAATCGGTGAGGAGAGATCAACTGCCTGTTGGTGGTACTCTGTAATCGCCAAAAAACAAGAGTAGTTACCATGAGTTACAAGCAGTTGATC
>NZ_WEHZ01000113.1 GCF_012641745.1 Pseudoalteromonas peptidolytica
AAATGATTAATCGGCATTTTCTTTCGAAAACTCGATAAATAACTTTACGTTACCTATCAGAATTTAATTTTTCAGCTTTTCCAAATTTTTAAAGAGCAAATATTACTTAGCCATCAGGCCAAGCAACAATCATCTGTGTGGACACTTCGAACAAATAAGTTCTAAATCGTATAAGGAGGTGATCCAGCCCCAGGTTCCCCTAGGGCTACCTTGTTACGACTTCACCCCAGTCATGAATCACTCCGTGGTG
>NZ_WEHZ01000114.1 GCF_012641745.1 Pseudoalteromonas peptidolytica
AATTACATCGTGCCTCGCACGAACATTCCATTTGCGCAAGGTGAACCGATTTCGCTATATCGCTGAGGTTGGTCACCTTGTTTAATTCTTAAATCTGGAAAAAGCTATTAAATTCTTTTGTCTACTTTAGTCTATTAACTTCTGTCGCTAAACCACTTTGGCGTTGTATGGTTAAGCCTCACGGGTAATTAGTACGAGTTAGCTTAATGCCTCACAGCACTTCCACATCTCGCCTATCAACGT
>NZ_WEHZ01000115.1 GCF_012641745.1 Pseudoalteromonas peptidolytica
TAGCGTTTTGGAACCACCTGACCCCATGCCGAACTCAGAAGTGAAACAAAACAGCGTCGATGATAGTGTGGGCTTCCCATGTGAAAGTAGAACATCGTCAGGGCCTTATTAGAGAAACCCGTTGCAGCAATGCGACGGGTTTTTTGCATTTGTAGTAAAGTACTTCCATGTAGTATTTCCCCTTCGCGTATCCATGCGCTCACTTCCTCGAACTGGAAGCGTTGCTTCGGTTTCTTGTGAC
>NZ_WEHZ01000116.1 GCF_012641745.1 Pseudoalteromonas peptidolytica
TGTAGTATTTCCCCTTCGCGTATCCATGCGCTCACTTCCTCGAACTGGAAGCGTTGCTTCGGTTTCTTGTGACCCAAACTCAGAAGTGAAACAAAACAGCTCGAAGGCGAGCCCCGCGAAGGGTCGGCCCCGGTCAATGATAGTGTGGGCTTCCCATGTGAAAGTAGAACATCCTACTTCGTAGCGAGCCAGGGACTTATTAGAAAAACCCGTTGCAGCAATGCGACG
>NZ_WEHZ01000117.1 GCF_012641745.1 Pseudoalteromonas peptidolytica
CCTCAGCGCTAACGGCGCAGCGATGATAAGTCATCGTGCCGGGTAACCGGAATGTTCTTTAACAATATGAAGCAATCATCTGTGTGGGCACTCGTACAGGTTGAGTTCTAACAGCAGAATCTAGTTCGCTAGATGACGCAAACAAATTTAGAGTCTCAATTGAACTGAGTGACCAACAGAATAAACATAGTTTATTCAGCACAGTCAATTCGATACCGAAAGGTATC
>NZ_WEHZ01000118.1 GCF_012641745.1 Pseudoalteromonas peptidolytica
CAAATGTATAATTACATCGTGCCTCGCACGAACATTCCATTTGCGCAAGGTGAACCGATTTCGCTATATCGCTGAGGTTGGTCACCTTGTTTAATTCTTAAATCTGGAAAAAGCTATTAAATTCTTTGTCTACTTTAGTCTATTAACTTCTGTCGCTAAACCACTTTGGCGTTGTATGGTTAAGCCTCACGGGTAATTAGTACGAGTTAGCTTAATGCCTCACAG
>NZ_WEHZ01000119.1 GCF_012641745.1 Pseudoalteromonas peptidolytica
CTGTGAGGCATTAAGCTAACTCGTACTAATTACCCGTGAGGCTTAACCATACAACGCCAAAGTGGTTTAGCGACAGAAGTTAATAGACTGAAGTAGACAAAGAATTTAATAGCTTTTTCCAGATTTATATTAATGAAGGATACTTCATTAATGAACAGAATTTCCTGATGACCATAGCGTTTTGGAACCACCTGACCCCATGCCGAACTCAGAAGTG
>NZ_WEHZ01000120.1 GCF_012641745.1 Pseudoalteromonas peptidolytica
GTTGTACTGCTAAAGACAGTTTAACTTCGCCAGAAGTTAATATTGAATACTAAAGTAGACGCTAATTAATCAAATAAATGATTAATCGGCATTTTCTTTCGAAAACTCGATAAATAACTTTACGTTACCTATCAGAATTTAATTTTTCAGCTTTTCCAAATTTTTAAAGAGCAAATATTACTTAGCCATCAGGCCAAGCAAC
>NZ_WEHZ01000121.1 GCF_012641745.1 Pseudoalteromonas peptidolytica
GTTGTACTGCTAAAGACAGTTTAACTTCGCCAGAAGTTAATATTGAATACTAAAGTAGACGCTAATTAATCAAACAAATGATTAATCGGCATTTTCTTTCGAAAACTCGATAAATAACTTTACGTTACCTATCAGAATTTAATTTTTCAGCTTTTCCAAATTTTTAAAGAGCAAATATTACTTAGCCATCAGGCCAAGCAAC
>NZ_WEHZ01000122.1 GCF_012641745.1 Pseudoalteromonas peptidolytica
GAGTTTTTAACTCTGAGAAGTAATTCTCTTGCTCTTTAAAAATTTGGAAAAGCTGAAAAATTAAATTCTGATAGATAACGTAAAGTTATTTATCGAGTTTTCGAAAGAAAATGCCGATTAATCATTTATTTGATTAATTAGCGTCTACTTTAGTATTCAATATTAACTTCTGGCGAAGTTAAACTGTCTTTAGCAGTACAAC